>QLTU01000006.1 GCA_003268905.1 Acidovorax defluvii
TGAACGAAAACCACAATGGATTGCTGCGCCAGTACTTCCCCAAGGCAATGAGCCTGGCGGGGGTCACGCAAGACCAAGTGGATGAGGCGGTGTATTCACTGAACCACCGGCCACGCAAGTGCCTGGGCTGGCGTACTCCGCATGAGGTGTTCTATGGGCTGGAGATCACTCCGCTTAGACTTGAGATTCGCGCACTTCGTACTTGAATCCGCGTGTCAAAATTGCCTCTGGTGCTTATGTATAAAGCGCTAATAGCTATTAAATTAATAGCAAATGGGGGTGCGAGTCGACGCCGCTGCAGCGATCCGACGGACGTGGCCACGCACATGCACTTGTCGCACTGCCCGCCTATCATGCTCCGGGGCACTCGCCCGCAATTCGTCAGCATTCAACCAAGACAGAGGGAATTCACCATGGATTTTGTTCAGGCAATCAAGTCGTGTCTGGGTCAGTACGCCACGTTCTCGGGCCGCGCGTCGCGCTCCGAATACTGGTGGTTTTTTCTGTTCCAGGTGCTGGTCATGGTGGCCACCGGCATGCTGGGGGATGTGATCAACGGCCTTGCATCGCTGGCACTGTTGTTGCCGGCACTGGCGGTGGGAACGCGCCGCTTGCACGACATCGGCCACGGGGTGGTGGCAGCTGCTTTTGTTGACCGGGATTGGTTTCTTTGTCTTGCTGTACTGGTGGGTGCAACCTACCGACGGTGCGTCCAACAGCTACGGCGAGCCCCCTGCAGCATGACATGAAGAAAGCCCGCAGGCCAAAAGATCTGCGGGCTTTTCGTGGGGCTGCGCAGCCAGGGCGGCTGCGCGAGGGCCAGGCAATTACATGCCCATGCCGCCCATGCCACCCATGCCGCCCATGTCAGGCATGCCGCCGCCAGCACCGGCTTCTTCCTTCGGTGCGTCAGCCACCATGCACTCGGTCGTCAGCAGCAGCGATGCCACCGATGCTGCGTTTTGCAGCGCCGTGCGGGTGACCTTGGTGGGGTCCAGAATGCCCAGCTCGAGCATGTCGCCGTAGCTGTCGTTGGCAGCGTTGAAGCCGAAGTTGCCCTTGCCGGCCAACACAGCGTTCACCACCACCGAGGCTTCGCCGCCGGCGTTGTTCACGATTTCGCGCAGAGGCGCTTCGATGGCCTTCAGCACCAGGGCAATGCCGTGGTCCTGGTCAGCGTTGTCACCCTTGATGGAGGTGCCAACGGCTTGCTTGGCACGCAGCAGGGCCACGCCACCACCGGCCACAACGCCTTCTTCCACAGCTGCGCGCGTAGCGTGCAGTGCGTCTTCCACGCGGGCCTTCTTTTCCTTCATTTCGACTTCGGTGGCAGCGCCGACCTTGATCACGGCCACACCGCCAGCCAGCTTGGCCACGCGCTCTTGCAGCTTTTCGCGGTCATAGTCGGACGTGGCTTCTTCGATCTGCACGCGCACTTGCTTGACGCGGGCTTCGATGTCAGCGGCAGCGCCGGAGCCGTCGATGATGATGGTGTTTTCCTTGCCCACTTCGATGCGCTTGGCCTGGCCCAGATCGGCCAGCGTCACCTTTTCGAGCGTCAGGCCCACTTCTTCAGCGATGACCTTGCCGCCCGTCAGGATGGCGATGTCTTCCAGCATGGCCTTGCGGCGGTCGCCGAAGCCAGGCGCCTTGACAGCTACAACCTTCAGGATGCCGCGGATCGTGTTGACCACCAGCGTAGCCAGGGCTTCGCCTTCGACTTCTTCGGCAATGATCAGCAGCGGACGGCCAGCCTTGGCCACTTGCTCCAGCGTGGGCAGCAGGTCGCGGATGTTGCTGATCTTCTTGTCGAACAGCAGCACGAAGGGGTTGTCCAGAATCGCGGATTGCTTTTCGGGGTTGTTGATGAAGTAGGGCGACAGGTAGCCGCGGTCAAACTGCATGCCTTCCACGACGTCCAGTTCGCTTTCCAGCGACTTGCCGTCTTCCACGGTGATCACGCCTTCCTTGCCAACCTTGTCCATGGCGTCAGCGATCAGCTTGCCGATGGTTTCGTCGGAATTGGCAGAGATCGAGCCGACCTGTGCGATTTCCTTGGAGGTGGTGGTGGGCTTGGAAGCCTTCTTCAGCTCGGCGACCAGGGCCGTCACAGCCTTGTCGATACCGCGCTTGAGGTCCATCGGGTTGATGCCGGCGGCCACGTACTTGAAGCCTTCGCGAACGATGGCCTGTGCCAGCACGGTGGCGGTGGTGGTGCCGTCACCAGCGTTGTCGCTGGTCTTGGAGGCCACTTCCTTCACGAGCTGGGCGCCCATGTTCTGCAGCTTGTCCTTGAGTTCGATTTCCTTGGCCACGGACACACCGTCCTTGGTCACGGTAGGGGCGCCGAACGAGCGCTCCAGCACCACATTGCGACCCTTGGGGCCCAGAGTCACCTTGACCGCGTTGGCCAGAATGTTCACGCCTTCAACCATGCGTGCGCGGGCTTCGCCGCCGAAAACTACGTCTTTTGCTGCCATGATGGAGCTCCTGAATATCTAAAAATTTGTGAAACAGATGACTATGTCGGGAAAAGAATTGCGTAGCGAGCGGTTCACAGGCTAGGCGGACGGAGCGCAGGAACCGGAACGTACTTGCCTAGTACGTGAGGATTCCGAGCACCGCCCAACGACGCATGTGGGCCGCGCAGTAGCAATTACTTCTCGACAACGGCGAACAGGTCGTCTTCTTTCATGACCAAGAGTTCGTCGCCGCCGACCTTGACGGTCTGGCCCGAGTACTTGCCGAACAGAACGCGGTCGCCGACCTTCACGCTCATGGCAATACGGTCGCCGTCTTCGTCGTGCTTGCCTGGGCCGACGGCCAGCACTTCACCTTGATCAGGCTTTTCAGCGGCGTTGTCGGGGATCACGATGCCGGAGGCGGTCGTGGTTTCGCTTTCGATGCGCTTGACGATCACGCGATCGTTCAGGGGGCGAAGGTTCATTGCATTGCTCCTGTTGACTGACAATAAAAAGCCGGATTACGAAGCGCCCGGGACTCGGACGCTGCCAAACTGCCTCCTCGCAAGTGCTTTGCTAGCACTCGTTTGGGGTGAGTGCTAATGATACGGGCATTTGTGGCCGTTTCAAGACGCCCCTGTGCGAGCAGGGGATTTTGGGTGGGGTTGCAGCGTGCAGTCACCCTGATGGGTGTGCCCTGGCCAGACCGTGTTGCGCTCACCTGGCCGTGCGTTTATGCGGGGGGTTGAGTGCCGCAAAAATATAGGCTAATTGGGCAATGCCAGCAAGCACTTGCGCCTGTTTTTGCTCCCAATCATGTGGATCGGAGTCATTGAGCTTACTCAGGCCCCCTGCCGGGCCACCAGCGCATCCAGCCCCATGGCGCGGATGGTGATGGCGGCGGCGTCGGCGTCAGCGCGGTCGCTGTAGGGTCCCACCCGCACTCTTAGTCGGCGCTTTTTGCCCACCCGTGTTTCCTGCCGAAAGGCAGGCAGGCCCTCGTTGAGCAAGCGCGCCTGGGCCTTGCGGGCATTGGCTTCTTCGGCAAAAAGACCAACGTTGATGTAATAGCCCGGCGCAGTGCCGACCGCTGGCAGGGGTTGGGCGGTGCTGGCGGAGGCAGTGGTGTCTGGCGGTGCTGCCGGGGTGTCGGGAGCGGATGCCCTGGCCTTGGCCTGAGGCGGCGAGAGGCGTTTTGGGGGCGTGGCCTTGTCTGCGGCCTGCGCCAGGGGCGCTGCGGCAGGAGGGGTGGAGGCGGCGGGTTGTGGTTGAGCAGCAGGAGCAGCAGCAGGAGCAGGAGCAGGAGCAGGAGCCTGTTCGGAAGCTGCCGCTGGCACCGGGGTAGGCATTGTTTCCGAGGTGGGCAATTGGCCCGCTGTGGCGCTGTCGGTCGCTGCTGGCGACGGCAGTGCTGCGGGTTCGGACGCCACAGGCTGGGCCGGCATGGTGCCTGGCTGCAGGAGCGGACCGGGTGGCGTGGTGGGCGCAGCGGGTTCGGGAGGCACGGGGCGAACCGGGGCAACGGGCGTGGAAGAGTCTGCCCCCGCCGTGCCGGTGGAAGGCATTGCCAGATAGGCACCGGCAGCGGCCAGCGCCAAGGCCAGATTACCAGCCACCAGCCAGGCGAGCCGTTTCCAGGAGCTGGCTTGCCGCGCCAGCAGTGCGCAGGCTTCGTTGAGTGTGTGTGTGGCGGTAAGGGCCCGCGCTATTTTTTTGTGGGTATCGGCATGCAGCAGGGCATTGCCGTAAAGGCCAGGCACGGCACAACTGAGCAGTACAAACGCCGCCGCCACGCCCCATTCCACTGCCTCGGGCCACTCCAGCAGCGGGCGCCCCACCCCGAACACCAGCAGTGCCACGCCCTCGGCCGCCGCCACATACACCAGCGCCGCGCCCCACAGCTGGCGAAACACCATCCAGTTCAGGGTGCACAGGCTGGCGGCCCAGTTCCAGCTGGTGGTGGTGCGGCCCGCCTCATCGAAGCGCGCAAAAATCGGCAGATAGCGGGACAGATGCACGGGGCCCAGCGCCGCGCTGTAAAGGGCCGTCAAGGCGATGTCGGACCGGGGTTTCGACGGCAGCTGTGCGGTAATTTCTGCAGATTCCGTGGTGGCGTGCATGGCTGATTCTGGCATGTGCCGATCCGCAGGCCACGCGGTTGGACCGTGGTGTTGCAGCGGCGCAGCGGCCCTTGCCCGCAGTTGCAGAGGCGGCCGCCGGGCCGTGCGGGAGGCGCCGGGTTGGCAGTGCAGGTGCGTGGGCCGTGGAATATATGCCAAAACGGCCGCTAGCCCTTTTGGATAAAGCGCTAGGAGCTATCAAAATTGATGGTGCCGATGGGGTGCAGCACACACCGTTCGCGCAGGGTGAAACCATTCCACGAGTTCAATGTGAACGGCTCCAGCCATATGGCACCGGCCCCGCCCCCAGCACCATGCACCATGCACCATGCACCATGCACCATGCACCATGCGAGGCGCGGCCCTGTGGGTTGCTTATGCCCCCCGCACCATCGCCAGGATCTGCCCTGCGTCCAGCGTAGCGGCCTTCTGCTGGATTTGCGGCAGGTACTGCGTCTGCAGTTGCTTGGCGGGGCCGAGCAGGTTCTGGAAGGTTTCGCGCAGCATGGCCGTGCTCATCACCCGGCCGCCCGCGTAGTAGCGCCGGGCTACCTGCCCCAGCGCGTAGGTGGTGGCAAACGAAAACGCCATGCCGGTGGCGGCACCGCCCATGCGGCCCAGGGTTTTGCCCGCTGCCTTGCCCAAGAGGCCACCGAGCAACTTGCGGCCAAACTGCTCCAGGTATTGCGAGGTCAGGCCCACCCCGGCGGCGGCGATGAATTCCTTGATGTGGCCCTGGTCCAGCTCTACGCCGTAGGCCTTGCCAATGCCATACACCATCTTCACCTGCAGCGGAATGATGGCCATCGACGCCCACGACTGCGGCAGCAACTCCAGTGCGCCGTTGAGCAGGGCGTAGTTGAGGATGGATTTGTCCAGGTCCGCATCCGATGTGCCCGTGGCGGGGGCAGCGGGCGCGGTACCCGGTGCTGCTACTGCAGGCAGGGTGGGCGGGATGGCTTTTTCTGCCACATCCACCAGCGCATCGGCTTCCTGGTCAAACGCCGCAGTCTGCTGGGCATCGAGTTGCAGCGCCGTTTTGAGCGTGGCCAGAAAGTCGCGCTCGGCCGCCGTCTGGCGGCCGTCCACATCGCACACGCACACCGCCATTTCGTAGGCCAGCTGGCGCTGCATGGGGTCACCCAAGGCGCTGGCCGCCGCCTGCACACTGGTGCGCTGCAGCAGCACGTCCTGGTAGATGCGCGGCAGGTCGGCCATGCCCGCGTCGCCAGCCAGCGACTGGGCCAGGCGGCGGATTTCCTCGCGCTCGGTGTCGTCCTTGCTGCCGTCGGCAAATGCGGCCAAAAGGGCAATGGTAAGAATGGATTTTTGCTGGTCCAGGTTCATGGTGGCAGGTCTCGTGCGGCGTTAAAAATGGTGAGGGGCGGATAGCAAGCGCCTTGGCGCAGCACCAACGCGGTGCTGTGCAAGTGCCGTTCATACAGATGCAGTCTAGGCAAGCTTGTTTCAACGCCACAGTTTGTGTGGAATTGTGGGCGGGTGCCAGGCAATGGCGTGGCACAACCAGGCGTTGCAAATACCTCGCCTGTAGCCGCAGTGCCCCGCTGGCGGCGCAGGCATTGCCGAGTCACTACCATGCAGCTTTTGCCCGCCGGAGCCACTTTGCCATGACTGCCACGCCTACTGCCCTCAAGATTGATTTTGTCTCTGACGTGTCCTGCCCCTGGTGCATCATCGGCCTCAAGGCGCTGGAGCAGGCGGCAGACAGGCTCAAGGATGAAGTCGCGGTCGACCTGCACTTTCAGCCTTTCGAGCTGAACCCGCAGATGGCACTGGAAGGCCAGGACATTGGCGAGCACCTGCACGAAAAGTACGGCGCCTCGCCCGAGCAGAGCCAGAAGAACCGCGAATCCATTGCCGCGCGCGGTGCCGAGCTGGGATTCACCTTCGGCATGGACAAGCGCAGCCGCATCTACAACACCTTTGATGCGCACCGCCTGCTGCACTGGGCGCAAGAGCACGGCCTGCAGCGAGCGCTCAAACATGCGCTGTTCACGGCGTATTTCACCGATGGGCAGGACCCCAGCAGCCACGAAGTGCTGGTGCGGGTGGCGGGCGAGGTGGGGCTGAACCCCGATGCCGCCCGCGAGCTGCTGGCCTCAGACCGCTATGCCACCGAGGTGCGCGAGCGCGAGCAGTTCTATCAGCAGCAGGGCATTCACTCGGTGCCCGCGATCATCATCAACGACCGCCACCTGATCTCGGGCGGGCAGCCGGTGGAGGTGTTCGAACAGGCGCTGCGCCAGATTGCGGCGCAGGGTTGATGGGGTTGATTTGCTATTAAATTAATAGCTGTTAGCGCTTTAAGGGTAAGGGCTAGAGGCTGATTTCATTAAAAAACCAGCCGGGTGCCCCATGTGAACCAGTACGTGATCCATCCTCAAAGGCTGGGTTTGTTACCGCCTGCATGCAAGGGGCAGGCCCTTCGACTAGCCCAGGATGAAAGGCGTTGAAGGGCTGCCCCGGCGTAGAACCCGCCGGTTCACTTGCGCAGCGGAATCGGCGTGGCGCGGTCCACCGGCACGGCGGTTACGCTGTTCTGGGGCGAACCGTCGATCAGCTTTTCCGAATAGGTGAGGTAGACCAGCGTGTTGCGCGCCGGGTCCACCATGCGCACGATGCGCAGGCGCTTGAACAGGATCGACATGCGCTCGCTGAACACTTCTTCCTGCTTCTTGAGCGGCTCAGGGATGCTGATGGCACCTACCTGGCGGCAGGCGATCGATGCCTCTGCGCGGTCTTCGGCCAGGCCGAGCGTGCCTTTGACGCCCCCGATGCGCGCGCGCGACACATAGCAGGTCACGCCCTGCACGCCGGGGTCGTCGTAGGCCTCCACGATGATGTCGTGGTCGCGTCCGATCCACTGAAAGGCCGTGTCCACAGTGCCGATTTTTTCACCGGAAGCGGCCAGCGCAGCGCCTGACAGCAGGGTGGAGGCCAGCAGGCCCCCGGCCACAGCCGCCCGACCTGCCCATCGGCGCGCGGCCATCATGCGGCCACTCCCGCTTCGGCGCAGCGCCGGGCCAGGTGCGCCAGGGCTTCTTCCACCTGGTCCACCAGCACCAGGCACAGGTCGCCCGGCTGCAGGCGATCCAGGGCAGTGTCGATGGCAATGAACTCGCCCCGGATTTCCTCGACATGCCTGGTGCGGGCTGCGCCGGCAAGGCCTTCACGCAGCAGCGCCATCACTTCGCCATCGCCGCGGCCGCGCTGGGCGGCGTCCTGGTACAGGATCACGTCGTCAAAGGCCGCGCCGAGGATCACGGTCTGCTCGCGGATGTCTTCGTCGCGGCGGTCGCCGGCGCCGCTGATCACCACGCTGCGGCGGTTGCCGGGCAGTGCATCGACGGCGGCGACCAGGGCGCGCATGGCGTCGGGGTTGTGGCCGTAGTCGGCAATCACCGTGGCGCCCTTGAAGTCCATGAGGTTGAAGCGGCCCGGGGCGTTGTCGCTGTCATTCACAAAGCCCGAAAGACCGCGGCGAATGGTCTGCCAGGGCAGGCCAGCGCCCCAGGCGGCCGCCACGCTGGCCATGACGTTTTCGACCTGAAAACCGATCTTGCCGTTGCGCGTGATGGGCACGTCGCGCAGGTGGATGGTTTCGCGCCACGAGCCTTCTGCGGCCACCACGGAGTCGCCGTCCACATACACGGTGCGGTGGCCCTGGGCGCGGTGCGTGGCCATCACGGGGTGGTGGCGGTCGCTGGCAAAAAAGATGATCTTGCCGGGGCAAGACGAGGCCATGGCCGCCACGATGGGGTCGGTGGCGTTGAGCACGGCATAACCGGTGGCGGCCACGTTCTGCACGATCACGCGCTTCAATACCGCCAGGTCTTCCACCGTGGTGATGTAGTTCAGCCCCAGGTGGTCGCCCGCGCCGATGTTGGTGACCACGGCCACCTGGCAGCGGTCAAAACCCAGGCCTTCGCGCAAGATGCCGCCACGGGCCGTTTCGAACACCGCCGCGTCTACCTCGGGGTGCAGCAGCACGTTGCGGGCGCTCTTGGGGCCACTGCAGTCGCCGCTGTCGATCTGGCGGCCGTTCACATACACGCCGTCGGTGTTGGTCATGCCCACGCGCAGGCCTTGCGCGGTGAACAGGTGGGCGATCAGGCGTGCGGTAGTGGTCTTGCCGTTGGTGCCGGTGACGGCCACCACCGGGATGCGGCCGTTGTCGCCATGGGCGAACAGGCGGTCCACCATGGCCTGGCCCACGTTGCGGGGCTTGCCATAGCTGGGGGCCAGGTGCATGCGCAGGCCGGGGGCGGCATTCACTTCCACAAAGCCGCCGCCTTGTTCTTCCAGCGGGCGCAACACGGTTTCGGCCACCATGTCCACGCCGCAGATGTGCAGGCCCACCATCTGGGCGGCGGCCACGGCGCGGGCGGCCACTTCGGGGTGCACGTCATCGGTCACATCGGTGGCGGTGCCGCCGGTGGACAGGTTGGCGTTGTTGCGCAGGATGACGCGCTGGCCCTTGGAGGGCACCGAATCGGGCGTCAAATCCTGCATGGCCAGGCGGGCCACGGCAATGTCATCGAGGCGTATCTTGGTGAGCGAGGTGGCGTGGCCTTCGCCACGGCGCGGGTCGAGATTGACCTGGTCCACCAGCTCGCGCACGGTGTGCTGGCCGTCGCCCAGCACCTGGGGCGGCTCGCGCCGGGCGGCGGCCACCAGCTGGTCGCCCACCACCAGCAGGCGGAAATCGTGGCCGGGCAAAAAGCGCTCGACCATCACGGTGCCGTAGTCGGCCGCGTTCTTGTAGGCTTCTTCGAGCTGGGCGCGGTCGGTGATGTTGACCGTGACGCCCTTGCCCTGGTTGCCGTCCTGGGGCTTCACCACCACGGGCAGGCCGACCTTGAGGGCGACTTCCCAGGCTTCCTCAATGGTTTCGACCGGCTGGCCCAGCGGCACCGGCACGCCGGCCGCGTGCAGCAGGCGCTTGGTGAGGTCTTTGTCCTGGCCAATGGATTCGGCGACGGCGCTGGTGGAGTCGATTTCGGCGGCCTGGATGCGGCGCTGCCTGGAACCCCAGCCAAACTGCACCAGGCTGCCGCGGGTGAGGCGGCGAAACGGAATGTCGCGCGCCACGGCGGCATCGACGATGGCGCCGGTGCTCGGGCCCAGGCGCTCGTCTTCGTCCAGCTCTCGCAGGTCGGCAATGGCGGCTTCGGCATCGAAGTCGCCCTGGCCCAGCGCGGCGTTGATGAGGCGCTGGGCATCTTCAAAGGCCTGCCGGCCCACCGCTTCCTCGCTGTATTCCACGACCACCTGGTACACGCCGGGATCGATCGTGGCGGTGGTGCGGGCAAAGGTCACCGGGCAGCCGGCCTGAGCCTGCAGGGCCAGCGCTGCCGTTTGCAGCACATGGGCAAGCGAGACATCGCCGCTGCCGCCTTCGGGGTGCAACATGCCGATGGCCGGAAACAAGGCCCGCAGCCGGGCTTCGAAGCCGTCCATGCGGGAGATGGCCTGTTCAGACTCGGCGCAGGCCACCACGGCCTCGATGGCCATGTGGCGGCTCCAGAGGTTGGGGCCGCGCAGGGCCCGGGTGCGAGATACATCCATGAAAGTGTCTTTCTGTGGTCCATCAGGGCTGGCAGGCCCCGGTCAGTTCGAGGGCGATGGAATCAACAACGGGTTGGCATCAGGTGGGCAGGGTGCTCACGGACGGCAGTTCGGGCTCGAAAGTCTTGATCCCGGCGCCGATGAGGTCGGGGGCAATGTCCAGCGCCCAGGCGGCGCCAATTGCGGCCAGCAGGGCATCGGTGTCGGGCATGATGGCGTTGCGCCCGAACGTCAGCTCGGACAGCGTGCCCAGCACATGCTCTGCGCTGCCCGTGGCCAGTACCACGCGGTTGTTGCGCACCACCACGGCCCGGCCATGGTCGCGGGCGCGGTGTTCCACGATGGCGGGCAGGCTGGCGTCTTGTGCGTACAGCACCACGTCGCCATCGCACAGCGGGGCGAGATCGGCCACTTGTGGGTCGGCAGCGTTGAGCACGGCGGCGCCGCCGTCCAGCACCACATCCACCTGCGTGCGCAGCACCTTGGTCATCTGCTCACGGGTCTGGATGTCGAATTCGGCCAGGTTTTCTGCGCCGTCCATGTCGGTGACCACGCCTACCTGGCAGCGGTCGTAGGCCAGCCCGTCGCGCAGGATGGTGCGGGCGTCGTTTTCAATCACGGCCGCTTGCACCATGCGGTTCATGAGCATGCGGTGGGCCGCCTCCCAGTGGGCGCTGTCAGCGGATTCCACGCAGCGGCGGTCCAGAAAAAGGCCATCACGGCAGGCCAGGCCGGTGTGACGACCGCCCAGATGCAGCAGCCAGGCCACCAGGCGTGCAATGGTGGCGGTGCCCCGGGTGCCGGCCACGCCCACCACCGGGATGCGGCCGACGGTGTCATCGTCTTGGTGTTCTTCTGCGGGGAACAGGTGCTCGACGATGGCCTGGCCCACGGGCCGGGGCGCGCCCTCCGCGGGCTTGAGGTGCATGAGCAGGCCGGGGCCGGCGTTGACTTCCACAATGGCGCCGCCTTGTTCGTGCAGCGGGCGGGAGATGTCCTGCGCCACCATGTCGATACCGGCAATGTCCAGCCCCACCACCTTGGCTGCCAGCGCCGCGATGTAGGCCACCTCGGGATGCACGTCGTCGGTGCAATCCACGGCCACGTTGCCGTTGCGCTGCACCACGATCTGGCGGCCCGCGACGGGCACGGAGTCTGCGCCCAGGTCCTGGCGCTTGAGTTCGAGCTGCACCTTGGTGTCGGTTGCCAGGTCGATGATTTCGAGCGGGTATTCTTCTTCGTAGCCCCGGCGTGGGTCGGAGTTGAGCTGGGTGTCGATCAGTTCCTTGACGGTGGACCGGCCATTGCCGGTGATGGACACCACTTCACCCCGCGCCGCCGCCACCAGCTTGCCGCCCACCACCAGCAGGCGGTGTTCATCACCCAGGATGAAGCGCTCCACCATCACGTCGCTGCCTTCGGGGTAGGCGACGTGGTAGGCCGCCTCAATGTCTTCCTTCTTTCGCAGGTCCAGCGTCACGCCTCGGCCATGGTTGCCGTCCGAGGGCTTCACCACGACGGGCAGGCCGATGTCCTCGGCGGCTTCCCAGGCCTCTTCAGGGCTGTTGACCACCTGGCCGTCTGGGATGGGCACACCGCAGGATTTGAGCAGGCTCTTGGTGAGGTCCTTGTCGGAGGCGATGCCCTCGGCAATGGCGCTGGTGAATTCGCTCTCGGCCGTCCAGATGCGGCGCTGGCGGGCCCCGTAACCCAGCTGCACCAGGTTGCCGTCGTTCAGGCGGATATGCGGGATGCCGCGGTCGGTGGCCGCCGTGACGATGCACGCGGTGCTGGGGCCCAGGTAGCGGTCGTCCACCTCGGTGCGCACCTTGGCCACGGCCGACGGCACATCAAAAGGTTCATCGTTGATGGCGGCCATCAGCAGGCGGTGGCCTTGTGCCAGTGCCATGCGTGCCACCTGCTCGTCGCGGGCACGGAACACCATGCGGTAAACGCCGCGCACCGACGTGCTGCGCGTCTGGCCAAAGCCCGTGGGCATGCCCGACAGGTTGAGCAGCTCGATGACGACATGCTCCAGCACATGGCCACACCAGGTGCCTTCTTGCAGCCGCTGCAGGAAACCGCCGCGCTCGCCCACGCCGCAGTGGTGCTCTTCCAGCGCCGGCAGCCAGGTGGTGAGGCGGTGGTTCAGCCCGGGAATGGTGTGGGAGGGATGGTCTTCCAGAACACCAAGGTCGAGCCAGACCTCGAGTGCCGGCCGGTAGGTCCAGATGTTGGGGCCGCGCAGGTAATTGATGCGGAGCAGTTGGATATCGTCGATTTTTGCCATGTTGCGGAGCGGTTCAGGGGCACCGGGCGGGCCGGACAGGGAGTGCAATTGTGCGCCCGGTTGTGCGTGAGTTTTGCTATTGAAGGGGTGGAGGGGAGAGCCGTTTGCTCCGGCGCTTCGGGTTTCGGTCAAAATTCCGGCTTCTGCACCGCGTGCGGCTTTGTGTCGCCGGCGGCAGAGAACCCAAACTTATGCAACATCACCATTCTGTGGACGCCTCCGGTGTCTTTTCTGGCCCCCAAGGGGCCGATTTGCGGGCCATGCTCGCTCCCCAAGAGAACGTGCTGGCCGCGTTACAGGTTGACCTGAGCGCCGAACTGCGCTTTGCCACCGGGTGGGTGGTGCTGACCCCGGAGCACATCCTGGCCTGTGACCCGGGCGCTGCCGCCTGGCGTGCCTGGCCATTGTCCGGCGGGCTGGCGCTGCGGTTGCAAGACCATGGCGGGGTGGGAACGCTGGAGCTGCAGGCCCCCGATGCGCGGCTGGCCTTCTGGCGGTTCACCCTGGGCAATCATCCCCAGGCCCTGCGCCTGGTGCAGCGTTTCGAGCAGGCGGTGGACCGCGGCCTGGTGGCTGGTGCGGCGCCGCAAGAGGCC
The DNA here is from genome assembly GCA_003268905.1 of Acidovorax defluvii. Lineage (GTDB taxonomy): Bacteria > Pseudomonadota > Gammaproteobacteria > Burkholderiales > Burkholderiaceae_C > Acidovorax > Acidovorax defluvii. The sequence goes on from QLTU01000006.1 coordinate 13,058, forward strand.
GACGAGCCCACCTGCCCCCTGTGCCATACCCCGCTGCCCCCCGACACCGAAGAATGCCCCGCCTGCGCGCGTGCGCAGCCGCCGCAAACGTCTACCTGGGTGCTGCTGCGCCTGTGGCGCTTTGCGCGCCCCTACCGCAAGCAGCTGGCCGCTGGCTTTGCCCTCACACTGGCTTCTACTGCGGCCACGCTGGTGCCGCCCTATCTCACCATCCCGCTGATGGATGACATCCTGATCCCGTTCCAGAACGGCCAGCAGATCGAGCCCGGGCTGGTCGTGCTGTATCTGAGCGGCCTGCTGCTATCGGCACTGGCTGCATGGGGGCTCTCCTGGGCGCGCACCTACATCCTGGCGCTGGTGTCCGAGCGCATTGGCGCCGACCTGCGCACCACCACCTACGAGCACCTGCTGCGCCTGTCGCTTGACTACTTTGGCGGCAAGCGCACGGGTGATCTGATGGCGCGCATCGGCTCCGAGACCGACCGCATCAACGTGTTCCTGTCGCTGCATGCCCTCGATTTCGTCACCGATGTGCTGATGATCTGCATGACGGCGGCCATCCTTTTCTCGATCAACCCCTGGCTGGCATTGGTCACACTGGTGCCGCTGCCCTTTATTGGCTGGATGATTCACACCGTGCGCGACCGCCTGCGCACGGGTTTCGAAAAGATCGATCGCGTGTGGTCCGAGGTGACCAATGTGCTGGCCGACACCATTCCGGGCATCCGCGTGGTCAAGGCATTCGCCCAGGAAAAGCGCGAAGCCCAGCGCTTTCGCGATGCCAACCAGCACAACCTGGAAGTGAACGACAAGCTCAACAAGACCTGGTCGGTGTTCACGCCTACCGTGTCGCTGCTGACCGAAATCGGCCTGCTCGTGGTCTGGGCGTTCGGCATCTGGCTGGTGTCGCACAACCAGATCACCGTGGGTGTGCTAACGGCCTTCATTGCCTACATCGGGCGCTTTTACGGCCGGCTCGACTCCATGAGCCGCATCGTTTCGGTCACGCAAAAGGCAGCGGCGGGCGCCAAGCGCATCTTTGACATCCTGGACCATGTGAGCAACGTGCCCGACCCGGTTCAACCCGTGAAGCTGGCCCGCGTGGAGGGCGCGATCCAGATGCGCAACGTGGGCTTTCGCTACGGCAGCCGCGCGGTCATCAAGCACCTGGATCTGGACATTCGCCCCGGCGAGATGATCGGCCTGGTGGGGCACAGCGGCTCGGGCAAGAGCACGCTGGTCAACCTGATCAGCCGGTTTTACGACGTGAGCGACGGTTCCATCCAGGTCGATGGCGTGGACATTCGGCGTTTTGCCGTGGCCGACTACCGCCGCCACATCGGCCTGGTGCTGCAGGAGCCCTTCCTGTTTTTCGGCACCATTGCCGAGAACATTGCCTACGGCAAGCCCGATGCCACGCGTGAAGAGATCATTGCGGCCGCCCGCGCCGCCCATGCGCACGAGTTCATCCTGCGCCTGCAGCACGGCTACGACTCGCTGGTGGGCGAGCGCGGCCAGGGCCTGTCGGGCGGCGAGCGCCAGCGCATCAGCATTGCCCGCGCGCTGCTGATCGACCCGCGCATCCTGATCCTGGACGAAGCTACGTCGGCCGTGGACACCGAAACCGAAAAGGAAATCCAGAAGGCGCTCGATAACCTGGTGCAAGGACGCACCACCATTGCCATCGCCCACCGCCTGTCCACCCTGCGCAAGGCCGATCGGCTGGTGGTGATGGACCGGGGCGAAGTGGTCGAGGTCGGGCCGCACGACGAACTCATGGCAAAAGAGGGCGCTTACTGGCGGCTGTATGAAGCGCAGGCCCGCCGAGCCGAAGAAGACGCACAGGCGGCTGGCGTCATCATCGACAGCGGTCTGCTGCACCCGGCGCACCCCGCTGGCAATACTTGATTGACACCGAAGGAACCGCCATGAACACCACTGCCTTCACGCTTGTGTCCTCTCCTGTATTCACCCTGGCTCGCAACTCCCACGGCCGCCTGGTTCTGACCCAGCCCGACGGCACTGCCCATGAGGGCGTAACGCCCGTGCGCGCATTTCCCATTGCGGCGCCCTCCGAAGGCCTTTCGCTCATCGGCCCGGATGGCCATGAGCTGGCATGGATTGACCGCCTGGACCAGCTGCCCGAGTCGGCACGCCACCTTATTGATGAGGAGCTGGCGGTACGGGAGTTTGTGCCCACTATCAGCCAGATCACGTCCGTATCGAGTTTCTCCACCCCCAGCACCTGGGCCGTTGTCACCGACAAAGGGCCCGCGCAGTTTGTGCTGAAGGCCGAGGAAGACATTCGTCGCCTGGGCGGGCGCACGCGTCTGCTGATTTCCGCGGGGGACGGCATGCAGTTTCGGGTGCCGGACACCACGGTGCTGGACAAGCACTCCCGGCGCTTGCTGGAGCGGTTTCTGTAAGCGCTTCGGAGCGCGTTGCGCAAGAAGGCGCGGGTATCGCTACACCGGCTGTTTTTAAGGGTAAACCCTTGTTTTGGCCCATAAGGCGAAAAAGGGCTTAATTTCCCCTTCTTTTTGCCGTTATGGATGTACGAGGAGGCTGTAAAGCAATTTCTCGTTTCCATTCATGAAGGGCCATGGTTATGCAACTGCCACCTGTCGATCGATCGCCAAGCTGGCGTCCTCAGGGCGCTGATTTGTATTCCACTGGTGCTTCGGGCGCCCCTGCGGTGCGTCCCATCAACGCGCCCAACCCGGTCGAGTCCATGGACCGGCTGGGAGAAGGCGCCATCGTGCGCGAGCCCGATAAGCCCTCCGCCCCAGAGGCCCCCAACCGCGACTGGACGGAAGTCAAGAAAAAAGAAACGGTCGAGGAGCCCCCCGAGCCACCCAAGGAGCCCATTTCCAAGCAGCTGCTGGAGTTCATTCAGTCCATGTGGCGGGCCAGCGGAAGTGCGGTCGAACTGGCGCAGGACATCAACAAGATGACCCTGCAGGAGCGCCTGGCCCAGCAGGTCAAGAATGAGCCGTTGACCTACTCCGACCCCAAGATCAAGCGCACTTCGGGTCTTTGAGAGCCTGTTCAAGGCGGGCTGCGCCGCACGCGCCTTTTCTCTGCCACTGCAGCCCCGCGCCCGGGCCGATAGCGGCAATTGGATGATCCGATTGCTATTGAATTAATAGCTTTTGGCGCTTAATATTCCAGCGTTCAGGGCACATTTCACTCGGAGCGCAATTCTTTGGAAGGCTTGGCCGCAGGGGTACGCGAGTCAAGTTCGGCTTGCGCGGCCCGCTTGCGCTCGCGTTCGGCGCGGTATTTGGCAGCAAAAACCCGTACTTCGGCGTAAGACACCAAATTGTCGTGGTCGGTATCGGTGTCGTCGAAGGCGGCAGACAACGGTGGGAAAAGCGCGACTTCGCTGCGGCTGAGCCTGCCGTCGCCATTGAAGTCAAGCATCTTGAACTGCTGCATGGCCTTGATTTCCCCCTTGGAAAGTGGGGCTGCAGCCGGATGGCTGGCAGCGGCCATGGCGGGGTCAGTGGCCGCTGGGGGGTTGGCGAGCGCCAGGCTACACCCCAAGGCGGCCAGCAGTGCCATAGAAATTTTCATGCGCAAGGCTCCTTGGACTGAAACGTCATGGTGGCACAGCTGCGGCCATCTGGCAGGTTTGCAACGCTGCAGGCGCAGGCTTTGAACGCATGTTGCATTCGTCACCATACGGTTACCGATGTACACATCACACCTTCCGCCACCTTGGTGCTGCCCGGGCCTGCGGGCCTCATTCGGGCGACCGCGCGCCCTGGTTGGCAATGCCGCTGCGCACATGGCCCGCAGGCACATGGCGCGCTGCCGAGGTGACATGGCCCGTCTGGTCGTCAAAAAAGAAATCGGGCTCGAACTCGCGCAGGAACTCGCCCTTGGGCATGCCGCCCAGAAACATGGCTTCGTCCACCGCGATCTGCCAGCTCATCAGCGTCTGGATGGCCCGCTCGTGCGCGGGCGCACCGCGCGCCGTGACCAGTGCGGTGCGGATGCGCATGGACGGCGCGCCGCTTTGCTGCAGGCGGTGCAGGGCCGACAAAAAGGGCTTGAACGGTCCGGGGGGCAGGGGCAGCAAGGCTTTTTCGACCTCGTGGGCCTGGAAGGCGTCGAGCCCTGATGACTGGAACACCCGCTCGGCCTCGTCCGAAAACAGCACGGCGTCGCCGTCGAACGCAATGCGCACTTCGTGCGGGTGGGCAATGCTGGCCTGGGCCGATTGCGTGGCGACCTGGGCAGCGGGGAAGCCCATGGCCAGCGCCTCGTTCACGTCGGCCGCATTGGCCGAGAGAAACAGGTGCGCGCCCAGGGGCCGCAGGTAGCGAAACGGCGCCGCCCCCTGCGTGAAAACCCCGCGCTGCACAGACGCCAGCCCGTGGGCCTTGGCCGAGCGGAACACGCGCATGCCGCTGACCGGGTCGTTGCGCGACAGCACCACCACCTCCACCCGCTGCTGCGCGGGCTCGTTGAAGGCCAGCAGCTTCTTGACCAGCGAAAACGCCACGCCAGGCCGCGCCGGAACATCCAGCCGGTCGAGCTGCAGCTGCATGTAGCTTTGCGGGTGGTCCGGGTCGAAGAGGCGGTTTTCTTCTTCAAAATCGAACAGTGCGCGCGACGAAATCGCCACCACCAGCTTGTCATCCAATGTCACGGCCATGGAGCCTCCCTGTCAGCAATCGATTGCCTGCGTGAAAGTCGCAGCCTGTGATACGGGCGCGCCCCAAGCCAGGGCCGCCGTGCAAGGGCCGCCCCGCCGCACGGGCGGCGTCCCCCTGGGGGGAAGGCGCGCAGCGCCACAGGGGGGCATCTCACTTCACAAACTGGTTGAGCTGGATGATGGGCAGCAGCACCGCCAGCACGATCAGCATCACGATCAGGCCCATGGCCACGATGAGCAGCGGCTCCAGGATGGTGGCCAGCTGCATGGCGCGGCGCTGCACTTCGGTGGACAGCTGCGTGGCGGCGCGCTGCAGCATCACCGGCAGCTGGCCGGTCTGCTCGCCCAGGCGCGCAAACATCGACAACAGCCCGGGAAAGCGCTTTTTCTGAGCCAGCGCCGAGGCCAGCGGGGCGCCCTCGCGCACCAGCACCAGCGCGTCGAGTGCGTCGGCGCGCAGGGCGCGGTTGTTCAGGGTTTCGGCGGCAGCCTGCAGGGCCTTGAGGATGGGCACGCCCGCGCTGGCCAGCATGGCCAGGGTGCTGGCAAAGCGCGCCGCGTTGTAGCCGCGTGCCAGTTTGCCCACCAGGGGCAGGTTCAGCCAGGCGGCGTCAAATTTTTGGCGGAAATGCTCAAAAGTCAACGCCCATCTTGTGCCTATAGCTATAAATGCAATAGCAATCAACATCAACCAGCCATAGCTTCGGACCACGGCGCTCAGCCCCAGCATGGCCACGGTGAGGATGGGCAGGGCGCGCTTGGTGCCGGCAAACACGCTGGCCACCTGCGGCACCACGTAGCTCACCAGAAACAGCACGATCACGATGGCCACAAGAGTGACGATGGCCGGGTACAGCGCCGCGCCCATCAGCTTGGCCTGCAGGGCCTGGCGCTCTTCGAGGTCGTCGGCCAGGCGCTCCAGCACCAGGCCGAGGTTGCCACTGTGCTCGCCCGCGCCGATGACGGCGCAGTAGATGTCCGAAAACTCGCGCGGGTGCTGGGCCAGGGCGCGGGCAAACGTGGCGCCGGCATTGACCTCGGCGCGCAGCGCGGCCACCAGGTGGCGCTGGCGTTCGTCGTCGGCTTCTTCGGCGAGCGCCGTGAGCGCCCGCTCCAGCGGCAGGCCGGACGACACGAGCCCGGCGATCTGGCGCGTCCAGATGGCCAGGGCCGAGGCGCCAAACACTGGCCGCGTGAACAACCGCTGGCCCAGGCTGGCCGAGTTGCCATCCAGCGACTGGCTGGTCTGCACCGGTTCCACCGCCAGCGGCACCAGCGCCTGGGCTCGCAGCAGGCTGCGTGCCGCCTTGGCCGTGTCGGCCTCCATGAGGCCCTTGCGGGTCTGGCCCTGGGCGTCCAGGGCTTCAAAGGAAAATGCGGGCATGCGATGCGAAGGGGGCAGTAAAGAGGCGTTTGGGTGGTCAGTGAATCACACCACTGGCGGTCCCAGAAAAAAAATTCGTCGGTCCGTGATGGTAGCGGCTCGCTGCTGCCTTGGCCGACGCACTGTGGTGGCGCCACGGCGATGACTCAGGTCAAGACAGCGCCGCACTGGGCGCGCAGAATGAAAAGAGATCTGCGGCATCGGGTTGCAGATGTTCTGAACAAGGAGCCTTTCATGCTGAAGAACAAGGTGGCGTTGGTGACGGGTGCTTCGTCGGGTATCGGGCGTGCGGTTGCGCTGATGTGGGCGCGCGAGGGTGCCAAGGTGGTGGTGTCAGACGTGAATGTGCAGGCGGGCGAGGAAACCGCCGCCCTGGTGCGTGCCGCCGGGGCAGATGCCATTTTTGTCGCGGCCGATGTGGGCAAGCCTGCGGACTGCGAGGCACTGGTCCACCGCACGGTGGCCCACTATGGCCGCCTGGATGTGGCGTGCAACAACGCCGGCATTGGTGGCCCGCAGGCGCCTACGGCCGACTACCCGCTGGACGGCTGGGATCAGGTCATCAACATCAACCTCTCGGGCGTGTTTTACGGCATGAAATACCAGATCGCCGCCATGCTGAAAAATGGTGGCGGCTCTGTCATCAACATGGCGTCCATTCTGGGCGCGGTGGGTTTTGCCACCTCGCCTGCGTACGCCGCCGCCAAGCACGGCGTGTTGGGGTTGACCAAGGCAGCGGCCCTGGAATACAGCGCACAGGGCGTGCGCATCAATGCCGTGGGCCCCGGTTTCATCCATACGCCCATGATCAGCGGGCTGGAGCAGGACGCTGGTGTCAACGCCATGCTGGTAAGCGCTCACCCCATTGGCCGCCTGGGCCGGCCTGAAGAGGTGGCCGAGCTGGTGACCTGGCTGGCGTCCGACAAGGCGTCGTTCGTGACCGGGGCTTACTACCCCGTGGATGGCGGCTACCTGGCGCGGTGATGTGCCGGTAGGGCGCCGAGAAGCGCTCAGGCGCTCACGGCCTCGCTGCCCTCTGCCATCGCGGCATGCGCCTGGGCCGCGATGTCCAGCGACCGAAGGCGCAGCGCCGGGTCGTATACGTCGCTCACCAGCATCAGCTCGTCCGCACCGGTGGCCTTGTGCAGGTGGGCCAGGCCGGCGCGCACGGTGTCGGGCCCGCCGATCACGGCGGCGGCCAGAAAATCGCCAATGGCTGCGCGCTCTTGCGGTTGCAGGCGCGCGGCATAGTTCTCGATGGGGGGCAGCAGGCGGCTGCGGTCGCCCGTCAGGATGCCCAGCACGCGCTGGTAGGTGCTGCTGGCCAGAAACTCGGCCTCGGCGTCGGTGGGCGCCGCGATCAGCGGCACGCCAATCACCACATAGGGCTTGGGCCAGGCCGCCGAAGGGCGGTAGAGGTTGCGGTACAGGTCAATGGCCTGGTGCAGCATGCGCGGCGCAAAGTGCGAGGCAAAGGCATAGGGCAGACCGCGTTCGGCTGCCAGCTGCGCCGAAAACAGGCTGGAGCCCAGCAGCCAGATGGGCACGTTGGTGCCCGCGCCGGGCATGGCAATGAGGCGCTGGCCCGGCTCGGCAGGCGCCAGCAGGCGTTGCAATTCGGCCACGTCCTGCGGAAAGTCGTCGGCCGTCTCCACGCGGCTGCGGCGCAGCGCGCGCATGGTGGTGGGGTCGGTGCCGGGCGCGCGGCCCAGGCCCAGGTCGATACGGCCGGGGTAGAGCTCGGCCAGCGTGCCAAAGGCTTCGGCCACCACCAGCGGCGCATGGTTGGGCAGCATCACGCCGCCCGAGCCCACGCGGATGCGCTGCGTACCCCCGGCAATGTGTCCCACCAGCACGGCGGTGGCCGAGCTGGCAATGCCGGCCATGTTGTGGTGCTCGGCCAGCCAGTAGCGCGCAAAACCCAGCGATTCGGCGTGTTGCGCGGTGCGCAGGGCGATCTGCAGCGCCTGGGCGACGGTGCCGCCTTCGCGCACGGCGACCAGATCGAGCATGGAAAGAGCGGGGCGTGGGGTAGTAGTCATGGCCCGATTGTCGGCGCGGCGCGCAATGGCTGCTGCCGCAGCAGCGGGAGCCGGGTCTTCGCGCAAGGTCGTCGGCCGCCGGTGCGACGCAGGTGTCATTTTTTGGTAGCCAAAATACCGGCGGTCAAACAAAATGTTTCAAATCCGTTGTCGCCGAACCTGGCGCGATGTGTGGCGGACACCTTGCATTGGGGGAAGAATGGGTTTTTTCAGTCGATTTTTCAGGATTCGTGAGCAGGATTCCTCCAGCCCCGAAACCACCTGGGCCGTGGAAGACAACGGCAGCGAACTGGTGCTGGATGAGGAGTACGCCTCCATGCTGATGACCGAAATCGACATCGACGCGGCGATCATCAGCCACGAAGGCTGGCGTTTGCAGTTGCAGGACATGGTGCATGGCCGCTCCAGCGAGGTCATGCGCCCCGAGCGCATTTGCCAGGACGACCGCTGCGACCTGGGCCGCTGGCTCAACGGTTCTGGCCAGGAACGGCTGGGGCATTACCCGGCGTTTGGCATGCTGGTGGCGCGCCACCGCTATTTTCACCAGCAGGCTGCCGCCGTCATCACCTGCTTTCAGGCGGGAGACCAGACCCAGGCCCTTCAGCTGCTCAACGGCCGCTGCCGCCATGCCTCCAACCAGGTGCTGTTGCTGCTCAAAGAACTCAAGCGGGGGATGGGGCAATAAGCCTTGTCGTCAGGTGCCATGGCCCCCTCAACGGCGGCGTCGGTGTTGCAGCGGGCGACGGATGGTTCAGGCAAGGCAGGATCTGCTCCTGCGGTTCGTCTGGAGGCTGGCAATGTCTGGCAGGGCTGTGCCTTGACACTGTGCCGAGGGCTGTGGCGATGGCCTGCGTTCCGCAGCGGCACAAAGCCCCGGGCTGCGGCAGGGGCCTGTTCAGTAGCTGCGCCCGCCCTTGTACATCGCGTGCTGGCGCCGCTGCAGCGTGGCCGCTTCGCCGAGCCGGGCCATGGCCGCGCCCGCGTGCGCGTGCGTGATGGCCATGCCCAGCGCATCGGCGGCGTCGGTGCCGGGCAGGCCCGGCAGCTGCAGCAGGCGGCGCACCATCTCCTGCACCTGGTTTTTGGCGGCGCGGCCATGGCCGACCACGGCCTTTTTCATCTGCAGCGCGGTGTATTCGGCCACGGGCAGGTTGCTGGCCACCAGGGCGGTAATGGCGGCGCCGCGCGCCTGGCCCAGCAGCAAGGTGGACTGGGGGTTGACGTTGACGAAGACGATCTCGACGGTGGCCACGTCGGGCTGGTAGCGCGCCGCCACCTCGCTGATGCCGTCGAACAGCACTTTCAGCCGGCCAGGCAGGTCACCCAGGGCCAGCGCGGTGGTGCGGATGGTGCCACTGGCCACATAGCTCAGCCGGTGGCCGTCCACATCGATCAGGCCAAAGCCCGTGGTCTGCAGGCCGGGGTCAATTCCCAGAATTCTCATTTGCTATTAAATTAATAGCTGATTGCGCTTGATAGATAAGCGCTACAGCCCATTTTGTCTAAAAACCAGTGCGGCGGCGCCCGGCAGCGGCTAACCACAGTGCCGGCCCACAGACATGTATCGCACAGGGCCAGCGTGAAGGCGATGATAGGGGCAGGTGCCGAACCCGCCCCGGCGCCGTGCCGACCTGCGTGCTGGCATGCCAAAACTGCCGCCGCATCGAACCACCCCGGACCAGGCCCGGTCAAATCCGTGAAAATCAGCGGTTTCCTGCATTCATTTCGCAAAGATTTTCATGACCGAAGCCCATACCGCTCCCCCGCTGCCCGACCACCTGTCCATCGACCCGCGCAGCCCGCACCATGTGGCTGCCGTTTTCGAGCACGACATCGGCATCCGCCTGAACGACAAGGACCGTTTCGATGTCGAGGAATACTGCATCAGCGAAGGCTGGGTCAAGGTGCCCGCAGGCAAGACGCTCGATCGCAAGGGCAAGCCGCTGCTGATCAAGCTCAAGGGCAAGGTGGAAGCGTTTTACCGCTGATGGCGATCCCCGCCACGGCACCCGCCGGTGGCGTGGGCGGTGCGGCCCGCGCGATGAATCCGGTGGCCGAATCCACCCCGGTCAGCCCCTGGATCATCTACTGCGACGGCAGTGCCATGCCCAACCCTGGCCGCATGGGGCTGGGCGTGGTGCTTTGCGCGCCCGACGGCACCTGCCACACGCTGGCGCAGGCAACCCACACCACCGGTTGCAACAACGAGGCCGAGCTGCGTGCCCTGCTGCTGGCCCTGGGGGCGTTGCGGGAGCGCGGCGCCAGCGCGCTAATGGTGTACAGCGATAGCAGCATTTTGGTGGGGCAGCTCGGCGGCACGCCGGTGGCGCCGATTGCGCGGCTGCAAGACCTGTTCGATGAGGCGCGCACGCAACTGCAGTCGTTTGCGGCGGTGAGCCTGCAGTGGATTCCGCGCCACCGCAATGCAGAGGCCGACGCCCTGGCCCGCGCTGCGCTGGGGTGCGCGCCCAAGCCGCCCGCCGAGGCTTTCGGCAAGCGGCGCAAAAGCAAGAAATAGGCACCGGTTGCGCCACCCCGGGCCCACGGGGCGCTCCGGTTGGGGCGCACTGCACTTGCGGTGAGTCGTCGGTGCTGGCGCTTGCCTTTACGCCTTTTCAGGGCAGCTCGGCGCTGCCCATGCGGGCCACGATGGTGCGCGTGCGCCCCGCCAGGTAGGCCGAGCCTGGCGTCTTTTCGAAGCGCTTGGGCGCGGGCAGCATGACGGCCAGGCGTGCGGCCTCTTGCGGTGACAGGCGTGCGGCCGGCTTCTTGAAGTAATGCTGGGCTGCGGCCTCGGCGCCAAACACCCCGTCGCCCCATTCCACACTGTTGAGGTAGATCTCCAGGATGCGCTGCTTGCTGAGCAGTTGCTCCAGCAGCAATGCCAGCACAAACTCCTGGCCCTTGCGCAGCAGTGTGCGCTCGCCCGAGAGCAGCAGGTTCTTGGCCAGTTGCTGCGTGATGGTGGAGCCGCCACGGATCTTGGGTGCGCGCACGGGCTTGTCGGGCGCCCGGGCCTGGGCCTTGGCGATCTGCGCCTCGGCCTGGGCGTTGCGTTCCCAGGCCTTTTCGATGGCGTTCCAGTCCACGCCGTCGTGGTTGACGAAACTGTCGTCTTCCGAGGCAATCACGGCGCGCTTGAGGTGATCGGAAATCTGGGTGTAAGGCATCCACTGCTGGCGCCAGCGCACCTGCCCTTTGCTGGCCAGCTGCGTCCAGATTTCGGAACGCTGAAAGGCAGTGGATTCGGGGGCGACCACGGCCATCGCTGCGATGCGCGCCACAAAGAACAGCTGCAGGGCCACCACGGCAATGACCACCAGGCCCAGCCAGCGCAATAGAGCTTTCATGGTGGTGACCCGCTCACACCGTGGCCTGCAGTTCTTTGAGCACTTGCGCCGATGGCGGGCGCACGCCGCGCCACAGGGCAAACGCCTCGGCGGCCTGCTCCACCAGCATGCCCAGGCCGTCGCGGGGAACGGCGCCGTGCTGGCGCGCCCAGTCAAGAAAGCCTTGCGCCGCCGGGCCATACATCATGTCGTAGGCCATGCTGCCGGTGCGCAGCACATGGGCGGGCACAGGAACGGCGTCTCCCGCCAAGCTGCTGGCGGTGGCATTGATGATGAGGTCGAAATTGGCCTCTAGCGCTTGTGGCGTAAGCGCAAGTAGCTCTGCTTTTTGTAGCGATGCAAGGCCGGCATGGGCCTGCACCAGCGCCTGGGCCCGGGCCAGCGTACGGTTGGCCACGGTGATGTGGCGCACGCCCGCCTGCAGCAGGGGACCCAGCACGCCGGCAGCGGCACCACCGGCGCCCACCAGCAGCACGTCGCGCCCGGCCAGTGGCAGACCGGCGTTGCGCGTGATGTCGGCCACCAGGCCCAGGCCGTCGGTGTTGTCGGCGTGGATGCCGTCGGGGCCAAACACCAGGGTGTTGGCGGCGCCCGCCAACTGCACGCGTTCGCTGCGGTGCGTGGCCAGGGCGGCGGCTTCGATCTTGAAGGGCACGGTGACGTTGCAGCCGCGCCCGCCGCGCGCGATGAAGTCGCGCACGCCCTGGGCAAAGCCGTCGATGGGCAGCAGGCAGCGCTCGTACACCAGGTGCTCGCCGGTCAGCTCGGCAAAACGGGCGTGGATGGCGGGCGAGCGGCTGTGCGCCACCGGGTTGCCCATCACGCAATACAGGTCAGCGGAAGAACTCATGGAACGCGGTGTGAAGGGGTGGGGGGCGGACAGGGCGCGTTGTTGTCTGGCGCGCCACTGGCTGCCGGAGACCGTCGGAGGCTGTTACTCAGGGGCTATGGCCTTCAGGGTTGGCTTCGAGATTGGTTTCGAGGGTCTGGTCACGCGTGAACTTGAAGCGCGCCACCATGGCAATCTGGTCGGCCTGGCGGCGCATCTCGGCATTGAAGTGCCCGAACGGGCCAGCGGCCCGGGCAATGGCCTCGGCCTGCCGGTCCAGCGCGCGGTTGCCCGAGCCTTGCACGATCTCGGTAGCCAGAACGCGCCCATCGTGGTTGACGGTCACAATCATCGTCAACTCGCCATACAGCTTGCGGCCCCCTTGCTCGGGGAAATTCTCGGTGCCCTTGTCCTCGACCTTGCTGCGCAGCGCCGAGTAGTAGACGGCATAGGCCTCTTCGCGCGTGGCCGGGCTGATGTAGCGTTTCTTGGGGCGCGCATTTTCCTGGTTGATGCGCTTTTCAATCTCGGCCAGCAGCTTCACGAGCTGGCGGCGCTTTTCCTCTTCGGCGGCCTGGCTGCCGCTTTGGCTGGGCTTGCGCGGATCGGGCTCGGGCAGGCTGGCCAGTTGTTTGCGCAATTGGGCCAGCAACTGGGTTTGCTGCTCTTGCAGGGTGTCCAGCCGACGCTGCGACTCTTCAAAATCGTCGCCCACGGCCGTGAGCGCCGAATAGGGCAGGGGGCTGGTGGCGCGGCCCTTGTCGGCCTCACCGCCCCCGGCCATGTTGGCCTGGGCAATGGCCTGGGCCTTGTCGGGCCGCTCGCTGGACTTGGCGTTGACCAGGATGACTTCGAGCGGAGTGTCCTGGAACACGCGGTTGAAGCCTTCGGGGTCGATAAAACGCACCGACAGCAGCGCTGCGTGCAGCGCCACCGAAATGCCCAGCGTGAGCTGCAGCGTGCTGAAGCGGGAGAGGAATGGCTGGGGTTTCACGGGGCTGGATTTTCGGGGCTGGCGGTCTCGGCCTCGTTCACATCGACGGCGATGGCGATGGGGCCGGCCACGGCTTCGTCGTCCTCGCTGTCCTCGACCGGGCCGTCGTCGCTGCTGTCATCGGGATCGTCCAGGCGCTCGATCACGGTGCCGTGCAGGTCCAGCGTGATTTCATCCACCTCACCGAGCTTGACCTTCAGGCGCGCGCCACGCGGCAGGTTTTGCGCTCCCAGCACGGGAAACACCAGCGGGAGTTCGTCCGCCCGCACCAGAAAGCTGCCGCCCGGGCCTTCCTTGAACACGGTGGCGTTGAGCTCGGTGATGCCGTTCTGCTCCACGTATTTGAGCGTCCAGAAGCGCTCCATACCCGCCTGGTAGCCGTTGTAGGCGCTGTAGGCCGCGTCAAAGCTGCTGATGATGGAGAACAGCTCGGCGTCCTTGGGCTTGAAGGGGGCCGCCAGGGCCGCCGCCCGGCCATTGCGCACGCAGGCAATGATCTGCCACTGGTTCACCAGATCGACATAGCGGCGCAGCGGCGAGGTGGCCCATGAATAGCTTTTGACGCCAATGCCGGCGTGCGGCAGCGCTTTGGTGCCCATGCGCACCTTCACGCCCGGCGCCATGCTGGCCTGGCTGCGGTAGATGCCGGGCACGCCCAGCTCGGCCATCCAGCTGCCCCAGGTGCTGTTGGCCACGATGGCGGCCTCGGCCACGATCAGGTCGAGCGGTGCGCCGCGCTGGCGCGTGGTGATCTGCACGGTTTCCGAGCCGTTGGGTTCGGCCTTGTCGTTCCCCACCAGGCGGAAGTTGTAGTCGGGCCGGTTGAAGTTCTCGGGCTTGCCGCGCACCACTTCGCGCTGGGCCTTCAGGCTTTTGGCCAGACGGTGCAAAAATGATAGCTGATCGCGCACATCCAGTAAGCGCTGCGGGGTGTTTTCTATCTGAATGGATGGGTCGGTCAGCCAGGCTTCGGTGACGATGTGGTCGAGCTGGTCGTGGCGCAGGTTGGCCACCACGGGCACGCGCTCCAGCCTGGTTTCGGTGCCGGTGATCTCCAGCGTGGCTTCGTTCACCGTGACATACAGCGACACCGCCGGGTTGGCGCGGCCTTCGTCCAGCGTGTAGATCTGCACCACCTCGTCGGGGAGCATGGTGATCTTGTAGCCCGGCATGTAGACGGTGGACAGGCGGCTGCGGCCCAACTGGTCCAGCGGTGTGCCCGGCACGATGGCCAGGCCGGGGGCGGCAATGTGGATGCCCAGCACCACGCTGCCCGTGCCCAGGCCCTGCACCGACAGGGCATCGTCGATTTCGGTGGTCTGCGAGTCGTCGATGGAGTAGGCCTGCACCGGGGCCAGTGGCAGGTCTTCGGGCGGCTGCGGCGCTGCCAGTTGCGGGAAACCCGTGCCCTTGGGGAAGTTGTCGAACAGAAAGCGCTTCCAGTGGAACTGGTAGGCCGAATCGATGGCGCCCGCCTTTTGCAGCAGATCGAGCGGCGCCAGGTGCGTGGCGCGGCTGGCCTCGACCACGGCCTTGTACTCAGGAGCGTTCTTGTCGGGGCGGAACAATATTTTGTAGAGCTGTTCGCGGATGGGCTGCGGGCATTCGCCGCGACCCAGTGCTTCGGCCCAGTCGCCGATCTGCTGCACGATGAGCTTCTTTTTCTCGATGGCGGCCAGCGCCTGCTGCAGGATCTCGGCCGGTGCCTTTTTGAAGCGGCCCTTGCCGGCCCGGCGAAAGTAGTGCGGCGCCTCGTGCAGGGCGAACAGCGCGCCGGCCTGCTGGGCCAGCGTGGCGTTGTCCGAAAAATAGTCGCGGGCGAGGTCGGCAAAACCGAAATCGTCCTCGGGGGCGAATTCCCAGGCCAGCGGCAGCTCGATGGTCTGGGCAAGCGCCTGCGCCTGGGCCATCAGCTCCGACGGCGCGGGCTTCTCAAATTTCAACAGGAGGTTCGCGGCCTTGACCTTGACCCGCTTGCCCGAATCGAGCTCGACTTGGGCCGAGCTTTCGGCTTCGGACAGGATGCGACCGGCCATGAATTTGCCGGCTTCTTCAAACAATGCGTGCATGGGCGGCATTCTCCCATGGGCGCGGCGGTGCGGATTATTGGTGCGCCCGGACCTGCTCAGGTGTGCGGCGCGGTGCAGCCCACGCACCAGGGTGCGAAGGTGTGCAGGTTCTGAGGGCGATGCCCGGGTGTGCACCTATGATCCGTGGCTTTCCACCGTGCCCTGGTTGTATTGACATGCGTCTGGATGCCATTGCTGCACCGCTGACCCTGCTGGCAGTGGCCTTGCCGTTTCTTTTTTCGTATTCCCACCCTCCCTCGTCCAATTTCTGGCCGTTGGTGGCTGCGTGGGCTTGCGGCGCTGTGCTGGCGCTGGTGGTGGTGTGCCGGGCCTGGCGGTTGCGCCGCTTGCCGGGTGCGGCCCTTGCGGCCGACGGCCGTGTTTTTGTGGCATCGCAGCTGGCCGTGGGCCTGCTGTTGGCGGCCCTGCTGGGGGGGGTGGTTGGGTTGCTGCAGTATTTTCTGGGCGACCCCGGACTGGCGCCCTGGGTGCAGCCTTCCGAGCCGGGGCAGGCCATCGGCAACCTGCGCCAGCGCAACCAGCAGGCATCGTTGATGAGCCTGGGCGTGTGGGCACTGCTGTGGCTGGTGGTGCAGATGCAGGCGCGCATGGGCGCCGAAAGTGGAGCGTCGGCAACGCCCCTGCAGCGTGCCTTGCTGGGTGGGGGCCGTGCATGGCCGTCCTGGCTGGTGGGCCTGCTGCTGGTGTGGGCGCTCACGCTGCTGGCGATGGCCAGCGCGGCCACGGCGTCGCGCACGGGGGCTGCGCAATGGTTGCTGATGATTGCGCTTCTGGTGGTGTGGCGCGGCACGAGCGGGCGCCTGGCCCTGGGGCTGGCGGTGATCGGGCTGTTGCTTTATGCCCTGGCAGGCTGGATGCTGCCAGCCCTCTTGCTGGACTGGACGGGCTTTACCACCGATGGGGTGTTTGCCCGGCTCGCGAGCGATCCGCAGTCCATGGGCAGCCGACGGGAGCTATGGGCCAACGTGCTGTATCTGATTGCCCAGAAGCCCTGGACGGGCTGGGGCTGGGGGGAGCTGGACTATGCGCACTACATCACCCTGTTTCCGGGCGATCGCTTTTCGGTGCTGCTGGACAACGCCCACAACCTGCCGCTGCATCTGGCCGTAGAACTGGGCCTGCCGGTGGCCGCCTTGGCATGCGGCGCCGTGGTGGCATGGGTGGTGCGTGCCCGGCCGTGGCAGGAGACGGATGCGGTGCGTCAGCTGGCCTGGGGGGCGCTGGCCATCATCGGCTTGCACAGCATGGTGGAGTTTCCCCTGTGGTACGGCCCTTTTCAGCTGGTTACGGTGCTGGCGCTGGCCCTTTTATGTCGGCGGGCGCTGCTGGGCTGGGTGCGTTCGCCGGCACTTTTGAGCGGTGCTGCGGTGGTCTGGGTGACCGCAGGCGTGCTGGGTGCAGGCATTGCCTGGGACTACTACCGCGTCAGCCAGCTCTACCGACCCATGGCATTTCGGGCGCCGTCTTACCAGGGGGAGACCCTGGCCAAGGTGTCCGGCACCCCGCTGTTCACCGACCATGTGGATTTTGCGCTGCTGACCACCACCGCGCTGACGCGCGAGAATGCGTCGCAGGTCCATACGCTGGCCACGGAGCTGCTGCATTTTTCACCCGAACCCCGCGTGATCGAGAAACTGATAGAAAGCGCGCTGCTGCTGGGGCGGGACGATGAGGTGGCGTTCCAGCTACGGCGCTACCGCGTGGCCTGCCCCGAGGACCATGCGCGCTGGGCGCGCGCCCAGCGCCTCGCCTCGTCAACGCCGCAATGAACCTTTGGCCTATGCCAGTTGCAGAAACTGCGCTACGGCTGGCAGGTGGTCTTCGAAGTCACTGAGTGCATGGTCGCCGCCTTCCAGCAGCGTCTGCTGGGCGGCAGGGTAGCGTGCCACCATTTCCTGCCAGTCGAGCACCTCGTCGCCCTTGGCGATGATGGCCATTTCGCGGCCCACGGGCAGGGTGTGCTCTGCGGACAGCGCCTGCAGCTCGGCAATGTATTCGGGCAGAAAGAAAAAACGCTCGGCCGGGTCATGCCACGCCGTTTGCTCACCAATGTGGCGCGCAAGATCCCGCGCGGGGTGGACAGCGGGATTGAGCAGAACACTCGGGCAACCCGTGTGGCGCGCGACCCAGCTGGCATAAAAGCCACCGAGCGACGAGCCCACCACGGCCATGGTGGCCCGTGGCCAGGTGGCAATGCCTTGCGCCACCAGGTCCATGGCGGCGCGGGGCGAGGGCGGCAACTGGGGGCACCACCAGTGCACTGCAGGATAGTGCTGCGCCACATAGGCCGCCATCAGGCGTGCCTTGGCCGACTGGGGGGAAGAGCGAAAGCCGTGCAGGTACAGCAGGTGCGTGGTGGTCATGGCGTTTTCGGTGGGGGGATGGGCAGGGCAACTACTGCCTTGGGTGGACATGGCGCCAGCATAAGATGGGTGCCTTGGGGTGCCACGCCGTGCGGCGCCCAATTCGCCTGCGCACACCATGTCTGATTTTGCCCCGATTTCCTCCGTCAAACGCCTGGTTTTGGGGGCTGGGGACAAGCCGCCCCCTGCGCTGGGCCGTTTTGAACTGCTGCGCGAGCTTGGGCGGGGCGTCCAGACCAGCGTGTGGCTGGCCTTCGACCCGCGTCTGCAGCGCCAGGTCGCCATCAAGCTGCTGCGTCGGGTGCAGGGTCCAGATGCTTCGGTGCTGGACCAGTGGCTGCGCGATGCGCGCCATGTGGCGGCGCTGACCCATCCCTTCATCGTGCCGGTGCTCGAAGCCGACGTGCAGGGGCTCCAGCCCTACATCGTGTTCGAGTTCGTGCCGGGCCGGACCCTGGCAGAACACCTGGCGCAGCAAGGCCGGTGCGCGCCCCACGAGGCCGTGGCGCTGATGGTGGATGTGCTGGAAGGCCTGCAGGCCGCCCATGCAGCCGGTATCGTGCACCGGGATCTGAAGCCGTCGAATGTCATGGTGGACAACCAGCGCCATGCGCGGGTGATGGACTTTGGCACGGCAGCGCCCATGCCGGCCGCGGCCGGCGCGCAAGGG
Source organism: Acidovorax defluvii (assembly GCA_003268905.1). Classification (GTDB taxonomy): domain Bacteria; phylum Pseudomonadota; class Gammaproteobacteria; order Burkholderiales; family Burkholderiaceae_C; genus Acidovorax; species Acidovorax defluvii. Next base: position 31,443 of record QLTU01000006.1, read on the forward strand.
GTTGTCGGCACGCCAGCCTATCGGGCGCCCGAGAGTGCAGAGGGCGCTGCACCGTCTCCCGCGATGGATGTGTATTCGGCTGCGCTCGTGCTGGTAGAGCTGTTCACCGGCCACCCCTTGATGCCCCGGCAAGACGCCTGGCAGGCGCTGTACCGCGGCGCCAACGAGTTTGCGACCCTGCCGGACGATCTGGGTCCGGGAGTGGATGATGCCTTGCGCGCCATAGTGCAGCGCGCTCTGGCACGCAGCCCGTCGGCGCGTTATGCCACGGCCGGGGATTTTCGCGACGCCTTGCGCGCCTGGGCGGCACCCGTCAGCGCCCCCACTGCCGCCAGCAATGCCACCCTCGACTTTTTGCTGCGGCGCATGCGCCACAAAAGCGATTTTCCGGCGCTCTCGGACTCGGTGGCCCGCATCCAGCGGGTGGCCAACTCCGAAGACGACAGCATCAGCGACCTGACGCACGAAATCCTCAAGGATGTGGCGCTGACCAACAAGCTGCTGCGCCTGGTGAATAGCGTGCACTATGCGCACGCCAGCCGGGGCACGATCAGCACCGTGTCGCGTGCCGTCAGTCTGGTGGGTTTCAATGCCGTGCGCAACATGGCGCTGAGCCAGGTGCTGCTGGACCACATGGAAGACAAGGCCCACGCCAGCCAGATGCGCGAGGAGTTCCTGCGCGCCATGATGGCGGGTTCCGTCGCTGCAGAGTTGTGCAGCCCGGGTCAGGTGGCCGAGGAAGCCTTCATTGGCGCCATGTTCCAGAACCTGGGGCGCATGTTGTGCGAGTTCTACTTTCCCGAGGAAGCGCAGCAGGTGCGCAGCGTGATGGCGGCGGGGCGGCTGCAAGGCGGTGAGGAATCGGCTGCCGTGCAGGTGCTGGGCCTGGGTTTTGAAGATATTGGTGCTGGCGTGGCGCGGGTGTGGGGGCTGCCCGAAAGCCTTCAGCGCTGCATGCGCAAGCCCATGGGGGCACCCCCGATGCGCTCGGCCGAGCAGGGTGTGGAGCGTCTGCGCTGGGTGGCCATGGCGGCCAACGAGGTGGCCACCACGCTGCTGCACAGCGGTGATGCGCAGACGGAGGACCGGCTGCAGCAGACCGCCGCACGCTATGCGCGCACCCTGGCGCTCTCGCCCGAGGCCATTGCCGAGGCCACCCTGCGCGCGCGCCACAAGTTGGTGTCGCTGGCCCAGGCGCTGGATCTGCAGGTGGCGCCGGGCTCCGCAGCGGCCCGGCTGCTGACGCTGCCGACGCCCCAGGCAGATGCCGCCGTGCCGCAAGACGCGCTGGCCCTGCTGGAGTTGCGCGCTGCTGAGCCGCAGCCCCTGCCCGCCGTGCTGGAGTCGCAGGCCGCAGGCACGGTGTCGGTGGCCCAGGTCAACGAAGTGCTGGCGGCGGGCATCCAGGACATCACCAACGCCATGGTGGAGAACTTCCAGCTCAATGACGTGCTGCGCATGATCTTGGAAACCATGTTCCGTGCCCTGGGTTTCCGGCGCATGGTTTTTTGCCTGCGCGAGGCACGCACCGACCTGCTGACGGGGCGCTTCGGCCTCGGCGAAGACAGTGAAAGCGCCGTGCGCGCCATGAAGGTGCCACTGAAAACGCCCGGCGACCTGTTTGCAGCGGTCTGCGTGCGTGGTGCCGACACCCTGATCAACGACGCCACGCAGGCGCGTATGCAGGCGCGCCTGCCGCAGTGGTATGTGCAGGGCATCAATGCACCGGCTTTCCTGTTGCTGCCCCTGCAGATCAAGGGACAACCGTTCGCCCTGATCTATGCCGACCAGTCAGCGCCCGGGGGCATCGTGGTGGATGACAAGGTGCTGGGGTTGCTGCGCACCCTGCGCAACCAGGCCGTCATGGCCTTTCGCCAGGCAGGCTGATGCGGCCTGTGCGCGCCGGATGTGCCCGGCTGGCCGGCCGGGCCCGATAATTGCGTCATGGCCGCCGTTTTTGACAAGCCCTCTATTGCCCAGCGTTTCGTGCCCCTGTTTCAGGGGTTTGACTGGCCGCTCGTCCTGGTGGTGGCCGTGCTGGCCAGCGCCGGGCTGCTGGCCATGTATTCATCGGGATACGACCATGGTTCGCGTTTTGCCGACCATGCGCGCAACATGCTGATTGCCGGCTCCATTCTTTTCGTGGTGGCCCAGGTGCCGCCCCCAAAGCTCATGGTCTTTGCCGTGCCCCTGTATGCCGCGGGGGTGGCGCTGCTGGTGGCGGTGGCCCTGTTTGGCATTACCAAAAAAGGGGCCCAGCGCTGGATCAACCTGGGCATTGTCATCCAGCCCAGCGAGATCCTCAAGATCGCCATGCCCCTGATGCTGGCCTGGTGGTTCCAGAAGCGTGAGGGGCAACTGCGGCCGCTGGATTTTGCCGCTGCGGGGTTGCTGCTGGCCATTCCCGTGGGCCTGATCATGAAGCAACCCGACCTTGGTACCTCGCTGCTGGTGCTGGCGGCGGGCCTGTCAGTGATCTTTTTTGCTGGCCTGTCCTGGAAGCTGGTGCTGCCACCGGTGTTGCTGGGCGCCGTGGGCATCTTGCTGCTGGTGTCGCTGGAGCCCCAACTGTGTGCCGAAGGTGTGCGCTGGTCTATCCTGCATGACTACCAGCAGCAGCGCATCTGCACGTTGCTCGATCCATCGCGGGACCCGCTGGGCAAGGGGTTTCACATCATCCAGGGCATGATTGCCATTGGCTCGGGTGGCATTTTTGGCAAGGGGTTCATGGCGGGGACGCAGACCCATCTCGAATTCATTCCCGAGCGCACCACCGACTTCATCTTTGCGGCCTTTTCGGAAGAGTTTGGCCTTGCTGGCAACCTGTTCTTGATCGTGTGCTTTTTGCTGCTGGTGTGGCGTGGACTGGCGATTGCCGTGGGCGCAACGACCTTGTTCGGGCGGCTCATGGCGGGAGCGGTGTCGATGATCTTTTTTACCTATGCCTTTGTGAACATGGGCATGGTCAGCGGAATCTTGCCTGTGGTGGGCGTGCCGCTGCCGTTCATCAGCTATGGCGGCACGGCCATGGTCACGCTGGGGCTGGCGCTGGGCATTCTGATGTCGGTGGCGCGGGTCCAGCACCTCGATCCCAAGGACGCGCGGCCGGCGCTTTGACCGCCGCCTCCATCGTTTGCCCGTTTACCCGCATCCATCTTGCGCGATGGGGGCTTGCGGGTTACAACCCGGGTGCCAACTGTGTTTTGGCATTTATCCGGAGGTACTTCCCATGGCGTCTAGGTTTGAGCTGAAAAAATCCAAAAACGACAAGTTCGTCTTCAATCTGCTGGCTGACAACGGGAAGGTCATTTTGACCAGCGAACTTTACGACTCCAAGGCCAGCGCGCTCAATGGCATTGAATCCGTCAAGAAAAACGCTCCCGACGATGGCCGCTATGGGCGGCTGAGCGCCAAGGATGGATCGCCCTATTACACGCTCAAGGCAGGCAACGGTCAGGTCATTGGCCAAAGCCAGATGTTCTCGGGCGAAAAGGCCCGGGATGACGGCATCGAATCGGTCAAGAGCAACGCCCCCGGGGCGGTGACAGACGATCAGACGGCTTGATTTCGCCGCAGGGGTGGGGTGGCGCGCCGCGTGGGTATGCGCCCCAGCTCCGCCTGGGGCAGGGCGGCGCGCCTAAAATGGCCGCATGTCCTCACGCTCCCCCTCTGCCGCGCCCCAGCGCGCGCCCACCCTGCAACGCATTGACGTTGCTCGCCAGTTGCTCCTGACGCCTTTTGGTCTGGACGAAAGTCATCTGGCGCGTGCGCTGGCGGAAATTCGCACCCACCAGGTCGACGACGCCGACCTGTATTTCCAATACACCCGCAGTGAAGGCTGGAGCCTCGAAGAGGGCATCGTCAAGACGGGTTCGTTCTCGATTGACCAGGGCGTAGGGGTGCGCGCCGTCAGCGGCGAAAAGACGGCGTTTGCCTATTCCGACGACATCTCCGAAGCCTCGTTGCTTGACGCGGCGCGAACTGTACGGTCGATTTCATCTGTAGCCCAGGCAGGTCGTGCGCGAGTAGCTCCTAAAAAAATAGCTAACGGTCGCAGCCTCTATCCTGGCGTGGACCCCATCTCCACGCTGGACAGCACGGCCAAGGTCGCCCTGCTGATGCAGGTGGAGCAGCGTGCTCGCGCCAAGGACCCGCGCGTGGCCCAGGTCATGGCTGGCCTGGCGAGCGAATACGACGTGGTGCTGGTGGCCCGTGCCGACGGCACGCTGGCGGCAGATGTGCGGCCGCTGGTGCGGCTGTCCGTTACCGTGATCGCTGAGCAAAATGGTCGCCGTGAAATGGGCTCGGCCGGTGGCGGCGGTCGCTTTGGTCTGGCGTATTTCGATACCGAGCAAATTGCCCAGTATGTGGACGAGGCGGTGAACGCGGCCCTGGTCAATCTGGAGTCGCGCCCCGCGCCAGCGGGCGAGATGACGGTGGTTCTGGGCCCCGGCTGGCCCGGCATCCTGCTGCACGAAGCGGTGGGCCATGGTCTGGAAGGTGACTTCAACCGCAAGGGCTCCAGCGCCTTCAGCGGCCGCATCGGCCAGCGCGTGGCAGCCAAGGGTGTCACGGTGCTTGACGACGGCACCATCTCGGATCGGCGCGGCTCGCTCAACGTGGACGACGAAGGCAACACCAGCCAGCGCAACGTGCTGATCGAGGACGGCATCCTGCAGGGCTACATCCAGGACGCCATGAACGCCCGCCTGATGGGTGTCAAACCCACGGGAAATGGCCGCCGCGAAAGTTACGCCCATATCCCCATGCCACGCATGACCAACACCTACATGCTGGGCGGCGACAAGCAGCCGGAAGAGATTGTGGCCAGCATCAAACGTGGCCTGTATGCCACCAATTTTGGGGGCGGCCAGGTGGACATCACCTCGGGCAAATTTGTGTTCTCCGCCAGTGAAGCCTACTGGGTGGAAAACGGAAAAATCCTCTACCCCGTGAAGGGCGCGACCATCGTCGGCGCTGGCCCCGAGGCCCTCAAGAAAGTCAGCATGATCGGCAACGACATGGCGCTCGACCCCGGTGTGGGCACCTGCGGCAAGGAAGGCCAGAGTGTGCCGGTGGGTGTGGGTCAGCCGACGCTGCGCATCGACGGCCTGACGGTCGGCGGTACGGCCTGAAGCCCACGCGGGCGGTGCCGCGGGTGGTTGCCTGGGCACATCGTGGCACCCGGCGGGCCACGCGGGGGCGACAGCCTGAAGAGGCGGGCGCACAATCACACCATGCCTGCGTCGCTTTCCAGTTTGCAGCAAACACTCCAGTCATTTGGCGATATCAGCCGTTTTCTGCGTGAAGGCGTGGCGGACGAGGATTCCCGCCAGTTGCGGGACAGCCTGGGGGCGCTGTCGATGCACATTGAGGAGGCGACGCGCCTGCGCCGATCCGGCGCCGATGCCGGTGCCATCACCCGCCGCGTGGTGGAACTGGCCCAGTGCGCACGCGAGCACCAGCTTTTCCTCACGGGTTTGGGCTCTGCTTGGCATGCGTTGTACGAGTTTGGCGCTTACCAGCGCGCGCTGCGGGAGTTGCGTGACGCCGTCGCCGCATGGCAGCAGGAGCTGGAGCGCCACAGCGCGCGCGAGAGCGCCTGCTTTCGCCAGTTTGAGCTGCTCGCCTGGCGCACGCTGGGTGAAGCATTGCTGCTCATCGACATGTACGAGCACGACAGTGGTCCGCAAAGCGATTTGCCCGATGCATTGCCACAGCGGCTGTCGGGCTGGCAGCGGGTGCGGGCCTGGTTTGGGCGCCTGCGGCGATAGCTGACTGTCGCCAGTTTTTGCAGTCCACGCGCACAGTTGCCGCCGCGCCACAATGCCCCGGGCTTGCTGCGCTGCGACAAACACTGTGCTACATTGATTCACATGCAAGTACGCAGCGCGTTTTATTTTTGGTTTTGGATCTCAGTCCCCGGCGGATGAGAGGACAGCGCGCAAGCCCACAAACCTCCCCATACCAACCGCCGACGCTGTAAAGCCCGGCGGTTTTTGTTTTTCTGACCTTCTCCCATTTCAATCCACGAGGAAGCAACCATGACGGCCCACGCCACCCCTGCCAGCGATACCTGGTACCGCAGCGTCGAGAAAACCAGCCAGACCGACGACGAACGTATCAAGGACATCACCGTGTTGCCACCTCCCGAACACCTGATCCGCTTTTTCCCCATCAGCGGAACGCCGGTGGAAGCGCTGATCACCCAGACCCGCAAGAACATCCACCGCATCATGGCGGGCAAGGATGACCGCTTGCTGGTGGTGATTGGCCCCTGCTCCATCCACGACCCCGCGGCGGCGCTGGAATATGCCCGTCGCATGGCTGCCGTGCGTGCCCAGTACGCAGACACGCTGGAGATCGTGATGCGCGTGTATTTCGAGAAACCCCGCACCACGGTGGGCTGGAAGGGCCTGATCAATGACCCCTATCTGGATGAGAGCTATCGCATCGACGAAGGCCTGCGCATTGCGCGCCAGTTGCTCATCGAGATCAACCGCCTGGGCATCCCGGCGGGCAGCGAGTTTCTCGATGTGATCTCGCCCCAGTACATCGGCGACCTCATTAGCTGGGGTGCCATCGGCGCACGCACCACCGAAAGCCAGGTGCACCGCGAGCTGGCCTCGGGCCTGTCTGCGCCCATTGGATTCAAGAATGGAACGGATGGCAACATCCGCATCGCCACCGACGCCATCCAGTCGGCCAGCCGGGGCCACCATTTCCTGTCGGTGCACAAGAATGGCCAGGTGGCCATCGTCAACACCAAGGGCAACAAAGACTGCCACGTCATCCTGCGTGGTGGCAAGGCCCCCAATTACGATGCCGCCAGCGTCGCCGCCGCCTGCAAGGACCTTGAAGCCGCGCATTTGCCCGCCACCTTGATGGTCGATTGCAGCCACGCCAACAGCAGCAAGCAGCACCAAAAGCAGCTCGATGTGGCGCGGGATATTGCAGCCCAGATCGCTGGAGGTTCGCGCAGCGTGTTCGGTCTCATGATCGAGAGCCATCTGAACGCCGGTGCGCAGAAGTTCTCGCCTGGCAAGGACCTGCCCAGCGCGCTGGAGTATGGAAAGAGCATCACCGACGCCTGCCTGGGCTGGGACGATTCGCTGCAGTCGCTGGCCGAACTCTCGGCGGCCGTGGTGGCCCGCCGCGCGCTCTGATACGAAGTTCATACCGTCGGATAACCAGCATCGGATAACCAGAGGCAGGGAGCCCGCAGCCAGTGCTTTGTCAAGACGATCCAGCGAAGCTGGACGACTGGGGCAGTCCCTGTGATGCTGCACCGCTGTGGCGGTGTAAGCTCAAACCTTTGGCGGGGCGCACCGGGTGTGCCGCCCCGGCCCTTGCATCCCCATTGCGCCAGAAAGGCAAGCATCATGCACAGCGAAGTGTCGGTCCAACTGACTGGAAACCAGAAATTCCGTTTTGATCTGGAGGGCCAGGAGCCCATGACGCACGAAGGCGGGCGCCGCTGGCTGGACGATCAGTTCACGGCCCTCGATTGCGAACCCCTGCGCGCCAGCGGCAAGGTGTTGCTGGCCGACAAGGTCTTGACCGTGGCGCTTGCCGCAGGCACCGCGTTGTTCAACGATCCCGTGTGGTCGCGCGACTTTGCCCGTGCCGCCAGTGCTGCGCTGGCCAAACCCGTGGTGCGGGTGGACGTGCCAGCCATGGCTGTGTCCTTCTGAAAATCAGGTCAAAATAGCCGCTAGCCCTTATCTGATAAGCGGTGGTAGCTATATTTATGATAGTGCACGCAGCAAGCGGTCGTGCACCCCGCCGAAGCCACCATTGCTCATGCAGACGATGTGATCGCCCGGCTTTGCGGCCTGCTGCACCTGGCTGACCAGGGTGTCGATGTCTGGCGCGGTCTGTGCGCGCTGGCCGGGGCCTACGCCCAACGGCGCCAGGGCGTCGGCGGCATCCCAGTCCAGCCCGGCCGTGTGGCAAAAGGCCAGATCGGCGTTCTCCAGCGCCCAGGGCAACTGGCTTTTCATGGCGCCCAGCTTCATGGTGTTGCTGCGCGGCTCGAACACCGCCAGGATGCGTGCATCGGCCCCCAGGCTGCGGCGCAAGCCATCCAGTGTGGTGCGCAGCGCGGTGGGGTGGTGCGCAAAGTCGTCGTACACCGCGATGCCGTTGACGGTGCCGCGCAATTCCATGCGGCGTTTGACATTCTGAAAATTGGCCAGCGCCTGTGCGGCCTGCGACACGGGCACGCCCACATGGTGGGCCGCTGCAATCGCTGCCAGCGCATTGAGCTGGTTGTGCACGCCTGTCAGGCTCCATTGCACGCGCGCTACCGCGGCACCCTGGTGCAGCACGTCAAAAGCCTGCGGGTCGCCCACGGCAGAAAAATCGCTCACTGCGGCGCCGAAGCTGCTCACCGTGCTCCAGCAGCCGGTGTGCAGCACACGGGCGAGGCTTTCTTCGAGCCCGTTGACCACGATGCGACCCGAGGGCGGCACGGTGCGCACCAGGTGGTGGAACTGGCGCTCGATGGCGGCCAGGTCATCAAAGATGTCGGCATGGTCGAATTCCAGATTGTTCAGCACCGCCGTGCGCGGGCGGTAATGTACGAACTTGCTGCGCTTGTCGAAAAAGGCGGTGTCGTACTCGTCGGCCTCAATGACAAAGAGCGGGCGGGTGTCGAGCGCCCCGTCGCCTGCGATGGGGCGGTGCGTGGCGCCCAGGCGGGCAGACACCCCGAAGTTCAGTGGCACGCCGCCAATCAAAAAGCCCGGCTGCAGTCCGGCACTTTCCAGAATCCAGGCCAGCATCGACGTGGTGGTGGTCTTGCCGTGGGTTCCCGCCACAGCCAGCACGTGCCGGCCCTGCAACACCTGTTCGGCCAGCCACTGCGGGCCGCTGGTGTAGGGCAGGCCGGCGTCCAGAATGGCTTCCATGAGCGGAAACTTGGGGCTGCCGTCGGCCAGCCGGGCGCGGCTGACCACATTGCCCACCACGAACACATCGGGGCGCAGCGCCAGCTGGTCTGCTCCGAACCCTTCGATCAGCTCGATGCCCAAGGCGCGCAGCTGATCGCTCATGGGTGGGTAAACACCGGCGTCGCAGCCAGTAACCTTGTGCCCTGCTTCCCGCGCCAGCGCGGCCAAGCCCCCCATGAACGTGCCGCAGATCCCGAGTATGTGTATGTGCATGGGCGCAGATTCTAAGGTTCAAGCACAAAAGGCAACGCAGCGCTTGTGTGGTAAGCGCAAGAAGCTATTAAAAACATAGTGTCTGCCAGGGTGGCTGGAGTGCAATGGCCATATCTTCGTCGGGCCATGCGGGGCGGCGTGGCGGCTTGTCACGGGTTGGCGCCACAATAGCGCCTCCCAACGCCATCCCATTGCGCCATGCCAACACCTTTGAGCGCCGAAATCGCCAGCACCACTGCCCGGCTGGTCGTGGAAGAGGGCCTGGAGTGGGGCCCCGCCAAACGCCGTGCCGTGCGCCAGCTGGGCCTGCCGGCACGCACCCCCCTACCCGACAACGATGAGGTGGAAGACGCAGTACGGGAATACATCGCCCTGTTTTGCGCCGACACCCAGCCCCGTGAATTGCGTGCCCTGCGCCAGCTGGCCCTGGTCTGGATGGAGCGCATGTCCGCTTTTCGGCCCCATCTCGGCGGCGCGGTGTGGCGTGGCACTGCCACCCGGCTGTCGGATATTTATCTGCAGTTGTTCTGTGATGACTCCAAATCAGCCGAGATCGCGCTGATAGACCATAACGTCGATTACGAGCCGCGCACCGTCCCAGGCTTTCACGGCGATTCTGTCGAGGCCCTCAGCGTGGGCAGCAAGTGCCCTGAGCTGGGTGAAATGATCGGCGTGCATTTGCTGATCTACGATCTCGACGATTTGCGCGGAGCCTTGCGCCCCGATACCAAGGGACGATCGCCACGTGGTGACATCACCGCGGTGCGGCGCCTTCTTCAGGAAAATGCCCCATGACTCTGCCATCCCTGCCATCTGCTGAATCGTCTGTTTCCTCTGAGTCTGGTTATGGCGTAACGCCCGTAAGCCGGCGCAGGGCTTTGTATGCTGGTGTGGCTGCCGCTGCCGCGCTGGGTGGTGCCGGCCTGGCCTGGTGGCGCCTGCAGCCCCGCGCTGTGCAAGCGGGCGCCGAGCAGGCACTTTGGACCCAGGCATTCGACACGCCCGAGGGCGCCCAACTGGCCATGGGGGCGTTTGCTGGCAAACCCTTGCTGCTCAACTTCTGGGCGACCTGGTGTCCGCCCTGTGTAGAAGAGTTGCCCCTGCTCAACACCTTTCATCGCGAAAACAAGGCCAACGGCTGGCAAGTGGTGGGGTTGGCGATTGATCAGCCTTCTTCGGTGCGGAAATTTCTGGCGCGGCTACCGCTGGATTTCCCGGTGGGCTTGGCAGGGCTGGGGGGCTCGGAGTTGGGGCGCTCCTTGGGCAACCTGACGGGTGGCCTGCCCTTCACCGTGGTGTTCGGCGCGGAAGGGCGCGTGTTGCATCGTAAAATGGGCCAGGTTACCCCGCAGGACTTGCGAAAGTGGGTTGCCCTGCGCTGAAGATATTTTCCGTAAAAATAGCCAGTCAAAACCGCTGAAAGGGGCTATGTCCCCGCTGTCGATGGTGAAAAATGCGCTCTAAAGACTGAAGTAGGCTGAAATTGGAGTAAATTCGCGCCTTATTCAGTTTTATAGCCGTTGGAGCTCCCATGGATTTGCGAAAACTCAAAACCCTCATCGATCTGGTATCCGAGTCGAATGTGTCTGAACTCGAGATCACCGAAGCCGAGGGCAAGGTCCGTATCGTCAAGAGCGGCGGCGCTGTGGTGCAGCAGTATGTTCCGGCTCCCATGCCCGCTGCGGCTGCAGCAGCCGCGCCGGCCACCGTTGCCGAGCTGCCCGCGCCGGTGGCTGCAGCGCCCACTGGCCATGTGGTGAAGTCGCCCATGGTGGGCACTTTTTACCGTTCGTCCAGCCCCGGTGCCAAGGCGTTCGTCGAGGTGGGCAGCCAGGTCAAGGAAGGCGAGACGGTCTGCATCATCGAAGCCATGAAGATCCTCAATGAAATCGAGGCCGACAAATCCGGCACAGTGGCCAAGATTCTGGGTGAGAACGGTCAGGCCGTCGAATACGGACAACCCTTGTTCGTGATCGAATAATCCCCTGCCCATGTTTACAAAGATCCTTGTCGCCCACTGCGACGTTCTTGCCAGCGGCAAGGCAATGCAAATTGCCCTGGCACGCGCCAGCGTGCGGGCGATGAGCCGCGAGATAGCCTATGTTTAAAAAGATCCTGGTCGCCAATCGCGGCGTTCTTGCCAGCGGCAAGGCAATGCAAATTGCCCTGGCACGCGCCAGCGTGCGGGCGATGAGCCGCGAGATAGCCTATGTTTAAAAAGATCCTGGTCGCCAATCGCGGCGTTCTTGCCAGCGGCAAGGCAATGCAAATTGCCCTGGCACGCGCCAGCGTGCGGGCGATGAGCCGCGAGATAGCCTATGTTTAAAAAGATCCTGGTCGCCAATCGCGGCGAAATCGCCCTGCGCATCCAGCGCGCCTGCCACGAGCTGGGCGTGAAAGCCGTGATGGTCTACTCCGAGGCCGATCGTGATGCCAAGTATGTAAAGCTGGCCGAAGAGGCCGTCTGCATTGGCCCTGCGCCCTCGCCGCTGTCTTACCTCAACATGCCTGCCATCATCTCGGCGGCCGAGGTGACGGACGCAGAAGCCATCCATCCGGGCTATGGTTTCCTGTCCGAAAACGCCGATTTTGCCGAGCGGGTGGAAAAAAGTGGTTTCCAGTTCATTGGTCCCACGCCAGACAACATCCGCACCATGGGCGACAAGGTCTCGGCCAAGCAGGCCATGATTCGCGCCGGCGTGCCCTGCGTGCCCGGATCGGAAGGCGAGTTGCCGGATGATCCGGTGCAGATTCGCCGCATTGCCAAGGCGGTGGGTTACCCCGTCATCATCAAGGCCGCTGGCGGCGGCGGTGGCCGCGGGATGCGCGTGGTGCACACCGAGGCAGCGCTGGTGAATGCCGTGCAGATGACCAAGGCCGAAGCGGGCGCTGCGTTTGGCAATCCTGCGGTGTACATGGAGAAGTTCCTCCAGAACCCGCGCCATATCGAAATCCAGATCCTTGCCGACAAGCACCGCAATGCCGTGTACCTGGGCGAGCGCGACTGCTCCATGCAGCGGCGCCATCAGAAGGTGATCGAAGAGGCTCCGGCACCCGGCATTCCCCGCAAGCTGATCGAACGCATCGGCGAGCGCTGCGTGGCTGCCTGCAAGAAAATCGGTTATCGCGGTGCGGGCACTTTCGAGTTTCTGTACGAAAACGGTGAGTTCTACTTTATCGAGATGAACACGCGCGTGCAGGTGGAGCATCCGGTGACCGAATGGGTCACGGGTGTGGATATTGTGCGCACGCAGATCATGGTGGCGGCCGGTGAAAAGTTGCCTTTCACCCAGCGACAGATCGAGATTCGTGGCCATGCCATTGAATGCCGGGTGAACGCCGAAGACCCTTACAAGTTCATCCCTTCTCCGGGGCGCATCACCATGTGGCATGCGCCGGGCGGCCCGGGGGTGCGGGTGGATTCACACGCCTACACCAATTATTTTGTTCCCCCGAACTACGACTCGATGATCGGCAAGATCATCGTGCATGGCGACACGCGTGAACAGGCATTGGCCCGCATGCGCACGGCGCTCTCGGAAACCGTGATCGAGGGGATCAACACCAACGTGCCGTTGCACCGCGAGCTGATGGTGGATGCCAAGTTTGTGTCGGGCGGCACCAACATTCACTATCTGGAAGAGTGGCTGTCACAGCACAAGCGGTGAAATCCTCCTGCGCATGGTTCCATGCTGGCTCCTGGCAACGGGTGCCAGCATTTCATTTTTTCTGAGAGGCGTGTTTCATGTTTGAGCTGAGTCTGATGTGTCCGGAAGACCGCATTGAGGCGGTGAGCGATGCGCTGGATGCGCTGGATGCCCTGAGCGTGTCGGTGGAGGACGCTGACGCGCAGACCGATGCCGAGCAGGCATTGTTTGGCGAGCCGGGCATGCCTCCGCCCAAGGAGGGCTGGCAGCGCAGCCGGGTGGTGGCCCTGTTTGAAACCGAAGCCGCCGCGAGCGAGGCGCAGCAATTGCTGGCCGTGCAGGATTTCTTCACGGGGTGCAAGGTGCTGGGGCTGGCGCAGGTACCCGAGCAGGACTGGGTGCGACTGACGCAGTCGCAGTTTGCACCCGTCGACATCACTCCCGACTTCTGGATTGTTCCGACCTGGCATGAGCTGCCAGCGCAGGCCCTGCGCAGCATCCGGCTGGATCCGGGGCTTGCTTTTGGCACGGGCACCCACCCCACCACGCGCATGTGCCTGCGATGGATTGCGCGCCACGGCGCCACCAGCGCAGCAGCCGGCAATCCCCTCGGCCGGGTGCTTGACTACGGCTGTGGCTCGGGCATTCTGGCCATAGGTGCTGCCAAGTTCGGCGCCACCGATATCGATGCCGTGGACATTGATCCAGCTGCCGTCGAATCCACGATGCAGAATGCCCTGGCCAACGGCGTGCAGGTGCAGGCAGGCCTGCCGGACAAGGCCCAGGGGCTCTACCAGACGGTGCTGGCCAACATTCTTGCCACTCCGTTGAGGGTGCTGGCACCATTGCTGTGCGCGCATGTGGCACCAGGCGGACACCTTGTGCTGGCAGGCATTCTGGAGCGCCAGGCGCAGGAGCTGCAGGAAGCCTACGCGCCATGGATTCGCCTTGAGGTGGCAGATGCCGAGGATGGCTGGATCCTCATGACGGCCTCCCGCTGAGTTATCCACGCCGCTGAAGTTTGTCGTTAAGGGGCGCTTACTACAATGGATCGCAGATGAGCCAGATTACACGCTGCCCTTCCTGCGCGACGAAATTCAAGGTGGTTGCCGATCAGTTGCGCATATCTGACGGCTGGGTGCGCTGCGGGCAATGCAAGGAAGTCTTCGATGCGTCGGCCCATCTGCTGCCTTCTGAGCCGCAGGCTCTGCTGCCGGACGTGTCCATGACCGCGTCGCGCCCACCACCGACGCCGGTCGTGCGCGCCACCAGTGCAGTGGGTGCCTGGGGCGCCCTTTCTGCGGACACCCCCGCTGCTCCTTCGGCGCTGGGAGTGCCGCCTGCCAAGGCGCACGACCTGTCCTGGGATCATCCTTTGCCAGACAGCGTGCTGGATGTGCCAGTCCAGGATGTGCCCTCGTTTCTTGTTGCGGGTAAGGCGACTTTCTCATTCCCTGGACAGGAAATGACCCTGCAGCCTACTGCTCCATTTGCCTGGAGATCGGTTGTACCCCCAGCCGGCAACGCTCTTGCTGACGGGGCAATGCCGGGGGCTGATCCCTTAGTGCCGGTGGCCGATGCGGTGCCGCCGCTCGTTCCCCTCCATAGAGGGCATTCTTCGGAAAAGGAGTCCCCTGCGCTACAGATGGGCGAGAGCCTGCCAGGCTACGAATTGCCATATGACGAGTTCCGTGAAGAGTGGCCTGAGGATGAGCGGGCCGAAGACTCTTCTACTGCAGGCGCTGCCTTGTATCCGCCACTGGAGTTGCCGCGCAAGCAATCCCTGATTGAGCCAGAAAGAGGCGGCGACTTTGTGGATGAGCATGAGATTTCGCACACGCAGAAGGATTCACCAGGACGGGGTTCGGACACGTCATTCGATGAATCTCTCTCCCCGGAATCCTTGTCCAGGGACGGTATGGGGCGAACCGAAAATCTGCAGAATGGGGCGGTGGGCGTCATCCCGCGGGCGCAGGACGAAGATGACTCGCCCGAGGGCACTTCGGGTGCGGATGAAGTGAGTTTTGTCCGCGCCGCAAAGCGCAAGGCCTTATGGCGGCGCCCTTTGGTGCGGACGGGGTTGGGGGTCATCGCAATGGTGCTGTTGTGCACCTTGACATTGCAGATGGTGCTGCAGGAGCGGGACCGCATTGCGGCCATGGACGTCCGTGTTCGTCCATGGCTTCAGAGGCTGTGCGAGCCCTTGCAGTGCACCTTGGCCCCGCTCAGGCAAATATCAGATGTCGTGATTGAGAGCTCTTCTTTCAATAAAGCACGCGGAGACAGCTACCAGCTGGTTTTTGTTATCAAGAACCGAGCAACGCTGCCGCTGTCCATGCCTGCGATGGAGTTGACCCTGACTGATACACAGGACCAGCCCGTGCTTCGGCGTGTATTTTTGCCCCAGGAGATGGGGGCTCCTGCGGAGCTTCCCGCACTGGGTGAATGGACCTCTTCGGTGGCGGTCGTCGTGACCACTGGCGGAGCGCGTGTGGCTGGCTATCGGCTGCTGGCGTTCTATCCCTGATTCTTAACCAACTTTTGCCATGGCTGTATTGATTTGTGGTTCCCTTGCGTTTGACACCATCATGACTTTTGAAGGGCGGTTTGCCGAGCAGATCCTGCCCGATCAACTGCACATCCTCAATGTGTCGTTTTTGGTGCCCTCCTTGCGGCGGGATTTTGGCGGGTGTGCCGGCAATATTGCCTACAGCCTGCAACTGTTGGGAGGCAAGCCGCTCCCCATGGCCATGCTGGGCAGTGACGGCGCTGATTACCTCTCGCGACTGAAGGAGCTGGGCATCAGCACTGCGCATGTGGGGCAGGCCCATGACACCTACACCGCGCAGGCCATGATCATGACGGACCGTGACAACAATCAGATCACGGCATTTCATCCCGGGGCGATGATGCAGGCCCATGTGAACCGCATCGAGCCTCAGGCCGACGTGAGACTTGGCATTATTGCGCCCGATGGAAGGGATGCCATGCTGGAGCACGCCGCCCAGATGGTTGCGGCAGATATTCCGTTTGTATTCGATCCAGGCCAGGGGTTGCCCATGTTCAACGGAGCCGAGCTGTCCCGGTTTGTCGAACAGGCCACCTGGGTCACGGTGAACGACTATGAAGGCAAAATGCTGTGCGAACGCACGGGCTGGTCTTGCGCCGAAATTTCACGCAAGGTGAAGGGTTTGGTCGTCACGCTGGGGGCGCAAGGTTGTGAGGTGTGGGTTGACGGAGAAAAGACCCTGGTGCCCGCAGTTGAACCCGCTGAGGTGGTGGATCCGACCGGGTGTGGGGACGCATGGCGCGGGGCGTTGCTTTTTGGGTTGGAGCGCGGCTGGTCGCTCGTGCGTTGCGCCGAACTGGGCAATCGTGTGGGGGCGCTCAAGATCGCACAGCGTGGGCCACAAAACTACACACTCGACTTCACACCTGCCTGATACCGTTTGCATGCCAAGACGTTTGGTCCATCTGCTCTCTCGGTAGCGGTTGACGCGTCTGAATCCGCTTGTTTCCGGCATAAAAAACCCGGTGCGCAAGCACCGGGCTGGGCACTGAAAGTGCAGGATTTACGGCTTGGTGCCGGTGGGGAAGGGCCAGGCCGCCTGGGGGTTCAGCGTGGTTTGCGCGGATGGTGCTGCGGCTGGGGCCTTCGCGGCTTTTTTGGCCGGGGCTACCTTCTTTGCAGGGGCTGCTTTTGGGGTGGGGGCAGCCTTCTTGGCGGCCACTACCTTCTTGGCAGGAGCGGCAGCTTTCTTCGCTGGCGCAGCCTTCTTGGCGGCCACTACCTTCTTGGCAGGAGCGGCAGCTTTCTTCGCTGGCGCAGCCTTCTTGGCGGCCACTACCTTCTTGGCAGGAGCGGCAGCTTTCTTCGCTGGCGCAGCCTTCTTGGCAGCCACTACCTTCTTGGCAGGAGCGGCAGCTTTCTTCGCTGGCGCAGCCTTCTTGGCAGCCACTACCTTCTTGGCAGGAGCAGCAGCTTTCTTCGCTGGTGCAGCCTTCGTGGCGGCCATTACTTTCTTCGCTGGAGCGGCCTTCTTGGCGGCCGGTTTTTTCGCAGTTGCCATCATGTTCTCCTTGGGTCAATTTGCAAAGAGCACTCTCTGTCTGCAGTGGACAGAAAGCGATCCATGAGGATGGATAAGAACTCCATCTCCATGAACACGGAAACGACCCACGCGATGGCGCTTTGAGGCGTTGTCGGCGTGGGGCGTAGTGTAAAGATCCATGGTGGTGTGATGCGAAAGGTGCTAGTCCCAGGACAGCGCACCACCAGACTGGTATTCAATAACGCGGGTCTCGAAGAAGTTGCGTTCCTTCTTCAGGTCGATCATCTCGCTCATCCAGGGAAACGGGTTTTCTTCGTTGGGGAACAGCGTTTCCAGCCCGATCTGCGTGGCGCGGCGATTGGCGATGTAACGCAGGTAGCCCTTGAACATGGAAGCATTCATGCCCAGCACGCCGCGGGGCATGGTGTCTTCGGCGTAGCGGTATTCCAGCTCGACCGCCTTGAGGAACAGTGCCTTGATTTCTGCCTTGAACGCTGCTGTCCAGAGGTGGGGGTTTTCCAGCTTGAGCTGATTGATCAGGTCGATGCCGAAATTGCAGTGCATTGACTCGTCCCGCAGGATGTACTGGTACTGCTCGGCGGCACCGGTCATCTTGTTCTGGCGACCCAGCGCCAGGATCTGCGTGAAACCGACGTAGAAGAACAGACCCTCCATCAGGCAGGCAAAGACGATCAGCGATTTGAGCAGCGTCTGGTCGTTCTCGGGCGTGCCGGTATGGAAGTTGGGATCCATGATCGCCTCAATGAAGGGGATCAGGAACTGGTCCTTGTCGCGAATCGACTGGACTTCGTTGTAGGCGTTGAAGATTTCGCTTTCATCAAGACCCAGCGACTCCACGATGTACTGGTAGGCGTGCGTGTGGATGGCTTCTTCAAATGCTTGGCGCAACAGAAACTGGCGGCACTCTGGTGCTGTGATGTGGCGATAGGTGCCCAGCACAATGTTGTTGGCCGCCAGCGAGTCTGCGGTGACAAAGAAGCCCAGGTTGCGCTTGATGATGCGGCGCTCGTCATCCGTCAGGCCGTTGGGGTCTTTCCACAACGCGATGTCCCGCGTCATGTTCACTTCCTGCGGCATCCAGTGATTGGCGCAAGTGGCCAGGTATTTTTCCCACGCCCACTTGTACTTGAATGGAACCAGCTGGTTGACGTCGGTCTGGCCGTTGATGATGCGTTTGTCGGCTGCGTTCACGCGGCGGTGCGCTGCCGCAGCGGTGGGCGCGGGCACACCACCGCAGGCGCTGACTGCAGCACCTACGACTTGCGCTGAGGGGGGCTGGAAAGACAGAGGCGGTTGTCCCGCCAGGCGGTTGTGGTTCAGACCGCCGTCCAGTTGATTTTGCGATGAGGGCTTGACTTCTTCGTCCCAGGTCAACATAGATTTTCCAGTGTTCGGATTATGAAAGCAGTGCTGCAAAAAGAAAAGCACTGAAGCGTTGTGCAGCAAGGTTTTGTTGCTTCACAACACATGCGCAACGCATCGGACAAGGCCGATGCGTTGCCGTTGCCGTTGCCGTTGTTACTGACAGGCTTCGCAGCCGGGATCGTCGATTGCGCAGAACTTGATGTCCGTGGCCGGCAGTGCGGCACCGGGTGATGCGGCGGCGGCCGCCGCGGTTTCGAGTGCGCTGGAGTGGGCCCGCGCAGGTGTCGATGCGCTGGTTGCACCACCTTCATTGCCCGACGAAACCGCGTTGAGCTGTCGCGTGGTCACCGTGCTCATCTCGACGTGTGTGGCACTTTGTGTGCGCAGGTAGTACGTGGTCTTGAGTCCGCGCACCCAGGCAAGTTTGTAGGTGTCGTCCAGTCTTTTGCCCGATGCGCCCGCCATGTAGATGTTCAGGCTCTGCGCCTGGTCAATCCACTTCTGGCGGCGCGATGCTGCCTCCACCAGCCACTGTGGGTCGACTTCAAACGCCGTGGAGTACAGCGCCTTGATGTCCTGGGGCACACGGTCGATCGGGTGGAGCGATCCCTTGAAGTGCTTGAGGTCCATGATCATCACGTCATCCCACAAGCCCAGTCGCTTGAGGTCGCGCACCAGGCCACCATTGATCACGGTGAATTCGCCTGACAGGTTGGACTTGACTGATAGGTTGCCGAACGAGGGTTCGATGGAGGCATCCACCCCAATGATGTTGGAAATCGTGGCCGTGGGGGCGATGGCAACGCAATTCGAGTTGCGCATACCGTCCTGTGCAATCTTGTTGCGCAGGGCGTCCCAGTCCAGCGTGGACGAGCGATCCACTTCCACATAGCCGCCGCGGGCCGTTGACAGCATATCGAGCGTGTCCAAAGGCAGGATGCCGCGATCCCATAGCGAGCCTTTGTAGCTGTGATATTTACCGCGCTCCCTGGCCAGATCACTGGAAGCCCAGTAGGCGTAATAGCAAATGGCTTCCATCGATTGATCAGCAAATTCCACGGCTTCTTGCGAAGCGTAAGGAATGCGCAGTTCGTACAGGCTGTCCTGAAAGGCCATGACCCCCAGGCCCACCGGGCGGTGGCGCAGGTTGGACTCCCGGGCCTTCTTGACGGCGTAGTAGTTGATGTCGATCACGTTGTCGAGCATGCGCATGGCCACCTTGATGGTCTTCTTGAGCTTGTCGTGGTCGAGTTTGCCGTCCTTGATGTGCTGCAGCAGATTAACCGAACCCAGGTTGCACACGGCGGTTTCGGTGTCGCTGGTGTTCAGCGTGATTTCGGTGCACAGGTTGGACGAGTGCACCACGCCGGCGTGCTGCTGGGGTGAGCGCACGTTGCAGGCATCCTTGAACGTGATCCAGGGGTGGCCGGTTTCGAACAGCATGGTCAGCATCTTGCGCCACAGGTCGGTGGCCTGTACCGTCTTGGCAGGCTTGATCTCGCCGCGCACTGCCGCCTCTTCGTAGGCGACATAGGCCTTTTCAAAGGCTGCGCCAAAAAGGTCGTGCAGGTCAGGCACGTCAGACGGCGAGAACAGCGTCCAGGTGCCCTTTTCCATCACGCGGCGCATGAACAGATCGGGAATCCAGTTGGCGGTATTCATGTCGTGCGTGCGGCGGCGGTCGTCACCGGTGTTCTTGCGCAGCTCCAGGAACTCTTCGATATCGAGGTGCCAGGTTTCCAGGTAGGTGCAGACGGCGCCTTTGCGCTTGCCGCCCTGGTTCACGGCCACGGCCGTGTCGTTGACCACTTTGAGGAAGGGCACCACCCCTTGCGACTCGCCATTGGTGCCCTTGATGTGGCTGCCCAGCGCGCGCACGCGTGTCCAGTCGTTGCCCAGGCCGCCAGCAAACTTGGACAGCAGGGCGTTTTCCTTGATGGACTCATAGATGCCATCGAGGTCGTCGGGTACTGTTGTGAGGTAGCAGCTGGACAACTGCGAACGCCGCGTGCCGCTGTTGAACAGCGTGGGCGTGCTGGACATGAAGTCGAAGCTGGAAAGAATCTCATAGAACTCGATGGCGCGTGCTTCGCGGTCGATCTCATTGAGCGAGAGTCCCATGGCCACGCGCATGAAGAAAGCCTGGGGCAGCTCGATGCGCGTTTTCTTGATGTGCAGGAAGTAGCGGTCATACAGGGTTTGCAGGCCGAGGTAATCAAATTGCAGGTCGCGGTCGGCCTTGAGGGCGGCGCCCAGGCGCTGCAGGTCGTACTGCAGCAGACGTTCATCCAGCAGCTCGTGCTCCACACCCTTCTTGATGAACTGCGGGAAATAGTCCACATAGCTTTGCGCCATTTCGGCCTGAGTGACTTCGCGGCCCAGAACCTCACGCACGATCGTGTGCAGCAACAGGCGCGCTGTGGCGTAGGTGTAGTCCGGATCCTTCTCGATGAGTGTGCGTGCGGCAAGAATGGACGCCTTGTAGACCTCTTCCATCGGTACGCCGTCATACAGGTTGCGCATGGTTTCCGCCACGATGGGCTGGGCGCTGATGTCTGAACCCAGGCCGACGCAGGCCGATGCAATGAGCGACTGCAGGCGGGCCAGGTCCAGCGCCACGCGCTCACCGCCGTCCATAACGTTCAACTGGGGGGCTGCAGGGGTTTGCTCTTCGGCTTGTCGCGCGCGCTCCTGGGTGCGGCGCTCGCGGTAGAGCACGTAGGCCCGAGCAATTTCATGGTGACCGCTGCGCATCAGCCCCAGTTCCACCTGGTCCTGCACGTCCTCAATGTGAAAGGTGCCGCCGCCGGGGCGTGAGCGCATCAGCGCGCGGGTCACATTCTGGGTCAGCATGTCCACCACCTCGCGCACGCTGGCCGATGCGGCGCCTTGTGTACCGTGCACGGCCAGAAAGGCTTTCATCATGGCGACGGCGATCTTTTGCGGCTCAAACGGGACCACTGCGCCGTTGCGCCGGATGATCTGGTAGTGGGTCAGCACATTGGCCGTCGCGGGAGCGTGGGATGGCAGCGCCTGTGGCGTGGCGGCGAGGTTGTCGGGGGTGGTCAAAGCAGCTTGCATGGGTGTCCTCTTCTGTGGGCTGTACGGGATGGGCGGGCGGGCTGGGAAAAGCGGTCGCGGTGTTTTCAGTGTGTAACGGCGAAAATCTGTCGCACACTATAGATGGTGTGTAGATAGTATTCAAGACACTACCTGTAGTGTATCGCCTTGATGGGGGTCACAATCCGAGGTGCGCTGTTGCAGTGCGGCGCAGCGGGAAATCGAATGATCCCGCAGGCCCCATGCAGCCGATATGTGATGACTGAAATCAAGCAAAACCGGGCGTCGCAGGCGGTTTTCCTGGACCAGGCCGCGTGGGCGTTGACGCGGGTTTTTTTCGCACCGCTGGGGGCGCGTTACAAACGGTGATGTTTGCGTGCTACAGCGGTGTCGCAGGCGTCACCGGTGCGGGTCCGGTGTGCCTCGGGTTTCCGCAGGAAACTGCGTGAGGGGCCAGGCGAGCAGGCGCTGAAGCCGTGTCCAGTCAAATCCGGGGCCGGGGTCTTGCTTGCGTCCCGGTGCGATATGTTCGTGCCCCGCCACATGGGTGACGGGGTAGCGCTCCCGGATGTCGGCGCACAGTCTGGCCAGCACCTCGTATTGCACCGGCTCAAACATCTGACCTTCGAGCCCCTCCAGCTCGACACCAATCGAGTCGTCGTTGCACTGCGATCGCCCCCGGTAACTCGACTGGCCTGCGTGCCAGGCGCGCTCGTCGCAGTCCACAAATTGCCAGAGGGTGCCATCCCGTTCTATGAAGAAGTGCGCCGACACCTGCAGTCCCCGGATGCTTTGAAAGTAAGGGTGCGCGTCCCAGTCCAGGGCGTTGGCGAACAGTTTTTGTACCGACCCGCTGCCATAGCTCCCCGGCGGAAGGCTGATGGAATGGACCACGATCAGATCCACGGCAGCGCCACTGGGGCGCGGGCCAAAATTGGGAGAAGGTTGCCTGAGGGCCTCGTGATGCCAGCCCGCGTCCCACCGGGTTTGGGAGGGTGGCCCTTCAGCCAAGGTCGTCATGTGCGTCGTTGTCGCTCGGGGCGGAGATGTTCAACCGGGCAATGCGGTAACGGATTTGTCGCAGGCTGATTCCCAGCCGCGCCGCGGTGGCTGTCCGGTTGAAGTTGGCCTCGCGCAGCGCGCGCACCAGGATCTCCCGTTCCTGCTGGTCCAGCCAGGCTTGAAGATCGTTGGGCAGTGAAGTGCACGGTGTCAGTCCGCTGGTTGCCGCCATGCCGGGCGCGGCGTCGGCAACGGGCGCTGTCGTGGCCACTGGCTGGGTGGACGATGGGCGGGCGCCAAAGGCATCGGCGGCAGAGGTGGCGCACTCCACGTGCAGTTCATCCCCGTCGCTCAGTGCCACGGCCCGGTGCAGCAGGTTCTCCAGCTCGCGCACGTTGCCGGTCAGGGGGTGGCTGGCAATGGCATTCAGCGCCTGCTCCGTGAGTGCCGGTGTCTTCATTCCCGATTCCTGCGCTATGCGGGCCAGCAACGCCGTGCACAGCGCGGGCAGATCCTCTCTCCGCTCGCGCAGCGGAGGAATGACGATTTCGATCACGTTCAGGCGGTAATACAGATCCTGGCGGAACCGGCCCGACAGCACGTCGGCCGCGAGGTCGCGGTGGGTGGCGCTCACGATCCGCACGTCCACGGTTTCCTCCTGGGTCGAGCCCAGTGGCCGCACGCTGCGCTCCTGAATGGCGCGAAGCAGCTTCGATTGCATTGCCAGGGGCAGATCGCCGATTTCGTCGAGAAACAGTGTGCCGCCGCGTGCGGCCTGGAAATAGCCGTCGCGGTCCTGACCGGCCCCGGTGTACGACCCTTTGCGGGCGCCAAAGAATTCGGCTTCCAGCAGGTTTTCGGGGATGGCGCCGCAATTGACGGCAATGAGCGGGCCTTCAGACCGCTGACTGCTGGCGTGCAACGCCTGGGCCACCAGCTCCTTGCCGGTTCCGGACTCCCCGTGGATGAGCACCGGGGCCATGCTGCGGGCAACCTTGGCAATCCGCTGCTTGACATTGCAAATGGCCTCCGACTCGCCAATAAGGCGGTCCAGCGCGCTGCCGGTGCCTGTGGGCTCGGTCGTGCTGCCCGGGCGTGCCGGGCTGCGGCTGGAGCGCGGCGCGGGAACTCCCCCCGTCCCCTGCACGGCCGAAGCCACCACCGAACGGAACTGTTTCAGGTCTACCGGCTTGGTCAGGTAGTCGAAGGCCCCCGAGCGCAGCGCTTCGACCGCGTTTTCTGCAGACCCGTAAGCCGTCATGACCACACAACGTTCACGGCGCTGCTGGTTTCGCAGATCCAGCAACAGCTCCATGCCAAAACCATCGGGCAGGCGCATGTCGGTAATGACGGCGTCGAAACGGTGGTCTTTCAGTTGCTGGCGTGCCTCCTGAACGCTGGATGCGGTTTCCACGCGGTAACCTTCGCGCAGCAACGTGAGTTCATACAGGGTGCGCAGATCGGGCTCGTCGTCAACGACAAGGATGGAGGCGGCTGGGGCATTCATGGATTCAGGGGCCGTTCAGACGACGATGGTGTCAAACAGGGTGGCATTTTCAGCAGGGCGTGTATTGCGGCGGAAACCCACGGTAAAAGCATTGCCACCGATTTCGCCGCGTGGTGTGGTGCGCACCAGGCGCTGATAGCCAATCGAGGCGCCGTGGCGTTGGCACAGCTCCCGGCAGATATACAGGCCCAGTCCGCTGGATCGGCTTTCAGACGAAAAGAAGGGCTCGAACAGGTGGCGTTCCACCGATTTGTCCATGGGTGCCCCATCGCTCCATACCTGCAGGCTGATGGCCCCCGACGGGCTGACCCGGGTGGTAATGGCCAGCGAATCGTCGTGGGGGCCCTTGTAGCGCACGGCGTTGTCCAGCAGGTTGAACAGCACACGCCGCAAGTGCTCGGTATCAAACTCGATCTGGGCGTTGTGGCCCATCAGTGAAATGCTGGCGCGGCGCTGTGCCGGGTTCTGGTGCTGCCAGTCGGCGCAGATCTGGGCCACGGTGTCGTCCAGCAGCAGCGTGGAGGCGGGCGCGTGGCTGATCTGGTGCTGCACCCGGGCAATATCCAGCACCTCTTCGGCGATGCGCGCCAGGCGCTCTGCGTTCTGCCGCACCATCTGGGCGAGCCGTTGCTGGCCCGGGTCGTGCAGATCTTCTTCCAGCAAGGCATTGGCCTGAACGATGGCGGCCAGCGGGTTGCGAATTTCGTGGGCCACGGCAGCGGACATACGGCCCATGGCAGCCAGTTTTTCTGTGCGCAAGCGCGCTTCCAGCTCACGCAGGTCGTGCAGGAACATCACGCACAGGCGCTCAACCGGCTCATTCAGGGACTCGTGGCGCGAGGCGGTCAGCCAGGTGCGCACATGCAGTCCGGTGGGGCTCTGGCCCGGATGCAGCAGGTCGGCATCGGCGGTGATGGGTTGTTCCTGGTGGAATGTGCGCTGCGCCAGCTTCACCAGTGGCAGCCAGGCGGGGTCCTCGTTCAGGGAGAAGGGGGGCGCCAGTGAGCCGGGGCCGCCCAGCAGCAGCAGTGCGGCCGGGTTGGCAATGCGCACGACATCCTGGCTGTCCAGCACCAGCACGCCATCGGTGAGGTGCTCGATCACCAGTGCGCTCACCTGGGACTGCACTCTCGCCGCCATCTGGCTTTTCTGGGCGAGCTGCTGCTCTCGCGCCAGCCGCACGGACAGCTGGTGCACCAGGTAAGTGATGATGAAAAAGCCCGTACCGGCCAGTGCGCTCTGGAGATAGCGCGAGGCGTCATCGCCGCCGCTGATCTGCCCTTGCCACCAGGCCAAGGCCAGCAGCAGCAAGGTGGCGGCTGCCGTCGTGCCCAGAGCCAGGGTCAGCGTGCCCAGCACTGCCGCCATCAGGATGGGCAGGCCGAACAGGGGCGTGTAATTCATGGAGCCGGCCTGCAGCAATTGCAAGGCGCACACCGCCGCCAGGTCCACGCCAATGAACGCAAGCCACCGGGGGCCCGCAGCGGGCGGCGGAGGGGCGCGGCCTGCAAGTGCGCGCTCGGCCAGCGTTACCGCAAGGTAGGCCACGCACACCGCCAGCGTGGCCGGCTCCGCCGCCAGGTTGATGAACTGCCCCAGGCCCTGCAAGAACAGCAGAGCCAGCGCCACCATGACGCGGCCGGTCAGGAACCCGCGCCACATGCGCACAAAAGGTGCATCTGCGGCAGACGGTGAAAGACCCGGCGGCAGGAACGGCATGGTGTCAGGCGCTGTGTTGGCGCCTGTGCTCGGCGCAGCAGTAGGCGTGCTGCCCCAACATCAGTGCCTCTGCGCGCGGTACATGCACGCCGCAGTGGCTGCAGGCCACCATGTCCTGGGGCAGTACAGGCGCCCGGGGGGCGGCCTTCTCGGGGCCGGATGCCGGGGGGCGGCGGCTTCGCCAGACACCCACGACCACCGCCAGCACAATCAGCAAAACCAGGTATTTCATGTGCTGCGACCCAAAACCACTTCCATCACGAAGCGCGAACCCACATACGCCAGCAGCAAAAGACCGGCGCCGGCATAGAGTATTCGCACCGCATTGCGCCCACGCCAGCCAAAGCGTGCGCGGCCCAGCAGCAAGGTGGCAAAGGTGACCCACGACAGCAGCGAAAAAACCGCCTTGTGGTCCCAGCGGCCTGGATGTCCGTAAAGCGTTTCGCCAAAAAGCCAGCCAGCCATCAGGGTGGCCGTCAACAAGACAAAGCCAGCCGTCACGAAGCGGAAGGTAAGCCGCTCCAGCGTGAGCAGCGGGATGCCGCTTTGCGGGTCTGCTGCCTGGCGGATATGGTGCTCGGCACGCGTCATGAGCCAGGCATGCACGACTGCGGCGGCAAAAAGTCCGTAGCAGGCAATGCCCAGGGCCAGGTGCAGCGGCAGCCAGGGCGAGGCGGTTACATGCAAAGGCTGGCCAGAAAACACCAGGGACAGCAGCACCGCCCCCGCACCTAGCAAGGCCAGTATCCAGCGCGCCCGCAACTGCGGAAAAAGCTGGCGTTCGACGGCATACACCGTGAGCACCAGCCACGCGGTCATCGACAGCGCGTGTGCAAACCCGAAGCGGGGGGTATCGCCCCACAGCCCCCACGCCAGCACGGCCGCATGCAGCACCCATGCCAGTAGCAGCACATTGCGCGCCGCCGCGGTGCTCAGGCGTGACGACGCAGCCGCCGAAGAGGCATACGCGGCTGCGGCCGCGAGGGCCAATAGCCAGCTGACAGGGGAAGCACTGGGTAAAATCATGGGTACAGTTTAGCCTTTCGCCCACCGCCAGCGCCCTGGCGGGTCCGCGCGCCACCGGCGCTTGCGGGCACTACCGGAATACCCTATGGCCTCCGCCCTTACCGACAAACTCACGCGCCTCGTCAAGGAGATGCGTGGCCAGGCCCGCATCACCGAGTCCAACGTCACGGACATGCTGCGCGAGGTGCGCATGGCCCTGCTCGAAGCTGACGTGGCGCTGCCCGTGGTGCGCGACTTCATTGCCCGCGTCAAAGAGAAGGCGCTGGGCCAGGAAGTGCTGGGCTCGCTCAAGCCCGGGCAGACGCTGGTCAGCATCGTCAACCGCGAACTGGCCGCCACCATGGGCGAGGGGGGATCCGACATCAACCTCGCCGCCCAGCCGCCGGCCGTGATCCTGATGGCCGGCCTGCAGGGCGCGGGCAAGACCACCACCACCGCCAAGCTGGCCAAGCACCTGATTGAAAAGCGCAAGAAGAAGGTGCTAACCGTGTCGGGCGACGTGTACCGCCCCGCCGCCATTGAGCAGCTCAAGACCGTGACCAGGCAAGCCGGTGCCGAGTGGTTCCCCAGCACGCCCGAGCAAAAGCCGCTCGACATCGCCCTGGCCGCCCTCGACTACGCCAAAAAGCACTACTTTGATGTGCTGCTGGTGGACACAGCGGGCCGCCTGGCCATCGATGAGGCCTTGATGAAGGAAATCAAGGACCTGCACGCGGCACTGAATCCGGTCGAAACCCTGTTTGTGGTCGATGCCATGCAGGGCCAGGACGCGATCAACACGGCCCGCGCCTTCAAAGAGGCGTTGCCCCTGACCGGCATCGTGCTGACCAAGCTCGACGGCGATTCGCGCGGCGGCGCGGCGCTGTCGGTGCGCCAGATCACGGGTGCGCCCATCAAGTTCGCTGGCGTGTCGGAAAAAATCGATGGCCTGGAGGTGTTCGACGCCGAGCGCCACGCGGGCCGTATCCTGGGCATGGGCGACATCGTTGCCCTGGTCGAGCAGGTGAGCGCGGGTGTGGACATGGAGGCGGCGCAGAAGCTGGCCGCCAAAGTCAAAAGCGGCGACGGCTTTGATCTGAACGACTTTCTCTCGCAGATTCAGCAGATGAAGCAGATGGGCGGCCTGTCCAGCCTCATGGACAAACTGCCCTCGCACCTCACAGCCAAGGCCGGTGCGGTGGACATGGACAAGGCCGAAAAAGACATCAAGCGCAAGGAGGGCATCATCCACAGCATGACCCCGCTGGAGCGCCGCAAGCCCGAACTCATCAAGGCCACCCGCAAGAAGCGCATTGCCAACGGCGCGGGCGTGCAGGTGCAGGAGGTCAATCGCATGCTCAAGGAATTTGAGCAGATGCAGGGCATGATGAAAAAAATGAAGGGCGGCGGCCTGATGAAAATGATGAAGAAAATGGGCGGCATGAAAGGCATGGGCGGCATGCCCAAGATGCCGTTCTGATTTTGGGGTGTTTTTGGTCTCAAGCCCTTATAGAATAAGCGCTGTAAGCTATCAAAACAAAAGCAAAAAACCGGCGTGAAGCCGGTTTTTTTGTGGGCAGTGCGCCGCTGTGATGCTATTAAAAAAGTAGCTGCTTGCGCCATATCAGAAATGGTTTCCGATACAAAAATGTCTGAAACCTATAGACAGCAAGCGCAAGGTGCTCACTTTTTTTATCCATTCTGAGCATCGTATGGCAGATCACGCCATGGCGCGCACCAGCACGTCGCCACGCAGCGTGTACGCCTTGGCCTCGGTGATGGTGACATCCACCATCTGGCCCACCAGGCGGGGCTGGCCCACAAAGTTGACCACGCGATTGCACTCGGTGCGGCCCATCAGCTCCGTGGTGTCGCGCTTGGAGGCGCCTTCCACCAGAATGCGCTGCACCGTGCCCACGCGGCTTTCGCTGATGGTCTTGATGTTGCCGTTGATGACGGCCTGCAGCTCGTGCAGGCGGCGCAGTTTCACATCGTGCGGGGTGTCGTCGTGCAGGCCGGCCGCGGGCGTGCCGGGGCGGGGGCTGAAAATGAAACTGAAGCTGTTGTCAAAGTGGATGTCGTCGATGAGCTTCATCATCTTGCCGAAATCTTCTTCGGTTTCGCCAGGAAAACCGACGATGAAATCGCTGCTCATGGCCAGATCGGGGCGGATGGCGCGCAGCTTCTTCACCGTGCTCTTGTATTCCATGGCGGTGTAGCCGCGCTTCATGGCCATGAGGATGCGGTCCGATCCATGCTGCACCGGCAGATGCAGGTGGTTGGCCAGCTTGGGGATGCGCCCGTAGGCCTCAATGAGCCGGGGCGTGAACTCGTTGGGGTGGCTGGTGGTAAAGCGCAGGCGCTCGATGCCCGGGATGTCGGCCACGTATTCAAGCAGCAGCGCCAGGTCGGCCACTTCGCTGGTGTCGCCCATGGGGCCGCGGTAGGCGTTCACGTTCTGGCCCAGCAGGGTGATTTCCTTGACGCCCTGGTCGGCCAGGCCCGCCACTTCCACCAGCACGTCGTCGAACGGGCGGCTCATCTCTTCGCCGCGCGTATAGGGCACCACGCAGTAGCTGCAGTATTTGCTGCAGCCTTCCATGATTGACACAAACGCCGATGCGCCCTCGACGCGCGCGGGTGGCAGGTGGTCAAATTTTTCGATCTCGGGAAAGCTGATGTCCACCTGCGGACGGTCCTGCCGATCGCGCTCGTTCAGCATTTCGGGCAGGCGGTGCAGGGTTTGGGGGCCAAATACCACGTCCACGTAGGGCGCGCGCTTGATGATCTCGGCGCCTTCCTGGCTGGCGACACAACCGCCCACGCCGATTTTCACGCCCTTGGCTTTCAGGTGCTTGATGCGGCCAAGGTCGCTGAAAACCTTCTCCTGCGCTTTTTCGCGCACCGAACAGGTGTTGAACAGAATCAGGTCGGCCTCATCCACATTCTGGGTGGGTTCATAGCCCTGGGCGGCGTTCAGCACATCGGCCATCTTGTCCGAGTCGTACTCGTTCATCTGGCAGCCGAAGGTTTTGATAAAGACTTTTTTGGACATGGCGATTTCTCAAACGGGAATGCACGCCATGGCGCACAGGGGCGCGTGGCGTGAACTGCACACCACCGGGCAGGCCGGTGGTTGCGGCGGTTATCTGGGGGTTGTGTCCGATTCGACGCGGAAGTTGCGCCCTTCGGAATCGCTGGCCTTGCGTGGCTGGCTTGCCTCTGCCTTGGTGAGGATCCAGGCCGAAATCAAGAGGCCCGTGCTGGGCTCGATGACGTAGTTCACCTTGAAACGCTGCCCCAAAACCGTGTGGGCCATGACCAGCGTGTTCTGTGGGCTGAACAGCCGCATTCCGGGGGCCATGCGGATGGCGTTGCCGTTCAGGGTGGCGTCGGCGGTGCTGTTGACGGTGAGTTCGCCGCGCAGCGCGGCATCGGGGAAGTTGCGCACCGACCCCATGCCCGAGGGTACCTGGGCGGTGGCAGGGGTGCTGGCCAGCACCAGGGCAGTGCCCAGCGCAGCCGCGAGGGCGCGCCAGAAGCTGTGGGGTGATGTTGTGGCCGAAAACGGGGTGGCGCGGCAGCGGGTCATGGTGTGTATCCAGAGGCTGGGGTGAAAGGGACGCTCATTTTACGCGGCTGCCCCTGGGCGGGGGTGGCGGGCGTCCGGTGTTCGAAAAATCTGCCGTGAGAGAGCGGCTGGTGCGAAGACATCGCCCATGAAAAAAGCCCGCAACACAGAACTGTTTGCGGGCTTTTGAATGGTGGTGGTGATAGGTGGATTTGAACCACCGACATCAGCATTATGAATGCTGCGCTCTAACCAACTGAGCTATATCACCGCAGAACAAAATTATAGAACAAATTTACTGGTGGGTGAAGTTCGCCGTGCGCTTGTTGACAAAAGCGTCCATGCCTTCCTTCTGGTCCTGGGTGGCGAACAGCGCATGGAACAGCCGGCGCTCGAACATCACGCCGTCAGACAGTGAGCCTTCGAAGGCCCGGTTCACCGACTCCTTGGCGGCCATCACCGCAATTTGCGAGAAGTTGGCAATGACCAGTGCTGCGCCCAAGGCTTCTTCCATCAATTTGTCCAGAGCGACCACGCGGCTCACCAGGCCTGCGCGTTCTGCCTCCACGGCGTCCATCATGCGGCCGGTGAGGGCCATGTCCATGGCTTTGGATTTGCCCACTGCGCGCGGCAGGCGCTGTGTGCCACCCGCGCCGGGGATCACCCCGAGCTTGATTTCGGGCTGGCCAAACTTGGCGTTGTCGGCGGCGATGATGAAGTCGCACATCATGGCCAGTTCGCAGCCGCCACCCAGTGCAAAGCCGCTCACGGCCGCAATCACGGGTTTACGGATGGCGCGGATCTGCTCCCAGTTGCGGGTGATGTAGTCGCCCTTGTAGGCGTCGGCGAAGCTGTATTTGGCCATGGCGCCAATATCGGCACCGGCGGCAAACGCCTTTTCGCTGCCCGTGATGATGGTGCAGCCAATCTTTTCATCGGCATCAAACGCCTTGAGCGCCTCGCCCAGTTCATTCATGAGCTGGTCGTTCAGGGCATTCAGTTGTTTGGGGCGGTTCAGCGTGATGACGCCAACCTTGTCCGCTTCGATGCGAACCTCAATGGTTTCGTAGGCCATGAAATCTCCTGGGTTGATGGGTTATTCAGACAACCTGGGGGACTATACCGAAGCACAAAGTCGGGCCGGTTGTGCTCCGCGATGGCGCTGCCGCTCAGGCCAGCCAGCGTCCCAGCGCAGTGCTGTCGGTTGCGGTGAGGCTGATGGTGTCTGGCGTTGCTGCAGTGGCCTTGCGGCTGCGCTGCCCTGCCGGTTTTGATTTGCCGGGGGCAACAGCCGCCTGTGCAGCCGGCAGCGCCATGGGCAACTGCAGCAGGCGGCCATCGCGTGCCACCACGGCGGTGACCTGTGTCGCCGCTCCCGCATAAAACGCCACATCCTCCAGCCGGGCAATGCGCCAGCCCTGGCCTTGCACTTGCAGGCCCAGCCACTCATCCCCCGCGGCCATGCCCGCCTTTTCGGCGGGGCCGCCACGCAGCACGGTCTTGAGCTGCACGCTGTGGTTTTCGGTGACGCGCAGGCCCAGGCGCTGCGCCAGCTGGGGCTGCTCGGGCTTGAGTGCCACTCCATGAGCGGCCAGCAGCTCGGCCAGGGGGAGTTCGGCGGTGCTGTGCACCCACTGGTCCAGCTCGTTGTCCAAGGACCGCCCCGCCAGCGAGGCCAGCTCGGCGCGCAGGTCGGCCTCGGTCATGGGGCCGCCGGCGCAGCGCTTCCAGAGGGCGCGCATCACGTCGTCGAGTGTGGTCTTGCCTTCACGGCGCAGCGTGAGATCCAGGCACAGGGCGACCAGCGAGCCCTTGGTGTAGTAGCTCACCGTGGCGTTGGGGGTGTTTTCATCCTGGCGGTAATACTTCACCCAGGCATCAAAACTGGCCTGCGCCACCGTCTGCACGCTGCGGCCCGGTGTCTGCAGCACCTGGTTGGTGGCCTTGCCCAGCAGCTTGAGGTAGGTGGCATCGTCGATCAGACCCGCACGGCGCAGCAGCAGGTCGTCGTAGTAGCTGGTGAAGCCCTCAAAAAACCACAGCAGCTGGGTGTAATTCTCCTGGCTGTAGTCGTAGCGGAAAAACTCTGCCGGGCGCAGGCGCTTGACGTTCCAGGTGTGGAAATACTCGTGGCTGATGAGGCCGAGCAAGGTGGTGTAGCCATCACTGGCGCGCGCTTCGCCCGTGCGGGGCAGGTCATGCCGGCCGCAAATCAGGGCCGTGGAGTTGCGGTGTTCCAGGCCGCCATAGCCGTCGTGAACGGCATTGAGCATGAAGAGGTAATTTTTGATTGGCGGCTTGCCCTTGCCGTGCCAAAAATGGATGGCGGTCTCGCAGATTTTCTGGGTGTCGGCCAGCAGGCGTTTGCCGTCAAACGATGGCGCGGCACCCGCCACCACGAAGCGGTGGGCCACGCCGCAGGCGGTGAATTGCCCGCTCCAGAAGGTTCCCATTTCGACCGGGCAGTCCACCAGTTCGTCGTAGTGGCTTGCCGCATACACGCCAAAGCCCCTTTTGTCGATGGACTGCGGCGTCAGCCCCGTGGCGACAGACCAGTGGGCGGTGGCCGCAGTGCTGGCGACTTCGAGTGCATGGGGTGCATCCTCTTGGCCATGCACACGCAGGCACACGCTGGTGCCATTGAAGAAGCCGCGCGAGGCGTCCAGCCAGGCCGTGCGCACCGAGCTGTCGTAGGCACACACTTCGTAGGTAAGCACCAGGGGGCGGTCGGTGCGGCAGGTGGCGCGCCAGCGGTGCTTGTCCAGCTGCAAGAGGGGCACACGCCGGCCTTGTTGTGCACTCAGGCGCTGCAGATTTTTGGAAAATTCGCGCACCAGATAACTGCCCGGTATCCAGACAGGAAGCGACAACTCCTGTTGTTCCTGCGGGTGCGCCACGGTCAGTGTGACGGTGAACAGCCGGGCATGTGGGTCGGCGGCTTCGATGCGGTAGTGAACGGGGGCCTGGGTGGCCTGGCTGGCTTGGCTGGAGGGTTTGCGGGAGGTACGGAAGGTGGGCATGGGTGCGGCGTCGTGCAAGGCGGGTGCTTAGGAGGCTGTCGGACTCGGAAAACGTCGGCTGCAAACGGGCCGCAGCGGTCTTTTCATTTACCTTATTTTTGCCCCATAACCGTGCCATGAAGCTGCAAAGTCGGCAAAGACTGTCCTCGCTGGGGGCTATTTCCGCTTTCGACGCCCCAGGTCTGACGGCCTCCTGGCTCCGATGCGCGCTTCACCCGCCGGGGTCTCGGGGGCTGGGAAGGCGCGGGGAGTGATGTCCCCGCAGGCGTTCAGTTGCTGCTGGGGGCGCTGCCGGCCTCTGCCAGGCGCTTTTCCACATCCTGGGCGTTGATGGCGCCCGGAACGCGTGAGCCGTCGGTGAATATCAGCGTGGGGGTTCCGGTGATTTTGTATTTTTTGCCGAAGGCAAGATTGCGCTGAATGGCGCTGGTGTCGCAGCTGGCGGTATTGGGTGTCTTGTCGCGCAGCATGAAGTCGTGCCAGGTGGCGGCCCGGTCTTTGGCGCACCAGATGTTGCGGGATTTTTCTGCCGAGTCGGGGCTGAGGATGGGGTAGAGAAACAGATAGACCGTGATGTTGTCCACGTTCTGCATGTCCCGCTCGAAACGCTTGCAATAGCCGCAGTTGGGGTCTTCAAACACCGCCACTTTGCGTTTGCCATCGCCACGCACAATGGTGAAGGCATCCTTCAGGGGCAGGGCAGAAAAATCCACCGCCGTGAGTTTGTTAATGCGGTCTTCGGTCAGGTTGCGGCGCGCCTTGGTGTCGATCAGCTCGCCCTGGATGACGTAGTTGCCTTTGGCGTCGGTATAAAAAAGATCGGTGCCGATGCGCACTTCATACAGGCCAGGCATGGCAGTGGTGCGCACCTCGTCGATTTTTTCCATTTGCGGAATGCGTTCGGCCAGCGTTTTGCGGATGGCGGCCTCCTGGGCGGAAGCGGTGAAACTCAGGGCGAAAGCGGCCGTGGCCAGCAGGGTGGGAATCAATTGCATCGTGTTCTCGTTCAGTGGTGTCGCTGCGGCTGCCTGTGCAGCCACCAAATTCAGTGGGTTCCCATGGCCTGGCGAGCCATCCATTCCTTCAGGGGACCGCTGCGCTCGAAACCTTTCATGCCCCAGTTGCGCAGCGCCTGCCATGGCCCTTCGGTCCGCGCAAAAAGCTGCTGCAGACTGTCGGTTGCCAGCCCCATGGGCAGCATGTCCGCCTTGCGCTCGCGCTCGTAACCGCGCAGCAAGCGCAAATCCGCCACGCTGCGCCAGTAGTCGCGTCCGTGCAGCACGCGGGCCAGGACTTGCGCATCTGCCAGCCCCATGTTCAGCCCTTGTCCTGCCAGCGGATGCACGTTGTGCGCAGCATCACCGGCGAGTACCCAGCTGCGTGCCTGGCCGCCCTGCGCAGGCAGAGCCCCGCACCAGCGGTTGGCGCGCGCCTGCTGCAAGGGCCAGGCCGCACGCTCACCACTCAGTTGCAATGCGCCGAGTGCGCCATGACTGGCGTCTTGCAGGCGCTGGGCGAATTCCTGCGGTTCCAGCGCCAGCAACTCGGGCACCCGTTCCTTGATGACAGACCAGACCACTGCCACGGAGTTCCCCTGCGCACCGTCCAGCGGCAAAAAAGCCAGGATGCCGTCGGGCAAAAACCACTGGCGGGCAACCTGGCCGTGGGGGCGTTCGCACGTCAGCCGCGTGGCAATGGCGTGCTGTTCGTAGGCCGTCACCTCGAAGTCCACCCCAAACTCGCTGCGGGTGCGGCTGGCCCGGCCTTCGCACACCGCGGTAAGGGCCGCGGGCACTGGCTCTGGCACCACCTCCACTTGCGGCTGGTAGCGCACGGCTTCTGCCAGGCGGGCTTCCAGCGCTGGCACATCCACAATCCAGGCCAGTGCGTCCGCGCCCTGGGTGGCGGCGTCAAAGTGCACTGCGCCACCCTGGTCGCCAAACACCTGCATTTGTGTCACTGCCGTGGCATGGGCCGGGTCGGGCCAGCTGCGCAACGACTCGAGCAACTGGCGCGAGGCCGCATTCAGTGCATAGGCTCGCACATCGCCAGTGGGCGCAACCGCGGGAGCGGGTGCGGCCACCAGGGCTACGCGCAGCCTCTCGCGGGCCAGCAGCAAGGCCAGGGTGCGGCCCACCACGCCGGCGCCACGGATACAGATGTCAAAGGTTTTTGCCATGGCGGCATTGTAGGAGGGCCCTACGGACCGGAGGGCGGGGCAAAATGGCGCACCCGGCCCTCGCGGCCGCTGTCAGGAGCTTTGCGGCGTGACTTCTTTCCCTGAATCCGATCTGTCGGGCACGATCTCGCGCCTGTTTGTTTACCCGGTCAAATCCTGCGCGGGCGTGGAGGTGCAGGAGGCATTGCTCACCGAAACCGGCCTGGACCTGGACCGTGCCTGGATGGTGGTGGATGCCCAGGGCGTGTTCCTGACCCAGCGCGCCTTGCCCCGCATGGCGCTGATTCGTCCCCAGCTCAAAACCTCGGAACTGGTGCTG
The DNA here is from genome assembly GCA_003268905.1 of Acidovorax defluvii. Taxonomy (GTDB): domain Bacteria; phylum Pseudomonadota; class Gammaproteobacteria; order Burkholderiales; family Burkholderiaceae_C; genus Acidovorax; species Acidovorax defluvii. The sequence goes on from QLTU01000006.1 coordinate 67,077, forward strand.
CGCGCCCCGGGCATGCTGGCGCTGCATTTGGCAGTGGATGCCGTGGAGGGCCCGGCCACCGTCACAGTATGGAAGGACACCGTGCCTGCCTGGGACATGGGCCCCCCTGGCTGCGCAATGGTTCAGCGATTTTCTGGGGCAACCCTGCCGTCTGGTGCGGTTTGACCCGCACTACCGCCGTCTGTCGAGCACAGACTGGACCCAGGGGGTCGAGGCGCTCAACCAGTTTTCTGACGGATTTCCCTTGCTGGTGGTCAGCGAGGCATCGTTGGCAGAGCTCAATGCCCGTCTGGTTGCCGCCGGGCAGGAGCCCGTGGGCATGGAGCGTTTTCGGCCCAACGTGGTGCTGGCGGGGGTGCAGGCGCACGACGAAGACCGCGTGGACATGGTGCGCGTGGCGGTGGGGCAGCAAGAGGTGCACTTGCAGCCCGTCAAGCCTTGCGCACGCTGCCCCATTCCCAACATCGATCCGGCCACCGCACACAGCAGCCCGGTGGTGGCGGACGCCTTGCAGGCCTATCGGCAGGACCCGCGTGTAGGGGGCGCCGTCACCTTTGGCATGAACGCCATCGTGCGGCAGGGGGTGGGGCAGGTGCTGCGCGTGGGGCAGCCCATTGGCGCAGATGTGCGTTTCGACTGAACGTCGCGTTGCGCGAAAACCGGGCCAGGCCACAGGCCCGTAAAATCAGTGGTTTGTCTCCAGAACACCAGAAAGCCCTGCCATGAGCCTCCAATGCGGCATCGTGGGCCTGCCCAACGTCGGCAAGTCCACCCTCTTCAACGCCCTGACCAAGGCCGGCATCGCCGCCGAGAACTATCCCTTTTGCACCATTGAGCCCAATGTGGGCGTGGTGGAGGTGCCCGACCCGCGCCTGCAGCAGCTGGCCGAGATCATCCAGCCCGAGCGCATCGTGCCGGCCATCGTCGAATTTGTGGACATCGCAGGCCTGGTGGCCGGTGCCAGCCAGGGCGAAGGCCTGGGCAACCAGTTTTTGGCCCACATCCGTGAAACCGATGCCATCGTGAACGTGGTGCGCTGCTTCGAAGACGACAACGTGATCCACGTCGCCGGACGCGTTGATCCGATCTCGGACATCGAAGTCATCCAGACCGAGCTGTGCCTGGCCGACATGGGCACCGTGGACAAGGCGCTCAACCGCTACACCAAGGCCGCCAAGTCGGGCAACGACAAGGATGCCGCCAAGCTGGTGGCGCTGCTCACGCGCATCCAGGCCGCGCTCAACGAAGGCAAGCCCGCCCGCTCGGTGGAAATCACCAAGGAAGAGCAGCCCCTGCTCAAGTCCTTGTGCCTGATCACCGCCAAGCCCGCCATGTTTGTCGGCAACGTCAGCGAAGACGGCTTTGAAAACAACCCCTTCCTGGATCGTCTGAAAGAATATGCAGCCAGCCAGAATGCTCCCGTGGTGGCCATTTGCGCCAAGATGGAAGCAGAAATGGCCGAGATGGGCGACGAAGACCGCGACATGTTCCTGGCCGAGATGGGCCAGACCGAGCCGGGCCTGGCCCGCCTGATCCGTGGTGCCTTCAAGTTGCTGGGACTGCAGACGTACTTCACCGCCGGCGTGAAGGAAGTGCGCGCCTGGACCATCCACATTGGAGACACCGCCCCGCAGGCTGCCGGCGTGATCCACGGCGACTTCGAGCGCGGCTTCATTCGCGCGCAGACCATTGCGTTTGATGATTTCATTGCCTACAAGGGCGAGCAGGGCGCCAAGGATGCCGGCAAGATGCGCGCAGAAGGCAAGGAATACGTGGTGAAAGACGGCGACGTTTTGAACTTCCTGTTCAACGTCTAACCAAGGAGCGTGCGGCCTTTTGGCCCGTGTCTCTGCCCACATCCCTGCACCGCCTGGCGTTGCAGGGATTTTTTATGGCTTTATGGAACGGGCCCATGCTGCCTGCATGACCGCTTCCCATCACTTTTTCACGCCATGACTCCTGGAATCGTCTATGCCACCCTCGCCTACATGGCCTGGGGCTTGTTTCCGCTGTATTTCCGGCAGGTCGCCCATGTGCCTGCACTGGAGGTGGTGGTGCACCGCACGGTGTGGTCGCTGGTGTTTGTGTTGGCGGTGCTGGCGGTGCGCAGGCATTGGGGCTGGATGCGTGCCCTGTGGGGCCAGCCCAGGGTGCTGGGGGCGTTTGCGGTGTCGGCGCTGCTGCTGTCGGTCAACTGGCTCACTTATGTGTGGGCGGTGCAAAACAACCATGTGGTGGATGCCAGCCTCGGCTACTTCATCCTTCCGCTGGTGAATGTGGCGCTGGGTTTTGTTTTTCTGCACGAACGGCCCCGCCCCGGGCAATGGCTGGCCGTGGCGGTGGCCGCGGCCGGTGTGCTGTGGCTGGCGGTGCAGGCCGGACGCGTGCCCTGGATTGCGCTGGTGCTGGCCTTGAGCTTTGGTTTCTATGGCCTGTTGCGCAAGGTGGCCACGCTGGGTGCACTGGAGGGGCTGGCGCTGGAAACCATGATGCTGGCGCCGGTGGCGGTGGCCGCACTCGCCATGTGGTCGTCGCAGGGGCAGGGCGCGCTGGTGCAGGGGGATACGGCCACCGTGGCGTGGCTGCTGGTAGCCGGCCCCATGACTGCGGTGCCCCTGTTGCTGTTTGCGGCGGGTGCGCGCCTGATTCCCATGGCCACACTGGGCATCCTGCAGTACATCTCGCCCAGCCTGCAGTTCGCGCTGGGGATCTGGCTGTTTCACGAGCCGTTCGAGCCTGCGCGCCTGGTGGGTTTTGTGCTGATCTGGGCGGCGCTGCTGGTGTACAGCCTGGAGGGCTGGTGGACCCGCCGGAGCAGTGCCGCAGCGTGAGCGCGGGTCGGAATATCCGTTTGAATCAGATTTTAAGTAAAATTCGGCTCTAACGCTTATGGGGTAAGCGCAAGCAGCTATATTTTTAGTAGCATTTTTTGGTGTGCTGTTGGCACTGCAGGTGGTGGGCCGGGTGAGTGCCGGGCCCTGCCCACAAGGCGGGAGTGCAAGGCGGGATCGTGCGGTGGCCGCCGTTTTGTGCACTTTGCTTGCCCACGGGTGGTTGACACGCATCAATCAGCGCCCACACTGTGCGGCATTGTCTTTATGTCCGGCGCGCAGCGCTGCCCTCCATGCCCGATGCACCTGTTGACACGTTCCCGGCGCCGCCTGCATCGTCAGTACCGCCTGCACCGTCTGGTGCTGCCGTGGTGTTCCATGCGCGCGATTTGTGCAAGACCTACCAGACGGGCGAAGTGCAAGTGCGCGCGCTGCACGATGTCAACCTGGATATCGTGCGCGGCGAGTTCATCGTGCTGCTGGGCGCCTCGGGCAGCGGCAAGTCCACGCTGCTCAACATCCTGGGCGGGCTGGACGTGCCGACCAGTGGCGAGGTCTGGTTTGCCGACCACCGCCTGACCGGCGCCAGCGAGGCCGAACTGACGGCCTACAGGCGCGAGCATGTGGGCTTTGTGTTCCAGTTCTACAACCTCATTCCCAGCCTCACGGTGCGCGAGAACCTGGCTCTGGTGACAGACATCGCGCCGCACCCCATGCCCATTGACGAGGCCATCGCGCTGGTCGGGCTCACGCCGCGCCAGCACCACTTTCCGGCGCAACTGTCGGGCGGCGAGCAGCAGCGCGTGGCGATTGCCCGCGCCATCGTCAAGCGCCCCGATGTGCTGCTGTGCGACGAGCCCACCGGCGCGCTCGACTACCAGACCGGCAAGATGGTGCTGGAGGTGATCGCCCGCATTAATGCCGAGCTGGGCACCACGGCGGTGGTCATCACGCACAACGCGGCCATCGCTGCCGTGGCCGACCGCGTGGTGTACCTGGTGGACGGCACCATCCAGCGCATCGAGTGCAATGCGCACCGGCTCTCGCCTTCGGAGCTGTCGTGGTGAGGCAGAAAATACACCCACGCTCGCCCGCTGCGCGGGGTCCGCTGCCCCCCAAGGGCGCCGCTTTTTGCCTTGGGGCGGCCCGGCGGCAGTAAATATGAAAACCCTCGACCGCAAACTGCTGCGCGACTTGCGCCGCATGTGGAGCCAGGCGCTCACCATCGCGCTGGTGGTGGCCAGCGGCCTGGGGGGCTTCATCACCACCTTGTCGGCGGTGGAATCGCTGGCGCTGGCGCGCGACCAGTTTTATGCCCAGGGGCACTTTGCCGATGCGTTTGCCGCTGTCAAGCGTGCGCCGCTGGCACTGGCCGAGGTGCTGCGCGGCGTGCCCGGCGTGGCCGATGTGCAGGTGACGGTGGAGCAGGTGGTGCGCGTGGAGATCGCGGGGCTGGTCGATCCCATCATCGGCCAGCTCATTGGTGTAGACCTGCGCCAGCCGCCGCGCATGAACCAGGTCACGGTGCGCAGCGGGCGTGCCCTGGCCCCGCCCGGCGCGGGGCAGGGCCGCAGCGACAGCGCCATCGATGCGCTGGTGTCCGAAGGTTTTGCCCGCGTGCGCGGGCTGCACCCGGGCGACGAGCTGATTGCGCTGGTCAACGGCAAGCGCCGCACCCTGCGCATCGTGGGCACGGCGCTGTCGCCCGAGTACATCTTTGCGGGCATGGCGGGCATGCCCGACCTGCGCGGCTTCGGCGTGTTCTGGGTGGACCGCGAGGCGCTGGCCGCAGCCTACGACATGCAGGGCGCGTTCAACCGCGTGGCCGTCAAGCTGGCGCCGCAGGCGTCAGAGCCCGCCGTGCTCGATGGCCTCTCGCGCCTGCTGGCGCCCTACGGCGGGCGCGACGCCCGCGGCCGCGAGGACCAGTCTTCGCACGCCATGCTCGACAACGAGATCAAGGGGCAGCGCGTGATGGGCACCTTGCTGCCCGCCATCTTTCTGGCCGTGGCGGCTTTTTTGCTGCATGTGGTGCTCTCGCGCCTGGTGGCCACGCAGCGCGAGCAGATCGCTGCGCTCAAGGCGCTGGGCTATGCCAATGCGGCCATTGCCGGGCATTACCTCAAGCTGGTGGCCGTGATCGTGGTGGTGGGGCTGGCACTGGGCGTGGCGCTGGGCAACTGGCTGGGCACCATGCTGACCGGGTTGTACGCCGAGTTCTTCTTTTTTCCCGTGTTCGAGCACCGCATCGCGCCCTGGCTGATTCTGGTGGGCGCGGGGGTGACGGGCACCACGGCCATGCTGGGCACGCTCAGTGCCATCGTGGCCACCGTGCGCCTGGCCCCGGCCGAGGCCATGCGCCCGCCTGCCCCGGGCCAGTATCGGCGCACGGTGCTGGAGCGCCTGGGGGTGCGCCGCATTCCGGCCGGGCTGCGCATGATCCTGCGCAACATGGAACGCAAGCCCCTGCGCACCACGCTCACCATCGGCGGCACGGCGGCGGCGGTGGCCATCGTGGTCATGGGCAACTTCTTTCGCGATGCCATCGACCATATCGTGGACACCACTTTTCACCTGGCGATGCGCAGTGATGTGAACGTGTGGATGACCGAACCGGTCGACGCCCTGGCCCGCCTGCAGCTGGCGCGCCTGCCCGGAGTGACAAGCGTGGAGCCCACGCGCGGCGTGGCGGTGCGCATGGGCTATGGCCACCGCAGCGAGCGGGTGGGGCTGCAAGGCGTGGCACCGGGTGCGCAGCTCTTGCGCGTGATCGACGTGGATGGGCGGCAAAGCCCCGTGCCCGATGCTGGCCTGTTGCTCACCGACCGCCTGGCTGACAAGCTCGGGGTGCGCGTGGGCGACATGGTGCGCGTGGAGGTGCTGGAGGGCCGCCAGCGCACGCTGCAGGTGCCGGTGCAGGCCACCGTGCGCGAGATGATGGGCCTGAACGCCTATGTGCAGCGCGATGTGCTCAACCGCTGGCTGCAAGAGGGCGATGTGGCCTCGCAGTTTGACGTGGCGCTGGAGCCGGGCTCGGAGGCGCGCTTTCTGGAGGCCACCAAGGCGCTGCCGGTGGTGGCGGGCGCGTTCAGCAAGGCCACACTGCTGCGCAACATGCAGGATGTGAGCGCGCGCAATGTGCGCATCATGAGCACCATCCTCACGCTGTTTGCGGCCGTGATTGCGGTGGGAGTGGTTTACAACAACGCCCGCATTGCGCTGGCCGAGCGCACCTGGGAGCTGGCCAGCCTGCGCGTGCTGGGATTTACGCGGGGCGAAGTGTCGGCGCTGCTGCTGGGCGAGCTGGCGATTGGCATCGCGCTGGCGCTGCCGCTGGGAATGTGCATGGGCTGGGGGCTGGTGCACCTGCTGGTAGAACTGCTCAAGAACGACCAGTTTCTGTTCCCGGTGGTCATCAGTGCGCGCACCTATGCCTGGGCAGGGTTGTGCGTGGTGGCGGCCGGCCTGGCCAGCGCCCTGATGGTGCGCCGGCAGATCGACCGGCTGGACATGGTGGGTGCTCTCAAGACGCGCGAATAGGCTGCTGCCAACAAGGCGAACAATGCAAGCAACAGGGATATGGCAATGCAAAAGAAAACGTTGATGCTGGGTGTGGGTGCGCTGGCGCTGCTGGGTGCACTGCTGGCGTGGGCTTTTGCGCCCCGGCCGCTGCAGGTAGAGGCGGCTGGCGTGGTGCAAGGCCGCTTCGAGGCGGGTATTGACGAAGACGCAAAGACCCGCCTGCGCGACCGCTACAGCATTTCGGCCCCTTTGGCCGGGCGGCTGGCGCGCATTGCACTGCGCGAGGGCGACGCGGTGCAGGCGGGCGACGTGGTGGCGCGCATCACCCCCGCCATGCCGGCCTTGCTGGACGAGCGCAGCCTGCGCGAACAGCAGGCACGCGTCACCGCCGCACAGGCCAATGTGCAGCGCGCTGCCGTGCGCATCGAACGCAGCCGGGTGGCGCAGGCGCAGGCCCGCAACGACCTGCGGCGCAGCGAACAGCTGGCGCAGCAGGGCTTTGTGGCCCCGACGCGGCTCGACACCGACCGCCTGGCGCTGCAGGCAGCCGAAAAAGACACCGACGCCGCAGTGCAAGACCAGCAGGTGGCCCGCGCCGATCTGGCCCAGGCCCGCGCGGCGCTGGATGTGGTGCAGCGCCCTGGCAGCGCGCCGTCGGGCAAGGCCTTTGAGGTGCTGGCCCCCGTGGCCGGCAGCGTGCTGCGGGTGGCCCAGGCCAGCGAGGGCGTGGTGGCGCTGGGCACCGTGCTGGTCGAGGTGGGCGACACCGCCCAGCTCGAAGTGGTGGCCCCGCTGCTGTCCACCGATGCGCTGCAGGTGCGCCCCGGCAGCCCCGTGCGCATCGAACGCTGGGGTGGCCCGGGCGTGTTGCAGGGGCGCGTGCGCAGCGTGGAGCCGGCGGCGTTCACGAAGGTGTCGGCGTTGGGCGTGGAAGAGCAGCGGGTCAACGTGCTGATCGACCTGACCAGCCCGCCCGCGCAGTGGGCGGCGCTGGGCGACGGCTACCGCGTGGTGGCGCGCGTGCTCACCCGCGAGGCGCCGGACGCCACCCTGGTGCCGGTGAGCGCGCTGTTCCCGCTGCCTGCCAGCGACGGCGCCGCATCGGCCCCCATGGCGGATGCCGCCGCGCCGCGCATGGCCGTGTTTGTGGTCGAGGGTGGCCGGGCACGGCGCACGCCTGTGGTGCTGGAGGCGCGTGGCAGCACCCACGCCTGGGTGAAAGAGGGGCTGCAAGCGGGTGATCAGGTCGTGGTGTACCCGCCCGCTGGGCTGACCGATGGTGCGCGTGTCCAGTTGCGCACCCCCTGACCTAGTGTTGACCCATGGTCTCTGAATCTCTGGTGGAAGCCTATGCCACCGCCGAGCAGCGTCTGCGCCAGTTGCAGAGCAGTCCCGAGGCCTTTGACCATCCGGTCGGCGCTGTCGAGTGGATCGAAACCCATATCTCCTGGCTGCTGCTGGCGGGTGACTTTGTCTACAAGTTCAAGAAGCCGCTGAAGCTGGATTTTCTGGACTTCAGCAGCCCCGCGTTGCGGCGCGGCGCCTGCGAGGAAGAGCTGCGCATCAACCGCCGCACCGCGCCGGCCCTGTATCTGGGGCTGGTGGCGTTGACCGGTACGGCACACAGCCTGCAGCTGCAGCCTGCCGAAGCGGCCCCGGCCGACGCGGAACCGGCCGTGCGCATGCGCCGCTTTGCACAAGAGGCGCTGCTGAGCCACCTGCTGGAGCAGCAGCGCCTGCTGCCCAGCCACATCGATGCCCTGGCGCAGCAGGTCGCTCAGTTCCATGCCGGCGCGGCGGTGGCCACTGCCGAGCAGGGCTGGGGCACCGCACAGGCCGTCGTGGCGCCGGTGCAGGATTGCCTGGCGGCGCTGCAGCCGCTGTTGGCGCGGTCTGTGCCCGACATGGGCCCCGCGCTGCGGCGGCTGGCGCAGTGGTGCGCCGCGCAGGGCACTGCGCTGGGGCCGGTGTTTGCGCAGCGCCTGCAGTCCGGGCGGGTGCGCGAATGCCATGGCGACCTGCACATGGCCAATCTGGTGCTGATGGACGGACAGCCGCAGCTGTTCGATGCGATCGAGTTCAACCCCGCGCTGCGCTGGATCGATTGCGTGGCTGACATTGCCTTTTTGGCCATGGACCTGGAAGCCCGCGGCCGCGCTGACCTGGCCTGGCGCTTTCTGAACGCCTGGCTGGAGCACACGGGCGACTACGCCGGTCTGCAGGTGCTGCAGTACTACCGCGTGTACCGGGCCCTGGTGCGCGCCCGTGTGGCGGGCCTGCGGCTGGCGCAGGTGGAGGGTGAGCGAGAGGGAGAGGGTGAGGATGAGGATGAGGTTGGGGTTGGGGTTGGGGTTGGGGGCGAGGGTGTGGGCGACAAGCGCGCGGCCAGCCTGCGGGAAGTGCGGCGCTATCTGGCGCTGGCGCTGCGCTTCACAGAGCCCCGCACGGTCGAACTGTGGCTGGCGCATGGGTTTTCTGGTGCGGGCAAAAGCACGCAGTCGCAGGCGCTGATTGCCGAGCGCGGCGTGGTGCGCGTGCGCGCCGATGTGGAGCGCAAGCGGCTGTTCGGCCTGGCGCCGCAGGCATCCAGCGCGGCGGTGCGGGGCGGCATTTATACGGCTGCGGCCTCGCAGCGCACCCACGAAGCCCTGGCGCAGGCGGCCCGCTGGGCGCTGGGTGCGGGTCACACCGTGCTGGTGGACGCCACGTTCCTGAACCCCGCCATGCGCCAGCGCTTCATGGCACTGGCGACGCAAGCGCAGGTGCCGTGCCGCATTTTGTCGTTCGAGGCGCCTTTGGCGGTGCTGCGCGAGCGGGTGCGCAGCCGCCAGCTGGCGGGGGGCGATGCGTCAGAGGCCTCGGTGCAGGTGCTGGAATCGCAATGGGCGGCGGCCCAGCCGCTCTCGCCCGCCGAAGAGGCGCTGACGGTGCATGTGGACACCACCCGGCCGGTGGACTGGAGTGCGCTGCTGCCGCGCGCCGATGGCAGCATGCCGGCTACAACGCCAGTTGCCCGGGCATGAAATACAGCAGCACGCTGGTCATGACCAGGTAGCGAAAGAACTTGCCCACCGCCATGTAGGCCAGGCAAGGCCAGAACGGCAGCTGGAGCCAGCCCGCCACGGCGCACAGCGGGTCGCCCACCACGGGCAGCCAGCTCAGCAAACAGGTCTTGGCCCCCCATTTGCGCAGCCAGACGCGCGCGCGGCGCTCGGTGCGGCTGAGCTCGCGCGCCGGTTTGGCATCGGCGCCGGTGGGGTGGTTCAAACGGCGGTGGCGCCGTGCGGCGTCCCAGGCGCGGTGCGCCCCCAGGCCCATCCACCAGCTCACGCCGCCGCCCAGGGTGTTGCCCAGCGTGGCAACACCAATGGCGGGCCAGAACAGGTCGGGGTTGAGCTTGATCAGGCCAAACACCGCAGCCTCGGAGCCCACAGGCAACAGCGTTGCCGAGACAAACGACACGATAAAGACCGTGCCCAGGCCAAATTGCGGCAAGGCGAGCCATTCCAGCAGCTGGTGCATCCAGATTTCCATAGGTGGCAAGTGTAGGGCGGCTGTCCCCGCGGCTTCGGCCCTGAGGGTGCCGTCCTACATGGCGTTGCGCCGTTTGGCCACGGTATCCGTGCGCATGGATTTGTATCGACAGGTGACTCCAACCCTTGGCAGAACCCGGAAGGCTGGCGATGCACAACACCCTACAGAAACCGTCATTCCCGTTCCTTGCGCACTGGCTCTCGCTGTGCGCCGGCATCTGCCTGGCGGCATGTGTCCAGAGCCCGCAGGCTGCGGTGTCCACCCAGGCGCCGCACCCCATGGCCTTGTCGTGGGACGCAGCCATGGGCGAATGCGCAGGTGACGAGCCCCTGCGCAAAGCGGCGGCCCGCGTGGACGAGGAGCTGCAGAGGCAAGGGATGGCGTTGAGGATTTTCTGCCAGGCATCCCAAGGTGCGCTGGCGGTCCAGGTGGATGTGGTGGACGGCCTGCGTGCAAGCAAGGTCGTGCGTGGCCCCCTGGCCGAAGGTGAGGCGGTGGACATGGGTGCCCCCGCCGGGGTGAGCAGCACCCCTTCTGCCAATGACCACGCGGATTTTTCGCCGGACGTGCAGCACAACCGCCAGTGGTTGCGCGCGCTGAAGGCGCGCCACCAGTTTGCCCACCTGCCGGACGCATGGTGGCACTTCGCGTACCAGCCCGCGCAGCAGTCGGCTGTGGCTGAAGTGGACGTGGCGGAGCGTTGAGCCCGTTGCCGTGGATCGGTCAAACGGGCTTGTGCATGCGGGCCATTTTTTGCTGAAGGTCGGTGTGGGGAGGTATTTCATTTGCTGAAATTTTGAGCAGGTACAATCCTGCCTCCTTTTTCAGCATTCGCTGCACGCCACCCCCGCACCTCCCATGCAGATCGGCCATATCCCTCTGGCGAACCGCTTGTTCGTCGCTCCCATGGCGGGCGTCACGGACAGACCGTTTCGCCAGCTGTGCAAGGCGCTGGGCGCGGGCTATGCGGTGAGCGAGATGGTGACCTCGCGCAAGGACCTGTGGAACAGCCTCAAAACCTCGCGCCGTGCCAACCACGAGGGCGAACCCGGGCCGATTGCCGTGCAGATTGCCGGCACCGAGGCGCAAATGATGGCCGAAGCAGCGGTCTACAACATCGAGCGTGGTGCACAGATCATCGACATCAACATGGGCTGCCCGGCCAAGAAGGTCTGCAACAAGTGGGCGGGCTCGGCGCTGATGCAGAACGAGGCGCTGGCGGTGGAGATCGCCGCCGCCGTGGTCGAGGCCTGCGCGCCGCACAACGTGCCCGTCACGCTGAAGATGCGCACCGGCTGGTGCCAGCAGCACAAGAACGCGGTGCAACTGGCGCGCCAGTTCGAAGGCGCGGGCATTCAGATGCTCACGGTGCACGGCCGCACGCGCGAGCAGGGCTATCGTGGCCAGGCCGAGTACGACACCATTGCCGCCGTGAAGGCAGCCGTCAAGGTGCCCGTGGTGGCCAATGGCGACATCACCTCGCCCGAAAAGGCGCGCGCTGTGCTGGCTGCCTCCGGCGCCGACGCGATCATGATCGGCCGCGCCGCCCAGGGCCGGCCCTGGATCTTTCGCGAGATCGGCCACTTTCTGGCCACGGGCGAACACCTGGCGCCGCCGTTGGTGGCCGAGCTGCGGCGCCTGCTGCTCGATCACCTGCACGACCACTACAGCCTGTATGGGGAACTGACCGGGGTGCGCAGCGCACGCAAGCACATTGCCTGGTACCTGCGGGCCTTGCCGGGGGGCGAGGCCTTGCGGCAACACATCAATACGATAGAAGACTGCACCACGCAGTGGCAGGCCGTGGCCGACTACCTGGATGCCCTCGGGCAACAGATGGATCGGCTGCCCGCCACCACCGACGCGGATGCGGAACCAGAAGAACAAGAGGGAATGGCAGCATGAGCAAGAAGAGCATCGAAGAATCCGTGCGCGAGAGCCTGCACAGCTACTTTCGCGACCTGGGCGGCGAAACGCCCGATGGGATGTATGACATGGTGGTGCGCCTAGTCGAAAGGCCGCTGCTGGAAGTGGTGATGAGCCAAGCCGACAACAACCAGTCACGTGCCGCCGAATGGCTGGGCCTGAACCGCAACACGCTGCGCAAGAAGCTGGTCGAGCACAAGCTGCTGTGAGCTTTTTGCTATATAAATAATAGCTATTAGCGCTTGATGGACGGGCGCTAGAGCACGATTTCATTCAAACTACGACCACCACCATGAACGCACTCCTCTCCGTCTCCGACAAGACCGGCATCGTCGAATTTGCGCAAGCCCTGCACGCGCTGGGCATCAAGCTCTTGTCCACCGGCGGCACCGCCAAGCTGCTCGCCGACAAGGGCCTGCCCGTCACCGAGGTGGCCGAGGTCACGCAGTTCCCCGAGATGCTGGACGGCCGCGTCAAGACGCTGCACCCCAAGGTGCACGGCGGCCTGCTGGCGCGCCGCGAGCTGCCTGAGCACATGGCGGCTTTGAAGGAACACGGCATCGACACCATCGACCTGCTGGTGGTCAACCTCTATCCGTTTGAAGCCACCGTGGCCAAGGCCGGTTGCACGCTGGCCGATGCCATCGAGAACATCGACATCGGCGGCCCCGCCATGGTGCGCAGCGCCGCCAAGAACTGGAAGGACGTGGGCGTGATCACCTCGGCCGACCAGTACGAGGCTGTGCTGGCCGAGCTGAAGGCGGGCGGCAAGCTGTCCGACAAGCTGCGCTTCGCGCTGTCGGTGGCGGCGTTCAACCGCATCGCGCAGTACGACGGCGCGATCAGCGACTACCTCTCGTCCGTCACCTTCGACGCCGAGAAGCTCTCCGAGGCCTACGTGCCCCAGCGCGCGCTGTTCCCCGGCCAGAGCAACGGCATCTTCACCAAGGTGCAGGACCTGCGCTACGGCGAGAACAGCCACCAGCAGGCCGCGCTGTACCGCGACCTGCATCCCGCGCCCGGCTCGCTGGTCACCGGCGTACAGCTGCAGGGCAAGGAGCTCTCGTACAACAACATTGCCGACGCCGACGCTGCCTGGGAGTGCGTCAAGAGCTTCGAGGCCGCTGCCTGTGTGATCGTCAAGCACGCCAATCCCTGCGGCGTGGCCGTGGGCCTCGATGCATTGACGGCCTACAGCAAGGCCTTCCAGACGGACCCGACCAGCGCCTTCGGCGGCATCATTGCGCTGAACCGCACGCTCGACGGCGCGGCTGCGGCGCAGATCAGCAAGCAGTTCGTCGAGGTGCTGATGGCGCCCGACTTCACGCCCGAAGCGCTGGAAGTGTTCAAGGCGAAGGCCAATGTGCGCCTGCTCAAGATCGCGCTGCCCACACGCGGCGGGCAGACCGACTGGGAGCGCGGCCGCAACGCCATGGACGCCAAGCGCATCGGCTCGGGCCTGCTGCTGCAGACGGCCGACAACCATGAGCTGGCGCTGACCGAGCTGAAGGTGGTGACCAAGAAGCAGCCCACACTGGAAGAAATGGAAGACCTGCTGTTCGCCTGGAAGGTGGCCAAGTACGTCAAGAGCAACGCCATCGTCTTCTGCAAGGGCGGCATGACCATGGGCGTGGGCGCGGGCCAGATGAGCCGCCTCGACTCGGCCCGCATCGCCAGCATCAAGGCGCAGCACGCGGGCCTGACCCTCCAGGGCACGGCGGTGGCGAGCGACGCCTTTTTCCCCTTCCGTGACGGCCTCGATGTGGTGGTCGATGCGGGCGCCACCTGTGTGATCCAGCCCGGCGGCTCGATGCGCGACCAGGAAGTGATCGATGCCGCCAACGAGCGCGGCGTAGCCATGGTGTTCAGCGGCGTGCGTCACTTCAGGCACTAAGTAGCCCACCTGAGTCGCTTCGCGCCATCTCCCTGAGGGGGACGCACCCAGCGGCGGGGCGGCCCTTGCGCGGGTGCGCTGGCATGAGCCCCGCCTGTGCCAACGGCTTGGGCGGTTCTACCAGTCATTGAAATGCAAAAGGCGGCTCGGGCCGCCTTTTTCTTTGCGTGCTGCCGATCAGGCCGCCACAATGCGCCCGCGCCCGCTGACACCTGCCAGCACCTTGAGCGATTTGTCGGTGCTGGCCGTGTAGGTGCGGCTGGTGATGGTGCTGACATACACCCAGTCGGCGCGGCATTCGGAGGCGTTGGCGGTCACCAGCATGTAACCCCGGCGCGAGGTGTCGCAGTATTTGAGCGGGGCAATGAGTTGCTGGAGCGCGCCCGCCAGCATGGCCGGGTTCTCTTTGGGCAGGTATTCCTCAAAACCGGGCGACGACACCGACGAGGTGGCGAACTCCACGCCCACCGCATTGCCGCCCATGTCTGCCAGCTCGTTGGCCCAGGCGTTGTGGGTGTCGCCCGACAGCACCACCAGGTTCTTGCCCAGGCTGCGGGCCGTGCCCAGCACGGTTTCGCGCGCGGCCTGGTAGCCGTCCCATGCGTCGAGGTTGTAGGGAATGGAGTGCTGGGCGAGGATGGCTTTTTCGGCAGCGGTCAGTGTGGCGGGGGCGGTCTGTGCCTTGGCCACGATGGCGGCGTATTGCGATACCGTGACGCCAGCGCCCGGCTGGATGGTTTCGACCAGGATGGGGGCCGGAATGTTCATGCGCCCCATCAGCACCTGCTGGCCCAGCACCTGCCAGGTGGCGGTGGATGCGGCCATCTGCTGCTGCAGCCATTGCGTCTGCGTGCCGCCCATGAGTTGGCGGGCGGGTGCGCCCACGGCGGCGGTGAAACCGGCAGCGTCAAAACCGCTGGCGGTAAAGAAGCGGGTGTAGTCGGCAGGTTCGTCGCGCCCGACCACGCGGGTGTCGAGCATGTGCAGCGCCAGCAGGTTGCCAAAGTTGAAGCTGCGGTAGATCAGGTCGGGCTGGGCGTTGCGTGTGGGCATCCACTCGTGGTAGGCCTGAAGGGCTGCCGCCTTGCGCGCCGCAAAGCTGCCCTCGATGGCGCTTTGGTGGTTTTCGGCACCGGTGGCCCAGGTGTCGTTGGCGATTTCATGGTCGTCCCACACGGCAATCATGGGTGCGGCGGCATGCAGTGCCTGCAGATCGGGGTCGGTCTTGTACTGCGCGTGGCGCATGCGGTAGTCGGCCAGTGTGAGAATCTCGGTGGCGGGCAGCGACAGGCGGCCCAGCTGCTCGGCGTTGGCCGAGGCATAGCCACCGCGCGGGTACTCATACAGGTAGTCGCCCAGGTGCACGGTGGCATCGAGATCATTGCGGCGCGCCGCTTCGGCATACACGTTGAAGTAACCCGCAGGGTAGTTGGCACACGAGAACACGGCCAGCTTGACCTGTGCCACGCTGCCCGTGGGCAGCGTGCGGGTGCGTGCTGCGGCAGACTGAGCCGCGTAGGCCTTGAAGCGGTAGTGGTAGGCCGTGACGGGCTTGAGGCCAGTGGCATCGACCTTGACGGTGAAGTCTTTGGCGGCCGTGGCTGTGGCCTGGCCTTTGGCCACCACCGTGGTGAATGCCGCGTCGCTGGCCAGCTCCCACTGCACAGGAATGTCGGCGGTGTGGCCTGCAGGCGGCGTGACGCGGGTCCACAGCACGACGCGGTCGGCGAGCGGGTCGCCACTGGCCACGCCGTGGGCAAACCGCACCTCCGGGTCGTTGTCGCTGCCACCGCAGGCGGCCAGCGGCAAGGTGCCGAGCGCAGTGGCGCCCAGGGCCAGCTGGCGCACGAAGACGCGGCGGCTTTCATCGGCGGGAGCGGCGTCGCGGATGGGGTGGGGCGTGGGACGAACGGGAGTTTTCATGGTTGTGGCGTTCCGTACAAAACCGCCAAGGCTGACAGGCGGATGTGACGGCCTCATGAACGCAGCCCCATGCAAAAAACCCGTGGCAACGTTGTGCGTTGCCACGGGTTCTAAAGAAATGAAATCTGATTGTTTTTAGCCTTTAGCGCTTATCCAACAAGCGCTAGTAGCTATTATTTTGTGAGCGACTTGAACACGTCGCGTGCAATGGTGACGGTGTCGGCAATGTCCTGCTCTGTGTGTGCGGCGCTCACAAACCCTGCTTCGTAGAGTGCGGGCGCGATGTACACGCCCCGGTCCAGCAGCCCATGAAAGAGCTGGTTGAAGCGCACGCCATCCGTCTTCAGAACCTGTGCGTAATTTTGTGGCAGCTCGGGCAGCAGGAAAAAGCCGAACATGCCGCCTTCGCAGTCGGCGCTGAAAGGCACGCCCTCGGCGGCTGCGGCAGCGGCCAGTCCATCCACCAGCGAGCGGGTGCGGGCGGAGAGCGCGTCAAAGAAGCCCGGCTTCTTGATCTCGCGCAGTGTGGCCAGGCCGCAGGCTGTGGCCACAGGGTTGCCCGACAGCGTGCCGGCCTGGTACACCGCACCCAGCGGCGCGAGGTTTTCCATGATCGCCCGCGAAGCGCCAAAAGCCGCCAGCGGCATGCCGCCGCCAATCACCTTGCCCAGCACGGTGATGTCGGGCTTGAAGCCCGGGATGCTCTTGGCATACACGCTTTGCGCGCTGCCCAGGGCCACGCGAAAGCCGGTCATCACTTCGTCCAGGACCAGCAGCGCACCATATTCGGTGCACAGCTCGCGGCAGCGGCGCATGAACGGCACGCTGGCGCGCACCAGGTTCATGTTGCCGGCGATGGGCTCGATCATCAGGCAGGCGAGTTCCTTGCCATGCAGGGCGAAGGCTTCTTCGAGTTGGGGAATGTTGTTGTATTCAAGAACAATGGTGTGCTGCACCACCTCGGGCGGCACGCCGGCACTGGTGGCGTTGCCAAACGTGGCCAGGCCCGAGCCGGCCTTGACCAGCAGCGCATCGGCGTGGCCGTGGTAGCAGCCCTCGAATTTGATGAGCTTGCTGCGTCCCGTGGCACCGCGCGCCAGGCGGATGGCGCTCATGCCCGCTTCGGTGCCCGAGCTGACCAGCCGGATCATCTCCATGGACGGCACCAGGCCCAGGATTTCTTCGGCCAGCTCGATCTCGCGCTCGGTGGGGGCGCCAAAGCTGAAGCCTTCCAGTGCAGCCTTTTGCACGGCTTCGAGCACGGCCGGGTGACCGTGGCCCAGGATCATCGGGCCCCAGGAGCCGATATAGTCAATGAAGCGCTGGTCGTTGGCGTCCCAGAAGTAAGCTCCTTGCGCACGCTTCACAAAGCGCGGCGTGCCGCCCACGGCCTTGAAGGCCCGCACAGGCGAGTTCACGCCACCGGGGATGAGCGCCTTGGCGCGTTCGAACAGAGGGATGTTGAGGTCAGTGTTTGGTGTCATGAGGGGGCATCACAAAGCCTTTGATGGCCAGTGTTTCGTCAAGGGGTTCGTCTTCATCGTCATCTTCATCATCGGGCTGGGCCCAGAACATGCGATCGGGAATGATGTGGCCCATTCCTGGGCGGAATCCGGCATCCAGGCAGCGGTCCAGGTAACTGAGCGCCTCGCTCGTGGCTTCGCCGAGATCATTGCCGCTGGCCACCAGGGCCGTGAGGGCCGCCGAGAGCGTGTCGCCCGCGCCCGAAAAGGTGGCATCAAACAGCTCGAACTTGACACTGCCCAGCACGGTCTGGGGCGATGCCAGCACGTTTTCTACAAACTGCTCGGGCAGGGGAATGCCCGTGACCAGGGTGTATGGCACACCCATCTCTGCGGCGGCGCGGGCGATGTCGCGGGCCGTAGGGCTGCGGTCGCTTTTCCAGTCGGGAAGCAGCCAGCGCCACAACGTACTGTGGTTTCCAACCAACACCGAGGTTTGCGGCAACAGCAGCTCGCGAAAAGCGTCCAGGTACTGGTCAATCAGGTCATCCTGCCACCACGAAAGATTGGGCATGTAGGCGATGACCGGCACCTCGTCGTAATCGGTAGTGATCTCTGCAATGGCGCTGATGTTCTCGGGGCTGCCCACAAATCCGACCTTGATGGCCTGCACGGGCAGGTCTTCCAGTACCGCCCGCGCCTGCTCGGTAACGGCCTCGTCGTCAAAGCCAAAGTGGGCGAATATCTCGGCTGTGTCCCGTGCGTAGGCGCCTGTGACGACGGCAATGGGGTGCCCGCCAACCGACGCGATGGTGCTGATATCGGCGGTAAGTCCGCCGGCACCGCTGGGGTCGCTGGCGTTGAAAACCAGCACGCAGGCGGGGCTGCCTTCGTCCATGGCCTCGTCGGCAAGGTCCGCTACATCAGAAGAAAGGGGGGTGTTTGTTGTCATGGGCCGGATTCGGCGATAAGGGTGGCACAGAAGCTGCAGCCCCGTGAGATGACTAGATACAATCGTTGCATTCTATGTGAAGGCCCATTAAGCTGTGACCGACTCTAAAACTTGGATGTGTCTGATATGCGGTTGGATCTATGACGAAGCGCAAGGTTCGCCTGAGCACGGCATTGCACCCAACACGCCCTGGGACCAGGTCCCCATGAATTGGACTTGCCCAGAATGCGGCGCGCGCAAAGAAGATTTTGAGTTGGTTCAGATTTGAGGCGCTTTAGCACCCTGTGCTGATGCGTCGTTTGTTTTCTCCATTGGGAGCAGTGACAATTGACTACAACAGGCGCATCTTTCAAAGTGCTCGTGGTGGATGACAGCAATACCATTCGCCGAAGCGCCGAGATTTTTCTCAAGCAGGGAGGGCACGAAGTCCTGCTGGCAGATGACGGTTTTGATGCACTGGCTAAGGTAAACGATTACCAGCCACAGCTTATTTTCTGCGACATTCTGATGCCCAAGCTTGATGGGTATCAAACCTGCGCCATCATCAAGCGCAACGCCCGTTTTGCGGATACTCCGGTTGTCATGCTGTCGTCCAAGGATGGCGTGTTTGACAAGGCGCGCGGTCGAATGGTCGGCTGCCAGGAATATCTCACCAAACCTTTCACCAAAGACCAGTTGTTGCAGGCAGTGCAGCAATTTGGCAATTCCCAACAAGGAGCCATGTAATGCCTATCCAGAAAGTGCTGGTCGTTGACGACTCGAAGACCGAGTTGATGTTTCTGACCGACTTGCTGCAGAAAAAAGGCATGCAAGTGCGTACCGCTGAAAATGCCGAAGAGGCTTTTCGTCGGCTGGCCGAAGAAAAGCCTGATTTGATATTGATGGATGTGGTGATGCCGGGGCAAAACGGATTCCAGTTGACCCGTGTGATCACGCGTGATCCCCTCTATGCCGACGTGCCCATCATCATGTGCACCAGCAAGAATCAAGAGACAGATCGTGTCTGGGGAATGCGGCAAGGCGCACGCGGCTATATCACCAAACCGGTGGATCCGGCCGAGTTGCAGGCCAAGATAGACGCGCTGAACTAAGGCGTTTGCGCGTTCATGGCTAATCGCGAAGCACTGCGAGAACTCCAGACCCGTCTTGCCAGCCGTCTTCAGGCAGCAAGGGGTGAAGGTGTGTCTGTTTCTTCCTGGCTGGCGGTCGAAGCTGCCGGGCAGTCCTATTTATTGCCGCTGGGTCAGTCGGGTGAAATTTTCCCCTGGGTCACGGTGCAGCGGGTTCCCTACACCCAAAAATGGTTTCTGGGTGTAGCCAATCTGCGCGGTGGTCTTGTCGGTGTGGTTGACTTGGCTGGATTGCTGGGATCGACGGTCCCACGCACCGAGCAAACCCTGTCTGACGCCAGCCTGCTTGCTTTCAATGCAGCGCTGGAGGTCAATGCCGCGCTTCTGGTTGACCGGCTGGCGGGTCTGCGAGGCACTGATGCCTTTGTCTCCTCGGAGCCTCCCGCCGATGATGCCCCCGCCTTTTTTGGCACCACCTATGTGGATTCGAGCGGGGCCCGCTGGCAAGAGATCAATCTCCAGATCCTGTCCCAAACCCCTGCTTTTCTGAGTATCAGTGTTTGAGTTTTTCTGTAAGGCTGCACCATGTCCGTTGTGAATCAATTTGGAAAACTGTTCAATCGCAAGCCCGAGGAATCAGACACGGGGCTGGGTGCCGACGTGATCGGCGGTGGTCAGAATGTCCTGACAACGGGATCCATCGAGGGAAATACAATGCGTGAGTCGTATCAGACAGACGCCATGAGCAGTGTTCAGGGTGATCCCGATGGCGTGTCGTCCGAGTTGTCCACCACGGACGCGGACGAAGATCTTATTTCTTTGCCATTGCTGGGCGGCAACACGGCGGCTGGCCACCAGCGGAATTTGCTCGCATTGCTGGCCATTGGCGTGGTGCTGCTGGCGCTGATTGCTGGCTGGGTGCTTCGGCAGGCGGATCGTTCCGCCCAGCAGCTGGCTGCTACCGGTCAGTCGCTGATGCAGTCGCAGCGGCTTGCCAAGTCTGTCTCGCAGGCGCTGGTGGGTAGCCCGCAAGCCTTTCCCTATGTGGTGGAGAGCTCAGGGGTGCTGGCCCGCAATGTGCGTGCTCTCAACAGCGGCGACAGCGAACTGGGCGTCGAGTCCCTCGGTGAGCAGTTCAAGTCCGACCTGGAGGGTACGACCCCGCTCATGGAGAGCGCGGAACGCAACGCCGGCGTGATCATGGGCCAGCAGAAAATCCTGATGCAGGTAGGTGACGCGCTGCGCACCATCAACCGCCAGTCGTCTGATCTGCTGGAGATCGCTGAAACCGTGTTTTCGCTCAAGCTGCAGCAGAACGCGCCAGCCGCCGAAATTTCGGCTGCCGGTCAGCTGGTGATGTTGACCCAACGTATCGGTAAATCGGCCAACGAACTCCAGACCATGGAAGGCGTGAGCCCCGAGGCCGTGTTTTTGCTGGGTAAGGACTTGAACTCGTTCAAGGAAATTGCCCAGGGCCTGCTTGATGGCAGCCCTGAGCTGCGCCTGACGGCCACCAAGGATGCGCAGACACGCGAACAGCTCGAAGCGCTGATCAAGCTCTACGAAGAGACCCGCACGCAAGCCAGCGCCATTCTGGGCAACTTGCAGGGGCTGGTTTCTGCCCGTGAAGCCCAGTCCTCGATCATTAGCGACAGCGAGCCACTGCGTCGCCAGCTGGAAGGCCTGCAGGACAAGCTTTCTTCGCAAACGGGTCTGGGCGCAGGCCAATTTGCTGCCTTGGCACTGGCTGGCCTGTTCGTTCTGCTTTGCGGTATCGGAATTTCCCGCGTGCAACTGCTGGACAGCCGGGGTCGTCAGGCAGCGGCTGAAGAGCAAAAGGATGCAAAGCGCCGGGAGCAGGAAGCCAAGCGCCAGGAGCAGGAAGCCAAGCGCGTCAATGACGCCAATCAGGCAGCCATTTTGCGTCTGATGAACGAATTGCAATCGGTGGCTGAAGGGGATCTGACAAAGGAAGCCACTGTGACGGAAGACATCACCGGTGCCATTGCCGACTCGGTGAACTACACGGTGGAAGAATTGCGCCAGCTGGTGGGAAGCGTTCAGAACACGGCGACCCGCGTGGCGCAGACGACCGCCCAGGTGGACAGCACGTCGACGAAACTCCTTGCCGCTTCCACTGAACAGCTGCGTGAAATTCGTGAAACCGGCCGGTCCGTTCTGGACATGGCGACCCGAATCAATGAAGTGTCCACACAGGCGCAAGAGTCTGCCACGGTGGCTCGCCAGTCGCTGCAGGCGGCTGACTCGGGCTTGCAGGCCGTGCAGAACGCCATTGGTGGTATGAATTCGATTCGCGACCAGATTCAGGACACATCCAAGCGGATCAAGCGCCTCGGTGAATCTTCGCAGGAGATCGGTGAAATCACCGAGCTGATTTCCGACATTACCGAACAGACGAACGTGCTGGCCCTGAATGCAGCCATTCAGGCCGCTTCTGCGGGCGATGCAGGTCGAGGTTTCTCAGTGGTGGCGGAAGAAGTGCAGCGGCTGGCTGAGCGATCTGCCGATGCCACACGGCAGATTTCGGCCCTGGTGAAAGCCATTCAGACTGACACCCAGGATGCTGTGGCCGCTATGGAGCGTTCCACGCAGGGTGTGGTTGAAGGAGCCCGACTGTCTGACAGTGCAGGTACTGCGCTGACCGAGATCGACCGCGTGTCGCGCCGCCTGGCCGAGCTGATTGAGCAGATTTCGTCTTCGACGTCCCGTGAAGCCGTTCTGGCCAACGAGGTGGCCGACAACATCCAGCACATTTTTGCGGTGACCGAGCAGACGGGTGAAGGTACACGCACGACAGCACAGCAGGTGAGTGAGCTTTCGCACATGGCTGAAGAACTGCGCCAATCGGTGGCACGTTTCAAGATCGCCTAACGCCGCCATCAAGCAGTCATCAACCAGCGGCTCATTTCAGCCGGGGACGAATTCATGTCATCTATTGATGTCAACAATGCACCGGCCACAGATGGAATCCCGGGCGATCAAGACCTGGGTCCTTTGGCGTGGGTGCTTGACGAGCTGCGCAAATCTCTCGATGGCGCAGTCAAGGCGATGCGCCGTTTTGTGCGCGACGCCGAACTGGCGCGTGAGTCGGATTTGGCGTCCCTGGATGCGGGTGCTTTGCGCATTGCGCGGCAGCAGCTGCACCAGGCGAGCGGGGCGCTTGAAATGGTGGGCATGGGTTCGCCAGCGCTGGTCCTGCGTGGCATGGAATCGGCTGTTCAAAAGTTTGTGCAACGTCCTGAGCAATGCACGGATGAAGCGGCAGCAGTCATCGAGCGTGCCAGTTTCGCGCTCATTGAATACCTTGAAAACGTACTGGGTGGCAAAGCCGCGTCTGCAGTAGCCCTGTTCCCTCAGTACCGGGATGCCCGGGCACTGGCGGGTGGCGAGCGTGCTCACCCCGCAGACCTGTGGCCTGCTGAGCGTCGCTTTCGTGAGCCGGAAGACTCTGTAGCCGTTGCTCCGCTGCCCTATGGCCCCGAAGCCCGGGCGCGCCTTGATTCCGCTGTTCTAAAAATCGTCAAATCGGGCGATCTGAGCGCTGCGACCAGCATGCGTGAAACCTGTCTGGGCTTTGTTGCGGCCCAGTCAGACCGACATGCGCGTGCCTTCTGGAAGATTTGTGCCGGCTTTTTCGAAGCCCTTGGCAAGGGCATGCTGGCCCCTGATGTCTATGTGAAGCGGGTAGCGTCCCGCGTGCTGATGCAATACGCCACGCTGGCCAAAGGCGACACCGCGATTGCGGATCGCCTGGTTCAGGATCTGCTTTTCTTCTGTTCACAGGCTAGGCCAGCGGACGGTGAAGAGGACAAGGCTGCGGCGCTGCAAGCAGTGCGAAAGTCGTTTGGCCTGGAGCGGTTCAAACCGGTCGACTATGAAACCGCGCGTTTCGGACGGTTTGATCCTGCCTTGCTGGCGCAGGCCCGCAAGCGCATTGCGTCTGCCACGGAAACCTGGTCGGCGCTCGCCGGTGGTGATCGCAACAAGCTTAAGCCTGCGGCTGATCAGTTCAGCCTGGTTTGCGACTCATTGCGCAAACTGCATCCGGGAAGCGAGAGTCTCGCTGCGGGTCTGACCCGTGCTGTTGAGGCAACGACGCGATCAGGAGAGCCTCCGTCCGCAGCGCTGGCGATGGAGGTGGCGACCTCGGTGCTTTACCTTCAGGCGGCTTTTGAGGAACTGGATGCTGCCGACGACCAGATGGAGGTGCGTGCAGAACGTCTCGCGGAGCGACTGGATGCCGTGGGTGCAGGCGCAGAGCCAGAACCCCTTGAGCTGTGGATGGAAGAGCTGTACCGGCGTGTCAGCGACAACCAGACCATGGGCAGTGTGGTGGACGAGTTGCGCTCCACCCTGGGCGAGGCAGAGAAATCACTAGACCAGTTTTTCCGCAATCCGCAAGACACGGCGGTGCTCGCGGCAGTGCCGGGCCACTTGGCACAGATGCGTGGCGTGCTGTCCGTACTGGGCCTGGACCAGGCGTCGCTGGCGGTGGTGCGCATGCGCGACACCGTCGAGCGGCTGCTCATCAATGAAATTCCAGAAGAAGAGCGCCAGCCCTCATTCGAGAAACTGGGTAACAGTCTGGGTGCGCTCGGGTTCCTGATCGACATGTTGAGCTACCAGCGCACGATGGCGCGCAAGCTCTTTGTCTACGATGAAGAACTGGGTGAGCTGCGCATTCTGGTGGGCAAAGCCCGCGCGCGTGCCACAGATGATGTGGCAGAAGCACCGGAGAAATTGGAGGAGCGCGTCGCTCCGCCGATGCCCGATGTTGTGCCGCGCTTCCCTGCGCAGGAGGTGCCCGCGTCGGCACCGGCCGTTACGGCAACGCCGGCGGACGCCAGCCCTGCTGCTGCATCGGACGAGTTGGCATCCGATATTTTCTTTGACCTGCAAACACCGCAGGAGCCGTTGCCGGTAGCGTCTGACCTGCCACCTGTCGTGGTGCCCTCTGCCGTTCCCGCTTCGCAGCCGGAGGTGGACGATGAGTTGCTGGATGTGTTTCTGGAAGAAGCCCGCGAAGTCGTGGCCACTGGTCTGGCTGCCATCAACGTGCTGGTTGAAGAGCCCGCCAATCTGAGCGAGCAAACCACTTTGCGTCGTGCGTTCCATACGCTCAAGGGCAGCTCACGCATGGTGGGGCTCAATGATTTTGGTGAGGCAGCCTGGTCGATGGAGCAGGTGCTGAACGCTTGGCTGGCTGAGCAAAAACCCATGCAGCCCACTTTGCTGCAGTTGTCTTCCGATTGTTTGCAGGCATTTGACCGTTGGGCTGATGACATTGCTGCAGGGGCTGCATCGGCCTGGTCGCCGGAGGCATTCTGCAAATCTGCTGATGCTATGCGCCTTGACGGCAGCTTGCTGCCGCTCGTGGTGCCTGGGGCTGCAGTGGCATCCGTTGCACCCGATGTGGTGGAGCCGGAGATGCCGCTGGAGGCCGCGCCACGCGCAGCAGATGCGCCCGACACTGGCTTGCAGGCCGTCGAGCCATCGCTGGATGCGTTGTCTTCTGAAAAAGCCGGGGATGCGGGCGCAGTCGATGAGTTTGCGGCATTGATGGCGGATTTTGCTGAAACCGAGATGACGCCGGAATTCGCCGCGGTAGCGCCAGACGCGGTCGCGTCGGCAGCGACGGTGACCGAGGATATCGATTTCTCCGTGTTCTCCGAGGCTCTGAACGAGGCGCAAGCAACACCGGCAACGGTAAGCCAGCTGTTGCCTCTGGACCTGGAGTTGCCAGATCTGGAGCCTGCGTCTTCCGTTGCCATGGATGTCGACCGCACCGAAGCAGCGGCGATTGGTGCAATGCAGGATCAACCGGATGATCTTCCATTGATGGCGGCTGGTGAGCCTGAATTTTTGCCTGAGATTGCCCAGGCACCAGACTTCTCCGATCTGGCGGCGGCAAATTCGCCAGAGATCCTGGAACCGGTCGCGGCTGAAGCTTTTGTGCCCGAAGAAGAAGCTCCGTCTGATGAAGCGGTCAAGGTCATTGAAAGCTTGCGGATCGGTATTCCACTCTACAACGTGTACCTCAACGAGGCCGACGAATGGTCGCGGCGCTTGGTGACGTGTTTGCAGGAGTGGGCGCTGGAATTGCACGAGCCTTTGCCGGACATCGCTGTTGCCCTGGCGCATTCGCTGGCAGGCAGTTCGGCCACCGTGGGATTCACCGCACTGTCAGAGCTGGCGCGGGTGCTTGAGCATGCTCTGCAGCATGTTCAACTGCAGTCGGGCGGCACGGCAGAGCAGGCCGAAGTATTCATGGCGTCGGCAGATGACATTCGTCGTCTCTTGCACCAGTTTGCTGCCGGGTTCCTGAAGGAGCCGAGCGCGGAAGTGCTGCAGCAACTGCGTGAAATCCTGGAGACCGAGGTGGTCAACACCCTGTCGCCTCCTGAGGACGACCTCGATGAGTTCGGCGATTTCGCCGGGACCCCTGAAGCTGATCAGACCGCTGAAATTGAGCCTGAGCCCGTACCAGCCGAGGCACCCACTGTGCAAGCGGCCGAAGTGGTGGCTGCAGGCTATGTCGCGCCGGCCTTGTCTATTGTTGGGAGTGACCGCGACCAGCACATCGACGATGCTATAGCACACGCAGTATCCGCAGGTTCAGATGTCGATGATGACATTGACGCCATCGATGTCATCGACCCTGATCTGTTCCCCATCTTTGAAGAAGAAGCCGCTGAGTTGCTGCCCCAGCTGGGCGGTGCGTTGCGACAATGGGCATCCCGTCCGGACAACCTCGGTGCACGCAACGAAGTGCTGCGTGCCCTCCACACGCTCAAGGGTAGTTCGCGCCTTGCAGGCGCCATGCGCCTCGGGGAAATGTCCCACCGGCTGGAGTCTGCAATCGAGCAGCTCGACATGGAAACCGTCACCGCGGACCAGATCGAGCCGTTGCTTGCGAGTTTCGATGGTCTGCAGGCGAATTTTGAGTTCCTCCGCGTTGTTGGCGGGCAAGAACCTGCCGATGCCGCGGCTGCAGTCCCTGCGGCACCAGGCGATCTGGCCGACGCTACCAAAGTGTCGGGCGCAGCAACTGCGCCGGCGGTGCCTGCATCCGCACCAACGGTTCGGCTTCCCGGGGCTTCGCAGCTGGCGCCTGTGCGTGTGGCCGCGAACCAGTCGGTGCGCGTGCGTGCGCAGTTGCTGGACCGTCTGGTGAACCAGGCGGGCGAGGTCATGATCAGCCGTTCGCGCCTCGACGTTCGTCTGGGGCAGTTCCGCAATTCTCTGTCCGACCTGTCCGGCAACCTGGATCGGTTGCGCCAGCAGCTGCGCGACATCGAAATGCAGTCCGAAACGCAGATGCAGTCACGTTTGGCGCTTTCCAAAGACTCTGCTGCCGGGTTCGATCCGCTTGAGTTTGACCGTTTCACGCGGGTGCAGGAGCTGACGCGCATGATGGCCGAGTCTGTCAACGACGTGGCTACCGTGCAGCGCAACCTGCAGCGCGCTATGGAAGGGGCCGAAGACGATCTGATTGCGCAGGGCCGCCAGGCGCGTGAGCTGCAGCGTGATCTGCTGCGCACCCGCATGGTGGAATTTGAAGGCATTTCCGAGCGTTTGTATGCGGTGGTGCGCCAGGCTTCCAAGGAAACCGGCAAGCAGATCAAGCTGGACATTACCGGCGGCTCCATTGAAATGGACCGTGGCGTGCTCGATCGCATGACGCCCGCTTTCGAGCATTTGCTGCGCAACTGCGTGGCGCACGGCATCGAGGCGCCCGACGCACGGGTCGCCGCAGGAAAGCCAGCGTCTGGCACCATCACCGTGGATCTGCGCCATGAAGGCAACGACGTGTCGGTGGAATTCCGGGATGATGGTGCCGGTCTGGACCTTCAGCGTATCCGGGAAAAGGCTCTGGCGCAGGGCATTGTGCAGGCGGGCGAAGAAATCAGCGATGCCGATGCCGTCAACCTGATCTTCACGCCGGGCTTTTCCACAGCCTCCGAACTGACGGGGCTTGCCGGTCGCGGCATTGGCATGGACGTGGTGCGTTCCGAGGTCAATGCATTGGGCGGTCGAATTGAAACCTTCACCGAATCGGGCAAGGGTGCCGCCTTCCGCATGGTGCTGCCGTTGACCACTGCCGTGACGCAGGTGGTGATGCTGCGCGCTGGAGACATGTCGATTGGCGTGCCTGCCAACGTGGTCGAAATTGTGCGTCGCACCTCGGCGGCCGATCTCGAAGAAGCGTATCGCACGGGCTTCTTTGATGACGGCTTCGAGCAATTGCCTTTTTTCTGGGTGGGCGCTTTGCTGCAAGCTTCGACGCGCAGCAATGAAGCCGCAGGCAAGACCCGGCCCGTGGTGATTTTCCGCAGTGCGTCGCAACGCATCGCCATGCACGTGGATGAAGTGCTGGGCAATCAAGAAGTCGTGGTGAAGAACCTGGGGCCTCAGCTGTCACGCCTGCCGGGCTTGGCCGGGATGTCGGTGCTTGCCTCTGGGGCCGTGGTGTTGATTTACAACCCGGTGGCCTTGTCCACGGTGTATGGCGATCAGGTACGTGCGGCCAGCGCCGGCTTGCCCGTCACGCTGGAAACCGAAGGTGCTGGCACCGGCAAGCCTGCGACGTCGATGCTTGCAGGGCCCACGCAGGTGCCTTTGGTTCTGGTGGTGGATGATTCGATTACGGTACGCCGTGTCACGCAGCGGTTGCTGCAGCGTGAGGGTTACCGGGTGGCCCTCGCTGCCGATGGGCTGCAGGCACTCGAGCGCTTGCAGGAAGAGCGCCCAACGGTCGTGCTGTCCGATATTGAAATGCCGCGCATGGACGGCTTTGACCTGGCGCGCAACATTCGCGCAGACGGTGCGCTGCGGGGCCTGCCCATCATCATGATTACCTCTCGCATTGCAGAAAAGCACCGCGAGCATGCGATGGAGCTCGGTGTGAACCATTACCTGGGCAAACCTTACTCGGATGAAGAGTTGCTCAGTCTCATCCAGCATTACGCCCGGCTGGAGGCAACCGCAGAGGCATGATTCCGGTGGGCTGGCCCGCAAGGGCCGGTCAGCCCGGGCATTCTTGCCGGCACTGCCGGTAAGATGCCTGCATGATCAGGAGGCCTCATGGATTCGCAAACACCTGCGGCAGATGGCCGCCTGCTGTCTTGCCTTGCGCTGATGGTGCGCGAAGGCGCTTCGGACCTTTTTCTTCTGGCGGGTGCACCGCCCACGCTCAAGCGCCAGGGGGCCTTCCTGCCAATCACCAAGGGGTCGGTGACTGCCGAGGACGTCCGGACGATGGTGTATTCGATCATGCGCAAGGCGCAGATCGATGAGTTTGAAGCCTCGAAGGAATGCGATTTTTCGTTCCAGTCGCAGGATCTGTCGCGCTACCGTGTCAATGTGCACCTGCAGCGCGGCAATGTGGGGGTGGTCGTCCGCCATGTCACGGCCAAGATTCCTAGCCTTGACGAACTGGGCTTGCCGCCGGTGCTCAAACAGCTCGCCTTCCTGAAAGGTGGGCTGGTGCTTACCGTCGGTTCTGCCGGGTCGGGCAAGACCACCACACTGGCCGCGATGCTGGACTATCGCAACGAGAACACGGCGGGGCATATTCTCACCGTGGAAGACCCCATCGAGTACCTGCACACCCACAAGAAATCGTTGGTGACACAGCGCGAGGTGGGGCTCGATACCGCGTCGTATGACGAGGCCTTGCGGCGTGCGATGCGGGAGGCGCCGAACGTGATCATGATTGGCGAGATACGCGACCGGGCCTCCATGCAGCATGCGCTGCATTACGCCGAATCCGGGCATCTGTGCGTGTCCACTTTGCACGCCAACAATGCCAACCAGGCGGTGCAGCGGATTGTGAATTTTTTCCCCGAGCAGGCCCATCGCCAGCTGTTGATGGACCTGTCACTGAATCTGCAGGCCGTGGTGGCCCAGCGGCTGGTCAAAAACGTGCACGGATCGGTGGTGCCAGCGATGGAGGTGATGCTGCTCACCCCCTACGTGTCGGAGCTGATTCAGAAGGGCCAGATCGACGAGATCAAGACGGCCATTGCGCGCAGTGGTGAGCAGGGCATGTGCACCTTCGATCAATCGCTGTTTGAGCTGTATGAGCGCGGTGTCATCTCGCCAGCCGAAGCTGTGGCCAATGCCGACAACCGCACCGATGTATCGTTGCGCCTGCGCCTGGCCTCGGGTGCGCCCCTGGGGGTGGATGGAATGCGCATGAGCGACCAGACTGCCGAGGACGCACCACCCGCAGCGTGAACGTCCCGCCGTCTCAACGGCCCAGGCACGATCCACGATCACCCGGCCTTGACCACGGCATAGCGCTGCAGCGTGCGCAGTCTGGCACTGTCATGGTCTACCACGGGATGCGGGTACGTTTGACCTAGCGCCACCCCGGCCTCTTGCAGTTCCAGGGGGCGGGCCCGCCAAGGGGCATGCAGCGCTGCAGAA
The DNA here is from genome assembly GCA_003268905.1 of Acidovorax defluvii. Taxonomy (GTDB): domain Bacteria; phylum Pseudomonadota; class Gammaproteobacteria; order Burkholderiales; family Burkholderiaceae_C; genus Acidovorax; species Acidovorax defluvii. The sequence continues at coordinate 96,644 of QLTU01000006.1, forward strand.
GACAGCCCGGCCAGTTGCGGCAGGTAGCGCCGAATGAACTTGCCCTTCGCGTCAAACTTTTCGCTCTGGCTGACCGGGTTGAAGATGCGAAAGTAGGGCTGGGCGTCGCACCCGCTGGAGCTGGCCCACTGCCAGCCGCCGTTGTTGGCGGCCAGATCAAAATCATTGAGGTGTGTGGCAAAGTAGGCCTCGCCCCGGCGCCAGTCGATGCCCAGATCCTTCACAAGAAAGCTGGCCACCACCATGCGCAGCCGGTTGTGCATGTAGCCCGTCTGGTTGATCTGCGCCATAGCGGCATCCACCAGCGGGTAGCCCGTACGGCCCTCGCACCAGGCGGCAAACAAGGCGTCGGCTTCGGGGCCTGATTCCCACTGAATGGCGTCATACGCCGGCTTGAAGCTGCGGTCCACCACATGGGGATGGTGGTGCAGGATCTGAAAGTAAAAATCCCGCCAGATCAGTTCGCTGAGCCAGGTGGTGGCACCCGGGTTGCCGTCCAGCATCAGCCGGTGCGCTGTGCGCGCCAGCAGGCGTGGCGAGATGGTGCCAAAACGCAGGTGCACGCTCAGATAGCTGGGGCCCTTGACCGCCGGAAAGTTGCGCGTGTCGTCGTACCGTTCGATCCGGCCCAGAAAGTCGTCGAACAACTGCTGTGCACCACTGGCGCCAGTGGGCAGCCTGGGTTGTGACAGGGTGGTGGCCTCGAACCCCAGCGACGCCAGCGTGGGGGCAGGTTGGCAGTGATCCAGCGGGCGGGGCGCCAGGCGGTGCGCGTGGCGCTCCACCGCGTAGCCTTTGAGCTGAAAGGCATCCACCTTCTTGAGCCAGGCGTTCTTGTAGGGCGTGAACACGCTGTAGGGGTTGCCGGTCTGCGTCAGCACCTCGCTGCGCTCCAGAATGGTGTGGTCCTTGAAGGTGTGAAAGGCCCTTCCGGCAGTGGCCAGCCGGGTGCGCACCAGGCTATCGCGCGCCAGGGCCTGGGGCTCGTCGTCGTGGTTGGCAAAAACAGCCTGGGCACCCAGGCTGTGTGCCAGTGCGGGCACCGCCTCTGTGGCCACCGCGTGCAGCACGATCAGTCCGCCGCGTGGGTGGGCAGACAGCGTTCGCAGCACCCCATCAAGCTCTTGCAGCGACTCCCGGATGAACTCCACGCGCCGATCGGTCCGCGCCAGCGGGTTCAAAATTTCGTGGTCAAAAACAAAGGCGCAATGCACCTGCTGGCATTGGGTGAGCGCCCGGAACAGGGCTGCATGATCGGTGGCGCGCAGATCGCGGCGGAACCAGACGAGTCCGGTGGGGTAGGAAGGCTCGGAGGAGGGCGCCATGTTCACCGTTAAAATTAGTCAATGACATCCGATTCTGCGCCCATCAACCTGACGCACCATTTCCTGATCGCGATGCCCGGTCTGGAAGATGAGTCTTTTGCGCGCACTGTGGTTTACCTGTGCGAGCACAGTGAGCGTGGCGCCTTGGGCCTCATCATCAACAAGCCCTCCGACATCACGCTCAAGGGGCTTTTCGACAAGGTGGATTTGTCTTTGCGCCGTGAAGACCTCCGCTCTGAGCCCGTCTTTCAGGGCGGCCCGGTGCAGACCGAGCGCGGTTTTGTGCTGCACGAGCCCATGTTGATGAACCGCGCAGAGACCGACGAGTCTGCCTATGCTTCCACCATGACGATTCCGGGCGGCTTGGAGATGACCACCTCCAAGGATGTTCTGGAGGCCCTGTCCACCGGCGCGGGCCCGCGCAGGGTGCTGATCACGCTGGGGTATTCGTCCTGGGGTGAGGGTCAGCTGGAGTCCGAGCTGGCCGAAAACGCCTGGCTTACCGTGGGTGCCGACCTGTCGGTGATCTTTGACACTCCCGTGCCCCAGCGCTACGACAAGGCGCTGGCCCTCTTGGGGCTGCAGGCCTGGATGATCTCGCCGGAAGCGGGGCACGCATGACCGGCTTGCCCGTTCAGCCCGCCGTTCCTGCGCATTTTCAGACCTTTCTTGCTTTCGATTTTGGCCTCAAGCGCACGGGTGTGGCCACGGGCAACCGCATGCTGCGCAGCGCCACGCCGCAAGCCACCATCAAGGCCGAGGGCGACGCACGCTTTGTGCAGGTAGCGCAGCGCATCAAGGAATGGCAACCCGACGCCCTGGTGATCGGCGTGCCCTACCACCCCGACGGCGCGAGCCACGAGAACACCGAGAAAGCGCTCAAATTCGGCCGCCAGCTGCGCGGGCGCTTCGGCCTGCAAGTGTTCGAGGTGGACGAGCGCTACAGCACCACTGAAGCCATCGCGGGCGGTGCCAAGGATGCGGACGCCGCTTCGGCCTGCATCATCCTGGAACAGTTTTTGAGGAATCTTCCATGAGCAACCCCTCCCATCCAGCGGCAGTCGAAGGATTTTCCGCCGGGCCGCCCCAAGGAAAATCAGCGCCCTCGGGGGGCAGCGCAGCACACGCAGTGGCAAGCGTGGGGGCTCTAGCCCTCGATGCCGAGGCGCTGTACCGTGAACTGCTGCGCGGCGTGCGCAGCATGCTTACCCCCACCACACATCTGGCGGGCATTGCCTCGGGTGGCGCCTGGTTGGCCGAGCGCCTGCAAAAGGACCTGGGCCTCGAAGGGCCTGCCGGCGTGCTCTCGTCAGTGATGCACCGCGATGACTTTGCCCAGCGTGGCCTGTCGGCCGGGGCGCAGACCTCGCTGCCGTTTGATGTGAACGGCGCCGATGTGCTGGTGCTCGACGACGTGCTCTACACCGGCCGCACCATCCGCGCCGTGCTCAACGAGCTGTTCGACTATGGCCGCCCAGCCAGCGTGCGCCTGGCCGTGCTGGTGGACCGCGGCGGGCGCGAGTTGCCCGTGCAGGCCGACTTTGCGGCTGCCCGCGTGGCGCTGCCGCCCTCGCAGTCGCTTGCGCTGGCGCGCGACGAGCAGGGCCGCTTCCAATTCCAAGTCAAAGAGGTGTGACCGTGCTGCACAAGCGCAACCCCCAACTCAACCACCACGGCGAGCTGATCCACCTGCTTTCCATCGAGGGCCTGCCGCGCGACATCGTCACGCACATTCTCGACACCGCCGCCAACTTCGTCAGCGTGAACGACCGCGAGGTCAAGAAGGTGCCCCTGCTGCGTGGCAAGAGCGTTTTCAACCTGTTCTTCGAGAACAGCACGCGCACGCGCACCACGTTCGAGATCGCGGCCAAGCGCCTGTCGGCCGACGTGCTCAACCTCGACATCGCCCGCAGTTCGGCCAGCAAGGGCGAATCGCTGCTCGACACCATCGCCAACCTCTCGGCCATGGCGGCCGACCTGTTTGTGGTGCGGCACAGCGAGTCGGGTGCTCCCTATCTGATCGCCCAGCATGTGGCGCCGCACGTCCACGTCATCAACGCGGGCGACGGGCGCCATGCCCACCCCACGCAGGGGCTGCTGGATCTCTACACCATCCGGCACTACAAAAAAGACTTCAGCAACCTCACCGTGGCCATCGTGGGCGACGTGCTGCACTCGCGCGTGGCGCGCTCCGACATCCATGGCCTGACCACGCTGGGCTGCCCCGAGGTGCGCGTGGTGGGCCCGCGCACGCTGGTGCCGTCCGACATGGCGCAGATGGGCGTGCGTGTGTGCCATACCCTCGAAGAGGGCATCAAAGACGCCGATGTGATCATCACCCTGCGCCTGCAGAACGAGCGCATGAGCGGAGCGCTGCTGCCGTCGAGCCAGGAGTATTTCAAGAGTTTCGGCCTCACCCCCGAAAAACTGCGCCTGGCCAAGCCCGACGCCATCGTGATGCACCCTGGCCCCATCAACCGTGGGGTCGAGATCGACTCAGCCGTGGTGGACGGAAAACAAAGCGTGATCCTGCCGCAGGTGACGTTTGGCATCGCGGTGCGCATGGCCGTGATGTCCATCGTCGCAGGGAATGAGGCATGACCTCCCTGAGCCGCTTCGCGTCATCCCCCCAAGGGGGGACGCCACCCCTGGCCCGGCAAAGCCGGTTCCACGGTGGCACTCGCATGGCATCTGTTGTGGCGCAAATGCCGTTGTGCATAGATGCGAAGGATGTGTTTGCTCCATATTTCATAGCTGCTTGCGCTTATCCAGTAAGCGCTAGCGGCCAATTTGGCTTGAAATCATGAAGATACTGATTCAGAACGGCCGTGTGATCAACCCCGCCAGCGGGTTCGATCAAACCTGCGACATCGCCCTGGCTGCGGGCCGCATCGTGGGTATCAACCGGGTGCCGCCCGACTTTGCGCCCAACCGCGTGATCGACGCGGCAGGCTGCATCGTGCTGCCCGGCCTGGTGGACCTGGCTGCGCGCCTGCGCGAGCCCGGCCACGAACACGAAGGCATGCTCGAATCCGAAATGGCCGCCGCCGTGGCCGGTGGCGTGACCAGCCTTGTGTGCCCGCCCGACACCGACCCCGTGCTCGACGAGCCCGGCCTGGTGGAGATGCTCAAGTTTCGCGCCGAAAAGCTGCACCAGTCACGCCTGTTTCCGCTGGGCGCGCTCACGCGCGGCCTTGCGGGCGAGGTGCTCACCGAGATGGCCGAGCTCACCGAATCGGGTTGCGTGGGTTTTGGCCAGGCCGAGGTGCCGCTGGCCAGCACGCAGGTGCTGCAACGCGCGCTGCAATATGCCGCCACTTTTGGCTACACCGTGTGGCTGCGCCCGCAAGAGATGCACTTGGGGCGTGGCGTGGCGGCCAGCGGCCCGCTGGCCACGCGCCTGGGTCTTTCGGGCGTGCCCGTGGCCGCCGAAACCATTGCGCTGCACACCATTTTCGAGCTGCTCAAGACCACCGGCGCCCGCGTGCACCTGTGCCGCCTGAGCAGCGCTGCCGGCGTCGAGCTGCTGCGCCGCGCCAAGGCCGAAGGCCTCAAGGTGACGGCCGATGTAAGCATCAACTCGCTGCACCTCACCGACGTGGACATCGGCTTTTTTGACAGCCGCGCCCGCCTGTCGCCCCCGCTGCGCCAGCAGCGCGACCGCGATGCGCTCAACGCCGCGCTGGCCGACGGCACCATCGACGCGCTGGTGTCCGACCACAACCCGGTCGACGAAGACGCCAAGACCCTGCCGTTTGCCGAAGCCGAACCCGGCGCCACCGGGCTGGAGCTGCTGCTGTCACTCGCGCTCAAGTGGTCGCAGGACAGCGGCGTGCCACTGCAGCGCGCGCTGGCCACCGTCACGTCTGAGCCCGCGCGCGTGCTGGGCAATGCCCTGGGCACGCTGCAGGCCAGCGTGGGCCAGCTGGTGGAAGGCGGCGTGGGCGATCTGTGCATCCTCGACCCGCAGGCCGCCTGGACGGTGCGGGACGATGCGCTGCGCAGCCAGGGCAAGCACACGCCGTTTTCGGGCTACGAGCTGCCGGGCCAGGTGCGTGCCACGCTGGTCGGCGGGCAAGTGGCGTTCGAGCGCGACTGACCCGTGCACCGCTGTTGTGTGCGGCACGCCCGCTGGCGTTGTGCGGGAGGCGGTGCAGCATGAACAATTTGCGCGCCTGCTGGCGCCTGCTGCGCGTGCTGGGCCACATTCTCAAGGGCCTCGCCATTGTGGCGGTGCGGTTTCCGGCGCTGTCGCCCGACCAGCAACATGCGCGCGTGCAGGCCTGGTCGATGCAGCTGCTGGCCCGTGCGGGCGTGTCGTTGCGCATCCTGGGCACGCCGCCCGTGAATGGGCCGGTGATGCTGGTCGCCAACCACATTTCGTGGCTCGATATTCCGGTCATGCACGCGGCGCGGCATTGCCGTTTTGTCTCCAAATCGGACGTGCAGGCGTGGCCCCTTGTTGGCACGCTGGCTACGGCCGCCGGCACGCTTTACATCGAACGCAACTCGCGCCGCGATGCGCTGCGCATGGTGCGATCGATGCACGAGGCACTGGAGCGCGGCGAGGTGCTGGCGGTGTTTCCTGAAGGCACCACGGGCGACGGGCGGGCCATGCTGCCGTTTCACGCCAACCTGCTGCAGGCGGCGGTGACGGCAGACGCTTTTGTGCAGCCGGTGGGCCTGCACTTTGCCGACAGGGCCACGGGCATGACCAGTTTTGCGCCCAGCTACATCGGCGACGAAACCCTGGTGGGCTCCATCTGGCGCACCCTGCGCGCGCCCGCGATCGAGGCCGTGGTGCACTACGGCGTGCCCGAGCAGGCGCAGGGCCGGGACCGCCGCGCCTGGACGCAGCATCTGCACGACACGGTGGACCGCCTGCGCCAGACGTAAACCGGATTCGCCCTCCACGCGATCACTGCGTTGCTTCGACCGCACCCGTGGTCATGTGTTGGCAGCGCCTTCGCGGTCTGTTGGTTTGCTACTATTTCGATAGCTATTGGCGCTTTGCAGTAAAGCGCTAGCGGCTGATTTGGCTTGTAAAAATCCAGTCAGACGCGCGCAAACGTGACGACATGATCCACCTGCGCACGAATGCCAATCCATTCGCCCACCGCATGGTTGTGGTGGCTGGGCACATGGGCCATCAGCGTGTGGCCGCTGGCCAGGCGCAGCGTGTACAGAAACTCCGAGCCGCGAAACGACTTGCGCAAAATTTGCGCCTGCACGGGGGCGTGGTCGTCGTGCACCACGTCATCGGCGCGCAGCAGCACATCGCATTCGCCACCTGGAAAGCTGGCGGGCAGGGGGCATTCGGCCAGATCGGTCAGGTCGCCCAGCGGGGTTTGCGCCACCACGTTGTTGCCACGCTGCACCAGCGTGGCGGGGGCAAAAACGCCGTGGCCGATGAAGTCGGCAACAAAGCGGGTGGCCGGGCGGTGGTAGAGGGTGTAGGCGTCGTCCCACTGGTGCAGATGGCCTTCGTGCATCACGCCAATCACGTCGCCGATCGCAAAGGCCTCCAGCTGGTCGTGCGTGACAAACAGCGCCGTCGCCCCGGCGGCCTTCAGGATGTCGCGCACCTCGTGCGCCAGGCGCTCGCGCAGATCGACATCGAGGTTGGAAAACGGCTCGTCCAGCAGCATGAGCTGCGGGCGCGGGGCCAGCGCCCGTGCCAGCGCCACGCGCTGCTGCTGCCCGCCCGAGAGCTCGTGCGGAAAGCGCGCGCCGCTGCCTTCCAGCCCCACTAGTTGCAGGGCCTCGGCCACGCGCGCAGCCTGCTCGGCCCGGGGCAGCTGGTGGATGCCGAAAGCCACGTTGCGCTCCACGCTCAGGTGCGGAAACAGGGCGTAGTCCTGGAACACCATGCCAATGCGCCGCGATTCGGGCGGCACATTCAGCTGCGCACTGCCCACCAGCTCGCGCTTGAGGCGGATCTCGCCGGACGACACGGGCTCCAGCCCCGCCACGGCGCGCAGCAGCGTGGTCTTGCCGCAGCCCGAGGGGCCGATCAGCACGCCGATATCGCCCGCACGCAGCCCCAGCGTCACGCCCTGCACCGCTGCCTGGGAACGGCCCGCGTAACGCACTTCGAGTTGGGAAACCTCAAGAAACATGGCCTGATTCTAGTGGGGCGGGTCTGGCAGGGCGGGTCGAATGCTTAAAATTCGCATTTGCATTCCTGGTCGCCCCGTGGGTCGGTAGTGCGCTTTCCCTCTTTGCCGAGCACCCTGCCTTGCACCGCACCCGCTTTTCCTTATCCACCTTGCCCCTGATCCTGCTGGTGGGCCTGCTGGCCTTGCCCGTGCTGGCGCTGCTGGCATCGTGGCTGCCCTGGGGCGTGGTGCAGGCCGACACCGGCGCCATCCTGCGCGAGATGGCCAGCACCGTGCTGCCTGGTTACGTCTGGACCACGCTGTGGCTGGGCCTGTGGGTGGCGGTGGGCGCGGCCGTGGTGGGCACGGCCACGGCCGCGGCGGTCACGCTGTTCGAGTTTCCGGGCCGGCGCGTCTTTGAGTGGCTGCTGCTGCTGCCGCTGGCCATGCCGGCGTATGTCACGGCCTATGCCTACACCGACTTTCTGCAATTCAGCGGGCCGCTGCAGGTAGGGCTGCGCGAGACCTTCGGGCTGGAGGGGCGCCTGCTGCCCGAGGTGCGCAGCCTGTGGGGTGCCATCTGGGTGTTTACTTTTTCGCTGTATCCCTATGTTTACCTGCTGGCGCGCACGGCGCTGGGCGAGCGCGCGGCGCACCTGATGGAGGCCGCACGCCTGCTGGGCGCGCCGCTCTCTCGGCGCATCACCTCCATCGCGCTGCCGCTGGCGCGCCCGGCCGTGGCCGCGGGCGTGGCGCTGGCGCTGATGGAAACCCTGGCCGACTTTGGCGTGACCAGCTACTTCGGCATCCAGACCTTCACCACCGGCATCATCAAGGCCTGGTTGTCCATGGACAACCGCATTGCCGCAGCGCAGTTGTCCACCATGCTGCTGGCCCTGGTGCTCGTGCTGCTGTGGCTGGAGCACCGTGCCGAGCGGCGCATGCGTTTCACTGCCAAGGGCACCGGCCACGCGGGCGCCACCGAGGCCCAGCCCGTGCCACTGCGTGGTCTGGCGCGTGGCCTGGCCTGGGGCGTGTGTACGCTGCCCGTGTTCATGGGATTTGTGGCGCCGGTGGCCTTCATGCTGCGCCCGCTGGCGTCGGACTGGTCGGTGCTGCCCTGGAGCCGTTTTCTCGAATGGGCCTGGAACAGCGTGCGGCTCGGTGGCATCACCGCCGGCCTGGCAGTGGCCGTGGCGCTGGCGCTGGCCTTTGCCGTGCGCCGCAAGCCCGACCTGCTCACGCGCGGCGTGGTGCGGCTGGCCAGTGTGGGCTATGCCGTACCAGGCGCCGTGATCGTGGTGGGCTTGCTGCTGCCGGTGGGCTGGGTGCAGGCGCACTTTCCGCATTGGGGCGTGGGCGCGCTGGTCACCACCACGGCGGTGGGCATTGTGTGGGCGTACCTGGTGCGCTTTTGTGCAGTGGCGCTGCAATCGGTGCAAAGCGGCTATGCGCGCATTCCGGCCAGCCTGGACGACTCGGCCCGCATGCTGGGCGCGGGCAGCGCGCGCCTGATGGCCAATGTGCACTGGCCGCTGCTGCGCCGCTCTACCGCCGCCGCTGCGCTGCTGGTGTTTGTGGACGTGATGAAAGAGCTGCCCGCCACCATGGTGCTGCGCCCCTTCAACAGCGACACCCTGGCCGTGGTGGCCTACCAGCTGGCGCGCGATGAGCGACTGGGCGAGGCCGCCCTGCCTTCGCTGGCGCTGGTGGCGGTGGGGCTGGTGCCGGTGATCCTGCTCAGCCGCACGCTGCGCGGCCGCGCCTGAAACCCGCCGGGCTCTGCGGCCCGGCGCTGTTGCCCAGCGGCCGCCATGCGCCGTCGCTATGCTTGGGCACCATGCGGCTGTTTGCACCAACTCACCCCCCGCCTGGCAACGCCCGGTTCATCCGGCCTTTTGAAGCGTGCCACCCCGTTCGGGCTGGGCTTGTCGAAGCCCTTTCGCAAGTCCGGGGCGAACGGGGTTCTGTCGTTGCAATCCACCGTGCCATGCCAAGGGCTCGGGCCGCAGGAGCAGGCCACTGGATGTCCACCACCGGCTGTGCCACCCTGGGCGGCTCGGCCCGCCTGGCGCCGCCGTGTGGGCACATGGCCACACCACAAGGTGCCGCATGACCGACTTCGTGCTGCTGTCCGGCCTGGGCCACGCCATGCTGGTGGTTGCTGGCTTGCTGGTGTATGTGATGTTCACCCGCATCGACCACCAGCGCCGCCATCCCTCTGCGGCGCTGGCGTGGGTGCTGGGCATCGTGGCGTTTCCCTATGTGGCGCTGCCATTGTTTTTGCTGGTGGGCTCGCGCAAGTTTGCGCGGCCGCTGCGCACGCTGCACCGGCCCGGCACTGCGACGACGCCCAGCCACGCGGCGACGGGCGAGGGCCCCGCCTGGGCCACGCACCTGCTGGCGGGCATGGACCTGGCGCCCGCCGTGCGCAACGCCCATGTCCACTTCCACGAAGACGGCCCTGAGGCCCTTCAGGCCTTGCTGGCCCTCATCGACTCTGCCCGGCACAGCCTGGATGTGTGCACCTTTGTGTTCCACCACGACGAGGTGGGCGACCGTGTGGCCCAGGCCCTGGTGCAATGCGCCCAGCGCGGCGTGGCCACGCGGCTGCTGGTGGATGCCGTGGGCAGCCTGCACACGCCGGCTGCCGTGCTGAGCCAGCTTGCCCGCCAGGGCGTGACAGTGCGGCGCTTCATGCCCCTGCTGCACAACCCCATGCGCGGGCGCACCAACCTGCGCAACCACCGCAAGGTCGCCGTGGCCGACGGGGCACGCCTTTGGAGCGGCGGGCGCAACCTGGCCAGCGAATACTTTCTGGACCGCCCCGGCAAGCCCGCCTGGCTGGACCTGAGCTTTGATGTCGAAGGCCCGCTGGCTGCGCTGGCCCAGGCGCAGTTTCGGGCCGACTGGCGCGCCGCCACCGGCCGTGTGCGCTTCACCCGCCACCTGCCGCCACCGCGCCATGCGCTGGTCGGCCCACCCGGCGGCGCGCTGGCCCAGTGGGTGCCCAGCGGGCCCGACCAGCCCGACGATACCGTCTATGCGCTGCTGCTCACGGCGGCTTATCACGCGCAGCGCCGCATCGTGGCCATCACGCCGTATTTCGTGCCCGACGAGGCCCTGCTCGATGCCTGGTGCATTGCCTGCCGGCGCGGGGTGCAGGTGCACCTCATCGTGCCCGCCCGCTCCAACCACCGCCTGGCCGACCTGGCCCGCGAACGCGCCCTGCGCCAGCTGTCCACCGCGGGCGCACGGGTGTGGCTGGCCCCCGGCATGGTGCACGCCAAGGCGGTGGTTATCGACGACAGCATGGCGCTGACCGGTTCGGTCAACCTCGATGCGCGCAGCCTGTTCCTTAACTACGAACACATGACGGCCTTTTACGACCGCGAGCAAGTGCAATGGCTGGCCCACTGGTGCGCCCGCCACATCGCCACCGCCCAGCCCCACCACGCACGCCAGCCGTCGTGGCTGCGCGACATCGCCGAGGGCGTGGTGCGGGCGGTGGGGTTTCAGCTGTAGGGCGTGCCCGCTGCAGGCGAGGGTGCGCAGCAAGGCAAGCGCGGCGAACGCGGCCCGCGCATGGTTAAGTTAACTCCTGATTTGATAGCTGCTTGCGCTTAAGAATAAAGGGCTAGAGGCCGATTTGACTCAATATCTGTCAACGGAGTGTTTTTCCCTGCCTTCGGCGTCTCTTCCCGATCAGTCATGCGCCTGTCTTCATGTCGGTTGCGGCGGAGCATTCACCACGCCTTGGAGGCGCGGCATGCGCGCTATACGGCAATGCAGGCATTTGTCCGAGGCGCGATGGGCCCATTGCAACTGGCTTCAACGCCTCGCAGCATGTTGTTGCATGGATCCAGGCCGCTTCTCACAGGGGAAAAAGAAAAAGGCCGGAAGCTTGCGGAAGCTTCCGGCCTTGCATGTGGTCCCCTCGACAGGAATCGAACCTGTATCTAGCGCTTAGGAGGCACTCGTTCTATCCATTGAACTACGAGGAGGCAGCCGACGATTGTAGAGGGTGGGCGGGGCGCCGGTTTTCGCGGTGAAATCAGTCGTAGCGCACGGTGTAGATGATGTCCACGGCGCTTTTTTCGCCTGTCTGGCCGCGCAGTGTGAGGCGGCGCGAGAGGTCGTAGAAGATGTAGAGCGTGCCCAGCGTGCCCGACAGGCTGCGCTCGTAGGTCACATACATGTCTTTGGACAGGCGCTTGCCGAAGGTGAGCGCAGCGCTGGTGGCGTCTTCGCCGGTGCCGGGGCCCTTGAAGCCGATTTCGTCCAGGCCCAGGCGGCTGGCCACCTGGGCGGTGGGGTTGCTGCCGCCGCCGCGCCCCAGCAGGGTCAGGGCGGCTTGTTGCAGCACAGCGGCTTCGGCGCCACCGTTGGCCGCATCGCGGCCCAGCACCACCCACGACAGCTTTTCGGCGTCGGGCATTTCGGGGTCGGAATACAGCCGCACGCGGGGCGACAGGGCCGAGCCGGTGACCTGCACCCCTGCGCGCACGCTGATGTTGGGGCGCAGCGCCAGAATGTCGAGCGCGGGGTTGTTGTAGGGGCCGTTGAAACGGATCAGGCCCGTCTCCACGTCCAGCATCTGGCCCCAGGCGCGGTAACGGCCCGCGTCGGTGCGCACCTCACCCGTCACGCGGGGTGGGGCACCGGGCACGGTGCTGCTGCGGATGTCCAGCTCGCCGGTGAGGCGCGTGGTGATGCCCTGGCCCTGCAGCGCAAAGTCGCGGCCCAGGTTGAGGGTGATGGCAATGGCAGGTGGCCGGGGGGTTTCGGCTTGCGCTGCTTTCTGGTTGGCGCGGGCGGCCACCTGGGCCTTGGCCTGGTCTGCGCGGTCTTTGGCGGCCGAGCGCACCACCACGTCCGAGCCCAGGCTCGGCGCTGATTCGTCGGGCAGGATGATGGTGGCCCGGTCGGTGGTGAGCTTGCCGCGCACGCTGAACTGGCCCTGTTGCAGCTGCGCCTGCACCTGGCCCGACACGCTGACCTGCCGGTCGGCGCGCACCAGCACCTGCAGCGCGCGGGCCTCGGCCGTGATGTCCATGGCAATGCCCGACATGCCCTCATTGGGCTCGCCCCAGCTCAGCCGGCCCGAGCCCGTGAGCGTGCCGCCGTCTTGCGGCGCGGGCGTGCGGTTGCCGCTGAAGCCGGCAATGCGCGCGTTGCTGCCGCGCCCGCCTTGCAAGCGGAATTCGGTGATGTCGAGCTGATTGCCTCGCAGTGTGGCGCGCAGCTTGCCGCCCTGCAGGTCGACCCCATCGACGATGGAACGCACGGCCAGGCCGTCGGCGCCCAGCGTGCCGGCCCAGCGGGGGGCGTTGCGGGTGCCCGAAAGGGTGGCGTTGGCGTCGAGGGTGCCGCGCACGCGCCAGCCCGGTGGAGCCAGGGCCGACCACACGCCCACATCGGGAAGGCGGGCGCGCACGGTGGCGGCCAGCGGAGCATCGGGCGCCCAGGTGACACCCGCCAGTGCGTTGCCCCCCGCCTGCGTGCTGCCCAGGGTGAGGCGGGTATTGGCGGTGGCATCCATATCACCGGCGCGGTCGCTGGCCCAGAGCAGGCGCGCGCGCAGGGCGTCGCCTTCGGCCTCCAGTGTCAGCTCGGCCTGGCGCACGCCGGCAGGGCTGCCGGGCTGCGGGGTGGTGATGGAGGTGGGGCTGCCCGCGCCGGTGCCCTGGCCAGAGCTTTGCAGCACCGTGACCGGGGCGGCTTCGCCGGTGAGGATGCGCAGGTCGCCATTGGTGCGCCGCAGGCTGGCCTGGGCGCGCAGCGTGGCACCGGCATCCACGTTCCATTGGCCCTCCAGCACCATGTTGCCCCCCAGGCCCAGGCGGGCCAGCAGCGGCTGGGCCGGTTTGCCAGCCACCGCGGGCGTCCCTTCCAGCCCCAGCGCATCCAGCCATGCAAAGGGCAGGCCTTCCAAGCGGCCCTGGCTTTGCAAGCGCATTGCCGTGCCGGGCCCGGCCTGGTAGCGCGTGGCTTGCCATTGCAGCGCCACGCTGCCGGGCAGCGGGCCGGTAAGGCGGGCCTGGCCCGCCGCAGCCTGCAGCGCCACCGTGCCAGTTGTGGCGGGTGGCTGGCCCAGCTGCGCCGTCAAGGCCAGGGGCTGCAACAGCTCCAGTGTCCAGGGGCCGGGGCGTTGGGTGTCTTGCGCCTGAATACGCAGCTCGTTCACCTGCGCTTTCCACAGCGCGGCGGATGCCAGCCCGCCCGCGACGCGCGTGCGCAGCGTGGTCTGCAGCATGCCCGTGCGCAGCGTGCCGTCCAGTGCCAGCGTGGCCTGCCGCAGCGAACCCGCCAGTTCTGCCCGCAGCGATTGCAACTGCACAGCGGTCGCCGTAGATGCGTTGCCCGGCGGCAGGGTCAGGTCGAGTTGCGGTGCGGTCAGCGTGGCCTGCAGGGTGAACGGGGTTTTGTCCGCGGGCGGCGCCGTGCCTGCCCGGGCAGCCTGCAGCTGCTCTGCCAGGCTTTGCCAGCCGCCGGTCCAGCGGCTGGTCAGTTGCGCCTGGCCCTTGATCGTGGCTCCTTGCAGGGCCGTGGCCAGGCCCGGCAGGCTGGTCAGCCAGCGCTGGGTGCGGTCGGCGTCGGTCCACTGCACCTGCAGCGATCCGGCACCGGTGCGGGGGGCCATTGCACCCGTGGCCTGGGCGCTGGCGCCGGGCACTGTGAGTTGCAACTTCCCTTGTGCGGATGGGGTGCCCAGCGCCACCCGCAGGTCGGTGGCCTCCAGCCGGGCCTGCATGGCATCGACCAGCAGGCGTTCCAGTCGCACCGTGCCGCCATTTTCTTGCGCCTGCCACTGCCCCTTGGCTTGCAAGGCATTGATGCGCAGCGCAGGGGCGCGTGGCGCTCGCGGCGCTGTGGCTTTGCTGGCCTGGATGTCGGCCGTGAAAGCCATGCTGCCGTTGCCCTGGGTTTGCGCTACCACGCTACCCGAGAGCGGCGCTGCCGCCAGCGCCGTGTGCAGCGCCTCGGGGGGCAGGTTGCGCAGCTGGGCCTGTCCGTCGATGGCGCCCGTGGCGGGCGTGTAGTGGCCTTGCAGCGTGGCCGTGCCTTTGCCCACGCTGGCCGTAGCGTCGGGAATGCTCCAGCGCGTGCCATCCCAGTTGGCGCTGGCGGCAAGGGCGGTGAGCGGCAGGCGCGATTGGTCCCATGGGCCTGCCAGCTCGTTGTTGATTTGTGCCTGCACGGCCCAGCCAGGAGTGCCTTGGTCCGCGGTGGGGCCGGCCTGCAGCGTGCCGTTCAGCCGCGTGGCGGGCGCCTGGGGCCACAGCGTGGCCAGGTTGACGGCGCGCAGCGTGGCGCGGGCCTGCTGCACCGGCTGAGGCGCCCACGGGGCCAGCGTGGCCTGCAGAGCGGCCTGCATGGCTTCGGGTACGGCGGCGGCGGGGGTGGGTGGGGTGCGCTGCCGGGTGGGCGCAGCCATGCCGGGGGCTTGGGGCGTGGCGGCGGCGGGCTGCGCAGCCTGGGCAAGCGGGCGCAGCTGGGCATCCAGCTGCAATTGCGCGGCAGCGGTGGACAAGGTGCCTTTGAGTGTGGCGTGGGCCTGCACCTGCACGCTGGCGCTGCTGCCGGGCACGGCCTGGTGCACGCTGCCATCCACCGTGGCATCGAGCGCCATGGGAGCCTGGGCGTCCAAGGTGGCGCGGGCGGTGTATTGGCCCTGGGCCAGTGCCACATTGCCAATGGCCAGATGGTGCTGGCGCCCATCAAAGCGGTAGTCACCCGCCAGCCCCAGGGCTTCCACGGCCGGTGTGCCTGCCCATTGCAGGCGGTCAATGCGAAAGGGCAGGCCAATCTGCAGCGGCAGCACCAGCGTATCCAGTGGCGTCAGGGGCTCGGCGCTGGGCGGGCCCAGCGGGGTGATCGTCACGGTGGCGGCATGCACCTCGCCCAGCTCCAGGCGGCGCTGCAGCAAGGGTGCCAGTTGCCAGCCCACGCTGGCATCGTTGACTTCCACGCGCAGGGTCGGGCTGCTCCAGCGCAGCCAGCCAATGCGGCCGCCGCTGCGCAGCGATCCGCTCACCTCGCGGCTGTCCAGTGTTTGCCCGGCCGGCAGATGCAGGGCGGCGCGCGCCAGCAGGGCTGCCAAAGAACTGTCGCGGCCCGCCCACCACCAGGCCAGCGTGCCGACCGCCAGCACCAGGGCGCACAGGCCCACCAGCAACCAGCCCGAGAACCGCAGGACCCGGCGTACGTGTTTGCCGCGAACGGGTGCGGTGGGCGGGGTGGCGCCGCCCGCAGAGAAATCGGCCGGGGGCGTGCGCTGGGCGGGCGTCTGGCGGCGCATCAGAAGCTGAACCCCAGGCGCAAATGCAGCCGCAGTTGCCTGGACTGCACGCCATAGGCCAGGTCGGCCTGCAGCGGGCCCACCGGGCTGCGCCAGCGCACGCCGGCACCCACGCCAACGCGGGGGGCCAGGTCGCCCACACGGTCGGCCACGGCGCCGGCATCCACAAACACGGCGCTCTCCCAGTCGGTCATGGCGCCGTTGTAAACGATGGGGCGCTGCCATTCGACGCTGGCCAGGCCCAGATAGCGGCCGCCATAAAGCAGGTTGTTTTCGGTGCGGGCGCCGATGGCCCGGTAGCCATAGCCACGCACGGTGGTGTCGCCGCCGGTCAGAAAGAGCTGCGTTACCGGGATCTGCGCCGTCTGCCGCGCCATCACGGCGCCAGCTTCGGCCCGCAGGGCGATGCGGGCATTGCGCGCGCCACCGGTTTCGGCCTGCACGCGGCCCGCCGCAATGAACGATTGCCAGCGCACCAGCGTGCGCACAAAGGCCGCACGGTCGGGGTGCAGCGTGGTGCCTGCCCCCAGTTCCACCGCCAGCCCGTGCCCACGCGTGGGCGCCACGGTGCTATTGAAATAGCGGCCCGTCCAGCCATAGTTCACGCTGATCGCCGTGCCCGAAGGCGGGGCATTCAGGCCCTGGCTGTTGGCGTAGTCGTATTGCAGAAAATAGTTGCGATCAATGCGTGCACCGCTTTTGCTGCGGCCCGAGCGCAGGCGTGCGCTGTTGACCTGATAGTCGCCCGTGGTTTCGCGCTGCGCCTGGGCCGAGGCAAACCAGCGCCATCCGTTTTCGTCGGGCAGATCGGTCCACTCGGTGGTCGCCAGCTTGGTCTCGCGGTCCAGCAGCAGCTTGCTTACCGCGCGCCAGCCAATGCCGGGCAGCTGGTTGTGGATATGGTCCATGGAAAGGCGGGGGCCGCTGTCGGTGGAGATGCCGGCGCCAAACACCAGCTTTTGCAGCTTGGCCTCGCGCAACTGCGCCACCACGGGGGCGGCCTGCGGGTCGGTGCCTTCGGTGTCGAGGGTGAGAAACACCGCGTCGTAGTAACCGCTGCTGGCCAGGCGCAACTGCGCATCCAGCAGTTGCGCCTCGTCATAAAAAGCGCCGGTGGGCAAGCGGGCCAGGCGCCGCGCGCCATCGGGGTCATAGCGCTCGCTGCCTTGCACCTTCAGGGGGCCAAAGCGGTAAGAGGGGCCCGTGTCGTAGTTCACGCTCAGTGCCGCCTGGTGGGTGTCGGCATCCACCTCGGCGCGGCTTTGCGCAATGCGGGCGGTGGGGTAGCGGCGCACCTGAAGCTGGCGCAGGCCGTCGGCCTTGGCACTGTCCCAGGCCGACTGGGTGAAGGGCTGTCCTGGCAACAGCGACCAGTTGCGTTGCACCCGTTGCTCGCGGCGAGCGTGGCTTTCGGTGTCTTTGTCGGTGCTGTCGGCCACGGTGATCTGGGTGCTGGCAATGCGGGTTTGCGGGCCAGGCTCTACCACTACGACCACGGCACGCAAGGCGGCTTTGCTTTCGGGGGTGTCGGTCATCAGCACCGTGATGGTGGGGGCAAAGTAGCCCATGGTGCCCAGCAGTTCGCGCGCGTTAGCGTCGGCGGCGGCCAGCAGGCGCTGCAACTCGCCGTCTTGCAGATCGGGCAGTGCACGGAAACGTTGTAGTTCCAGATGGCGCTCCAGGGTCTCGCGCACGCCGTCGGGCGCGTTCACTTCAAGGGTGAACGCAGGCAAGGCGGAACTGTCGTTGACCGGGGTGGAGGCAGTGTCTGCGGTGGCGTTGCGTTCGCCTCGGGGCAACAGGCTGCAGCCTTGCAGGCACACCACGCAAAAAAACAGCAACGCCGACCATCGGGCCGGCGTTGAAAGAGCGATGGGCATGTGCCTATTTTGACAGCAGCCGCATTGTTTCTTCGAGCCCCTTGAGTGACAAAGGGTACATGCGGTTGCCGATGAGCTGTTGGATGATGCTGATGCTCTGGCGGTATTGCCACACGCCTTGTGGCTCGGGGTTGATCCACGCGTGCTTGGGGAAGGCGTGCGTGAGCCGCTGAATCCACTCGGCGCCCGGCTCTTCGTTGTTGTATTCGACGCTGCCGCCGGGCTGCAAAATTTCATACGGGCTCATGGTGGCGTCGCCCACAAAGATCAGTTTGTAGTCCTTGTTGTACTTGCGGATGATGTCCCAGGTGGGGAACTTCTCGGCAAAACGGCGCCGGTTGTTCTTCCACATGAAGTCGTACACGCAGTTGTGGAAGTAATAAAACTCCAGGTGCTTGAACTCGGTCTTGACAGCACTGAAGAGCTCTTCGATCCGCTGGATGTGTTCGTCCATGGTGCCGCCCACGTCCATCAGCAGCAGCACCTTCACGTTGTTGTGCCGCTCGGGCACCATCTTGATGTCTAGGTACCCGGCGTTGGCCGCCGTGCTGCGAATGGTGTCGGGCAGGTCGAGTTCGAGCTCATGCCCCTCGCGCGCAAACTTGCGCAGGCGGCGCAGGGCTACCTTGATGTTGCGCGTGCCCAGCTCCTGCTGGTCGTCGTAGTCGCGGTAGGCACGCTGCTCCCACACCTTCACGGCGCTCTTGTTCTTGCTGGCACCGCCAATGCGCACGCCCTGCGGGTTGTAGCCGCCGTGGCCAAACGGGCTGGTGCCGCCCGTGCCAATCCACTTGTTGCCACCCTGGTGGCGCTCTTTCTGCTCTTCCAGGCGCTTTTTCAGCGTTTCCATGAGCTCGTCCCAGCCCATCTTCTCGATGGCTGCTTTCTGCTCGGGAGTGAGCTCGTTTTCCAGAATCTTGCGCAGCCAGTCGGCCGGGATCTCCTTGGTGAAGTCGGCCACCATTTCCACGCCCTTGAAGTAGGCGGCGAAAGCGCGGTCGAACTTGTCGTAGTGCTTCTCGTCCTTGACCAGCACGGTGCGGCCCAGGTGGTAGAAGTCGTCCAGGCTCCAGCCGTCCGCCGACTTGGGGCCCACCACGCCGGCCTGCAGGGCTTCAAGCAACGTGAGGTATTCCTTGACCGAAACCGGTAGCTTGGCCGCGCGCAGGGTGTAGAAAAAGTCAATTAACATGATATTGGCCTCAAGCGCTTATGTGACAAGCGTATGACGCTCTAAAAGGTATAGCAACTGTGCCCGGGCCTCTGGCCATTCGCCCGAGCGCATGCTGTACATCACCGTGTCGCGAATGGTGCCGTCGCGGCGCAGCGCGTGGCCGCGGATCACGCCGTCTTTTTTGGCACCCAGCCGTTCGATGGCGCGTTGCGAGGCAAAGTTGTAGTTGTCGGTGCGCCAGCCCACGACGTTGCAGCCGAGTTGGTCAAAGGCGTGGCCCATCATCAAAAGCTTGGCGGTGGTGTTGACGTGGCTGCGCTGCACGCTTTTGCGGTACCAGGTCCAGCCAATCTCCACACGCTTCACGGCGGGCAGGATGTCGTGGTAGCTGGTGGTGCCCAGCACTGTGCCGGTGGCACCGTCGACCACCGCAAAGGCAAAGCGGTGGCTGTCTTCGCGCATCTTGAGCGCTGTCTCGATGTAGGCCCGTGTCTCATGCGGTTCGGGTACCGATGTGATGCGCAGCTTCCAAAGCTCGCCATCGGCAGCCGCCGCGCGCAGCCCATCCTCGTGCGACAGCGCCAGGGGTTCCAGGCGCACGCCGTTGTGGCGCATGACCAGTGGTTGAACAAAACTCATGGCCGGGCTCCGGCAATCAACGGTTGCGTTGATTCATGAAGACGAGTTTTTCAAACAGGCTGACATCCTGTTCGTTCTTCAGCAGCGCACCCACCAGCGGTGGCACTGCCACCTTGTTGTCGGCGCTTTGCAGGGCCGACAGCGGAATGTCTTCAGCCACCAGCAACTTGAGCCAGTCGATCAGCTCGCTGGTCGAGGGTTTCTTTTTCAGGCCGGGCAGGTTGCGCACGTCGTAAAACGTTTTCATCGCCACGCCCAGCAGCTCGCTCTTGAGCGTGGGGAAGTGCACGTTCACGATCTGGCGCATGGTGTCGGCTTCGGGGAACTTGATGAAGTGAAAGAAGCAGCGGCGCAAAAAGGCGTCGGGCAGTTCCTTTTCGTTGTTCGAGGTGATGAACACCAGCGGCCGGTGCTTGGCCTTGATGAGTTCGCGCGTTTCGTAGCAGTAGAACTCCATGCGGTCGATCTCGCGCAGGAGGTCGTTCGGGAACTCGATGTCGGCCTTGTCGATTTCGTCGATCAGCAGTGCCACGGGGCGGTCGGCCGTGAAGGCTTGCCACAACACGCCCTGAACGATGTAGTTGCGGATGTCCTTGACGCGCTCGGCGCTGTCGCCATCGTTGAGCTGGCTGTCGCGCAGGCGGCTCACGGCGTCGTATTCATACAGGCCCTGCTGCGCCTTGGTGGTGGACTTGATGTGCCACTGCAACAAGGGCATGTCCAGCGCCTGTGCCACTTCTTCGGCCAGCATGGTCTTGCCGGTGCCGGGCTCGCCCTTGACGAGCAGCGGGCGTTGCAGCGTGATGGCCGCGTTCACGGCAAGCATCAGGTCTTGGGTGGCGACGTAAGTCTGGGAACCTTGAAATTTCATGAACAAAACACCGAATCGTTGATGGATGGGCTTGACAAGCGGTGGCTATAATCGCCATCGGATCAGAGCCACGAGTTGAACCTTCATACGATTGTGCGCGCAAAATGAACAAGACGTTGACCACGATATTCGCCCTGGCTGTCGCTTGCGTGACGGCGGTGTCCCACGCCCAGGAAGCCAAGGGAGATGTCGAAGCCGGCAAGCAGAAAATTGCGATGTGCATCGGCTGCCACGGCATTCCGGGTTACCAGTCGAGCTTTCCCGAAGTGCACAAGGTGCCCATGATCTCGGGCCAAAGCGGCAAGTACATTGCTGCCGCCCTCACGGCCTACAAAAAGGGCGAGCGCAAGCACCCCACGATGCGCGGCGTGTCCGACTCCTTGACCGAGCAGGACATTGCCGACGTATCGGCCTATTACGAACAACACGGCAAGACCAGCGCCGAGCTGCCCGCCAAGTCGGGTCGCGAACCCAGCGTGCAAGTGGCCGAGTTGCTGAAAAAGGGTGCCTGCGTTTCCTGCCACGGCGACAACTTTGCCAAGCCCATCGATCCGTCCTATCCCAAGATTGCGGGCCAGCACGCTGATTACCTGTTCGTGGCGCTCAAGGCCTACAAGGTGGAAAAGAACACCCATGTCGGCCGCGGCAACGCCATCATGGGCGGCATCGCCAAGCAGTTCACCAACGCGGAGCTGAAGGCAATTGCAAGCTATGTGGGCTCGCTCGAAAGCGACCTGCACTCGGTGCCGCAATCGCGTTTTCGTTGAGCTGACCGCCGGTTGGGGCCTCGTCCCGCAAACCAGGCCATTCGCACAGAGCCCGCAGCCAGCGGGCTCTTTTGTTTCTGGCCATGCACACATGGCGCTTGGTGTCGCAGGCGCCTGCCTATCTGGCACACCGCGCAGGGGCTTGGTTGTCCTTTGGGGGAGTCGTTCGTAAAATACCCCTATGCGTTTTCTGGTTTCTCCCTCCTGTGTCCGTGCCGCCGAGTCGTCCACGACTGCTGCGTTGCCCGCACATATCGTGCAAAGGACGGGTGTTCTGAAACCAGCTTCCACGGCCGCAGATTCCTAGGCCCGGCGGTTTCTTCTTTCCCCAAGAGCGTCATCGACCCACCGCCGGGCAGTCATGCCGGACCAGTGCGCGCGACAGCATGTCGTGCTGCAGCCATTGAGATTCCGGTTTTCACCGCTCACGTTTCGTGGTTTTCCGTTGCGTGGGCGCACTGATGGCGCCATCCAGCGCGGCGCTTTGCGCCGGCCGTTTGTACGCTTACCGGGAAGTTCCATGCACCTTCAGACCATTGTTGCCATCACCGATTTTTCTGCCGCCGCCGAGCAGGCGCTGGACCGCGCTGCCATGGTTGCAGCCGATCACCATGCGCGCTTGCGCATCCACTACGGCACCGACACGCCCGATCCCAAGTTCGCCGATCCGCACGCGCGGCTGGAACAGCGGGCGCGCCAGCTGGCCCGGCGACATGATGTTGCCGTCGTTGCCGCAAGGCAGGGCACCGGCGACGTGGTGGCCGATGCGCTGGCCGCAACGGCGGGAGCAGATTTGCTGGTGATGGACCGGCGGGCGCATTTCAGCTGGGGCCGCCTGCTGCGGGGTTCGCCATGGGCGCGAGTCTTGCGCGGCAGTCGCTGTCCTGTGCTGATCGTGCAGAGCGCACCCAAAAGTGCCTATCGTCATGTACTGGTTGCGGTGGATTTTTCCGAGACCGCAGGGACGTTGGTGCGGTATGCCGGGGGGCTGCAAGGGGAGGCGCGACTGGAGCTTTATCACGCGATTGACCGGCGCAACGAAGCCAAACTGCGCAGCGCCGAAGCGTCGATGCAGGCCATTCAGGCCTATCGCGCCGAAGTGCGCGAGCAGGCACGCCAAAAGATGCTGCCGCTTGCCACCGCTTTGGACACGCGGCGCAACCGTGTGGCCTCGGTGCTGGGAGCCGGAGACCCGGCCCGGCAGCTTGCCGTGCAACACGAAGCCTCAGGAGCCGATCTCATTGCAGTCGGGTACCAGCGCCGCCCGGCACCCGTTGATTGGTTGATGGGCAGTGTCGCGGTCCGGCTGGTGGGCCACGTGCAATGTGATGTGTTGGTGTTTCCGCGCGACTATGCGTTGCGCGAAGGCCGCACAACGGCGCGAAACTGTGCTGTTTCTGGCTTGTCGGCCTGACGCTTGCGCCGTCCCGTTCAGCGTTTGAGCGCCCAGGCGCCCAAAACCTGTGGTGGAGCTTGCGCCGCGATCAACGCAGCGTTGGCGACCGCTTCAGTCCCGGGTGGCGCGGCGCTGCACGCAGGCGATGTAGGCGTCTCCATCGGGGGGGCGGCCGGCGCGCTGGCTTTCCCACAGCATCTGGCCCAGGCAGTCCATGGTGGCGTGGTGCGCGTCGTGCAGGGAATCAAGGCGCGCGGTGAGCAGCTCTACCGCCTGGCGGATGCCGCGCGGCTGGTCGATGCTGCATTGTTCGCTGATCGACAGGTGCATTGATAGGTGCAAAAACGGGTTGGTCTGCTCTGGCGTTTCGTCGTAGTTGCGCGCCACGGCGGCGTCGGCGTTGGCCAGCTCGGCGTGGTACTCGGGGTGCTCTGCAATCCACAGGCTGGCCAGCGTTTCGATGGCCTCCATGGGGGCGCCGCTCAGGGTCTTGGCGTGCACCGCGCAGAGAAAGCGGCGCACATCGGCTTGGGACGGGTTGAACATGGCCCTGAGCGTAGCACGCAGTGGCAGCGATGCCGGCGCACAACGGGTGGTGCGCCGTTGCGGTGGCGTCCTACATGCGCAGGCGCCGGGCGCGTCTACAGTGGCCGGGCACAGGCGGGGAAACCGGGGTCGCTGCTGCGCCTTTGTCCAACAGCCCCGGATTTGGGAGATATGCCATGAATGCACTGCGTCTGACCGGAGCGATCCTGATCGTATTGGGGCTGGCCGGGTTTTTTACCGGCGGTTTCAGCTTCACCAAAGAAACCACGCAGGCCAAGCTGGGTCCGCTGGAGCTCACCGTGAAAGACAAGGAATCGGTGAATGTGCCCCAGTGGCTGAGCCTGGGCGCCATTGCGCTGGGGGCCGTGGTGCTGGTGCTGGGTTTTCGCAAGAATTGAACTGCTTGGGCAGGCAGCGCGAATACGCGGTGCGCGCTGTCAGCCGTTTGCCGGCGGCTGTTCGGCCCCAAGGCCCGCACGTCAGTTGCGCTGAAGGCTCAGCAGCCGTGAAATGGTGCGCGCTGCCTTCAGCAGGGCGGGCAGCATGGTGGCCTGCATCACCTCGGCGCTGGTGCGGTTGGCCTGGCCGCTGATATTGAGGGCGGCCACGGTCTGGCCCGCGCGGTTGGTCAGCGGCGCGGCAATGGAAATCAGCCCCTCCTCCAGTTCCTGATTGATCAGGCACCAGCCCTGTGTGCGTGCCTGGCGTATGCGTTCGAGCAGCGTGGCCACGGCCACGGTGGTGTGCTGGGTAAAGCGCTGGGGGTTCAGGCCCTGCAGCCGCGCCACCAGTTCTTCGTCGGGCAGGCCCGCCAGCAGCACCCGCCCCATCGATGTCCACGGCGCGGGCAGGCGCGAACCCACGCCCAGGTTGGTGCGCATGATCTTGTGCGTGGGCAGCCGCAGCACATAGACGATATCGAGGCCGTCCAGCACGGCCGCCGAGCACGACTCGCGCACCTGCTCCACCAGCTCTTCCATCACCGGCTCGGCCAGATCCCAGATGGGCATGGAAGACAGGTAGGCAAAGCCGAGGTCAAGGATGCGCGGGGTCAGGCGAAACAGCCGACCATCACTTTCCACATAGCCCAGCGTCTGCAGCGTGAGCAGAATGCGCCGCGCACCCGCGCGCGTCAGGCCGGTCTGCGCGGCAACCTCGCTCAGCGTCTGCTGCGGCGCGGTGGCACTGAACGAGCGGATCACTTCCAGGCCGCGCGCAAACGACTGCACGTAGCTGTCGCCCGGTTTCGGGCTGGCGGGAGGGGTATTGGTGTTCATGAAATGCCCGGTTTATAATTCTATATGCGAACATTTGTTCATTATACGAACAAATTGGTGGCAATTTTTTGACACTTCCCGGAAGACTTTCCATGATCAACAAGATAGCGGACTCGGTGGCGCAGGCACTTGCGGGTGTGAAGGATGGCGCCACGGTGCTGATTGGCGGCTTTGGCACGGCGGGCATTCCTGACGAGCTGATCGACGGCCTGATCGCCCATGGTGCGCGCGACCTCACCATCGTGAACAACAACGCCGGCAACGCCGAGCAGGGCGTGGCGGCGCTGCTCAAGGCCGGACAGGTGCGCAAGATCATTTGCAGCTTTCCGCGCCAGGCCGACAGCTATGTGTTTGACGAGCTTTACCGCAGCGGCAAGCTGGAACTGGAGCTGGTGCCGCAGGGCAACCTGGCCGAGCGCATCCGCGCCGCAGGTGCTGGCATTGGCGCCTTTTTCTGCCCCACGGCCTATGGCACCGAGCTGGCCGCGGGCAAAGAGACGCGCGAAATCAATGGCAAGCACTACGTGCTGGAGTACCCCATCTACGGCGACGTGGCCCTGATCAAGGCCGAAAAGGGCGACCGCTGGGGCAACCTCACCTACCGCATGTCGGCCCGCAACTTCGGCCCCGTGATGGCCACCGCCGCCAAGACCACGGTTGCCACGGTGCACGAAGTGGTGGAGCTGGGTGCACTCGATCCCGAAGCCATCGTCACGCCGGGCGTCTATGTGAGCCACGTGGTGAAGATCGCCCGCGTGGCCACCCAGGCGGGTGGCATGAAGAAATCTGCATGAAATTGGCCTCTGGCGCAAAAGGAGCAAGCGTGAGTAGCTATCAAAAACGTAGTAAAGAAGAGTTGGCCAAACGGGTGGCGCAAGACATCCACGACGGCGCCTATGTCAACCTGGGCATCGGCCAGCCGACCCTGGTGGCCAACCACATTCCCGCGGGCCGCGAAGTCGTCCTGCAAAGCGAGAACGGCATCCTGGGTATGGGCCCGGCGCCCGCTGCGGGCAGCGAAGACTATGACCTCATCAACGCAGGCAAGCAGCCCGTGACCCTGCTGCCCGGCGGCGCGTATTTTCACCACGCTGACAGCTTTGCCATGATGCGCGGCGGTCACCTCGACATCTGCGTGCTGGGCGCCTTTCAGGTGTCGGCCACGGGCGACCTGGCCAACTGGAGCACGGGCGAGCCCGGCGCCATTCCTGCCGTGGGCGGCGCCATGGACCTGGCCATCGGTGCCAAGCAGACCTGGGTGATGATGGACTTGCTCACCAAGCAGGGCGCCAGCAAGGTCGTGGCGCAGTGCACCTATCCGCTCACCGGCATCGGCTGCGTCAAGCGCATTTACTCCGACCTTGCCACGCTGGCCTGCACGCCGCAGGGCCTGCAGCTCATCGACAAGGTCGAAGGGCTGGAGCACGCCGAGCTCGAACGCCTTGTCGGCCTGCCCATCCAGGCCTGAATTCACCTCAATCCCGACAAACCCCCAGGAGACACCCATGACCCAAGCTTTCATCTGTGACGCCATTCGCACCCCTTTCGGCCGCTACGGCGGTGCCTTGTCCAGCGTGCGCACCGACGACCTCGGCGCCATCCCGCTCAAGGCGCTGATGGAGCGCAATCCGGGCGTGGACTGGGCCGCCGTGACCGACGTGCTTTATGGCTGCGCCAACCAGGCCGGTGAAGACAACCGCAACGTGGCGCGCATGTCGGCCCTGCTGGCTGGCCTGCCACTGGAAGTGCCCGGCGGCACCATCAACCGCCTGTGCGGCTCGGGCCTGGATGCCGTGGGCACGGCCGCGCGCGCCATCAAGGCCGGCGAGGCCGGTCTGATGATTGCCGGTGGCGTGGAAAGCATGAGCCGCGCCCCGTTTGTCATGCCCAAGGCAGAAAGCGCCTTCAGCCGCAACAACGCCGTGTATGACACCACGATTGGCTGGCGCTTCGTCAACAAGCTGATGAAGGCGCAGTACGGCGTGGATTCGATGCCCGAAACGGCCGAAAACGTGGCCACCGACTTTGGCATCGAGCGCGAGGCGCAGGACCTGATGGCCCTGAACAGCCAGCTGCGTGCCGTGGCTGCCATCGAAGCGGGCCACCTGGCGCGCGAGATCTGCCCGGTCACCATCCCGCAGAAAAAGGGCGATGCCATCGTCGTGGACACCGACGAACACCCCCGCAAGACCAGCCTGGAAGCGCTGGCCAAGCTCAAGGGCGTGGTGCGGCCTGACGGCACCGTCACGGCCGGCAACGCCAGCGGTGTGAACGACGGCGCCTGCGCGCTGCTGCTGGCCGACGAAGCCAACGCCGCCAAGTATGGCCTGACGCCGCGTGCCCGCGTGGTCGGCATGGCCACCGCCGGCGTGGCGCCGCGCATCATGGGCTTTGGCCCCACGCCCGCCACCCTGAAGGTGCTGGCGCAAACCGGCCTCACCATTGACCACATGGACGTGATCGAGCTCAACGAAGCCTTTGCCGCGCAGGGCCTGGCCGTGCTGCGCGCCCTGG
Source organism: Acidovorax defluvii (assembly GCA_003268905.1). GTDB lineage: Bacteria > Pseudomonadota > Gammaproteobacteria > Burkholderiales > Burkholderiaceae_C > Acidovorax > Acidovorax defluvii. The sequence continues at coordinate 123,433 of QLTU01000006.1, forward strand.
GCCTGAAAGATGACGACGCCCGTGTGAACGCCTGGGGCGGCGCCATTGCGCTGGGCCACCCGCTGGGCGCCAGCGGTGCCCGCCTGGCCACCACGGCGGTGAACCGCCTGCACGCCACCGGCGGCAAATACGCGCTGTGCACCATGTGCATTGGCGTGGGGCAGGGCATTGCCGTGATCCTCGAACGCGTCTGACCGTGCCAAAACTCACCGCGCCAACACAAGCCGTGCAGACACCAACCATCGACACCCCCGGCGGGCGCTTTCGCGTGCGCCTGGACGGGCACGCTGATGCGCCGGTGCTGGTGTTTTCCAACTCGCTGGGCACGCCGCTGGAGATGTGGGACGCGCAGGCGCAGCACTTCGCCCAGACCCACCGCGTGCTGCGCTACGACACGCGCGGCCATGGCGGCAGCGTGGTGTCGCAAGGCCCCTACAGCCTGGAGCAACTCGGCGGTGATGTGCTGGCGCTGCTGGACGCGCTGGGCATTGCCAAGGCCAGCTTTTGCGGCATCTCCATGGGCGGCCTCACCGGGCTTTGGCTGGGCGTGCACGCGGGCGGGCGCCTGAACCACCTGGTGGTCTGCAACAGTGCCGCCAAAATTGGCACGGCCGAAGGCTGGCAAACCCGTGCTGCGCTGGTGCGCAACCAAGGCACCGCGGCCATGGCCGAGCTGGCCGCTTCGGCGCCCGGCCGCTGGTTCACCGAACCCTTCATTGCGGCCCAGCCCGCGCGGGTGGCCCTGGCGCAAGGCTGGATTGCAGGCATCGCGCCCGAGGGCTATGCCGCCTGCTGCGAGGCACTGGCCCAGGCCGACCTGCGAAATGCCATTGCCGCCATTCGCGTGCCCACGTTGCTGATTGCCGGTGCCAGTGACCCGGTGACCACCGTGGCCGATGCGAAGGCCATGCAGCGGGCCATTGCCGGTGCGCGCCTGGCCGAAGTACCGGCTTCGCACCTGTCCAACCTGGAAGCACCGGCTGCGTTTGACGACGCGCTGGCCGCCTTTTTGGCCATGGGTGCCTGAACCGTTGGCGCCCCACGCCATTCACCCGCAAAAACCATGACCCAGCCCAATACCACCCCCGAGCGCGTGCTGATCACCGGCGGCGGCGCCGGCATCGGTGCTGCCATTGCCGAGCGCTGCCGTGCCGAGGGCTACCTGCCGATCGTCATCGACCGCGTGGTGGACTCCGTGCCCGGCGCCATCCGTGCCGACCTGTCGGATGCGGCAGACACCGCGCGCGCACTGCAAGAGGCGCTGGCCAGCGGTCCCATCACGCGGCTGGTGAACAACGTGGGTGTGGTGGTGCCGGCCGATGCCGAGCACCAGACGCTGGCCGAGTTCGACCTGGCCGTTTCGCTGAACCTGCGCTGCGCGTTTCAGTGCATGCAGGCACTGCTGCCGGGCATGAAGGCTGCGGGCTTCGGGCGCATTGTCAACATGTCCTCGCGCGCGGCGCTGGGCAAAGAGTTGCGCACCGCCTACGCCGCCACCAAGGCCGGCCTGATCGGCATGACACGCGTGTGGGCGCTGGAGCTGGGGCCGCACGGCATCACAGCCAACGCCATCGGGCCCGGCCCCATCCGCACTGCGCTGTTCGACCGTGCCAACCCGCCCGACGCCCCGCGCACCCGCGCCATCATCGAGGCCGTGCCCGTCAGGCGCATTGGCACGCCCGACGACGTGGCCCACGCCGCCAGCTACCTGCTGGATGCGCGCAGTGGTTTTGTCACGGGGCAGGTTCTGTATGTCTGCGGCGGCATGACCGTGGGCGTGGCGGGCGTGTGAGCGCCTTGTTCACACACCTTCACCGCGCCGCCCGAACCGGCCCTTTCACCCGTCTGCTGCGTCTGGGCGCATGTTTGCCCGGCACGGCAGATTCCATTGAATCGAGAAAGACAGAGGAAACAACCATGACCACTTCCACACACCGCACCTTCCTGACCGGCCGCCGCAAGGCCCTGGCTGTTTTGGCCAGCCTGGCTGCGGGCACGGCTGCCCTGCCGGGCGCCGCTTTTGCGCAGGCCGCTTATCCCGCCAAGCCTATTTCCATCGTCGTGCCCTTCTCGGCGGGCGGCACCACCGACATCCTGGCGCGCCTGGTGGGCCAATACCTCTCGACCGAGCTGGGCCAGCCGGTGGTGATTGAAAACAAGGCCGGTGCGGGCGGCAACATCGGCGGGCAATATGCTGCCAAGGCCGCGGCCGACGGCTACACCCTGTTCATGGGCACCGTGGGCACGCAGTCCATCAACGCCAGCCTGTACAAGAAGATGCCCTTTGATCCCATCAAGGACTTCGCACCGCTGACGCGCGTGGCCAATGTGCCCAACCTGCTGGTGGCCAACCCCCAGCAGCCGTTCAAAACGGTGCCCGAAATGATTGCCTATGCCAAGGCCAACCCCGGCAAGATCAACTTCGGCTCGCCCGGCAACGGCGCTTCTCCGCACCTGTCGGGTGAACTGTTCAATGCGATGGCCAAGGTCGAGCTCACGCACATTCCCTACAAGGGCAGCGCACCGGCCGTGACCGACCTGCTGGGCAACCAGATCGCCATCATGTTCGACAACCTGCCTTCGGTGATTCCGCATGTGCGTTCGGGCAAGTTGCGCGCCATCGCCATCACCACCGCCAAGCGCTCGCCCGAGCTGCCCGATGTGCCGACCATCGCCGAAGCCGGTGTGCCCGGTTATGAGGCCATGTCGTGGTTCGGCCTGCTCGCGCCTGCGGCCACGCCCGCGCCCGTGCTGGCCAAGCTCAGCGGTGCTTTGGCCAAGGTGCTGGCGAACCCCGAGGTGAAGAAGAAGATCGTTGACCAGGGCGGCGAGCCCGTCAATGAAACCCCTGCCCAGTTTGCCGCCTTCATCCAGTCTGAATCGGTGAAGTGGGGCAAGGTGGTCAAGTCGTCGGGCGCAAGCCTGGACTGATCTGTAGCCGGGTTGCTTCTGAATTAATAGCTGCTGGCGCACATGGATAGTGCGCCAGCAGCTATTTTTGTTTCAAGGTACGCGGCACCGGCAGTGGGCCTTTAGAGCCTGGTCCAGGCTCTTACACCCGCCACGCAGGCAGCTGCCAGTTGCGCCACAGCGCCAGCACGCGCAGTCCGGCGGTCACCAGCACGCAGGCCAGCAGCGGGGCCCAGTCGGGCGCCTGCACCTGGCGCAGCGCCACATCCACCCAGCCGCCGGCAAAGGCGCACAGGGCATAGGGGCGGTGGTCGCTGAAGGCCTGGGGCACCTCGTTGCACAGCACGTCGCGCAGCACGCCGCCAAACACGCCGGTGATCACGCCCATCATCACGGCAATGAGCGCCGGCATGCCTACGGCCATGGCCACATCCACCCCGATGGCCGCAAACAGGCCCAGGCCAATCGTGTCGGGCAGCAGCATGGCGCGCTCGGTGGGTTTGAAGTGGCGCTGGCGCATGAACAGCATGGTGCCCACGCACAGCGCCAGAATGCCCCACACATAGCCGGTGTGGCGCACCCAGAAGAAGGGCCGCTGGTCCAGCAGCAGGTCGCGCAGGGTCCCGCCGCCGAAGGCGGCGACGCAGGCCACCACGCACACGCCTACCGCGTCCATGCGCTGGCGTGCGGCGGCGATCATTCCCGACAAGGCAAAGGCGGCGGTGGCGGCTATTTCGAGCACAAAGCGCAGGGTGGGTATCCACGGAGTTTCAGCGAGGTCCATGGGGATGGATTGTGCAGGCGCGGCGGTGACAGCAGCCAAAAGTGGCGCGCGTGCTGGTGCAGGCGGGTGGATCGCAGAAGGTGTAAAGTGCTATTGAATATATAGCTGCTAGCGCTTTCTGCGAAAGGGCTAGAGTCATATTTTGCTTGATTTTTATGCCCGCCGCAGGCCAACCCGCTTGCCATGGGCCGGATGAAGGTCCGTGGGCAGGGGGCGCATGGGTTTGGGCAGCCTCGGCCCCGACCGGGTGGACGGTGGGGTTGCCGGCGCATCGCTTCAGTGGAGCCGGTTTTTGCCGCTGTTGCGTGCATCGGAAGTTCCGTTGCTAAGATGCCAGCCCTTCTCGCTCGGGGCTTTTTTATGGACTTGCAGACTTGGCTGGCTTTTTTTGCGGCGTCTTGCCTGATTGCGGTGTCGCCGGGCTCTGGGGCCGTGCTGTCGATGAGCCACGGCCTGTCGTATGGCGTGCGCAAGACCGGGGCCACCATTGCCGGGCTGCAGGCCGGGCTGCTGCTGATCTTGCTGATTGCCGGTGCGGGCGTGGGCTCGCTGCTGCTGGCTTCCGAGGTGGCTTTCAGCGTGGTCAAGGTGCTGGGCGCCTGCTATCTCATCTATGTGGGCTGGAGCCAGTGGCGCGCGGGTGCCACCTCGCCCATTCAAGGAAACGACGCGGCTCCGGCCGGCCCCTGGAAAAAGCGTTTTCTGACGGGTTTTCTAACCAACGCCACCAACCCCAAGGGCATCATCTTCATGGTGGCCGTGCTGCCCCAGTTCATGACCGAGGGCCGCCCGCTTTGGCTGCAGTTGCTGGTGATGGCCGCTACCACCGTGGCGGTGGACGTGACCGTGATGCACGGGTACGCAGCGGGTGCCAGCGCCCTGCGCCGCCTGATGCGCAGTGCCCGTGCGGTACGCACGCAAAACCGGGTGTTTGGCGGGCTGCTCATGGCGGTGGGTGCGGGGCTGTTCTTTGTCAAGCGTGGCGGGCAGCACGCTTGAGTTGAAGATGCTATTTAAATAATAGCTGTTCGCGCTTGATGTATAAGCCCTAGAGGCCGATTCCATTTAAATTCTATCCAACGGGTAATTCCGGGAGGTTGTGTCATGCCAGTGGTCGTTGTTGCCAATCCCAAGGGCGGCGTGGGCAAGTCCACGCTGTCCACCAACGTGGCCGGGTATTACGCCCGCCAGGGGCATCCGGTGATCCTGGGGGACACCGATCGCCAGCAATCTGCCCGTCTGTGGCTGGGCCTGCGCCCGCCCGCCGCCCGCCCGATTGGCGCATGGGATGTCAGTGCCGACGAGATCACCAAGCCGCCCAAGGGCAGTTCGCACGCGGTGCTCGACACCCCGGCTGGCCTGCATGGACGGCGTCTGGGCGATGTGCTCAAGCTGGCCGACCGCATCATCGTGCCGCTGCAGCCCAGCGTGTTTGATATTTTTGCCACGCGTGCGTTTCTGGACCAGCTGGCCGAGCACCGCCACGCTGCGGGCGTGCAGGTGGGCATTGTGGGCATGCGGGTGGATGCGCGCACCAAGGCCGCCGAGCAGTTGCACCACTTTGTCGACAGCCTGGGTTTCCCGGTGCTGGGCTATCTGCGCGACACGCAAAACTATGTGCACCTGGCAGCGCACGGGCTCACGCTTTTCGATGTGGCGCCTGCACGCGTGGCGCGTGACCTGGAGCAGTGGCAGGGCATCTGCGCCTGGCTGGACGCCTGAAAACCGCAGGCAGCACGGGGTGTCGCTGTCACGCGCCTGACAGGCGCCGGGCGGGTAGCGGCGCACCATTGCCCTCATGAAAACCTTCCGCTCTTATTCTGAAGTCAGCGCCTGCGTGGGCCAGGAAGTCGCCGTGACCGACTGGATCACCATCACGCAGGAACAGGTCAACCTGTTTGCCCAGGCCACGGGCGACCACCAATGGATCCATGTGGACCCCGAGCGGGCCAAGGCCGGGCCGTTTGGTGCGCCCATTGCCCATGGCTTTCTCACGCTGTCGCTGATTCCGCGATTTTTTGAGGGCGGAATGCGCATCGAAGGCGCCCGCATGGGCGTGAACTACGGCCTGAACCGGGTGCGCTTTACGGCACCCGTGCCAGTGGGCAGCCGCCTGCGCGCGCGGCTGGTGCTGCAGGCCACTGAGCCCCTGGCGCCCGACGGGTTGCAGATGACCTGGCTGGTGACGGTGGAGCGCGAGGGCAGCGACAAGCCAGCCTGCGTGGCTGAATCCGTGGCACGCAGCTACGGCGCTGCGCCATAAAGCGCGTTCAGCCCGCTGCGGTTTTCAGCGTCTCACGGGTCGCCGCAGATCCGGGTGTTTCTTGATTTTGAGAGCGAGCACTCGCAGCGCCTGGCCTCTGTGTGCCAGAGCGCCTGAAGGCTGCAGCGCCTCAGAGCAATTGCTCTACCGGCGAAGCGACTGCCACGCCCGGTACGCCAAAGCTGTTCTGGCGCCAGGCCTCGAACACCGTCACTGCCACGGCGTTGGACAGGTTCAGGCTGCGTTGACCGGCCACCATGGGCAGCCGCAACCGCTGTGCGGGCGGGAAGGTCTCGCGCAACTCGGGGGGCAATCCGCGCGTCTCGGCCCCGAAAACCAGCCAGTCGCCGGGGAAAAAGCAGGTGTCAAAGGCGGTCTTGGTGCCATGTGTCGTCATGGCAAACATGCGCGTGGGGTCGGGCTGGGCGTTGCGCAAAAAGGCGGTCCACCCCGGATGCCGCTGCACCTGTGTGTACTCGTGGTAGTCGAGCCCGGCGCGGCGCATCAGCCGGTCCTCCATCGAGAACCCCAGGGGCTCGATCAGGTGCAGCGTGCAGCCCGTGTTGGCTGACAGGCGAATCACGTTGCCGGTGTTGGGCGGGATTTCGGGTTCGACCAGAACGATATGAAACATGCTCCGTATTGTCGTTCGGACATTCGGGCGTGGCGCAGCGCCGTCGTAAACAAAAGTTTCAGTCCAGTTCTGTGCGCGCCACCACCATGGCCGTGATGTGCGCAGCACCGGCCTCGCGCAGCGCGTGGGCCGCCGCATTCAGGGTGGCACCGGTGGTCATCACATCGTCCACCAACACAATGCGCCGCCCTTGAACGGCGGCCGCGCGGGTGGGCTCGACGGCAAACGCACCCAGCAGGTTGCGCAGGCGCTGGCTGCGCGGCAGGCCGCTTTGCGCTTCGGTGGCGCGCAGCCGTAGCAGCAGGGTGGTGTCCACCCTGGGGCCGGCAATGTGGCGGGCCAGCAGGGCGGCCTGGTTGAAGCCGCGCTCTTGCAGGCGCTCGCGTGACAGGGGCACCGGCAGCACCAGGTCGGCAGACTCCAGTGCCGGCTCTACCCAGGGCGCGCTGCGCAGCAGCGTGGCCAGCGCCGAGGCCCAGCCCGGGTCTCCGCGAAACTTGAAATCGGCCATGGCGCCAGCCCATGGGTAGCCATAGTCCACCGCGGCCAGGCAAGCGTCCACCCGCGGGGGCTCGCGCAGGCAGGCGCCGCATTGCGAAACACCTTCGGGCACTGGCAGGGCGCAGCGCGCGCAGCGTGTGCGGGGCTGTGCAAACCGGGCGGCACAGCCATCGCAGACGCGCCGGGCAGGCCAGGCGTGGCACACGGCACACTGGCTCGGCAGCTGGTCGATGAGTGCTCCGATGCGTCCGGATGCCCCTGTCAGCATCTTGTAGAACATCCAGTCAATATACTCGTTTGCCCTTTTCTTTCGCCATGTCCACCGAGCACCCTCCCACCATTGATCCCGTTGCAGCCGCCCGCTGGCACGCCGCAGCCCCTGCCCAATCTCCCTGGTTGCACGAAGAGGTGGCCCGGCGCATGGACGACCGCCTGCAATGGATTCGCCAGGCCCCCGCAGCCTGGTGCCACTGGGACGCGGTGCGCGGGGGGCTGCAAGGCCACGCCCTTGTCAGTGCCCGCTATCCGCAAGCGCTTTGCCTGGTGACGGAAACGTCGCCCCACTGCGTTCCGGTGGCGATGCAGGCGCTGACCCGGCCATGGTGGAGCCCCGCGCGATGGAGTGCGGGGCGCCCCCGGTTTGGTTTGCCGCAAGAGGGGGGGGTGCAGATGCTCTGGGCCAACATGGCCCTGCACATGGCAAGCGACCCGCAAGCCCTCATCGCCCAATGGCACCGGGCGCTGTCTGTGGATGGCTACCTGATGTTCTCGTGCCTTGGGCCCGACACCGCCAAGGAGCTGCATGCGGTGTATGCAGCACTCGGCTGGCCGCCCGCCGGGCATGCGTTCACCGACATGCACGACTGGGGCGATATGCTGGTGCAGGCCGGCTTTGCCGAGCCGGTGATGGACATGGAGCGCATCCGGCTGACCTTTGCCACGCCACAGCGGCTGCTGCAGGAGCTGGCAGAGCTGGGGTGCAATCTGCACCCTCAGCGGTTCCCTGCGTTGCGTGGACGCCACTGGCGCCGCCGCCTCCACGAAGTGCTGCAGGACAAGCTCGGGGAGCCGGACGAGGGCGGACAGCTGGCCCTGACCTTTGAGATCATCTACGGACATGCCTACAAACCCAAACCAAGGGTGCGGGTAAGTGCCAGCAGTGCGGTTTCCCTGGAGGACATGCGCGCCATGCTGCGTGAGGGTTCATCTAAGGGTTAAACCGTAGTCACTTGTCAATGATCTAGAACAAGGCGCGCTACAATTCTCGCCAGATGAGAGTGGGGTGCCTTTGCGCACTGCACAGGTGTCGTAGCGGTTTTCAAGGCGTTTGCATTGACGAGTCTGATTTTTCGTTTTGCCACGGTGTCCGGCCAGCGCATTGACTGGCAGTTGTATCGCAATGGCCCAGTGGCGCGCCCCCGGTTGTGGTTGTGTGCCGTGCCTTTGGCAACCGCCTTGATTTTTTGGCTGGCGGGGGCCCCATGGGCCATCGCCTTTGCTGCATTGGCCATCATGGTTTTGACCGTTGGCTTGGCCAGGTTCGGCCGCCATGCCGCAGATGGCGAGAGGATTTCTCTGCAAGGCGCTCGCCTTGTGGTCGAGAGGGAGACTGCGGGCCGGCTGGAGCGCGCGGAGTTTGACCGGAGCCGGGTTCGGGTGGAGCCCAAAACCGCAGACCGTTCGCTGATCACGCTGTCGGCACAGGGCCGTTCGATTGAAGTGGGGCGCTTTGTGCGCCCCGATCTTCGCCCGGCCCTGGCATCCGAGATACGCAGGGCCTTGCGCGCTGCCTGAACCCCAGTGGGCGCGCCAGGTGATTGGTTAATTAAGGCTTAGAAGTAAGTGAGAACTATGAAGAGCATTTCCAACAAGCTGGCGTCTCTGCTGCTGACTGCTGGTGCATGGGTGGGCACCGCGGTCCATGCCGTTCAAGACCTTCCCGGCGGCCCTGCGGTCAATCAGCTCAATCTCCATCCCCCGGTGACAAAAATTGCCGAAGAGCAGCATTTCCTGCACTGGATGATGCTGATCATCTGCACGGTGATCTTCATCGCGGTGTTTGCCGTGATGTTCTATTCGATCTGGAAGCACCGCAAATCCAAAGGCGCCAAATCGGCCAATTTTCACGAGTCGGTGACGGTGGAGGTGGTCTGGACCGTTGTGCCGTTCATCATCGTGATCCTCATGGCCCTGCCAGCCACGAAGGTGCTGGTGGCCCAGAAAGACACCACCAATGCTGACCTGACTATCAAGGCCACCGGTTACCAGTGGAAGTGGGGCTACGACTACATCACGGGCGAAGGCGAGGGTCTGGCCTTCATCTCCACACTCGACAGCAGCCACCGTGCCATGTCCGACAGCGGCAATGTGAGCGAGGCGCCGGCCAACTACCTGCTCAAAGTGGACAACCCGATGGTGGTTCCCGTCAACAAGAAGGTCCGCATCATCACCACCGCCAATGACGTGATCCATGCGTTCATGGTGCCCGCGTTCGGTATCAAGCAGGATGCCATCCCCGGTTTCGTGCGCGACACCTGGTTCCGCGCCGAAAAAATTGGCGACTACTACGGTCAGTGCGCTGAACTGTGCGGCAAGGAACACGCTTACATGCCGATTCATGTGAAGGTGCTGTCGGCCGAGGATTACAGCCAGTGGGTAGCCGACCAGCAAAAGAAGGCCGCAGCCAAGCTGGACGATCCCGCCAAGGTGTGGGCGCTGGACGACATGCTCAAGCGTGGCGAAAAGGTGTATGCCGCCAACTGCGCAGCGTGCCACCAAGCCAGCGGCAAGGGCGCCGGGGCCATCAAGGCCCTCGATGGCTCTGCCATCGTGCTGGATGCCGATCACGCCAAGCAGATCCAGGTGTTGCTCAAGGGCGTGAACAACGGTTCCATGCCCGCGTGGGCGCAACTGAGCGATACCGACATCGCTGCAGTGGTCACGTATACCAAGAACAACTGGTCGAACAAGACCGGACAGCTGGTCCAGCCAGCAGAAATTGTGGCCCAGCGTGGCAAGTAATCACCGCCCCACCGCATTGAGGAATTCAAAATGAGCGCAGTTCTCGACCATCACGGGCACGCACACGACAGCCACGACCACCATGCTCCCACCGGCTGGCGCCGCTGGGTGTACGCCACCAACCACAAGGACATTGGCACGCTGTATCTGCTGTTCTCGTTCACCATGCTGATGATCGGTGGCGTGCTGGCGCTGCTGATTCGCGCCGAGCTGTTTCAGCCCGGCCTGCAACTGGTGAACCCTGAGTTGTTCAACCAGCTCACCACCATGCACGGCCTAATCATGGTGTTCGGGGCCATCATGCCGGCCTTCGTGGGTTTTGCGAACTGGATGATTCCGCTGCAGATCGGCGCATCCGACATGGCTTTTGCGCGCATGAACAATTTCAGCTTCTGGCTGATGATTCCTGCGGCACTGACCCTGGTGTCCTCGTTCTTCATGCCTGGCGGCGCCCCGGCTGCCGGCTGGACGCTGTATGCGCCGCTCACGCTGCAGATGGGCCCCTCGATGGATGCCGGCATCTTTGCCATGCACATCCTGGGTGCCAGCTCCATCATGGGCTCGATCAACATCATCGTGACCATCCTGAACATGCGCGCCCCTGGCATGACGCTGATGAAGATGCCCATGTTCGCCTGGACCTGGCTCATCACCGCCTACCTGCTGATCGCCGTGATGCCCGTGCTGGCTGGCGCCATTACCATGACGCTGACGGACCGCCACTTTGGCACCAGCTTCTTCAACCCCGCCGGTGGCGGTGACCCGGTGATGTACCAGCACATTTTCTGGTTCTTCGGCCACCCCGAGGTGTACATCATGATCTTGCCGGCCTTCGGCATCATCAGCCAGATCGTGCCCGCTTTCTCGCGCAAGAAGCTGTTTGGCTACGCCTCCATGGTCTATGCCACCTCGTCGATTGCCATCCTGTCGTTCATCGTGTGGGCCCACCACATGTTCACCACCGGCATGCCGGTCACCGGCCAGCTGTTCTTCATGTACGCCACCATGCTGATCTCGGTGCCCACGGCCGTGAAGATCTTCAACTGGGTGGCCACCATGTGGCGTGGCTCCATGACTTTTGAAACCCCCATGCTATTTGCTGTGGGCTTCATTTTCGTGTTCACGATGGGTGGTTTCACCGGCCTGATCCTGGCCATGGCCCCGATCGATATCCAGTTGCAGGACACCTATTACGTGGTGGCGCACTTCCACTACGTGCTGGTGGCGGGTTCGCTGTTCTCCATGTTTGCCGGCGTGTACTACTGGCTCCCCAAGTGGACCGGCGTGATGTATTCGGAAACCCGCGGCCAGATCCATTTCTGGACGTCGCTGATTTTCTTCAACATCACTTTTTTCCCGATGCACTTCCTGGGCCTGGCCGGCATGCCGCGGCGCTATGCCGATTACCCCATGCAATTCGCTGATTTCAACGCGATCGCATCGGTAGGCGCCTTGGGCTTTGGCCTGGCACAGGTGTACTTCTTCCTGGCCGTGATCGTTCCGGCTATGCGTGGCAAGGGCGCAAAGGCGCCTGCCAAGCCTTGGGACGGTGCAGAGGGCCTGGAATGGGAAGTTCCATCGCCAGCGCCTTTCCATACCTTTGAAAACCCGCCCAAGCTCGATGCCACGGCAACTCGCGTGATCGGTTGAAGAACATGTCCATGACTCCTGAGCAAAAAAAGAGCAATCTGCGGATGGCGCTGATCCTGGCGTCCGTGGTTGCCGTCTTCTTCGTTGGGTTCATGGTCAAAGTCGTTCTGCTCTCCCGCTGAGCACCGCGCCATGAACATTCGCCGCGAAAACGCCAAGATGGTGGGCAAGCTGGCCGTGATCACGGTGGGCATGTTTGCATTTGGCTACGCGCTGATCCCGATCTACAAGCACATCTGCGAGCTGACTGGTATCAACATCCTGTCGCTCTCGGAGCGACAGGTGCCTGGCAACGGCGTTGCCGGCAAGGATGTGAAGGTGCCCGCGAACACGCAGGTGGACACGAGCCGCACCATCACCGTGGAGTTTGACGCCAATGCGCGGGGACCCTGGGATTTCAAGCCTGCACAGCGCTCGGTGAAAGTGCATCCCGGTGAGCTGACGACGGTGATGTACGAATTCCAGAACGTGCAAAACCGCCGCATGGCCGCGCAGGCGATTCCCAGCTACGCGCCGCGGCAGGCGGCTGCGCATTTCAACAAGCTCGAGTGCTTTTGCTTTAACCAGTACATCCTGGAGCCGGGCGAGAAGAAACAATGGCCGGTGGCATTCGTGATTGATCCGCGGTTGTCCAAGGATGTCACGACCATCACGCTGTCCTATACCTTCTTCGAGGTGGGCGGAAAGACACCGCCCGCACCCGAGTCCACGGCGGCAGCTTCCCTGCACCCCGTGAAGGAGGGGTCGTGAGCCCCGTCAATCCATCCGAACCCGTGGTGCGGCGCAAGGGGTCCCTGTTGCGCACGGTGCGTGCGGTTGCGTGGTCGTTGATCGGCCTGCGCAAAGGCAGCGAATACCAGCAAGACCTGGAAAAGATCAATCCGCTGCACATCATTGTGGTGGGGTTGGTGGCCATCTTTTTGCTGGTGTTGTCGCTGATTGCGGTAGTGAACTGGGTGGTCTGACCGTCGCCGACATTCCCATCCAACAACAAAGATTTTGAGATTCAGGAGCTGAAATGAGTGCATCAACCCACGGTGGAACCCCGTACTACTATGTGCCCGCCGAGTCGCGCCATCCTGTGTTGGCAGCCGCAGGCCTGTTCTTTGTGATTCTGGGCGCGGCCCAGTGGATCAACGGCCATGACTGGGGCAAGTATTCCCTGGCCTTGGGGCTGGTGTGGTGGCTTTTTGTGCTGTACCAGTGGTTCCGTGATGCCGCGCGCGAAAGCGAAGGGGGTCTCTACGGTCACAAGATCGACCTGTCCTACCGCTGGAGCATGAGCTGGTTCATCTTTTCGGAGGTGATGTTCTTCGGCGCTTTTTTCACTGCCCTGTGGTGGGCGCGTGCGCACTCGGTGCCCGCATTGGGCAGCCTCGAAAACGCCATGCTCTGGCCCGACTTCAAGGCCGTGTGGCCCAGTATCGCGGCAGGCGCAACGGGTTCTCCTGCCGGTATCGTGGAGCCCTTCCAGACCGTTGGCCCCTTCTGGCTGCCCACCATCAACACGGCCCTGCTGCTGACTTCCGGGGTGACGCTGACTATTGCCCACCATGCGCTGCGTGAAAACCACCGCGGCAAGACCATTGGCTTCATGTGGGCCACCGTTCTGCTGGGCTTTGTGTTCCTGTGTGTGCAGGGGTATGAGTATTACCACCTGTACACCGATCTGAACCTCAAGCTCAGCTCGGGCGTGTTCGGTTCCACGTTCTTCATGCTCACGGGGTTTCATGGCTTCCACGTGTTTTTGGGCATGTTGATGCTGTTGGTCATCACCTTGCGCCTGCAAAAGGGCCACTTCACTGCCGACAAGCATTTTGGCTTTGAGGGGGCCGCCTGGTACTGGCACTTTGTGGACGTGGTCTGGCTGGGTCTTTACATTCTTGTGTACTGGATGTAAGCCGGCCCGCAAAGCAAAAAAAGCGCCGCAAGGCGCTTTTTTGTTGAGAGGGCCTGGCGTCTTACCGCGTGGCAGGCAGGCCGGTGGGCTGGATATAACCCAGTTGCCATGCAATCAGAACGCAAATGAACAGGACAATCGAGAGCCCCACCCGCAGTGCCAGCGCCTTGGCCATGTGGTTCCCTTTGGCCTTGTCATCGCGTCCGTTACGCATCATGAAAAAGAGTGCAGAGGCCAGGCTGGCGAGAATGGCGAGAAACGCCACAGCGACAAGATATTTCATGGAGCACATTATCCTGTGACACCTGCTCAAAGTGCCTGGGGCCTGCGGTTCTGGTTGATCACCGTGGCGGCAGTGGCCAGCATCCTCGTGACCGCTTCACTGGGGCGATGGCAGCTGTCGCGTGCCGCGCAAAAGCAAACCCTGCAATCGCTGCTGGACCAGCGCGCCGCCTTGCCGCCGCTCGACAACCGTGCGCTGCGCGGACGGGCACTTGCCGGTGAAGGCACTGCCCAAGACCTGACGCATCGCGCAGTGGTGCTGCAAGGGCGCTGGGTGCCAGAGCACACGGTTTATCTGGACAACCGGCAAATGCAGGGCCGGCCCGGATTTTTTGTGGCCACGCCACTGCAGCTGGAGGGCGGCGACGGGGTGGTGCTGGTTCAGCGCGGCTGGGTGCCCCGCAATTTTCAGGATCGCGAGTCGCTGCCCCCGGTGCAGACGGCGCCGGGCGTGGTGCAGCTTGCCGGGCGCATCGCGCCGCCGCCGTCGCGCCTGTATGAGTTCCAGAGTGCCGATAGTTCGCAGGGGTCTTCCCGCATCCGGCAAAATCTGGATCTTGCCGCGTTTCGCACCGAAACGGGGCTTGCACTGATGGATCTGTCGGTGCTGCAGACCGGGCCCGCCAGCGAAGGCATGCAACGGGACTGGCCCGTCATCGGCGCTGGCGTCGACAAACACTATGGTTATGCATTTCAATGGTTCGGGCTCAGCAGCCTGATTGCACTTCTTTATGTCTGGTTCCAACTCGTCCGACGCTTACTCCGCCCGCGCCCAAAGTCCCTTGCCTGAGGCGCGCGCTGACCATCCTCTGGGGCTTACGGTGCATAACCTGCCCGAGGCCGGCAACGCCGTGGCCCATGCAGAGAACGCCCGCCACGGACGCTGGAAGATGCTTGCGGTGCTGCTGGTCTGCGCAGCCCCGGTCATTGCCTCGTATTTCACGTACTACGTGGTGCGCCCCGACGGCCGTCGCAACTACGGTGAGTTGATACAGCCCCAACGCACTTTGCCCGATCTGGCCACGACCGCGCTCGATGGTGCGCCCGGCAAGCTGCCCGCGCTCAAGGGCCAGTGGTTGCTGGTGAGTGTGGGGGGCGGCGCGTGTGATGCCACGTGCCAGCAGCACCTGTATCTGCAGAGGCAACTGCGGGAAAGCGTGGGCAAAGAGAAAGACCGGGTGGACTGGATCTGGCTGGTGACCGATGCCGCCCCTTTGCCGGCGGATATCTCCCCTGCGCTGCAGCAGGCCACAGTACTGCGGGTCAATGGCCCTGCGCTTGCCCAGTGGCTGGAGCCCGCCCCGGGCCACGCGCTGTCCGAGCACCTTTACGTTGTCGACCCGATGGGCAACTGGATGATGCGATTTCCTGCCCTGATGGATGCCTCAGGCGCCGGCAAGGCCAAGCGGGATCTGGAACGCCTGCTGCGCGCCTCGTCTTCATGGGACGACGCCGGACGGCCAGGGCAACCCTGATGGACTCCCAACCGCTTTACGACCTTGCACCGCTGGCGCAACTGATGTTGCTGGGCATCGTGATCGCGCTCGGGCCTGTGGCCTGGGTGGGCTGGCGCCATCGCGGCAGCGCCCGGGGGCACCGTTTGCAGGCGCTGACGGTGCTGACCCTGTTCCTGACTTTTGATCTGGTGCTGTTCGGCGCTTTCACCCGGTTGACGGATTCCGGCCTGGGCTGCCCCGACTGGCCGGGCTGCTACGGCAGCGCCAGCCCGGTGGGCGCGCGCGCAGACATTGCGGCGGCGCAAGAAGCCATGCCCACCGGGCCGGTGACGCACGGCAAGGCCTGGGTGGAGATGATCCACCGTTACCTCGCCACGGGCGTTGGCGTGCTGATCATTGTGCTGACCGTGGCCACCTGGCTGCAATGGCGGCGTGCCCGGGCCGACAGCACGGTGTCGCCGCCCGTGATGAGCCCGTGGTGGCCCACTTTCACCCTGGTCTGGGTCTGCCTGCAGGGCGCGTTTGGCGCACTCACGGTCACCATGAAGCTGTTTCCCGCCATCGTCACGCTGCATTTGATGGGTGGCGTCGTGCTGCTGGCACTGCTGTGCGTGCAGGCCGTGCGCCATACCCAGGCAGTGCGGGGCGTGCA
Source organism: Acidovorax defluvii (assembly GCA_003268905.1). Taxonomy (GTDB): domain Bacteria; phylum Pseudomonadota; class Gammaproteobacteria; order Burkholderiales; family Burkholderiaceae_C; genus Acidovorax; species Acidovorax defluvii. The sequence continues at coordinate 139,487 of QLTU01000006.1, forward strand.
GCCAGCCGTGCTGGCGGCGCCGCTGCGGCTGGGGGTGCTCGTGACGGGCGCGCTGGTGGCGCTGCAGGTTGTGCTGGGAGGCTGGGTCAGCACCAATTACGCGGTGCTGGCCTGCACCACCTTTCCCACCTGTCAGGGCAGCTGGTGGCCCGTGATGGACTTTGCCCAGGGGTTTCAACTCTGGCGGCCGCTTGGGCTGCTGCAGGACGGCAGCCACATCAGCTTTGCCGGCCTGACCGCCATCCACTATGCGCACCGCCTGGTGGCCTATGGGGTGTTGCTGGCGCTGGCATGGCTGGCATGGCGCCTGCACCGCGCCACGGCGCTGCGCTTGCAGGCGCGGTGGCTTGCGGGCCTGGCGCTGCTGCAGCTGGCCACGGGCCTGAGCAACGTGGTGCTGGGTTGGCCCCTGCTCGCTGCGGTTTTGCACACGGGGGGCGCTGCCGCCCTGGTGGTGGTGCTGACCTGGGCGCTATCTTCCAGCCGCGCTGCCCTGGCGCCCCAGGGGTCTTTTGCACCATCCAGCGCACCGAGGGTTTCCGCATGAGTGTTGCTTCCACTTTCCCAGCGCCGTCGCGCTTTTCTCAGTTTTACGCGCTGACCAAGCCCCGCGTGGTGCAGCTCATCGTGTTTTGCGCGCTGATTGGCATGGTGCTGGCCGTGCCAGGCCTGCCCACGCTGGCGCAGCTGGGGCAGATGGCGCTGGCCAGCGCTGGCGTGTGGCTGGTGGCGGGCGCTGCCGCGGCGTTCAACTGCATCGTCGAGCAGGGCATTGATGCCAAGATGAAGCGCACGTCCTGGCGGCCCACTGCCAAGGGCGAGCTGTCCAACACGCAAACGCTGCTGTTCTCGGCCCTGTTGTGTGCGGCCGGCTCGGCCCTGCTGTATGTCTGGGTCAACCCGCTGACGATGTGGCTCACGTTCGCCACTTTTGTGGGCTACGCCGTCGTGTACACCGTCATCCTCAAGCCGCTGACGCCGCAAAACATCGTGATTGGCGGTGCCTCGGGCGCCATGCCCCCCGTGCTGGGCTGGGCCGCCATGACAGGCGACGTGGGCCCCGAGGCGCTGATTTTGTTCCTCATCATCTTCCTGTGGACGCCGCCGCATTTCTGGGCGCTGGCGCTGTACCGGGTGGAGGACTATCGCAAGTCGGGCCTGCCCATGCTGCCGGTCACGCACGGCAACGAGTTCACACGCCTGCAGGTGTTTTTGTACACGCTGATCCTCTTTGCGGGATGCCTGATGCCGTTCATTTTTGGCATGAGTTCGTGGATCTACCTTGTGGCGGCCGTGCTGCTGAGCGTCGGGTTCTGCGGCTACGGCTTTGCGTTGTGGCGTAATTACTCCGACGCCCTGGCGCGCAAGACCTTTCGTTTTTCTCTCATCCACCTGAGCGTGCTGTTTGCCGCACTGCTGGTGGACCACTATGCGATGTGAACACTATGCACAAAAGAAACGCTCTTAAATTGATAGCTGTTGGCGCTTTATCCATAAGCGCTGCAGGCATATTAGGCGGTTGTTCTGACAAAAAAACCGAATTTCGCGGTGTGGACATCACGGGGGCCGACTACGCCCGCGATATTCCACTGACCGACCACAACGGTCAAAAGCGCAGCCTGCAGGACTTCCGCGGCAAAGTGGTGGTGGTGTTTTTTGGTTATACCCAATGCCCCGATGTCTGCCCCACCTCCATGCAGGAGCTGGTCGAGGTCAAACAGATGCTGGGCAAGGACGGCGACCGCCTGCAGGGCATTTTCGTCACCGTCGACCCCGAGCGCGACAAGCCCGAGATGCTCAAGGCCTACATGGCCAATTTCGACCCCAGCTTTTTGGCGCTGTCAGGCACCCCCGAGCAGACCGCCGCCGTGGCCAAGGACTTCAAGATCTACTACAAGAAGGTCGATGGCAAAACCCCCACCAGCTACACCATGGACCACTCTGCGGGCAGTTACGTGTATGACACGGCAGGCCGCCTGCGTGTTTACAACCGTTACGGCAGCGGCGCGCAAGCCCTGGGGGCCGATGTGCGGGCGCTGCTGCAAGAGGCAGGCTGACGCGCGCAGCGCGCGCCGGCGTTAGCCCCGGTCGCGCATTGCATTGGGCTGTCCAGCGCGACGGTGAAGGCCAAGCGCTGGCGCTACCCCTGTACGACCAGCGAAGCCGCCATCGCGCACGCTGGATGGGGCAGCCGGGTCATTCGGCCTTGATCCCTTGCGAGGTGATCACCGCGCCGAGTGCGCGCGTATCCGTCTGGATGCGGTTGGCCAGACCTTCGGCGGTGGTGCCCTTGACCTGCCAACCCTGCTGAAACAGCTTGGCGCGCACTTCCGGGCTGCGGGCGATTTCGCTGAACAGCGCCGACAGGCGCGCCGCCACTGGTTGGGGCAGAGACCGGGGGGCCGCCACCGCATTCCAGATTTCGAGGTTGAAGTCTTTCACGCCCGCTTCGGCCAGGCTGGGGTATTCGGGCACCAGGGTGCTGCGTCCACTGGATGTGACGCCGATCACGCGCAGCTTGCCCGCGCGCGCCTGCGCGGCGGCCATGGCCGGAGGAAGCAGCGAGAGCTGGATCTGGCCGCCAATGATGGCGTTGATGACCTGCGGATTGCCCGGATACGGCACATGCACCGGGTTGATGCCTGCCTTGTTTTTGAGCAGCTCCATGCCGATATGTGCCACCGTGCCCACGCCCGGCGTGCCGTAGTTCCAGCGGTCGCCGCTGGCGCGTGCCGCCGCAAAAAACTCTTGCGCGGTTGCGCCTGGCGCGTTGGCTGGTGCGGCAAGGGCCAGGGGGGCCGTGGCGATCAGGCTGATGGGGGCCAGATCCTTGAGCGGGTCGTAGTTGATCCTGGGGTTGATGAGCCTGGCAATCGTCAGGTTGCCGTTGATCATGACGCCCAGCGTGTGGTCGTCGGTGGCCTTGGCCACAGCGTCGGCGGCGATGTTGCCACCCGCACCAACCTTGTTTTCCACAATCACCGGCTGCCCCAGGGACTGGGACAAGGGCTCGGCCAGGGTGCGCGCCACCAGATCAGGCGACGACCCGGCCGGAAAGCCCACCACCAGCTTCACGGGCTTGCTCGGCCAGCCCGGCGTTGCCGGGGCCAAGAGGGCAGCTGCGGATTGGGAAAGGGCGGGGCCGCACGCGGCAGCGAGGGTCAGCACCAGCGCAGCGCGACGCAAGGGGAACGGGGTCATCAGAAACGTCTCCGGTCGGGGCAGGTGCGCGAGGCACTTGCCGGTGCGCCAAAAAAAACGCGCAACCGCAGTTGCGCGCTGAATTATCCGGGCCGTCCGCGCCTGGGCATACGTCTGCGGACGGGAATCGCTCTCAGGCGTAGCTGGCCAGGGCGTTTTTCATCTTCTTCATGGCAGCCACCTCGATCTGGCGAATGCGCTCTGCGCTCACGCCATAGACGGCGGCCAGGTCGTGCAGCGTCATGCCGCCGCTGCCATCGTCGTTGACCTTGAGCCAGCGCTCTTCGACGATGCGGCGGCTGCGCTCGTCCAGGCTGGCCAGCGCCGTGGCAATGCCATCGGTGGCCAGTTCATCGCGCTGGCGCGACTCGATCATCGCGGTGGGCTCGTGCGAAGCATCGGCCAGGTAGGCAATGGGGCCAAAGGCCTGTTCGCCATCGTCCGACGGGGCAGGGTCCAGCAGCACGTCGCCACCCGCCATGCGGGTTTCCATTTCGATGACTTCTTCGCGCTTGACATTGAGCTGCGCCGCCACGGAGTCGATTTCGTGGTCGGACAGGGTGTCGCGGTGCGTGCCGGCGTCGGCCGCCGCCGCATCGGCCTTGAAACCCTGCTTCATGGACCGCAGGTTGAAGAACAGCTTGCGCTGCGCCTTGGTGGTGGCCACCTTGACCATGCGCCAGTTCTTCAGGATGTATTCGTGGATTTCGGCCTTGATCCAGTGCATGGCGTAGCTCACCAGGCGCACGCCCTGGTCGGGGTCGAAGCGCTTGACAGCCTTCATCAGGCCCACGTTGCCTTCCTGGATGAGGTCGCCGTGCGGCAGGCCGTAGCCAAGGTATTGGCGCGCAATCGACACCACAAGGCGCAGGTGCGACATCACCAGACGGCCAGCGGCGTCCACATCGTTGTGGTCCCGCAGCTGGCGGGCATAGGTTTGCTCTTCCTCGTGGGTGAGCAGGGGCAGGCGGTTGACAGCCGAAATGTAGGCGTCCAGATTGCCCAAAGGCGGCACCAGCGCCCATGGGTTGGCGGGCGCCAAAGTCGTCGCTGCGGTTCCAGATTGAAGTTTCATTCCGGGAGTCCTTTCCTCTAAGCTTTTATGTTAGCACTCTCTTTGACGGAGTGCTAAGGCCGGAGTTCCCGTGTGGTTGGGAAAGAGGTCATCCTGGCACAACATTTGCTTTTTCTCGTTGCAGGCTTTGGTATTTTCTCACCGGAGTCGGGCTTTCGGTACACCCCAACATGGGCTTAACCCATTGATTTGTAATGAAGTTATTCCAATCGGGTGGAGTCCGTCCAGCGCCGCCCGGCAGGGCGGCGCTGGTGTTTTCAGGCCTGCCCGAAACTGTCGGGCATTTGCACCGCCACCACGCTGCCGCGTGCGGTGATCACGCCCGCCACCATGACCGTGGTTTCCACCACGACCTTGCGGCCTTTGATTTCCTTCACGCGGCCGCGAATCTCCAGCGTTGCGTCCAGCGGCGTGGGTTTGAGAAAGTCCACATGCAGGGAGCCGGTGACGAAGCGAAACGGTGGCAGCGTGCCCATTTCACGGCCTTCGCTGCGGTACATGGCGGCGGCAGCCGTGCCGGTGCTGTGGCAGTCGATCAGCGAAGCAATCAACCCGCCATAGGCGTAGCCAGGTACCGAGGTGTGAAACGGCTCGGGCTTGAAACGGGTCACGGTTTCTTCGCCCTCCCAGAAAGTCTTTATCTGGTGGCCGTGGTGGTTGTTGCTGCCACAGCCGTAGCAATGCGACACGTTTTCGGGGTAGTAGTCTTGAAACGCTTTCATGGGTGGGTTCCGGGGTTGGGTCAGCAGGCAGAACGGGGGGAAACTCAAGCCTTCAGGCCGTCACGGCGCCAGGCCCAGGGCTGTGCGCAGTTGGGCTTCGGTGCTGGCGTGGCTCACCGTGCTCACGCGGCCGTCTTGCAGCGCGATCAGCGTCACCGCGCCGTCTTGGCGGGGCCAGTTTTTTAGCAGCGCCTCGTTCAGTACCACGCCCAACACAAACGGCATTTCACGCAGCGCGGGCAAGGCAAAGGTGCGGGTCACAAAGCCGGGCATGCGGCTCATGTCTGCCAGGTAGACGGCCTGGCGCGTGGCCAAAAACCCTGCCGGCTGGTCCGCCAGCACGGTCTGCACCAGGTTGGAGGCCTTGCGGCCTGCCGCAAACAGCACCAGCTTCGTGTCGGCGCTCACTTTCCACGCCTGGTCGTGCTGGTCTTTCAGTGTCAGCTCGGGCAGTGCTTGACCTGGTTGCAGTGGTGGGCTGGCCAGTGCCAGTGCGGGCCAGCTCAGCAGCGCGGCCAGCAGCAGTGCGGTGTGGTTCGGGCGGAGTCGGAATTTTGCGATGGGCATGGGGGTGTCCTGGTCGGGGTTCAGGTGGCGCGGCGGTGGTGGCTGCGTGCGCTGGCACCGGCGCCGGTGTTGCTGCGAGGGCGGGTGTTCATCGGTATTTCCTCAGGTAGACACCTTCAAAGAAGCGCTTGGCCCAGTGAAACAGGCGGGATGAGGGCAGGATGATCTGGCGTCGGGTGTTGCGAAACACCAGGGTGCCGTGATCGATGGCATCGATGATGCAAATGAGCTCCACCTTGAAGGTGGCTGTGGGCGTTTCGCCGCGCAGGCCTTTGAGCAGGTTGTCGGCCGCAGCGGCCGCCTGCAGGTCGGCCATGTGGGCTTGCTTGGGCATCCAGTCGGGGCCAGGAAAGCTGCCCGAATCTCCCACCACATACACATGTTGCGTGCCCTGCACGCGGCATTGCGCGTCGGCTTGGAGCAGACCACCGTTGGATCGGGCCAGCGGCGTCTGGTCAAACCAGGCGTTGCCGGTCATTCCGGGCATGAAAAGGATCAGATCGGCCGGAAACGAGCCGCCCTCGGTGACCACGCGGTCGGGCTCAAAGCGCACCAGCTTGTGGCCAAGGCGGGTGCTGATGCCGCGGCGTGCCATTTCGGCCAGCAGGTGCTGAACCGCCTTCGGTCCGAGGCGGCTGCCCGGCTCGGTGGAGGGGTTGAAGAACACGATGTTGAACTTGTTGCGCCGGCCCTCGCGCCTGAGCTGCTCATCAATGCCGAACAGAAACTCGAACATCGGTCCCCCGCGCACGGCACTGGGCTCGTTGGGGTTGCCGGCAAAGCCCACGGCAATGGTGCCGCCGGTCATGGTACGCAGGCGGTCACGGATACGCTCGGCCGCCGCAATGCCTTCGCAAGGCGTGATGGCGTGTTCAATGCCCGGCAATTTTTTGATGAAGCGCCCACCGCTGGCAATCACCAGTGCGTCGTTGCGCAGCTCGCCAGCCGTGGTGAGCACCACCCGGCCACCGTCTCGAAGACCGGTGACCTCGGCAGCGATGTGGTTCACCTTCATGCGCGAAAAAAAATTGGACAGCGGAACCACCAGCTGCTCGCGGGTGCGCAGCCCCGACGGAATCCAGATGATGCCCGGCAGGTAGTGCAGCTCGGCGAGTGGTGCCACCAGGGTGATGTGCGCATCGGGGTCGCGTTGGCGAATTTCCCGCACGGTGGACAGGGCGCCAAAGCCGGCGCCAATGACGATGATGTGAGCGGCAGGTTGCATGGAGTCAGGTTCCTTACGCGGCGAAGGGTGTGGTGGGGCGCAAGTCCGCTGCGCCAGCGCGCAACGTCTGCTTGTCGCCCTTGCTGTCGTGGTGGGTGCGCAGATGCAGGTCGCGTTCGCTCAGCATAGCCGTGCCGCACGGACTGGCCGCGCTCCTAGCCAGCTGCATCGTCGTCCTCGCCAATCAGCAAGGTGTTGTCGGCCAGGTATTTGTGGGGAGGCACCAGCAGGTTGGTGGGGGCAGGCTTGTTGTTGAACACGCGCCCCGCGAAGTCGAAGGTGGAGCCGTGGCAGGGGCAAAAAAAGCCGCCCTTCCAGTCGGCGGGCACGCTGGGATTGGCGGTGCCTTCGTTCAGGGTGACGGGGGAGCAGCCCAGGTGGGTGCAAATGCCCACGGTCACCAGCACCTCGGGCTTGATGGAGCGATGGGTGTTGGTGGCGTAAGAGGGTTGCTGTTTTTTTTGTGAATCGGGGTCTGCCAGGTCGGTCATGCCGTCGAGCTGGGCCAGCATCTCGGGCGTGCGGCGCATGACCCAGATCGGCTGGCCACGCCATTCGACGACCTTGACCTCACCGGGCTGGATGTCGCCAATTTCCACCTGCACGCTGGCGCCCTGTGCCTTGGCCCGCTCGCTGGGGGCAAAGCTGGCCACCAACGGCACTGTCACTGCTGCAGTTGCCGCGCAGCCCATGGCCGTGGTGGCCAACAGCCACTGGCGGCGCTCGGCGTCATGGCGCCCCGTGTCGGGGTTCGATGCGGGGAAAGCGGGTGCGGTGAACGGGTGTGTCATGGAATCCTCCAGTTGAAGCGAGGCAGGTCGCAAAGTACCCACTGCCCTTCACCATCCAAGAAACATGCCACCCCTCTGCGCAGAAAAAACGCTTTGAAATCAACGATGAACGATGGAGTCGCCGCACCAGACGACTGCCAAATGGGGCGCTCTATGTCAAAAGTGGCAGACCGTGGCAGCCAGGGCCTACACTGACGGACCACGTCCATCCGAGTTTTCATGAAGCCATTGCCCGAGCTGACCGACTTTCTTGAAGGCCTCAGTGAGCCGCACATCCTGTTTGATGCGCAATACCGCATCGTGATGGCCAACGCCGCCTACCGCCGCGCTTTCAGCCCCGAGCGCAGTGTGATCGGCCGTACCTGCTACGAGGTGTCGCACCATTTCCAGGTGCCTTGCGACCAGGCGGGTGAGTCGTGCCCGCTGGCGCAGGCCCGTGCTTCAGGCCAGCGCGAGCGCGTGCTGCACCTGCATCACACGCCCAAGGGTGAGGAATACGTCAACATCGAGCTCACCCCGCTGCGCGATGCATCGGGGGAGCACGCCTTTTTTGTGGAAAAAATGGCGTCCCTGAAAGTGGCCCATGGCCTTTCTGTGGCGCAGGGCCTGATCGGGCGCAGCGCGGTGTTCCAGCACATGCTGGCGCTCGTAGCCCGCGTGGCGCCGTCCTTGGCCACGGTGCTGTTGTTGGGCGAGTCTGGCACGGGCAAGGAACTGGTGGCGCAGGCAGTGCACGATGCCAGTCCCCGCGCCACCAAGCCCCTGGTGGTGGTGGATTGCTCCAGCTTGCCAGAGACGCTGTTTGAGTCGGAACTTTTTGGCCACGAGCGCGGTGCCTTCACAGGCGCCAACACCAGCAAGGCGGGGCTGGTGGAGGCTGCCAGCGGCGGCACCTTGTTTCTGGATGAGGTGGGCGACATTCCCTTGCCCATGCAGGTGAAGCTGCTGCGCTTGCTGGAGTCGGGCACCTACCGCCGCGTGGGCAGCACCGAGCTGCGCCATGCCGACATTCGCGTGGTGTCGGCCACGCACCGCGATCTGGACCGCATGGTGGCCGAGGGGCGCTTCCGTGAAGACCTCTACCACCGGCTGAGCACGTTTCCCATCGCGCTGCCGCCGCTGCGCGAGCGGCGCGAGGACATCGCGCTGCTCACCCAGGCGTTGCTGGCCCGTGTGGCCCCGCAACGCTCGTTGAGCGTTGCGCCAAAAGCCTTGGCCTTGCTGGCCGAGCAGCCTTTCCCGGGCAATGTGCGCGAGCTGCGCAACCTGCTGGAGCGCACCACGCTGATGTGCGACGGCGACCGCATCGAGGTCGAACACGTGGCCCAGGCGCTGAATTCCGGGCGGCGCAGCACCTGGCAGGTGCCCACCCCATACGCGCCGGCCACCAGCACGCAGATCGGTCGCGGCGCACCGGTGGTGTCGGCGGCATCGTTGCGTGAACTGGAGTTGTCTGTGCTGCGCGAGCGGGTGGCCACGCACACCGGCAGCCGCGCCGAGCTGGCGGCGGCGCTGGGCATCAGCGAGCGCTCGCTTTACCGCAAGCTCAAAACGCTCGGCGTGTAAACCTGCAAACGGGGCCTGTAGCCTGTGGCCTCTGGGCCGGTGTCTGGGGCATTGCCCGGGGGATGGCTTTGCTGTCAGCCAGGTCTGCGCAGTTGGTGGCCAGGGCGCTGATCTTGCCGCGCGTGGGCTGCTTCGCGAAGGCGCTCATGCCTATGGCTGCGGCCTTGGTGCGCACGCTGGCGGGGCGGCTGGAACATTCCGGTCCAGCCAGTCGCTCACCTGGGCGTACAGCGCATCTTCCTCATCGAAACCATCGTGCCGCCCCGCCCGCACCAGCAGGCTGGCGTGCGGGGCGCTGGCCTGCAGGCGCTGGGCGCATTCCAGCGGAACCACCGTGTCGTCCTGGCCGTGAACCAGCAGCACCGGGGCCTGGATGTGCGCGATGCGCGACACGGGGGCGATGTCGTCAAACCGCTGGCCAATCACCCGTTCGATGTAGCGGTTGACCAGCCAGCCCAGCGGCCAGAACGGAATGCGGTATTCGGCCAGCCAGCGGCGCATCACCTGCTCGGGGTGCGCAAAGGCTGAGACGCTGACGATGGCCGCCACGTCGCTGCGCTGCGAGCCGGCCAGCAACGCGGCGGCAGCGCCCAGCGAATGCCCCATCAGGACCACCGGTTGCGCGGGTTCGCCGAGCTGGCCTGGCAGCCAGTCCAGGCAGGCGTGCAGGTCTTCGGCAAACCGGGGCAGCGAGCTGTGCCCGTCGGGGTCGCTGCGGCCGTGGTTGCGTGCATCGGGCAGCAGCACCGACCAGCCCCGGCGGTGCAAGGCCAGCGCCGCAGGGCGCAACTGGCTGCCGTTGCCGCCCCAGCCGTGCTGCAAGATCACCACGCCGCGCCCGGCGGGGCCGGGCAACCACTGCGCGGCCAGGTGTTTGCCGTTGGCGGTGGGCACCGAAACCCATTGCAGGCCGGTCAGCGGAGCGACCGCGCCGGGGTGTTCAAGCCGGGGCGGTGCCAGTTCGCGCCGCAACCAGCGCAGGCCCAGCCAGCCCAGCCCCCAAGCGGCAGGGGGCAGCAAAAGCGCGGCCCAGGAGTTCATGCGGTTTGTGGCTCGCTGCGAGGGCTGTGTGCGTGCGCTGCGGGGCGGTGTGGGTCCATGGTCATGGGCACCATTGTGGCCGACCACCCAGGCCCCTGGCGGTCTGCCGAAATGGACCTTGCGCCTTGCGGTTTCGGGGTAGCAAGAATTATGATAAAAAGTGGCTCTAGCGCAATACCCATAAGCGCTATAAGCTATAAAAGTAATAGCTTATATGCATGCTTCATCAGACCCCACAACCAGCGCCAACCCCGCTGCGGAGCCAAAGTCCATGCCCGGCAACTCCCCCTCTGATGTTCTTGTGGCCGATGGCGTGTGCGCCGTCACCACCACCGTGGCCACCCCTGAGGACGCCCGGCGGCTGGCGCAGGCCGTGTTGCAGCAGCGCCTGGCGGCGTGCGTGCAGGTCGAGCCCATCACCTCGCATTACCGCTGGCAGGGGGCGCTGCACGAGGAGGCCGAGTGGCGACTTGTGTGCAAGACAGTGGCCGGGAGCGTTGCGGGCCTGCTGCAGCTGTTGCAGGCGCAGCACCCCTACGAGCTACCGCAGCTGCTGGTGCAGCCGCTGCAGGCAAGCGCCGCCTATGCCGACTGGGTGCGGCAGGAGACGCTGCCGGGGTAGCTTTCAGCCCAGCAGCGCCTGGGCGAATTCGCGTGCGTTGAAGGTTTCCAGGTCTTCGAGCTTTTCGCCCACGCCGATGAAATACACCGGAATCGGCCGCTCCTGCGCGATGGCGGCCAGCACGCCGCCCTTGGCCGTGCCATCGAGTTTGGTGACCACCAGGCCGGTGAGTTGCAGCGCGTCGTCAAACGAGCGCACCTGGGCCAGCGCGTTCTGGCCGGTGTTGCCATCAATCACCAGCAGCACTTCGTGCGGAGCCGTGGCGTCGGCCTTGGTCACCACGCGCTTGATCTTTTGCAGCTCTTGCATCAGGTGCAGCTGCGTAGGCAGGCGGCCTGCCGTGTCCACCAGCACCACGTCCTTGCCGCGTGCCTTGCCGGCGGTCACGGCGTCAAAGCTCACGGCGGCGGGGTCGCCGCCCTCCTGGCTGACGATTTCCACCGTGTTGCGGTCGGCCCATACGCCCAGCTGCTCGCGCGCTGCGGCGCGGAAGGTGTCGGCCGCCGCCAGCAGCACGCTGGCGCCTTCGTTGGCGAGGTGCTTGGTGAGTTTGCCAATCGACGTGGTCTTGCCCGCGCCGTTCACGCCCGCCACCATGATGACGGTGGGGGTGTGCTCACCAATCACCAGGGCTTTTTCGAGCGGGCGCAACAGGTCGGTCAGGGCGTCGGCCAGCAGGCCCTTGACGGCGGCGGGGTCGGTGGTTTTGGTGTCCTTGACGCGGCGCTTGAGATCGGTCAGCAGCCACTGCGTGGCCTTGACGCCGGTGTCGGCAAGCAGCAGGGCTTCTTCGAGCTCTTCGTAGAGCGCATCGTCGATCTGGGTGCCGGTGAACACGGTGGCGATGCTGGAGCCCGTCTTGCGCAGACCGGTTTTGAGGCGGTCGAGCCAGCCCTTGCGTTCAGCGGGCGTGGGCGCTTGCCCGGTCGGCACGTTAGGTGCCACTGGCGCCACTGGCGCTACTGGCGCTATTGGCACCGGGGATACCGCAGGCAACGGTGGTACTGCCACGGCAACGGGCTCGGCCGCCACCGCCACAGCGGGCATGGGCCGGGATACCGGCGCAGAGGTCGGCACAGATATCGGTGCAGGCACCGGCACATGCACCTGGGCCGGCGGTGGTGCAACCGCTGGTGCTGCTACAGGGGCGGGCACGGGCGGCTTGGCCGCGAAGGGGTTGCGCAGCCAGCCAAAGCCACCGCTGGCTGCCGGCTGTGCGGCCGGTGCCTCCGGGCTGGAAGCTGCAGCGGCCGCCGCCGGCACCGCTGCAGCCACCGGGGGCAGGGCGGCCGCAGAAGAGGGCGCTGGCAACGGCGCCGCCTGCGTGGGCTGGCTGGCGGGTGCCTGCTGCGCGGGCGGCGCTATTGGCGCTGGCGCGGGCAGTGCATCCGGCACGGCGGGTGTCGCAGGGGCCGCCACAGCGGGCTGTGCGGGCGTGGGAGTGGGTTTTTTCTTGAAAAAACTGAACATTGGCAGGTACTTAGAATCACTCCATTCTATGAAACGTGCTTTCCCCCTTCTGGGCCTGCTGGCCTGCCTGAGTGCCGGGGCGCAATCCCCGGTGTCCCCAACCCCCTTTGCGACACCACCATCGGCCCTGTCCGCGCAGGCTGCCACGGCTTCGGGCGCGCAACAGTTCACGCTGGCCAATGGCATGCAGCTCATCGTGCAGCCCGACCGCCGTGCGCCCACGGCCATGCACATGGTGTGGCTGCGCGTGGGCTCCATGGACGAGGTCGATGGCACCTCGGGCGTGGCCCATGTGCTGGAGCACATGATGTTCAAGGGCACCAAGACCGTGCCGCCGGGCGAGTTTTCGCGCCGGGTGGCAGCGCTGGGTGGTCAGGAAAACGCCTTCACCAGCCGCGACTACACAGGCTATTACCAGCAGATTCCCGCGCACCGTCTGGAAGACGTGATGCGCCTGGAGTCCGACCGCTTTGCGCACAACCAGTGGCCCGATGACGAGTTCAAGCGCGAAATCGAGGTGGTCAAGGAAGAGCGCCGTCTGCGCACCGAAGACCAGCCCCGTGCCCTTCTGGCCGAACAGCTTTTTGCGACCACCTTCATGGCCTCGCCTTACCGCCGCCCGGTGGTGGGCTGGATGAGCGATTTGGACGCCCTGACGCCCGAGGACGTGCGCGCTTTCCACCGCCAGTGGTATGTGCCCGGCAACGCGGCGGTGGTGGTGGCCGGTGATGTGGATGTGGCCCAGGTGCGCGCGCTGGCCGAAAAATACTATGGCCGCCTGCCCGCCCGTGCCCTGCCTGCGCGCAAGCCGCGCACCGAGCCCGCACAGCAGGGCCTGCGCCGCATTGCCGTCAAGGCCCCGGCCGAGCAGGCCTATGTGGCCCTGGCGTTTCGCGTGCCCGGCATGAATCGGGTCGAGGCACTCACCGATGCCGACCGCGATGCCCTGGCGCTGATGGTGTTGTCGGCCGTGCTCAGCGGCTACGACGGTGCACGCCTGGAGCGCGCCCTGAGCCAGGGCCCCGAGCGCGTGGCCGACAGCGCGGGCAGTTCGGCCATGGTGACGGGACGCGGCCCCAGCCTGTTTTTGCTCAGCGGCGTGCCCGCCCAAGGCAAGACGGCGCAGCAGGTCGAGGACGCCCTGCGCGCCGAAGTGGCCCGCGTGGCCCGCGAGGGCGTGAGCGAGGCCGAGCTGTCGCGCGTCAAAACCCAGTGGATTGCTTCGACCGTGTACCAGCGCGACTCGGTGCACGGGCAGGCCCAGGACCTGGGCAGCAACTGGGTGCAGGGCTTGCCCCTGGATGCCGAAGAGCGCCTGCTGGCGCTGCTGCGCACCGTGACACCCGAGCAGGTGCAGCAGGTGGCGGCCCGGTATTTTGGCGACGACCAGCTCACGGTGGCCACGCTGCTGCCGCAGCCGCTCGATGCCAAGCCCCGGCGCGCCGCACCGGCCGCTGGTGCCCCGCGGCACTGAACCCGCTCCCCGAGGCATTGCATGATGACTATGAAAAAAATAGCTGCCCGCGCTTTATTCATAAGCGCTGGAGCCCTGTTTGGTGTCAATTCAGCCTGGGCGCTGCTGCCCATCCAGCACTGGACCGAACCCAACGGCGCCCAGGTCTGGCTGGTGGAAAGCCCCGTCATCCCCATGGTGGATGTGCAGCTCGACTTTGACGCTGGCAGCCGCCGCGACCCGGCCGGGCAGGCCGGCCTGGCAGGTGCCGTGGCATCGATGGCGTCCAAGGGCGTTCTGGCCATGGCGGGCGAGGGCGCTGCCCCGCCGCTCGACGAAAACGCGCTGGGCGAGGCCTGGGCCGATCTGGGCGCGAGCTTCGATGCCAGCGCCGGCAGCGATGCGCTGCACTTTTCGCTGCGCTCCCTGACCGAACCCGCGCTGCTGCAACGCGCTGCGCTGCTGGCCGCGCGCCAGATGGGCGAGCCCAGCTGGCCAGCCGATATCTGGCAGCGCGAGCGCGCCCGCTGGAGCGCCAGCATCAAGGAATCCCGCACCCGCCCTGCCACCGTGGCAGGCGAAGCCTTTGCCACTGCGGTGTATGGCAGCCACCCTTATGGTTTCCGTGCCACCGAAGACACGCTGGCGCGCATCGAAGTGGCCGACATGCAGGCGTTTCATGCCCGCACCATTGCCGCCTGCCGCGCGCGCGTCAGCATCGTGGGCGCCGTCAACCGCGCCCAGGCGCAGACGCTGGTGGCCACGCTGCTGTCACGCCTGCCGCAGCGCACGGGGGCAGAATGCGCCCCGCTGCCGGCGGTGCCCGAAGTGCAGGCCCTCACCGCACCGGCCGAGCAGCGCATCCCCTTTGCGTCGGCCCAGGCCCATGTGCTGATCGGCCAGCCCGGCTTTGCGCGCCGCGACCCGGATTTTCTGGCGCTGCTGGTGGGCAACCACATCCTCGGCGGCGGTGGTTTCACCGCGCGGCTGACCAACGAGGTGCGTGAAAAACGCGGCCTGAGCTACAGCGTGTACAGCGGTTTTGCGCCCGGCCTGCATGCGGGCGCCTTCACCATCGGCCTGCAGACCCGTCCCGACCAGGCCGCGCAGGCGGTGCAGGTCTCGCGCGACGTGCTCGCCCGCTTTGTGCGCGAAGGCCCCACCGAGGTCGAGCTGCGTGCCGCCAAGGACAACCTGATTGGCGGCTTTGCGCTGCGCATCGACAGCAACCGCAAATTGCTGGGCAACGTGGCCAACATCGCCTGGAACGACCTGCCGCTTGACTACCTTGACCACTGGACGAAGCGGGTCGAGGCGCTCACCGTGGCCGACATCCGCGCCGCCATGGCGCGCAAACTGCAACCTGAACGCATGGTGACCGTGGTGGTGGGGGGCCAGCCATGAGGGCCGTGCCCGGACGCCCCCGGCCCGTCTGCACCCCCACCCATTGCCTGAAAGTTTCTCCATGAGCCGATCCACCCTGCGCCCCGAATCCCTGCCCGGCGGCCGCCTGGCCCGTGCAGCCCAGGCGGCTGCCGCAGCAGCGCCCGATACCAAGCCGGGCAAAAAAACGGCTGCCCCCGCAGCCTCCAAGGGATCGGGCGAAATCCGCATCATCGGCGGCCAATGGAAGCGCACCCGCCTGGCCGTGGCCCAGCGCCCCGGCCTGCGCCCCACACCCGATCGCGTGCGCGAAACCCTGTTCAACTGGCTGGGCCAGGACCTCACCGGCTGGCACTGCCTGGACGCGTTTGCCGGCACCGGCGCGCTGGGGCTGGAGGCGGCTTCGCGCGGCGCCGCCGCTGTGCAGCTGGTGGAAAACGACCCCGCCCTGGTGGCCCAGCTGCACAAGCTGCAGCAGCGCCTGGCGGCCACCGTGGTGCGTGTGCAGCGTGGCGACGGTGTTGCAGCGATCAAGCACGCAGCGCCAGCCAGCCTGCATCTGGTGCTGGTGGACCCCCCGTTTGACAGCGCCTTGTTCGAGCCCGCACTGCAGGCCGCCGCCCAGGCTGTGGCGGCAGATGGCTA
The DNA here is from genome assembly GCA_003268905.1 of Acidovorax defluvii. GTDB lineage: Bacteria > Pseudomonadota > Gammaproteobacteria > Burkholderiales > Burkholderiaceae_C > Acidovorax > Acidovorax defluvii. The sequence goes on from QLTU01000006.1 coordinate 155,248, forward strand.
TGTGTACCTGGAGGCGCCAACGGCATGGACCGATGAGGCGCTGGCCCCGTTTGGGCTGACCGTGCACCGCCACCTGAAGGCCGGTGCGGTGCATGCACACCTGCTTCAACGGCGACCGAAAGACTGATATATTTGTGCTGGCTTGCTATAATAAATATAGCTAATTGCGCTTATTGGACAAGCGCTAGAGCCCTATTTGGCATAAAAGTCAGCGGGCAGGCATTGCGGCCCTTGCGTGCGCGCAGCGCGCCGCATAATGCGCCCACACGGCCCGGCAGGCTTGCCGTGGCGGCCATCAGGTCCGCAAGCCGAGGCCAACCCATCTACCCACCAGGAGACCCCAGCCCATGGCCCACAACGTGCTCGCCGTTTACCCCGGAACTTTCGACCCCATCACCCTGGGGCATGAAGACCTGGTGCGCCGTGCGGCGCAACTGTTTGACCGGGTGATAGTGGCCGTAGCCATGGCCCACCACAAAAAGACCCTTTTCAACCTGGACGAGCGCATGGACATGGCGCGCGCGGCCCTGCGCGACTGCCCGCAGGTGAGCGTCGAACCCTTCGAGGGCCTGGTGACCGAGTTCACCGCGGCGCGCGGCGGCACCGCCATGCTGCGCGGCCTGCGATCGGGCACCGATTTCGACTACGAATTCCAGCTGGCGGGCATGAACCGGGCGCTGGTGCCGCACATCGAGACGGTGTTCCTCACACCCAGCAGCCAGCACCAGTTCATCAGCAGCACGCTGGTGCGCGAAATTGCCACGCTGGGCGGCGACGTGGCGCAGTTCGTTTCACCCGTGGTGCACGAGCGCCTGATGCACAAGCTCCAACGCGCAGCATCGGCCTGAGTCTCAGCCTGCGGGGGCCTGCACCAGGTCATGCACAAACCGCAGCTTGCCCATGGCGCCAGATGACAACGCAAAAGGGTAGGCGTCGTTCTGCCCCAGGCTGCGGTTCAGGCTGTTGAGCATCAGGGTCAGGGGCACCCACTGGCGCACCATGTCGTCAAACGACGGGCGCGGGTTGGCGAAGGGGTCGGTCACCTGTTGGTGCTGGGCGGCGTTCGGGTCGGGCACGGTCACGCTGGTCTGGTAGCTGGCGGCGGTTTCGAGCAGGTCCACCATGTGCAGGTAATGTGCCCAGGTTTCGGCCCAGTCTTCCCAGGGGTGCGACGCGGCGTAGCTGCTCACATGGTGCTGGCGCCAGTCGCCCAGGTCGTTGCCTCTGGCGTAGTGGGCGCTCAAGGCGGTGGCGTAATCAAGGCGCTCGTCGCCAAACACGCTGCGAAAGGCCTCCAGGCGATGGCCGTCGCGCACCAGCTGGTCCCAGTAGAAGTGGCCCGATTCGTGGCGCAGGTGGCCGATGAGGGTGCGGTAGGGCTCGCCCAGCGCCACACGCCGCTGTGCGCGCTCGCCGTCGTCGGCTTCTGCCACATTGAGGGTGATGGTGCCGCCGTGGTGGCCCGTGAGGATGGGCGGCCCACCAGGCCAGTCGGCCAGAAACTCGAACACCGGCCCGGCCCGGCCCGGTGCGGGCTCCAGTCCCAGGCGTGCGAGGGTGTAGAAAAGCTGGCGCTTGGCCGATTCAATCTGCTTCCAGCGGCCCAGGTTGGCGGGCTCGGAGAGGTCGGGCAGCACGCGCGTTTGCCGGCATGAAGCACACAGCGGCGAAAAATCGTTGGCTGGCACGGCAAAGTTGCAGGCGTCGTAGGCGGTGCGGTTGCCGCACATGCGATAGAGCCGGCCGCTGTAGTCGGCACTGCCGCGGTGTCCCATCCTGCGCCACAGGTCCGGCCCGTCTTGCGATGCAGGGGCCAGCGCCGCCATGGTGAACAGGTCGGGCACAAAGGCGAGCGTGCTGCCGCAGTGCAGGCACTGCACGCTGTCAAAAAAAACCAGATGACCGCAATGGTCGCAATTGAATACCCGCATGGTGGTGCAGCTTAACCCCTGCGAACAAGCGCGGGGCGGGCCAAACAGGCAAAGATCGTAAAGAGGGAGGCGCGAGGCAGCGGGACGCAAAGAAAAAGGGCACAAGCGCCGGATGTGTGTCCGGCGCTTGTGCCCTTTATCAACCTCACCGCTGCGGCAGGGCTTGCGCCGTTGCCGAGAGCGACGGGCATCAACGCTCAGGGGCGCACAACGATGCTGTTGCGTACTTCCTTGACGTTCTTGGTGCTGCGTGCAATGGCTTCAGCCTGGTCCTTTTCGGCTTGCGATTTTGCAAAACCCGACAGCTGGACCGTGCCGTTCAGCGTTTCAACGCTGATGGAAGTGGCCGCCACCGTCTTGTCTTCTGCCATCTTGGCCTTGACGGCGGTGGTGATGCCTGCGTCGTCTACATAGGCGCCAAGGGTTTCTTGGTTGCGCGCAACGGCGCAGCCGGTGGCGGTGACAACGGTGATGGCTGCAGCTGCTGCAAAGGCAAGGGCGCGTGCGTATTTCATGGTGTATTCCTTCATAGAGTTGGGACGCGGGTGCTAGGGAAAATCACAGTCTGCCGGTTTATTGCACCCTCCGTAACCGGCTGGCTGTTGTGGTGCTGGAAGCGAGGGCTAAGCTTCCAGCAAATCCTTGAGTTCGTCGGCATGTTCTTCTTCGTCGGCCAGTATGGCTTCGAGCATGCGTTTGGTGGTCGGGTCTTTGTCGCCAATCAGTGCAATCATCTGGCGATAGGCCTCCACGGCAATCCGCTCGGCCACCAGGTTGGCTTTCACCATGGCCTTGAGGTCTGACGAGGTGTCGTATTCGGCATGGCTACGGGCCAGCAAGGTGTCCGGCGAAAAGTCGGGCTCACCGCCCAACTGAACGATGCGCCGTGCAATCAGGTCTGCATGGGCCGTTTCCTCATTGGCATGCACCATGAACTCCGCTGCAATGGCGGGCGACGACATACCATGAGCGGTGAAGTGGTGGCGCTTGTAGCGCAGCACGCACACCAGCTCGGTTGCCAGGGCATCGTTGAGCAGGCGCACGATGTCATCGCGGTGCTGGCGGAAAGCTGGCGTGACAGCCCCCTCGTCGAGGTGGCTCGAGCCCGCGGCCTTGAGGGCCTTCTCGTCGAGCGTCATGCCCGAGGCATGGGGGGCTAGCTGGCTGATCGTATTCATGGGGGCACCTTCAACGTGGGCAACAGCGCTGTGATGGATCAGGAGTTGCGGCGACGGGACAACACCAGCAACGCGGCTGCCACAACGGCACCCGCAGCAGCGGCAATGGCCACCGACTTGCCCGGTTGCTGCACCACGTAACGCGTGGTGGCGTCGGCGGCATGTTGCACCTGGCGACGTGCGCGGGCGCCGGTGTCGGCGCAAAAATCGATGCTGCGCGCAGCCAGGTCTTGGGCGCGAGTGGCCAGGTCGTCGATCACCGGGCTGGCTTCGCGGCGCAGGTGGCGCACGCCGGTCTCGGCCTTTTCCAGGGATTCATTGGCAACGTCCCGCGTGCTCTGCACGGCGTCCTGAGCGCTTTGCAGCACGTTGTTTGCCAGATTGCGGGCGTTGTCTGCTACTTTGTCGGTGGTGGATTGGATACTCATGGATATTCTCCGGAAAAAATGGGGGGCTTGAGCCAGGGGCTGTAAGAGGGGGCTGGAAAGCAAGATGGCAGGGGGTCAACCCTTTTTCATCAGGCCCAGCACAAAGGTCACGATGGTCATGATCACGAACACAAAGAACAGGATCTTGGCAATGCCAACGGCGCCTGCCGCAATGCCACCAAAGCCGAACACGGCGGCGATGAGTGCGATGACCAGAAAGACAACGGCGTAATGCAGCATTTCCATCTCCTTATGGGGCCGGTGGTACCGGCAGTTGGTTGGCGCCAGAAAATTCAGCGCCTGAGATGTACTGTAGGCAACACCGCCCGCCCTGAATGCCGGTGGCTGGCGCGGCCCCGTGTCAGCGCATGGATGGCCGGCTTGTAGGACGTCACCGATGGTCCGGCCACGGTTGGAGCCCCCGCACGGATGTGCAGGGCGGGGAGTCAGCAGTTCGTTGTGCGCGGTTGGCTCAGCGCGGCTTGGGCAGAACTGCCGATATCAGCGTGCCACTGTCGGGGCTCGAAGTGATGGTCAGACGTCCGCCTGCGGCTTCTACCCGGTGGCGCATGCCGGCCAGCCCGTGTGACGTGGGGCCTACGCCCGCCGGGTCGAAGCCCGCGCCATCGTCGCGCACCTGCACCGCCGCATGGGTGGGGTAGCCGTGCACGGTCACCAGCACCTTTTTTGCCTTGGCGTATTTGCTGATGTTGGTGAGGGCCTCTTGCACCAGCCGGTAGACCGTGAGCTGGGTGGCCTCTGTCAGTTCTACAGCCTCCAGATTGGTCTCGACCTCGATACCGGTACCCTCGGCATGTTCGCGGGTCAGGATCTCAAGGGCTGCCGTCAGCCCCAGGTTGGACAGCGAGGAGGGGCGCAGGTCTTCGATGATGCGGCGCTTGAGGGCAATGCCACTGTTGAGCGTTTCGTTCAGGTGCTTGAGGCGTTCGGCAATGTCGGGCGCCTGGTGATCGATCTTGGACTTGAGCCGGGCCACGTCGAGCTTGGCAGAGGTCAGCAAGGCACCCAGTTCGTCGTGCAACTCACGCGCAAGGAAGCCGCGCTCGTCTTCGCGCACCTGCTGCAGATGGCTGGCCAGTTCGGACAGCGACGCGGTGCGCTCGCGCACCAGGCCTTCGAGCCGCTCACGCTCATGCTCCAGCACTTCCTGCTCGCGCTGGTTCATCTGTTGCAGGGTGCGCGCCTGGCGCAGGTACATGTAGAACGCCAGCAGCCCGATGGCCGTTACGGTGGCAATGCCGATGCGCGACAGCATCAGCGACTGCACAATCTGGTGGCGGCTGTCCTCGACCGTCTGGGCGCTGCGATCGATCAGCGCGTGGGCCTGCTTGCGAATCGACTGCATGTGCTCCTTGCCCACGTCCGTATGGAGGATTAACTTCCATGCATCCTCGTTGCCCTGCCGGCGCAGGCGCAGGCTCAGTTCCATCTCGGCCAGTTTGCGCGAGACTTCGCGCGACAGATTCGCAAACTGTTGCAGGTCATCGGGTGACTTCAGATACCGGTTGCGCAACTCGTCCAGGTTGGCTTGCACGGTGACAACGGCCTTGTCGTAGGGCTCCAGGTAGGTTTCGTTGCCGGTCAGAAGGTAGCCGCGCTGGCCGGTTTCCGCGTCCAGCATGCTTTGCAAAAGGCGGTTGACCGCATTGCGGGTCTGCTGCCCCTCGTTCATTGCTACCACCGCTTCCTGCGAGCGCATGTGCCCGGCTTCGTTGATACCGATGAGCACCAGCGCCGCCAGCAGGGCGAAAGGCAGGCTGACCGCCATCGTTCGGCTTTTTTGCAGCCAGTGCCGTGAGTTTTCTTTGAAGGTCATGCGGAGTATTCGGATAATGTCGGGAACTGGTAGGCTTTTGCCTTCTTTGCGCAAGACGGCGCACCTGTTTGCAACAACAACGACCCGGGGGTGGCATGGCCACCCCCCGAAAGAGGATCATGATCAAGATCGGCATTGTGGATGACCATGCGATTGTTCGCTCCGGCCTGCGGCAGTTTCTGTCGGAGCATGTGGATTTGCGCGTGGAGGGCGAAGCGGGCAATGGCCGCGAAGCCATCGACCTCGTGCGCAACCATGAAATCGATGTGCTGTTGATGGACCTCTCCATGCCCGGCCAGAGCGGGCTGGATGCGCTGGCCATGCTGCGTGCCAAGGCGCCCGACATGGGCATTCTCATCCTGAGCGGCTATCCCGAAGAGCATTACGCCATCAACCTGATCCGCCAGGGCGCCAGTGGCTACCTCAACAAGGAGTGCGAGCCCTCCGAGATCGTCGAGGCCATTCGCACCATCGCGCTGGGGCGGCGTTATCTCACGCCTGCCGTGGCCGAGCTGTTGGCGCAGCAACTCAATCGCAAGGACGATGCGCCGCCACACGAGCAGTTGTCTGAGCGGGAATTCCAGGTGTTTTTGAAGCTGGCCAAGGGCGAAACGGCTGGCGATATCGCCAAGGCCTTGTCGCTGAGTGTGAAGACCGTCAGCACCTATCGCACGCGGCTCATGGAAAAAATGGCCCTTTCGTCCAATAGCGATCTGACCTATTACGCGCTGAAAAACCGGCTGATCGACTGACAGGCGGGGCCTGTGCCCCCGGCAGCGCTTTGGCAGCGCCTTGTCAGGGGTGCCCCGGCACAGTCTGTGCAGGGCGAGGGGCGTCACGGCGCGTCCGGTCCAGGCGTTGGGGCACAATCTGACGCCTTGCTGCTGTGCTCGATGCAATAGTCCACCAGGGCATCGATTTCATTGGATTTGTCAAAGACCGCATCGACACCGAGTTGCGCGCAGCGCATACGCACATCGGTAGTGGCGTAGTTGCTCAGCACCACCATTTTCTGGCCAGGTTCGCGTGCGCGGCAGGCAGCCAGCACGCCAAGGCCGCTGCCCTGGCGAAGAAAAAGATCCACGATCGCCAAGTCCCACTGTCCGCTGTGGGCCATCAGCCACTCCTTGCCTTCATCTTCGGTGGCGGCGGCACCTACGGCTTCTACACACGCCAGTTCTTCCAGTGCGTCAATCAGATTCGCCCGGATCGTGGCGTTGTCTTCAACAATATAGGTACGGAGTTTCACAGCCTGATCCATGGGGTGCGACCGGTGCAAAGGTGCGAAGGCCGAGCCTTGAATTTAACGGGGTCGATGGGTGGATTCTGCCAGCCGTTACACGTTGTAGCCGTAGGACGTTTCTTACTTCGCGGCCGAGCATACCGGGCAATCCGGGTGCCGCTTCAGGTGCATGGTGTTCCATTCCATGGCGCGGCCATCCAGCATGAGCAGGCGGCCCGCCAGCGACGGGCCTGCGCCAGACACCCACTTCAGCGCTTCGGCTGCCTGCATGGCGCCCACCACGCCCACCAGCGGTGCAAACACCCCCATGGTTGAGCACTGCACCTCTTCGAACGCCGCGTCGGGTGGGAACACGCAGGCATAGCAGGGCGATGCCGCATCGCGGGGGTCTACCACGGTGATCTGACCGTCAAAGCGGATCACCGCCCCGGCCACCAGGGGCTTGCCATGCCGCACACAGGCAGCGTTGACCGCGTGGCGCGTGGCGTAGTTGTCGCTGCAGTCCAGCACCACGGTGGCCTGGGGGACCAGCGTGTCGAGCAGAGCGGCATCGGCGCGGGCCTGCAAGGCCGTGACCTGAACTTCCGGATTGATCGCCGTGATGGCCTGCGCGGCCGACACCACCTTGGGCTGCCCCACCCGGGCGGTGGTGTGGGCGATCTGGCGCTGCAGATTGGTGAGATCGACCACATCGTTATCGACCAGTGTGATGTGTCCGACGCCCGCAGATCCCAGAAACAGTGCTGCCGGCGAGCCCAGCCCGCCCGCCCCGATGATCAGCGCATGGCTGGCCAGAATGCGCTCTTGCCCCTCGATGCCCACTTCGTCGAGCAGGATGTGGCGGGAGTAGCGCAGGAGCTGGTCGTCGGTCATGGCAGGTATGTTGGGGCGTGGCGCGTGAAAAAGGCCGGGCTTCCTGGGAAGCCCGGCCTCGGTGGGACGATCACTGTCTCAGTTTTCTTTCTTTTCTTCCTTGCGTTCGGTCAGCGTCTTGCTGACCAGCACGGGACGGCCCTTGAACTGGTTCAGGGCTTGTGTCAGCTGGAAGTCCTTGTCGGTGCCGAACTCGGGGATCTTGCGCTCAGCCATGGGCTTCTTGGCTTCTTCTTCCAGGCGCTTGCGGGCTTCTTCGCGGGCCTTTTCGCGGGCCTCGTCCTTTTTCTCCTCGCCCTGGCCGCTGCCCAGGTGCTTGTCAAGGTCGGCCTCGCGCATGCGCAGGGCGGCAAAAACATTGCCTTCTTCCGACTCGTCGATCATCACGTCGGGCACGATGCCCTTGGCCTGGATCGACTTGCCGCTGGGCGTGTAGTAGCGGGCCGTGGTGAGCTTGAGGCCGGTGTCCGGGCCCAGGGGGCGCACGGTCTGCACCGAACCCTTGCCAAACGTCTGGCTGCCCATGATGGTGGCACGCTTGTGGTCCTGCAATGCGCCGGCCACGATTTCGCTGGCCGATGCCGAGCCCTCGTTGACCAGCACGATCAGGGGCACCGTCTTGAGCGCTGCAGGCAGCCGCTTGAGCGGGTCGCCACTGCCGCGGCGCTGGTAGAACTCGGGCGCGGCCTTGTAGGTGGCCTTGCTTTCGGCCAGCTGGCCGTCGGTGCTGACCACCGTGACGTTTTCTGGCAGGAAGGCCGCTGAGATGGCGACGGCCGCATCGAGCAGGCCACCGGGATCGTTGCGCAGGTCCAGCACCAAGCCCTTGAGCTGTGGGTCCTGTTTGTAGATTTCTTCGACCTTGCGCACAAAGTCATCCACCGTGCGTTCCTGGAACTGCGACAGCCGCACCCAGCCATAGCCCGGCTCGATGAGCTTGCCCTTGACCGACTGGGTCTTGATTTCTTCGCGCGTGATGGTGACGGGGAAAGTCCGGCTTTCGTCCTTGCGCAGGATGGTCAGCGTGACCTTGGTGTTGGGCTCGCCACGCATTTTCTTGACGGCGTCGTTGAGTGACAGCCCCTTGACGGCGGTTTCGTCGATCTTGGTGATCAGGTCGTTGGTCTTGAGCCCGGCGCGAAAGGCGGGGGAGCCCTCGATGGGCGAGACGATCTTGATGAGGCCGTCTTCCTGAGTGATCTCGATGCCCACGCCCACAAACCGGCCCGAGGTGCCTTCGCGGAATTCCTTGAACGACTTCTTGTCGAAATACTGCGAATGGGGGTCGAGGCTGGCCACCATGCCGGAGATGGCGTCGGTGATCAGCTTCTTGTCATCCACCGGCTCGACGTAGTCGGTCTTGACCAGACCAAAAACAGCAGAAAGCTGCTGGATTTCTTCCAGCGGAAGAGGTGTCATGGCGCCGCGCGCCACCGTCTGCAGGGACACCGTGGTCAGCGCTCCGGCCACCACGCCAATCGATACCCACCCTGCAATTTTGAGTTTGTGGCCCATAGAACACCTTTACCGCTTCATTTCAATATACAACTTGGAAGGGCCGCGCCCGCTGCGGTTCCGCGCGGGTGCTCACTTTCGCAGGATTTTTCGGGTTTTGGCCCGGCTTTACGCCGACTTTACGCTTTACCCTGCGACGCCACGGCGGCGGCGGCACGGGCAGCAGCCTCGGCATCGCCCAGATAGTAGTGGCGGATGGGCTTGAGGTCGTCGTCGAGCTCATATACCAGTGGAATACCGTTGGGAATATTCAGTTCCACGATGTCGTGGTCGGAGATGTTGTCCAGGTATTTGACCAGCGCCCGGATGGAGTTGCCGTGGGCGGCAACCACCACCCGCTGTCCCGAGCGAATGGCAGGGGCAAGGGTGTCGTTCCAGTAGGGCAGCACGCGCGCCACGGTGTCCTTCAGGCATTCGGTCAGGGGGACGTCCTGTGGGTTCATGCCGGCATAACGCGGGTCGCCGCGTTCGCAGCGTGGGTCGGTGGCTTCCAGGGCTGGTGGCGGCGTGTCATAGCTGCGGCGCCACACCAGCACCTGTGCGTCGCCATATTGCTTGGCTGTTTCGCCCTTGTTCAGGCCCTGCAGGGCGCCATAGTGGCGCTCGTTCAGGCGCCAGCTTTTTTGCACGGGCAGCCAGGTGCGGTCCATCTCGTCAAGGCAATACCACAGCGTGTGAATGGCGCGCTTGAGCACGCTGGTGAAGGCGACATCGAACTCGTAGCCCTCGGCCTTGAGCAGTTTGCCAGCGGACATGGCCTGCGACACCCCGGTGGGCGTGAGGTCAACGTCCGTCCAGCCAGTGAAGCGGTTTTCAAGGTTCCAGGTGGATTCGCCGTGTCGGATCAGAACGAGTTTGTGCATGGTGTCCCTAGGGAAAGCGGGTCAAAACCATGCATTTTAGAATCTTGCGGTTTGCCAACCCAAGGAATCTTCGTGAAATTCGTTATCGACAACTGGTATTTGATCCTCGTGGCACTTGCATCGGGCGCCATGTTGCTGTGGCCGCTGCTCAAAAGTGCCAGTGGTGGTTCGCTCACGCCTGTGCGTGCCGTGCAGCTGATCAACCGGGAGAAAGCCGTGGTCATCGACGTGTGCGAGACCGAAGAGTTTGCTGCTGGCCATGTGGGCGGCGCCAAGAATGTGCCGCTGGGCCAGCTCGAAGAGCGCCTGCCCACGCTGGTGAAGAACAAGGCCCTGCCGCTGGTGATGGTCTGTGTCAGTGGTGCCCGCGCCAACCGCGCCGTGGCCATTGCCAAAAAGCTCGGTTACGACAACGCCCAGTCCATGGCTGGCGGCCTCAAGGCCTGGCGCGAAGCCAGCCTGCCGGTGGAAAAAGCCTGAACTGTCCCCAGCTGTTTCATAGCCGACAGGCTTATGACTGGTTTTGTTGCCCAACAGGAAGGATCGCCATGCAACCCGTGAAGATGTACACCACCGCTGTCTGCCCTTATTGCACCCGGGCCAAGCAGATACTTAAATCCAAGGGCGTGGAGCAGATCGAAGAGATCCGCATCGACACCGACCCCGCCGCTCGCAATCACATGATGGAGATCACCGGGCGCCGCACGGTGCCGCAGATCTTCATTGGTGACACCCATGTGGGTGGGCACGACGACCTGGTGGCGCTGGATGGCCGTGGCGGGCTCATGCCCCTGCTGGGCGCAGCCTGACCATCCCCGTGGGCGCTGCATAATGCAGCCCCATGTGCCCGCTGTGGGAGCTGCTCCCCGGCGGGTTTTGTTTTGCTGAAACCCCGTTTGCAAAAGAGACTTTTCAACCATGGCCGACCAAGAAAACCCCGTGTTCCAGATTCAGCGCGTCTACCTCAAGGACATGTCGCTGGAGCAGCCCAATTCGCCCGGCATCCTGCTCGAACAAGAGCAGCCCAGCGTGGACATCCAGCTCGGTGTGGAAGCCACGCCCGTGGCCGAAGGCATCTTTGAAGTGGCCGTGACCGCCACGGTGCAGACCAAGATCAAGGACAAGACCGTGTTTCTGGTCGAAGCCAAGCAGGCCGGCATTTTTGAAATCCGCAACATCCCCGAAGACCAGATGGGCGCCATCATGGGCATTGCCTGCCCCCAGATCGTGTATCCCTACCTGCGCGGCAATGTGGCCGACATCGTCAACCGCGCTGGCTTCCCGCCCGTGCACCTGGCAGAAATCAACTTCCAGGCCATGTACGAGCAGCAGCAGGCCCAGGCCGCTGGCGAACCCTCACCCATCATCACGCAGTGATGCAGGTCAGAGGTCTTTTAGAGCCTGCTCAACGTCTTATTGGAGTCGCACAAGTACCCTGCCGGGATGGGGTGCAAGGCGCGGAGCGCAGTGGATAGCCCGGCTATCCACAAGCGCCGCAACGCCGCAGACCGCCCGGCAAGGCACTTGCCCGAAGGGTTGGAGTGAAATCGGGCGATTGCACGCCCCGGCTGCTTGCATGGGCACGAGCCCATGCGGCCCATCCGAGGCTTGCACTCATCCCGATTGCACTCCAATGCGATCTCCAAAAAGACGTTGAGCAGGCTCTTAGGCCTCTGGCGCTTTATCTATAAGCGCAAGCAGCTATGAAAATAGTAGTACTTGGTGCCGGTGCCTGGGGCACGGCGCTGGCCATGGGGGCCGCCCGGCAAACGGGCGGACACGCCGTCACGTTGTGGGCGCGCGATGGCCAGCAGGTGGCTGACATGCTGGCGCGGCGGCAGAACGCGCGCTACCTGCCGGGCGTTGATTTCCCGGCAGCGCTTGCGGTGTCGGGTGCAGACCCTTTGGTACTGGCGCGCGCTGCCGACCTGGTCATCGTGGCTACGCCCATGGCGGCGCTGCGCAGCATACTGCTGGCCCTGCGCGGCTGCACGGCACCCGTGGCCTGGCTGTGCAAGGGCTTCGAGGCGGTGGCACCGGCCGATTCTGGTTCTTTTGGGCTGCTGGCGCACGAGGTGTGTGCGCAGGCAGCTCCTGATTTGATAGCTGGAGTGCTCAGCGGCCCCAGCTTTGCACAAGAAGTGGCCCGCGGCCAGCCCACGGCGCTCGTGGCGGCCAGCCGGCATGCGTCGGTGCGCGATGCCCTGGTTGCCGCCTTCCACAGCCCTAGCCTGCGCGTGTACGCCAACGACGACATCGTGGGTGTGGAAGTGGGCGGTGCGGTGAAGAACGTGCTGGCCATTGCCACCGGGCTTTGCGATGGGCTGGACCTGGGGCTGAATGCGCGCGCGGCGCTCATCACACGCGGTCTGGCCGAAATGACCCGCCTCGGGGTGGCACTGGGTGCACGGCCCGACACCTTCATGGGGCTGTCGGGCATGGGCGACCTGGTGCTGACGGCCACGGGCGACCTGTCACGCAACCGGCGTGTGGGCCTGCTGCTGGCGCAGGGCCAAAGCCTGCAGCAGGCGGTGGACTCACTGGGCCATGTGGCAGAGGGTGTGTATTGCGCCCGTACCGTGGCCCAGCGTGCGCAGGGGCTCGGCGTGGACATGCCCATTACCCAGGCAGTGGTGGCGCTGCTCGATGGCCGCCTGGCACCCGCCGATGCCGTGGGGCTGCTGATGGGGCGGGACCCGGCCTCCGAGCTGCGTTAACACGCGGGCAGGGCGCCGCGGTGCGGCGCCCCGGTGCGTGGTCAGAACACGCCGAACAGCATCAGCAACAGCACCAGCGACAACGGAACTCCGAGCAACCACAAGATGATGGGCATGGCAATCTCCTTGAAAAAGTGATGCCTTGACCATATCGCGGCGTGCCCGCGCCGGCTGTGCGCATCTGCTGCGCCGTGGCGTAGGCCTGCACCTACCCCCTCATTCGCAGGCAGTGCCCGCAAGCCGGTGGATTTACAGGCCCAATTCCAGCGCCAGCAGTTCTTCCACCGTCTGGCGGCGGCGGATCAGGCGGGCCTGACCGCCATCGACCAGCACCTCGGCAATCAGGGGCCGGGTGTTGTAGTTGGAGGACATCGAGGCGCCATACGCGCCCGCGTCGTGGATGACCAGCAGGTCGCCCACCTGCGCATCCGGCAGATTGCGCGGCAGCACCACGCCGCCGTCGCCCTGTGTGAACACGTCGCCCGATTCGCACAGCGGCCCCGCCACCACACTGGGCCGGTCGGCCGCGGTGCTGCCGTCGCGGCGCAGCACGCTCATGGTGTGGTAGCTGCCGTACATGGAGGGGCGCATCAGCTCGTTGAAGCCGGTGTCGAGCAGCATGAAATGGTTGTTGCCCGCATCCTTGGTGGCGCGCACCTCGCCCAGCAGCACGCCCGATTCGGCCACCAGATAGCGGCCGGGCTCGATCTCCAGGCCCAGCGGGTGCCGCACGATGGCCTCGGCCTGCTGGCGCGCGGCATCCCACAGGCCGTGGTAGTGCTGCGTGTCGATGACGGGCTCGCCATCGCGGTAGGGGATGGACAGGCCGCCGCCAGCCGAGATGGCGTGCAGGTCGTGCCCTGCCGCATGCGTGGTGCGCACGAGCTCCACCATGGCGCCGCACACCTGTTCGAGGTGGCGGTAGTCCACACCCGAGCCGATGTGCATGTGCAGCCCCACCAGCTTCAGCCCGCGCTGGCGGATGGCGGCCAGCGCGGCAGGCAGGTCGGTGTGCCAGATGCCGTGCTTGCTGTGCTCGCCGCCGGTGTTGGTCTTGTTGCTGTGGCCATGGCCAAAGCCGGGGTTGATGCGCAGCCACACTGCATGCCCTGGCGAGGCAGCGCCCAGCTGGTGCAGCATGTCGATGGAGCCAGCATTCACCGGCACGCCATGCTCGACCACACAGGCCAGCGTGGCGGCGTCGAACAGATCGGCCGTGAACACGATCTCGGAGCGCCCGTCGCCTTGCTGGCCCGCCTGGTAACCGGCAGCCAGCGCGCGCAGGATCTCGCCGCGCGACACTGCATCCACCATCACGCCCTGCGCGCGCATCAGCGCAAGGATGTGGATGTTGGAGCAGGCTTTTTGTGCAAAGCGGATGGTTTCAAAGTTGGACAGCTGCGCAATGCGCTGGCGGATGATGGCGGCGTCATACACCCACAGCGGGGTGCCAAACTGGTCGGCCAGGGACCACAGTTGCGCGGGCGAGAAGGGGTTGGACATGGGGCGATCCGGGTGCAGGAAAAAAGCGCAATGGTGCGGTGGATCAACCATTTGATCCGAGGCTTTGAAGTTTACCGGGCATTCATTCTGGAGAGCGCGCTGTGCCCCCGCTTGCCCATGGCGCCAGCGCAGCCTGCGCACCAACCTGGCAGGCGCTGGGGTTGATGGATTTGAATGAAATAGGGTTCTAGCCCTTGTGCAATAAGCGCTAACAGCTATTGAAATAATAGCTACTGATGCCTGGTGCCTGGTGCCTGGTGCACAAGCGCCAGCGCCCGATTACACGGGGTTCCACGCCAAGGGCCGCAGCGGCGGCGCTCAGAACTCCCGGTTGTCAATCAGCCGCGTGGCCCCCAGGCGCGCGGCGCCCAGGGCCACCAGCGTTCCGGGCGCATCCAGTGCGGTGGCGGGCTGCAGGTCGGCGCGGCGGCGCACCGTCAGGTAGTCGGGCAGCCAGCCGCGTGCGCGCAGCTGGTCCAGTGCCTGGTGCTCCAGGTTGGCTGCCTGCAGCGTTCCAGCGGCGTGGGCTGCGGCCCAGCGGTCAGACAGTTGCTGCAGCGCTTGCGACAGCGCCACGGCCTCTGCGCGCTCTTGCAGGCTCAGGTAGCCATTGCGCGAGCTCAAGGCCAGGCCGTCGGGAGCGCGGCTGGTGTCGCCCGCCACCACGTCAATGGGCAGCGCAAACTGCCGCACCATCTGGCGGATCACCATGAGCTGCTGGTAGTCCTTGCGGCCAAACACCGCCGTGCCACCGCCGCTGGCGCCAAACACGCAGCTGAACAGCTTCATCACCACCGTGGCCACCCCAATGAAAAAGCCGGGCCGGAACTGGCCTTCGAGCAGATCGGCCAATTGCGGGTCGGGGTGCACCTTGAAGGTCTGTGGCTCGGGGTAGAGGTCGTTTTCGCGCGGGGCAAACAGCACGTCGCACCCGGCTGCCTGCAGCTTGGCGCAGTCGGCATCCCAGGTGCGGGGGTAGCTGTCAAAGTCTTCGTGGGGCAGAAACTGCAGGCGGTTCACAAAGATGCTGACCACGGTGGTGTCGCCCAGCGGCCGGGCCTGGTGCACCAGCGACAGGTGCCCCTCGTGCAGGTTGCCCATGGTGGGCACAAAGGCGGGGCGGCGGCCGACCAGGGCGGCGCGCAGTTCGGGAATGGAGTGGGCGATGAGCATTTTGGGATGTCGGGGTGAAAGAGGTCCTTACCAGGCGTGCAATGTGTTGTCGGGGAAGCGGCCCTGCTTGACGGCCTGCACATAGGCCTCCATGGCGCCGCGCACGCTGCCAGCGTCCTGCATGAAGTTGTGCACAAACTTGGCCATCTTGCCCAGGTTCACGCCCAGCATGTCGTGCAACACCAGCACCTGGCCGGCCGTGCCGTTGCCCGCGCCAATGCCGATGGTGTGGCAGTGCGGCAGCTCGGCGGTGATTTCGGCGGCCAGCGCGGCGGGCACCATCTCCAGCACCAGCATGGCGGCGCCAGCGTTTTGCAGCTCCAGTGCCTCTTTGCGCAGCGTGCGGGCAGCGTCTTCTGTTTTGCCCTGCACGCGGTAGCCGCCCAGGGCATGCACGGTTTGCGGCGTCAGGCCCAGGTGCGCGCACACGGGCACGCCGCGCTGCACCAAAAACTCCACCGTGGGCGCCGTCCAGCCGCCGCCCTCCAGCTTGACCATGTGCGCGCCCGCCTGCATCAGCGTGCAGGCGCTGCGCAGGGCCTGTTCGCGGCTTTCGGCATAGGTGCCATAGGGCAGGTCGGCCACCAGCCAGGCCGTGCCCTGCACGCGGTGCAGGCCGCGCGCCACGCTGGCCGTGTGGTAGGCCATGGTGTCCAGCGATACCCCCACGGTGCTGGGCAGGCCCTGGCAGACCATGCCCAGCGAGTCGCCCACCAAAATGCACTCGACGCCCGCTGCATCGGCCACGGCGGCAAAAGTGGCGTCGTAGGCGGTCAGCATGGTGATTTTTTCACCGGCCTCGCGCATCTGCGCCAGGCGCGGCAGGCTGACGGGCCGGCGCTGGGGCAGGGGCGACGCAGGCGGCAGCGTGCCATAGGGAGTGGTGGGCGTGGCGGGAGTGGCCTGGGTAGGTGTTTGGGGCGATGTCTGGGTCGGCTCGGTCATGGCGTCACTCCTTGCAAAGTCGACAAAAGCGCGCAGTCTAAGTCACAGCGGGGCCGTGGGTGGCGCAATCTAGGCCTTCAGGGATGACCTGCACAACTCCCTGCGGTCGGTGGCAGCGCGGTCTCGGGCGATCCGCTGCGTTGCTTTTCTTGCCAATAGCCGGGCTATTGGCTGCAAAAAGACGCCTTGCGGCCCATCCCGATCCGCACTGCCACCGACGCGCGAGGGTTATGCAGGTCATCCCTAACACCATGTGGCCTTGCGCTACATTCTTTGTCCAGCGGGCCTCACAAGGGGAAGGGGGCCGCCAATGCAACACAAGGACTCCCGTGGAACCACAGCCCGTGCAAGTGCAAGCCCAAGCGCCTGATGCCAGCAAGATTTTTGTCTTCGAAGAGGTGTATCCGTTCCGCGCGGCGCAGGAGCAGGCCGAAAAGAAAAAACTCAGCGCCTTCGGCATGATGGCCAAGTTCAACCCCCTGAACCGTCCGCGCGAGGACACGGTGCAACTGTCGCGCCAGGAAATGCGCCTGGAGCCGTTCTGGCACGTTGTGGCGCAGCGCTCGGTGGACTACACCTGCCAGATCACCTACCAGGTGCCGGTGCACAACCTCTATGCCCAGACCCTGCAACTCGACGACAAAGTGTTTGAGGTGACCCGGCAAAAGGACAAGGCGCGCATCGAGTTCGTCGCCATCGAGTACTGCCATCGCAAGATCCATTTCGACCAGATGATCGATGGCATGCAGCGTGACATCAAGCCTGCGGTGCTCAAGGCCTACATCGAAAAATACAAGTTCACCGAGACCGAGCGCGTAGAGCGGCCTGACGAGCTGCTCAAACCCTTGATCTCCATGGCTGCCGCCAAGCAGTTGGCCACCGCCAGCCTGACCTCGGAGGCGGTGAATGCCTACGAAATCCAGGCCGACCTCACGCACTTCGAGCGCACCCACCTGTATCTGCGGCCCGTGTTTGCCTTCGAATTCCGCTGGAGCAGCGCGGACAAGGTCGGGGTGATCGAGGTCGATGGGCTGACGGGCGAGGTGGTGGAGAACGGGCGCTGGTTCAAGGACAAGGTCAGCCAGGCGCTCACCCGCGACATGCTGGTCGATATTGGCGCCGAGATGGCGGGCACCCTGGTGCCCGGGGGCGGTGCCGCCGTCAAGCTGCTCAGCAAGCTGGTGGCACCCGGCGCGCCCGGTCACTGACCACGCGCTCCACCAGCGCAGGCCCTCACCACCGGGGGCAGATGGGCAAGGCGAAGCCGCTATGCTTCACGGCCATGACCTATCCAGAAGACGAAACCCGCCAGTCCCTGCACACCCAGGTGCTGCTGGACGTGGCCCGTGCCCTTGAAGAAGACGTGGGCAGCGGCGACCTCACCGCTGGCCTGATCGACCCCCAGCGCCGCACCCGCGCGCGCATCCTGGCGCGCGAGGCCGCCGTGATCTGTGGCGCCCCCTGGGCCGAGGCCGCCTTGCGTGCGCTCGACCCTTCCGTGCAACTGACCTGGCATGTGGCCGAAGGCGCCCGCTGCGCTGCCGACCAGGTGGTGCTGGAGATCGAGGGCAACGCCCGCGCGCTGCTCAGCGCCGAGCGCACGGCGCTCAACTTTCTGCAACTGCTCAGTGCCGTGGCCACCAAAACCCGCACCTACGTGGACGTGGTGGCTGGCACCCGCGCGCACATCGTGGACACCCGCAAGACTCTGCCCGGCCTGCGCTTGGCGCAAAAATACGCCGTGCGGGTGGGTGGCGGCACCAACCACCGCATCGGCCTGCATGACGCCGTGCTCATCAAAGAAAACCACATCGCCGCTGCCGGTGGCGTCACGGCCGTGCTGCGCGCTGCCCAGCAGGTGGCGGCGCAAGCCAAATTCATCGAGATCGAAGTCGAGACGCTTGAGCAGTTGCAGGAGGCTCTGGACGCTGGCGCCAAGATGGTGCTGCTCGACAACATGCCGCTGCCTACGCTGCGCGAGGCCGTGCGCATCAATGCTGGTCGCGCCATCCTCGAAATCTCGGGCGGCGTGACGCTCGATGGCCTGCGCGCCCTTGCAGAAACCGGTGTGGACCGCATCTCGATTGGCACCCTCACCAAAGACGTCAAGGCCACCGACTTCTCGATGCGCCTGCAGGAGTTAGAGTGACCAACCCCCTGTGGCGCTGCGCGCCTTCCCCCTTCTCTCGCGCGGAGCGCGGGAAGGGGGACGCCACCAGCGCGGCGGGGCGGCCCTTGCGCGGTGGCCGCTGGCCTGGGCCGTGCCTGTTGTACGTGCCGAGACTGGCGCAACGCACACTGAATGACTGATATGAACACTGTGATTACCCTCAAGGAAGTCGATTACGAGCAGCCCGAAGGCGGCGGCGTGTGCGCGACCAAGCACGCCTGGGCGCGTGTGCCTCCCGAGCCGTCGCAGGACGAGCGCGCTGCGCTCAAGGACAAAATCCGCCGTTTGCTGAAGGAAAAGAACGCGGTCATGGTGTCGCACTACTACGTGCACCCCGACCTGCAGGACCTGGCCGAAGAAACCGGCGGCATCGTCAGCGATTCGCTGGAGATGGCGCGCTTTGGCCGCGACCACGCCGCGCAGACGCTGGTGGTGAGCGGAGTGCGCTTCATGGGTGAGACGGCCAAAATCCTCTCGCCCGAAAAAACCATCCTCATGCCCGACTTGGACGCCACCTGTTCGCTCGACCTGGGCTGCCCCATCGACGAATTCAGCGCGTTCTGCGATGCGCACCCCGACCGCACCGTGGTGGTCTACGCCAACACCAGTGCGGCCGTGAAGGCGCGGGCCGACTGGCTGGTCACGTCGAGCTGCGCGCTCGACATCGTGCGCGCACTCAAGGACCAGGGCCACAAAATCCTGTGGGCGCCCGACCGCCACCTGGGCGACTACATCCGCCGCGAGACCGGTGCCGACATGCTGATGTGGAACGGCGCCTGCATCGTGCACGACGAGTTCAAGGCCTTTGAGCTGGAATCGCTGAAAAAAGAGCATCCGAACGCCAAGGTGCTGGTGCACCCTGAAAGCCCGGCCGACGTGATTGCCCTGGCCGACGCCGTGGGCTCCACCTCGGCCATCCTCAAGGCCGCGCAGACGATGGACGCCCAAGAGTTCATCGTCGCCACCGACAACGGCATGATGCACAAGCTGCGCACGCTCAACCCCGGCAAGGTGTTTTACGAAGCCCCCACCGCCGGCAACAGCGCCACCTGCAAAAGCTGCGCCCACTGCCCCTGGATGGCGATGAACGGCCTGGCCGGTGTGGCCCATGTGCTGGAGACCGGCAGCAACGCCATCGACGTGGACCCGCAGATCATCCCGCGCGCCCGCCTGCCGATTGACCGCATGCTGGCCTTCACCGCCGCGCTCAAAAACGGCCTGCCCACCAGCGGCCTCGTGCCGAACATCGGCGCGGCCTGAGGTACCCCACGCCTCTGCGCCACGGCCGGGGCGTGCATCGGTAGGGGCACGCTGTACACGGCGGCGTTTGCTTTGTTTTTAATAGCTGTTAGCGCATATCCCATAAGCGCTGGAGGCCAATTTGACCCTTACTGCGCACATTGACTTTGCCGACCCGCACGACCGCAGCGCGCCGCGCCTGCGCCAAGCCTTTGGCGCCCCGCGCGAGGAGCTGCAAGCCCACCAGCTGCAGGACGTGCGCGCCGTGCTCGACGCCGTGCATGCCGCCGCACAGCGCGGCCACTGGTGCGTCGGCCATGTGCGCTACGAAGCCGCAGCGGCCTTTGACGCCGCCCTGCAAACCCACGCCGCCGACGGCCCGCTGGCGTGGTTTGCCGTGTACGACGCACCGCTGCCCTGGCCTGCCGATGGGTCTGCGGATGCAGCCGATCCCGCCGCGCAGGTCGAGTGGACCGGCGGCCCCGACCGCGCCCGTTTTGACGCCGCCATTGCCCACATCCAGCAGGCCATCAGTGCGGGCGAGCTTTACCAGGTCAACTACACCGCCCCACTCACCGGCAGCTTGCGCCAAGGCAGCGCCGCCGCGCTGTTTGCCGCGCTGCAGCGCGCCCAGCCCGGCGGCTATGCCGCGCACATGGCAGCGGGCCCCGAGCAGGTGCTGTCGGTCTCGCCCGAGCTTTTTTTTGACTGGCACGATGCGCCCGGCGGCGGCCGCATCCTGGCCCGTCCCATGAAAGGCACCGCCGCGCGCGGTGCCACCCCCGCAGACGACGCCGCCCAGGCCGCCCACCTGCGCGCATCGCCCAAAGAGCGCGCCGAAAACGTCATGATCGTGGACCTGCTGCGCAACGACCTCTCGCGCATTGCCCAGCCGCACAGCGTGCGCGTGCCCGCGCTGTTCCACACCGAGGGCCTGCCCACCGTGTGGCAGATGACGTCGGACGTGCAGGCCCGCACGCGCGCTGGCATTCGGCTTTCCGACGTGTTTGCTGCGCTGTTCCCCTGCGGCTCGGTCACCGGCGCGCCCAAGGTGCGCGCCATGCAGATGATTCGTGCGCTCGAATCCGCGCCGCGCGGCGTGTATTGCGGCGCTGTCGGCGTGGTGCGGCCGGCGGGCGTGGCCGGGCCCGATGGCCTGTGCAGCGTGGCCGCCACCTTCAACGTGCCCATCCGCACCGTGGTGCTGCGCGCCGGGGCCGACGGCGCCACCACCGCCACCTGCGGCATCGGCAGCGGCATCACCTCGGGCGCCACGGCCGACGCCGAATGGAGCGAGTGGCGCCACAAACGCGCCTTTGTCGAACGCGCCAGCGCGCCGTTTGACCTGCTCGAAACCCTGGCGCTGGTGGATGGCCAGTTTCGCCACCTGGCCGAACACCTGGCGCGCCTGCAGGGCGCGGCCGCGCATTTCAATGTGCCGTTCGACGCCGCTGCCGGGCAGGCTTGCCTGCAGGCGCTGGCAGGCAACCACCCCGCCGGTGCCTGGCGCGTGCGCCTGCTGCTGCGCGCCAGCGGCCAGCCCCACGCCGAGGCCTTTGCCTTGCACCCCACGCCCGAGCCGGTGCGCCTGCAATTGGCGGGCCGCCCGCTGCCAGAGGCCCATGGCGAATTCGTGCGCTACAAGACCACGCGCCGCGCGCACTACACCGCGTTGGCGCCCACCACGCCCGGTGTGTTCGACACGGTGCTGTGGAACGAAGCGGGCGAGATCACCGAAACCACGTTCGGCAACATTGCCATGCTGCTGGACGGCCGCTGGGTTACCCCCCCGCTGGCCTGCGGCCTGCTTCCCGGCGTGGGCCGCGCCGTGGCCCTGCGCGAAGGGCGCCTGACCGAGGCCGTGGTGCGCCTGCAAGACCTGCCGCGCGTGCAGGCCTGGGCGTTTGTCAACAGCCTGCGCGGCTGGCTGGCCGCCGAACTGGTGCCATGATGTTTGGGTGTTTTTGGCCTCTAGCGCTTATCTGGTAAGCGCTAGTAGCTATTTTTTTAATAGTGTTTTGCGAGGTCGACGGCTTGCCAGCTCGGTGGTCTTGCTGCCCCTGCCGCACCTACCGCCGCACCTGCCAGGCCGCTTGCTGCGCCACAAACCCGTCAAACGCCGCCAGCAGGGGCGCCAGGCTTTCGGCGCCTTCCAGTTGTGCCAGTGCCGCGCAGGTGGCCTCCAGGGTAGAGAGCTGGTGCGGCTGGTGCGCCGTGCGGATGCGGTAGCGCGATGCCGGTAGCTCGCGCAGCGGCAGGCGCGGCAGTTGTTGCAGCAAAGGGTTCTGGTGCAGCATCTTGCGGCTTTTGCGCCAGGTGCCGTCCAGCACCACCAGGCGCAGGCGCTCTGGTGTTTGCAGCCAGGCGGGGTTGAGTGGCGGCGGGGTGGCAATGCCCAGGGTGGCGTCTTGCGGGGCCTCGGGGTAGAGCAGCAGGGTGTGGCGCGGGGCGATGGCTGCATCTGTTGCGTCAAATGGCGCGGTCAGCAGGGGCTGCAGCGCGCTGGCGTCAAACCGCTCGCCCGTCACCATGCGGCTGTGCGGCAGGCTCAGGTGCAGCAGCCGGGCCGTGCCTTTGGCCTCGTGCACTTCCAGCGGGTGCTGCAGGATCAGCACCTCGGTGCGGTGCGCCACCGGCGTGGCCCAGCGGCAGATGCAGGCACTGTGCGGGCGCAGGCAGGCGGGGCAGCGCGGGCGGCTGGTGCTGAGTGGAGTCACTATAAAAAAAAGAGCTGCTAGCGCTTGATGGGTAAGCGCTACAGCCCTGTTTGGCTAAAAAATGGCGGTGACGCCCGGTGGCTTACAGCCGCTCTTTGACGTAAGAGCCCCGGTCCATATCGACGATTTCCACGCTGAGCTGCACCATCACGCCCGCTGGCTTGGGTGACAGGCGGCGCAGCACCTCGGCCACGCGTTCGGACAGGTCTTTTTTGGCCTCGGGCGTGCGGCCCGACAGCAGGCGCAGCTGGGCGTGCACAAACGCGCGGTTGGCGGGGGCGGTGCCAATTTCAAAGCTGTCCACCAGCACGAAGCGGCTTTTGAGGTCGGCCTCGTCCAGCACTTCGGGGCTGCTGGTGACGGCCTGGTTCAGCTCGGTGAGGGCTTGCGCCTCGGGAAAACCGGCAAGGTTTTGCGAGTATTCGACGATCAGGTGGGGCATGGTCTGCTTTCGGCGGGGGTGGAAAAAGCGGGCGTTACAGCGCCTGGGTAGGCACGTGGTGGCGCAGTTCGGTCTGGCGATTGTGGCCGTCGACAAACACCAGTTGGGGTTCGTGCGTGGCCACCTTGTCTTCGGGCACCTGGGCAAACGCCGCAATGATGAGCAGGTCGCCCACGGCAGCGCGTCGCGCGGCCGAGCCGTTGACCGAGATCATGCCGCTGCCGCGCTGGCCCTTGATGGCATAGGTGATGAAGCGCTCGCCGTTGTTGATGTTCCAGATGTGGACCTGTTCGTTCTCGCACAGGTTGGCGGCGTCGAGCAGGTCTTCGTCGATGGCGCACGAGCCTTCGTAGTGCAGCTCGCAGTGCGTGGTGGTGGCGCGGTGGATTTTGGATTTGAGCAGGGTGCGGTACATGGCGGTGCAGGTGTGTTGACGGTGGTGTTCCATGCCGCGCTCAGTGGCGCGCAACGGGCGGAACCAGGATGGTGGGTGCGGCGGGCGCCGCAAGCGCGGGGTAGTCGCGGCTGTAGTGCAGGCCGCGGCTTTCGCGGCGCATTTGCGCGCTCTTGATGATGAGGTCGGCCACCTGCACCAGGTTGCGCAGCTCCAGCAGGTCGCGCGTGATGTGAAAGTGGGCGTAGAACTCCTGGATCTCGGCTTGCAGCAGGGCGATGCGGTGGGCCGCGCGCTCCAGGCGCTTGTTGGTGCGCACGATGCCCACGTAATCCCACATGAAGCGGCGCAGCTCGTCCCAGTTGTGCGAGATGACCACCGACTCGTCGGCGTCCTGCACGCGGCTGTCGTCCCAGCCCGGCAGCTCGGGCACGGGCGTGCGCGGCGTGGCCGCAATGGCGTGCGCGGCGGCGCGGGCAAACACCATGCATTCAAGCAGCGAGTTGCTGGCCAGGCGGTTGGCGCCGTGCAGGCCGGTGCAGGCCACCTCGCCCACCGCGTACAGGCCGGGCAGGTCGGTGCAGCCGGCCAGGTCGGTCAGCACGCCGCCGCAGGTGAAGTGCGCCGTGGGCACCACGGGGATGGGCTCTTTGGTGATGTCGATGCCCAGCGACGCGCAGTGCGCCAGGATGTTGGGAAAGTGCTCGTGCAGAAATTCGGGGCTCTGGTGCGAGATGTCCAGATGCACGCAGTCCAGGCCGTGGCGCTTCATTTCGTAGTCGATGGCGCGGGCCACCACGTCGCGCGGTGCCAGTTCGGCGCGCTCGTCGTGCTGCGGCATGAAGCGCGTGCCCCCTGCCGATGCCGGCAGCAGCAGCTTGCCACCCTCGCCGCGCACCGCCTCGCTGATGAGGAACGACTTGGCGTGCGGGTGGTACAGCCCCGTGGGGTGAAACTGGATGAACTCCATGTTGCCCACGCGGCAACCGGCGCGCCAGGCGGCGGCAATGCCGTCGCCGGTGGCGGTGTCGGGGTTGGTGGTGTAGAGGTAGACCTTGCCCGCGCCGCCGGTGGCCAGAATGGTTTGCGGCGCGCGGAAGGTGACCACCTCATCGGTGGCGCCATCCAGCGCATACAGGCCCAGGCACTGCTGCGGGCCCGCCAGGCCCAGCTTGTGGCTGGTGATCACGTCCACCAGCGTGTGTTGCTCGAACACCGTGATGCCTTTGGTTGCGCGCACCACGTCGATCAGCGTGCGCTGCACGGCGGCACCGGTGGCGTCGGTCACATGCGCGATGCGGCGTGCGCTGTGGCCGCCTTCGCGCGTGAGGTGCAGCTGGTCGCCCTCCATCGAAAAAGGCACACCCAGCTGGCGCAGCCACGCGATGGCCTCAGGCGCGTTTTCCACCACGAAGCGCGTGGCGGCCAGGTCGCACAGGCCGGCACCGGCCACCAGGGTGTCTTCGATGTGCGCGGCAAAGCTGTCATCGTCGGCCAGCACGGCGGCAATGCCACCCTGCGCCCAGGCGCTTGCACCGTCCTGCAGCTGGCGTTTGGTGATGACGGCCAGGCGGTGCGTGGGCGCCAGGTGCAGGGCAGCCGAGAGACCGGCAAGGCCGCTGCCTACGATGAGAACGTCGAATTCGTGGGACTGCATGGTGGTTTCTCGTGGCGTGCGAAACGGGCGCTGCACTACGCCAGTGCCACCGTGGAACTAGCTTCGCCAGGCCACGGGTGACGTCCCCCTTGGGGGAAGACGCGAAGCGGCTCAGGGGGGTCATGCAGGTGTATAGGCCAGCCGGACGTAAATGGGGGCGAAGGCCTCGGCCTGGGTGATCTCGATCAGCGTTTCCTTGGCCAGCTCGAGCAGCGCGATGAAGGTCACCACCAGCACGGTGCTGCCGTTGGCGGGATCGAACAGTTCTTCAAACTCGACAAAGCGGCGCCCCTGCAGCGTTTTGAGCACCATGCTCATGTATTCGCGCACGCTCAGTTCCTCGCGGGTGATCTTGTGGTGCTGCACCAGCCGGGCGCGCTTCAGGATGTCGCGCCAGGCGTCTTGCAGATCGACCACATGCACATCCGGAAACCGCGGCTGCAGGCTTTGCTCGATGTACACCTGCGCCTTCACAAAGTCGCGCCCATATTGCGGCAGTTGCCCGAGGCGCATGGCGGCCATCTTCATCTGCTCGTATTCGAGCAGGCGGCGCACCAGCTCGGCGCGCGGGTCTTCGGCCTCGTCGGCTCCCTCCTGCTTTTTGGGGGGCAGCAACATGCGCGACTTGATCTCGATGAGCATCGCCGCCATCAGCAGGTATTCGGCGGCCAGCTCCAGGTTGCGGCTGCGGATCTCTTCCACGTACACCAGATACTGGCGCGTGAGGCCGGCCATGGGGATGTCGAGGATGTTGAAGTTCTGCTTGCGGATCAGGTACAGCAGCAGATCGAGTGGGCCTTCAAAGGCCTCAAGGAAGACTTCGAGCGCGTCGGGCGGGATGTAAAGGTCTTGCGGCAGCGCAAACAGCGGCTCGCCATACAGGCGGGCCAGCGCCACCTGGTCCACCACGTCGGGCATGGTGCCCGGGGTAGCCGCAGTGGCCTCGGCAGGGCTTGCGCTGCGCATTTGTGCTATTGAATAAATAGCTGCTAGCGCTTTATGGTAAAGCGCTAGAGGCCATTTTGATGCTCAATCAGCGTTGGTCTGATAGGGGTAGGGCTTTTGCGCGACCTGGGCATCGCGGTAGTCGCCCCAGATCTTGCGGTCTACCTGCTTGTCCCATAGCAAGGCGCGGCCTGCGCGCTGCTGTTCATCCAGCTCGGGCCTTTGCGCCTTGAGCTGGTCGATGAACTGGGTGGCATCGGATTTGTAGTCGGGGCGGCGAAAAATGGACATGGACTGATAACCTCTCTGGCTTGATTTTACCGGGAGCCTCCCATGTCCTTTCTTTTTCGTGCCCTGGCGCTTGCCGCGGCGGCTTTCAGCCTGGTCGCCCTGGCCGGATGCGACGCGCAGCGCATCAGCGAACTGCAGCCTGGCATTTCCACCGAGGCCGACGTGCGTGACCGCTTTGGCGCCCCCGAAACCATCTGGGACGAGGCCGATGGCGCGCGCACCCTGGAATACAACCGCCAGCCCGCGGGGCAGATCAATTACATGATCACCGTGGGTGCCGATGGCCGGCTGGTGGCCGTGCGCCAGGTGCTCACGCCCGAGAACTTTGCCCGCATCACACCCGGCACCGACATGGCGCAGGTGCGCCGCAATCTGGGCAAGCCTGCCAAGGTCACGCCCTACCGCCTCAGCGGCGAAACGCACCACGACTGGCGCTTTGCCGAGGCGCCCAACATCCCCAAGGTGTTTACCGTGGTGACCAAAGACGGCGCCACGGTGCTGCGTACGCAGATCGGCCCCGACATGGACGCGCCAGAAAACAAGGGCGGGCGCTGATTTCAGAAATCCGGTGCGCTGCCTTGTGGGCATTCACGGCGCAATCTTGCGCTTGAGCGCCCGCGCCACCCCCGGAGGCAAGTTGGGCAGCGAGCGCAGCAGCCACGGCAGCAGCTTGCGCTTGAGGCCGCTGAGCGACTGCGGCACTACCGCCTCGATGAGGTGCGGCCCGGGCGTGGCCAGGGCGTGCTCCAGCGCCAGCACAAACTCCTCGGCCGTGGTGGTGCGCACGCCGTGCACGCCCATGCCATCGGCCAGCTGGGCGAAGTGGATCACCGGGCCGTTCAGGTCCAGCTGCGAGCGCGCCTTGGCGCCCACCTTTTCGGCGCCTACGCGCTCCAGTTCCACGTTGAGCACGGAATACGAGGCGTTGTTGAAGATGATGGAAACGACGTTGAGCTTCTCGCGCGCCATGGTCCACAGCGCCTGGATGGTGTACATCGACGTGCCGTCGCCGATGAGCGCCAGCACCGGGCGCTCCGGGCAGGCGATGGCCGCGCCGACGGCGTTGGGCAGGCCCTGGCCGATGGCGCCGCCGGTGAGCGTGATGAGGTCGTGGCGCGGTGCGCCGGCGGTGAAGGGCGCGAGCATCAGCCCCGAGGTGATGGCCTCGTCGATGACGATGGCATTCTCGGGCAGCAGGTGGCCCACGGCCTTGCACACCTTCTCGGCGGTGAGCTTGCCGCGCGGGCGGCCCGGGCGGGAGGGGGCCTGTAGCGCGGGTTGCGCCTGGGCGGCGCCCAGGGCCTGGGCCAGCTTGTCCAGGCTCGCGGCCGCATCCTGCGTGGGCGTGGAAAGCGTATGCACCGTGCAGGCATCGGGCACCAGATAGCTCTTCTTGCCCGGGTAGGCGAAGAAGGACACCGGCGCCTTGGCGTCCACCAGCACCAGGTGCTCGATGCCAGCCAACTGCACGCCGGCCAGCTCGGCCAGGTAGGCGATGCGCTCCACGGTGGGCAGGCCTGCGCCGCGCTCCAGCCGGGTGGGGAAGACTTCGGCGAACACCTTCACGCCGCTGTGCGCGGCGATGCGCGCGGCGGCCCGCAGTCCGGGCTCGCGCAGTGCCTGCCCGCCCAGCAGCAAGGCGGCCTTGCCGCCCGCCCGTCCTGCCTGTGTCATTGCCTGGGCAATGGTTTGGGCAATGGCCTGTGCGGTGGCGTCGTCCGCCGCTTCGGGGCTTGGCGGCGGCGGGGGAGGGCAGGGCACGCCGCCTTCGCCCCACGATACGTCGGCGGGCAATATCAGCGTGGCCACCTGGCCCGGCAGGCCGCGTGCGGCGGTGATAGCGTCTGCTGCGTCCTGGCACAGCGCAGCAGTGCTCTGCGAGGTACGCACGAAGCCGGGCGACACATTGCGCGCCACGGTTTCGATGTCGCTTTGCAGTTGCGCGTCGTACTGCGTGTGGTGTGTGGCGTGGTCGCCCACGATGTTGACCACGGGCACTTTGCCCTTGCGCGCGTTGTGCAGGTTGGCCAGGCCGTTGCCCAGGCCGCAGCCCAGGTGCAGCAGCGTGGCAGCGGGCTTGTCTGCCATGCGGGCATAACCATCCGCTGCGCCCGTGGCCACACCCTCGAACAGGGCCAGCACGGCACGCATCTTCGGCTCGCTGTCGAGCGCGGCCACAAAGTGCATTTCGCTCGTGCCGGGGTTGGTGAAGCAGACCTCGATGCCGGCATCGACCAGGGTTTTCATCAGCGCCTGGGCGCCGTTCAGGGGGGCAGTGGACATGGGGTGTTCCTCTTTGAAAGGGTCAAGCGGCGGTTGTGGCAACCGTGGCGGTGGTTGGGGCGGCGGGCAGCAGGCGGCGCATGGCCAAGGCAAACAGCAGGCCCCCGGCGTACATGAGCACGCCATAAAGCGCGCCGGGAATGGCCATGGCGTCGTCTTGGAGCACGGTGCTGGCAATCACCAGCGCCAAGGCGGCGTTCTGCACGGCGGTTTCAATGCCGAGGGTGACCGACTGGCTGCGCGACAGGCGTGCGGCCCACGCCACGCCAAAGCCCACGCACAGCATGCTGAGGTTGAGCAGCAACGCAAACGGCGCCAGCGTGGTGAAGTTGTCGCGCAGCAGCGCCCAGTTTTTGGCCACGGCCAGCACCACGATGAGCACGAACAGCACCGTGGCCACGCGCGTGGCGCGCGGTTCGAAGCGCTGCGCCCAGGCGCTCCAGCGCTGGCGCGCGAACATGCCCAGGCTCACCGGCACGCCCAGCACCAGCGCCACCTGGCCCATCATCAACCCCACGGGCACGTCAACCGCCCGGGCTGCGCCCAGGTAGTGGCCCAGTGCCCAGGTCACCACCAGCGGCAGGGTGAAGATGGTGGCCACACTGGCCACGGCGGTGAAGCTCAGCGCCAGGGCCACGTCGCCGCGTGCCAGGTAGGTGAGCAGGTTCGAGGTGCTGCCTGTGGGGCAGGCCGCCAGGATCATGAAGCCCACGGCAAACACGCCGGTCATGCCCCAGGCACTGAGGAGCAGAAAGCACGCCAGCGGCAGCAGCACGAAGTGGCACACCACCCCACCAGCAGCGCGCGCGGCTGGGTGAAGATGCGCCGGAAGTCGCCCACCGTCAGCCCCAGGCCGAGCGAAAACATGATGAAGGCCAGGATGAGCGGCAGCAGCACGCCCGAAACAATGTCGCCTTGCATGGTGGCTCCTCAGAAGGTGTGAATGAATCCGGAATGGGCGGGCATGGTGGGTTTGTTCATACCTTCTCAGCGTCCGGTGGTGATGTGCCGCGCCGCAGCGCGCGCCGTGAGAATGCAGCCAGGTAAAAAGGTGCCTTCCAGCGAGCGTTTGCCGCTGGCGCCGCCGCCGCCAAAGCCCGCCGCCTCGCCCACGCAGTACAGGCCGGGGATGGGCTGGTCGGCGCCGTCGAGCACGCGGCTTGCCAGGTCGGTGCGCAGGCCGCCCAGGCTCTTGCGCGTGACGAGCTGCATCTGGATGGCGATGTACGGCCCGCTGCCTGCCTTTTGCAGCGGCGAGGGCGCGCAGGTGCGCAGCTTGTCGGGCCCCCACTGGCGCGCGTGCAGGATGCGGCGGATCTGGTCGTCGTTGTGCAGCTTGGCGCCGTTCGCAAAATTGGCGTCAAAGGTGTCGGCCGTGGCCTGCAGCACGGCGGGCTGCACGTCGTTGGTGCCAGCCAGCGCGTTCATCTTCGCGGCCAGCCCCGCCAGCGTGTCGTCCACCAAAAAGTGTTTGCTCTCGGCGGCCATCTGCTTCACCAGCCGGTGGTTGCCCAGCAACGTCTCTTTGAGGAAAGCGGGGAACTGCATGTCGCGGATGCGCTGGTTGTGCTCGGCGCCGGAAATGGCGAACTCCTTGGCCGCGATGCGCCAGTTCAGCAGGTGCCAGGTCCAGGGCTTCTCTTGCGCGGCCACTTGCTGGCACAGCCAGTGGGTGTCGAAACCCGTCACCAGTGGTTCGGGACCGATGCGCTCGCCCCGGTGGTTGAGCCACAGCGCCGATTTGCACGGAATGGTGGACAGGCCATGCCCCTCGAAATGCGGAAAAGGGTGCGGAAAACCGGCTGCGTAGTTCCACATCTCGCCTGCGTGGGTGATCTGCGCGCCCCAGCGATCGGCGGCGTGGTGGTGCATTGCGCCGTCGGCAAAAGGGTGTGCGCCATTGAGCAGGGTGGCGGGCAGGGGGCGGTTGGTGGGCCAGTTGGCGCGGGTTTGCGCGTGGCCGCCGTTGATGCCGCCCATGGCCAGCACCACCACGGGGGCCGTCAGCCGCACCTCGGCACCGGTGTCTTCGTTCACCGCCAGCACGCCGGACGTGCGGCCTTGCTGCAAATCCAGCGCACTGGCGCGGTGGCGGTGCAGCACGGTCAGCCGCCCGCCCGTGTCGGCCTGGCGCATCGCGGCGATCATGCGGCGCGTGAGCTCGCGTGCCGTGCCCCAGATGATGTGGTAGCGCGGCACGCTGTTGCCCTCGCCATGCCGCCCGCGCTCGATCCAGTTGACCGCAGGCATGAATTTGACGCCCTCGCCCAGCAGCCAGTCGTACACCTCGGCGCGTGAATGCTCGACGTAGTAGCGCGCCCACTGCTGCGGATAGGTGTCGGCCGGGTCCATCTCGCCAAATCGCACCCAGTCGCGCAGCGCGGCCTCGGGCGAGTCGGGGATCTTCATGCGTGCCTGCAGCGCCGTGCCCACCAGCGCCATGCCGCCAAACGCCCACAGGGCGAGGCCTCCCAGGCGCTCGGGGGCATCGCGGTCCACCAGCGCCACGGACTGGCCCGCGCGCAGGGCTTCGAGCGCAGTGACGATGCCGGCCAGCCCGCCGCCAACGATCACCACGTCATGGTGCTGTGCTGCCATGGTTTGTCTCCTGTTTGTGGAACCTGTGCGGTTCTCTGTAAGGTTCTTTGTGCGCCAGACGATAGCGTTTTATGATCGCTCCAGCCTTGACCTTGGAGACCATGCATGTTGACTTTGGAGACCGATCGTGACCTTTCCTCAGGGCGACGACGGGCATGACGGTGTTGAAGCCATGTGTTCCCCATGAACAGGGCGTGAGCCATTTACTGGCGCCCAGCGTTGCGATGAGCTGGGTCAATACCGTCGTGGCGGCTGCCGAGCGCCAGGGCCTGGCGCGCGGGCGGCTGCTGGCACGCGCGGGCCTGGCAAGCGGTTGCCTGGACGCACCGCGCTGGCCCATCGACGACATCACACGCCTGTGGCGTGCGGCCGCCGAGCTGACGGGCGACCCGGCTTTCGGCCTGAACGCCGGGCGCACGGTGGGGCCAGGCAGCTTCAATGTGGTCGGTTTCATCTTGCTGTCGTCGTCCACGCTGCGCAATGCCATCGGCCTGCTGCAGCAGTACCAGCGGCTCATCAGCGATGGCGGGCGCTTCCAGATCCTGGCCGGCGAGCACCAGAGCTGGGTGGTGTACCACCCGCAGCAGGGCGAGCTGGCTTTCAGTGCGCACCAGGTTGAGGCCGTGCTGGCGGCCACGGTGAGCTTCAGCCACTGGGTTTCGGGTCACGCCGTGCAGCCGCTGCGAGTGCAGTTCACCCACCGGCAACTGGGGCCGCTGCCCGGCTACGCCGCGGTGTTCGAGACCGAGGTGGAGTTCGAGCAGGCTTTCAACGGCCTGCTGCTGGCCAATGCCGTGCTGGATGCGCCCTTGCCGCAGGCCGATGCGGCGCTCTCCGGCCTGCACCGCGCCCACGCCTCGGCCCAGCTGGCGGCGTTGTCGGTGCCCCAGGGCCTGAGCTCGCGCGTGGAGCAATGGCTGGCGGGTGCCATCGACAGGGGCGTGACCGAGCGTGCGCAGGCTGCGCGCCAGTTCGGCCTGACCGAGCGGGCGTTTGCCCGGCGGCTCACGGCCGAGGGCGTGCACTATTCGGATTTGCTGGACAGTGCGCGCCGGGCGCTGGCGTGCCGGGCCGTGGCAGACGGTGCGCAACCGTTCGTCGTCATCGCGCGCAGGCTGGGGTTTTCGGAGGCCAGCGCATTCAACCGGGCGTTTCGGCGCTGGACAGGGTGTGCGCCCGGGGACTGGCAGGCGCGAGCCATGCAAGGCAGTGGGGACGCTGCGCCCTGTGCCAACGATTGATAGTAAAAAACGGCTGAAACGCTTGCTGCATAAGCGCAAGCAGCTCTCTTTTTAGGAGCTTTTGCGGTGCTGGACTGCGTTCTGCGCTGCCAGCCGGGCGTTGAAGCCGGAACGCTCCATCAGCGAGCGCGGCTGCTCTTGCGCATTCTGCACGCACAGCACGCCGCCGCGTTGGCCCACGGCTTTCAGAATCTGCTCCAGGCCTTCCAGGCCCGTCGTGTCCAGGGCAAACAGGTCGCGCGCGTTCAGTACCACTTCGGGGCCTTCGGGGCCAGCCTCCACGGCCTGCACAATGGGGTCGATCTTGGCGGCAGCCCCAAAAAACAGCGCACCGTGCAGGCGCCAGGCCAGGCGGGGGCGGGGGCCTGCCGCTAGGAGCCTGTCGGACGTGGAAATCGTCGGCTGCAAATCGGCCGCAGCGGTCCATTTTTCACCGTCTTTTTGCCCCATAGCCCCGCTATGGGGCTGCAAATCCGGCGAAAACTGTCCTCGCTGGGTCCGATTTTCGCTTTCGACGCTCCAAGTCCGACAGGCTCCTGGTGCCAATTCCCCTTGGTCAGCGGCAGGGGCCGTGGCCGTGGTGGCGCGGGGCAACTCGGGCTCGGCGCGGAACAGTGCGCTCATGCGCCGCACAAACAGCACGCAGGCCAGCCCCAGCCCCACCTCCACCGCCACCGTGAGGTCAAACACCACGGTCAGGAAGAACGTGCCCAGCATGAGCAGCCGGTAGTGGTTGCTGAAATGCTTGAGGCGCACAAACTCGTGCCACTCGCCCATGTTCCAGGCCACATAAAGCAGGATGCCCGCCAGCACCGCCAGCGGGATGTGCAGGGCCAGCGGCGCGGCCAGCAGCACGATGAGCGCCAGCGTGGCAGCGTGCACGATGCCGGCGATGGGGCTGGTGGCGCCCGCGCGCAGGTTGGTCACGGTGCGCGCAATGGTGCCGGTAGCGGGCATGCCCCCAAAGAACGGCACGATGAAATTGGCAACGCCCTGGGCCATGAGCTCCTGGTTGGGGTCGTGCTTCTTGTGGTGCGGGTTGGTGGCCAGCTGGTCGGCTACGCGCGCACACAGCAGCGACTCGATGGCGCCCAGTAGCGCAATGGTGACGGTGGGCGTGACCAGCAGGCGCACGGTGTCCCACGAAAAATCGGGCAACGCAAACGCTGGCGCCTGCTGCGGAATGCCGCCAAAGCGCGAGCCAATCGTCTCCACTGGGTAGTCCATCACATAGGCCAGCGCGGTCAGGGTGATCAGGGCCACCACGGGTGCAGGCACGCGTGCAAAAGAGCGCACGGTGTGGCCCTCGGCAATGCGCAGCACCGGCGAGCCGTGCATGAACAGGCGCGGCCACAGGAACAGGCCGCCCAGGCACAGCCCGCCCAGCCCCAGCGCATAGGGGTTCAGCGTGCGGATGTGCTGGCCCAGCACATGAACCTGCGAGAAAAAGTTGCCCGGCATCTTGTCGATGGACAGCCCCAGCCAGTCCTTCACCTGCGACAGCGCGATCAGCACCGCAATGCCGTTGGTGAAGCCGATGACGATGCTCACCGGCACGAAGCGCACCAGGCTGCCCAGCTTGAACATCCCGAGCAGGAACAGCAGCACCCCCGCACAGGCCGTAGAAATCAGCAGGTTGGCCACGCCATAGCGCTCGACGATGCCGTAGACGATGACGATGAACGCCCCGGCCGGCCCGCCAATCTGCACATTGGTGCCGCCCAGCAGCGCAATGAGGAAGCCGCCGATGATGGCCGTCCACAACCCCGCCTCGGGCTTGAGGCCGCTGGCGATGGCAAACGCCATGGCCAGCGGCAGCGCGACGATGCCCACCGTGACACCTGCGCCCACATCGGCGAGCCAGCGGTTGCGGCTGTAGCCGCGCAGGGCATCCAGCAGACGGGGCGGAAGGCAAACGAGAAACGCATGGATGGAGAGGGAGTGGGTAAAGAACGAAGGCCCAAGCCGGTGCGCCAGTGTAGTGAGCCGGTGACAAAGTGCAACCGTAGCGGCCGCACCCCGATCGCCTGCCGTCGATCCTGTCGCTATTTTTTTAATAGCTTATAGCGCTTGATTGGTAAGCGCTGCGGGCCGATATGATCAAAAATTGTGCGACGGGCTCGGTGGGCGCAGCGGTCAGCCGCCCCGCCGTCTGGCGCGTTGCTTGCTCGCCCCCATCCCATGAATCCACCCATGCCTGACACCGGCGTCCCGCCATCCTCCCTGCGCCACGGCACGTTTGAAGATGTGCAGGCACTGTTTGCCGGCACCCTGTTCGTGGCCATGGCACTCATGCTGTTCAACCAGGCGGGGTTGCTGGTGGGGGGCACGGCGGGTGTGGCGTTTTTGCTGCACTACGTTACGGGCATCTCGTTTGGCAAACTCTTCTTTGTTGTCAACCTGCCGTTCTACTGGTTTGCATGGACGCGCATGGGCCGCGAGTTCACCATCAAGACTTTTGTCTGCGTGGCCCTGCTGTCACTGCTGACGGAGCTCTTCCCGCACGTCATGCATGTGGACTACCTGAACCCGCTGTTCGCCTCGCTGCTGGGCGGGTTGCTGCTGGGCACGGGCTGCCTGTTTTTGGCGCGCCACCGCTCCAGCCTGGGGGGTGCCACGGTGATATCGCTGTACCTGCAAGCCCGTTACGGCATGCGTGCAGGCAAGGTGCAGATGATGATCGACGGCACTGTGGTGCTGTTGGCACTTTTCATCGTGCCGGTGGAGCGCGTGGCGTATTCGGTGCTGGCGGTGCTGGTGATGAGCGGCTTTTTGTGGATCAGCCACCGGCCGGGGCGCTATACCGGAGAGTGAGCGGGGGCGGGTTGGACTGGGGCAGTGTGCCCGGCAGAGCGGGCGGTGCGGATTGCTCTGCGGGCGCCGGGCGGATGGACTCCCTGATCTGGATGCCGCTGCTGTCCGCCGCTGTCCCGTCACTGGACAGGGCATCGACGGCCATTCCCACGCCCTTGCCCACCACCTTGGCAGTGCCCACGGCAGCATCCGCCGCCAAGCCCACGGCGGTGGCCGTGACGCTAACGGCCGTGGCGGTCACCGCCACCACCGTGCAGCCGGCCAGCAACTGCGGCAGCAGCAAGGCGCCCGCCAGAGCACAGGCCAGACAGCGCATGGGCCGGGTCGCTTTCAGCGCACCCGCATGCCTGGCGTTGCACCAGGCCAGGGGTTCAGCACAAAAATCCCTGGGTTCGCCTTCTCGTCACCATGGCTGGCGGCCAGCACCATGCCCTCGGACACGCCAAACTTCATCTTGCGCGGCGCGAGGTTGGCCACCATCACGGTGTGCTTGCCAATCAGGTCGGCGGGTTGGTAGGCGCTGGCGATGCCGCTGAACACGTTGCGGGTTTTGCCCTCGCCCACATCCAGCGTCAGGCGCAGCAGCTTGGTCGAGCCTTCCACGGCTTCGCAGTTCACGATCAGCGCGATGCGCAGGTCGATCTTGGTGAAGTCGTCGATGGTGATGGCGGGGGCCAGTTCTTCGCCGCCGGGTGCTACTGTTTCAGTAGCTGCCTGCGCTTGATCTGCCTGGGCTGGAGGCTCAAACAATGCTTCAAGCTGCTTGATGTCCACGCGCTGCATCAGGTGCTTGTATTCGCCGATCACATGGCCCTGGCCCAGCATCACCTGCGCGCTGGCGAAGGTGAAGGGCTCGACCTTCAAAAAGGCCTCGACCTGCGCGGCCAGCGCTGGCAGCACGGGCTTGAGCAGGATGGTGAGCACGCGGAAGGCTTCGATGCAGGTGGTGCACACGTCGTGCAGGCGGGCTTCCATGCCGTCTTGCTTGGCCAGCTCCCAGGGCTTGTTCTGGTCTACATAGGCGTTCACGCGGTCGGCCAGCAGCATGGTCTCGCGCAGGGCTTTGCCATATTCGCGCTCGGCCAGCAGCTCGATGACCGACGGCGCCACGGTGCGCAGGTGGTCCAGCAGCGCGTCGCCGTCGGCCGAGACTTCGCCGAGCGCGCCGCCAAAGCGCTTGCTGATGAACCCGGCCGCGCGGCTGGCGATGTTGATGTATTTGCCAATCAAATCGCTGTTGACGCGGGCCATGAAGTCATCGGCGTTGAAGTCGATGTCTTCGTTGCGGCTGCTGAGCTTGGTGGCCAGGTAGTAGCGCAGCCACTCGGCGTTCATCGAGAGGCCCAGGTACTTGAGCGGATCGAGGCCGGTGCCCCGGCTCTTGCTCATCTTCTCGCCGTTGTTCACCGTGAGGAAGCCGTGCACGAACACCGAATCGGGCACCTTGCGGCCACTGAACTTCAGCGTGGCGGGCCAGAACAGAGTGTGGAAGGTGACGATGTCCTTGCCGATGAAGTGGTACTGCTCCAGCGCCGGGTCGGCCATGTAGGCCTCGTAATCTTCACCGCGCTTGGTCAGCAGGTTTTTCAACGAGGCCAGGTAGCCAATGGGGGCGTCGAGCCACACATAAAAGTATTTGCCCGGCGCGTCGGGGATCTCGATGCCGAAGTAGGGCGCGTCGCGCGAGATGTCCCAGTCGCCCAGGCCCTCGCTGGTGCTGCCGTCGGGGTTGGTGCGCACGGTGAACCATTCGCGCACCTTGTTGGCCACCTCGGGCTGCAGGCGGCCGTTTTGCGTCCAGTCTTCCAAAAAGGCCACGCAACGCGGGTCCGACAGCTTGAAGAAGAAATGCTCCGAGCTTTTGAGCAGCGGCTTGGCGCCCGAGAGTGCGGAGTAGGGGTTGATGAGGTCGGTAGGCGCGTACACGGCGCCGCAGACCTCGCAGTTGTCGCCGTACTGGTCCTTGGCGTGGCACTTGGGGCACTCGCCCTTGATGAAGCGGTCGGGCAGGAACATGTTCTTCTCGGGGTCGAAGAACTGCTCGATGGTGCGGGTTTCGATCAGGCCGTTGGCCTTGAGGTCGCGGTAGATGTCTTGCGCGAGTTGGTGGTTTTCGGGCGCGTCGGTGCTGTGCCAGTTGTCGAACGCGATGTGAAAGCCATCGAGGTACTGCTTGCGCCCGGCGGCGATGTCGGCCACGAACTGCTGCGGCGTCTTGCCGGCCTTCTCGGCGGCGATCATGATGGGCGCGCCGTGGGTGTCGTCGGCGCCGACGAAATTCACCGCGTTGCCCAGCAGCCGCTGCGTGCGCACCCAGATATCGGCCTGGATGTATTCCATGATGTGGCCGATGTGGAAGTTGCCGTTGGCGTAGGGCAGGGCGGTGGTGACGAAGAGTTTGCGTGCGGATGACGTCATGAAAAGCGGCTTTCTCAGGCGGAACCCGCGATTTTAGGCGTTTCAAGTCCCGTGGTGCTGGCGGGTTCTTTCACGCCGTGTCAGGTGGGAAGGCGGGTGCGCAGCGCGGCGCCGGTGTCTTTCCAGCCAAAGAAGCGGCACACGTCGGCGCGCCGGGCCAGGGTGTCGGCCCGGCCCAGGGCCATCAGCTCCTGGGTGTAGCCCTGTTCGAACAGCAGGTAACTGGCCAGTGCCGCGCCGCGCACGTCGGCCATGTTCGAGGTGACGCCCAGGGCGCCCAGCATGGTGCGCACGGGGCCGGGCAGGTCGCCCACATGGCGGGCCGCGATGGCATCGAGCCGCTGCGAGGGGGCGATGACGAGCAGCTCGACAGGCCGCAGCGCGCTGTGGGTGCGCTTTTCTTCAGGAATGAGCGACAGGGTCTGGTTGATGCGCTGCACGCGCTCCACATCGACCGACAGCGCATCCAGAAAGATGTTGGACAGCGCGTGCCCGGCAATCTGCGCCAGCGAGGGGTAACTGGGGGAGGGCGGGGCGGTGCTGTCGCCGCGGGGCTCGTGCATGCGGCCCGCGCCGATCACCAGCACGCGTTCGGCCCCCAGGTGAATGGCCGCAGCGATGGGTGCCGACTGGCGCATGGAGCCGTCGCCAAAGTATTCGGTGTGGCCGTCGATGGTGATGCCCTTGGCCGGAAACACAAAGGGAATGGCCGAAGAGGCCAGCAGGTGCTCGTGTGTGATGCGGTCGCGTGTTGCCTTGCGCTGCGAGCGCACCCAGGGCGGCACGTCCTGGGCCGATTCATAAAAGGTGACATGTTCGCCCGAGCTGTAGCTCGATGCCGTCACCGCCAATGCCGAAAGGTGGCCCTTTTGCATCAGGCGGGGCAGGCGCATGAGCGGCACCATCTTGGCCAGCAGTTTTTCGAGCGGCGCGTTGTCCAGCAGCGAGCGCGGGCGCAGGCGGCGCCAGCGCGCCAGGGCCCAGCCCAGCGACACCAGCGTGAGCCAGCGCGCACCGCTGCGCATCACCGAGAGCGAGTCGGCGCCATACACCTGGTGCGCATGGAACTGGCGCCATACGCGGGCGATGCGGCGCACGGTGCGGTCGAAATCATCGGCGCCGCAGGCCAGCGCGGCGGCGTTGATGGCGCCTGCCGACGTGCCCGTGATGATGGGGAACGGATTGGGTTCGCGACCCGCACCGCACGCCTGGCGCAGGTCGGCAATGGCCTCCAGCACGCCCATCTGGTAGGCGGCCCGCGCCCCGCCCCCGGTAAGCAGCAGGCCCGTGCGGGGCGATGGAGGTTGGGAGTTTTTGGGCGCTTGGGTGGGCGATGGCATGGCGCGGTGCAGCTTTTTGGGGTGGGTGCTGTCGCCGCGTCAGGGCTTGGCCAGCAGCAGGGCGGCCAGTGCGTTGTCCTGCACGATGGTGATGCCGTTGTCGCGCGCATACAGCCGGGCGTTGTCACTGAGGCTGCCCTGGGCCAGCACATACAGCCCCGCAGTGGCGCCGCGTTGCTCCATGGCGGCGCGCAGATCGCGCAGCGGCTCGACGCCATGGGTGGCGGCTTTCCAGCGGCGTGCGCTGACCAGTGTGGTGCTGCCGCCCTTGGTCAGGCAGAAATCGGCGGCACCGCTATTGAGTGGCTGCACCTCAAAACCGCCCTGGCGCCACGCTGCGGCCAGGGTGTCGGCAAAGCCGCGCCATGGCATGGTCTGCACGGCCTGCAGGGTTTGCGCCACGCGCGTGGGGCTGGGTGCGCGCAGTTGCTTCCAGGCGGCGATGCAGCCCACCACAAAAATCGGAAACCCGGAGAGCGCACCGACCACGAAGTATTCCTTGGGCAGCAGCACGCCCGATGCCAGCGTGATGAGCCCCACCACCACAAAGCTGATCCACCACGGCGAGCGCAGCAGCACGGCAAACAGGGATTTCTCGGCCATCTTGAATTTCACGGGGGTCCTTTTCGTTCGGGGCGGCGGCCGTAGCGCCGGGGACAAAGCGTGCGCATTGTCCTTCAGACACCGGGGGAACAGCGCTTGGATAGACTACTGGCCCCACAGGAGTTATTTGCATGTCAGTCACCGAACAGGGCCTCTTGGCCGCACTTTCCAGCGTGCAGGACCCCCACACGGGCCAGGATTTCGTCAGCACCCGCGCCTTGCGCAATGTGCAGATTCATGGCGGCGATGTAGCCTTTGATGTCGAGCTGGGTTACCCGGCCAAGAGCCTGCTGCCCGAGCTGCGCCGCAGCCTGGTGGCCGCCGCCAAGGGAGTGGCGGGCGTGGAGAACGTCTCGGTCAACATCACCACCAAGGTAGTGGCCCACGCCGTGCAGCGCGGCGTGCAACTGCTTGCGCAGGTCAAGAACATCATTGCCGTGGCATCGGGCAAGGGCGGTGTTGGCAAAAGCACCACCGCAGCCAACCTGGCGCTGGCCCTGGCGGCCGAAGGCGCCAGCGTGGGTGTGCTGGACGCCGACATCTATGGCCCCAGCCAGCCCATGATGATGGGCATCAACCGCCGCCCCGAAAGCGACGACGGCAAGACCATGGAGCCGCTCGAGAACTACGGCGTGCAGGTCATGTCCATCGGTTTTTTGGTGGACCAGGACGAGGCCATGATCTGGCGCGGCCCCATGGCCACCCAGGCGCTGGAGCAGCTGCTGCGCCAGACCAACTGGAAGGACCTGGACTACCTCATCATCGACATGCCCCCCGGCACCGGCGACATCCAGCTCACGCTGAGCCAGCGCGTGCCCATGACCGGCGCAGTCATCGTCACCACACCGCAGGACATCGCCCTGCTGGACGCCAAGAAAGGCATCAAGATGTTTGAAAAGGTGGGCGTGCCCATCCTGGGCATTGTCGAAAACATGGCGGTGCATGTGTGCAGCAACTGCGGACAGGTGGAGCACATCTTTGGCGCCGACGGCGGCAAGAAAATGGCGGCCGACTACGGCATGGATTACCTGGGCGCGCTGCCGCTGGACATGAGCATCCGCCTGCAGGCCGACAGCGGCAAACCCACCGTGGTGGCCGACCCGGATGGCGAAGTGGCGCAGATCTACAAGAAGGTGGCGCGCGAGGTGGCGGTGAAGATCGCCCGGCAGGCGAAAGATTTTTCGAGCAAGTTCCCCACCATCTCGATCAGCAAGAACACCTGAGCGCCGGGCGGATCGGGCGGTGGCAGTGGCGGCTCCGTGCGGTGGGGGCGCGGCATTGACGCGGCTGCAAGCGGCCGCCACACTGCCTGCGGTTGACGCTTTTCGCTTGATGGCCCCATGAAATCCACCCCCGAAGCCCCCACCGTGGCCGCCGTGTCCGTTGATGACATGCGCGAGCGCATCCGCCGCAAAAGCCACCTCAAGGGCCGCCAGCCCGAAGACGCCGCCATGGCCGAGGTGGCGCAGTTGCTGGGCCCGCGCCCGGCCACAGGCTTGCGGCGCGACCTGCTCATTGAGTATCTGCACCGCCTGAACGACCACTTTGGCGTGCTGCACGACCGGCACCTGGTGGCGCTGGCCCGGCAGATGAATCTGCCCATGGCCGAGGTATACGAGGTGGCCAGCTTCTATCACCACTTCGACATCGTGCGTGGCGACGACGCTGTGGCCCCGCGCCTGGTGCTGCGCGTGTGCGACAGCCTCAGCTGCAGCCTGGCCGGTGCACGCGAACTGTTGGCTGCGTTGCCCGAGCGCCTGCGTGCGATGAACCTGGGTGGAGGGCTGGGCGATGTGCAGGTACAGGCTGTGCCCTGCGTGGGCCGCTGCGAGCAGGCGCCGGTGGCTGTGGTGCACCAGTGCCCGGTGCTGCACGCCACGGTCGATGCCGTGCTGGACGCCGTCAATTTAAAGCCAAATCGGGCTCTGGCGCTTCATCCAAAAGCGCTAGTAGCTATCAATTTTGATGTTGCGACGCTGGCCGGGCAATGTGTGCCGGTGCAGCCGGACGGGGTCAGCCCCGCCCACACCGACCTGGCCACCTACCGCGCCCACGGCGGTTATCAGACGGCCGCAGCGTTGGTCAATGGCGAGATGGATGCTGAGGCCGTGCTGGCCGCCATGGAGAACTCGGGCCTGCGCGGCCTGGGCGGTGCGGGGTTTCCGGCAGGGCGCAAGTGGCGCATTGTTCGGGAGCAAGCCGCTCTTGCCGAGCCCCAGGCCGCCCCAAGCGACACGGGGGCGTTTGGCGGCACGGCCGTGATGGCCGTGAACATTGACGAGGGCGAGCCTGGAACCTTCAAGGACCGCACCTATCTGGAGCGCGACCCACACCGTTTTCTGGAAGGCGTGCTCATCGCGGCCTAGGTGGTGGGCACCGAGTCCGTCTACATCTACCTGCGCGACGAATACCACGGCTGCCGCGCACTGCTGCAGACGGCGCTGGATCACCTGCGCGCCGAGCCACCATGCCCCCTGCCGCACATCGAGCTGCGCCGGGGCGCGGGCGCCTACATCTGCGGCGAGGAGTCGGCCATGATCGAAAGCATCGAAGGCAAACGTGGTGAGCCCCGCATGCGCCCGCCCTACATTGCACAGGTAGGCCTGTTTGGCCGCCCCACGCTGGAGCACAACTTCGAGACCTTGTACTGGGTGCGCGACATCGTCGAGCGCGGCCCGGATTGGTTTGCCAGCTTTGGCCGCCACGGCCGCAAAGGGCTGCGCAGTTTCAGCGTGAGCGGGCGCGTGAAGCACCCTGGCGTCAAGCTGGCGCCTGCGGGCATCACCGTGCAGGAACTCATCGACGAATTCTGCGGCGGCATGGCGGACGGCCACCAGCTCTACGCCTACCTGCCGGGCGGTGCCTCGGGCGGCATCCTGCCTGCCAGCCTGGCCAACATCCCGCTCGACTTTGACACCCTGCAGCCCTATGGTTGCTTCATCGGCTCGGCCGCCGTCATCGTGCTCAGCCAGCACGATCGGGCGCGCGATACGGCGCTGAACGTGATGCGGTTTTTTGAACACGAAAGCTGCGGCCAGTGCACGCCCTGCCGTGTGGGCACGGCCAAGGCGGCGCAACTGATGCAGGCACCGCAGTGGGATGCTGACTTGCTGGACGACCTGGCGCAGGTGATGGCCGATGCATCCATTTGCGGGTTGGGGCAGGCCGCGCCCAACCCCATCCGCTGCATCCACAAATACTTTGCGCACGAAGTGGGTGCCGGGCCCTGGCCGGGCGACCTGCCCAAGCCGCGCAACAGCCCGCTGGCCGAGCAACTGCCTGGAGGGGCGAAGTCATGAGCGCGGTGTTGACCTCTTGCGCCACACCCGTCGAGCCCGGCGTGGCTTTTGAGCTGGATGGCCAGCCCGTCACAGCCCACCCCGGCGAAACCATTTTGAAAGCCGCGCAGCGCCACGGCGTGGAGATCCCGCACCTGTGCTACAGCGACGGCCTGCGCCCCGATGGCAACTGCCGCGCCTGCGTGGTCGAGATCGCGGGCGAGCGCACGCTGGCACCCAGCTGCTGCCGTGCCCCGACGCCGGGCATGAAGGTGCAGGCGGCCAGCCCGCGCGCCCGCAAGAGCCAGCAAATGGTGGTGGAGATGCTGCTGTCGGACATGCCCGATATGGGTTACCGGTGGAACGACGAACAGAAAAACACTCCTGAATTAATAGCTGGTAGCGCTTATCCAGAAAGCGCTAGAGGCCAATTTGACTCTAAAACTCCAGAATCGACAGGCCAACACGGTGAGCTGAGCGAATGGGCCACCCGCCTGGGCGTGGCAGTGCGGCCCGCGCTGAAAGCCCTGCGCCGCCAGCAGCCCGCGCCCGATCTGAGCCACCCCGCCATGGCGGTGAACCTGGACGCCTGCATCCAGTGCAACCGCTGCGTGCGCGCCTGCCGTGAAGAGCAGGTCAACGACGTGATCGGCTACGCGCTGCGCGGGGCAGAGAGCAAGATCGTCTTCGACCTCGACGACCCCATGGCGACAAGCATCTGCGTGGCCTGCGGCGAATGCGTGCAGGCCTGCCCCACGGGCGCGCTCAGCCCCAAGACGCACATTGGCTCCCAAAAGGTGGACCGCAAGGTCGACTCGGTCTGCCCGTTCTGTGGCGTGGGCTGCCTCATCACCTACAACGTGCGCGACGAAAAAATCATCAGCGTCGAAGGCCGCGACGGCCCGGCCAACCATGGCCGCCTGTGCGTGAAGGGGCGCTTTGGTTTCGACTACGCCCACCACC
This sequence comes from Acidovorax defluvii, assembly GCA_003268905.1. Taxonomy (GTDB): domain Bacteria; phylum Pseudomonadota; class Gammaproteobacteria; order Burkholderiales; family Burkholderiaceae_C; genus Acidovorax; species Acidovorax defluvii. Next base: position 198,847 of record QLTU01000006.1, read on the forward strand.
CCGACCGCCTGACGGTGCCGCTGATCCGCAAGCCCGGCGTGCCGAAAGAGGTGCAGCCCTACGGTGCCGACTGGCGGGCGGTGTTCCGCGAGGCCAGCTGGGACGAGGCGCTCGATCTGGCCGCCGGCACGCTGAAGTCACTGCGCGACACGCACGGCCCCAAGGCGCTGGCGGGCTTTGGCTCGGCCAAGGGCAGCAACGAAGAGGCCTACTTGTTCCAGAAACTCGTGCGCACCGGCTTTGGCAGCAACAACGTGGACCACTGCACGCGGCTGTGCCACGCCTCCAGCGTGGCCGCGCTGCTCGAAGGCGTGGGCTCGGGCGCGGTGAGCAACCCGGTGAACGACGTGGAGCATGCCGAGCTGATCTTCGTGATCGGCTCCAACCCCACGGCCAACCACCCCGTGGCCGCCACCTGGATGAAGAACGCCGCAAAACGTGGCGCCAAGATCGTGCTGGCCGACCCCCGCATCACCGACTTGCGAACCCACGCCTGGCGCACGCTGCAGTTCAAGGCCGACACCGACGTGGCCCTGCTCAACGCACTGATCCACACGGTGATCGACGAAGGCCTGGTGGATGAGGCATTTATCCGCGATCGCACCAACAATTTCGAGGCGCTCAAGGCCAACGTGATGGGCTGCAGCCCCGAGGCCATGGCCCCGGTCTGCGGCATTCCGGCCGAAACGCTGCGCGAGGTGGCGCGTGCGTTTGCGCAGGCCAAGGCCTCAATAATCCTCTGGGGCATGGGCGTGAGCCAGCACATCCACGGCACCGACAACGCGCGCTGCCTGATCGCGCTGTGCGCCGTCACCGGCCAGATCGGCAAGCCCGGCTCGGGCCTGCACCCGCTGCGTGGCCAGAACAACGTGCAGGGCGCGAGCGACGCGGGGCTCATCCCCATGATGTTCCCCAACTACCAGCGCGTGGACAACGCCGGGGCGCATGCGTGGTTTGAAGGCTTCTGGGGCACCAAGCTCGATGACGCGCCCGGCTACACGGTGGTCGAAATCATGCACAAGGCGCTGGCGCCTGACAGCGACCCGCACAAGGTGCGCGGCATGTACATCATGGGCGAGAACCCTGCGATGAGCGACCCCGACCTGAACCACGCGCGCCACGCGCTGGCCAGCCTGTCGCACCTGGTGGTGCAGGACATCTTTTTGACCGAAACCGCCTGGCTGGCCGACGTGGTGCTGCCCGCGAGCGCCTGGCCCGAGAAGACCGGCACGGCCAGCAACACCGACCGCATGGTGCAGATGGGCCGCCGCGCGTTGAACCCGCCGGGCGATGCGCGGCCTGATCTGTGGATCATTCAGCAGATCGCCGCGCGGGTTGGCCCCCACGCTCCGCACTCCATGTCGCCACTGCCCGCCGAGGGGGCCGACCCCGCCTTGGGGCGGCCCGGTGGCGGGGTGGGCCTGAACTGGAACTACGAAGGTGAAGAGTCGGGCGTGGCCGCCGTGTACGACGAAATGCGCCATGCCATGCACGCGAGCATCGAGGGCATCACCTGGAACCGGCTGGAGCGCGATTCGAGCGTGACTTACCCCTGCCTCACCGAAGACGACCCGGGCCAGCCCATCGTCTTTACCGAGAAATTTCCTACGCCCACGGGCCGCCTCACGCTGGTGCCTGCCAGTGGGACGCCGGCGGCAGAGAAGCCCGATGCCGAGTTTCCGCTGGTGCTCATCACCGGCCGCCAGCTGGAGCACTGGCACACCGGCAGCATGACGCGGCGCAGCACCGTGCTGGACGCCATTGAGCCCATGGCCACCGCATCGCTGCATGGCGACGAACTGGCCCGGCTGGGCGTGCAGCCCGGTGCGCTGGTGGGCATTCGCTCGCGCCGCGGCATGCTGCAGGTGCGCGTGCGCCGCGACGACGGCACGCCGCGTGGCACGGTCTTCATGCCCTTCGCGTATGTGGAGGCTGCGGCCAATCTGCTGACCAACGCGGCGCTCGATCCGTTTGGCAAGATCCCCGAGTTCAAATATTGCGCCGTGGCCATCACCGTGCTGCCACCATCAGCGCAATGACGCAGACGAGGGCTTTGCCCGCGGGTGGCCCATGGGGCATTGCGCCGGGGTAAAGTCAGGCCATGTCCACCCCCCGTCCTACTTCTGAAGTCGCCGTTCTGATGCGCCGCGAACGCATTGACAACCGCTGGCAGCCCTGGCGCTGGTCACTGGCCGATGTGGTGCCCCATGAGCCTGCATTTGGCACCGAGCCCCGGCGGCTGCGGCAGGATGAGCGTGAAGAGCTGTGGCTGTTCCCCGGTTTTGCCGTAGAGTTGTTTCGCGACGATGCCGAGGGCTATCACCTGAACCTGGCGTCGCCCGCGCCCTGCTGGTTTGTGATGTGGCGCATGGATGAGGACACCGGCACCAACACACCGCTGGCGCGCCCCGTGGCGGTGAGCCTGAGCTACCACGACGCCGGCCGCTGGCTCGATGCGCAGGAGTCCGTGGAACAGGTGCCAGCCGCCCCCGAAGTGCTGGAAGGCCTGCGCGCCTTTGTAGACGCCCATTACCAGCCCGAGCCCAAGCGCCGCAAGCGGCCCGACAGTTTTAGGTCGCTGCAGGACCGTTTTGGCAACCCCGCGTCGGTGTCTACCGAAAAAATGCGGGGCGGTGGCGGTGGTGCAGGAGGAAACCATGGCTGATGGGTTCCTGGGCCGCTGGTCGCAGCGCAAGCGGGATGTGCGCGAGGGCAAACCGCTGCAGGAACCCGCGCCCGCCCCTGTGCCGCCGGAGCCGGATGCGGCACCGGGCAGCCGCCCGCAGGCGGTGAACGCGCAGGCCGCACCGGTGCCGGCAACGGCTGCACCGGTAGCGGCCGAGCCGCCGCCACCCACGCTGGCCGACGCACAGGCGCTGACCGCCGATTCGGATTTCAAGCCCTTCGTGGCCCGTGGCGTGGCACCCGAGGTGCGCAACGCGGCCATGAAGAAGCTGTTTGCTGACCCGCATTACAACGTGATGGATGGGCTCGACATCTATATCGGGGACTATTCCATTCCCGACCCCTTGCCCGCATCCATGCTGCGCCAGATGGCCAGCGCCCAGTTTCTGGGCTTTTTTGACGACGAGAAAAAAACGCAAGAGTCCGCGCCCGTGGCCCAGGTGCCGGCAATGGCCCCTGGAGACGGTCAGACTGGGGATGATGCTGACGCCAGCGTCAGCGAAGGCGTGGCACAGTCGGGGGACTGCACTGAATTACCCAGCACGCCGGTGACGGCCATGCGTTCGCACCCCGGCGAACCGGCCCTGCCTGCCAGCCACAACCCACATGACCACGCTGATCTGCGACTGCAACCAGACGATGCCCCTCAACGCGAAAGCGCTGGGCGAGGCACTGCATGAAAACCTGACCCTTCATTCCACCCTGTGCCGGCGTGATGCCGGCGCATTCCAGCGTGCCATCCAGAGCGGTGAAACCGTTGTGGTGGCCTGCACGCAGGAACAGCGGCTGTTTGCCGACCTGGGGCAGCAGACCGAAGGCGCGCTTTCTCCTATCCGTTTCGTAAACATCCGCGAAATGGGTGGCTGGAGCCGCGACGCCGGCAAGGCCAGCCCCAAGATTGCGGCGCTGCTGGCCGCCGCCCATCTGCCTGAACCCGCCCCGGTGCCTACCGTCACGTTCAAGAGCGCTGGGCGGCTGCTCATCATCGGCGCGCTGGATGCAGCAGAGCAGGCGGCCGCGCTGGTGTCCGATGTGCTGGATGTCACGCTGTTCACCCAGGGCCCAGGCAACGCGGGCGGGGCGCAGGCACGGCGTTTTCCGGTGCTGGGCGGGCGCATCACGGGCCTCGCGGGCTGGCTGGGAGCCTTTGAGCTGCAGTGGGCGGCCGACAACCCGATTGACCTGGATCTGTGCACACGCTGCAACGCCTGCGTGGCCGCCTGCCCAGAAACCGCCATCGGGCTCGACTACCAGATCGACCTGTCCGCCTGCCAGTCGCACCGCGCCTGCGTCAAGGTGTGCCAGGTGGCGGGAGCCATCGATTTCACCCGCGAGGCCGCGGCGCACCAGGAGCGCTTCGATCTGGTGCTCGATCTGCGCCCGGCAGACGCCACCCCCACGTTTTTGCAGCACGCGCTGCCCCAGGGCTATTTCCGCTGGGACGGGCGTGACATGGGCATGCTGCTGCGCCTGCGCGAGCTGGTGGGCGAGTTCGAAAAGCCCAAGTTCTTTGCCTACAAGCAAAAGCTCTGCGCCCACAGCCGCAACGAAACCGTGGGTTGCAATGCCTGCGTGGACATCTGCTCGGCCGAAGCCATTGCCAGCGACAAGAGCCGCCAACAGATCAAGGTGAACCCCAACCTGTGCGTGGGTTGCGGCGCCTGCACCACCGTGTGCCCCACGGGCGCGCTGACCTACGCCTACCCCGGCACCACCGACCAGGGCCTGAAGCTCAAGACCCTGTTGTCCACTTACACGGCGGCCGGTGGCAAGGATGCCGTGTTGCTGCTGCACAGCCAGGAGTGTGGCCAGGCTTTGGTGGAAGAGCTGGGCCGGGCGGCGCAGCTCAAGATTGCCCACGGGGTTCCGGCGCATGTGCTGCCGGTGGCGTTGTGGCACACGGCCAGCACGGGGGTCGACCTGTGGCTCAGTGCCGTGGCCTTTGGCGCCTCGCAGATCGTGGTGTTGGTCACCAGCGAGGAGGCACCCCAATACCTGGACGGCCTGGAGGCGCAGATGGCGGTGGCCCAGGCCATCCTCAATGGTCTGGGCTATGCAGGCACGCACCTGAAACTGTTGCGCGCGCGCAATCCCACCGATCTGGATGCGGGTCTGCAGGCCCTGTCGCACACCCGCCAGACGGTGCTGTCGGCGGCTGCGCGTTTTGCCGTGGCGCAAGAAAAGCGCAGCACGCTGGAGCTGGCACTCGACCACCTGATTGCCCAAGCCCCGCTGCCCGCGGCCCAGCGGCCCGAAGCCATTGCGCTGCCTGCGGCAGGCGCACCGCTGGGCACCATCGCCGTCAACAAAGACCGCTGCACGCTGTGCCTGAGCTGCGTGAGCGCTTGCCCGGCCAGTGCACTGCAAGATAACCCGCAGCTGCCCCAGTTGCGTTTCATCGAGCAAAACTGTGTGCAGTGCGGCCTGTGCGCCACCACCTGCCCTGAAGGCGCCATTGCGCTGCAGCCGCGGCTGCTGCTCACGCCCGGGCGCAGCCAGTTGCGCGTGCTCAACGAAGCCAAGCCCTGGGCCTGTGTGCGTTGCAGCAAACCCTTCGGCACCGTGAAGGCCATTGAGGCCATGCTGGGCAAGTTGTCGGGCCACGCCATGTTCCAGGGCGAGGCACTGGAACGGCTCAAGATGTGCAGCGATTGCCGCGTCATCGACCTGTATTCCTCCCAAAGCGAAACGAAAGTGACCGACCTGTGAGCGATTCCCTCTCCCTGAATCTGGCCGGCAGTTCGGCGCTGGACGAAGAAACCGCGCGCGCCGAGCTGTATGGGCTGCTGGCGCAGCTGTACTACGCCAGGCCTACCCCTGACACCCTGGCGGCACTGCGCGTGGCGGTCACCGAAGCCCCCGCGGCAGGCGGTTTTTTGCAGGAACCCTGGCAGCAACTGGTGGGGGCTGCGCGGGCCCAGGACGACGAGGCCATTGCCGCAGAATTTGACCGCCTGTTCGGTGGCGTGGGCAAGCCAGAAGTGTTTCTGTATGGCTCGCATTACCTGAGCGGATTTTTGAACGAAAAGCCGCTGGTGCGATTGCGCAGCGACCTTGCGGCGCTGGGCCTGGCGCGTGGCGAAGCGATGCCGGAAACCGAAGACCATGTGGCCTATCTGTGCGAAGTGATGCGTTACCTGATTGCGGGTGACGACGTGGCTGTCTGCAACCTGACGGCGCAACGCAACTTTTTTGCGACACATCTGCAGTCTTGGATTTTGCAGTTGTGCGATGCCCTGCAGGGGCAGCCCGCAGCCCACTTTTATGCCGCGCTGGCCCAATTCACGCGGGCTTTTGTGGCGGTGGAAGCGCAGGGCTTCGACATGCTCGACTGATGGTGGGTATCCCTCCAGGTGTTGTTTGCCTCGCGGCTCCATCGGTCGCAGGCGTTTCAACCAAGTGCAGGGATTTACACACTGACATAGACTGTATGCAAATACGTTCATAACTGCCAGCCACTGGAGACATGCATGCCGGATCGCCAGCCTTCTTCTTCCCGTCGTAAGTTCTTTGCCGGCGCCGCCACGGTGGGCGCCGCTGCAGCAGCTGTGGCCACGTTGCCCCGCATGGTCCCCGCCGATGCCGTAGTGGCCGAGGTCGCTCGTGTGGCCCCTGAAAAAGGTGGCGGCTACTACGTGTCGGACCACGTCAAGCAGTACTACAAAACCACCCAACTCTGACAGCGGGGCACGCCATGTTGCTAACCAAGAAGTCTTCGCACGCCCACCAGGGCACCTCCGCACCCGTTTCGCCGTTTGTGCACAGCCTGCGCCGGGGCTTGTCGCAGGCGCTGCCCACGATGGACCGCCGTTCTTTCCTGCGCCGTTCTGGTCTGGGCGTGGGGGTGGGTATTGCTGCAACGCAGCTCACTCTGGTCAAAAAGTCCAACGCTGCCGAAGGCGCCAAGGTCGCCATCGGCGACAGCAAGCTGGAAGTGCGTCGCACCATTTGCACCCACTGTTCGGTGGGCTGCGCGGTGGATGCCGTGGTGGAAAACGGCGTGTGGGTACGCCAGGAGCCCGTGTTCGATTCCCCCATCAACCTGGGTGCTCACTGCGCCAAGGGTGCGGCCCTGCGTGAGCACGGCCACGGCGAATACCGACTGCGTTATCCGATGAAGCTGGTGAACGGCAAATACGAGCGCATCAGCTGGGATACGGCCCTGACAGAAATCACCAACAAGATGCAGGAGTTGCGCAAGGCCAGCGGTCCCGACAGCGTCTACTTCATCGGGTCTTCCAAGCACAACAACGAGCAGGCTTACCTGCTGCGCAAGTTTGTGAGCTTCTGGGGCACCAACAACTGCGACCACCAGGCCCGCATCTGTCACTCCACCACGGTGGCCGGCGTTGCCAACACCTGGGGCTACGGCGCCATGACCAACTCGTACAACGACATGCAAAACAGCAAGGTCGCCCTGTACATTGGCTCCAACGCGGCCGAGGCCCACCCGGTGAGCATGTTGCACATGCTGCATGCCAAGGAAACCGGCTGCAAGATGATCGTGGTGGACCCGCGCTTCACCCGCACCGCCGCCAAGGCGGACGAATACGTGCGCATTCGTTCCGGCACCGACATTCCTTTCCTGTTTGGTCTGCTGCACCACATCTTCAAAAACGGCTGGGAAGACAAAAAATACATCAACGACCGTGTCTATGGCATGGACAAGGTGCGTGAGGAAGTGCTGGCCAAGTGGACCCCCGACAAGGTGGAAGAGGCCTGTGGTGTCAAGGAAGACCAGATGTTCAAGGTCGCCAAGATGCTGCACGACAACAGCCCCGGCACCATTGTCTGGTGCATGGGCCAGACGCAGCATTCCATCGGCAATGCGATGGTGCGCGCCTCGTGCATCCTGCAACTTGCTCTGGGCAATGTGGGCAAGAGCGGGGGTGGCACCAATATTTTCCGTGGTCACGACAACGTGCAGGGCGCGACCGACGTGGGCCCGAACCCTGATTCTCTGCCCGGCTACTACGGCTTGGCCGAGGGCTCCTGGAAGCACTTTGCCAAAGCCTGGGGTGTGGATTTCGAGTGGATCAAGGGCCGTTACGCCTCGCCTGCGATGATGAGCAAGAACGGCATCACGGTGTCGCGCTGGATTGACGGCGTGCTGGAGAAGAACGAGCTGATTGACCAGGACTCCAACCTGCGCGGCGTCTTCTACTGGGGCCATGCCCCCAATTCACAGACCCGTGGTCTGGAAATGAAGCGGGCCATGGACAAGCTCGATCTGCTGGTGGTGGTCGACCCCTATCCGTCGGCTACCGCAGCCATGGCGGCCATGCCCGGCAACCCCGAAGATCTGAACCCGGACCGCGCGGTGTACCTGCTGCCAGCTGCCACGCAGTTTGAAACCAGCGGTTCTTGCACGGCATCCAACCGCTCGCTGCAGTGGCGCGAAAAGGTGATCGAGCCCTTGTGGGAGAGCCGCAGTGATCACATGATCATGCACCAGTTCGCAGAGAAACTCGGCTTTGCCAACGAGTTGTCCAAGAACTACAAGATGCAGAAGGTCAAGGGCATGGATGAACCCGTACCCGAGGACATCCTGCGTGAAATCAACCGCAGTGTCTGGACCATCGGCTACACCGGCCAGAGCCCCGAGCGCCTGAAGGCCCACATGAAGAACATGCATGTGTTCGACGTGAAAACCCTCAAGGCCAAAGGCGGCAAGGACAAGGAAACGGGCTACGACTTTGGCGGGGATTATTTCGGTCTGCCCTGGCCTTGTTATGGCACGCCCGAGCTCAAGCACCCAGGCACTGCCAATCTGTACGATACCTCGCGCCACGTCATGGACGGCGGTGGTAATTTCCGCGCCAACTTTGGTGTGGAAAAGGATGGCACCAATCTGTTGGCCGAAGATGGATCGCACTCGCTGGGCGCAGACATCACCACCGGCTACCCCGAGTTTGACCATGTGCTGGTCAAGAAGCTGGGTTGGTGGGACGAGCTGACCGACGCCGAGAAGACGGCGGCCGAAGGCAAAAACTGGAAGACCGATTCCTCGGGTGGCATCATCCGCGTGGTCATGAAGAACCATGGTTGCCATCCCTTTGGCAACGCCAAGGCGCGGGCCGTGGTGTGGAACTTCCCCGATGCGATTCCCCAGCACCGCGAGCCCATCTATGGCACGCGTCCCGATCTGGTGGCCAAGTACCCCACGCACGACGACAAGAAGGCTTTCTGGCGCCTGCCCACGCTCTACAAGAGCCTGCAGGACAAGAATGTGGCCGACAAGGTCTACGAAAAATTCCCGCTCATCATGAGTTCCGGCCGTCTGGTCGAATACGAAGGTGGCGGCGAAGAAACCCGCTCCAACCCCTGGCTGGCCGAGTTGCAGCAAGAGGCGTTTGTGGAAATCAACCCCAAGACGGCTGCCGACCGGGGCATTCGCAACGGCGAGCGCGTGTGGCTGAGCTCTCCCACGGGCGCCCGCCTGAATGTGCAGGCGCTGGTCACCGAACGGGTCGCACCGGACACGGTCTGGATGCCTTTCCACTTCTCTGGCCGCTGGCAGGGTGCCGACATGCTGGCGCACTACCCGAAGGGGGCCGCCCCCATCGTGCGGGGCGAGGCTGTGAACACCGCCACTACCTATGGATACGACAGCGTGACCATGATGCAGGAAACCAAGACCACGATCTGCAACGTGGAACGGGCTTGAGCGCACCGCGCTGACCAGGAGACAGAACAATGGCACGAATGAAATTCATCTGCGATGCAGAGCGCTGCATCGAATGCAACGGCTGCGTTACCGCCTGCAAGAACGAGCATGAGGTGCCGTGGGGCGTGAACCGCCGCCGCGTGGTCACCCTCAACGACGGTGTTCCCGGCGAAAAATCGATCTCGGTGGCCTGCATGCACTGCAGCGACGCGCCCTGTATGGCCGTTTGCCCCGTGAACTGCTTTTACCGCACGGACGAAGGCGTGGTGCTGCATGACAAGGATGTCTGCATCGGCTGCGGCTATTGCAGCTACGCTTGCCCGTTTGGCGCACCCCAGTTCCCGTCGCAAGGCACGTTCGGCGTGCGCGGCAAGATGGACAAGTGCACCTTCTGCGCCGGTGGCCCCGAGGCCAATGGCAGCCAGGCAGAGTTTGAAAAGTACGGGCGCAACCGGTTGGCTGAAGGCAAGTTGCCTGCCTGCGCCGAGATGTGCTCGACCAAGGCCCTGCTGGCGGGTGATGGTGATGTGGTTGCCGACATTTTTCGCAACCGTGTCGTTCAGCGCGGCAAAGGGGCCGAAGTGTGGGGCTGGGGCACCGCCTATGGCACACAACAGGGTGCCCAGCCACCTGCAGGAGCCAAGCCATGAAACGTATTTCCATCACCCTGACGGCGGTATTGGCCCTTGCCGGCCTGAGCGCCTGCACCGAAAAACCGCAGACCGGTGGTGGCGTCAAGCAAGACGCTGCACCCTTCGCGGGCACGGGTAGCAATTTCACCCAGCCGGGCTGGAAAGCAGGCGACAAGGCGGGCTGGGAGCAGCATCTGAAGGCGCGCCAGCAATACGGCCAGAACGAATACACCCGCACCCAATAAAGCGAGGCCCGTTATGAAACACATCGTGTGTGCCTTGTTGTTGGGAATGGCATCGGCGTTGGGCACCGTGAACGCTCAGACGCCTGCGGCCCCTGACGTGGCTCCCGCACCTTCCGCTGCGCCTGCAGTGGCAGGGATTCAGAGCCAGAACATCTTTCAGGTGAAGCCCGACGCCAGCACCGACCCCCAATACGCTGAGCAGACCAACGGCGAGCGCGGTAAGGTGCAGCCGGGCAACAACGCGCCGATGTGGCGCCAGGTGGGGCAGGGCGTTACCGGCTACAGCAGCCTGCCCTTGAGCCAGGCGCCCGAGGCTGGCAACCTGATTCAGCCGATGGTGCAGTACCCAGGCGCGCGTTTCACCAACGCTGGCGAGGGTTGGCGCCAGGTGCGCAACCAGTGGATCATTCCTTATGGCGCGGCCTTGCTGGGCATTGTGCTGCTTGCCTTGGCGATTTTCTATTTCACCAAGGGTTCTCTGGGGCATGAGCACCCTGAATCGGGCCGCAAGATCGAGCGTTTCACACCGTTTGAGCGCGCCGCGCACTGGGCGAACGCCGGTGCATTCATTGCCCTGGCTATTTCGGGCATCGTGATGGCGTTTGGCAAGTTCTTTTTGCTGCCTGTCATGGGCAGCACGCTGTTTGGCTGGCTGGCCTACGCGCTCAAGAACGTGCACAACTTCATGGGCCCCTTGTTTGCCGTCTCGCTGCTGGTCATCATTGTCACTTTTGTGAAGGACAACATTGCCAACTGCGCCGATTTTGTCTGGCTGAGCAAAGGCGGCGGCCTGCTCGGCAGTGGCGATCATCAGGTGCCGTCGCACCGCTTCAACGCGGGCGAAAAGGGATTGTTCTGGTGGGGCATCACCATTCCCGGCATCGTCGTGGTGGCCACGGGCCTGGTGCTGGACAAGTTGATTCCCGGCTTTGGCGATGTGCGTGGCGACATGCAGGTCGCACACATGATCCATGCCGTGCTGGCGATCTGGATGATGGCCTTGATCTGCGGGCACATCTACATGGGAACCGTCGGCATGCGTGGTGCGTACAAGGCCATGAAAACCGGCTACGTCAGCGATGGCTGGGCCCGTGAGCACCATGAACTTTGGTATGACGATGTCCAGGCGGGCAAGATTCCGCGGCAACGCAGCGCCAGCCACCCGGCGGCGGATGTCGCCGCAACACCATCTGCGGGCCATCCCGCGCAGGTATGAGGTTTCGAACCATGACGCATTTCTTCCGTTCCTCGCTGCTGGCACTTTGCGCGGCCAGCGTTTGTACACTGGTATCGGCCAAGTTGCCCGCACCTTCACCGGAGGCCGCTGCCAAGGCTGCCGAAACCGCCGCCAAGGCCGCCTGGGCTGGCAAGGTTGACAACTACAAGCTGTGTCTGTCGCAAGATCGCGTGGCCGCCCACTACCGCAAGACGACGCCGTCGGCAAAGCCAGCCACTGCGGTGGGTTCGGGTTGCACCGATCCCGGCCCCTTTGCCTACACGCCCCCAGCAGCCAAGCCCGCTGAGGCAGCGGGCGCGCATTCGCCACCAGGCACCGCCAGCAGCCCGCCCAGCACGCTGGTGCCTGCTGCGGCAGCCGCGTCTGCGCCCAAGTCCTGAAGGCAGCCATTGCCTGGATGAAAGCCGTGTCCACTTTGTGGGCGCGGCTTTTTTGTAGCAGGACCGGGCCGACGCCCTGCGGACAGTGCGCAGATCGTCGCAGCACCAGTGCAGCCCGTCATCGACAGTCCCCGCGCCATGCCGCATGAGCGGCTGCCGCGTATATTGGCACCATGAAACGTTCCTCGCACCCTGCTTCTGTTGTGCCAACGCTGCCGCGTCTTACGCAAGCCCAGGCGCCTCTCACCCAGAGTGTGGAGGTTGTCAATGAACGGGGCGAGCGGGAGCAGGTGCAGATTCCCGCAGAGCGGCCGCTCACCATCTACGTGGACAAACGCGAGCTTGTCACCCTGATGACCCTGGGTGCGCAGCCCGAATTGCTGGTGCTGGGCTATCTGCGCAACCAGCGGCTGGTGCAATCGGTACAGGACATCGAATCCATCACCGTCGATTGGGAAGTCCATGCGGCAGCGGTCAAGACGCGCCACGGCATCGCGCGCATCGAAGAACGCACTGCCAGCAAGGTGGTGACCACGGGCTGCGGCCAGGGCAGCGTTTTTGGCGGACTGATGGACGAGGTGGATCGCATCGATCTGCCAGCGGCACAGCTCACCCAGGCGCAGCTTTATGGCATCGTCAATGCCATCCGCATCAAGGAAAGCACTTACAAGTCTGCCGGCTCAGTGCATGGCTGTGCGCTGTTTTGCGGTGAAGAGTTGCTCATCTTTGTAGAAGACGTGGGCCGACACAACGCCATCGACACCATTGCCGGCTGGATGTGGATGCAGGCCGGTGAAATGGCCGGAAGCGACAAAGTCTTCTACACCACGGGGCGGTTGACCAGCGAGATGGTCATCAAATCGGCCCAGATGGGCGTTCCCATCGTGGTGTCGCGCAGCGGCATGACGCAGATGGGGCATGCAGTTGCGCAGCAACTTGGCCTGTGTGCCATTGGCCGTGCAACCAACCGTCGCTTCGTTTGTTACAGCGGCGCCGACCGCTTGCTGCTGCAGCCCGAACTGGCGGTGGTTCCGCCTGTCGCACCTGTCGCTGTAGGCTAACGGGCGTCTCGCATTACAACCATGCTGCATGGACCTGGCGGCGCGGCGCGGCCCACCTACGATGGCTTGGGCAAGCCCCTAAACCCGCTTCGGGGGCGCAATTGCGCTAAGGTTCGCACCCATGAATCTGTCCTTTTTTCGCCTGGGGCTGCGCACCCTGGTCCGTGACCTGCGTGCGGGTGAGTTGCGCCTGCTCATGGTGGCTGTCACCCTTGCGGTCGCGGCGCTGACATCGGTGGGGTTTTTTGCCGACCGGCTGCAGGGTGGGCTTCAACGCGACGCCCTGCAGTTGCTGGGCGGCGACGCCGTGGTGGCCAGCGACAACCCCACGCCCCCCGCCTTTGCCGAGCGCGCGCGGGCGCTGGGCCTGCAGACGGTGACGACCATGGGCTTTCCCACCATGGGCCGTGCCAGTGATCTGCAGGGCGGTGCCACCAAGCTCGTGGCCCTCAAGGGCGTGGAGCCAGGCTATCCCTTGCGCGGCAGCCTGCAGGTGGCCGATTCGCCCGATGCCGTGGCGCAGGTCACGCGCGATATTCCTGCGCCGGGCGAGGTATGGGTGGACGCCCCTTTGCTGGAAGCGCTGGGGCTGTCGATGGGCGACATGTTGCTGCTGGGCGATGCCCAGTTGCGCATTGCACGCATCATCGTGGTGGAGCCCGACCGGGGCGCGGGCTTCATGAGCTTTGCGCCGCGCGCCATGCTCAACCAGGCCGATGTGCCCGCCACCGGCCTGGTGCAACCCGCCAGCCGCCTGACCTACCGCTTTGCCGTGGCCGGTTCGCCTGCAGCCGTCAAGGCTTTCAGCGAATGGGCTGCCATCGAGGCGACAAAGCCCGAAGTGCACGGCGTGCGGGTTGAGTCGCTTGAAAGCGGCCGCCCCGAGATGCGCCAGACGCTGGACCGCGCCCAGAAATTCCTCAACCTGGTGGCCCTGCTGGCTGCCCTGTTGTCGGCCGTGGCCGTGGCGCTGGCAGCGCGCGGCTTTGCGGCAGACCACCTGGATGCCTCGGCCATGCTGCGTGTGCTGGGCCAGAGCCAGCGCACCATTGCGGGCGCCTACACCACCGAGTTCGCACTGATCGGCCTGTTCGCCAGTGCCCTGGGCGTGGCGCTTGGCTACCTGGTGCACAACGTGTTTGTGCTGCTGCTGGCGGGGCTGGTGGAGTCGGCACTGCCCGCGCCCAGCCTGTGGCCCGTGGCATTTGGCCTGGGCATGGGCCTTACGCTGCTGCTGGCCTTTGGGCTGCCGCCGGTGCTGCAACTGGCCCAGGTGCCGCCGCTGCGCGTGATCCGTCGCGACATGGGGGGGCTCAAACCCGTGTCGCTGGTGGTGCTGGCGGTGGGCGTGGCCGGTTTTGCAGCACTGCTGCTGGCCGTGAGCAGCGACCTGGCGCTGGGTCTGATTGCCGTGGGTGGCTTTGCTGCAGCCGTGGCGCTGTTTGCGCTGCTGAGCTGGGGCGCGGTGAAACTGCTGCGCAAGAGCGTCAACGAGTCCACCGCACCGCGCTGGCTGGTGCTGGCCACGCGGCAGATATCGGCCCGCCCGGCCTATGCCGTGGTGCAGGTCAGCAGCCTGGCCGTGGGGCTGCTGGCGCTGGTGCTGCTGGTGCTGCTGCGCACCGACCTGATTTCCAGCTGGCGCCAGGCCACCCCGCCGGATGCGCCCAACCGCTTTGTCATCAACGTCATGCCCGACCAGGCCGAGGCCTTTCAGCAGGTGCTTCAAGACGCTGGCGTGGCCCGCTACGACTGGTACCCGATGATTCGCGGCCGCCTGCTGGCCGTGAACGGCCAACCCGTGGGGCCGGACAGCTATGCCGAAGACCGCGCCAAGCGCCTGGTGGATCGCGAGTTCAATCTCTCCAACGCGGTCGAAGCGCCCGGCCACAACCAGGTGGTTGCTGGCCAATGGACGCCGGGCGAAGAAGGGGCCATCAGCGTGGAAGAAGGCATTGCGCAAACCCTGGGCCTGCAGCTGGGCGACCGCCTGCAGTTCGACATGGGCGGTGTGCAGAACGAGGCCCGCATCACCAGCCTGCGCAAGGTGGACTGGGGTTCCATGCGCGCCAATTTCTTCGTGATGTATCCCGTGGCCAGCCTCAAGGATGTGCCCGTGACCTACCTGGCCGCTTATCGGGCGCCCGACAAGGCGGGGTTTGACAACGCGCTGGTGCGCCAGTTTCCCAACATCACCAACGTGGACATGGGCGCCACCATTGCCCAGGTGCAGCGCGTGCTGGAGCAGGTGATCCAGGCGGTCGAATTTTTGTTCGCCTTCACGTTGGCGGCCGGGCTGGTGGTGCTGTTTGCCGCCGTCACGGCCACGCGCGAGGAGCGTGCGCGCGAGTTCGCCATCATGCGTGCCATGGGGGCCCGTGCCAGCCTGTTGCGCCAGGTGCAGCGCGCCGAGCTGGTAGGCGTGGGGTTGCTCGCGGGCTTTCTGGCCAGCTGCGTGGCCGTGGCTGTGGGCTGGGCCTTGGCGCGCTATGTGTTCGATTTCGCCTGGACCGCCGCACTTTGGGTGCCGCTGGCGGGGGCCCTGGCGGGCGCCGTGCTGGCGCTGGCGGCGGGCTGGTGGGGGCTGCGCGATGTGCTGAACCGCCCCGTGGTGGAAACGCTGCGCCGTGCCGCAGAGTAGGTGATGGCGTGCGACCGTTGCCTTGACAATTTTTGATATTGATTTGATAGCTGCTAGCGCTTGATACCATTGGACTAGAGCCTGTTTTTATATGAATTCTTCCGTCCCTGATGCGCACGCAGACCGCTCCGACCCCGCAGCCACCGACACGCCCTTCGAGTGGATCGGCGGTGAAAGCGGTGTGCGCGTGCTCACCGAGCGCTTTTACGACCTGATGGACCTGGAGTCCGGCTACGCCGAGCTGCGTGCCGCCCACGGCAGTGAGCTGGCCGATGCCCGGCAAAAGCTCTTTTGGTTTTTGTGCGGCTGGCTGGGCGGCCCCGATCACTACCAAAGCCGATTTGGACATCCGCGCCTGCGCATGCGCCACATGCCTTTTGCCATCGGCATCAAAGAGCGCGACCAGTGGGTCGCCTGCATGGACCAGGCCATGGGAGAGACGGGCGTTCCCGACGCGCTGCGCGCGCGCCTGCGCGAAAGCTTCATGGGCACCGCCGACTGGATGCGCAACAAAGGCGTTTGAGGTTGCCAAACCAACACTATTAATTTGATAGCTATTGGTGCTTGCCCATAAAGGGTTTTAGCCGTATTTCACGCAAATTTTGCAAAGATGGTGCTGTGGCGCTTGCGCACAGTGAACTTCGGCGCTCAGACCCCGGTCGGACAAGCCATCTTCGGCCGTTAAGATGCTCTCATTCAATCAAATGGGAGGTGGGATATGTCGGCAACTGCATGGATGGTTCTGGCGTTGGTCGCCGTGGTGGTGATTTGGGCCATCGCCGTTTACAACCGTTTGGTGCAACTGCGCAACCGCATTGCCAACGCCTTTGGCCAGATTGATGTGCAGCTCAAGCGCCGCTACGACCTGGTGCCCAACCTGGTGGAAGTGGCGCGCGGCTACCTGGCCCACGAAGCGGCCACGCTGGAGGCGGTGATCAAGGCGCGCGGCCAGGCGCAAGGTGCGGCGGCCGCAGTGCGGGCGGCGCCCACCAGTGCCGGCGCCATGGGGGCGCTGGCGGTGGCCGAGCAGGCCCTGGGTGGCAGCCTGGGGCGCCTGATGATGGTGGCCGAAAGCTACCCCGAGCTCAAGGCAGACGTGACCATGCAATCGCTCAGCGAGGAGCTCACCAGCACCGAAAACCGCCTGGGTTTTGCCCGCCAGGCCTACAACGACCAGGTGCTCGACTTCAACGACCAGGCCGCGCAGTTTCCGGCCATCGTGGTGGCCCGATTGCTGGGGTTTCCCACGGCCCCCATGCTCGAATCCACGCGCAGCGACGAAGAGCGGGCCGCGCCCAAGGTGCAGTTCTGACCAGCTGCCCGCATAAGCCATCCCCATGAAATTTTGGGACCATCAGCACAGCGCCCGCAGCGAAACGCGCCGGTTGCTGTTTGCCTTCGCGCTGGCCGTGGCTGTGCTGGTGGCGGCCGTGCATGGGGCACTGGTGGTGGCCTGGCTGCTGATGGTGGCGGTGCTGCCGGTGCATTTGCCGTTTCCGGCCGGTTTTCTGGCCGTGAACGTGGGGGTGTCGCTGATGCTGGTGCTGGGCGGTTGGTGGGTCGAAACCTCCAACCTGCGTGCGGGTGGCGTCAAGCTGGCCCAGCGCATTGGCGCGCGCGAGGCCCGGCCGTCCGTGTCGCATGCCGAGCAACGCCTGTGCAACATCGTTCAAGAGCTGAGCATCGCCGCCCACATGCCGCAGCCGCAGGTCATGGTGGTGCCGCGCACCGATGCCATCAACGCCTTCGCCGCCGGGTGGGACGCGAGCGATGCCGTGGTGGCGGTCACCCAGGGCGCGCTCGACCACCTCAAGCGCGAAGAACTGCAGGGCATGGTGGCCCACGAACTGAGCCATCTGCACGAGGGCGACACGCGCCTGAAGATGCGGCTGGCGGGCATGGTGTTTGGGCTGGAGCTGGTCTACAACTTTGGCGACGAAGTGCGCGAACGCCGTGGCCTGGCATGGCTGTTTGGCTCGGCCATCATGCTGGCGGGTTTTGCCGGCTGGCTGGCGGGCCGCATGCTCAAGGCCGCTGTGTCGCGGCAGCGCGAATACCTGGCCGATGCCCGCGCCGTGCAATGGACGCGCAGCCGCGACGGCCTGGGCGGTGTGCTGCGCAAGGTGATGGCGCAGCGCCGTGACACCCCCGCAGGGTACGAGCGCGCCACCCACCAGGGCCTGGCACACCCCGCCGTGCAGCACATGCTGCTGGTGGACCTGCCGGGCGCGGGCGCCATGGAGCGCTGGCTCGACTCGCACCCCACGCTGGCAGAGCGTGTGCAGCGCATCTATGGCCGCAGCATGCAGCCGCTTGCGCTCACCCCCGTTGACGAGCCGCCCGAGGCCGCCCGCCGCGCGGGCACCGTGGCGCCGGGCGCCGTGACGCTGGCGTCACTGGTCGATCCCTTCGCCCGCCTGTAAATGTCTTGGCTGGTGCCGCCTCGGTGCAGACGGCGTCTATTTTTCACAGAGATCAGTTCATCGCGGACGCAGATTTTTGCAGCATGCCCCGCGTCTCGATGAACTTCACCACTTCGGCGACGCCGTCCAGCGTTTTGAGATTGGTCATCACGAAAGGCTTGAGGCCCTGCGCGTTGGTGCGCATGCGCACGGTGTCGGCGCGCATCACCTCCAGGTTGGCGCCTACGTGCGGGGCCAGGTCGGTCTTGTTGATGATGAACAGGTCGCTCTTGGTGATGCCGGGGCCGCCCTTGCGGGGGATTTTTTCGCCCGCTGCCACGTCGATGACGTAGATGGTGAGGTCCGAGAGCTCGGGGCTGAAGGTGGCAGCCAGGTTGTCGCCGCCGCTTTCCACAAACACGATGTCGGCGTTGGGAAACTCGCCCAGCATGCGGTCGATGGCTTCCAGATTGATGGAGCAGTCTTCGCGGATGGCGGTGTGGGGGCAGCCGCCAGTTTCCACGCCCAGGATGCGCTCAGGCGGAAGCGCGCCGCTGACGGTGAGCAGGCGCTGGTCTTCCTTGGTGTAGATGTCGTTGGTGATGGCGATGAGGTCGTAGTCATCGCGCATGGTCTTGCACAGCATTTCCAGCAGCGTGGTCTTGCCGGAGCCCACAGGGCCGCCAATGCCAACGCGCAGTGGGGGCAGGTTCTTGGTGCGGTTGGGGATGTGGTGCAGTGTGGACATGGTTCTACTATTAAAAATATAGCTGCTTGCGCAGTATCTATAAGGGCTACGACCGAAAAAGCCTGGCGGATTCCAGAACGAAGTGCACCAAGCAATAGGTTGGGCCAAGAGTGCATAGGATGCTCTCTTGTTGACCGGCCAGTCGCAAAGGAAAGCACT
>QLTU01000007.1 GCA_003268905.1 Acidovorax defluvii
GGGTAGTGCGGCTCTATCACCTGGCACAGGGCGGCCCAAGGCACTATTGTCTCCATGGTCCGCAAGAACTCTTCACGTCGGGTGGGCTTGCGCGAATGCTCGAATCCGCTGTCTTGATCTGCGGCCATGGCCAGGGTCTGCTGCTTCATAGGCGGATAACGGTTGAAACCCCACAACGGTGGACCTTAATCAGCATTGCCTTAACTGCGGTGTGTGACAGTTTGGCGTCCGTCGGCGCAATTGCCACACCCGCATGTTCGGTGGACACGAAAGGCCATGCGGGCGGTATGCTGCGGCGTCCCTTAACTGCAACACCGCCCTCCACCACCGTGCCCGAAAACGTTCTACCCGAACTGCAGGCCCTGGAAAAGATCCTGGAACAGGGCGGTGCGAACCTGCAGGTTCGCGTGGTGCGCGAGGTCCGCGTGGCGTCGGGCGCAAGCTTTCCCATCTACTCGATTGGCATTGGCAACCCGAGCCCCGGCATTCCCGCCGTGGGATTTTTTGGCGGGGTACATGGCCTGGAGCGGATCGGCGCCGAGGTGGTGATTGCCTATCTGCAAAACATCGTCATGCGGCTGCGCTGGGACACCACGCTGCACCAGCAACTCGAACATGTGCGCCTGGTGTTCATGCCCATCGTCAACCCCGGTGGCATGTGGGCGGCCACACGCGCCAATCCCAACGGGGTGGACCTGATGCGCAATGCCCCCGTGGAGGCACTGGACCGCGTGCCTTTCCTGATGGGCGGCCAGCGCCTGAGCGCAGGGCTGCCCTGGTACCGCGGCCCCTTTGGCGCGCCGATGGAAATCGAGAGCCAGGCATTGTGCGAGGTGGTGCGCACCGAGCTGCTGCCCCGGCCGTTCAGCATTGCGCTGGACTGCCATTCGGGTTTTGGCGTGCGGGACCGGCTGTGGTTTCCGTTTGCCCACACCCGAAAGCCCATCGCGCACCTGAACGAGCTGCATGCACTCAAAAACATCTTCCTGCAGGCGCACAGCAACCACCAGTACATCATCGAACCGCAGAGCGCGCAGTACCTCGCCCACGGTGACCTGTGGGACTGCCTGTATCTGCAGTCGTGCGAGCAGCCGGAGCGCATCTTCCTGCCGCTGACGCTGGAGATGGGCTCGTGGATCTGGATCAAGAAGAATCCGCGCCAGCTGTTCTCGCGCCTGGGCATCTTCAATCCGCTGATCGACCACCGCCAGCAGCGGGTGCTGCGCAGGCATCTTGCACTGCTCGATTTTCTGTCGCGTGCGGCCTGCAGCCACCTGCGCTGGGTGCCCAGCAAGGAAAA
Organism: Acidovorax defluvii; assembly: GCA_003268905.1. Classification (GTDB taxonomy): domain Bacteria; phylum Pseudomonadota; class Gammaproteobacteria; order Burkholderiales; family Burkholderiaceae_C; genus Acidovorax; species Acidovorax defluvii. The sequence goes on from QLTU01000007.1 coordinate 1,301, forward strand.
CTACGAACAACGCCGAGCCAATGCACTGGCCGAGTGGTATTGAGCGCGCCCCCATGGACACCTGGATTTTGTTGCGTGGATTGACCCGGGAGGCTTCCCACTGGGGTGCCTTTGCGGGCGATTTTCAGACTGCCTTGCCCCAGGCCAAGGTGGTGGCGCTCGACCTGCCGGGCAACGGCCAGCTCCATGCCCTGCCAAGCCCGCTCACCGTGCAGGGCATGGTGGCGGCTTGCCGCGCCGAACTGGCAAGGCAAGGGGTGTTGTCACCGTTTCATTTGTTTGCCATGTCGCTGGGCGCCATGGTGGCCACCGAATGGGCGCGCACTGCGCCCGAAGAAATCAGGGGGTGCGTGCTGGTGAACACCAGCTTTCGCCCGTTCAGCCCCTTTTTTCACCGGCTGCGACCTCGCAACTACGCCGCGCTGCTGCGACTGGTGCTGCACCCCCCATCGGCCGACGCCATCGAGCGCACGGTGTGGCGGCTGACAAGCAATGCGCCAGGCCCACGCACTGCCGTCATTGACGACTGGGTTGCCGCCCGCACCCGGCGCCCGGTGTCGGCCAACAACGCCCTGCGCCAGCTGGTGGCGGCGGCACGCTACCGCGCGCCCACGGTGGCGCCCAGCCCCCCGTCCTGCTGCTGGCCAGCCAGAACGACCATTTGGTGAACAGCCGCTGTTCACTGGCCATTGCCGACGCGTGGCACTGCGCCCTGGCCCTGCACCCCGATGCCGGGCACGACCTGCCGCTGGATGCGCCCCAGTGGGTGATAGAGCAGGTACGGCATTGGTTGGCGCAGCAAGCCCCGTCGCAATGGCCAACGCCCAAAGAGAAATAACCCCCGCTTGGGATGACCTGCATAACCCTCGCGCGTCGGTGGTAGTGCGGATCGGGATGGGCCGCAAGGCGTCTTTTGCGGCCAATAGCCCCGCTATTGGCAAGAAAAGCAACGCAGTGGACCGCCCGAGACCGCGCTGCCACCGACCGCAGGGAGTTATGCAGGTCATCCCTTGCGCCACGCGCGGACTTCACGCTCACCTCACAAACTTCATCGTGGCCTCACCCGGGGCAACAACACTGCCTTCACATTCACCGTGGAGGAGCCCTTGAAAAATCCCTTGTTTACCAAACTGGCCGCGCTGGCGGCCATCACCCTGCTGTTGCTGTTCGGCCTGGGTCTGATCGAAGACGTGGTGCACGACCGCCAGCGCTACCGCAGCATGACAGCACAGGGCGTGGCCAACAGCCTCGCCGGCCCGCAAACCCTGGTGGGCCCGATGATCCACAGCGCCTGCGTGGAAAGCTGGGATGTGGCCACAGGCCATGCAGATGAGCGCCGCGCCACCGAGCAGCGGCGCGAGTTTCTGCTGACGGCCATGCCCGAGCAACTGACGCTGCAGTCGGGCGCCGCCATGCAGGAGCGTGCGCGCGGCCTGCACAAGGTGAACACCTACAACCTCAAGGCCCACATCACGGCGCAATGGGCCTCGCTGGCCAGCCTGCAGCCGCAAGCTACGGTGAAGGGCTCGCGCATGCAGTGCGGCGCCCCCATCCTGATGATGGCGGTGGGCGATGCGCGGGGCATCCGCACCGCGCAGCTCACGCTGGGCGAGCAGACGCTGCCGCTCAGACCAGGCACCTTTCACCCCACCTACAGCCGGGGGCTGCACGCCGCGCTGCCCGAGGCCGTGCGCGACCAGACCAACGGCCTCTCGGCCACGCTGGAACTCGAACTGGTGGGCACCGAGCGCCTGGCCATGGTGCCCTTGGGCGGCAACACCGAGGTGCAGATGGGCAGCAGCTGGCCCCATCCCTCGTTTGCGGGGCGTTTTTTGCCCTCCGAGCGCGAGGTGAAGGCCGACGGCTTCAACGCCCGCTGGCGCCTGTCGGCGCTGGCCACTACGGCCCAGCACGACATTGCCAACGGAAAAAAGGTGTGTGACGCAGCCAGCACAGCGGGCAGCGACCATGCCCTGGCCGCCACGGCGGAGCGCGACTGCGCCGACAGCTTCAGCGTGGCCTTCATCGACCCGGTCAACCCCTACACCCTGTCGGACCGGGCCACCAAATACGGGGTGCTTTTTATTGCGCTGACTTTTGTGGCGGTGGGCTTGTTCGAGCTGATGAAAAAACTGCGCGTGCACCCGGTGCAATACCTGCTGGTGGGCAGCGCCCTGTGCAGCTTCTTCTTGCTGCTGGTAAGTCTGTCGGAGCACCTGCCGTTCGGGGTGTCGTATGCCATTGCCGCCACGGCCTGCGTGCTGCTGCTGGCTTACTACGCCAGCCACATGCTGGGCAGCCTGGCGCGGGGCGTGCCACTGGGCGCGGGCATTGCGTTGCTGTATGGCCTGCTCTATTTGCTGCTGCAACTGGAGCAGACCGCCCTGGTCGTAGGCGCCATTGCGCTGTTTCTGGTGCTCGCCGCCGTCATGGTGCTCACCCGCAACGTGAACTGGTATGGACTGGCGCCCGCCCGCGCTGGCGCCACCCACGGCACCACCCACCCGGAGGCCGCATGACAACCGCCACGCAACGCCGGCCTGCAGCGCCCATGCAAACGCCCCTGGGTGCCAAAGCACCAGAGGTTTGGGCGCACTATCTTGCCTCGGCGGCGGCGCCTGCGACGTCCGGGCTGTCCGAGGGCGAAGCACTGCGTGTGCAGCGCCACCGCGACCGTCTGCTGGCCGCGCTGCAGGTGCAAGACCGCGCCGCGCTGGAGCAAGCCAAACAGGATGTGCTGCACGCCACCTGCCTGCCGCCCGGTTCGCCGGCATTGCGGCGCGCACTGAGGGAACTGTCGTGGCGGATGGCCGGCCTGCGGCTGCCACGTCGTCCGATGCAGTGATGCAGTGATGCAGTGATGCAGTGATGCAGTGATGCAGTGATGCAGAAAATTTAGTCAAAACAGCCTTCAGCGCAATAGGATAAAGCGCTAACAGCTATTGTTTAGATAGCATTTAATGAGCGCCAAATTTCATCAGATCGTCACCGTGCCATTGCGCGCCTGGTTCTTGGCGGTGCAAGGCGCCGCATACTGGGCAGTGTGAACCCCGCGCCGGGCACACCATGCAAAAGCCCCGCTCTGGGCGGGGCTCTCGGGGTCGCAACCGTTCGGGCAATCCTTGCGGATCGCCCAACAGGTTGTTTATTGACCGTACATGCGCTTGGCGTCGTCCACGCACTTGGACTTGACGTCGCCCTGCATGGTGTCGCAACGCTCCTTGGCGGCCTTGTAGTTGGCCTCGTTCTTCTCGGCAGACGCGTCCTTGCGTGCCTCGGCCACGGCAGCGCCCTTGGCGGCGGGTGTGTCGGCGGGCTTGGCCTGTGCCTGGGCTACCTTGGCGTTTTCCTTGGCGGCCACATGGGCAGCCTTGGCGTCCTTCACGCAAACGTCCTTGGCGTTGCCGCTGAGGTCGTCGCATTTTTCCTTGGCGATGGCGTAGTCGGCATCGGCACGGGCCACGCGGGCCTTGTAAGCAGCTTTGGTGCTGGGTTTGTATTGCGCTTCCAGCTCAGCCTTGGCGACATCTTCATGGCCCTTGGCTTCCTTGACGCAAATATCCTTGGCGTTGTCGGTCAAGGCATTGCACTTTTCCTTGCTGGCCTTGTAGTCGGCTTCAATGGTGTCTTTCGCCGCCTTGTATTCAGGCTGCGTCAGTGCAAAAGCGCTGGTGGCCAACAGGCCCGCGGTGATGGATGCAATCAGTGTGCGTGCAATTTTCATGGGTCAATCCTTGGTGATGTTCGGGAAGGCGCAGGCGCCACAACGCCTGCGCACCGACAAATGAGCTCATTGCGCAAACGCGCGGCGCATCAGTCTTTGAAACGGAACTCGGGGTGGCGGTCCTGCCATTCCTTGAGCTGCTTTTCGGCCGCATCGCGAGCGATGCCGTGGCGCTCCTGCAGCTTGCCCAGGAACTGATCGCGCCGACCGGCGATCACGTCGAAATCGTCATCGGTGAGCTTGCCCCACTGCTCGACCATCTTGCCTTTGAACTGCTTCCAGTTGCCTTGGAGGGTGTCTTCGTTCATGGTGTGCTTCCTCGAAAATTTCGCCTCTGCCGTCCACCCGGAATGCGTGGAACCAATGCGAGATGCGATGGAGCCCACTGTAAAAACGATGGCCGCTGCGCCGCGTAGGCCATGCTGCGAAGCACGCGTCAGCGCAGGACTACGGTGCTGAAAGAAAAAAGCCAGACATTGCTCGCGCGGGACAGACAGCCGCCAAGCGCACGCCGCGCACGCCGCGCACGCCGCGCACGCCAGAGATAAACACCCAAGCGCACGGTGCAGGCAGCTGCCTAAAGGCGGTGCGCTCGAACGCAGTGGTCTCCCCTTGCTGCGCCTGGTGCTGACAGCGAGCGCGCCTTCAGGCGCCGCTCATCGTCCGAGCTGCTCCACCCACCGTGCCAATTCTTGCGCCACCTGGTGGGTGGCTTCGGCCAGTGCACGCGTGCCGCCAGCGGCATCGGCACTGCTCGCGGGGCGCTGCACGATGAAAACGCGCTGGCCCAGCAATGTTTCACCGGTCTGCGCGGGCTCTGACAGCGTGGCACGCAAGCGCACCAGGCCGACGCTTTCGGTGGCACTGGTGAAGACATGGCTGAACTCCTCCAGGTCCACGCGCAACACGGTGGGCAGCTTGCCGCCGGCGCGGGCCTGGGCGGCACCGCTTTCGAGCGTGAGCACGGCACGGCGCTGGCCCAGCTGGTCGAGCAGGCGCTGCTGCACCAGTTGCGCAGGCGGCTGACTCCAGCGCGCCTGGGTGTAGGGGCGCAGTTGCCGGGCATCGGTGTAAGCCAGGCGGTAGAGCACGGCGGTGCTGCCTTCGGCGAGGCCGGGGGCCTCTACGTCGGCCAGGGCCAGCGCAGGCAGCGGTGCACGGCGGTCGGTGGGCACTGGCGCCATGGCACCCGGGCCGAAGTCGTAGTGCACGGGGCGCGATGGCGGGGAGGGCAAGATCGAGCATCCTGCCACAAAAAATGCAACAAATACGACCGCAGCCATTGATGGATAAGCGCTAGCAGCTATTGTTTTGATAGTTTTCATGGCGTATTCGATCAGGGTTGAACCTTGGGGGCCTCAAAACCGGGCTCTCCCGGGCCGGCGCCGGCACGGCCTGCACCATAGATGAAGAGCTGCGGGTTTTCGTTGATGCCCCCGGCCGTGCGCCCAAACTGGCGCGCAGCACGCGAGGTGTCGTCTGCGGCGCGGTTCAGGCGCGGCAGGGTAACGCTGCCAAACTGGTCTGCGGCGCGCGCCAGTGACTGGGTGCCCTGGGTGATCTGGTCGAGGGCACCGCCTTCAGCGCCCAGGCGCTTGTTGGTCTGACCGATGTCGATGGCCAGCGTGGACACCTGCGACCCCGCCTGCTCTAGCGCCTTGAGGGTCCGGCGCGCGTCGCCTACCAGGGGCGGCAGGGCCGCCAGGGTGGGGTCCAGGCGCTCTTTCACGGTGGTGTCCAGCCGCTGGGTGAGTGCTGCCACGCTGCTGGCCGCCTGCCCCATGCTGTCGAGTGCCGCACTGAACCGTTTCTGGTTGTCATCGCCCAGCAGCGTGTTGATCCGGTGCGTGGCTTCTTCCACCTGGCCCAGGATGGCGGGGCCTTGGTCCGCCAGGCGCGACAGCGGCGAGCTGCGCAGCGGCAGCCGCGGCAGGCCACTGGGGCCGGGGGGCACGGCTGGCTGCGCCACCCCCTCATCGTCCAGCTGCACATGGGCCAGCCCGGTGACTCCCTGGTAGCCCAGCACGGCGAAGGTGCCAGGGGTAATGGGGGCCTGGTCGTTGACGGCGATGCGGATCAGCACGTTGCCCGGAATCTGGGGGTCAAAACCAATGCGCGTGACCTTGCCAACGGCTACACCCTTGTAGCGCACGGCGGCCTGTGGCTGCAGGCCGGTAACGCCGTCCTTGCTGGTCAGCTCGTAGTGCTGGTAACTGGTGTTGTCGCGGGTGAGCCAGATCGCCAGACCCGCCAGCATGGCGGCCACCGCCAGCACGAAGATGCCGGCTGCAAGGGCGTGGGATTTGTTTTCCATCAGGATTCCTTGGCGGTAACCGCGTTATGCACTGGCGCCATGGCGCGCTGGCCGCGTTCACCCAGAAAAAAGTGTTCTATGAACGGATGAGGGTAGCGCGTCACTTCATGGGGCGTGCCGGTGACGATCACTTTCTTGTCTGCCAGCACAGCCACCCGGGTACTCAGCGCAAACAGGGTATCGAGGTCGTGCGTGACCATCACGACGGTCAGGCCCAGCGCTGCATGCAACTCGCGCAGCAGGGCCACAAAATCGTCTGCACTGCTGGGGTCAAGCCCCGCCGTGGGCTCATCGAGCAGCAGCAACGGGGGGTCCATGATGAGCGCCCGCGCCAGCGCCACGCGCTTGACCATGCCGCCCGACAGGTCGGCGGGCATGCGGGTGGCGTGCTCGGGCTTGAGGCCCACCATCTGCAGTTTGACCAGCGCCGCATCACGCACCACATCGGCCGGCAACGTGCCTTGCTCACGCAGGGCAAACGCCACGTTGTCGAGCACGTTGAAGGCCGAAAACAGGGCGCCGTGCTGGAACAGCATGCCCACACGGCTGGCAGCGCCTTCGCGCCCCATTTCCAAGGCCGGCTGGCCCAGCACCGTGACGCTACCGCGCGTCGGCCAGGCCAGGCCCAGCATCTGGCGCAGCAGCACGGTCTTGCCGGTGCCCGAGCCACCCACCAGCGCCAATATCTCGCCGCGTTGCACCGACAGCTGCAGGTCCTGGTGTACCGAAAAGGCCTCGTTGCCCTTGCCGAACGTGGTCCACAGCCCTTGCACGTCCACAACGGGCGGCTCGCCAGGCGCGACGGCGATGTGCCCGGGTTTGGCGGTGCGCTCCGTCATGGGCACCCTCTCTTTGAATTTGAAACTGGCGCGCACGAAGCCAGCGGCCGCCGCTCAAGGGCCGCCCCGCCGAGCTGGCCGCGTTCCCCTTCCCGCAAAACAACGTTTTGCGAGAGAAGGGGGAAGGCGCGAAGCGCATCAGGGGGATGCTTCCTCATATTCCGATGTTCTTGAATGCCACGGCAAACAGCGCATCCACGATGATCACCATGGTGATGGACGTCACGACCGAGGCCGTCGTGCCCTCGCCCAGGCTCTGCGTATTGGGTTTGACGCGCAGCCCCCAGTGGCAGCCAATCAGGGCTATCAGGGCGCCAAACACCACCGATTTGGACATCGCCAGCCCCAGGTTGCCAATCTTCACTGCCGAGGGCAGCGCCTCGACAAAGTACGCCGGCGAAATGTCCATGGCCACATCGGCCGCCAGCATGCCGCCAGCCAGTGCCGCCAGCGTGGTCCACACGCTGATGAGGGGCATGGCCAGCGCCAGCGCCAGGGTGCGCGGAAGCACCAGGCGAAAGCCATGGGGAATGCCCATCACGCGCATGGCATCAAGCTCTTCGGTGACCCGCATCACACCAATCTGCGCCGTAATCGACGAGCCCGACCGCCCCGCCACCAGGATGGCCGCCAGCATGGGCCCGAGTTCGCGGATCAGCGAAATGCCCAGAATGTTGACGATGAACGACTCGGCCCCGAACTGGCGCAGCTGCAGGCTCATCAGGTAGGCCAGCACCACGCCAATGAGAAACCCCACCAGCGCCGTGATGGGCAGCGCCGTGGCACCCATGCGGTACACATGGCCCGACACATCACGCCAGGGCCCGCGCCCCGGCGCACGCGCCAGCCGCACGAGGTCAAGCATCAGCTGCCCCACCAGCTGCACCATGTGCCTGGCGTGGTCCGCACCATGCAGCACCAGCACACCCAGGTGGTCCATCTGCTCGGACAGGCGCCAGGGTTCTGCGGGCGGCGGCACTACGGTGAGGCTTGCCACACGCTCCAGCATGGCGCGCTGGGGGTCGGTCAGCTGCAAATGCTGCGGCCACTTCTGGCCCCAATGCTTCCAGAGCAACTGCGCGCCCACATGGTCCAGCCACTGCAGGCTGCGCAGGTCCCATCCTCCCGGAGGCACCGGTTGCTTGCGCAACTGTGCCGCCAGCGCGTGCCAGTGCTCACGGTGGCCCAGCTCGGCCGCACCCCAGCGGCCCAGCAATTGCGCCTGGGGCCCTTCGGGTGATTCGGCAAAGACGATGCGAGGCGAAAGATCGCTCATGGATGGGGCGGCGCAAGCCACCATGGTTGGAAAAAAGCAAAAGCAGCGCAAACGGCCTGGGCCCGGACCATGCGCCAAGCACAAGCACAGCCGCGAGCACTGTGCGTGCAATTATTATCAAAATAGCCTCCGGCGCAATACCATAAAGCACTATTAGCTACAAATTGCGTAGTAACTGGCGTTTGCCCCCTCGACAGACGGATTGCCCGCCGCACAATGGTGCGCAGACCCTTTTCTTGTTTCGCGCAGCGCCGCAGTCCGCTTTCATCCCATGAGTGACACCACGTTTGACTACATCATCATCGGCGGCGGCACGGCCGGCGCCCTGCTTTGCAACCGCCTGAGTGCCGACGGCCGCAGCCGGGTGCTTCTGATTGAAGCCGGCCGCAAAGACGATTACCACTGGATTCATATCCCCGTGGGCTACCTCTACTGCATCGGCAACCCCCGCACCGACTGGCTTTACAACACCGAACCCGACGCCGGGCTGAACGGCCGCACGCTGCGCTACCCGCGTGGCAAAACGCTGGGCGGCTGCAGCAGCATCAACGGCATGATCTACATGCGCGGCCAGGCGCGCGACTACGACCAGTGGGCCGAACTGACGGGTGACGACAGCTGGCGCTGGGACAACGCCCTGCCCTATTTCCGCCGCCACGAGGACCACTGGCGCCTCGACCAGCCCAGCGGTGTGAATGAAAATTTCAAACGCCTGCACGGCAGCAAGAGCACTGGCGGCACGGGCGAATGGCGCGTGGAAAAGCAGCGCCTGCGCTGGGATGTACTGGATGCTTTTGCCCAGGCCGCGCAACAAGCGGGCATTCCGGCCACCGATGATTTCAACGGCGGCAGCAACGAAGGCGTGGGTTACTTCGAGGTCAACCAGAAAAATGGCTGGCGCTGGAACACCGCCAAGGCCTTTTTGCGCCCCACCTGCTACGGACGCCCCAACTTCGAGATGTGGACCGCCGCCCAGGCGGCCAAGCTTCTCACCGCGACGCAGCCGGACGGTAGCCGCCGCTGCACCGGCGTGCAGGTGTGGGACGGCCATGAGATGGTCACAGCCCGCGCCACGCACGAGGTCATCCTGAGCGCCGGCGCGGTCAATTCGCCCCAATTGCTGCAACTGTCAGGCATCGGCCCTGCAGCGCTACTGCGCCAGCATGGCATTGACGTGGTGCACGACCTGCCCGGCGTGGGCGCCAACCTGCAAGACCACCTGCAGATCCGCACCGTGTTCAAAGTGCAGGGCGTGGAGACACTCAACACCATGGCCAACTCGCTGTGGGGCAAGGCCAAGATCGGACTGGAATACGCCCTCAAGCGCAGCGGACCCATGAGCATGGCGCCCTCGCAGCTGGGCGCCTTCACGCGCAGCAGCCCCGACCAGCCCTGGCCCAACATCGAATACCACGTGCAACCGCTGTCGCTCGATGCCTTTGGTGAGCCGCTGCACAGCTTTCCGGCCTTCACGGCCAGCGTGTGCAACCTCAACCCCACCAGCCGGGGCAGCGTGCAGATCAAGACGGGCCGCTTTCAGGACGCGCCCGCCATCGCCCCCCGCTACCTCAGCACCCCCGAGGATCGCAAGGTGGCGGCCGATAGCCTGCGCGTCACGCGCCGCATCGTTGCGCAATCGGCGCTGAGCCGGTACCAGCCCCAGGAATGGAAACCCGGCACGCAATATGAAACCGATGAAGACCTGGCCCGGCTGGCCGGCGACATTGCCACCACCATCTTCCACCCCGTGGGCACAACCAAGATGGGGCGCGATGGCGACCCGATGGCGGCGCTCACCCCACAGTTGCGGGTGCGCGGCATTGACGGCCTGCGCGTGGTGGATGCCGGGGCCATGCCCACCATCACCAGCGGCAACACCAATTCGCCCACGCTGATGCTGGCCGAAAAGGCCGCCGAATGGATCCTGGAGGCGCGCAAGGCGGCATCCGGGCACTGACACAGCCGCCCGGTCGTACCGCCCATGCAGTGACGCCCCCTGAAGAAAGGCCGCAGACTCGGACAGCTTCAGCGAATACCACCCACATACCGCGGCACCTCGGGCGACGGCGCGATGCGCTGGCGCACTGCCTGCGTGGCCACGTCCAGTAACGGGCGGCGCTCCGCGCCGGGTGGGGCGGCATGGATGGCGTGGTCCAGGCGTGCAGCCCACTCGGCCAATTCGGGCTCGCCGTCTTCCTGTGCACGCTGGCGGGCAAAGCGCACGATCTCCAGGGCATATGCGGCATTGACCGCCATCCACTCGGTGTAGGTCACGCGCCCCGTCTTGCGGCGCAGCAGCACATGCAGGTGGGCAGCAATGGCAAGCTTGTCGGCTTCAGACATGGCACAACCCTTCAACCCGCCAGGCGCTCGCGGTGCTGGGCGATGTCGAGCCCGGTCTGCTCGCTCTGAGCATCCACACGCAGGCCCATCGCAAAGTTGATGACCCACAGCAGCGCGGCCGTCACCACCAGGCTGTAGGCCATCACCGCGCCTACACCAATGGCCTGGGTGAACAGGCTGGCTTGCACGCCCCCCCACGGTTTCGCTGGCCAGCACGCCCGTCAGTAACGAGCCCACGATGCCGCCAATTCCGTGCACACCAAATACATCCAGCGAATCATCGGCACGGAGGAGGCGCTTGAGCCCGGTTGCGCCCCAGTAGCACGCAAGGCCTGCGACCAGGCCGATCACCACCGCAGAGCGCAGCGTGACAAAGCCTGCAGCGGGCGTGATGGCCACCAATCCCGCCACCAGGCCCGAGCAAAGACCCAGCAGGGATGGGCGCCCCCGCACCACCCATTCGCCCAGCATCCACGACAACGCGCCCGCCGCCGCTGCCAGGTGGGTGACGGCCATCGCCAAGCCGGCACGCCCGTCCGCCGCCACGGCAGAGCCCGCGTTGAAGCCAAACCAGCCCACCCACAACATGCCCGCGCCCGCCATGGTGAGCCCTAGGTTGTAAGGCTCGAAAGGCTCTCGGCCATAGCCCGTGCGGCGGCCGAGAAACCATGCGCACACCAGTCCGGCAACGCCCGCGTTCACGTGCACCACCGAACCGCCGGCAAAATCCAGCGTCCCCATCTGCGCCAGCCAACCCCCTGGCTCCCACACCCAGTGCGCCACCGGGGCATAGACCAGCAAGCTCCACAGACCAATGAAAATCAGCATGGCCGCGAACCGCATGCGCTCAACCAGCGCGCCCACCAGCAACGCCGCGGTGATGACGGCAAACGTGAGCTGGAACATGGCGTACACCGACTCAGGGATATGGGGCGCCACGTGGCTCACCGCGAGCTTGCCAGCTGCCAGCTGGAAATCGAGCCCGGTGAATCCCATGCGGTCCACGCCGCCAAGCCATGCGCTGCCCGGCGTGAACGCCAGCGAATACCCCGCCGCGAACCACAGCATGCTGACCAGTGCCGCAACGGCCACCACGCTCGCCATGGTGTTCAGCACGTTCTTCCTGCGCACCATGCCGGCATAGAAAAGTGCGATTCCCGGAAGCGTCATCAACAGCACCAAGGCGGTGGAAGTCATCATCCAGCCGGTGTGTGCCGCACTCACGACGCTGTGGTCGACCAGCGCGGGGCGCGTTGCGGGCGTTGCAGTCGCAGCCGCCGCCACAACCACTTGGGCAGCCTGTGGCCCGGTTTGCGCCGTTGCACCGATGCACAACCCCAGACTCAGCGACAGCATCGCCATCAACCGCTGCATGAATGTCCGCATAAAGACTCCCCTTTCGCCAATGGTTTCCAACGCATTGCACGAGCCATGCCAGCCAGCGGCTTCGATTGAAGGCAAAAACTGCGTCTGAACCGCTGCATAGGGGTGCGGGAAACTCCCAATGCACCATCGGAGTGCAACCATTACAGTTGCCCCACTCGAAAGCGCGCTCCGGTGTGCCAAGCGAGGGGCCCGAGGAGACATCTTTTCTACCAATAACCAAATTTAAAGCACCCAACGAGGTGCATCCTTTTATAAGCGCTGGCGATCCCAGCGCTTTTTTCTTGCCCATTTTCTGTGCGCAGCACCGGAACCACGGGGCAAGCAATCACGAAATTGATAGCACTCACGGTGCGAAAATCCTGGGATGGAATGGATTTTTATTACCCTGGCCTCGCTGCTCGCAGGTTTTGTGGATGCGATCGTGGGCGGTGGGGGGCTGGTTATGGTTCCAGCGCTGTTTGCGGCTTTTCCGGGCGCGCCACCGGCCACGCTGCTGGGCACCAACAAGGCCGCAGCGGTATGGGGAACGGCCATGGCCACCTGGCAATACGGTCGGCGTGTGCAGATACGCTGGTCTGCCATGCTGCCTGCTGCAGCGGCCGGATTCATGGGCGCATTCGCCGGCGCGTGGGCTGTCACGGTGGTGTCGGCAGATTTTCTGCGCAAGCTGCTGCCACTCGTCTTGCTGGGCGTGCTGGTCTACACACTCGCAAAAAAAGAGTTGGGACGACACCACAAGCCCCGCCATGAGGGGCGGGCCGAGGTGCTGATCGCCAGCCTGATCGGTGCGCTCATCGGTTTTTATGACGGTTTCTTCGGCCCCGGTACCGGCAGCTTCTTTGTTTTTCTGTTCGTGCGCCTGCTGGGCTATGACTTTCTCAACGCATCAGCGTCGGCCAAGCTGCTCAATTGCGCCACCAACATCGCGGCCATTGCGCTCTTTGCCGCCAAAGGCCATGTGTGGTGGCACTTCGCCGTGACGCTGGCGGTGGCGAACATCGTGGGAAGCCTGCTGGGCACGCACATGGCGCTCAAACACGGCACCGGCTTTGTGCGCGGCATTTTCATCGTGGTCGTGGGTACTTTGATTCTCAAGACGGGCTACGACGCCTTCCTGCGCTAAAGCCCCACAGGGCGCCCACCGCAACCGCCGCGCGGGCGGCCGAAAGGTCATGCGACACTCTGCCGCGCAGCCGCGAGTCAGGGTTGTCCGCCATAGGCCCCGCGGCCCAGGCGCCATTTATAATTGCGGCAGATTTGTGACGCCCACCATCTTTGGGTACTATCATTTCCTTGGCTCCGGTTGCGTGACCCGCAAGCCGGATTTTTTGTATCTGCACCACCCCACGACAGGATTCCCCCATGAAATTCTTCAAGGTCATCGCATCTACCCTGGCCCTGTGTGCTGCTTTTTCCATACAGGCCCGCTCCCTCGATGACATCAAGAAGAGTGGCAAGATCATTGTGGCCACCGAAGGACAGTTTGCGCCCTTCAACTACTTCAAGGGCACCACCCTGACGGGTTTCGAGGTGGAAGTGGCAGAACTCGCCGCCAAAAAGATGGGCCTGAAAATTGAATGGAAAACCATCGGTTTTGACGCTCTGCTGACCGGCCTGAAGCAGGACCGCTGGGATCTGGTGATTGCATCGCACGGCGTGACCGAAGAACGCGCCAAGGCCGTCACGTTCACCGCTCCGCACTACTGCTCTGGCGGCATGGTGATCGCCATGGACCCTGCCATCCGCAGTGCCAAGGACCTGGCCGGCAAGACCGTTGCAGTGCAGACCGGCACCAGCTATCTGGAAAACGTCCAAAAGGTCACAACGATCAAGGAAATGAAGAATTTCCCCACCGATGTGGACGCGCGCAGCGCGCTCACCTCGCGCCGGGTGGACGCTTGGGTGACCGACCGTTTCGTGGCCAAGGAAATGGTGGCCAAGAACCCCACGGCCGGCCTCAAGCTGGGTGAAATGGTGTTCATCGAGCGCATTGCCTCGGCAGTCGCCAAGGGCAACCAGGCCCTGGCAGACGCATGGAACGAGGCTCTGGCCGAAACCATGGCCGATGGCAGCTACGCCGCCGTGTCCAAGAAGTACTTCAACGAAGACGTACGCTGTAACTGAGAACGGGGGCTCCGGCCCTCTCTGATCCATGCTCATTGCCCTTTGGCCGCGCCACTGGAGCCGCCAGCAGCGCAGCAACGCTACGCTGGTTGCGGCTCTGGTCCTCATGGTGGTCATGCTGGCCCTTCTCGGCCAGATACTCTCCCTGTTCCCCGAACCCATTGGCTCCAACGCACAGGCGTTTTCCGATGGCGCACGCACCACGCTGTGGCTCACGCTGATCAGCGGCGCGGTGGGCCTGATCCTGGGCACCGCTGCGGCGCTGGCGCGCACCGCCCGCTGGATCGGCTTGCGCTGGCTGTCGGGTTTTTATATCTGGGCGATCCGCGGAACACCGCTGCTGGTCCAGATCCTGTTTGTCTACTTCGCGCTTCCGGTGCTGGTGCCGGGCCTGAATCTGCCTGACTTTGCCGCCGCCGTGGTGGCGCTGGGCCTGAACGTGGGCGCCTACAACGCCGAGGCTATCCGCGCGGGCCTGCTGGCGGTGCCCCGGGGCCAGACCGAAGCCGCGCGTGCGCTGGGCCTTGGCCGGGGCCATGTGTTTTTCGATGTGGTGTTCCCGCAGGCTTTCAAGATATCGCTGCCGCCCCTGGTCAGCAATTTCGTGGCGCTGCTCAAGGATTCTTCACTGGCCTATGCCATTGGCGTGGTGGAACTCACCAATGTGGGCAACCGCATCCAGTCGGCAACGTTTCAACCCATTGCCACCTTGACCACGGTAGCCCTGACTTACCTGCTGCTGACCACGCTGGTGACCCAGCTATCCAATGCCATCGAACACCGGTTTGATGTGGAAGGACGCATCCAATGACCGCCACGACGCCGTACATCGTGGCAGAGAATGTCTGCAAGACTTTTGGCACGAACCAGGTGCTCAAAGAGGTGTCCACGCATTTCAACACCGGTGAGGTCACGGTCATCATTGGTGCATCTGGCTCGGGCAAAAGCACCCTGCTGCGTGCCATCAACCGGCTGGAACCGCATGACAGCGGCACCATCCGCATCGGTGGCGTGCCCGTCACGGACGATCCCCGCACCCTGCAGCAGCAGCGCTGCGAAGTGGGCATGGTGTTCCAGCAGTTCAACCTGTTTGGCCACATGAGCGCACTCGACAATGTGGCGCTGGCCCCAAGGCGCCTGCGCCATCTCTCGAGAGCCCAGGCCAACGAGCAGGCAATGACGCTGCTGCGCCGTGTTGGCATGCAGGACCATGCACACAAGTACCCTTGGCAACTGTCCGGTGGGCAGCAGCAGCGCGTGGCCATTGCCCGCGCCCTGGCCATGGCGCCCAAGGTGATGCTGTTTGATGAGCCCACCTCGGCCCTGGACCCCGAGATGGTGCAGGAGGTGCTGGATGTGATGCGCGAGTTGGCGCGTGGCGGCATGACCATGATCGTGGTGACCCATGAGATGGGTTTTGCGCGCGAGGTGGCAGACCGGGTGCTGTTTTTCGACAAGGGCCGCATTGCCCACGACGCGCCCCCCGCGGAGTTCTTCAACAACCCGGGCAATGACCGTATCCGCGCCTTCATTGGCCGGATGGGTGCTTGAGCCTCCCACGCCCAGCCAGAACTGCCCGCAAAACGCCCCGCCGCGCGGGCCTCGTTTCTTTGCCGCTCCTGGATCCTCAGCGCATTGGCCTGGTGTCCCGAATTGAACGTTCGCTTCATAAAGATGCCGGGAATCGTCGCCATGCTGCGTTGCACATCCTCGCGGTAGCTGCGGGTATCGCTGCGGTTTGCACCTTGCCTGACGACGATTTCGACATCTTTGCTTCTTCAACGAACTTCCAACCCAGGACACTCACCGGTGCGCGTGCCGGGCACCATTCCATTTTTTATGCGTTCTGAACGTTTTGGCCTTTGGGCCCTGTTGGTCGTCACCGCAGTGTGGGGAACCACCTTCCCTGCCATGAAGTTGCTGTCGGCGCACCTCGATGCCCTGCAGATCATCTGGCTGCGCTTTGCCCTGGCACTTCTGGTGCTGGCCCCGCTGTGGGTGGGCATGCGGCCCAAGGAACGCCTGTGGGGTTGCGCACTGGGGCTGCTGCTGTTTGTGGCGTTCTGGCTCCAGATTGAAGGCCTTGCGCGCACCAGCAGCAACCGCAACGCGTTTGTCACCGGGCTCAATGTGCTCGTGGTGCCGTTGATCGCCATGGCAGTCCTCGGGCGCCGATATGGCTGGCGCCTTTGGGCGGCCTGCGCCATGGCGTTCGCAGGCATGGCCTTGATGTTCCACGAGAACGATCCCTGGAATCTGGGCGATTCGCTCACGCTGGCCAGCACGGTGTTCTATGCCATCTATATCCTGGTACTGGAAGAATGCTCACGCCGCACATCCGCACACCCCCTGCGCGCCACCCGCATGGCAGCGGCTCAGGCAACCGTGATGTGCGTGGCCGCCTCTGTGCTGCTGCTGGCGCGCGACGGCAGCATGAACTGGGTGCAAACACTGGGTAGCCTGCAGACGCCAAGCTGGCTGGCACTGGTGTACCTGGGCTTTGTGGCCAGCGTGGTGGTAGTGACGTTGCAGGCCTGGGGCCAGCAGCGCGTGGATGCCATGCGCAGTGCCATCGTGTTCGGGCTGGAACCGGTTTTCGCCGCCCTGACCGCCTGGGTGCTGCTGGGCGAAAGCCTGGGATGGTCTGGACTGAGTGGTGCGGCCATGATTGTGGCGGCTCTGGTTTTCAGCCAGCTCCGGCCGCCTGCGCAGACCACGGTGACCCCGGCCTAGTCAAGCACGCGCGGCAACAGAATATTGAGCAAAATCCGGCTATAACGCTTATGCAATAAGCGCAACCAGCTATCATTATTGACAACTCTATGGTACCAACAGCGGAACATCAGCGGCAGCACGCGGCTTGCCGATAGGGGCGGAAGCCTGCCCCTTCTGCACGGCAGCAATGTCGGCCTCGCTGGGATACTCCCCCATCAACCAGTAGTCAAACACCCTGCGCGCGATGGGCGCTGCGTGCGCGGCGCCAAAGCCGGCGTTCTCGACGATCAGTGCCAGCGCAATCGTCGGGGCTTCGGCAGGAGCGAACGCCGTAAAGAGCGAATGGTCGCGCTGGTGCTCCTCCAGCGCCTTGGCGTTGTAGCGCACGTTTTGCCCCAGGCTCACCGCCTGTGCCGTACCGGTCTTGCCCCCCGATGTGTAGGGCGCCCCGGCAAACACGCGGGTGCCCGTACCCCCCTTGTTCACTGCCACCATCGCATTGCGCACGATTTCCACGTTTCTTGGTAGATAGCCCAGGTTTTCGCCCGGTGGCTGGGGTATCTCGGTGATCGCCCCGGTGACCGAATTCTTCACGGCCTTGGCCATGTGCGGGCGATAGCGGGTTCCACCGTTGACCATGGTGGCCTGCGCCGAAGCCAGCTGCAGCATGGTGAAGTTGTTGTAGCCCTGCCCGATGCCCAGCGACACGGTCTCGCCCGGGAACCAGCGCTTCATATCGGCGCGCTTGTAGGCATTGCGCTTCCATTCGGTGCTGGGCAGCGTACCGCGCACCTCGCCATTGAGGTCCACACCGGTCGCCTGGCCAAAGCTCAGCGGCTTCATGAAATCGTGAATGGTATCGACGCCCATCTCTACTGCCAGCGAGTAGAAATAGGTATTGCTCGAAAACTGGATGGCCCGGTGCATGTCCACGCCGCCCAGCCCCCCCTCATGGCTGCGAAAGGTGTGGCCGCCAAAAGTGTAGGAGCCCGGATCGTTCACCACCAGACTGGCCGAACGCTTTCCCAGCTGCAAAGCGGCCAACGCCATGAAGGGTTTGTAGGTCGACCCTGGAGGATAGGTGCCCCGCAAGGCGCGGTTCAGCAGGGGCTTGTCGATGGATTCATTGAGCGCAGCCCAGTTTTCTACGTCGATGCCCTCGACAAACAGGTTGGGATCGAACTTGGGCATGCTCACCAGTGCCAGGATCTCGCCGTTGCGGGGGTCGATGGCGACCAGCGCGCCACGGCGGGTGCCATACAGATCCTCGACAAGTTTCTGCAGCTTGATGTCAATCGACAGCATCACGCTGTCGCCCGGCGTGGCCGCACGGCTCGACAGCTTGCGCACGGCCCGGCCTCCCGCCGACGTCTCCATCTGCTCCACGCCCGTAGTGCCATGCAATGCCGCTTCGTAGCTTTGCTCAATGCCCAGCTTGCCGATGTGCTCGGTACCACGGTAGTTGGCCTCGTCTTCTGAGTCCTGTATCCGGCTTTTCTCCGCCTGGTTGATGCGACCGATGTAGCCAATCGCATGGCTTGCCACGTCGCCCAGCGGATAGTTGCGAAAGAGCCGCGCCTTGATGTCCACCCCAGGAAACCGGTAGCGCTGCGCCGCGAAGCGGGCCACCTCTTCGTCCGTCAGTCGGGTGCGAATGGGCAGCGACTCGAAATTGCGCGACTCCTCCATCAATCGCTTGAAGCGTCTGCGATCCCGGGTCTGGATCTCCACGACCTTCGACAGCGCATTGATGGTGTCGTCCAGCACACCCGCCCGCGCAGGTGTGATTTCGAGGGTGTACGCCGAATAGTTGGTGGCCAGCACCACACCATTGCGGTCCAGAATCAGGCCCCGGTTGGGAACGATGGGAACGATCGCGGTGCGGTTGCTCTCGGCCTGCGCGGCAAGGTCTTCGTGCCTCACCACCTGCAAGAAAAGCAGACGTGCCACGATCAGGCAGAACGCCAGAAAAACCACTGCGCCAATCACCAGCACCCGCGTACGAAACCGCGCGGCATCCGCATCGACGTTGCGCAATTCCGTCATGCCATCCGCCCATTGCGTGCCGACGAACCGAACGCGCACCCCGCGGCACGCAATGCTTCACCGTTTGACAGGACGCAGGTCGTCTTGCTCAAGGAGGGCCTCACAGGGGTCGATTCTGGTCACGATCCGGCGGGCGGCGCTGCGGCGCCAACAGCACCCAGCTGGCCAGAGGCCAGAGCAAGGCCTCCAGCACGGGCGCGAGCAGCCCCCAGAATCCCGGGAAAACCCCGCCACCGACCATACGCAGCAAAAGCTCCACTACGTGGGCCATCAAAAACAGGGGAAACACCTGCAATGCCTGGGACGGAACGCTGAACCACAGCAGACGGCGGTGCATGGCCATCGCGCCAAACGACAGCACCGTGTAGGCCAGGGCATGCTGGCCCAGCCAGGACGACTGGTGCACATCCATGCAAAGACCCAGCACGAATGCAATGCCCATGCCGATGCGCTGGGGCTGGTGCACGACCCAGAAAGCCAGCAGCAGCATCAGGATGTCGGGTGTCCAGACCACACGCCCAAGCGGCAAAAAATTGATCGCCAAACCCACCAGCAGGCTGACGACAATAAAAACGGGATTGACTGGCAACAGCAAAGGCTGCCCGCGCGGCATGATCATGGCGCGAGTTCCTTGGACCTGCCGGGCCTGCAATTCATCACTTGGAATTTACCTTCTTGCCAGGGGGCAGCGAAACGGGTTCGGGCAGCTTCGACAAAGGCTCTGCCATTGGTTTGAGCAGCATCACATGGCGAGCCCCCTGCACCTCGGCAATGGGCACGCAATAGATTCGGGCGAATGCCGAGTCGGCCCTTCGCTCGACACGCACCACCTTGGCGACGGGCAGACCCGGGGGGTATAACCCGTCCACTCCGCTCGTGGTGAGCAGATCACCCTCTTGAATGTCGGCGCTCGACGGCATGAAACGCAGTTCCATACCGCCGCCATGGCCCGCCACCGGATCGCCATACGCGACACCGCGGACACCGGTGCGAAGGTTCAGCACCGGGATGGCCTGATCGCGGTCAATCAGCAAGGTGACCTCACTCACGAACGGGTGCACGCGTGTGACCTGGCCCAGCACACCCTTTTCGTCGAGCACTGGCGAGCCCAGTTCGACCCCTGCCACCTGGCCCTGGTCCACCACCACACGACGCGTATAGGGATCGGCGGTGTCATACAGCACCTGCGCTGCCTGGGCGGGTGTTTCCAGCCTGGCCCGCAGGTCGAGCAGCTGACGCAAGCGCGCATTTTCCTGCATCAACTGCTCGGTCTGCATGGAGCGCTGCGACATCAACGCCATCTGCTTGCGGGCCGCATCGGCGTCATCCTGGGCCGTCTGCAGGGACTGAAAGTAACCGCTGCCCTGGGCAATGAACTGGACCGGCTGCAGCATCACCCATTGCACCGGGTAAAGCACAGCGGCCAACACTTGGCGCAGCGCGCCCGTGATCTGAAAACGCGCGTCCGCCACCATCAAAAACAGCGCCAACGCGCTGTAGAGAAGCAGCCGTGAAAGGGCGGATGGCCCTTGTTTGAACATTGGCGGCGCGCTGCGCTCAAGTGTTCCGAGCGGCATGGCACATGGTGGTTGTCAGGCGGGGCCGCACGACCGCCGACCCGCGGATGCGTGCCGATATGGCATGGGTGCGAGCGCAGTCAGTCATGCAATGGAGAACAGTGTGCGACCTGTGCAGACACAGGTGTTCCGTCTTACTCGCTGGTAAAAATGCTGCCCAGGCGATCCATGCGCTCCAGCGCAATGCCGCAGCCTCGCACCACGCAGGTCAGGGGGTCTTCGGCTACCAGCACGGGCAGGCCGGTTTCCTCGGCCAGCAGGCGATCCAGGTCGCGCAGCAGTGCGCCGCCGCCGGTGAGCATCATGCCGCGCTCGGCGATGTCGGCGCCCAGCTCGGGCGGGGTCTGCTCCAGCGCGTTCTTGACGGCAGAAACAATCTGGTTGAGCGGCTCGGTCAGTGCCTCAAGCACTTCGTTGCTGGAAATGGTGAAACTGCGGGGTACGCCTTCGCTGAGGTTGCGGCCACGCACTTCCATTTCACGCACTTCGGAGCCAGGAAAGGCCGAACCAATGTTCTTCTTGATGGCTTCGGCGGTGGGCTCGCCGATCAGCATGCCGTAGTTGCGGCGGATGTAGCTGATGATGGCTTCGTCGAACTTGTCGCCGCCCACACGCACACTGCCTTTGTAGACCATGCCGCCCAGCGAGATCACGCCCACTTCAGTGGTGCCGCCACCGATGTCCACCACCATGGAACCGCTGGCTTCGGACACGGGCAAACCTGCGCCGATGCCGGCGGCCATGGGTTCTTCAATCAGGTAAACCGCCGTGGCGCCTGCAGCCTCGGCCGCGTCCTTGATGGCACGGCGCTCGACCTGGGTGGAGCCGCAGGGCACGCAGATGATGATGCGCGGGCTGGGGGTGAACAGCGTGCGCGGGTGCACCATCTTGATGAACTGCTTGATCATCTGCTCGGTGATCACGAAATCGGCAATCACGCCGTCTTTCATGGGCCGGATGGCTTCGATATTGCCCGGCACCTTGCCCAGCATGGCCTTGGCCTCACGACCGACGGCCTGAATCACTTTCTTGCCATGGGGACCACCCTCGTGGCGAATGGCAACAACGGAGGGCTCATCAAGCACAATGCCTTTGTCGCGGGCGAAAATAAGCGTATTGGCTGTGCCAAGGTCAATGGCGAGGTCGGTGGAGAAATACCGGCGGAAAGCTCCGAACATTCAAAAATCCTCTCAGGCACGGCATGCACTTCGGCCTGCCGTCGCCGGGTGTGTCAGGGAGTGGGTGGGGGTCAGATATCGCTTTTTTCGCACAATGACCGGCAGTCAAGAGGGTATTGCGGCAAAGCCGGGATAATACCCCATCCCCTGTGAATAACTCTCTTCGGTTTGACCCGGATCACAGGTTTACATCTGGTTTCCCACGAGTTTTCCTTTATGGCACTGACACCCCAGGACATCGGTCGCATCGCCAATCTGGCACGGCTGGAACTGAACCCCTCCGAAAGTGAGCGCATGCTGACTCAGCTGAACGGCTTCTTTGACATCGTGGAAAAGATGCGGGCTGTGGACACATCGGGGCTCACGCCCCTGGCGCACCCTGTCGCCACCATCCAGGACGTGGCGCTGCGGCTGCGCGAGGACGTGGCCAGCGAGCCCAACCAGCGCGAAGCCAACCAAAAGAGTGCACCCGCGGTCGAACGCGGCCTGTTCCTCGTTCCCAAAGTGATCGAGTGAGACCTGAATGACCACTTCCCCCACCAAAGCCCTGCACGACCTGGGCGTTTCCGAACTGGCCGCAGGCCTGCGTGCCAAGCAATTCTCTGCCGCCGAAGCCGCCCAGCATTTCCTGGCCCGCGCCAAGGTGCACCAGCACCTGGGCGCATTTGTGGCCATGAACGAAGACGCCACACTGGCGCAAGCGCAAGCCGCTGATGCCCGCATTGCCGCTGGCACGGCGGGCGCGCTGGAAGG
Organism: Acidovorax defluvii; assembly: GCA_003268905.1. Classification (GTDB taxonomy): domain Bacteria; phylum Pseudomonadota; class Gammaproteobacteria; order Burkholderiales; family Burkholderiaceae_C; genus Acidovorax; species Acidovorax defluvii. The sequence continues at coordinate 23,576 of QLTU01000007.1, forward strand.
CGTGCCGATTGCGCACAAGGACATCTTCGTCACGCGCGACTTCCCCAGCACCGCTGGCTCCAGAATGTTGGCGGGTTACCAGTCACCGTTTGACGCCACCGTGGTCACCCGGCTGGCCAAAGCCGGCGCCCTCACGCTGGGCAAGCTCAACTGCGACGAGTTCGCGATGGGCTCGGCCAACGAAAATTCGGCCGTTGCCCCGGTGGGCTTCGAGGCCCCCGCGCCGGTCCGCAATCCCTGGGACACCAGCCGCATCCCCGGCGGCTCGTCGGGCGGCAGCGCCGTCGCCGTGGCTGCGCGCCTGGCCCCGGCGGTGACGGGCACCGACACCGGCGGCTCGATCCGCCAGCCCGCATCGTTTTGCGGCATCACCGGCATCAAGCCCACCTACGGCCGCGCCAGCCGCTACGGCATGATCGCCTTCGCCTCCAGCCTCGACCAGGCCGGCCCCATGGCCCGCAGCGCCGAAGACTGCGCCCTGCTACTGTCCGCGATGTGTGGCCCCGACCTGGACCGCGATTCCACGTCGCTCGATGTGCCCGCCGAAGACTACAGCCGTTCGCTGAACGACTCTCTTGAAGGTCTGCGCATCGGCATACCCGCCGAGTTTTTTGGCGAAGGCCTGGCGCCCGATGTGCGCGCCGCCGTGGATGCAGCCCTGAAGGAATACAAAAAACTCGGCGCCACGCTGGTACCCATCAGCCTGCCCCGCACCGAGCTATCCATCCCGGTGTACTACATCATTGCCCCGGCCGAGGCCTCGTCCAACCTCTCGCGCTTTGACGGCGTGAAGTTCGGCCACCGGGCCAAGGACTACACCGACCTGGTGGACATGTACAAGAAGACCCGCGCCGAAGGCTTTGGCGACGAGGTCAAGCGCCGCATCATGATCGGCACCTACGTGCTGAGCCACGGCTACTACGACGCTTACTACCTGCAGGCGCAGAAGATCCGCCGCATGATTGCCGACGACTTCCAGAACGCATTCAAGGATTGCGACGTGATCGCCGGCCCCGTGGCCCCCACCGTGGCTTGGAAGCTGGGTGAGCACGGCAGCGACCCGCTGGCCGACTACCTGGCCGACATCTTCACCCTGCCCGCATCGCTGGCTGGACTGCCCGGCATGAGCGTGCCAGCCGGTTTTGGCGAGGGTGGCATGCCCGTTGGCCTGCAGCTCATCGGCAACTACTTTGCAGAAGCCCGCCTGCTGAACGCAGCCCACCGCCTGCAACAGGCCACCGATTTCCACCTCCGCCAACCCGGGGGACTGTGACATGACCAGCAAATTGATCCACGGCTACGAAGTTGTCATCGGCTTCGAAACCCACACCCAGCTTGCCACGCAAAGCAAGATCTTCAGCCGCGCCCCCACGGCCTTCGGCGCCGAACCCAACACGCAGGCCTGCGCCGTAGACCTGGCGTTGCCCGGCACGCTGCCCGTGATGAACCGAGAGGCTGTTGCTTGCGCTATCAAATTGGGACTGGCCCTCGGCTCCCACATTGCGCCCGTGAGCATTTTTGCCCGCAAAAACTATTTCTACCCCGACCTTCCCAAGGGCTACCAGATCAGCCAGTTTGAAATTCCGGTGGTGCAAGGCGGCGAGGTCGAGTTCTTCTTGGGCGGCGAGAAGAAAACCGTGCGCCTGGTGCGCGCCCACCTCGAAGAAGATGCGGGCAAATCGCTGCATGAAGACTCAGCACTCGGAGGTGGGGGCCAAAGCGGCATCGACCTGAACCGCGCAGGCACGCCGCTGCTGGAAATCGTGACGGAGCCCGACATGCGCTCGTCCGACGAAGCCGTGGCCTACGCCAAGGAGCTGCACAAGATCGTCACCTGGATCGGCATCTGCGACGGCAACATGCAGGAAGGCAGCTTCCGCTGCGACGCCAACGTGTCGGTGCGCAAGCCCGGTGCCGCTTTAGGCACGCGCCGCGAGATCAAGAACCTGAACTCGTTCAAGTTCATGCAGCAGGCCATCGACTACGAGATCCGCTGGCAAATCGAGCAAATCGAGGACGGCCACGCGATCCAGCAGGCCACCGTGTTGTTCGACCCCGACACGGGCGAAACACGCGCCATGCGCACCAAGGAAGATGCGGCGGATTACCGCTACTTCCCCGACCCCGATCTGCCACCGCTGCACATTTCAGAGCAGTGGGTGCAGGAACAAAGGGAGTTGATGGCCGAATTGCCCCGCACCATGGCCGCGCGTTTTGTCGCGGACTATGGCCTGCCTGAATACGACGCCACCACGCTCACACAAAGCAAGGCCATGGCGGGCTATTTTGAGGCGGTGGCCAAGGCCTGCGGGCAGGCGAAGCTGGCCAGCAACTGGATCATGGGCGAGGTGTCACGGCGCCTGAACACGGGCGAAATCGGCATCGAAAAAGCCCCCGTCACGGCAGCACAACTGGCCGCGCTGATCGGCCGGATCGCCGATGGCACGATTTCCAATAACGCCGCCAGGCAGGTGTTTGACGTGCTGTGGGCCGGCGAATCAGCCGATGTGGACGCCATCATCGAGTCCAAGGGCCTCAAGCAGATGAACGACACCGGCGCGCTGGAGAAAATTGTCGACGAGGTGATTGCCGCCAACGCAGACAACGTGGCGCAGTTCCGTGCGGGCAAGGACAAGGCGTTCAATGCGCTGGTGGGCCAGATCATGAAGGCCAGCAAGGGCAAAGCCAATCCGCAGCAGGTCAACGATTTGCTGCGGGCACGGCTTGCCGCTTAGTTTCCACGTTGGATACGGCTTTTTGAGAGCCCCGGTGCCGTTCAGGCCAGGCTCGTCGAAACCCTTCGACGAGCCCAGGGCGAGCTGTTCAATCGATATCGGGCCAGATCAATAGGGCAGGCAAAGCAGGGGGTACACAAGCCTGCGGGTGCCGCCTTTCAGCGCGCTGCGGCTGGCAGCAATACCTCGGAGGCGGGTGCGGCGGGCGCCATCTGCGTCGCCCACAGCCTGCGCAGTTGCGCCAGCTCGGCGTCAAACCGCTGGTGGATGCGGCGCTTTTCCAGATCCTGATTGGCCACGAAGCGCTGTTGCTCAGCCATGCCGTCCTCGTTTTCGGCGATCTTGCGTCGCAGTACCATGGGGGCCTTGGCGGGATCGCGCTGGTAGAACTCCATCTCCGTATCCAGCGCCTTGCGCTGCTGCTGCAGTTCTGCCATGCGCTTTTCGGCAATGGCGGTGACGTCGTCCAGCAGCTGGATGGCGGCGGCGCGCTCTACATCGTGGGCCGCCTTGTCTGGATAGCGTGCCGTAAGCACCCGCTCACGGCGGCGCTCTTCTTGCTGGCGCGTACGCTCTTCGGCCTCCTTGCGGCGCTGCACTTCCAGCGCCGCGCGCTCCTGTTCGGTGAGCGAGGGGCCAATCTGGCGGCGCACGGTGCCCGTGGGGCCCAGTTCCCGCTGTTCGCGGTCCAGGCATTCAGCAATGGGACGGTCGGCCGTCAGGCGCCGCCCCTGGCGATCGACACAGGTGTAGATGCTGCCAGTGTTGGACTGCTGCGCCCACGCGCAAGGCCCCACCAGGCTGGCAATTGCCCCCACTCCCATGATCCACGCCCATTTGCTCAACTGGATGACCCTTCGTTGACTCCATACCGCTGGCGATAGGCCAGGACCCGTTCGTGGTGTGCGCTCATCTCCACCCCGCCCTTTTGGGAGAGATACAGCAATAAGTCTGCCAGCGTTGCAATGGCACACACCTGCATGCCCAGTTGCTGGCGCACATACTGCACGGCACTGTGCTCGACGTCCTGGCCATTCTCGGTGGCTTTTTCCTGACGGTCCAGCGCTATAGCGACGGCATGTGGCACGGCGCCGGCCGCGCGGATGATGGCAATCGACTCGCGTGCAGCAGTGCCGGCCGACATCACGTCGTCAATGATCAACACCCGGCCCTTGAGCGGCGCCCCCACCAGCGTGCCGCCTTCGCCATGGTCCTTGGCCTCTTTGCGGTTGTAGGCAAAAGGCACATTGCGCCCCTGCCGCGCCAGTTCCACGGCCACCGTGGCAGCCAGGGGAATGCCCTTGTAGGCCGGGCCAAACACCATGTCGAACTCGATACCACTGGCCAGCAGCGCTTTTGCATAAAATTCTGCAAGACGGCCCAGCTTGTCCCCATCGTCGAAGAGGCCCGCGTTGAAGAAGTAGGGACTCAGACGCCCCGCCTTGGTCTTGAACTCCCCAAACCGCAGCACGCCCGCCTCGACAGCAAAACGTACAAAATCCTGCGCCAGACGGCCCTGCTCAGGGGTGTGCGCGCCAACATTCACCATGGGAATTCCTTGTTCAAGTTAACCAGCCTCAATCTCAACGGCATCCGATCGGCCACCACCAAGGGCGTTGAACGCTGGATCGAAGCCACGCGGCCGGATTGTATTTGCGTGCAGGAAGTGAAGGCCCAGGCAGCCGATGTCGCCACGCGTTTCGAGCAGCTTGCCGGAATGCAGGGACATTTCCACTTCGCCCAGAAAAAAGGATATTCGGGTGTCGGCATCTACACGCGCCATGAACCCAGCGACATCATCACTGGCTACGGCTCGCCCGAGTTCGATGCCGAGGGCCGCACCATCGAACTGCGCTTTGACACACCCGCGCGCAAGCTGTCCATCATCAGCGCCTACTTCCCGAGCGGCTCGTCGGGCGAAGAGCGTCAGCAGGCCAAGTTCCGCTTCCTTGACACCTTCCACCCGCACCTCATGGCTACCAAGGGTGCACGGGAGTTCATCCTGTGCGGCGACATCAACATCGCGCACCAGCAGATCGACCTGAAGAACTGGCGCAGCAACCAGAAAAACAGCGGTTTCCTGCCCGAGGAACGCGCCTGGATGACAAAGTTGTTGCACACAACTGACCCCGATGGCGGGCTGGTAGACGTTTACCGTCAGTTACAACCGACGGCCACCGACACCGCCTACACCTGGTGGAGCAACCGCGGCCAGGCCTATGCCAACAACGTAGGATGGCGCCTGGACTACCACCTGGCCACCCCCGCGCTCGCGGCCCTGGCGCGCACCGAGCATATTTACAAGGACGAGAAGTTTTCGGACCACGCACCCATCACCGTGGATTACGACTTCACGCTCTGACCGCGGCGCTTGCTGCCTTCGCCGCCCTTCCACGCAGATCGCCCCATGCCAGAAACGGACGAACCGACACCGCCCCAGTGCTTCACCCCCCAGGATACCGACGCCCTCTGGAAACTGGTCACCACCCCCCACCCGGTGGTGGGGAAAGCCCGCCACCTGGGGGAGGCCCTTCTGCACGCCGGCATCATCAGCGAAAGCGCGCTGATCAGTAGTCTGCAGGCACAGAGAAGCGATCAGGAAAGAGGCATCCGACGCCAGATCGGCCAGATCCTGGTGGAACAGGGCGACGTGACGCAAGAGCAGATCAAGCACGTCATCGGCAGCTGGCTGGGCGAATACATGGTGAACCCCGGTCACCTGACGCCCGATGCCGTCTCGCTGGCGCTGGTACCGCGTGCGGTGGCCGAGCGCGAATCCGTGCTGCCGTTGCTGGCCCGCGAAGACGCGCTGGTACTTCTGATGGCGGACCCGTACGACCGCGTGCTGCTCGACGAACTGCGCTTTCTGACCCAGCGGCGCCTGATTCCGCTGCAGGCCGCGCCCGGCACCCTGATGCCGGCCATCTCCAAGGCCTACAGCGTGCATCTGCAAACCCCGGCGAGCACGCCACCGGGCGCAGGTGCGCACCGGCCCTCCGTGCCCACCTCGCGGGCCACGTCGCAAGAGCTCGCCGTCAACCTCACCACGACGGCCCCCGACAGCGAATCCGAGCAGACCGACGTCATCAGCGAGTCAGACAACACCCTGGTGCGCCTGATCAACTCGGTGATTGACGAGGCCATCAACCACCGCGCTTCCGACATCCACATCGAAACCGAGCCCGCCCCGCAGAACGTGCGCGTGCGCCTGCGCATCGACGGAGAACTGACGCCCTACCTCGAGCTGCCAGCGCGCTTTCGGTTCGCCATGGTGGCCCGCATCAAGATCATGGCCAGCATGGACATCTCGGAGCACCGCAAGCCGCAGGACGGGAAGATCGACTTCTCGCGCTTTGGCGGCCCGCCCGTCGAGCTGCGTGTGGTCACCGTGCCCACCTCGCGCGGTCTTGAAGACGTGGTGCTGCGCCTGCTGGCTGGCGCCAAGCCCTTGCCACTGGAAGCCATTGGCCTGAGTCCGGCCAACCTGGTGGCCATACGCGGTGTGATGAAAAAGAGCTACGGCCTGGTGCTGGTGGTCGGCCCCACGGGGTGCGGCAAGACGACTTCGCTGCACTCGGTCATCCGCGACATCAACACCGCTGGCCGCAAGATCTGGACAGCCGAAGACCCGATCGAAATCACCCAGAGCGGGCTGCGCCAGGTGCAGGTGAACGCCCGCATCGGCTGGACCTTTGCCGCCGCCATGCGCACCTTTTTGCGGGCCGACCCCGACGTCATCATGATTGGCGAAATGCGCGACGAGGAAACCCGCGCGCATCGCCATCGAGGCCTCGCTCACGGGGCACCTGGTGCTGTCCACACTGCACACCAATTCGGCGCCCGAGAGCATTGCGCGGCTGCTCGAAATCGGGCTGGACCCGTTCAACTTCTCGGACTCGCTGCTGGCCATTCTTGCCCAGCGCCTGGTGCGGCGCCTGTGCACCGCCTGCCGCGAGCCCCGGTTGGCCGACGAGGAAGCCCTGAACGATCTGGCCTCGCAATACCTTGCCAGCGGCACCAGCAATACGCCCGAGGCGCGCTCGGCGCAGGTGGCACGCTGGCGCAAACAGCATGGCGACGCCACGGGTGCCATGCAGCTGTGGCGCGCGGTAGGTTGCAAGGAGTGCGAGAACCACGGTTACCGCGGACGGCTGGGCATCCATGAGCTGATGATCAGCGACGATTCCATCCGCCAGCACATCCGCCGCAGAGCCCCCGCCTCGGACATCCGGCACTCGGCACTGGCGGCCGGCATGCTCACCCTGCGGCAGGACGGCATCGAAAAAGTGCTGCAGGGCCTGACCGACATGCCCGAAGTGATCGGCGCAACCAATCTGTGATCGACTTAATGCCAAATACGCCTCTAACCCTTATGGATAAAGCGCTAATAGCTATTTAAATAATAGCATTTCATGCACACATGCCCCCTGCGGCGCAGCACCCAGGCGGGGCCGCGGGCAGCAACGGCGCCCCGGCGGCCCCTGGATGCTTGCGCAACCGGCGATGCAGCGCGCCCCAGCCCTGTTCAACAAGCCTGTGCAGCCACGAGCATGTTGAGCAAATCGCTGATGCGCACCGGTTTGTTGAGCACGCAGGTAGCCCCCAGGGCCTGCACGCGCGTGGCGGCGTCGGGCTTCGCATCGGCCGCCAGCACGACAACCCTGGCATCCCGCGCCGTGGCGAACCGGCCCAGCCGCAGCTCGCCGAGCAGTTCCAGGGCCTGCTGCTCCTCGTGAAGATCCAGCACCAGGCCGTCATAGGTCTGCGCTGCCAGCAGCGTGCGGGCGCGGCCCACGCTGCTGGCCTCATGAAAATCCACCATGCCAAGATCACGGGCGACTATGACGATGGTGCGCCGCAACACAAACTGCGGCTCAACCAGCAAGATCCGGGGCAACAGCGCGGTCATTCGTCGCCCTCTTTTCCGGCCAGGGTCTCGTTTGCCAAGCGGCGCAGTGCATCCAGAATGGACAGCTCCACCGGCCCCAAGGTGCGCGGCACGGTGTCGATCACGCAAAGCGTGCCAATGTGGTGCCCGCTGGGGGCACTGAGCGGGGCACCGGCATAAAACCGGATGTGGGGCTCACCCGTCACCAGGGGGTTGTCGGCAAAGCGGGGGTCGCTGCTGACGTCCTCGACGACAAACAGATCATTCTTCATGATCGCGTGCCCGCAAAAGGAGATGTCACGGGGGGTTTCTGTTGCCTCCAGGCCCACACGCGACTTGAACCACTGGCGCTGCCCATCCACCAGCGTCAGCAGGGCAATCGGCACGTTCAGTTGCTCGGCCACAAATCGGGCGAGGCGGTCGTAGCGCTCTTCGGGCGGGGTGTCCAGCAGCAACAGGTCGCGCAGGGCATTCAGTCGGTCGGCCTCGTCGGCGGGTACGGGTGCGGGGGTCATGGTGAATCCTGGGGGTAAATCGTGCGGCGATAGGGGTGGGGGTCAGGTCGCTGGGCTCAGCCCAGCAGGTACGCCATCTGGGCGAGGTCGACCACCACCAGGTTGGCGTGGTCCACCGCGCCTTTGGCATTGATCAGCCCGAACTCGCCCATGGCGCCCATGCGCATGCCGCTGCGCCGCGCGCTGTGGGCGGGCAGCCAGTCCGTCAGGCTGTGGATGGCGATGCCCAAGGGCGCCGTCGTGCCGCCGGGCGCCTGGACAAGAACCGCCAGCTGCGGGTCTGCGAGTCCCTCCGACCTGGCGATGGCGGGCAGGCTGACGAGGCGAACCGTCTGGCCACGCCACGCCAGAAAGGCCGGTCGCCCCGACCGAAGGTCTTCCCTGGCCTGGGCGGGCAGTTCCACCACCCCCACAATGCCATCGACCGGGGACGCATAGCGTTGATCCGCATCGAACACCAGATAGGGCAAGGGCTCGGTGGCGTCGGTTTGCACCGCGCCGCAGGGAGCATGCAACGGGGTCGGCGCACGCCGGCTGATGGATGCCTCGGGCGTCAGGCCAAAGAGTTTGGCGACATCCAGCACCTGCAGCCTGGCGCCGTCTGGCAGCAGCGCCACGCCCGCCAGCAAGGGGTCGCCGGGTATGCTGGCCACGGCAGCCTGCGGCAGATCCAAAAACTGCTGGCACTCCGACACCGTCAGCCCCAGCAGCAGCGGCCCCTGGCCCAGCATCACCATCCACGGCGCGGACTGGCGATCGCTGGCCTGGCGGCCCTCGCTGATGTCCACCAACGGCAGCTTGCGGCCCTGCCACTGGCCGATGGCCCAAGTGCGCTCCTTGGGCCCCAGCGCCAGTTCGGTGGCGGGCACGGGCACCACACGCTCCACGGCGCTTACCGGCACCGCCCACTGCTCCACACCGATCCGGAACACGGCGTGGCGTTGTGTTGTGCCCACCTGGTGCGGTGCAGGGACTGCCGGTGCGCCCGTGGCCGCTGCTTCGGCGGGCTCCACCTGTGCCTGCTCGCACCAGGCCTGGCCCAGTCGCATCAGCCGCGCCACTTCCAGAATGCACAGCGTCGGCTCGCTGGTTGTCGCGGGCACCACCGACTCGAACAGTTCGTCGTCATCGGGCGCATGGTGCACCCGCCGGATATCGGCCGCCGCCACGGCCTTCACGCCCAGCACCGCGTCCACCCGTATGCCCACCAGGCCACCCGCCTGCTGCAGCACCAGCAGTCTTTGCAATGCAGCGGCACCGTCGTCCCGGGTCTCCAGCGGCACCCAGCGCTCCAGCGCCACAACCGGCACCGCCGCACCGGCCACATCGGCCACGCCCAGCAACCCGCCACTGCGGCGCGGCAACGCTGTCAGGCCCTGGGGCGGCAGTGGCAGGGCCTGCCAGACCTGTTCAATGGGAATGGCGATGTCGCAGCGGCCCACGCGCACATGCACATGCTGCACAACCCCAAGCGGGGCGCTGGATGGTGACTGGATCACGTAGTCCATCGCACCGCTCAAGTCGCCTTGCGGGGGCTGCCGCTGCCCTGCAGGTCTTCGAGCAGGCGGGCCACGTCCTGGGTCGAATGCTCCTGCTCTTCGGTGGCACTGCGGATCTCGCTGATGGAACGCGTGGTGTTTTCCACCGCGCCCAGAATGCGCGAGAACGCCGCGTCCACATCCTCGGACAGGCGGCTTCCCTCCGAGACCCGGATCACCGTCTGGTTGATCAGCTTGGCGATCTCGCGGGCTGCCAGCGACGACTTTTCTGCCAGCTTGCGCACTTCGTCTGCCACCACGGAAAAGCCCACCCCTTGCTCGCCCGCGCGCGCCGCCTCAATGGCCGCATTGAACGCCAGCAAGTGGGTCTGGCTGGAGATCTCGCCAATGGTGTCGACGATTTCATGGATGTCGGACGACGACCGCTCGATGGCGATGATCGCGTCGCGCGAGCGGCGCACCAGCTGACTGCCCTCGCCCGCCTCGCGCTGCGTCTGCTCGGCCAGCTCGGTGGAGCGGCCCGCGCTGCGCGCCAGCTGCTTGATCGATCCACTCATTTCCTGCAGCACGGCGGTGATGTCGTGCACCTTTTGCGCCACCGCGCGCTCGCGCTGCACCTGGGTGGTGATGTCAATCGCATACTTGACCACCTTGTAGGGCCTGCCATCGACATCGAGGATGGGGTTGTAGGTGGCCTGAATCCAGACCTCGGCCCCATGCTTGCCAATGCGGTGGTAGCGCGCGCTCTGGAACTTGCCCTCGCCCAGATCGGCCCAGAAGTCGCGGTAGGCCTGGCTTTGCACCAGGCCCGGCTCGCAGAACATGCTGTGGTGCTGCCCCTGGATTTCGGCCAGGGTGTAGCCCATGGTGCGCAGAAAGTTGGGGTTGGCCAGCAACACGTTGCCCTGCATATCAAACTCGATGACCGCTTGCGACAGGCCAATGGCATCAATCTTGCCCTTGGTCTCGGCGGCCGAGGTCATGTCGTGTGTGATGTCCACAGCGAACTTGACCACCTTGTAGGGTTTGCCGGTGACATCCAGGATGGGGTTGTACGAGGCCTGCAGCCAGATGTCGCGGCCATCCCTGGACAGGCGGCGAAACCGCCCGGCAATGAAGTCACCACGGCCCAATCGCTCCCAAAGGCTCGCGTACTCATTGGACTGGGCAAACTCGGGCTGGCAGAACATGCGGTGGTGCTGGCCCACCACGTCCTCACGCCGGTAGCCAAAGGTTTGCAGGAAGTTCGCATTGGCGTCCAGCACCCGGCCCGTCAGGTCGAACTCGATCACGGCCTGCACGCGGTCAATCGCCGCCATCTTGCCCTCAAAGTCTGCCTGCTGCACCCGCTGCGCGGTGATGTCGGTGGCCAGCTTGACCACGCCCACCATGTGGCCCTCAGCGTCCCGCACCGGGTTGTACGAGGCCTGCAGCCAGACCGGCTTGCCCGCCTTGGTGATCCGCAAAAACACATCCTCGCGCACCTGTCCGGCGCGCAACCCATCCCACAACGCCCGATACGCCTCGCTGCTGGTCACCTCGGGCGGGCAAAAAATGCGGTGGTGCTGGCCCAGAACCTCGCTGGCGCTGTAGCCCATGAGGTCCAGAAACAAGCGGTTGGCCCGCAGTACCCGGCCCTCCAGGTCAAATTCGATCACGGCTTGCACATGCTCCAGCGCAGCCAGCAAGGCCGCTGTGCGTGCAGCCTCTTGTGGGGCGGTAGCGGGCGTATCCATTGAATTATTCATGGGAAGAAATGCCTGTTGTTGGGGCAAAGCGCCACTGACTGGGCGGCTTTGGGGGTCATTCAAGGTTGGTGGCACTTGCAAACAGCTGCCGCCCAAGGCATGCAGCGGGCCCGCAATTGCAACCATATGAAACAATTTCTCAGTATGGCGCAAATTTGCTTTTCCGGCATGGACAGCCATTGGCAACCGTAGCCGCCAGCAGGTCACTGAAGAAACTGCAACCCGGCCACCTCCAAAACTACACTGGTGCCCTGTGCTGTGAAACCGTGTTTCCACGCTGTCGCCAGTCGCTGGAATCCGCTCTGCAAATGTGTTCTGGCTGTTGAGCCTTTGTTATCCGTTACCTGCCCACCCCATGCTCCGCTACCTCACCATCCCCGTTACGGCTTTTCAACAAAACTGCTCCCTCGTCTGGTGCGACGCCACCCACAAGGCCGCCGTGATCGACCCGGGCGGGGATCTGGACACGCTGCTGGCCGAGGCCCGGCGTCTGGGCCTCACGCTCGAACAGATCTGGCTCACCCACGCCCACATCGACCATGCCGGCGGCACGGGTGAGCTGGCCCAGCGCCTGCAACTGCCCATCGTCGGCCCGCATCCCGGCGACCAGTTCTGGATTGATGGCCTGCCACAGCAAAGCGCGATGTTCGGGTTTCCGCCCGCGCAGCACTTCACCCCCACGCGCTGGCTGCACGATGGCGACCAGGTGCAGATCGGCAACGAAACGCTGAACGTGCGCCACTGCCCGGGCCACACGCCGGGCCATGTGGTGTTCCATGCGCCGCAGATCGACCGCGCCTTTGTGGGCGACGTGCTGTTTGCCGGCAGCATCGGCCGCACCGACTTCCCCCAGGGCAACCACCAGCAGCTGATCGACAGCATCACGCAGCGCCTGTGGCCCATGGGCGATCAGACGGTGTTCATCCCGGGCCACGGGCCCGAAAGCACTTTTGGGCGCGAGCGCCAGAGCAACCCGTACGTGGGTGGAACCTGACAGCCCTCGGTGCAAAAATACAAGCCAAATTGGCCTCCAGCGCTTTACCAATAAGCGCCATCAGCTATTATTTCAATAGCATTTCAATATGCTCTGCGCCCATCCGGGGCAGCCCCCCCAACCCTCAGCCCTTGCCCCGCGCGGCCTCGTACAGCCCCTGCACCTTGGGCACGTTGCTTTGGAGCTCACGGATGCGTGCGGGCCCCGAGGGGTGGGTGGACAAAAAGGCCAGCCCCCCCTGCTTGCCGCCGGTGGCGTTGCCCATCTTTTGCCACAGGCTGACGGCGGCGGACGGCTGGTAGCCCCCGCGTGCGGCCAGCTCCAGCCCCACCAGATCGGCGTCGCTTTCGTCCGAGCGGCTGAACTGCAGCGTGAGCAGCTGCCCGCCCAGGCTGGCGGCGACGTTGCCCAGATCGCCCAGGCCCAGCAACTGCGAGCCCAGGCGCAGCGCCAGGTTGGTGCCCTGTGTCTTGGCGATGCGCTCACGCGCATGCTCGCGCAGCGCGTGGGCCATTTCGTGGCCCATGATCATTGCGGCCTCGTCGTCGGTGAGCTTGAGCTGGTCAAGGATGCCGGTGTAGAACGCAATCTTGCCGCCGGGCATGCAAAAGGCATTGACCTGCGAGCTGCCGATGAGGTTGACCTCCCAGCGCCACTGGCGAGCTCGGTCGTTCCAGGGCGCGGCATGCGGGATCAGCCTTTTGGCAATGGCATGCAGGCGCTGCAGCTGCGGGTGCCCTGCGGGTGCCAGTGCACGCTGGGCCTTGGCCTGCTGCAGCATCTGCTGGTACTGCTGGGCGGCAGAGTTCTCCAGCGTTTCGGCGGGCACCAGCTTGCGCAGGCTCGATGCCGAACCCACCTCCACCTGCGCCAGCACGGGCGCGGCGGCGCTGGCACCCGCAGCCAGCAGGAAGGCGCGGCGCGCAGACCACGGGGAAGACGGCGCTACGGAGGGCGAGGGGCAGAAGAGGCACATGCAGGAATAATAGACAAAAACCGCCCGGCCCCATGTCAGACACCTCCCCGACCCCACCCCGCTCCCCCGCCGTGCGCACCCCCTGGCTGCAAACCCTGCGCGTGTACCTGGAGCCCGCCAGCCTGCGCATGCTGACGCTGGGCTTTTCGGCAGGCCTGCCGCTGTTGCTGGTGCTGGGCACGCTCTCGTTTCGCCTGCGCGAGGCGGGCATTGACCGCAGCACGATCGGATATCTCAGCTGGGTGGGCCTGGCCTATGGCTTCAAATGGCTGTGGGCGCCGCTGGTGGACCGCATGCCGCTGCCGCTGCTCACGCGCTGGCTGGGGCGGCGGCGCAGCTGGTTGCTGCTGTCGCAGGCCCTCATCGTGGCAGGCCTCGTGGGCATGGCGCTGGCCGACCCGCGCCTCACGCTGGGCCCCATCGTGTGGTGCGCGCTGGCAGTGGCCTTTGGCTCTGCCACGCAGGACATCGCGCTCGATGCCTTTCGCATCGAATCGGCCGATTCCAACCACCAGGCGGCGCTGGCTGCCTCGTACCAGACGGGGTACCGCCTGGCCATGATCTGGACCGGTGCGGGGGTGCTGTGGATAGCGGCACGCGCCGAAGCGGCGCCGGCTGTCGGGCAAATGGTGGGCGAGGCCGTTGCCCAGGGTGCGGCCGCCTACCAGAACGGCGCCTGGCAGGCGGCCTATCTGGCCATGGCCGCGTCGATGTCCGTGGGCGTGGTCACGGTGCTGTTCTCGCGCGAGCCCGTACCGGTGGTGCTGCCGCCCGCCAAAAATGCCGCCGAATGGATCAAGGGCGCCGTGGTCGATCCGTTTGCCGATTTTCTGGGCCGCTACGGCTGGCAGGCCGCGCAGATTCTGGCGCTGATTGCCGTGTACCGCATCAGCGACGTGGTGATGGGCATCATGGCCAACCCGTTTTATGTGGACATGGGCTTCACCAAGGACGAGGTGGCGGCCGTGACCAAGGTGTATGGCGTCATCATGACGCTGGTGGGCGCGTTTGTGGGCGGCGTGCTGTCGATGCGCCTGGGGGTGATGCGCATCTTGATGCTGGGCGCCGTGCTCAGTGCCGGCAGCAACCTGCTGTTTGCCTGGCTGGCAGGCCATGGGCACGACGTGACGGCGCTCATTGCCGTGGTGTCGGCCGACAACCTGGCCAGCGGCATTGCGTCGGCCGCCTTCATTGCCTATCTTTCAAGTCTGACCAACGTGAGCTACTCGGCCACGCAGTACGCACTGTTCAGCTCGATGATGCTGCTGTTGCCCAAGTTCGTGGCCGGTTTTTCGGGCGACTTCGTCGACTCGTTCGGCTACGCGCAGTTCTTCACGACCACGTCGTTGCTGGGGCTGCCCGTGCTGGGGCTGGTGTGGCTGGCTTCAAGGGTTAAAACGCCCTCTAGCCCTTTACCATAAAGCGCAAACAGCTATTTAATCAATAGCATTCAAACGCTGCACAGGTCGCACGGTTTACCGCATCTTTACGGAGGCTTCAACACTGCGAGACGCCTGCGGCCCACCATGGGGATCTGCCTGAACCGGCGCCACCACCCCACTACACTGCCACGATGAGCTCGCACCTGTTGATGATCGAAGACGACGCCCGCCTTGCACAGATGGTGGGCGAATACCTGGGCCAGTCGGGCCTGCATGTCACGCACCGCGCCGATGGCGCAAGCGGCCTGGCGCAGCTGCAAGGCCCTGATGCGGGCCCCTTGCCCGACCTGGTCATCCTCGACCTGATGCTGCCCGACATGGACGGCCTGGACGTTTGCCGGCGCATCCGTGCGCTGCAGGGCCCCGCGGCCCAGGTGCCGGTGCTCATGCTTACCGCCAAGGGCGACCCCATGGACCGCATCATCGGCCTGGAGCTGGGCGCCGACGATTACCTGCCCAAGCCCTTTGAGCCGCGCGAACTGCTGGCCCGCATCCGCGCCATATTGCGCCGACGCACCGACGGTGGCAGCCCGCCCGCCACGCAGGCCCTGCGCTTTGGCACACTCGAGATCGACCGCGACGCACGCACCGTCACCGTGGCCGGCGAGTTGGCCGATCTCACCTCCTACCAATTTGACCTGCTGGTGGCGCTGGCCGAGCGCGCCGGCCGCGTGCTCACGCGCGACCAGATCATGGAAGCCGTGCGCGGCCGCGAGTTGGAGGCGTTTGACCGCTCCATCGACGTGCACATGGGCCGCATTCGCGCGGCCATCGAGGTGGACGCCAAGAACCCACGCCGCATCCTCACGGTGCGCGGTGTGGGCTATGTGTTTGCCAAGCAGCAAGACTGAGCCGTGAAACTCTCCAACCCCTTCGCCCGGCGCCTGTCCCTGCGCATCTGGCTGACCGTGGTGGTCGGCATGGCGGTGCTGACCCTGGCCGTGGGCTGGGCGTGGCGCGTGGCGGTGGAGGAAAACAGCCTGAACCAGCCCACCGCGCCCGGGCGCGAGATGGTGCTGCGCGGCCCCGACGGCCAGGCCGTGGTGCGCGGCTATGCACTGCGCGAGCCGGGGCCGCCGGGCGAGGGCATCAACTTTCGCATCCAGACCGACACGGGCGAAAAGTACACCATGGAGCTGGGCCCCAAGCCCCCGCGCGAAGACCGTCGCGAAGAGCGCCGTGGCGAACGCCGGGCCCACGGCATGCAGCCGCCCGGTAGCCCCCCCGGTGGCGGGCCTGACCGCACCGTGGCCTTCTGGCTGCGCCCGCCGTTTGGGTTTGTGTGGATGCTGGGCATCATGGGCGTGGCGGTCGCCCTGGGTGTGTACCCGGTCATCCGGCGGCTGACGCTGCGGCTGGAAGCGCTGCAGCGCAGCGTGAAGAGGTTTGGAGACGGCGACCTGTCGGTGCGCGTGCCCGACACCGGGCAGGACGAAGTGGCCGACCTGGCACGCCAGTTCAACGCGTCGGCCGAGCGGATTGAAACCCTGGTGAAGTCACACAAGTCCCTGCTGGCCAATGCCTCGCACGAACTGCGTTCGCCGCTCACCCGCATCCGCATGGGGCTGGAGCTGATGGGGGGGCAGACGCCCTCGCCCACCTTCCGCGCCGAAATCTTGCGCAACATCGCCGAGCTGGACCAGCTGGTGGATGAAATTCTGCTGGCCAGCCGCCTGGACGCCCGCGAGGCCGATGTGGGCACCGTGGAAGACGTGGACCTGATCGGCCTGGCCGCCGAAGAATGCGCCCGCGTGGACGCCGACCTGGACGTGAGCGCCGTGCCCGAAGGGCTGGAAGTGCGCGGCATCTCCAAGTTGCTGCGCCGCGCCATTCGCAACCTGCTGGAAAACGCCCGCCGCTACAGCACGGGCGAAATCACCGTGCAGGTGCTGCGCAGCGGCACCTTGGCCGAAGTGCGTGTGTGCGACCGGGGCCCAGGCGTGCCGCTGGACCAGCGCGAGCGCATCTTTGAGCCCTTCTACCGCCTGCCTGGCGCCAGCGAACGCTCGGGCGGCGTGGGCCTGGGGCTGGCGCTGGTGCGATCCATCGCCGGGCGACACAACGGCAGCGTGCATTGCGAAGACCACGCCGGTGGCGGTGCCTGCTTTGTGCTGCGCCTACCGCTGGCGCGGGCGAAATAAAGCCCGCCGCGCGAACTCAGCGGGCCCGTAACGGCCAGCGCCACACCATCACCGCGTACAACACGGCACCCAGCAACAAGGCCGCCGCAGCCGCCACCAGCCCCTGGGTGAAGCCCTGGCTGGGCGTGGCGGCGCGGTGCAGCGTCCAGGCCACCATGGGCGGGCCGATGATCTGGCCCAGACCGTAAGCGGCGGTGAGCAGCCCGGTGAAGCTGTCCCCCGCCGAAGGCCACACCCGGCGCGCCTCTTGCAAGCCAAAGAACGTGATGGCCGTGAACGGCAAGCCCAGCAACCAGCTGCCCAGCGCAAACCCGGCCACGCCGGGCCACACCAGGCTCAGGCCAATCGCGGCGGCCTGCAGCAGATAAGCCACCAGCAACAACCAGCGCCGGTCCCACGCCACTGGCGCGCGCGTGGACAGGGCTGCCCCCATGGCCACGCCCATGCCAAACAACGGCCAGAACAAATCGGGCCACACCGAGCCAGCAGGCAAGGCAGCGCGCGCAATCACCGGCAAAAACGTGGCGGTGACAATGTAGCCCAGCCCCGCCAAGCCATAGGCCAGCGTGAGCACGCCGCGCGCTGCGGGCCCCAGGCCGGCGGGGTTGGTTACAGACGCAGGGGTTGCGGCGGCAGCCGCCTGCGGCAGCCCCTGCACCACCGGCCACACCAGCGCGCACAGCCCCACACACAGCAGGCCAAACACCGCCCAGCCCGCCGCAGCGGGCCAATGCGAGGCCACCATGGCGCTGGCCGACAAGCCCGTGAGCGCAATGCCCAGGCCTGGCCCGCTGAAAATCAACCCGCCCAGCGCGGGCTGCCCCAGCGCCACCAGGCGCAACATGCACCAGGCCGCAATGTTGAGCAGCACCACAGCACTGGCCACCCCGGCGCCGAACCGCAGCGCCGCCCAGGCCCATGGCAAGGGCAACGCCATGGCCAGCGTGAGCAGCACCGTGGCCGCCAGCCCCCAGCGGGCCAGGCGTGCCGGGTGCCAGCGCTGGCGTGCTTTGGGCGCCACCCAGGGCAGCGCCATGCAGGCCAGCGCCCCCAGCAGGTAGCCCACATAGTTGGCCGTGGCCAGCCAGCTGCCCTCCACCAACGTGATCACGCCATCGTTCAGCATCATGGGCAGCAGCGGTGTGAAGGCAAACCGGCCAATGCCCATGGCCGCCGCCAACGCGGCCATGCCGGCCAGGGCGACCACGTAGGGGCGGTCAGACAGGGCGCGTGGGGCCGGAGGCTGGGAGGGGTTCGGCATGGAAAAGAGCTCCACGAAAGCGAGGGGAATACGAAGATGCTTCGCTTATTATTCTCTAAAGAGATATATTTTTAGAAAACCATCTTTTAAAAAGAACGTTGAGATGGATTTCACCGCACTCGAAATCTTCAAGGCCGTAGCTGCCGAAGGCAGCGTGACCCGCGCGGCAGAGCAATTGGGCCGTGTGCAGTCCAACGTGACCACGCGGATTCAGCAGCTGGAAGAGCAGCTGGGCACCCCCCTGTTCTTGCGCCAGGGGCGGCGCATGGTGCTCACACCGGCGGGCGAGTCCCTGCGCGGTTATGCCGACCGTCTGCTGGCCCTGGCCGAAGAGGCCCGCCAGGCCCTACACCCGCAGCAGCCGGGTGGGCGTCTGCGCCTGGGCGCCATGGAAAGCACGGCCGCTGCGCGCCTGCCCCAGCCGCTGGCGCAACTGCATGCCCGGTGGCCCGACGTGGTGCTGGACTTGTCCACCGGACCCTCCCGACAACTGGTGGAGCAAGTCGCCGCCCACACGCTCGATGCCGCCTTGGTCGCCTGGCCACCTCCTGGGCTGGAAACCGATACGCCGGTGGAACGCACCCCGGTGTTTCAAGAATCGCTGCTGCTGGCCCTGCCAGCGCACCACCCACCAGTGCAAAGCCCCGCCGATTTGCAATTGCACACGCTGGCTGCCTTCACACGCGGCTGCACCTACCGCCACATCGGCGAAGCATGGATGCAAGGCGCCAGCGGCACAGCGCCCCAGGTGCTGGAGCTGGCGTCGTACCACGCCATCATCGCCTGCGTGGCGGCGGGGCGCTGCGCGGGTGTGGTTCCCCGGGCCGTATGGGACTTGATGCGCGAGCCCCCCGCCTTGCGCCTGGTGCCCCTGCAAACCTGCGACACCGTGCTGGTGCGCCGGCGCGGCTACCAATCGCCCGCGCTGGATGCGCTGCTGGCCGCATTGCAAGGCACACAGCAGCCCACCGCCGCCTGGATTTCATCGCCCTGACCCCGCCCGCCCTTCGAAAGAGCCTGCCCATGAATTCTTCACTTCTCCAGCGCCTTGGCATTGCATTGCCCATCATCCAGGGCCCCATGACGGGCTCGGACACCCCCGCCCTGGCCGCTGCCGTGTCGGCCGCAGGTGGGCTGGGCATGCTGGGCTGCGGCATGCGCTCACCCGCCGCCATGGCCGAAGCCGCTGCCGCCGTGCGCCAGCAAACCGACCGGCCCTTTGGCATGAACCTGTTTGTGCAGGCCACGCCCACCCCTGACGAAGCCACCGTGCAGACAGCGATGGAACGCCTGGCGCCGCTGTACGCCGAGCTGGGCCTGCAGCCCCAGCGCCCCACGCAATGGTGCGAAGACTTTGCCGCCCAGTTCGAGGCGCTGCTGGCCCTGCGCCCGGCGGTGGCAAGCTTCACCTTCGGCATTCTGGACGCCGCCCAGGTAGCCCGCCTGCACGCAGCAGGCTGCCTGGTGGTGGGCACAGCCACCACCGTGGCCGAGGCACGCGCCTGGGCCGGTGTGGGGGTCGATGCAGTGTGCGCCAGCGGCACCGAAGCCGGGGGCCACCGGGGCACGTTCCTGGGCGATTTCGCGGCAAGCCAGGTAGGCACCCTGGCGCTGGTGCCGCAGTGTGTGGACGCCGTGGACATCCCGGTCATTGCCGCGGGCGGCATCATGGACGGCCGGGGCATTGCAGCTGCACAGGCGCTGGGCGCGCAGGCCGTGCAGATGGGCACGGCCTTTCTGGCGTGCCCTGAATCCGGCATCGGCCCCGCGTACCGGCAGGCCCTGGCCCAGGCCCAAGACACCGACACGCGGCTCACCCGCGTTTTCTCGGGCCGCCCGGCGCGCGGCATTGTCAACGCGATGATGGAGGCTCTGGCCGCCGAGGAAGACCGCGTGCCCGCCTACCCCGTGCAAAACGCGCTGACAGGCGCACTCCGCCGCGCGGCGGCCGCACAGGGGCGCACCAGCCACCTATCGCTGTGGGCGGGGCAAGGGGTGGCTGCCGTGCGCCCCTTGCCTGCGGCCCAGTTGGTGGCGTTGTTGGCGCAAGAATGGGCGCAGACCTAGGGCAGAACTCACTCCCCCATCAGGTAGCGCGCAGCCACACTATCCGGCACGTACAGGCCACGCGCCAGATAGTCGTCCAGCCGCTTGCGATCAGGGGCCCGTAACTTGATCAGCGGCGGCAGCTCGTGGGTGATTTTGGAAAACAGCAACCGCAGCTTCAGCGGCGTGCGCCCCCAGCGGCCAAGCACATGAAGGCGGAAGGGCCCGTCCTCGGCACGTGCCAGGGACAGCCGATAGCCGCCCCGGCTGCGCAGGATGTATTGCAGCGCCATGTGCATACTGAGGTAGTCGGGCGAGTCGATGTTCTGACGGACGGTGTCGAACACCCCCAGGGCCTGCAGGTGCGCGATGTACTCGTGGCCGCTGCGGTGAATCACTTCGGTGGTGAATTCATGCTGCCAATCGGCAATCAATGGGCTCCCCGGCGGGGCTGCCATGAACCAGTTCTCAACCACCGGGTAGGCGGCGTCACGCGTGTGGCGCTCCAGGTAAAAGCCGGTGAATTCAGCGGGCGTGCGGGCGTGCTGCTCCAGCACCCAGTCCAATGGACGGGTGAGGATGCTGCTGGCGTCCACCCAGATACCACCATGGCGGCGCAGCAGCTCCAGCCGAATCCAGTCCGCCCGCTTGGCATGCGATGCGCCATCGAGCACCGCCGGAATGTCTGGGATGTAGTCCAGCACACTGGCTTCGTTCAGGATGCGGATGGTGAAGCCTGGGTTGGTGCGCTGCCAGTTGTCAAAACAGCGCTGGATCAGCAAGGGCTGCATGGTTCCATTCCAGTACGCCCAGACGATAGGCGGGATGGGTGGAATAGGCCGGATGGACGGCGCAGGCCCTGCGGGCACAGCAGGCGGGGGCGGGGGCGCACCCTCGGCCACCGGAATATCGTGCAACGCGAACAGAGGTGGCGCACAGGCTTCCAGACGGCGCGGCCACACGGAATAAAACCCGTGCAGTCCACGGGCGATCCACAGCTCGCCACGGGTTTTGAAAGAAGGTTGGGGCACAGCGCCAGATACAGAACTCATACAAAACTCATGCAGACCGGTAGGCATAGCCTTTGCGAAATTTAAGCCACCGCAGCCACCAGCCACGGCGCCAGTAGGCTTGCTGCAAGGCCTCCGCCGCCAGGGGCGAGGCCGCAGCAAAGTCTGCGCGGATGCGCACCGCAGCAGCGGCCAGTTCCGGCTCAGTGGCATCTGGGGCATCTGGGGCGCTGGCCTGACGCACAAAGCGCATGGCACCAAGCAGATTGCGTGCACACTGGTGGGCCAAGGCAAATTGCAACCCGTGGTGCCCCAGCTCTGCGCGCCCTTCCAGTGCCTGGCGTAGCGCGAGCAAGGCCGCCGATTGGTCAAAGGCCTTGGGCAAGGTCATCGTTGACAAGATGCTCCCCCCCCGCTGGCGGTAAGCCACCCAGGTCTCGGGCGCGTAGTAATAGCTGCTGGCGCGCAGCAAGGCCAAAGGCATGGTGGCCATGTCTTCAAAGTAGCGCCCCACCGGGAAGCGCACTCCATCGGCCCAAAGCTCGCGGCGCGTGATCTTGGACCAAGCGTGCAATTGGCCCGTGGCCAACAGGCCGCACAACAGGTCAGCGGTTCCTTGTTGCAGCACCCGAGGCGAACCGTCAAAGGTCCGGCGATGTGCCTCGCCACGCAAGCGGTGCTTGAGGCGTGGCCGCTCACGCCAAACCTGGAAATCGCAGAGCACCGCATCCGGGGCATGCCTGTGCACGATGGTGCGCAGGCTGTCGATGGCGCCAGGCAGTAGCTTGTCGTCCGAGTCCAGAAACCAGAGGTACCGCCCCTTCGCCGCATCCATCAAGGTATTGCGTGCGGCACTCAGCCCGCTGTTGCGCGCATGCCGCAGAACCGACAAACGGCCCGGCCAGCGGGACTGCAACTGGGCGATGACGGCAGACGAGTCGTCGGTGGAGCAATCGTCCAGCAGCAGGACTTCGACACCGCCGTCGTCCGGCGCTTGCGCCAGCACGGATTCGATGCACTCGGTCAGGTAATCGCGCACGTTGTAGACGGGGACAAGCACGCTCAGCCATGGAGCGATCAGGGATGCGGTCATGGCAACGGCCGCTCCAGCAGACCAGACAAAAGACTCTCATAGCGCGCAGTCATGGTGCCCAGGCCATAGCGCTGCAGCACCTCGGCATGCGCAGCCTCGGCCATGCGCGCCGCATCCTGAGGCTGCGCCAGCAACGCAGCAAAGGCATCTGCCAAAGCTTCAGGACTTGCGTGGTCTACCAGCAGCCCCGTGCGTCCGCTGTCAATCACTTCTTGCACCCCCACCACCCGGCTGCCCACCACGGCACAGCCAGCGGCCATGCCTTCGATCAGCGACAGCGGCATGCCTTCGTAGTGGGTGGACAGCACGCAGATTTGGTGCCCCTTGAGCAACCCCGGTACGTCGTTGCAATGCCCGAGGAAGGTCACCTGGTCTGCCAGCCCCAGCGTTTGGGCCAGGCGCTCGGCGGCACGCCGCGCACTGGCCTTGCCCCCACCGGCCAGCAGCACTGGCGGCCTCAGCCCACGGGTGCGCAGGAGGGCCACCGCCTGCAACAAGGTGGCATGGTCTTTTTGCCGCGCAAACCGCGCAGCCATCACGATGCCGGGAATGCGCTGTACAAACGTATGCGACGAGGCATTGGCATAAGGCTCCAGGCGGATGCCATTGGGAATGGCATGCACACGGTCTTGCGGAAATCCATACCCCAGCAACGCACTGCGCACCCCTTCAGAGCACCCCACGATGGCATCGGTACGGCGGGCCAGCCAGCGCGCCTGCACCAAGCGCCAGGCGTTGTAGCGCTCGCGGGAGTTGTGCTCGACATGCACCAAGTGCCGCACACCCGCCAGCAGCCCCGCATAGCGGCCCCAAAGGTGTTCGCTGTAGCCATGCGCGACCAGGATGTCCGGCTGGAATCTTCGGCACAAAGAGGCAAGCGCCCACACCGTGGCGGCATGGGACCAGCCAGGCACCAGCTCCACGCGCAAGCCGTCCGCCTGCAGCGCACGCACTCGCTCAGGCAACGTGGTTCGCTTGCGGCGCAGCACCAACAAGGCATCGAAGCGGCCCGATGCACCGTGCGCTCGAACCAAATCCACCGCCACCTGGGTGGCACCAGAAAATCCACCCGTCACAAAATGCAGCACCTTGGGCCGCTGGCCCCGTGGCAGCGTCACGACACCGCCCTTTCAGACTGCGCAGCGCCGCTCGGCAGCTGCTGCAGACCGAGCAGCGCGCCCCAAACAGCCATGTTCATGAAAAGATAAAACATGATCCCGCTGTTATGGGCAAAGAACACCTGCGTGAGCCCAAAGCCCATGTACAACACAGGAATGCACAGCCCGGACAGACGCACAGCCACCATCTGCGCCTTCAACGGATCTGGCAGGCCTGCCGTGGCCTGGAGACGGCGCCGACTGGGCCAAAACAGCGCAATCGGCACCCCATAAAAGATCAGCAGCACGCCCACACCCACCAGGCCCGTTTTCACAAAAACATCCAGCACCTCGTTGTGTGCATAGATGTATTCCATGATGGCCGGTTGGTATTGGCCTGCCGCCACGCGACGGGCTTTGCCTTGCAAATAGCCCGCCATGCCCCAGCCCGTCAAAGGCTTTTCACGCCCGGCATCCCAGGCATAGCGCCAATGCTCCAGCCGCTGCCCCACCGAGTTGTCTGCCTCCCGCTGGGCGCCATAGACCTGCACCTCATGGCGCATGAGATGCCAGCGTGTCTCCACCATCTCCCAGTTCAGCGCTGTCACCAACGTCAGCGCCACCAGGATGCCCGCCAAAATACGGAACAACCTGCCTGGGCGCAGCCGCTGAAACAGTACAAGCACCAGCGGAATCGCCAGCAGCAAGGCCAGCCAGCCCCCCCGCGACTGCGACAACATCGAGGCATTGAGCGCGGCCAACACTGCCAACACCGCCACGGCCACGACAGCGCGTGAAAGTTGCCGATACAGCGCCATGGTCTGCACCGCGAGCATGGCGCCCAGCAGCAGCACCAGGTTGCCCCACTGAATGGCGTTGGTGCGGTTTGATGGAAAGCCCGACGCACGCGGTGCGCCCTCCACATGCACCTGCCACAGAGCCACGCCGCACACGCCAATGCAGCCGATCAAAAGCCCCCAAAACAACGCACGCGCACGCGGGGGAAAGGCCGCGATGAACAGCAGGCAAGGCACGGCAAGGGCGAATTTCAGCGAGCGATCGAAACGCCCCCAGTTCTCACGCGGATCTGACAGTGCAAACCACAGAAGCGCCATGCCCAGCATGGCCAGCGCCAGCACCACCGTGGCGCGATCTGGCCGCATGGTCGCCCAGCGCGGCAAAGAGAACAGCGCACCAAGCAGCAGCAAAACCGCACCGTACGAATAGCCAGAGGCCACCGACAGCGCCAAGGCCGGGAGCAAGAACGCCACCAGCGTGGCCAGTTGCCGCTGCCAAGGCGATGGGCCAAAAAAAGACAGAAAGTGCATGAAAAACTTGCGTGTCGGCAAGCGCGCCGATAGATATTAGTGTGACCCGTGCAGGCACATGAAAGTGCCTCTGAAGAACCCGTAAAGCGCCCTTTACGACACAAACCTGCGCTGCGATCAACGCAACCCAGAGGCCGAAGTGCAAAATCCTTCATTGCATTTTTCCACACTTCGGGGCTCCGTATCCATGACACGCCAACTTCCCGCAGCCGCGTTCCGCATCGCCTACCAGCTGCTGGCACGACTGCAGCCGCACCGTGCGGCGGCTTACACACCCCCAACTCCCCCAGGCGCCGCTGCGGCCCCAAGCACGGCACCCACCGAGCACCCCACGCCCATTCCCCGCAAGATCTGGAGTTACTGGCATGCGGTGAAACCCGACCCTTTCGTCCAGCAATGCATCACCAATTGGCAAACCCAGTGCCCCGATTTTGAAATACAGGTACTGAACCAGCAGACCGTGCGCGACCATGTGCCGCCCACCGACTGGCCTGAGGGGTTCAGTGCGCTGAACCCCGTCAAGCAGTCTGACTGGATTCGCCTGTACCTGGTCAGTCGCTATGGTGGCTACTGGCTGGATGCTAGCGTGGTACTGACCCAGCCCCTGGATTGGCTAGAGGCCAGGCAAGGCGCAGAGCACTCGGAATTCGTCGGTTTTTACCTGGGCGGCTACACGCACGATGCCCGCTACCCCGTGATCGAGAACTGGGCGTTTGGCGCACCAGCGGGTGGGACGTTTGTGACGGCATGGCAAAGAGAGTTTCACCATGCGCTTTTTGAAGTCGGCACGCAAGCCTATCTGGCATCGCTGCAGCGCGAACCCAGTTACGCCGCATTGCTGCAGGGCATCACCGATCCGGTCTATTTGTTGGGGCATGTCACCGCCCAGCGGGTGCTGCGCCGCCACCCGAACAGCCGACTGACGCTCTCCAAAGCCGAGGACACGGCGTTTTTCTATCAAAAAGCCGTGTCGTGGAAGTGGTACCTGCTCTACCCGCGCCTGTGCCTGGTGGCCGCAGACCCCCACATGGCGCCACTGGTCAAGCTGCGCGGCGGAGAGCGCCGGCATTTTGCTGAACTCATGGCACAACACGGCGCCCCCGCGCCCCACAGCCTGTGGGGGAAGGCCTGCCAGGCCCCCGCCGCCCGCCCTGCGGCGCCACATTGAACGCATCGCCAGCGGGGTGCTGGGCTGGGGTTGTCTGAGCTGCTAGCTCAGTGCCCCGCGCGAACCACTTCGCCCGCCTTCAGGCGGTACACCGTGCCGCAATAAGGGCACTTGCCCTCGCCGTGGTTGGCCACATCCAGGTACACCTTGGGGTGGCTGTTCCACAGCTTCATGTCGGCCTTGGGATTGGGGCAGAACACGCCCCCTTGGGCGTTCAGGTCCTTGGCCAGAACTTCTACAACTGCTTGGGACATGATCAAACCTTGGTGAGCCAGTGGGCGTATTGGGGATTGCGGCCATTGACGATGTCAAAGAATGCCGTTTGGATTTTTTCGGTGATGGGGCCGCGGCTGCCCACGTAGTCGCCCTTGCCCAGCTCGATGCGATCGAGCTCGCGGATGGGCGTGACTTCTGCGGCCGTGCCGGTAAAGAAAGCTTCGTCAGCGATGTACACCTCGTCGCGCGTGATGCGCTTTTGTACGATCTCCAGGCCCAGGTCCTTGGCGATGTGGAACACCGTGTTGCGGGTGATGCCGTTCAGGGCACCGGCAGACAGATCGGGCGTGTAGATCACGCCGTTCTTCACCACAAAAATGTTTTCACCGGCGCCTTCAGACACAAAGCCCGAGCTATCGAGCAACAGGGCCTCGTCGTAGCCCTCGTCGGTGGCTTCCATGTTGGCCAAGATGGAGTTGGTGTAGTTGCTCACTGCCTTGGCCTGCGTCATGGTGATGTTGACGTGGTGGCGGGTATAGCTGCTGGTCTTGACGCGGATGCCGCGCTTCATGCCTTCTTCGCCCAGGTAGGCGCCCCAGGCCCAGGCGGCCACCATCAGGTGGATGGTGTTGCCCCTGGGGCTGACGCCCAGCTTTTTGTCGCCGATCCAGGTCAGGGGGCGGATGTAGCCCGATTCGAGCTTGTTTTCGCGGATGACGGCTTTTTGCGCCTCGTTGGCCTCTTCCTGGCTGAAGGGAATCTTCATGCGCAGGATCTTGGCGCTGTTGAACAGGCGCTCGGTGTGCTCCTGCAGGCGGAAGATCGCTGGGCCATTGACGGTGTTGTAGGCGCGCACGCCTTCAAAAGCGCCGCAGCCGTAATGCAGGGTGTGGGTGAGCACATGGATCTTGGCATCGCGCCAATCGACCATCTGGCCGTCCATCCAGATCTTGCCGTCGCGATCGGCCATCGAGGGAACTACGGGGCTCATGGGTGTCCTTTGGGTTGCTGGGATGTCGCAAAAATCAGATTTTACGGGGCGGCCGATCCCGCGGTGCCATCTTGCGCATCCTCGGGGGCTGAGGGGCGTTCCAGCACCCATTTCACCAGCTTGCCGTTGTGAAACTCGCAGGTGACATGCGAGCGGGTGCCATCGGTCCAGCGGTAAAACTCGGGTTGTTCGTTTTCTGGCGACTGCAGCGCCCCCAGCGAACGGGTCATGGCCACCACATGCATCAGGCTCACCCCGGCTTGCAGCCTGGCATTGAGCATGACAGCGCTGCCCACATGACCGATGGGGCGGTCTGCCGCCTTGCGCAGCACATTCATGAGCCGCGTGAAATGCAGCAGGGCCCACATGACCACGCCACCGCCGACGGCCGCGACACCCATCCAGCCATAGGACCGAAAGCCCATCACCACCAAAATCACCAGCCCCACGGGCACCAGAATGTTTCGCAAATTCATGGCCCCATTGTCTTACGGCGCCAACCGCTTTGCCTTGTGGGGAGTGCGTATGAGGGCATCAGCCCATGCCGCGCACCACGTTCATGGCCTCTTCCACCCGCTCCACGGCATGGATGGTGAGGCCCTCGATCGGCTTTTTGGGCGCATTGGCCTTGGGTACCACTGCCACGCTGAAGCCCAGCTTGGCCGCCTCGCGCAGGCGCTCTTGCCCGCGCGGTGCGGGCCGCACCTCCCCTGCCAGCCCCACCTCGCCAAAAGCGATGAACCCCTGCGGCAAGGCCTTGCCCCGCAGGCTGGAGGTGATGGCCAGCATCACGGCCAGATCGGCGGCGGGCTCGCTGATGCGCACGCCGCCCACGGCATTCACAAACACATCCTGGTCCATGCAAGCGACCCCTGCATGGCGGTGCAGCACGGCCAGCAGCATGGCCAGACGGTCCTTGTCCAGGCCCACAGAGAGGCGCCGCGGACTGGGCCCACCGCTGTCTACCAGGGCCTGAATTTCGACCAGCAAGGGCCGGGTGCCTTCGAGCGTGACCATCACGCAGCTGCCCGGCACCGGCTCGCTGTGCTGGCTCAAAAAGATGGCGCTGGGGTTGCTGACCCCTTTGAGGCCCTTCTCGGTCATGGCGAACACACCGATCTCGTTCACGGCACCAAAGCGGTTCTTAATGGCGCGCACCAGCCGGAACTGGCTGTGCGTATCCCCTTCGAAATACAGCACCGTGTCCA
This sequence comes from Acidovorax defluvii, assembly GCA_003268905.1. Classification (GTDB taxonomy): domain Bacteria; phylum Pseudomonadota; class Gammaproteobacteria; order Burkholderiales; family Burkholderiaceae_C; genus Acidovorax; species Acidovorax defluvii. The sequence continues at coordinate 51,932 of QLTU01000007.1, forward strand.
CCATGTGTTCCAGCACGCGGGGCCCGGCGAGCGCGCCCTCTTTGGTCACATGGCCCACCAGCACAATCGCCACGCCGGACGCCTTGGCACACCGCGTGAGGTGCGCCGCGCACTCGCGCACCTGCGCCACCGAGCCGGGTGCCGAGGTGAGCTGGTCGGAATACACCGTCTGGATCGAATCGATCACGGCCACCGCCGGTTGCATGGATTCGATGGTGGCCAGAATCTTTTCCAGCTGAATCTCTGCCAGCACATTCACCTGGCTATGGTCCAGCCCCAGCCGGCGCGACCGCAGCGCCACCTGGGCGCCGCTTTCCTCGCCGGTCACATACAAAGTGGGCAGACCTGCGCGCTGCAGCGCATCCAGCGCCTGCAGCAGCAGCGTGGACTTGCCGATGCCAGGGTCGCCCCCGATCAGCACCACGCCCCCTTCGACGATGCCCCCGCCCAGCACACGGTCCAGCTCATCAATGCCGCTGGGGGTGCGCGCAATGTCGGTTGCCTCAATCGCCGCCAGCGGCATCACGGCCTGCGCCTGCGCCAGGCCTGCAAACTGCGCGCCGCTGTAGCGGTTTTTGCCGGGCCCCGCCTCTGCCACCGATTCGATCAGCGTGTTCCAGGCATTGCACGACGGACATTTGCCCAGCCATCGCGGGCTGGTGCCGCCACATTCGGTGCAGGTGAAAAGGGTTTTGTCTTTGGCCATGGCAGGTATCGGTAAGGAGCACCGGGGTGGGGGCAGCCGACTATAGCGGCCGTGCCCACACGCGCTGGCGGCAACCCGTACGATGGCGGGCTTGGCAACGCCGCACGGAGTTCAGATTGCAGACACCCACCAACCGCTTCAAACAGGCCATGGCCCAGGGCCAGGCGCAAATCGGCCTGTGGCTTGGGCTGGCCGACGCCTACAGCGCAGAAATCATCGCGGGCACCGGCTACGACTGGCTGCTGATCGATGGCGAACACGCGCCCAACGACCTGCGCTCCATCCTGCACCAGTTGCAGGCAATAGCCAGTGCGGCCAGCGCCAGCAGCGCCCTGCCGCCGGGCGCGCCGGCACCCCACCCCATCGTACGCGTGCCCGTGGGCGACACCGCACTCATCAAGCAGTACCTGGACATCGGCGCGCAGACGTTGCTGGTGCCCATGGTGGACACCGCCGAGCAAGCACAGCAGCTGGTGCGCGCCACACGCTATGCACCCGAAGGTGTACGTGGCATTGGCAGTGCCCTGGCCCGCTCGTCGCGCTGGCAGGCCTACCCCCAGTATGTGCACGAGGCGAACCAGCAGGTGTGCCTGCTGGTGCAGGCCGAAACCGTGGAAGCGATGGGCAACCTCGATGCAATTGCCGCCACGCCCGGTGTGGATGGCGTGTTCATCGGCCCGGCCGACCTGTCGGCCTCCATGGGCCACCCGGGCAACCCGGGGCACCCCGATGTGCAGGCCGCCATCCACAACGGCATTGCCCGCATCCTGCGCGCGGGCAAGGCGCCCGGCATTCTGGCCACCACCGAATCCCAAGCGCGCCAATGGCTCGCGGCCGGTGCGCTGTTTGTAGCCGTGGGGGTGGACACCATGCTGCTGGCCAGCGCCGCGCAGGATCTGCTGGCGCGCTTTCGCACCGACGCCGTTGGCACACCCCAGCGCCCTGCGGGCTATTGAGACCCTGTCGAAACCACACGCATCGAATCCACCAAAACATCACCGCCTGCAAGACAAAGGCCTTTCAACCATGAAAGCATGCATTGACGGGGCGGGTGCCATCAGGGGCTGGCTCGGCGAGCGACTGCAAACCCTGGCCGACACGCTGCCGCGCGGCGGCATCGATGTGGAGGGGACCGACTGCATCCAGAAGTGCATCTGGTTCAAGCTGCGGGGCAACCTCACCATCAACCCCATCAGCGCCCGGACGGGTGCCACCACCGACCGCATCCTGGACGACGACCTGGTGCGGGGTTTTGTCAGCGCCGTGATGCTGGAGGCCAAGGCCATCGGCGAAAAGCTGGGCCTGCCCATTGACCAGCAGCCCGAGGATCGCCATGCCGTCACGCGCAAGCTGGGGCGGTCAAGACCTCAATGCGGCAGGATGTGGAGGCGAACAAGCCCCTGGAGATCGACGCGCTGGTGGGCGCTGTGCGGGAGCTGGGGCAGATCACCGGCACGCCCACGCCCCACACCGACGCCTTGCTGGGCCTGACCCGCCTGATGGTCCGCACGCGCAACCTCTACTGACAACCTTCGAACCAAATTGGCCTCCAGCGCTTATCCACAAAGCGCAAGCAGCTATTTATTTTATAGCACATCAACCATGACTACTCTCACGCTTTACTACACCCCCGGCACCTGTGCCCTGGCCGTTCACATTGCCTTGCACGAGGCCCAGGCGGGCCACGAACTGGTGCGCCTCGACTTTGCCGCCCAGCAGCAACGCAGCCCCGAATACCTGGCCATCAACCCCAAGGGGCGCGTGCCCGCCCTGGTCACCGAACACGGCGTGCTGACGGAAACCCCGGCCCTGCTGGCCTATGTGGCCCAGCGCTATGCCCAGGCACAACTGGCGCCGCTGGACCCGTTTGCCTTTGCGCGCATGCAGGAGTTCAACAACTACCTGGCCTCCACCGTCCACGTAGCCCACGCCCACCGCCCGCGCGCCAGCCGCTGGGCGGACGAGCCCGCCTCCCATGCCGACATGCTGCGCAAGGTGCCGCAGAACATGGCCGAGTGCTTTGGCGTGATCGAACGCCACTACCTGCACGGCCCCTGGGTGCTGGGCGAGCCTTATTCCGTCGCCGACGCCTACCTGTTCACCATGTCCGGCTGGCTGCAAAGCGATGGTGTGGACGTGGCGCAGTTCCCCAAGGTGGCCGACCACCGGCGCCGCATGGCCGAGCGGCCTGCCGTGCAGCGCGCGCTGGCCTGAACGCGCGCTTCGGCGGGCCGCAACCGGGGCGGAAAACGGGCGAAAAAAGCCCCGGCACCTGCATAGCACCAGGGCTTTTTGGCTGTGCGGGCCTGGTCAGTTGACCTTGAGCGCGCGCCAGTCGATGCGGTTGTCGGCGCGGTGCGGCAAATCCACCTTCTGCGTAGCCGCCCACGGGATGACCTGGTTGTACAACGGGATGTGCGAAATCAGCTCGTGGTCTTGCACCAGCGCCTTTTCGATCAGGCCATTGCGCGTGACGGCATCGGTTTCCTTCTTGATGCGCTCAATCAGCGCATCCTGCTGCGGGTTGCTGAAACGGCCCAGGTTGAAGTTGCCATCCCCGCCCGCGCCCGGCGAGCGGATCAGCGACTGCAGCGAATAGAACGCATCAAACGTTGGCACGCCCCAGCCCAGCAGATAGATGCTGGCCTCGTTGCGCTGGATCATCGGGAAATACGTGGCAAACGGCAGCGAACGCAGCTTGGCCTTCACACCCACCTTGGCCCACTGCGCGGTGATGGCCTGGCACAGCTGCTCGTCGTTGATATAGCGGCCTGCACTGCAGGCAAAGTCCACCTCGAAGCCCTGCGGGTAGCCGGCATCGGCCAGCAGCTTTTGCGCCGCCGTGGCGTCAAAGGGGTAGCGCACATCGGCCTTGGGCGTCCAGCCGTTGACCTGGTGGGCAACCAGCGCCCCCGTGGGCTGGGCCAGGCCGCGCAGCACCACGCGCTGGATGGCTTTGATGTCGATCGCCTGGTAGAGCGCCTTGCGCACGCGCTGATCCTTGAGCGGGTTCTTGCCCTTGACGTTCGAGCCCGGCAATTCGTCGCGGAACTGGTCCATGCCCAGAAAGATGGTGCGGTATTCGGCGCCTTCCAGCACCTTCAGGCCCTGCGTCTGGCGCACCCGCGCCAGATCCTGCAGGCTCGGGTCGATGATGAAATCGATCTCACCCGACAGCAGCGCCGCCGTGCGCGTGGCATCCGACTTGATGGGGGTGTAAACCACCTCGGTCACGTTGGTGGCGAACTTGCCCTTGCCCCACCAGTGCGGGTTGGGCTCGAGCACCACGCGCTGGTCGGGCGTCCACGACTTGAGCACATAAGGCCCCGTGCCCAGCGCGTTGCGGTGGGCAAAGGTTTCGTCCTTGTTCTTGATGTCCTTGGGATCGACCGACTTGTTCTTCTCGGCCCAGGCCTTGCTGAGGATGCGCAGCTCGGTCAGCTAGTTCACCAGCACCGGGTTGGGCACGTCCGAGAAAATGTCGATGGTGTGGCTGTTGACTTTTTCCACCCGGTCAATGCCCTGGGCATACACCGCGTAATTGGAGCTTTTTGACTTGGCCCGCTCCAGCGAAAACTTGGCGTCGTCGGCGGTGAACTCGCTGCCGTCGCTGAACTTCACGCCCTTGCGCAGGGTGATGCGCAGCTGTGTCGGGCTCACCAGCTTCCACTCGGTGGCCAGCGCGGGCTCGGGCTTGAAGGTCTTGCTGTTGTATTCGACCAGCGTGTCGTACACCGCTGCGTGCAAGGTGTTGTTCACGCCCACGTTCTGGGCGTGAACGTCCCACGAAGACACATCCACGGCACGCGCAAAGCGGAAGGTCTTGGCCTGCGTGACCACGGGCAGGGTGACAGCCAGGGCTGCGGCAAGGAGCAGAGGTTTGAATTGCATGGGCTTGTGCCTCTCGAATAACAAACCCCTACTTTGACCGAGGTCGAGCGTCGTCGGAACAATTTTGTTGTTGTATCCATATGCCCAACAGGGGCACGACGCGCCCATGCACGCCATCAACGGATTGCGTCTGCGCTGGTGCGCCGCTGCACCCTATTTGCGCCGCAGCGCCAGCCGAATGCGCTCCAGCGCCGGTGAAGGCGGGGCCACGGTGCGGTCGAACGGGTGCGCGGTTGCACCAACGGCCTTCAGGATGCGTTGCACGTAGGCGCGCGTCTCCAGATAGGGCGGCACGCCGCGGTAGCGCTCGACCTTGCCCTCACCGGCGTTGTAGGCGGCAGCCACCAGCGCCACATCGCCCTCGAAATAGGCCAGCAGCCAGCGCAGGTAGGTCAGCCCCCCGCGGATGTTCTGCGCCGGGTCGTACGGGTTCTTGACGTTGAAGCGCTCGCTCGTCTCGGGAATCAGCTGCATCAGGCCCTGTGCATTCTTGGGCGACAGCGCGTGGGTGTTGAAGTTCGATTCGGCGGCAATGATGGCCAGCGCCAGCTGCGGTTCGACCTGGTATTGCGGCGCCATCTTGAGCACCAGTTCCACGATCTTGCGCGGCGCGGTCAACTGGTAGTTGACGCCCGGCGGGCCCGCCACAGCCTGCGCGGGCGGTGGGGGGCGCAGGCACGCGGGCACCTCGGCGGTGGCGCCGCCGACCACCTGCAACATGCGCGCGGCCACGCCCAGCCCCTGCTCGGCAGCGGCGTGGAAGAAGAAGGCTGCCGCTGCATCGTCGCGCGGCACACCGCGCCCATGGGCATACATCCATCCGAGGTTGTACTGGGCCTGCATGTCGCCGAGCCGCGCACTCGCGCAATACAGGGCGGCGGCCCGCAGCGGGTCGCGGGTCACACCCTCGCCGTGCTCATAGGCAATAGCCTCCTGACGCAGGCTGGCCGCCCGGGTGCGGTCGGTTTCACCGCCCTGCGCCCGCGCCACCTCGGCACCCAAGGCGCAGAACAACGCCACCGACAGCGGCGCAAGGATCGACAGGCTGGCACGCATGTTTTTCAGTATGCGCGTCTTGGCGCCGTACGTCACGTCCAGCGCGGTCTTCAGCCATGTAACCGAGTGCACACACGGCTGTGGCGTGCCAGTCAAAAGCAGCACCGGCCGCGAGCAGTGCCCCTTCAATGCGGCGGACATGCGGCAGCACGCGGCGGGCCGCAACGTGTGCCCCGCCATCTCGACGCCCCCCGAACAACGGCATGACCACCATGACGGCCAATGCATGCGCCGCTGCAGACCAACGACCGGGCGTGGTTGAACTTAAGGAAAAAATGGCTCTAGCGCCCGTCCATAAAGCGTAGTCAGCTATAAAAAACAAAGCAATTTATCGCATCCGCAAGGCCCGCACCGCCTCGGGCAGCGAGTGCACATCGGGCAGAAAATGATCGATGGCCGCGCCCAGCAGCACGGCGCAGACCAGCGCACCGAGCAACGGCTTCCAGGTCAGGCGCACGGCGGCTGTGAGCCAGCCTTCGCGCTCCACGCCCACGGCAGCGCGGGCCGTGGCTACCGAAAACGCCAGCTCCACCGCCACGGTCAACAGCACATCCCAGCCGAAGAACAGCAGGGCCAGCGAACCCGCGCCAGCAATCAGTGCGGCCCCGATGAGGAAAATTGCCACCACCGGCACCACCACCACAGCGCCTTCGTCCGCGCTGCCAATGGCGTCGGCCGCACCGCTGGCCATGTCGCCCAGGGTGCTGGATTCGCTGCCGCCGAGGCCCGCATCCGAGAGGCCCGAGGGCCCGGCCCCGTCAAAGTCGCCGGATGCACCGCCGCCGCCAAAGTCGCCCCCACCGGTGCGCGGCAGGGTCCCGCCGCCATCGCTACACCCTCCCCGGGGCCAGGGCAGCTCGGTCGCCAGATCCAGCGCATCGCCCCCACCGCCGTCCGCGCCGTGTTCACCCGACTTGCGCTGCCGCACCAGCCGGGCGGCCCATGCGCGCAACACCAGCAAATACCCCAGGTACCCCACCGACAGCGTGACCAGATAGCGCAGCGCCAGCGAGTCCACCCCCAGCAGCATCTGCACATGCGCGCTGCACCACATGAGCAGCAGCGTGAAGCTGCCGATCAGCAGCCCGTGCCAGCGCAGGCGGTAGCGCTGCTGCAGGCTGCGGGCCACCGTGCTGTGGCGCGGCATGCGCACCGCGCGCCAGCTGGAGGTCTTGTGTTGATTGCCGCTTTTGCTGCGGGGGCTGGCCATGGGGGAAACGCGTTGTCTGGTAAGGGAAGGTCAGGCAACGCCGTCCACCGCCACGGGCACGCGCGGCGCCAGCGCGCACATCAGCTCGTAGCCCACGGTGCCGGCGGCCTGCGCCACCTCGTCGATGGGCAACACGGCGCCATTGCGGGCGCGCCCCCACAACGTGACCTCGCTGCCAAAACCGGCGTCCACACCGGCCGCAATGACGGGGCTCAGGTCCACGGTGACCATGTCCATGCTGACACGGCCCACCAGGCGCGTGCGCACGCCGTTCACCAGCACGGGCGTGCCGATGTCGCAATGGCGCGGGTAGCCATCGGCATAACCGCAGGCGGCCACGCCGATGGTGAGCGGCCCCTCGGCCGTGAAGCGCGAGCCGTAACCCACGGTGTCCCCCGCCTGCAGCTGTTGCGTGCCGATGATGCGGGTGGCGAGCGTCATGGTGGGCTGCACTTCCCAGTGGCCGGCGCTGTGCGCAGGAAAATCGGGCGCGCTGCCGTACAGCACGATGCCCGCGCGCACCCAGTCGGCGCGCACGCGCGCATCGGCCGCGTGGCGCAGGGTGGCGGCACTGTTGCACAGGCTGCGCTCGCCGGGCAGGTCTTCGGTGGCGGTGTTGAACGCGGCCGTCTGGTGCGCAATGCCGCGCGGCCCGTCGGCATCGCTGAAATGGGTCATGAACGAGATCTCGTCCACCTGCGGCAGCGCGTTCAGACGCGCCCAGGCAGTACGATAGCGCTGCGGCGTGAACCCCAGGCGGTTCATGCCCGAGTTCAGCTTGAGGAACACGCGGTGCGGCACCTGCGTCTTGTGGGCCGCCAGCATGTCGATCTGCTCGTCGCAGTGCACGGCATGCCACAGCGACAGGCGCGAGCACAGCTCCAGGTCGCGCGGCTCGAACACACCCTCCAGCAGCAGGATGGGGCCGCGCCAGCCCAGGTGGCGCACGCGCTCGGCCTCTGCCAGGTCAAGCAGCGCAAAACCATCGGCGGCGCGCAGGCCCTCAAAGGCCCGCTCGATGCCGTGGCCGTAGGCGTTGGCCTTGATTACCGCCCAGGTTTTGGCATCGGGCACGGCCTGGCGCACGCGCGCAAGGTTGTGGTGCAGGGCATCGGTGTGGATGGTGGCGTGAATCGGGCGCGGCATGGGGATATACGAAGAAACAAGCATGGGATTCTGGCACTGCACGCCCGTGGGTGCGTGATATAACCGCCAGACACTTGTATGCGGCCCCCCAATCCATTCGGGCATCAGCCTCTCTGATATCCCCTCCAGCCATTCGATGAAGCGCGGTTTTTACACCATCATGTCGGCGCAGTTTTTTAGCTCGCTCGCCGACAACGCACTCTTCGTGGCGGCCGTGGAATTGCTCCGCACCAGCGGTGCCCCCGAATGGCAGCGCGCAGCACTGGTGCCCATGTTTGCCCTGTTTTATGTGGTGCTGGCGCCTTTCGTGGGCGCATTTGCCGATGCCTTGCCCAAGGGCCGGGTGATGTTTGTCAGCAATGCCATCAAGATCGTGGGCTGCCTGATGATGCTGTTCGGCTCGCACCCCCTGATTGCCTACGCCGTGGCGGGGCTGGGCGCAGCGGCCTATTCCCCCGCCAAGTACGGCATCCTCACCGAGCTGCTGCCGGCCTCGCAACTGGTCAAGGCCAACGGCTGGATCGAGGGGCTGACCATTGCCTCCATCATCCTGGGGGTGCTGCTGGGCGGGCAGCTGGTGGGGCACCATCTGTCGGCAGCGCTGCTGTCCATCGACATTCCCATGATCGATTTCGGCATCCACACCGCCGCCGAAGCGGCCATTGCCGCGCTGATCCTGGTATATGCCCTGGCCGCCTGGTTCAACACGCGCATCCCCCATACGGGCGTGGAGATGCGCCCGCTGCGCCAGCACCCGCAACGCAGCATTCTGGCCAGCACGCTGGCCCTGCTGCCCGACTTCTGGGCCTGCAACAGCCGCCTGTGGCACGACAAGCTGGGGCAGATTTCGCTGTCCACCACCACCCTGTTCTGGGGCGCGGGGGGCAACCTCAAGTTCATCGTGCTGGCGTGGGCCGGTGTGGCCCTGGGCTACAACACCACGCAGGCATCGGCCCTGACCGGCGTGGTGGCCATCGGCACCGCCGTGGGCGCCGTGGCGGCATCCATGCGCATGCGCCTGGACATGGCCACCCGCGTGATTCCGCTGGGCATCGCGATGGGGCTGCTGCTGATCCTGATGGTATTCATCAGCAACATCTGGCTGGCCATTCCGTTCCTGATCCTGCTGGGCGGGCTGGGCGGCTTTCTGGTGGTGCCCATGAACGCCCTGCTGCAGCACCGGGGCCACAACCTCATGGGCGCGGGGCGGTCGATTGCGGTGCAAAACTTCAACGAGCAGGCCTGCATCCTGGGCCTGGGCGCGTTCTACAGCCTGTCGCTCAAGCTGGGGTTGTCGGTCTTTGGGGCCATCACGGTGTTTGGGGTGGTGGTGGCCGGCATCATGCTGGTCATCCAGCGCTGGCATGCCAGCAACTGCCGCAACCACAGCGAGGAACTCGACCACCTGCTGCACATCGCGCGGCAGGATACGCACCACTAACGCTATTATTTTAATAGCTATTAGCGCTTACTAAATAAGCGCTTGATGCCGATTTGATGCCCAACCTGCTTTCCATACTGGCACTGGTGCTCAACGCCTTGGTGTGGGGCGTTTCGTGGTGGCCTTTCAGGCAGCTGCACGCGGCCGGGCTGCACCCCCTGTGGGCGACGGCGCTGATGTATGCGTTGGCGCTGGTCTGCCTGCTGCTGGCCCGGCCGCAAGCGCTGCGCACGGCGCTGCAACACCCCGCCCTGTGGCTGCTGGCACTGAGCTCGGGCCTCACCAACGTGGCCTTCAACTGGGCTGTGACGGTGGGAGACGTGGTGCGCGTGGTGCTGCTGTTTTATCTCATGCCCGCCTGGTCGGTGCTGCTGGCCTGGAGGCTGCTGGGCGACAGCCCCACGGGCGTGGCGCTGGTGCGGCTGCTGCTGGCCTTTGCAGGCGTTGCGCTGGTGCTGGTGCCCGCAGATGCCGCATGGACCCGGCTGGCAGCCCACCTTTCGGGCGCCGACCTGCTGGCGCTGGCGGGCGGTTTTTGTTTTGCCCTGACCAACGTGACACTGCGGCGCCTGCATGCCGTGCCCGGCGAGGCGCGCATGCTCGCCATGTTTGGCGGCGGCGCCCTGCTGGCCGGCCTCAGTGCCACAGCGGGGCTGGCGGTGGGGGCCGTGCCCGCCCTGCCCGCCCCGGCCCTGGCCTGGGTCCTGCTGGCCCTGGCGCTGACACTGGCCTTTCTGCTGGGCAACTACGCCCTGCAATATGGCGCCACGCGCCTGGCGGCGGGCACCACGGCACTGGTGATGCTGTCGGAGGTGGTGTTTGCCAGCGTGTCATCGGCCCTGCTCACCGCCGCCCCGCTGGAGCCGCGCACCCTGCTGGGCGGGTCGCTGATCATGCTGGCAGCACTGCTGGCTGCGCTGCAATATCGGCGCAGTGCCAGCGCCTGATGGCACGCACGGGCAATCGCCCAGCGCCCTGCACGACGGGCAACCAGTCGCTACCATGCCCCCTTGCCCACAAGGAGTTGCCCATATGTCCAGCCTGTATGACTTTGAAGCCCAGCCCATGAGCGGCCCCGCCGTGCCGCTGCGGCAGTTCGAGGGCAAGGTTTTGCTGATCGTCAACACGGCCAGTGCCTGCGGCTTCACGCCCCAGTTTGGCGGGCTGGAAGAGCTGCACAAGCAATATGGCGACAAGGGGCTGGTGGTGCTGGGTTTTCCGTGCAATCAGTTCGGCCACCAGGACCCGGGCAGCAACGACGAAATCGCCAGCTTTTGCCAGCTCAACTATGGCGTGAGTTTTCCGATGATGGCCAAGATCGACGTGAATGGCGCCAACGCCTCGCCCCTGTACCAGTGGCTCACCGCAGAAGCCCCGGGCCTGCTGGGCAGCAAGGCCATCAAGTGGAACTTCACAAAATTCCTCGTGGGCAAGGACGGCCGCGTGATCCGCCGCTATGCCCCGCAAGATGCGCCAAAAAAACTGGCAGGCGACATCGAGGCTGCGCTGGCCGCCCCAGGCGCTTAACAAGCGGCAATCAGGCCGTGGCAGCTGGCGGACGCTGGTGGCGCGCGCGCTCCAGCATCTGACCGGCCTGGCGCGGGTCCATGCCGTACATGTCGGCAAAGGCCTCCAGCGTCTGGCCGCTGGCTTCGAAGGCACGCAGCAGGGCCTCGTCCTTGGCATTGCGGGCTGCCCATTCGGCAAAGGCTTCTTCCAGGATGGCGTTGGCCGCCTCATCGCGGCCGGTGACCAGCTCGGTATAGGCCTCGCGCGTCAGGCCCGAGGCCTCAAACGCCTGGATCATGCGCTTGCGCAGCTTGGGCAAAACGTCGTCGCCCGCACGGGCCTTGCGGCGGCGAAACACCTCCAGCAACGCATGGTGCACGTGCTCGGGCGCCATGTCTTCAACGGGCTGGCCCGCGAGGTCGTGGCGCTTTTCGCCAGCGGCCACGCTTTGCAGGTAACGGGTGGACCGGGTGTGGATGCCCAGCGCCACCTTGAGCGCATCGCGCTCAAACAGCTCGGGATGGGCTTCCAGCAGGTCCTGAAAGATGCCGCGCTTGAGCGGCAAAAACACCGCGCCGAACAGATGGGGATAAAGCCCCGCCAACTGCTCTAGCGCCGGGTGGGTGCGCGGGGGCGTGCGCGATGGCGCTTGCGGGCCTGCAGGCGCCTGGCCCTCGCTGCGCGCGCGATCACGGCCGCTGTTGCGGCCACCGCGCCCACCCCGGGACGGGCGATCCCCGCGCGGGGAATCCGTGGCCATGGCGGCTGCGGCAGTGGCCGCCGGGGCGCTGTCGCCAGTCTCGGGCTGCTGCAACGCCTGCTGGGCGTTGGCAGCGGCTACCGGGGCGGCGGGCGCCACTGTGGGTTCTTGGTCTGGCACGTGGTCGGTCATGGCTAGCGGGTGGAGGGCAACAAAACCCTCGATCATGCCAGCCTTGGCAAAACGCTCCTCACGGCGCGCACCACAACCACCTGTTGGGGGCAGGGATGTTGCAGCGTGCTGCGTCACGAGTCGCCCCGTCATTGCGCCCCACCAGAGCAAGGAATTCGGCGTCGAAAAGGTGAGGCTCCGCGAACGCATGGTCCGCGCATGCCGGCCCCTGGCCCGGGTGGCCACCTCTATCGGTTGTTGCCACCCGCCTGTCCTCGCCGCGATTGCGACTGGTTGCTGCCGCCCACATGCGACTCGCGGTCACTGCGGCTTTCGGGGGTGCGCTTGCCCTGGTTGATCTGGGTGGGGTCCTGCTCGCCCAGTTTGTTGGTGTCGTTCTCGACCTTGCCCGTGTGGGGCGGTTGCTTGTCGCGCGGGTTCTGATGGATCGTCATGAAGATCTCCTGTAAGTGGCACAAGGCCAAAGCTTCGCAGACCACACTGCAGACGGTACAGGAAGCGAGGCCCGGTGGCAAACCGGGGCGCCCCCCGGGATTGACGCCCGCTGCGGCGCCCCATAAAGTGGACGTCGCGCTTCGTGTGTTCGATTTTTCTCCCCCAGGAGAAGCCCCATGACTTCACGGATACCCCACCAAAGCCTGTCGCTCGGCAGGCGCATCGGGCCCTCGCCGGGATGGTGCAAGAACGCCGCCAACGGCCCGCTCATCCTGCGGCGGGCGCCATGAACGCCCCCTCTGGCACGCGAACCGTCCTGTACGACACGCCGCAGTTGGTGGCCGTCATCGACGAGATGGCGCGGCAGGCCAACGGCCTGCTCCATGGAGCCCGCCCGGTGGCCGTGATTGGTGTGCTGCGCCGAGGCGCGCCGCTGGCAGATCGCCTGACCGCGCGGATGGTGGAGCTGTATGGGCTGCCTCAGCCGTTGCGGCTGGATCTGCAGGTCAAGCGTTATGCAGACGACCTGACGCTGCTCCACCCGGAAACCCTGCTGACAGAGCAGGCGCAACACGCCGCGCTGGATTTGCGCGGCTCTACGGTGCTGGTGGTCGATGATGTCTTGTACACCGGCCATTCGCTGCTGAGGGTGGTGGAATATCTGGCGCGCAAGCAGCGAGCGGCCATCCGGGTGGCCTGCCTGGTGGACCGCGTCACCACCCGCCTGCCCGTGCATGCCGATGTGGTGGGCGCCCGGCTTGGCATCGCCCCGCCAGACATCATCGAGTGCCATGTGCCGCCGTATGAGCCCGATTTCCGGATAGAGCTGGTGCAGCCCGCTCGCCCGCAATGAACCCACCCGAGGCCGCCCCATGTTCAAAGACCGCGATGACGCTGCCCATCAGCTGGCCGACCGCCTGAAAGGCTATCGCGACCAGCACCCCTTGGTATTGGCCATTCCGCGCGGTGCTGTGCCCATCGGCAAGATCGTGGCCCGGCAGATCGGCGGCGATTTCGACGTGGTGCTGGTGCGCAAGCTGCGCGCCCCCTTTGAGCCAGAGGTGGCGATTGGCTCGGTGGCGGAAAGCGGCTGGACCTACATCGCCCCCAATGCTGCCGCGGTAGGCGCCGACCAGGACTACATCGCTGCAGAAAAGCAGAAGCAGCTGGCCACCATCCACTCGCGCCGTGTGCAATACACGCCGATCCGCGCACCGATCGATCCGCAGGGGCGCGTCGTGATCGTGGTGGACGATGGTCTGGCCACAGGGGCCACCATGATTTCCGCACTGCACAGCCTGCGCCAGCGCCAGCCCGGCAAGCTGGTCTGCGCCATTCCCGTTGCATCACCCGAGGCCCTGGCAACCATCCGGCCCATGGCCGACGAGTTGGTGTGCCTGCAGGCACCAGTGAATTTTCAGGCGGTGGGCCAGTTTTACCGCCACTTTCCGCAGGTGGACGACGAGGAAGTGATCGCGCTACTGCGTGCCTGAAACCGGTGCCGTGGGCACCGGCAGATGGTGCGTGAGCCAGTCGGCCACCATGCGGGCCACCGCCTCCAGCGTTCCGGGCTCTTCAAAGAGATGGGTGGCACGGGGAACGATGGTCAGGGTCGTGGGCCCCGGCATGTGCGCCGCGGCGCGCTGGTTCAGCTCCAGCACCCCTTCATCGCACGCGCTGACGAGCAACAAGGTTGGACACTGCACCCGCGCCAGATCCCGGGCAGGCGCCAGATCCAGGCGCCCGCCGCGGAAAAAGTCGGGAACAGGACTTCAAGTCGCGCCCAGCGCCTCATCCAGTACTTCCACCCAGTGCCTCACGGGCGTGGCCGTGCCACTTTGCAGATGCGTGATGCAGCCGATGTTGGCCGAAAGAATGGCGTCGGGCGCCTGCTCGCCAAAGGCTTCGCCCAGCACACCGAGCTTGCGGTCGCGCAGCTGGTACGACAGGTCCGGGTTGAGCACCGAATAGGTGCCCGCCGAGCCACAGCACAGGTGGGATTCGTTGCGTGCCACGCGCAGCTTGAAGCCCAGCTGGTTCAGGTGCGTCTCTACCCCGCCGCGCAGTTGCTGGCCATGCTGCAGAGTGCAAGGCGGGTGGTAGGCAAACAGCACGTCGGGGGGCTGCACGCGGCCGGCCAGTTTTTGCGCCAGTTCGGGCAACAGCGCGGGCAGCAGCTCCGACAGGTCGCGCGTGAGGGCGCTGATGCGCTCGGCTTTGGTGGCGTAGTGCGGGTCATCCTTGAGGATGTGGCCGTATTCCTTGACAGTGACGCCGCAGCCCGAGGCGTTCATGACAATGGATTCCACACCGCCCGCCTCCACCAGCGGCCACCAGGCATCGATGTTGGCGCGCATCTCGGCCTTGCCGCCTTCCTGGTCGTTGAGGTGGAACTTGACGGCACCGCAGCAGCCCGCCTGGGGGGCGATCACGGTCTGGATGCCCGCGGCGTCCAGCACGCGGGCGGTGGCGGTGTTGATGTTGGGCATCATGGCCGGCTGCACGCAGCCCGCCAGCATGAGCACCTTGCGCGCATGTTCGCGAGTGGGCCAGGCCCCTGCCTTTTGCGGCGCGGGCACCTTGGCCTGGAGGGATTTGGGCAGCAGGCCGCGCACTGCCTGGCCCACCTTCATGGCGGGGGAAAACAAGGGCGATGGCAGGCCCTCTTTCAGCGCCCAGCGCAGGGCCTTTTCGCCCAGGGGACGGGGCACTTTTTCGTCCACCAGCTTGCGCCCGATGTCGATCAGGTGGCCATACTGCACGCCGCTGGGGCAGGTGCTTTCGCAGTTGCGGCAAGTGAGGCACCGGTCCAGATGCATCTGCGTCTTGCGCGTGGGCGCCTGGCCTTCGAGCACCTGTTTGATGAGGTAGATGCGGCCGCGCGGGCCATCCAGCTCGTCGCCCAGCAGCTGGTAGGTGGGGCAGGTTGCCGTGCAGAAACCGCAGTGCACGCATTTGCGCACGATGGCTTCGGCCTCCAGGCCATCGGGGCGGGCGCGGTATTCAGGGGCGAGTTGGGTTTGCATGGGTGCAGCCTGGACAGGTCAACAGAAAAAATCAGGGGGCGGGGGGCAACTGGGCAGGCGCGGCCTTGCGCAGCGGATGGCGCAGGCGCGCCCGGTCGGCCCACAGCGGGGGCAGCGACAGGGCCAGCAGCACCAGCGCCAGTGGCACCACAAAAACGAAACCTACATGCTTGAAGCCGGCCGCCCCGGCAATGCCGCCAATGAGGAACATCGCCACCAGCCCCGCAAACAGACGCAGCCGGGCATGGTTGGAGCGCACCTGGTTTTCCAGCGCGGTGCCGGTGCGGTTCCAGTAGAGCAACTTGCCCAGCTCGATGCCCAGGTCGGTCACCACGCCCGTCATGTGGGTGGTGCGGATCTGGGACGAAGACATCTTGGTCACCGTGGCGTTTTGCAGACCCATGATGAAAGACAGCAGAAGCACCGTCATGGGCACGGAAAAAGGCGTGCGCCAGTCCAGCGTGATGGCACCCACCAGGCCGAACACCAGCATGAGCAGGGCCACCACCACCAGCGGCAGTGCATAGCTGCTGTGCAACTTGCGCTGCAGCGCCCAGTTCACCATCACCGCCGTGGTGGCCGCCCCGCTGATGAAGGCCAGCAGGGCCCCCACGGCGCTGAGCACCAGCACCGTGTTGCCCAGCACGAGGTTGTCGGCCAGCATGGAAAGAAAGCCCGTCATGTGCGAGGTGTACAGGTTCACCACCAGAAAACCGCCCGCATTCACCGCCCCGGCATTGAAGGCCAGCAACAGGCCCAGCACGCGATTGCTGGTACCCGTGCGGTGGTGGCCGGTGAGGTGCCGCAGGCGCCGCATGTTCAGATCCCGGTTCAGCACCGGCGAGGCGCCGCGCGCCGCTGCGCCTTGCACGGGTAAAGCGCCCCGTGCCGGACGGCGATGGCAAGCACGCGCACGCTCCTTACCACTGCGGCGCCATGCGGCCGGGGTTGAAGATACCGGCCGGGTCGAAGCTGTGCTTGAGGCGCGCGTGGATCTGCTCCAATGCCGCAGATTTCAGATCCAATTGACCCCCAGCCCTTTCCCCGACTGCGCCGTCAGCTATGAATAGTGAAGCACTCCCACCCACTGCCCGGGCTGCTTCGCGCAGCACATCACCGTGCGCAAGCGGCGCCTGAACCCAGCGCAGGGCACCATGCCATTCGACCAGCGGCGACACGCCACCCGGCAGCGCCAGCACGGGGGCCGTGGCGGGCAGCGACAGGCGCCACAGCGCCTGCCCGGGCCGCGCCAGGCGGGCAGCGAACCAGGGCAGCGTCTGCTCCCGGCAGGCCTGCCAGTCGGGTGCCGCTGTGGCGTTGTCGAGCCGCGTGCCGCCCATGCTTTTGCAGGCCGCATCCACCGCCGCCACGGCGCCACGCAGGCGCACATAGAGCTGGCCCACACCCGCGTCCTCCACCCAGCAACTGGCATTGAGCGGCAATGGCTGGCCACCCCAGGCGTGCAGCTTGCGCAGGGCATCGGCCTGGTTGCATTCGAAGCGCAGCGTGGCTTCGGCGGGAGCCACGGGCAACACCTTGAGGCTGACCTCGGTGAGCAGGCCCAGCGTGCCCCAGGCGCCCGCCATCAGGCGCGAAACATCGTAGCCCGCCACGTTTTTCATCACCTGGCCACCAAACGTGAGCAGCTCGGCGCGCCCGTTGATCAGCACCACACCCAGCAGGTAGTCGCGCACCGCACCCACGCTGGCGCGGGCGGGGCCGCTGAGCCCGGCCGCCACCATGCCCCCCACCGTGGCACCCGGGCCGAAATGGGGTGGCTCGAACGGCAGGCACTGGCCTTTTTCTGCCAGTACGGCCTCCAGATCGGACAGCGGCGTACCGGCGCGCGCCGTCACCACCAGTTCACTGGGCTCATAGCTCACGATGCCGTTGAGTGGGCGGGTGTCCAGCACCTCGCCGTGCAGCGCAAGGCCGTGAAAGTCCTTGGTGCCCCCGCCGCGGATGCGCAGGGGGGTTTGCGCGGCGGCAGCAGCGCGGACACGGTCAACAATCTGGCGAAGGGCGAATTCCATGGTCTGCATGGTAGCGGCACAGCGCAACGGCGAGCCGGCCGGGCTGCGTGAATTTTTTGAACAGGGGCTGTGCAATCCGCACGGGCCCGGCCGGCGCAGGCAGCAAGCCAACGCATCGCCCCATAAAAAAGGCCCGCCGGAAGGGCGGGCCAAAACCTTGAAGAGACACTCACCGAAATTTCAGGGCGCTGCGATGCCACCAGACACCGCAGCGCTGGGCGTTCAGCGGTTGTACGCCGTTTCGCCGTGCGAAGTGATGTCCAGACCTTCGCGCTCGGCTTCTTCTGGCACCCGCAGACCCACCAGCAGATCGGCGATCTTGTAGGCGACGAAGGAGACCACGCCAGACCACACGATGGTGAGCAGCACGCTCTTGACCTGGATCCACAGCTGAGCGCCCATGGCGAAGGTGTCGGGGGTCAGACCGCCCGTGCCACCCAGGCTTTGCGAGGCAAACACCGCCGTCAGGATGGCACCGATGATGCCGCCCAGACCGTGCACGCCAAACACATCGAACGCATCGTCGGCACCCAGCATCTTCTTGAGGCCACCAACGCCCCACAGGCAGACCACGCCAGCGATCAGGCCCAGCACGATGGAACCCATGGGGCCCACGAAACCGGCAGCCGGCGTGACCGCCACCAGACCCGCCACGGCACCCGAGGCAGCACCCAGCATCGAGGCCTTGCCCTTGTGCAGGGCTTCACCGGCCAGCCACGACAGCGTGGCAGCACCCGTGGCCAGAATGGTGTTGATGAAGGCCAGGCCAGCCACGCCGTTGGCAGCACCTGCCGAGCCGGCATTGAAGCCAAACCAGCCCACCCACAGCAGCGAGGCACCCACCATGGTCAGTGTCAGGCTGTGGGGCGTGAGCGCTTCTTTGCCGAAGCCGATGCGCTTGCCCACCATGTAGGCACCCACCAGGCCAGCGATACCGGCATTGATGTGCACCACGGTGCCACCGGCGAAGTCGAGCGCGCCGTCCTTGCCCAGAAGGCCGCCGCCCCACACCATGTGGGCCATGGGGATGTAGCTGAAGGTGAACCACAGCACGGCGAAGATCAGCACGGCGGCGAACTTGATGCGCTCGGCAAACGATCCCACGATCAGCGCCACGGTGATGGCGGCAAAGGTGGACTGGAAGGCCACGAACACATATTCGGGAATGGTTGGCAGCAGGCCCGACAGCGTGTCTGGCGCGATGCCCTTCAGGAAGATCTTGTCAAACCCTCCGAAGAACTGGCCCTCGCCGGCGAACGTCAGGCTGTAGCCATAAACGGCCCACAGCACGGTGATCAGCGCAAAGATCACGAACACCTGCACCAGCACCGACAGCATGTTCTTGGAACGGGCCAGGCCGCCGTAGAACAGTGCCAGGCCCGGAATGACCATCAGGATCACAAGCATGGTGGACGTGAGCATCCAGGCGGTGTCACCCGAGTCGAGCTTGGGCGCGGGTGCCGTGGGGGCCGCTTCGGCGGCTGCAACCGGTTCGGCGGCGGGCGCTGGGGCCTCGGCGACAGGTGCAGCCACAGGGGCTGGCGCAGCGGCATCGGCCACCGGGGCGGCGATGGTGGTGTCGGCCGGGGCGGGTGCCTGGGCCAAGGACAGGGTTCCTGCGGACAGCAGACTCAGTCCCAGAATGAAGGAGGCAAGCAGTTTTTTCATGGCATGTACTCTCTGTGGGATGCAGCGGGCTTGGGGCCGTGCTTAAAGGGCTTCCTTGCCGGTTTCGCCGGTGCGAATGCGCACCACCTGCTCCAGGTGGCTGACGAAAATCTTGCCGTCGCCGATCTTGCCGGTGCGTGCAGCGCCCTCAATGGCTTCGATCACGCGGTCGACCAGCTCATCGTCCACGGCGGCCTCGATCTTCACCTTGGGCAGAAAGTCGACCACATACTCCGCGCCGCGGTACAGCTCGGTATGGCCCTTTTGGCGACCGAAGCCCTTGACCTCGGTGACCGTGATGCCTTGCACCCCGATATCGGAAAGGGCTTCGCGCACTTCGTCGAGCTTGAAGGGTTTGATGATGGCTGTCACCATTTTCATTTTGAGTTCCTCCGATTGAGGGCACCGACAGGGCGCCCTCCGTTGATTACAGGGTTTTGGTGAGCGTGGCGATCACGCGGGCTTTGTTGACGGGACCGAAAAAGTCTTTCTTGTTGGCGCCCACGATGGCCGCGCCCAGCGTGAGGCCATCGCCAAAGTCATAGGCACCACCGACGCTGTAATCCATGTAGTTGGGCACGCCCGAGTCCTTGATGTCGCTGGAAAACCGGGTAAAGCCCACCGATGCCTTCAGCGTCACCTTGGGCAGCACTTCCTGCGCCACGGCGAAGCTCAGGTAGCCGGTGTTGCGGCCCTTGAGACCGGAGCCGGACTTGGCGCCCGCCCAGCCGAAATAGTCCTTGGACACCGTGTGCGAATACTTGGCCGTGAGCGGGCCAAATGTGGCGGCGCCGTAGAGTTCAGTGGTGTTGCCGCTGGTATTGCCGGGGTACAGATAGGCCAGCGCGCCCACGTCCATGTCCAGCCCGCCGGCCTTGAATTTGTAGCCGCCGTAGACATCGGATTCCAGCGAGTTGCCAGACAGCCAGTTCACGCTGGAGTTCCAGTTGCCGACATACCAGCCAGAGTCGCCAAAGGCATAGTCAAAGCCACCTTGCACTGCGGGCTTGAAGGCACTGACCTTGCCGGTGTCCTGGTCCTGGCCCCGGAACTTGTAATTGCTGGTCAGGCTGACATTGCCCGTGAGCTGGGCACTGGCCAGCATGGGCAGGGCGGCAATAAAGGCGACGCTCAAGAACTTGATGGATGCGCGGGTCATGGTTCCTCCGGTAGGTCTAAAGTGGGTACACACCGGTTAAGCACGGTCCGTGCCATGTCGCAAAACACCGCGGCGGCACGCCCTGCGCCCGAGGTCTGCATTCGCCCTTACATTGGTGGTGGCGCCGCGCCATCGCACCCGAGTGGTGCGCAGCACGGCCGTCAGACAACAACCATCCACCCACCGCACCTATCTGGGGAGAAAACCGTTCATGAGTCTTGCATTGGTGCAAAGTCGCGCGCTTCTGGGGCTGCAGGCGCCCTCGGTCACCGTCGAGGTGCATCTGGCCAACGGGCTCCCCAGCTTCACCCTGGTCGGTCTGGCCGATGTGGAGGTGAAGGAGGCGCGCGAGCGTGTGCGCTCGGCACTGCAGAACGCGGGGCTGGAGTTTCCCCACAACAAACGCATCACCGTGAACCTGGCGCCCGCCGATCTGCCCAAGGACTCTGGCCGCTTTGACTTGCCCATCGCCCTGGGCATTCTGGCGGCCAGCGGACAGATCGACGCGAGCCGCCTGGCCGGCCATGAGTTTGCGGGCGAGCTGTCGTTGTCTGGCCAGTTGCGCCCCGTGCGCGGCGCCCTGGCCACCAGCCTGGCGCTGCGTGCCCACCAGGTGGCGGTGCGGCTGGTGCTGCCACCGGGCAGCGCCGAAGAAGCCGCCCTGGTGCCCGGTGCCCAGGTTTACCGCGCGCGCCACCTGCTGGATGTGGTGCGGCATTTTTTACCGGCAGGCGCCCAGGAGCCCATCGACGACAACGCTGCCGATGACGACGGCTGGTGCCTGCTGCAGCCCGCACCGATGGCGACGCAAGCGGTCTATGCCGACCTTTCGGATGTCAAGGGCCAGGTGGTTGCCAAACGCGCACTTGAAATCGCGGCCGCCGGCGGGCACAGCCTATTGATGATGGGCCCGCCGGGCTCGGGCAAGTCCATGCTGGCCCAGCGCTTTGCCGGGCTGCTGCCAGCCATGACCATGGAAGAGGCCCTCGAAAGCGCGGCAGTGGCCAGCCTGGCAGGCCGCTTTAGCGCCGCGCAGTGGGCGCAGCGGCCCACCAGCCAGCCCCACCACACCGCATCGGCCGTGGCGCTGGTGGGCGGGGGCTCCCCGCCGCAGCCCGGAGAAATATCACTGGCCCACCACGGGGTGCTGTTTCTGGACGAATTGCCAGAGTTTCCCCGTGCCGCGCTGGAAGCCCTGCGCGAGCCGCTGGAGACCGGGCGCATCACCATTGCGCGCGCCGCGCGGCGTGCGGAGTTTCCGGCGTGTTTTCAGATGGTGGCCGCCATGAACCCCTGCCCCTGTGGCTTTTTGGGGTCGGCGCAGCGCGCCTGCCGTTGCACGCCCGACCAGGTGGCGCGTTACCAGGGCAAGCTCAGCGGGCCGCTGCTCGATCGCATCGATCTGCATGTGGAGGTGCCTGCCTTGCCAGCCAACGACCTGCTGGACGCGCCAGCGGGCGAGGCCAGCGCCGACGTGCGCGAGCGCGTGGCCCGCGCCCGCCAAGCGGCCATGGCACGCCAGGGCAAGTCCAACCAGGCGCTGCAGGGCCAGGAGATCGACACCCACACCGCCCTGGAGCCCGCTGCCACGCAGTTTCTGCAAACCGCCGCAGCCCGCCTGGGCTGGTCGGCCCGCAGCACGCACCGCACCCTGAAGGTGGCGCGCACCATTGCCGACCTGGCGGGCGCCACCAGCACGCAGGTGGCCCATGTGGCCGAGGCCGTGCAATACCGGCGCGTGCTGCGCAGCCCGGGCGCATGAAACACCCGGCCGCCGCGCACGGCCCCGGGCCTGGCCCGTACACACCGCAAAAACCGCAGGGCAATGCTATATGTTTAATAGCTGCCTGCGCTTTACTATAAAGGGCTAGAGGCCAATTTCACTCATATTTCCCGAGAACCCCGAGGATTCGGTCGCTACACCCCGAGGTACTGGCGCCGCACGGCCAGGTCGGCCACCAGCGCCGCCATGGTGCTGTGGTGGCAGATCTGGCCCTTTTCGAGCACATAGGCGCGGTCGGCTACCGCCTCGGCAAAGTAGAGGTTTTGTTCAGACAGCAGCACGCTCACGCCCTGGGCCTTGAGTTGCAAAATGGTGCGGGCCATCTGCTCGACGATCAGCGGGGCCACGCCTTCGGACGGCTCATCGAGCAGCACCAGCAGCGGCTGGCCCATGAGGGTGCGCGCCACCGTAAGCATCTGCTGCTCGCCGCCACTCATGCGGCCGCCGGGCCGGTGGGGCATTTCGCCC
This sequence comes from Acidovorax defluvii, assembly GCA_003268905.1. Classification (GTDB taxonomy): domain Bacteria; phylum Pseudomonadota; class Gammaproteobacteria; order Burkholderiales; family Burkholderiaceae_C; genus Acidovorax; species Acidovorax defluvii. Next base: position 74,355 of record QLTU01000007.1, read on the forward strand.
AGATTGGGAAACAGCGCAAACAGGCGCTCGGGTGTCCAGTGCGGCGCGGCGCGGCCGTCGGGCCAGTGGCGCGCGCCCTGGCGCCCCACTTCCAGGTTTTCAAGCACGCTCAGGTCGGTGAAGATTCGCCGCTCTTCGGGCACATAGCCCAGCCCCATGCGCGCCACCTGGTAGGGCGCGCTGCGCGCAATGTCGCGCCCCAAAAATCGCAACTGCCCTCCCTGCTGAATCTCGCGGCGCACCTCCAGGCCCACGATGGCCTTGAGCGTGGTGGACTTGCCGGCACCGTTGCGGCCCATCAACGCCACGACCTCGCCGCGCCCCACCTGCAAATCCACGCCAAACAGCACCTGCGCTGCGCCATACCAGGCGGCCAGCCCCTGCACCTGCAGCAAAGGGGCCGACAAGGCGGACTGGGGCGTTGCGGTTGGCACAACCACGGATGCGCGGGCCGTCACGGCGCGCTCCCGCCCGTGGGCACATGACCGAACATGCTGCCGCTGCCCAGATACACCTGCTGCACCTGGGCGTTGTCGCGAATGGCCTGCGGCGTGCCCTCGGCCAGCAGGCGCCCGCGCGCCAGCACCATCACGCGGTCGGCGTGGGCAAACACCACATCCATGCTGTGCTCGGTGAACAGCACGCCCATCGCCCGCTCGCGCGCCAGTTGCTGCGTGAGCGCCATCAGCGCCAGGCGCTCCGCCGGGGCCATGCCGGCCGTGGGCTCATCCATCAGCAGCAGCCGGGGCGCATGGGCCAGCGCCATGGCCAGCTCCACCCGCTTCACGTCGCCATAGGCCAGCGCACTGCAGGGGCGCAGCGCCTGCGCCGCCATGCCCACCTGATCGAGCAGCGCCAGCGCATCGGCGCGCCGGTGGTTCTGCGCGCGCGGCCAGAACGAAAACAGGCGCCCGTCCGCCGACAGCAGGGCCATCTGCACGTTTTCCACCACGGTGAGCGAGGCAAAGGTTTCAGCGATCTGAAAGGTGCGCCCTACGCCCTGCTGCCAGATGGCGCGCGGCGGCAGGCCGGCAATGTCCACCCCGGCCAGCTCGATGGTGCCCGCATCGGGCCGCAGCTGGCCGCCCACCATGTTGAAGGTGGTGGACTTGCCCGCGCCGTTGGGCCCGATCAGGGCCAGCATCTCGCCCGGCGCCAGCGCAAAATCCACGCCATCGACCGCCAGCACACCGCCAAAGGCCTTGCGCAGGCCGCTCACCTGCAGCAGCGAGGACACAGCGCTCATGGCGCGCTCCTGCGGGCCTGCCAGCGCAGGGCCAGAAGCCGTGCAAACCCTGCCAGCCCCTGCGGAAACAGCAGCACCAGCGCCAGCATGGTGCCACCCAGCACGGCGCGCCAGTAATCGGTGTTGCGGGCCACGGTGTCGTGCAGCCAGGTAAAGGTGACCGCGCCCACCCAGGGGCCCGCCAGATTCTGCACGCCGCCCAGCAGCACCATCACCAGCCCATCCACCGACTTGCCCACAGACAGCCCTTCGGGCGAAATGCTGCCCTTGGAAAACACATACAGCGCCCCGGCCAGGCCGGCAAAAACGCCCGCCACCACAAACGCCGCCCACTGCAGGCGGCGCCCGTCCATGCCAATGGCATCGGCCCGCAGGGCCGAGTCGCGCACCGCGCGCAGTGCATAGCCAAACGGCGCCAGCAGCACACGCCGCAGCAGCATCACGCCCGCCGCTACCAAAGCAAGGGTCAAGAGGTAATAGGCCTGTTGGCTGGCCAGCCACGGCGCGGGCCACACGCCGGCAATGCCGTTGCTGCCGCCGGTAACGGCGTCCCACTGGTAGCACAGCGCCCAGGTGATCTGCGCAAACGCCAGCGTGAGCATGGTGAGGTACACGCCCGACAGCCGCACACAGAACCAGCCATACACGAGCGCCGCAACGCCTGCGGCCAGCGGTGCCAGCAGCAGGGCCACTTCCATGCGCACCCCGGCCGACTGCACCAGCAGAGCCGCCGCATAGGCCCCCAGCCCGAAATAGGCGGCATGGCCAAACGAGTGCATGCCCGCCGGCCCCATGAGGAAATGCAGGCTGGAGGCAAAGAGCACCGCCACCAGCAAATCCACCAGCAGCACCGGCGCATAGGGCCAGGCCCCCGCCAACAGTGGCACCAGCGCCAGCGCGGCAAGAAGGGCCCAGCCAGCCCATTGCACGCCCCGGCTGGCGGGATGCAGCGGCGCCTCGGCCACGCCGGCCGCGTGCACCTGGGGCTGCGGCCGCCCCAGCAGCCCCCAGGGCCGCCACACCAGCACCACGGCCATGACGAGAAACTCGACCACCAGCGTCATCTTGGACAGCGACAGGCTGATGCCCCCCACCTCCACCAGCCCTGCCCACACGCACACCGCCTTGAGCTCGGCAATCAGCAGCGCCGCCACAAACGCGCCAGGGATCGAGCCCATGCCGCCCACCACCACCACCACGAAGGCCGCGCCAATGGTGTTCAGGTCCATGTCGAGCTGGGCGGGCTCGCGCGGCAGCTGCAGCGCGCCGGCCAGGCCCGCCAGCAAAGCGCCCAGCGCAAACACGCCGGTGAACAGCCAGGCCTGGTTGACGCCCAGGGCGCCCACCATGCCGCGGTCTTGCGTGGCTGCGCGCACCAGCGTGCCCCAGCGCGTGCGGTGCAGGCCCAGCCACAGCAGGCCCAGCACCAGCGGGCCCACCACCATCAAAAACAGGTCATAGGTCGGGAACTGCCGGCCCAGAATTTCGACCGCCCCCTCCAGCCCCGGCGCACGCGGCCCGAAAAGCTCTTCGGGGCCCCAGGCCCACAGCACGGCATCCTTGATCACGAGCACCAGCGCGAAAGTGGCCAGCAGCTGAAAAAGCTCGGGCGCGCGATAGATGCGCCGCAGGAGCACCACCTCCACCAGCGCCCCCAGTGCCGCCGTGGCCAGCGGTGCCAGCAGCAGCGCCGGCCAAAAACCGATGGCGGCGCCCAGGTGCTCCACCAGCGAATACGCCACGTAGATGCCCAGCATGAAAAATGAGCCGTGGGCGAAGTTGACGATGCGCATGACCCCGAAGATCAGCGACAGCCCCGCCGACACCAGAAACAGCGACGACGCCGAAGCCAGCCCGTTGAGCAACTGGACAAGCAGACCGGAAAAACTCATGCGCAATTCACCGGGCGATGCGGTAGCGGGGCGGGGCCAATGTCAATCGGCTGCGCGCAATTTCCGCACCTCCTCGGCCGGCGGCTGAAAGCGCGCACCGTCGAGGTAGCGGAAGTCCGACATCGCGCCCACGCCGTTTTGCAGGCGCGTGCGGCCCACAAACGCGCCCATGGTCGACTGGTGGTCTTCGGGGCGGTAGCGAATGGGGCCAAACGGCGATGTCACCTCCAGCCCCTTGAAGGCGGCGATCAGCTTTTCAGTGTCGCTGCCACCGGCCTTGCGCAGGCCTGCGGCCAGCGAGTGAATGGCCGTGTAGCCCACCACCGATCCCAGCCGGGGATGGTCGTTGAAGCGCTCTTTGTAGGCCTTCAGAAACGCCTGGTGCTCGGTGGTCTGGATGCCATACCAGGGGTAGCCAGTGACGATCCAGCCCACCGGCGCCTCGCCCTTGAGCGGGTCCAGGTACTCGGGCTCACCCGTCAGCAGGCTCACCACCTCGCGCCCCTTGAACAGGCCGCGGGTGTTGCCCTCGCGCACCAGGCGCGCCAGATCGGCGGCGAACAGCACGTTGAAGATGGCGTCGGGCCGTGCGTCGGCCAGGGCCTGCACCACGCTGCCCGCATCCACCTTGCCCAGGGGCGGCGCCTGCTCGGCCACAAACTCCACGTCGGGCTGGGCGGCCTTGAGCAGCTTCTTGAACGTGGCCGCTGCCGACTGGCCGTATTCGTAGTTGGGGTAAACGATGGCCCAGCGCTTTTTCTTCAGGGCCGCAGCCTCGGGCACCAGCATGGCCACCTGCATATAGGTGGAAGCGCGCAGGCGGAAGGTGTAGCGGTTGCCGTTTTCCCAGACGATCTTGTCGGTCAGCGGCTCGGCGGCAAGAAAGAAAACCTTTTTCTGCTTGGCGAAGTCGGTCAGGGCCAGCCCCACATGCGACAGAAAGCTGCCCATGAGCACATCCACCTTCTCGCGCGCCAGCAACTCGTCGGCGGCCCGCACGGCATCGCCGGGGTTGCCGTTGTCGTCGCGCACCACCAGCTCCAGCTTGCGGCCCTGAATGCCGCCCGCGCTGTTGACCTCTGCCACGGCCAGCTCCATCCCCTTTTTGTAAGGGCCCAGGAAGGCAGGCTGCGCCTTGTAGCTGTTGATCTCACCGATCTTGATCGCGCCCTGGGCATGCACCGCGCCAGCGGCAAGTGACAGACCGGCCACGAACAGGGCCCCAAGGGCGGCAGAGAAGCTTCGCATCAATAATCCTTTGTCCGACATCACAGAGGTCGAAACCGGAAAATGTACCGCCCCTCGCATTTGCCGGACAATGTGCGGGTTTGCCCGGCAGTCCGGGGTGCCCGCCAGGCTTCGCCCCGCCAGCACCGCCGCCGCCCTGAGAGGCTGAGCCCGCCCCCTGTTGGGGCCTTGTTTTTTTCATTCCTGCCAAGAAACCATGAGTGCATTTCTCGAAGAACGCGTGCTGACCGTTCACCACTGGACCGACCGGCTTTTCAGCTTCACCACCACCCGCGACCCGGCGCTGCGCTTTTCCAACGGGCACTTCACCATGATCGGCCTGAAGGTGAACGACAAGCCACTGCTGCGCGCCTACAGCATCGTCAGCGCCAACTACGAAGAGCACCTGGAGTTCCTGTCCATCAAGGTGCCCGACGGCCCGCTGACCTCGCGCCTGCAGCACATCCAGGTGGGCGACACCATCATCGTCGGCAAGAAGCCCACCGGCACCCTGCTGATCGACTACCTGCTGCCAGCCAAGCGCCTGTACATGCTGTCCACCGGCACGGGCCTGGCGCCGTTCATGAGCGTGATCCGCGACCCCGAGACCTATGAAAAGTTCGAGGAAGTGATCCTGGTGCACGGTGTGCGCGAGGTGAAAGAGCTGGCTTACCACGACTACATCACCCAGGAGCTGCCCCAGCACGAGTTCCTGGGCGAGCTGGTGAGCAAGCAGCTCAAGTACTACCCCACGGTCACGCGCGAACCCTTCCGCAACCAGGGCCGCATCAACGACCTGATCGAAAACGGCAAGCTGTTCACCGACCTGGGCATCCCGGCACTGAACCCGCTGGAAGACCGCGTGATGCTCTGCGGCAGCCCCGAAATGCTGGCCTCGCTCAAGACGCTGCTGGAGCAGCGCGATTTCGAAGAAGGCAACACCACCAAGCCCGGTGACTTTGTCATCGAGCGCGCATTCGTCGAGAAATAAGACCACCGGCGCCACGATAATCCGCGCATGTCTGCGCCCCGCGTTTCCCACCCAGCGCCTCCCCGGACCAAGGAAGACCGCCATTTCGTCACTGCCCTGGCACGCGGCCTGGACGTTCTGGCGTGCTTCCGCTCGGGCGACAAGGTGCTGGGCAACCAGGAGATCGCGCAGCGCTGCAAGCTGCCCAAGTCCACCGTCTCGCGCCTGACCTACACGCTCACACGGCAGGGGTACCTGATCCACATCGAAGAAATTGGCAAGTACCGCCTGGGCACGGCCACGCTCTCGCTGGGCAGCACCATGCTGGTACGGCTGGACGTGCGCCAGATCGCCCGCCCGCTGATGCAGGAGCTGGCCGACTTCGCCACGGCCGAAGTCTCGCTGGGCACACGCGACCGGTTCTCGATGATCTATGTGGAAAACTGCCGCAGCTCGGCCCTGCTCACGCTGAGCCTGGACGTGGGCTCGCGCATCGCGCTGGCCACCTCAGCCATCGGGCGCGCCTGGCTCGCAGCCATCACCGAAGACGAGCGCCGCCCCCTGCTGGAGCAGCTGCGCGCCCGCGACGAACAGGCCTGGCCCGAGGTGCAGGCCGGCGTTGACAAGGCGCTGCAGGACTACCGCAGCCTGGGCGTGGCCTGCTCGTTTGGCGACTGGCAGAAGAACGTGAACGCCATCGCCCGCGCCTTCCAGCCCGGCGGCGGCCTGCCGCCGATGGTGATCAACTGTGGCGGCCCCTCATTCACTGTCTCGCCGGAATTTTTGCTGGGCGAAGTGCGCCCCCGGCTGGTCGAGATGGTGTCGCGCATCGAGGCGGCGCTGAACCGGTGACCGCGCCCCTGCAATGCAGCCCCTGCGACAATCACCCTACCGTCACTACGCCGAAAACTCTTCATGACCCTGCTGATTCGCCGTTCCTTTCTGCGCCTGGCCGTTGCTCTGGGTGTGACCATGGCTTTGCCTGTCAGTGCCTCTTTGCCTGCGGAACGGGTGGGCCTGGAGGCGGCCCGGGCCGACGCCGAAGCAGGCCGCGCCCTGCTGGTGGACATCCGCGAGCCGCACGAGCACGCCACCGGCGTTGCGCGCGGTGCCAAGCTGCTGCCCATGCGGGAGATCGGCGCGCGTCTGGCCGAAATCCCCAAAGACGCTGCCCAGCCCGTGCTGCTGATCTGCAACACGCAGAACCGCTCACGGGCCGTGTGGCAGGCGCTGCGCGAGCGCGGCTACACCAATGTGCGCTACGTCGAGGGCGGGATGTCGGAATGGGCACGGCGCGGGCTGCCGCTGGTCAAGCCAGCGGCACGCTGAGCGCCTTGCAAGCTATTTTTTTAATAGCTATTGGCGCTTACCAGTAAAGCGCCAGAGCCCGATTTCATTCAAACCCTCTAGAACCACGCATCCTGCATCGCCAGCGTGCTGTCGTCCAGGCTGCGCAGCAGCGCGTGTTGGGGCGCGGTGCGAGGCAGCTCCCAGTGAAAGAACCAGCGGCAGGCCTGCAGCTTGCCGCGGTAGAAGTCTGCGTCCTGCGGCGTGGCGGCCTGCGCCAGCGCGCCGTCGGCCACCACGGCCTGGCGCAGCCAGGTCCAGGCCAGCACGGTGTGGCCGAAGGCTTCGAGGAACACGCTGGCGTTGGCCAGGGCGCGGTCGCCATCGCTGCGCAGCAGCGGCGTGAGCACGGCCAGCGTGGCCAGCACCTCGCCCCAGGCCGCCTGCAGCGCCTCGGCATGGGGAGCCAGCGCGGGTCGGGCGCGGGCCTGTTCCACGGTGGCCTGCAGTGTGCGGCCGAACAGCGCGATGGCGGCGCCCTGCTGCATCACGGCCTTGCGGCCCAGCAGGTCCAGTGCCTGGATGCCGTGCGTGCCCTCGTGGATCATGTTCAGGCGGTTGTCGCGCCAGAACTGCTCCACGGGGTACTCGCGCGTGTAGCCGTAGCCGCCGTGGATCTGGATGGCCAGGCTGTTGGCCTCCAGGCACCACTGCGCGGGCCAGGATTTGACAATGGGCGTAAGCAGGTCCAGCAGCAGGCCCGCCTCGGCGCGCGCGGCCTCGCTGGTGCCGGTGCGCTGCTCGTCCACCAGGCGCGCGGCGTACAGGCCCAGCGCAAACGCGCCCTCCACATAGGCCTTCTGCGCCAGCAGCATGCGGCGCACGTCGGCGTGCGCCACCAGCGGCACCTGCGGCTGCAGCGGGTCCTTGGCAGCGGGCGGGCGGCCCTGCAGGCGCTCGCGCGCGTACTGCAGCGAGGCCAGATAGCCGCGGTAGCCGTACATCACCGCGCCCATGCCCACGCCGATGCGCGCCTCGTTCATCATGTGGAACATGCAGGCCAGGCCCTGGTGCGGCTGGCCGACCAGCTCGCCCTCGCACGCATCCTCGTCGCCGAACGACAGCATCGTGGACGTGGTGCCGCGCCAGCCGGCCTTGTGGATCAGGCCCGACAGCTTCACGTCGTTGCGCGGCCCCAGGCTGCCATCGGCGTTGACGCGGAACTTGGGCACGCTGAACAGCGAAATGCCCTTGACCCCGGGCGGCGCGCCCGGGATGCGCGCCAGCACCAGGTGCACGATGTTCTCGCGCAGCTCGTGGTCGCCGCCCGAGATGAAGATCTTGCTGCCCTTGATGCGGTAGGTGCCATCGGGCTGCGGCGTGGCGCTGGTGGTCAGGTCCGACAGGCTGGAGCCGGCCTGCGGCTCGGTCAGCGCCATGGTGCCGAAGAAACGGCCCGAAAGCAGCGCCGCCAGGTATTTGGCCTTCTGCGCATCGCTGCCGAAGCGCTCGATCACATTGGCATTGCCCAGCGTCAGCCCCACGTACGAGGTGGTGGCGCCGTTGGCGCTCTTGAACAGCGCCGAGCAGGCCTGTGCCACCACCACCGGCAGCTGCATGCCGCCCTGTGCGTAGTCCTTGGTGGGGGCGAGCAGACCGGCGGCGCAGTAGGCGTCGAGTGCCTCGCGCACCTCGGGAATCATGCACACGCGGCCGTTCTCGAAGGTCGGCTCGTGCTCGTCCGAGGCGCGGTTGTGCGGCGCAAATTTTTCTTCAGCGATGGTGTGCGCCGTGTCCAGCGCGGCGGTGAAGGTCTCACGGCTGTGGTCGGCATGGCGCGGGCGCTGCGCCAGCGCCTCGGCCTGCAGCACTTCGAACAGCTGGAAGTCGAGGTCGCGGCGGTTGATGAGCAGGGATTCGGGCAAGGGGCCTCCGATGTTCTGCATTGCAGAATTTAAGGGAAAGAGGGCGCCACCACTGCGGCCAGCGGAGGGGCGCGAAACCCCGCCATCGTAGGCACGACCCGGGCAACCAGCAACGGCGCAGAGTTTCGCAGGTGACAGACAGCACGGCGGGTGGCCGATAGCATGGACCGGGCGTTGATTCTGCAATGCAGAACCATCGGTTGTCACTGGCCCCTCCACTTCCGGACTCCCCATGAGCACCACCCCCACTTCCACCTCCTACGCAGTGCACGGCCCCGTGGCCGTGGTGACGCTGAACAACCCGCCCGTCAACGGCCTGGGCCACGCCTTGCGCAGCGGCATCGTCGCCGCGCTCGACCAGGCGCTGGCCGACCCGCAGGTGCAGGCCATCGTGCTCACGGGCAGCGCGCGCGCCTTCTCCGGCGGCGCCGATGTGCGCGAGTTCGGCACGCCCAAGGCCGGCCAGGAGCCCACGCTACCCAGCGTGATCCGCGCGCTCGACGGCGCCACCAAGCCCGTGGTGGCCGCCATCGCCGGCGTGTGCCTGGGCGGCGGGCTGGAACTGGCCCTGGGCTGCCACTACCGCGTGGCCCTGCCCGACGCCTCGCTCAGCCTGCCCGAGGTGAAGCTGGGCCTGCTGCCCGGCGCGGGCGGCACGCAGCGCCTGCCGCGGCTGATCGGCCTGGAGCCGGCGCTGAACATGATCGTCTCGGGCCAGCCCGTGCCCGCCAATGCCTTCGCGGGCACGCCGCTGGTACATGCGCTGATCGAGGGTGACCTGGTCGAAGGCGCGGTGGCCTTCGCCGCCCAGGTGGCGGCGCGGGGCGAACCGCTGCCGCGCGCCCGCGACCTGAAGGTCAAGCAGCCCAACGCCGACGCCTTCCTGCAGTTCGCGCGCAACACCGTGGCCGCTGCCAGCAAGCCCTTCCCGGCGCCGCTGCAGTGCGTGGAGGCCGTGGCGGCCTCGCTCAAGCCTTTCGACGAGGGTCTGCAGACCGAGCGCACGCTGTTCCAGGCGCTGATGCAGACGCCCGAGTCGCGCGCGCTGCGCCATGTATTCCAGGCCGAGCGCGCGGCCGCCAAGGTGCCGGGCCTGCCCGAGGGCACGGTACTCCGCCCAATCGCCCGCGTGGGCGTGATTGGCGCCGGCACCATGGGCGGCGGCATCACCATGAACTTCCTCAGCGCCGGCATCCCCGTGGTGCTGCTGGAGATGAAGCAGGAGGCGCTGGACCGGGGCCTGGCCACGATCCGCAAGAACTACGAGAACTCCATGAAGAAGGGCAAGCTCAAGCCCGAGCAGGTGGAGCAGCGCATGGGCCTGATCACTCCCACGCTGGAGTACGCCGCGCTGAAGGACGCGGACCTCATCGTTGAGGCCGTGTTCGAGGAAATGGGCGTGAAGGAGGCCGTGTTCCGCCAGCTCGACGCCGTGGCCAAGCCCGGCGCCATCCTGGCGTCCAACACCTCGTACCTGGACATCGACCGCATCGCCACCTTCACGCAGCGCCCGCAGGACGTGATCGGCATGCACTTCTTCAGCCCGGCCAACGTGATGCGCCTGCTGGAGATTGTGCGCGGCGCCCAGACTGCGCCCGACGTGCTGGCCACCAGCCTGCAGCTCGCCAAGCAGATCAAGAAGGTGGCCGTGGTCTCAGGCGTGTGCGACGGTTTCATCGGCAACCGCATGCTGGCACGCTACGGCGCCGCCGCCCAGGGCCTGATCAACGCGGGCGCCCTGCCCCAGCAGATTGACGGCGCGCTGCAGAAGTTCGGTCTGGCCATGGGCCCGTTCCGCATGGGCGACCTCGCGGGCCTCGATATAGGCTGGGCCACGCGCAAGCGCAAGGCCGTCGAGGCCGGGGTGGAGATGAAGCCCATCGTGGCCGACAAGCTCTGCGAGGCCGGACGCTTCGGCCAGAAAACGGGCGCGGGCTGGTACCGCTACGAGGCCGGCAACCGCACGCCCCTGCCCGACAGCGTGACCGAGCAGCTCATCGCCGACTACCGCGCGGCCCACGGCATCACGCTGCGCAAGATCAGTGACGAGGAGATCGTCGAGCGCTGCATCTTCGCGCTGGTGAACGAGGGTGCGCGCATCCTCGAAGAAGGCATCGCCGCGCGCGCCTCGGACATCGACTTGGTTTACCTCAACGGCTACGGCTTCCCGCTGCACCGGGGCGGCCCCATGCTCTACGCCGACACCGTGGGCCTGCCGCAGGCGGTGCGCAGCCTGCGCCGCTTCGCCGCCGAGCCGGGTGCCGACGCCTCCTGGCAACCCGCGCCGCTGCTCGTGCGACTGGCCGAAGAAGGCCGGAGCTTCAACTAAATCCATTTCTAAACCATCCGTGTCGTTGTTGCTCCGCCTTGCCGTGCTCAAGCACTGTCTGCGGCTTCGCGCCTAGACACGAATGATTTGGAAAAGGAATAACACCACCACAGGACAAGCACACCATGACAGAAGCAGTGATCGTTTCCACCGCCCGCACCGGCCTGGCCAAGAGCTGGAAGGGCGCCTTCAACATGACCTACGGCCCCACGCTGGGCGGCCATGCCGTGCAGCACGCCGTGGCGCGCGCTGGCATTGACCCGGCCGAGGTCGAGGACGTCATCATGGGCGGCACCTTTGGCGAGGGCACGACGGGCGGCAACGTGGCGCGCCAGATCGCGCTGCGCGCCGGCCTGCCGGTGACCACGGCGGGCATGACCATCAACCGGTTCTGCTCCTCGGGCCTGCAGACCATCGCGCTGGCCGCGCAGCGCATCATCGCGGGCGAGGGCCAGGTCTACGTGGCCGGTGGCGTGGAAAGCATCTCGTGCGTGCAGAACGAGGCCAACACCCACATGCGGCGCGACCCCTGGCTGGTCGAGCACAAGCCCGAGATCTACTGGAACATGCTGCAGACCGCCGAGCAGGTGGCCCAGCGCTACGGCATTGGCAAGCAGGCGCAGGACGAGTACGGCGTGCGCAGCCAGCTGCGCGCTGCTGCCGCGCAGGCCGCAGGGCTCTTCAAAGACGAGATCGCCCCCATGAAGACCACCATGGGCGTGGTGGACAAGGCCACGGGCCGCATCACCATGAAAGAGGTGACGATCAATTCCGACGAGGGCATCCGCCCCGACACCACCCTGGAGGCCGTGCAGAAGATCCGCGCCGCCCTGCCCGGCGGCGTGGTCACGGCCGGAAACGCCAGCCAGTTCTCGGACGGTGCCTCGGCCTGCGTGCTGATGGACCGCCAGCTCGCCGAACGACGCGGCCTGCAGCCCCTGGGCATCTTCCGGGGTTTTGCCGTGGCGGGCTGCGAGCCCGACGAGATGGGCATCGGCCCGGTGTTCGCCGTGCCCAAGCTGCTGGCCAAGGCGGGCCTGAAGGTTGATGACATCGGCCTGTGGGAACTGAACGAAGCCTTCGCCGTGCAGGTGCTGTACTGCCGCGACAAGCTGGGCATCCCGGACGAACGACTCAACGTCAACGGCGGCGCCATCGCCGTGGGCCACCCTTATGGCGTGTCGGGCTCGCGCCTGACGGGCCACGCCCTGATCGAGGGCAAGCGCCGGGGCGTGAAGTACGTGGTGGTCACCATGTGCATCGGCGGCGGCCAGGGCGCGGCCGGTCTTTTCGAAGTGTGCTGATACAACGGCCCCATCGCGGGCCATGAACAACCAAGGAGCAACAGCCATGAGTGTGAAACAACTTTTTGATCTGACCGGGCAGGTCGCCCTCATCACCGGCGGATCGCGCGGCCTGGGCCTGCAGATGGCCGAAGCACTGGGCGAGATGGGCGCCAAACTCGCCATCACGGCGCGCAAGGCCGATGAACTGGCGCAGGCCAAGGCGCACCTCGAAGGCCTGGGCTACGAGGTCGAGACCGTGGTCAACGACCTGTCGAAGTTCGACCAGATTCCCGCCATGGTGGACCAGGTGCTGGCGCGCTTCGGCACCATCGACATCCTGGTGAACAACGCCGGCGCCACCTGGGGCGCCAACGCCGAGGACTACCCCGACGCCGCCTGGAACAAGGTGATGGACCTGAACGTGAACGCGCCCTTCTTCCTCTCGCGCGAGGTCGGCAAGCGCGTGATGATTCCCAAGGGCCGGGGCAACATCATCATCACGGCCTCGGTGGCCGCCATCAAGGGCACGCCGCCCGGCATGAACACCATCGCCTACAACACTTCCAAGGCCGCCGCGCTGCACTTCGCGCGCACGCTGGCGTCCGAGTGGGGCCACTACGGCATTCGCGTCAACGCCATCTGCCCGGGCTTCTTCCCGAGCAAGCTGGCCAACGGACTGATCGAAAAGCTCGGCCCTGCCATGGTCGAGCGCACACCGCTGCGCCGCATCGGCGGCGACGAGGACCTCAAGGGCGCCGTGGTTTTTCTGGCCTCCGACGCATCACGCCACATCACCGGCCAGGGCTTGGTGGTCGACGGCGGCGCAAGTCTTATCTGATCACCAAGGATTGCACATGGATTTCTCCTACTCCCCCAAGGTGGTCGACCTGCAGAAGCGCCTGACCGCCTTCATGGAAGAGCACATCTACCCGGCAGAGGCCGTGTACCACCACGAGGTGGCCGAGAACCGCAAGGCCGGCAACCCCTGGCAGCCCACCAAGGTGATGGAACAGCTCAAGGCCCAGGCCAAGGCGGCCGGCCTGTGGAACCTGTTCCTGCCCGAGTCGAAATACGGCGCGGGCCTGACCAACCTCGAATACGCTCCGCTGTGCGAAATCATGGGCCGCTCGCATGTGGCGCCCGAGGCCTTCAACTGCTCGGCACCCGACACCGGCAACATGGAGACCCTGGTGCGCTACGCCACCGAGGAGCAGCAGCAGCGCTGGCTGCTGCCCCTGCTCGACGGCACCATCCGCTCGGCCTTCGCCATGACCGAGCCCGCCGTGGCCTCGTCGGACGCGACCAACATCGAGGCGCGCGTCGAGCGCGACGGTGACGAGTACGTGATCAACGGCCGCAAGTGGTGGACCTCGGGCGCGCCCGACCCGCGCTGCGAGATCCTGATTTTCATGGGCAAGACCGACCCCGACCACGCCAGCCGCCACAGCCAGCAATCGATGATCCTCGTGCCCATGAAGACCCCGGGCGTGACCATGGAGCGCGCCCTGCCCGTGTTCGGCTACGACCACGCCCCGCACGGCCACGGCGAGGTGAGCTTTGACAACGTGCGCGTGCCGGTGGGCAACGTGCTGCTGGGCGAGGGCCGGGGCTTTGAGATCGCCCAGGGGCGCCTGGGCCCCGGGCGCATCCACCACTGCATGCGCCTGATCGGTGTGGCCGAGCGCGCGCTCGAACTCATGTGCAAACGGGCGCTCAGCCGCGTGGCCTTTCACCGCCCCGTGGCCGACCAGGGCGTGACGCGCGAGCGCATCGCCAACGCGCGCATCCTGATCGACCAGGCGCGCTTCTTGGTGCTCAACGCTGCCTACATGATGGACACCGTGGGCAACAAGGTGGCCAAGAAGGAAATCGCCATGATCAAGGTGGCCGCGCCCAGCATGGCCTGCCAGGTGATCGACTGGGCCATGCAGGTGCATGGCGGCGCGGGCGTGAGCGACGACTTCCCGCTCGCCGCCGCCTACGCCAGCGCGCGCACGCTGCGTTTTGCCGACGGCCCCGACGAGGTGCACCGCAACCAGATCGGCAAGATGGAACTGGCCCGGTACCTGAAGTAACCCCCCCTGAGTCGCTTCGCGCCTTCCCCCCAGGGGGACGACGCCCGTGGCCGGGCCAGGCCCGTTCCACGGCGTCCGCTGGCATGGCCTGCTCCGCGGCCTTCTGACCCGTGGCGCGGCGCCAGTGCCACACGCCTACGGGCGGCGATGCACCACGGATCACTGAAACCCCATAGCCAACGAATCACCCATGTCCGACCGCCATTTCGCCCACTGGCCGCGCATGCTGCCGCGCCACCTCACCGTGCCCGCAACGCACCTCTACCGCAACATCGAAGTCTCGGCCCTGCGCTACCCCGACAAGGCGGCGCTGGTGTTCTACGATTCGGTCGTTTCCTACGCCCGCCTGCAGGACGAAACCGAGCGCCTGGCGGCCCACCTGCAGCAGGTGTGCGGCGTGCGCAAGGGCGACCGCGTGCTGCTCTACATGCAGAACAGCCCACAGTTCGTCATCGGCTTCTACGCCATCCTGCGTGCCGACGCGGTGGTCGTGCCCGTCAACCCGATGAACCTCACCGAGGAACTGCGCCATTACGTGAGCGACGCCGGTGCCCGCACCATTGTTGCGCCGCAAGACCTGTTCGCCCAGGTGCGGCCGCTGCTGCGCGAAGGCCTGGCTGCCGCCGCGGCCGATCCCGCCGCGCCCGGCCTGCGCCATGCCGTGGTGGCGGCCTACAGCGACTACGCCACCGCGCCCACCGATCTGCCGGTGCCGACCTTCGTGCATGCGCCGCGCGAGCCTGTCACCGAGCCCGGCGCCATGCCCTGGACGGACGCACTGGCCGCCGGCCTGCGCCCCGCGCCCATACAGGCCGGTCCCGACGACCTGGCCGTGATGCCCTACACCTCGGGCACCACCGGCCACCCCAAGGGCTGCATGCACACGCACCGCAGCGTGATGTACAACACCGTCGCCGGCACGCAGTGGCTGGGCACGCCGCAGGACGCGGTGTCGCTGGTGGTGCTGCCGCTGTTCCACGTGACCGGCATGCAGAACGGCATGAACGGCTCGCTCTACGTGGGCGCCACCATCGTGTTGCTGCCGCGCTGGGACCGCGACGCCGCCGCGCAGCTCATCCAGCGCTACCGCGTCACCGGCACGCAGATGATCGTGACCATGGTGGTGGATCTGCTGTCCAACCCGCGCCTGGCCGAATACGACCTCTCCAGCATCTGCCGCCTGAGCGGCGGCGGCGCGGCCATGCCCGAGGCCGTGGCCACGCGGCTCAAGGAGCTGTGCCGGCTCGACTACATCGAAGGCTATGGCATGTCCGAAACGATTGCGCCCACGCACATCAACCCGCCCGAGCGGCCCATGAAGCAGTGCCTGGGCATCCCGATCTTCGACGTGGACGCCCGCGTGGTCGACCCGGCCACGCTGGCCGAACTGCCCCCGGGCGAGGTGGGCGAAATCATCGTGCACGGCCCGCAGGTCATGCAGGGCTACTGGGGCCAGCCCCAGGCCACCGAAGCCGCCTTTGTCACCCTGGACGGCAAACGCTTTCTGCGCACCGGCGACCTGGCCCGCACCGACGAGCACGGCTACTTTTACATGGTGGACCGGATCAAGCGCATGATCAATGCCAGCGGCTTCAAGGTGTGGCCGGCCGAGGTGGAAGCGCTGATGTACGCCCACCCCGCCATCCAGGAGGTCTGCGTGATTGCCGCGCGCGACGAGCGCCGCGGCGAGACCGTGAAGGCCGTGGTGGTGCTGCGCGAGGCCTTCAAGGGCCAGGTGAGCGAGCAGGAGATCGTCGACTGGGCGCACGGCCACATGGCAGCCTACAAGAGCCCGCGGATCGTGCAGTTTGCCGACAGCCTGCCCAAATCGGGCACCGGCAAGGTGCAGTGGCGCGCATTGCAGGAGCAGGAGCCTGCGCGCACCGCCGGGTGATTTGTATCGCACACCATCGCAAATTGCTCTATTTATGATAGCTGTCAGCGCTTATACATCAAGGGCTGGAGGCCAAAAATGCTTGAAACCATGAACCCTGAGGCCCTC
Source organism: Acidovorax defluvii (assembly GCA_003268905.1). Taxonomy (GTDB): domain Bacteria; phylum Pseudomonadota; class Gammaproteobacteria; order Burkholderiales; family Burkholderiaceae_C; genus Acidovorax; species Acidovorax defluvii. The sequence goes on from QLTU01000007.1 coordinate 90,594, forward strand.
GCCCGCCTGCGCTTTGTGCTGCAAACCCATGTGGACCAGGGCCTGCTGCCCGGCGCCGTGGCCCTGGTGCACCACCGGGGCCAGACCGTGCTGCACGAGGCCGTGGGCCACCAGCGCCCGCACTCCGCCGAAACGGCAGCGCCCGCCATGGCGCCGGACTCGGTGTTTCGCATCTACTCGATGACCAAGCCCATCGCCTCGCTGGTGGCGATGATGCTGATGGAAGAAGGCCGCCTGCTGCTGTCGCACCCGGTGGCCCGCTACCTGCCCGCCTTTGCCGCGCAGCAGGTGTACGACCCGGCCACGGGCGCCACCACCCCCGCCCCGCGCGAGGCCACCGTGCACGACCTGCTGCGCCACACCGCCGGCCTGAGCTACGCCTGGGACCTGGGCACCGTGCCTGACGCCTACCGCGCCGCGCGCATCGGATCGCGCCGCCACAACAACACCGAGCTGGCGGCCGCACTCGGCCCGCTGCCGCTGGTACACGCCCCCGGCACCTGCTGGGAATACAGCCGCGCCACCGATGTGCTGGGCGCTGTGCTGGAGGTGATCGAGGGCGAGCCGCTGGGCGCCATCCTGCAGCGGCGCGTGTTCGGCCCGCTGGGCATGCACGACACCGGTTTTTCGGTGCCCGCAGCGCAGCAGCACCGCCTGGCCGAGCCCTTTGCACTCGACCCGCAGACCGGCCTGAAAGTGGCGCTGATCGACGTGACCGCACCGCCCGTGTTCGAGTCGGCCGGCGGCGGGCTGGTGTCCACCGCCCGCGACTACGCGCGCTTTCTGCAACTGATGCTGGGCCGGGGCACCGCACCGGGCCCGCACGGCCCCGTGCGGCTGCTGGGCGGCGCCACGGTGGATTTCATGACGGCCGACCACCTGGGCTCCCTGCCCGTGGCGGGCGACATTCTGCCCACCGGCCACGGCTTTGGCCTGGGCGTGGCCGTGCGCACAGCAGCCGGCCTGGCCACGCGCCCAGGCTCTGCCGGGCAGTACAGCTGGAGCGGCCTCGGGGGCACCTTCTTCTTCGTGGACCCGGCCGAAAACCTGTTTGCCATCATCCTCACCCAGGCCCCCGGGCAGTTGCGCTACCTTTGCGAGCTGTACCCGGCCCTCGTGTACGCCGCCCTCTGAAAAAAAGGCCCGCCATCTTGCGATGGCGGGCCTTGTGTTCTCGCGCCTGGCTTACTTGGCCAGATCGCTCAGTCGGATCTCGCGGATCTTGCCGTTTTCAACCAAGGCCACGCGGGTGTTGGCCGTCGAGCCGCCGCGTTCGTTCACGCCGTTGATGTCGTGCGGGTTGTTCGCATCGGGCAGGGCCTTGAACGCCTTGTCCAGGTTGGCGCGAATGGCCGCTGCATCGCTGCTGCTGCCGGCCATCTTCATGGCCAGCGCAGTGGCGTGCACAGCAGAGTAGTTCAGCGACACCTCCGAGCTCGGGTCGCGGCCTGGGTTGAGCTTGCGGAAGCGCTCCACAAAGGCCTTGGTCACGGCCGTGCTGTCTTCCACCACCGGCAGCACGCCAATGGAGCCTTCCAGCGGACCATAGCCGCCGGTGATCTTGCCGATCTCGTCCATCTTGGCCTGGTCGATGATGACGAAGCCGCCCTTGAAGCCCAGCTCGCGCGCCTGCTTGACCACCAGGCCCGTGGGCTCGGAGGCGCCGCCGATGAACAGCACATCGGGCTTGGACGCCAGCACGCGGCTCACGCCGCTGTAGAAGTCGGTGGCACGGTTGTACGACATCGGGTTTTCGGCCACGACCTTGCCGCCGGCCGCTTCCCAGGCGGGCTTGAACGCTGCCGTCCAGGCCTTGGCGTAGTCGTGGTCGGCATTGGCCACGGCCACGTTCTTGCCGTATTTGCCCATGGCGTGGCTCACGAAAGGCTTGATGTAGGAAGTGAACTCGGGCGGAATGCGCAGCGTGAGCTTGTTGCCCTTCTCGGTGATCTGCGGCACGCTGGTGTACGACAGCAGCAGCACCTTTTGCTGCTCATTGATGGCCTGCACGGCGAAGCTGCCACCCGAGTGCGGCACCAGCACGGCGGCAGCCTTGTGCTCCTGCACCAGGCGCTGGGTGTTGATGGCGGTTTCGGACGGGTTGTACTTGTCGTCCAGGGCGACGACCTCCAGCTTTACTTTCTGGCCCGCCACCTCCAGCCCGGCCTCGTTGATTTCCTTGATGGCCATTTCCATGCCGCTCAGCACGTGCTTGCCGTACAGCGCGGCGCCGCCGCTCAGGGGGCCGGAGTAGCCGATCTTGACGACCTGCTGGGCCATGGCCGGGGCAACGCCCAGCAGCGTTGCGGCGAAGGTGCTGGCGCACAGGCGAAGAATGGTCTTGCGTTTCATGCTGTCTCCTTGGGGTGGAAAAAAAGAGGTGTCATGCGGTTTTGAGCCGTCTTGTTTGTTTATTGCGCCGAGCACCGCGCGGCCCAGACCAGGGCCACCGCGCAAGGGCCGCCAACATGCCGATATCCAGGCGCTGGTGGCGTCCCCCTTCCGCATCGCGCAGCGATGCCAGAGAAGGGGGAAGGCGCGCAGCGCCACAGGGGGATGGTTGCCATCTCTCAGGCGCCGATGTAGGCCCGGCGCACGGCTTCGTTGTTCATGAGGCTCTCGCGGTCGCCTTCCATGACGATGCGGCCGCTCTCGATGACGTAGGCACGGTGCGCGATCTTCAGTGCGGCAAACGCGTTCTGCTCGGCCAGCAGCACCGTGGTGCCGGCCTGGTTGATGCGCTGGATGACCTCGAAGGTCTGCTTGATGACCAGCGGCGCCAGGCCCAGCGAGGGCTCGTCGAGCAGCAGCACCTTGGGTCGGCCCATCAGCGCGCGGCCGATGGCCACCATCTGCTGCTGGCCGCCGCTGAGCGAGCCGGCCGGGTCGTCCTTTTTCTGGTCGAGGATGGGGAACAGCGCCATCACTTCCTCAAGCCGCTGCCGGTTGGCGGCGCCGTCGCCGCGGTGCACGTAGGCGCCGAGCATCAGATTCTTGAGCACCGACATGCCGGGGAACAGCTTGCGCCCCTCGGGGCACTGCACCACGCCGTTGGCCACGATTTGCGAGGGCTTCATGCCCACCAGACTCTTGTCGCCATAGCGGATGCTGCCGCCCGCTGCCTTGTGGATGCCGCTGATGGTGAGAAAGATAGAGCTTTTGCCGGCGCCGTTGGCACCCAGCAGCACCACCAGTTCGCCCTGGCCGGCGTGCAGGCTCACGCCGTTGAGGGCGGTGAAGCTGCCGTAGTTCAGCGAAACGTTCTCAAGCGTCAGCATGCTCGCTCCCCAGGTAGGCATCGATCACGGCCGGGTTGGCGCGGATCTCTGCGGGCGTGCCTTCGGCGATTTTTTCGCCGTAGCTGAGCACGAGAATCTTGTCGGCCAGGCTCATGATCATGTTCATCTTGTGTTCGATCAGGCAAACGGTCAAGCCGCTCTGCACCATCTTGCGGATGAGGTCGGCCAGGCCCTGGGTTTCATCGGGGTTCACGCCGCCGGCGGGCTCATCGAGCAGCAGCAGGCGCGGGCCGGTGGACAGGGCCAGGGCAAAGGCCACACGCTTGCGCTCTTCCTGCGAGATGTCGCCCGCCATGCGGTTTTCGAGGTGCGAGAGGCCGACGAAGTTCAGCGCGTCGCGCGCTTTTTCGCGGCAGATGCGCTCTTCCTCGCGCAGCAGGCTGGAGCCGCGCAGCACGTCCAGCAGGCCCGATTTGGTGCGCAGGCGGTGGCCGACGATGAGGTTGTCGAGCACCGAGGCCATGTCGAACAGCGCCGTGGTCTGGAAAGTGCGTGCCACGCCCAGGTGCGCCACCTGGTCGGTGCGCAACGAGGTCACGTCACGGCCTTCGAGCGTGATGGTGCCCGAGGTGGGGCGGTGCACGCCGCTGATGAGGTTGAAGAACGTCGTCTTGCCCGCACCGTTGGGGCCGATGATGGCGTTGATCTTGCCGGTCTCGATGGTGGTGCTGACGTTGTTGACTGCCGCCAGCCCGCCAAAGCGCTTGGTGAGATGTTCAATCTTGAGCATGCTGGCCTCCCTGTGCGGCGCGGCGCGCACGCCAGCCCAGATAAGTGCCCACGATGCCGTGCGGGACAAAAATCACCAGCAGCACCAGGATGGGCCCGAAAACGAGGAAACGATACTCTTGCAAAAACTGCAGGTACTGCGTGAGCCAGGGCATGGCCAGCGCGCCCAGCAGCGGCCCCAGCAGGGTGCCCAGGCCACCGATGATCATGTACATGGTCATGTCAAAGGTGTGCTCGACACCGGCCACACCGGGGCCAATGAAGCGCACATAGCCCGCATACAGGCCGCCCGCCATACCCGCATAAAAAACCGACAGCATGAAAGCCAGCGTCTTGTTGCGCATGAGGTTGATGCCCAGCGACTCGGCCAGTTCATCGCTGTTGCGAATCGCCATGAAGGTGCGGCCCAGCAGCGAGTTGACGATGCGGCGCATGGCCCACAACCCCACCACCAGCCAGAAGAACACCAGGTAGTACAGCGCCAGCGGCGTGTCGAAGCGGATCGCGCCAATCGGTTCGGGCGCCGGGATGCCCATGATGCCCACGGTACCGTGCGTCAGCCCTTCCCACTTTTCGATCACCAGAAACATGATGTAACCCACGCACAGCGTGAAGATCGAGAAGTAGTGCCCCTTGAGCCGCAGCGACAGGATGCCGATGAAGTAGCCCAGGAACGCCGTGACCACGCCCGACAGCGCAAAGGCGCCCCAGAACGACCAGCCGTGGTCCACCGTGAGAATGCCCACGGTGTAGGCCCCCACGGCCATGAAGCCCGCGTGCGCCAGGTTGAACTGCCCGGTATAGCCGGTGATGAGGTTCAGCCCGATGGTGGCAATGGCGAAGATATAGGCCGTGCCCATCACCGTGAGGTGGTAGTCGTTGCCCGTGAACAGCGGAAACAGCAGGCCCGCGGCCAGCAGCAGGGCCCAGCCCAGTTTGCCTTGGAGATAAGCCATGGTCAGCGCACTCCCTTGGTGAACAGGCCCTGCGGGCGCAGCGACAAAATAAACACCAGCAGCATGAAAGCGATGATGTCTTTGTAGTCGGTGGAGATGTAGAAGGCGCCAAAGCTCTCGGCAAACCCGATGATCAGGCCGCCCACAATGGCACCCGGCACGCTGCCCATGCCGCCCAGGATGATGATGACGAACGCCTTGGTGATCACCAGGTGCCCCATGGCCGGGTACACGAGGTTGATGGGCGCATACAGCGTGGCCGCCACGGCGGCGAGCACACCCGAGATGGCGAAGGTGAGCATGGCCACGCGGTTGGCATCAATGCCGACGAGCGAGGCACCATCGCGGTTCTGCGCCATGGCGATGATGGTCGAGCCCATCACCGTCTTCTTCAGGAACAGGTGCAGCACCACCATCAGCGCAAATGCGGCGCCGATGATCAGCAGGCGCTGCACCGGCGCCGTAACGCCCGCCAGCTCGATGATGCCGTTGTAGGGCGTCTGCATGCGGTGGAAGTCGGCGCCCCAGATGGCCTGCGCGGCAGCCTCCAGAAACAGCAGCACGCCGATGGCCGCGATCATGGGGTGCAGGCCCGAGGCGTTGCGCAGCGGGTGGAACACCAGACGCTCGGCCAGCACCGCGATCAAGGCCACGCACAGGGCGGAGCCCCCCATGGCCAGCCAGTAGTTCCAGCCCCAGGCCGACATGAGGTGGAAGGACGCGAAAGCGCCGAACATGTAGAAGGCGCCGTGGGCAAAGTTGGGCACGTGCAGGATGCCGTACACCAGCGTCAGGCCCAGGGCCACCAGGCCATAGATACCGCCCAGCGTCAGGCCGTTGAGCACCTGTTGCAAAAACATTTCCATCACCTGGCCCTCCTGGCGGTGGAATGGGCAGGGCACCAGGCCCGCCCATCATGCTGCGGCGGCCTTTGCCCTGCGGGCATCTGGCCCCAAGTCCGGGAGTTTCTGCATCATCTGGCTCCTGAAGGTTGTCCGGGCGTTACGCGCCGGAATTTGAGGTGAGTGCCGACACAGCTTAGCGCGCGACATACGTGGCCAGAGGATGAATTCTGCATTGCGGAACGACTGCAGGGTAAACACCCATGAACGAACGGCACTTGGAGTCGCACAGATGACTTTTGGCAGCTATTACTGATTTTTGCATCCGTCTTTCGGGTCCCGCCCCGCAACCAGCAGGCGCCTACATTCCGTATTGCAGAATACCGAATGGCACGTCAGCCCCTTCGACCCAGCACATGGAACCGCTCGGATTTGCAGCGATCACCGCTATCGGTTTGCGGTGCGTTTCAGTTGTGGTTTCAGCGCCTGCCAGTCGAGAACGACCTGTGATGTCCCAAACCCGGGACTGGTTTTGTGGTCATTTGCGCGCCATCGGCCGCGGCAAGGACGTGATCATCCGCGGCGGCGACAACATTCCGGTGGTCGAGGTCGAATCGCTGCTCTGCCGCCACCCGGCCAACGCCATGGCCGCCATCGTGGCCTACCCCGACGAGCGCCTGGGCGAGCGCCTGCGCCGTGGTGGTGCCAAGCCCGGGCAAGCCATTGTCCCGCCACGACTGGTGCAGATTCTGAAAGACCAGAAGACTGCCGAGCAGTACATCCCCGAGCGCCTGATCGCGCACGATGCGATGCCCTCCACACCGTCTGGAACGATCAAGAAGTTCAAGCATGCGCGACATGCTGCGCGAAGAAAGCCTGCAGCCACCGTCACCCCCCGCCAATCGGGCTTCAGACCAGCTGAAATCCCTTGCCCTGCAAACGCACGGGTGCGCCTTCGGGCACAGGTTGCGCGCGCGTGAAGCGGCGCACCGAGCCATCGTCCATGCGAACGCGCACCTCGTACACCGTCTGGGTGCGGGTGCGCTGCTCTACCGTGTGGCCCACGTAACCGCCGCCCACAGCGCCCAGCACCGTGGCGGCTGTGCGGCCCGAGCCCTTGCCCACCTGGTTGCCCACTACCGCGCCCAGCACGCCACCAGCTACCGCGCCCACGCCCGTGGCGGGGGCTGCGTGCTGCACGGCCTGCACCGATTCAATGCGGCCGCAAACCGCACACACCGGGGCCCGGGCCATTTCATGGCGCGCATCCCGCCCGGGGGCTTCGTCGTACCGCGACTGCTGCGGCGCTTGCGGGTAAACGCGGGCGGCAGCCCGTTGCACCGGCGCTGGGGCAAGCGCCCGGCTTGCTCCGTATTCAGGAGCTGCTTGCGCACGCTGGTTAAGCGCTGAAGGCCTTTTTTCATCAATGATTTCTGACTCTGGCGTGCGCGGCGCAGGCGACGCCAGGGCCTCGCGTTCGGACACCGCGCCCGGGTGCTGCTGCGCCACCAGGGTTGCGCCCAGCGCCAGCACGCACAGGCCCAGCGCGCCAATGGCCGCCCACAGCCATTTCAGTGGAACGCCTGCCGGGGTTGTGGCCAAGGGTGCGCTGGGCACCGCAGAGGGGGTTGGTTGCATGGTTGTTGCCTTTCTCGACAGATCGAAACGTTCGTCTGCAACACGGGTCGCAGGTCTGCCTTGAAGTTACACACTGCGCTGCTCGGAACGCGCACCACCCATGTAAGCGGGGGTAAGAACCTTCAGCAATCTCTCATTGTGGCGCAGTGGGACCCAGCGCTTCTTCGTAGGCACGCGCGCACCCGGCAGAAAACAGCAGCACCGCCGACGAGAAATAGATCCACATCAGCAGCACCACCAGCGACCCCGCCGCCCCGTAAGCCGAAACCACCGCCGCAGTCGACAGATAGACCGCCAGCGCATGCCGCCCCGCCGTGAACAGCAAGGCCCCCATGAACGCACCCAGCCACAGATACCGCAGCCGGGGCTTGGGGCCCGCACTCATGCGCATCAGGCCCACAAATAGGGCCGCGCACACGGCAAACGAGGTGGCTTCGTTGAGCACCCGCAGCAGTGGAGCGATGGGCAACCAGTTGCCTGCCCAGCCCGTGAACAGGTTCAGCAGCGTCGAGACGGCCAGCGACACCAGCAGAAGAAAGCCAAACGCCAGCACATAGGCCACGCCGCGCAGGCGCAGCGAAGCACCGTGCCACCACGGCAGCGGGGGCACCTCATCGTGCCCGTGGGTCCACAGCCGCTGCAGCGCAGACTGCAGCTCGCCAAACACCCCGGTGGCGCCAAACAGCAGCACCAAAAAGCCCAGCAACGAGGCCAGCAACCCCTGCGAGGGCTCCTGGGCGCTGCTCAGGGCCTGGCGAATCACCGCCGCACCCTGCTCGCCCACGATGGTGCCAATCTGCGCAATCAACCCCTGCTGCAGGCTGTCGCGGTTCAGCCACCAACCCAGCCCGGCCACCAGCAGCACCAGCAAAGGCGCCAGGCTCAGGATGCCGTAAAACGACATCGCCGCGCTCATGCGGGCGCCGTCGGCATCTGCCCACAACCACACCGCCCGCCGCACGGGAAGCAGCATACGGACGCGGTGCACCACCGCCAGCGCGGGCTTGTCATCTTGAGGGGCATTCATGCGCGCAAGCCTACAGGCATACGGCCTGGTTACCCATCAGACAGACAGGGAAGCCGGGGTAGTCCACCTCCCACAGCAACGCCTGCCCGGTGGGCTGCAGCGGTGCCGGGCTGCGCTGCGCTTCAAGGCGCTGAACAAGGCACGGCGTAACGCACGGGCGACCGCACCCCGGGGCACCACCGTACACTCGGCCTGAAGTTGGGCAGTCAAGAAAACAGGACACCATTTATGCAGATTCGCTGCGCACTCGTCGGCATGCCCGGCTCGGGCAAATCCACCGTCGGCCGGCAGCTGGCCCACCGGGCCGGGGTGCCGTTCATTGACCTGGACCATTGGTTGGAAAAGACCATTGGCACCACCATCCGCAGCTTCTTCGAGACGGAAGGCGAGGCACGCTTTCGCGACCTTGAGGCGCAGGCGCTGGCCGAAGTCACGCAGCAGCCCGGCGGCATGGTGCTGTCCACCGGCGGCGGCGCCGTGCTGCGCCCCGAAAACCGCGAGGTGCTGCGCCAGTTTGGCAACGTGCTGTATCTGCGCGCATCGCCTGAAGAAATCTTCAAACGCGTCAAGCACGACAAAACGCGCCCCCTGCTGCAGGGCGGCAACCCCATGAGAAAGCTGCGCGACCTGTACGCCCAACGCGACCCCCTGTACCGGGAAACCGCGCACTACGTCATCGAGACAGGGCGGCCGTCGGTGAGCACGCTGGTCAACATGGTGATGATGCAGCTGGAGATGGCGCAAAGCGCTGTGGTGGCTGCGCCATCCACCCCCGGCACCGAGCAGCCCTCTGACACCGCCCCCTGAAACGAAAAAAGGGGGCCCAAGCCCCCTTGGTGCGATCACCGCACCGGAACGATACAGGTTCTCACGCTTGTTTTTGCTTGCGGCGCGATGCAGCCGCCGCACCCGCCAGGGCCAGGCCCAGCAGGGCCAGGGAGCCCGGCTCGGGAACCTGAATGGACTCCACCTTCACCACCATGTCCTGGAAGTCATTGTCGGTGCCGTCTTCAAAGGCAAAAATCCAGTTGGTCGATGTGCCGCCCTGGAACGCCAGAAAATCGGTGACTCCGCCCTGGTTCAGGCTGTCAATGGAATAGGCGATTTTTCCCGCACCTGTGGCGAAATAAAAGCCGAAGCTGTCGGGATTGATCAGCGCGTTGGAGAAGAGGCCGCAATTGACCTGTGTGCCGCACGCGCTCTGGAAGGTGGGGCCAGCGGAAATGATCATCTGACCATCGCCGATCCCGATGCCGACGGCACTTTGCTGCAGTGTGTTGGGCGCCCCTACCGCACCGCCAAAAAACAGGTCAACGGTGTAAATGCTGGAGGTATCGGTACCAAACCACATGCCAAATTTCTGGCTGGCAGCGCCACCGGTCTGTTCGATGATCAACGTAGGAATGGTGGTGGCCGAACCCGTCGCAGAGCCCCACAGGCCTGCCGCGCTCTGGTTGTTGGCCGCGCTCACCGCGCCGGTGCCAAACACGCTGTTCAAAACGGTTTGCAGTGATTGCTCGCCTGCAGGGGTGGCACCAAGAACCACGGGGCGCACGTTGGTGTTGACAATCGGCACCGCATGAACGGCTGCAGAAATGAACATGCCGGCGACGATGGCTGCAACGGTTTTGAATTTCATGGCCTGAACCCCTTGTATGTAACCACTGAAAACTGCGGTTTCAACTTACAAAAGCACACACCATGCCATCCAATGAAATCAATGACTTACGCGAAAATTTACCTCGGATTGTAAAAATATCCGACGCCTTTTACCCCTTTGGCATCAGCCCCCGCTGACGAACGAAAGCCCCGCATGCGGGGCTTTCGAATTTTCATAGAAAACGGCCTCTAGCGCTTTAGCAGCAAGCGCCATTAGCTATTATTTAAATAGCATCACAAATTTGGGGCCAGCAGCCTTGCCAGCACCGCCTCGTCCATCCCACGGCGCAGGGCCATGTCGTGCAGCTGGTCTTCGCCGATCTTGCCCACGTTGAAATACACGGCCTCGGGGTGGCCGATGTAGAAACCGCTCACGCTGGCGGCGGGGGTCATGGCCAGGCTCTCGGTGAGGGACATGCCGATCTCCTGGCACTGCAGCTGCTGGAACAGGGCGGTCTTGGCGCTGTGGTCAGGGCAGGCCGGGTAGCCGGGCGCGGGGCGGATGCCAACGTATTTCTCGGCGACCATGTCGTCGCTGGTGAGTGCCTCGCCAGCGGCATAGCCCCACAGGTCGGTGCGCACGCGGTGGTGCAGGCATTCGGCAAAGGCCTCGGCCAGACGGTCGGCCAGGCTTTTGAACAGGATGGCCGAGTAGTCGTCCAGCGCGTCGATGAAGGCTTTTTCCTTCTTCTCGATCCCTAAGCCCGCCGTGACGGCAAACATGCCGGCGTAGTCGGCGATGCCACTGCTTTTGGGGGCCACAAAATCGGCCAGGCAGCGGCTGGGCCGCGTCACGCCGTCGATCACATGCTTTTCGGTCTGCTGGCGCAGGCCATGCCAGGTCATGGCGACTTCGGTGCGGGTGTCGTCGGTGTAGAACTCGATGTCGTCGTCGTTCACGCTGTTGGCGGGCAGCAGCGCCATCACGCCGCTGGCGGTGAGCCAGCGGCCTTCGATGATTTTCTTGAGCATGGCCTGGCCGTCGGCAAACACGCGCGTAGCTTCCACGCCCACCACCTCGTCGGTGAGGATGGCGGGGTACGGGCCGGCGAGGTCCCAGGTCTGGAAGAACGGGCCCCAGTCGATGTATCTGGCCAGCTCGGTCAGATCAAAATTCTTGAATACACGGCGCCCCAGGGCGCGGGGCAAGGCGGGCTGGTAAGCAGACCAGTCCACGGGCGTCTTGTTGGCGCGTGCCTTGGCCAGGGGCCACAGCGGCACCTGCTTTTTGTTGGCGTGCTGGGTGCGCACCTTGTCGTAGTCGGCGTTGACCTCTGCTACATAGCTCTCAACGCCATCGCCCAGCAGGCTTTGCGCCACGCTCACACTGCGCGAGGCGTCGGGCACATAGACCACGGGGCCTTCGTAATGCGGCGCGATCTTGACGGCGGTGTGCACGCGCGAGCAGGTGGCGCCACCGATGAGCAGCGGGATTTTCTTGATGCGGAAGTGTTCGTCCTTCTGCATTTCGCCGGCCACGTACTGCATCTCTTCAAGGCTGGGCGTGATGAGGCCCGAGAGCCCCACGATGTCGGCACCCTCGACCTTGGCGCGCGCCAGAATCTCGTGGCAGGGCACCATCACGCCCATGTTCACCACCTCGAAGTTGTTGCACTGCAAGACCACGGTGACGATGTTCTTGCCGATGTCGTGCACGTCGCCCTTGACGGTGGCGATGATGATCTTGCCCTTGGTCTTGACGTCGCCCCCGGCGGCTTCGAGCTGGCGCTTTTCTTCCTCGATGTAGGGCAGCAGGTGCGCCACGGCCAGCTTCATCACGCGGGCGCTTTTCACCACCTGGGGCAAGAACATCTTGCCGGCGCCAAACAGGTCGCCCACCACGTTCATGCCGTCCATGAGCGGGCCTTCAATCACATGCAGCGGGCGCCCACCCTTGGCCAGGATGGCGCGATAGGCCTCTTCGGTGTCTTCGGTGATGAAGTCGGTGATGCCGTGCACCAGCGCGTGCGACAGGCGCTCGCCCACGGTCTTGGGGTGCTCCGGCGTGCCGCGCCATTCGAGTCGCTTGCTTTCGTCCTTGGCACCGCTCTTGGCGGTTTCGGCGATCTCGACCAGGCGCTCACCCGGGGAGACGTAAGGCTCCCCTTCGGGGATCCGGGGGCGGCGGTTGAGCACCACGTCTTCCACGCGCTCGCGCAGCACGGGTTCCAGGTCGTCGTACACGCCCACCATGCCCGCGTTGACGATGCCCATGTCCATGCCCGCCTGGATGGCGTGGTACAGGAACACGGTGTGGATGGCTTCGCGCACGGGGTCGTTGCCGCGAAAGGAAAAGCTCACGTTGCTCACGCCGCCCGAGACCTTGGCACCCGGAAGGTGCTGCTTGATCCAGCGCGTGGCGTTGATGAAATCGACCGCGTAGTTGTTGTGCTCTTCAATGCCGGTGGCCACGGCAAAGATGTTGGGGTCGAAGATGATGTCTTCGGGCGGGAAACCCACCTCGTCGACCAGGATGCGGTAGGCGCGCTCGCAGATTTCGATCTTGCGCTCGTAGGTGTCGGCCTGGCCTTTTTCGTCAAACGCCATCACCACGGCGGCGGCGCCGTAGCGGCGCACCAGGCGCGCCTCGTGCCGGAACTTTTCCTCGCCCTCTTTCATGGAAATCGAGTTGACGATGCCCTTGCCCTGGATGCAGCGCAGCCCGGCCTCGATCACCTCCCACTTGGAGCTGTCCACCATGATGGGCACGCGCGCAATGTCGGGCTCGGAGGCGATCAGCTGCAGAAAGCGCACCATGGCGGCCTTGCTGTCGAGCATGGCCTCATCCATGTTGATGTCGATGACCTGCGCACCGTTTTCGACCTGCTGGCGCGCCACGGCCAGGGCCTCTTCGTACTGGCCATTGAGGATCATGCGGGCAAACGCCTTGGAGCCGGTGACGTTGGTGCGCTCGCCAATGTTGACGAACAAGGCGCCCTCGCCAATGGACACCGGCTCCAGGCCGGACAGCTTCATGGGGGGCAACGAAATAGCAGACATAGGGCTCACCTGTGCAGAAACAGCGGAATAACAGGTGAGCGTCGTTGCGAAGAAAAGGCCCCAAGCCTGACGGTGCCACCGTTCATCCGGTGGGCCGCTGCAACGCTCCTTGGGAGCCGGCAATTTTACGTGCAGCCCGGCCGCTCGTGCAGGGGGCCGCCGCGAGGGCGTTTCGCGCAACGGCCAGCCCGGGCGGGCCATCGCACCGAATTTAGATTAAAACCGGCTGAAAGCCTTTTGCAGAAAGCGCCAGCAGCTATGTTAAAAATAGCATCCGATTCCGACACCGGTGCAGGGGGTTTACGCGGCGCCCTGTGCCGAAGCAGGCAGCCCAAACACGCGGTCAAACGCCCAGTTGAAGACAAAGGTGTAGCAAAGAAAGAAGACGATGAGCGCAAGGTCCATCACAAAGGCATCCCACAGGCTCACCTTGAACCACCAGGCAAACAGCGGCACCAGCGTGAAGACCAGCCCGCCCTCGAACCCGATGGCGTGCGCCACCCGGCGCGTCACGCTGCGCCCGCGCACTGTCTGGCGCGACTCCCAGCGCTCAAAGGCCCAGTTGAACACCACGTTCCACAGCACGGCAATGGCCGACGCAGCCACTGCCACCACACTGGAGTGCCCTGCGCCCTGCCCGGAGAGCTGCGCCAGCCCCGCCGTGGCCACCGCGATGGCGATCAGTTCATACAAGGTGACATAAAGAACGCGGCGCCACGGGCCCTGCAGCCCCTGAGGGGCTGGCGTACCGGGGGCGGCGGGAGAAGTCTGGGTGAAAGGCATGGGGCGACTTTATGTGTGTATTGCTGATATATAAAGTCAGCTTGTTTCAGTTTTTCTGATAATTGAGCCCATGGCTTTTTCTTCTGACAGCGTGCAGGTGTTTTTGGCGGTGCTGGACCGGGGTTCGTTTTCGGCGGCCGCGCGCGCGCTTTCGCGGGTGCCGTCGGCCGTGAGCATGACCATTGCGCACCTGGAGGCCGAGCTCAATGTGCAGCTTTTCGACCGCAGCGGGCGCGAGCCCCGCCCCACCGCCGCCGCCCGCGCACTGGAGCCCCAGGCGCGGCTGCTGGCCGGGCAGTTGCAGCAGCTCAACGCCCAGGCGCTGGCCCTCACCCAGGGGCTGGAAGAGCGGCTGACGCTGGCCATTGCCCCCGAGCTGCTGGCCGCCCGCTGGACGGGTCCGCTGGCTGCGTTGGCATCGGAATACCCGCTGCTGCAGGCAGAGGTGCTGGCCGCGCCGCAGGTGGATGCGCTGGCGCTGCTGCACAGCGGGCGGGCGCAGCTGGCGCTCGTGTTCGAGCGGCCCAGCATCGACGGGCGCGAGGGGTTTCAGGAAGTGGGCAGCGAAACCCTGGTGGCCGTGATGGCCAGCCAGCACCCGGTGCTGGCCGCCGCACGCGCCGCCGCAGCCGCGCGGGGCGAGGCACCCGAGCGCGCCCTGCTGCGCGAAGAACACCTCACCACCACGCGCCAGATCGTGGTGGCAAGCCGCGACCTGGCGCAGACCGACCCCCGCTTTGTGTTTGCCCGCCACCACTGGCGCACCGACAACCACCTGGCCGCGCTGGGCCTGATCGAAGCCGGGCTGGGCTGGGGCTGGCAGCCGCGCGCGCTGGTGCAACCGCGCATCGCCGCCGGGTCGCTGGTGGAGATGCCGTTTGAAAACCTCAGCAACGGCGTGGCGCTGTGGGTGGACGTGGTGTGGTCCAAAGAGCGCCCGCTGGGCCTGGGCGCGCGGCGCTTTGTGCAGCTGATTGCGCAGCAGGGTGAATCGGGTGCGGCGGCGTGAATATGGTTAAAAATAGGCTGCAGCGCTTATGCAGCAAGCGCAAACAGCTACGATTTATATAGCATTGAATGTCGCGCTTTTGCGGAAAGCGCGCATTGACCCCCCCGCCACATTGCGCCAAGCTGGCAGCCCAACCCCAAGAAAACAGCCATGAGCAACTCTCCCTTTCAAAGCAACAACAAAGGCCTGACCAAGCGCTGGGCCGCTTGGCAGCCCCGCCCGGCCAATGGCTCCGGCCCCAGGCCGGTCTCGCTGAAGGATTTCGACCCCGACGCCACGCCGTTCATGGACGGAGAAAAGGCGCAGGGCAAAGAAGACGTGCAGGCCCTGGCCATTGAACTCGACGCACTGCAGAACCTGCTGTACGCCGACCGGCGCTACAAGCTGCTGGTGCTGCTGCAGGGCACCGATGCTTCGGGCAAGGACGGCACCGTGCGCGGTGTGTTTGGCAGCATGAGCGCCCTCGGTGTGCACGCCGTGGGCTGGAAGGCGCCCACCGAGCCCGAGCGCGCGCACGACTACCTGTGGCGCATCCACCAGCGGGTGCCCGGTGCCGGTGAGCTGACGGTGTTCAACCGCAGCCACTATGAAGACGTGCTGGTGCCGGTGGTCAACGACTGGATCACACCCGAGCAGCACCGCCAGCGCCTGGCCCACATCAACGACTTTGAACGCATGCTCAGCGAAACCGGCACGGTCATCGTGAAGTTCATGCTGCACATCAGTTACGAAGAACAGCGCGAGCGCCTGCAAGAGCGCCTGGACGACCCCGCCAAGCACTGGAAGTTCGACATGGGCGACATCGCCGTGCGCAAGCAGTGGGCCGACTACCAGAAAGCCTACGAAACGCTGCTGTCGGCCACGCACACTCCCTGGGCGCCCTGGACCATCGTGCCATCCAACTCCAAAACCCACCGCAATCTGATGATCGCCACCGTGCTGCGCGAGGTGCTGCAAAACCTGGACCTGAAGTACCCGCCCGGCGACCCGGCGCTGGAGCATTTCACGGTGGAATAATTCGGCTCAATACCATAAATGGCTACAGCGCAATACCATCAAGCGCTAACAGCTATGTTTTAGTGAGCAAAAAGGCGGTGCCGAGGCGTTGACGAATTATGCAAACGGCGCATAACTCCGTAACACTCCGGCCTTGGACAGGTGGGCGGGGCAGGCATAAGCTTGCTGGCTTGAACACATCCCACAAGGAACCACCGCCATGACGCTTTCCACCGGAACGCCCGGCAGCATCGCCAGCACCCACACCCTGCCGTCGTACCTCGACGCCAACCACCTCGGCCCATGGGGCAACTACCTGCAGCAGGTAGACCGGGTCACACCCTACCTGGGCAGCCTGGCCCGCTGGGTGGAGACGCTCAAGCGCCCCAAGCGCATCCTGATCGTGGACGTGCCGATCGAGCTGGACAACGGCACCATTGCCCACTTCGAGGGCTACCGCGTGCAGCACAACCTGAGCCGCGGCCCGGGCAAAGGCGGCGTGCGTTTTCACCAGGACGTGACGTTGTCGGAAGTGATGGCGCTGTCGGCCTGGATGTCGGTGAAGAACGCTGCGGTGAATGTGCCCTACGGCGGCGCCAAGGGCGGCATCCGCGTGGACCCCAAGAAGCTCTCGATGGGTGAGCTGGAGCGCCTGACGCGCCGCTATACCAGCGAGATCGGGCTGCTGATTGGCCCATCCAAGGACATTCCCGCGCCCGACGTGAACACCAACGGCCAGATCATGGCCTGGATGATGGACACGTACTCGATGAACACCGGCGCCACCGCCACCGGCGTGGTCACCGGCAAGCCGGTGGACCTGGGCGGCTCGCTGGGCCGCGTCGAGGCCACCGGCCGCGGCGTGTTCACCGTGGGCGTGGAGGCCGCCAAGCTGACCGGCATGCCAATCGAAGGCGCGCGCCTGGCCGTGCAGGGCTTTGGCAACGTGGGCGGGACCGCAGGCAAGCTGTTTGCCGAAGCCGGTGCCAAGGTGGTGGCCGTGCAGGACCACACTGGCACCATCTTCAACGGCAACGGCCTCGATGTGCCCGCCCTGCTGGCCCATGTGAAGGCGAGCGGCGGCGTGGGCGGCTTTGCCGGCGCCGACGCCCTGGCCAATGACGACTTCTGGGCGGTGGACTGCGAAATCCTCATCCCCGCGGCGCTGGAAGGCCAGATCACCAAGGACAACGCGGGACAGATCAAGGCCAAGATGGTGATCGAGGGCGCCAACGGCCCCACGACGACCGAGGCCGACGACATCCTGCACGACAAGGGCGTGCTGGTGCTGCCCGACGTGATCGCCAACGCTGGCGGCGTGACCGTGAGCTACTTTGAGTGGGTGCAGGATTTCTCCAGCTTCTTCTGGAGCGAGGACGAGATCAACGCCCGCCTGGTGCGCATCATGCAAGAGGCCTTTGCGGGCATCTGGCAGGTGGCCCAGGAGCACAAGGTGAGCCTGCGCACCGCCACCTTCATCGTGGCCTGCCAGCGCATCCTGCATGCGCGCGAGATGCGCGGTTTGTACCCCTGATCGCAGCCGGATTCGGGTAGTCGGGCTGGCTACCCGGTGACGTCTTTTCCGCCCGGTTCCGCGACTGACGGATCA
Source organism: Acidovorax defluvii (assembly GCA_003268905.1). GTDB lineage: Bacteria > Pseudomonadota > Gammaproteobacteria > Burkholderiales > Burkholderiaceae_C > Acidovorax > Acidovorax defluvii. The sequence continues at coordinate 108,141 of QLTU01000007.1, forward strand.
GGCACCTCGGCTCCCAAAGCCACCGAGGGCGCCACCGCCCCCACGCAGTGCAGCGCCAGGCAAAAGGGCTGCTCGCACTCGGCCCGCCCGGCATAGGGGCAGCCGGGGGTGTGGCACAGCCCGCGTTCACCGCTGCGGGCCTTGTCTTCTTCGCGCGGTACCTGCCCGCTGGCCTGCAGCGCCGCCATGTGCACCCAAGGGTCCAGGCGCATTTGCATGTCACGCCCATACACCTGGGCCGCCTGCTGCGGCTGAAAATCCATCACCAGCAGCGCGCTGGTGCGCGCGGCAGCGGGCTCGGAGCCCAGCAACACCAGCGCCACCACGCCCGACTGCAGGGCCTGTGGCGGTCCGGCAAACGCGGCCTGCAACGGTGCGGCTGAAGCCGTGGCTGCGGGCGCCGCAGCCAGGGACGGTGACTGGGCCTGCAACCACGCCGCCGGCACCCGCAGCGTCAGCGAGAAACCGCGTGCACCCTCGGGCGTGAGCACCGATCCCTGGCGCACCAGCCAGTTTTGCATTGGCGGCAACAAGGCGTCATCACGGCCGTCCAGCGCACGGGCCAGATCGGCAGGCCAGGGTTGCGCCCGCGTTACCTGCTGGGGCAACACCGAGGCCGTGAGCTGCTGCACCAGGGCGCCCACCATGCTGCGCAGCGGCGCAGGCAACCCGCTGGTGGGCCAGGCAGGCAGCAGGGGCGCAGCGCTGGAGGGGGCACCCAAACCCTGGGACGACAGCGGTGATGTGTGTTGTGCACCGGTGCCTGCGCGTTCGCCAGAACCCGCCAGGACCGATGGCGCATCGCCCAGGCCTTGCCGGGCCTGCGGCGACAGGCTCACACGGTCCGTTTGCGCAGGCAGTGGTGGCTGCGCGAACGCAGAAGCCACCTGGGAAGGCACTGCGGGCGTGCCCGGCGCGGGCGCCCCCGGCAACGCCTCTGGGGCTGGCAACGGCGCAGCCCCTTCGCGCTCGCCCCCCAGCAGCATGGCCTGCCGCTGCACAGCCGCTTGCGCCAGCGCCTGTGCCACGGGCGGCTGGGGGGTGCGGGGAGGATCCATGCGGATGGACATGGCAGGGCTAAATGTTGTGACAGGGTGCGCGCCAAGGGTTCAGTGCGCCACAGATTTTGCGGGGTTTGGCAGCCGTTGGCTACTGCAGGCGCCCCGATGCGGTGGCAGACCCCCGCCACACGACGCGGCAGTGTGGCCGCTGCGTCACTCGACCCGGTTCCACTCCAGCGCGCGGCTGCGCCAGTGCTCTTCGATGGTCTGGGTGAAGTCGGCACGCACCAGCTTGGCCCGCTGCTCCAGCCAGTCGGCGTTCTCGCGCCGGATTACGATGCCTTCGAGGTTGCCCTGGCGAAACTGGCTGTGCGTGGCGTGCACCCGTTCGCGCAACTGGTCCAGATCCACCGGCCCGGCATGCAGGCATGGCACGGTCGCGAACCCCATGCGCGCCGCCCATGCGTTGCGCCGCGTGGTGCTCCAAAACCGGCCGGTGCTGCGGTCGTACACATCAAACAGCAGCCACCAATCGGGCAGCGCGGCGTAGTCGAGTGAGTGGCGGGCGGCGCACCATTCACCAAACGCCACCAGGTCGGTGCCCAGCGCATCAAACAGCTTGTCTTCGTGTGCGGCCAGCCAGGGGCCGAGCCGGGCAAACTGGCCATGAAAGGGCTGCGGCAGATACTGCCCGCGGTTTTGCGCGCGCAGCACACCGTCGGGTGACACCGAAAACCCCAGGTTGGCGCCATCGAGCTTTTCTTCCAGCACCACCTCGCCGGCCAGCAGCTCTTGCGCCTCGTCGGGCGAAAGCACCTTGTCGTCGCGTGGCGCGCCGGTGGCCAGCCACGCAATGTGCGGGGTGTGCGGGAAACGGAAGAAATCAGTCATATCGGGCCTTTTTTCCATGCTTGGTGTGCCAACGCGCCACCAGCCAGTCGTTCAACAAATTCTCTACTTCCAGGCCCACCACCCGCAGTGCCTTCTGGCAGTCGAGCCAGTCGGTGTCGCTGGCATTGGTGAGCTTGCAGGCGCTGCCCAGCGCAAGCGCGGCCAGGGCTGCTGCCACCATCTTGCGGTCGGCCAGGTCGGTCACGGCGCTGGCCAGATCCGGCGGCAGAACGGCGTTGCCATCGGCATCGGGCTGCACATCCACCCAGACCACCTCGTTGCGGTCGATCTTGTGCATCATCACCAGCCAGCCGTAGTCCTGCTCGGAGAGCTTGTGCCCGTATTCGCCGCAGACGTGCCAGCCGGCGTCAAGCACGGCATGGCGCGCGGGGTCGGCCTCAAAGGCCTCCAGCCAGTCGAACACACGCTGGCGCAGCGCGGCGTCGTCCACCGGCGTACCCTCGGCCCGAAAAGGCGAACCCGCATCGGCGGCGCTGGCCACGATCAGCACGTTGGTGTCCACCAGCCGTGAGGCCGGCAGCGGCCCGCGGCTGTCAGGCTCCGCCACCGGCGGCCTCCCGCATGCGCTGCGCCCGGGCGCGCGCCTGCTCGCGCGCCTCGCCCATGGCATCGCCAAAAAAGCGCGGCGGCCAGTTGCGCACGGCGCCAAATTCGTCCACTTCGAGCGGCACCAGCACGGCGTTGGCGCCCTGCCGCTCCACAAACAGCATCTGGCATTGCGCGGTGGTCGTCTGGCGGCGCGCCAGCAGGGTCTGCATGCGTCGAAACAGGTGCTCGGAATGCGTCTCCACCAGAAACTGCACCCGGCGCTGCTGGCTGACTTCAGCAAACAGCTCGGCCAGCACCGCCTGGGCCAGCGGGTGCAGGTGGATCTCGGGCTCTTCGAGCAGCACCGTGCTGCCAGGCGGCACGCTGTAGGCCACGGTGAGCACCGGCAGCACCTGTGCCACGCCCACCCCCACGTCGCGCAGGTTGGCGGCCACGCCATCTTTGTGCACCAGCAGTTCGTAGCGGCTGGAGCGCCCCAGCTGGCGCACCTCGATGCGGTCGGCCAGGCCCATGCGCTGCAGCCCCGCCGACACGCTGCGCAACACCGCGCCCTGCCCCGCGCCCGGCTGCAAGGCATCGGACAGCAGGGCGTTGATGGCCTGCTGGCCCTCGGCCCCCACAGAGCCCGAACCGCCCTTGTTCCACACCTGGTCGCGCGCGGGCCGCTGGCGCAGCGGGCCCAGGTAAACAATGGCCTCCAGCTCGCGGCGCAGGGCCAGGCTCAGGTCTTGCAGATGGGCGCCATCGGGGCCCAGCAGGGCAATGGCCTCGGCCGAGAATGCAATCGAGCGCTCGGGCGCCAGGTGCAGCCCCTTGCCGCGTGGCCGGGGTTCGCCATCCACCCACACCGCATAGGCCCCGCGCTCCCGGCGCACAGCCCGAAACTCCCGCGCCACGGTGGACAGCGACAGCGCCTGCACCACCACGGCGCCGCTGGCCGTCTGGCCATAGCTGCAGGCAAACCGGCCCCGGCGCACGCGCTCGCCCTCGGGGCGCTTGAACTCCAGCACGATCTCGAACTGGCGCGGGGTCGCGCCGTGCGCCAGCACCGCATCAAAGCTGCCCAGGCTGACCATGTCGTGGGCTTCATCGCCCCCCAGGTTCAGGTGCACCGTGCGATCGGGCGCGGCCGCGGTCTGCTTGAGCAGCAGCAGGCTTTGCAGCAAGCTCGACTTGCCCGACGAGTTGCTGCCCAGCAGCATGGTGACCGGCGCCAGCCGCACCAGACCACTGTCGCGCCAGGCCTTGAAATTCTTGAGCTGCAGGTGCTGGATCATGTGCGTCGATTCTCCGCGCCAAAGCGGCCAGTGGTCGCGTGCGGGCGCTGTGCCCGCTTCGGGTCGGTTCAGGCCGCTTCGCGATAGAAAAGAGGCCGGGTCTTGACCGGCGCCACGGCCCTGGCAATGGCGCCAATGTGGTCTGGCGTGGTGCCACAGCAGCCGCCCACGATGTTCACCAGGCCCTCGGCGGCAAACTCATGCACCAGGCGGCTTGTCACCTCGGGCGTCTCGTCGAAGCCGGTGTCGCTCATGGGGTTGGGCAGGCCGGCATTGGGGTAGCAGCTGATGAAGGTGTCTTCTGCCACGCGGTTCAGCTCCTGGATGTAGGGGCGCATCAGCGTGGCGCCCAGTGCGCAGTTCAGGCCAATGGCCAGCGGGCGCGCGTGGCGCACGCTGTGCCAGAAGGCCGTCACGGTCTGGCCGCTCAAAATGCGGCCCGAGGCGTCGGTCACCGTGCCGCTGATGATGAGGGGCAGGCGCTCGCCGCTCTTCTCGAAATACTCGTCGATGGCGAACAGCGCGGCCTTGGCATTGAGCGTGTCGAAAATGGTTTCGACCAGCAGCACGTCGGCGCCGCCCTCCACCAGCGCCTCGACCTGCTCGTAATAGGCCGCGCGCAGTTGCTCGAAATCGACATTGCGCGCGCCGGGGTCGTTCACATCGGGGCTGATGCTGGCGGTTTTGGGCGTGGGGCCCAGGGCGCCGGCCACAAAACGCGGCTTGTCGGGTGTGCTGAATTTGTCGCAGGCAGCGCGCGCCAGCTGGGCCGAGCGCAGGTTCATCTCGCGCGCCAGGTGGGCCATCTTGTAGTCCTCTTGCGCGACGGTGGTGGCGCCAAAGGTGTTGGTCTCGATCAGGTCGGCGCCTGCGGCCAAATAGCGCTCGTGGATGTCGCGGATCACATCGGGCCGGGTGATGCTCAGCAGCTCGTTGTTGCCCTTCACATCGCGCGGAAAGTCCTTGAACCGATCGCCCGCGCCATCGGAGCCCGTGTAACCCTCGCCCCGGTACTGCGCCTCGCCCAGCTTGAAGCGCTGGATCATGGTGCCCATGGCGCCGTCGAGGATGACGATGCGTTGGGCAAGGATGGCGGGCAGTTGGGCGGCGCGGGTGTAGTGGAGGGCTTGCATAGCCCGCTATTGTAGGAAGCCGGGCCATCCGGCGCCGCCTGAGGACATGTGGCGATGAGGGTGCGCGTCGACTGGCGCGCATGGCGGCGACGCCCAACATCGCTGCCGCCGCGGCAACAGGGCGCACGTCACGGCACACCCGGGCGTGGCGTTCTTTTAAAACCAAAAAGAATATTAAGTAAATTTCACATACGAATTGCAATATAATTAACTTTGTTGCAGTCACGTCTCCCGACAGGGTCGTCACCGCAACGCCTGCTTATAGGCGGCAAGCCGCCCCACGCAGGCCGCCATTTGCGACCTTTGTCGCCCAGTGAGTCTGTAGAGCTGCAGCCCACCGCGTCCCTCGATGCTCGCGCAGGCCGCTTTACAAGCCTGCGATCTTGATTGCACCCGATTTCACAGACCGCCATTTCCATGGGCAAGTACGTCGTTTCGCCCTCGACACACCCGACCGACTGCGGCCGCTTCCGCGCCTCCTTCTCGGTCCATCGTTCCCAGGGCAACGGCAGCTATTGCCGTGTGTTCCGTTTTGACAAAGCCTTTGCCTCGCGCGAAGCCGCCCGGCTCTTTGCAGTCACCCAGGGCTGGCTGCAAACGTGCATGCAGCACCCACCCATGTGCTGATGGGTGATCTGCCCACCCCAGATCCAGTTCACCCTTCCTCCTTGCTGCGGACTCCCGATCTGCACGCCCGTACCCCAACGGTGCGCCATTCGTTGCACACCACTATTCAGAAAGGCTCTTCCATGAGTACCAAAATCTACGTGGGCAACCTGCCCTACTCCGTGACCGACTCCAGCCTGCAAAGCAACTTTGCCGAGTTTGGCGGCGTCTCTTCGGCCAAGGTCATGATGGACCGCGAAACCGGCCGCTCCAAGGGCTTCGGCTTTGTGGAAATGGCCTCTGCCGAAGTCGCCCAGGCCGCCATCAGCGCGCTGCACGGCATGTCTGTCGACGGCCGTTCGATCGTGGTGAACCTGGCCCGCCCCCGCGAAGAAGGTGGCGGCTCGGGTGGCTACAGCGCCGCTGGCTACACCGCGGGCAAGCGCTCAGATGTTGGCTACGGTACGGGCGGCTACGGCGGCGGTCGATACTGATCCCCACACCTTCCTGCGAATGACCGGCTCTGCGGAGCCGGTCTTTTTTTGTCCCGACCAGGGCGCCATGGAGCCAGCGTTACAAGGGCATGGGGCCCAAACCTGCGGAGTGCGCACGGCGCGAGGCCCTCAACGGGTAACGCGGCGCCCGGCGCACAATAAGCCCCTTCGCCAGCGGGCAAGTCTGCCGCGAAAATATTGGTCAAATTGGCCTCTAGCGCTTTATAGATAAGCGCTAACAGCTATCAATTTCAGAGTAATCGTTTGTCTTCTCGCCTGTCCTCCGCCTTGTCCCCTGCCCACACCGTCCTGCACGACGTCTTTGGCTACGAGCAGTTTCGTGGCCCCCAGCAGGACATCGTCGAACATGTGATTGGCGGTGGCGATGCGCTGGTGCTCATGCCCACGGGCGGCGGCAAAAGCCTGTGCTACCAGGTGCCCGCCATCGTGCGCCAGCAGCAGGGGCGTGGGGTGACGATTGTGGTGTCACCCTTGATCGCACTGATGCACGACCAGGTGGGCGCGCTGCACGAGGCGGGGGTGGACGCGGCGTTTTTGAACTCCACCCTGAGTTTTGACGAGGCGCAGGACGTGGAGCTGCGCCTGCAGACGGGCGACATCACGCTGCTGTATGCCGCGCCCGAGCGGCTGAACACGCCGCGTTTCCTGGGCCTGCTCGACAGTCTGTACCAGGGCGGGCACCTCTCGCTTTTTGCCATTGACGAGGCGCATTGCGTGAGCCAGTGGGGCCACGACTTTCGCCCCGAGTACCGCGCGCTCACGGTGCTGCACGAGCGCTATGCGGGCGTGCCGCGCATCGCGCTCACCGCCACGGCCGACGACCTCACGCGCGCCGACATCATCGAGCGGCTGCAGCTTGAAGACGCGCGGCTGTTCATCAGCAGCTTTGACCGGCCCAACATCCGCTACCGCATTGAGGAGAAAAAGGACGTCACCACGCAGTTGCTGCGCTTCATCGAACGCGAGCACGCGGGCGAGGCGGGCGTGGTGTATTGCCAGTCCAGGAAACGCGTGGAAGAACTGGCCGCCACGCTGTGCGACGCGGGCATCACGGCCCTGCCCTACCACGCGGGCCTGGACACCAAGGTGCGCCAGAAGAACCAGGACCGCTTCCTGCGCGAAGAAGGCATCGTGATGGTGGCCACCATTGCGTTTGGCATGGGCATCGACAAGCCCGACGTGCGCTTTGTGGCCCATGTGGACATGCCCAAGAACATCGAGGGCTACTACCAGGAAACCGGCCGTGCGGGCCGCGACGGACTGAACGCCGATGCCTGGATGGCCTATGGCCTGAACGACGTGGTGAACCAGCGCCGCATGATCGACGAGAGCCCCGCGGGTGAAGAGTTCAAGCAGGCGCTGCGCGGCAAGCTCGATGCACTGCTGGCGCTGGCCGAAGCCACCGACTGCCGCCGCGTGCGGCTGCTGGCCTACTTTGGCGAAAAATCCACGCCCTGCGGCAACTGCGACAACTGCCTGAATCCACCGGCGGTGTGGGACGCCACGGATGCGGCGCGCAAGCTGCTGTCCACCATCTACCGCGTGAACCAGGCCAGCGGCATCAGCTTTGGCACCGGGCACATCATGGACATCCTGCGTGGCAAAAAGACCGAGAAGGTGGCGCAGTTCGGGCACGAAAAAATCTCCACCTTCGGCATTGGCGCCGACCTGACCGAGCCCCAACTGCGCGGCGTGCTGCGCCAGCTGATCGCCACGGGTGCCCTGGGCCTGCAGAAGGTGATGCTGGACAGCGGCCACAGCTTTGACACCCTGTGCCTCACCGAAGGCTCGCGCGCCGTGCTCAAGGGCGAGGTGCCGGTGCAGCTGCGCGAATCGGTGTCATCCGCCCCTGCCAAACGCACCCGCAAAAGCAGCGCACCACCGGCCGCTGCCGCCAACCTGGGGCCGGACGCACAGGTGCGCTTCATCAACCTCAAGGCCTGGCGCGCCGAGGTGGCGCGCGAGCACAACCTGCCCGCGTATGTGATCTTTCACGACGCAACGCTTGCTGCCATTGCCGAGCGCAACCCAGGCACGCTGGAAGACCTGCAGGGCATCAGCGGCATGGGGGCGAAGAAGCTGGAGGCGTATGGTGCCGAGGTGCTGCGGGTGTGCCAGCAAAGCTGAGCCCGCGACACTCAGAAAATCCGGTTATAGCTGGTAGTGCTGGTAACGCTGAAAACACCGGCAGTGGCGGCAGGGCAGAACAGGGTAGCCCCATCGCGCCCTGAATTAGGGACACCAAGGCCGTCGCCTTCACCCCCGTCGGACACTGAACGACGCAAACCGCTCGCCAAGGGTCTCCACCACAGGCGGTAGCCCTTCGGACGCGGCGAGGCCCGGGGCACGGCATTGCTGCAGCGCCCAATGCGTGACCCCGCTATCGACCAGCGTTTCGCCCAAATCCTGGAGTGCATCCAGATCAAACAGCGCAGGGTTCCAGGTAGTCCGGCATTCGTATGGCACACCGCTTTGCACCACGAGTTGCAGCGACTCCCACGCACGCTTTCCGCTGCCGGGAACGCCGGTGATGCCGTCGTAGGCTTGCAGCGGGCCTTTGATGTCCAGCCCCACCCAGTCGAGCAGCGGCAGCACGTCCGCGAGGCGCTCGGGGTACATGCCGCCCGTGTGCAGGCCGGTGGCAAAACCCATAGCACGGACCTCGGCCAGCGCGGCGGGCAATGCGGCCTGCAGCGTAGGCTCGCCGCCCGAGAACACCACGCCATCGATCAGGCCCCGGCGGCTTTGCAAAAACGCCAGCACCTGCGACCACGGCACGGCGGCGGGCGCCGTGGCATCCAGCAGTTCGGGGTTGTGGCAATAGCTGCAGCGCCAGGGGCAGCCCTGGCAGTAGACGACGGCCGCAAGGCGGCCGGGGAAGTCGATGGTGGTGAGCGGCGTGAGGCCGCCCACGCGCAGGGGCGCCGCCGCCGTGGCGGCCACCCGCGAGAGCGGCCCGCCCCGGTGCGGGCCGGGGCTGGGGTTATCCAGGTCAGCGGCCACAGACCGATTCGGCGAAGAACTGGCGCTCGTGGTGCTCGCCCTGCTTGCCCACGTTGAAGCTGGAAACGGGGCGGTGGTAGCCCATCACGCGGGTCCAGACCTCGCAGGGCTGGCGCTCGGCGTCGGTGAGTTGAACGTTGTCAATGGCGGCTTGCTCGGTGATCGAAAGATGGCTCATGGTGGTATCTCCTGGGGTCGAAAAATGGACACGCTGCAAAATTACGGCGCTGTCCGGCGGGAACGCATACAACGGGTTGGGAGCCTTGAATGCTCCTACTTCAATAGCTGTTAGCGCTTATTACATAAGGGCTACAGGCCTTTTTCTTCTAAAATCGAGCCTGCACTGGCCGCGCCAGAGCCTGCGCCCTCACGCAGCCAGTGCAGCCCGCTTGGCGGCCAGCCGCTCTTCGTCGCAGCGCGGGCAGAAGGGGTGTTCGCCCGCCAGGTAGCCGTGCGTGGGGCAGATCGAGAACGTGGGCGTGACGGTGATGTACGGCAGGCGAAAGCGCGTGAGTGCGCGCCTGACCAGATCGCGGCAAGCCGCGCCGCTGGACAGGCGCTCGCCCATGTACAGGTGCAGCACGGTGCCGCCGGTGTATTTGGATTGCAGCGCCTCCTGGCGCAGCAGGGCCTCGAACGGGTCGTCGGTAAAACCCACGGGCAGTTGGGACGAGTTGGTGTAGTACGGCTGGCTTGCCGTGCCGGCCTGCAGGATGGCGGGCCAGCGCTTTTTGTCCTCTTTGGCGAAGCGGTAGGTGGTGCCTTCGGCGGGCGTGGCTTCGAGGTTGTAGAGGTGGCCGGTTTCTTCCTGAAAAGCCGTCATGCGTTCGCGCACATGGTCGAGCAAGCGCACGGCAAACGCATGACCCCAGTCGCTGGTGATGTCGTGCGCATCGTGGGTGAAGTTGCGCACCATCTCGTTGATGCCGTTCACGCCCAGTGTGCTGAAGTGGTTGCGCAGGGTGCCCAGATACCTCTTGGTGTAGGGGAACAGGCCCTGGTCCATGAGGCGCTGGATGAGCTTGCGCTTGGTCTCCAGGCTCTGCTTGCCCAGTTCCATCAAGCGGTCGAGCGCGGCAAACAGGCCGGCTTCATCGCCCGCATGCTGGTAGCCCAGGCGCGCGCAGTTGATGGTCACCACACCCAGGCTGCCGGTCTGCTCGGCGCTGCCAAAAAGGCCGTTGCCGCGCTTGAGCAACTCGCGCAAATCGAGCTGCAGGCGGCAGCACATGGAGCGCACCATGTTCGGCTCCAGCTCGGAGTTGATGAAGTTCTGGAAATAAGGCAGGCCGTACTTGGCCGTCATGTCAAACAGCAGCTGCGCGTTCTCGCTCTCCCACGGGAAATCCTTGGTGATGTTGTAGGTGGGGATGGGAAAGGTGAACACGCGGCCCTTGGCGTCGCCCGTGGTCATCACGTCGATGTAGGCGCGGTTGATGAGGTCCATCTCGGTCTGCAGGTCGCCATAGGCAAACGGCATTTCGTGGCCTGCGATCACGGGCACCTGCTCGCGCAGGTCTTCGGGGCAGGTCCAGTCAAAGGTGAGGTTGGTGAACGGTGTTTGCGTGCCCCAGCGCGAGGGTACGTTGAGGTTGTAGACCAGCTCCTGGATGCACTGGCGCACGGCGGCGTAGTCCATGCCGTCCTTGCGCACATAGGGCGCCATGTAGGTGTCGAACGACGAGAACGCCTGCGCGCCCGCCCACTCGTTTTGCAGCGTGCCCAGAAAGTTGACGATCTGCCCCACGGCCGAACTCATGTGCTTGGGCGGCCCCGCCTCCACCTTGCCCGGCACGCCGTTCAGGCCCTCGTGCAACAGTGTGCGCAGCGACCAGCCCGCGCAGTAGCCGCTGAGCATGTCGAGGTCGTGGATATGGATGTCGCCGTTGCGGTGCGCCTCGCCAATCTCGGGTGTGTAGACATGCGAGAGCCAGTAGTTGGCAGTGACCTTGCCCGACACGTTGAGGATCAGCCCGCCGAGTGAATAGCCCTGGTTGGCGTTGGCGTTCACGCGCCAGTCGGCGCGCGTGAGGTATTCGTTGATGGAGCTTTCCACGTCTACCAGCGTCTGCTTGTCAGCGCGGAGCTGGGCGTGCTGCTCGCGGTAGACGATGTAGGCGCGCGCGGTGGCCAGGTGGTTGGCGGCGATCAGCGTCTGCTCGGCCACGTCCTGGATCTGCTCCACCGCGGGCGCCTCGCCATGAAAGCGGTGGATCAGCACCTTGGTCACCTGCGCGGTGAGCAGCGCCGCTTCTTCGGCGCCATATTCACCCGCCGCCTGCCCGGCACTGGCCAGCGCGGCGCGGATGCGCTCCGCATCAAAAGGAACGCGCTGACCGCTGCGCAAAACGACCTCGCGGGGCAAGGTGACAAGGGTGGACGCCATGGGTTCTCACAATCTGGCAAGGGGTTAAAACACTACATATGGTGTCCACGATACCCATCAAACACTATAGGTAGTTTGATTCAGCACAAATGCGGCTGTTAGCAGAGGTAAAAAAAGAAGCCCCGACACCAGCACACGGTGATCAGGGCGTAAGCCATCTGCGCCCGATACGCGGCGAGCTTTTGGCTGCCTCTGCGTGCGTGCTGGCACCACCGCCAGAGCCGCTCTCCCAAGCCGGCCCGCTGCACCGCCATGCGCTGGCGGCAGTGGCAGATGGCTTTGTCGCGGCGCCGCTGGGCAACGCGTTCATGGGCCGGGTGGCGGGGGTTCATCGGCACGCAGGCGATCGACGTGGCCGCCACGCAGGCGCACGCACTCACCGGGGGCGAGGGGACCTGTGGGTGCGGATCAGCCCGCCTCGACGGGACATGGGGCCAACCGGATCCGGTTGCGCCCGTCCTTTTTGGCCTGGTACATCGCCGCATCGGCCCTGTCGATCACACTGCTTTGGCTCTCGTCGCGCCCCCGGAAAATCGCCACGCCGATGCTGGCGGTGCATTGGTGCTCGATGGTCCCGGTCGCGGGGCCGGATGGCGCGGCTTGCAGCACATAAAGATCGGACAGGCGGATGCGGATTTTTTCGGCGACAGCGATGGCTTGTTCGCTGGCTTCGGCCGGTTGCGTGTCCAGTTCGCACAGCAGCACCACGAATTCGTCACCGCCAAAGCGCGCCACGGTGTCGGCTTCACGCACGCAGGCCTTCAGACGCTCGGCCACTTCGATCAGCAGCAGGTCGCCCACGCTGTGGCCGTGGGTGTCGTTGAGGGACTTGAAGTTGTCGAGGTCGAGAAACAGCAGCGCCCCATGGTGGTGGCTGCGCTTGCTGGCCGACATGGCCTGGTCCAGGTGCTCCAGCATCAGGCGGCGGTTGGCCAGGCGGGTGAGGGTGTCGTGAAAGGCGAGCTGGCGCACCTGCTCTTCCAGGCGCTTGCGCTCGGTGATCTCGCGCGTGATGCCGTGGTAGCCGATGATTTCGCCCTGAGCATTGCGATCGGTCTTGGACATGGCCTCGCCCCAGATCAGGCGGCCATCCTTGCAGCGGTGCTGCACCTGAAAGTTCAGAAACCCGACAGGCGTGCCGGATGCCTCTTCCTGTGCCCGGCGCTGGATCATGGCTTTCACCACGGCGACGCCTTCTTCGGTGAACATCTCAAACACATGGCGCCCCACCACCTCGTCGGCCCGAAAGCCGCGCAGGCGTTCGTCCGCCGGGCTGATGTAGGTGACGATGAGCCGGGCGTCGGTGCGCCACAGCACATCCTGCGCATCTTCGGTGAGCAGGCGGTACAGGGCCTGGCTGTCGTGCAGCGCCTGGGTGCGTTCGACCACCAGGGCCTGCAGGGCGCTGTTTTGCTCCTGCAGGCTGTGGAGCGGGAAGACCTCGCCGTCCTGCGTGCTGTGGTAGGGAACGGAATAGCTGCAGTGCACGATCATCCAGTCGTCGCCCTCGCGGCGAAAGACCAGCGTGAGCCGCACCACCTTGGTCGAAAAATAATCGCCGCCGCTGGGCAGGTGGATATGAAAGAAGGCGGTGGCGACCACCACGTCTTCGCTGAGGTCCTGCAGCGCGATGTCGAGCATCTCGATGCGGATGCGGCCGGGCACCTGGGCAAAGTCTTGCCGGGTGATGCGGATCCATTCCTCGCGGTCGTGGATCAGCTGGCTCCCGCTGCCAGGGTAGCCGGTGAAGTTCTGGCTGAAACGCTCGGTCAGGCGCTCATCCCGAGCGGCGTACATCTCGATGTATTCGTTGAACAGCTCACGAATTTTGCGCTGTCGATCTGGGTGCATGGCGTGGAAGATCCTGGTGTGCGAAATATCCTGGCCCAACCCATTGCCGCTGCAACGCTCGCGTCAAGATACGTGTTGTTACTTTACACCGCCCTCAATTCCAGTCGGTCAATGAATCCAGCTGGGCCGGCCAGGACAAGGGGTGTCTCACCGCGCGTGCTTTGTTGCCACAATGCCGGGCATGATCACCCTTCAAGACATTCAGGCTGCCGCATCCCGCCTGCAAGGCCAGGTGCTGGACACTCCTTGCGTGGAATCCAAAACGCTCTCGCAAATCGTGGGCGCGCAGGTGTTCCTCAAGTTCGAAAACCTGCAGTTCACCGCTTCTTTCAAGGAGCGCGGGGCCTGCAACAAGCTCACGCTGCTGACTCCAGCCGAATGCGCCCGGGGCGTGGTGGCCATGAGCGCCGGCAACCATGCGCAGGGCGTGGCCTACCACGCACAGCGGCTGGGGCTGCGGGCGGTGATCGTGATGCCGCGCTTTACGCCGGGCGTGAAGGTGGAGCGCACGCGCGGCTTTGGCGCCGAGGTGGTGTTGCATGGCGACACGCTGGAGGAGGCGCGCGCACACGCCTACCGTCTTGCCGATTCCGAAGGGCTGGTGTTCGTCCATCCCTACGATGATGAAGCGGTGGCCGCCGGCCAGGGCACGCTGGGGCTGGAGATGCTGCGCGCCGTGCCCGACCTGGACACGCTGGTGATTGCGGTGGGCGGCGGTGGGCTGATTGCGGGCGTGGCCACTGCGGCCAAGGCGCTGCGGCCCGACATCGAGGTCATTGGCGTGCAGACTTCACGCTTCCCGGCCATGGTGAATGCCGTACAGGGCACGCACCACCCGCAGGGCACGTCGACCATTGCCGAGGGCATTGCCGTGGGTTCGCCGGGCAAGATCACACAAGAGGTGGTGAAGCGGCTGGTGGACGATCTGGTGCTGGTGGACGAGGGCGACATCGAGCAGGCGGTGCTGATGCTGCTGGAGATTGAGAAAACGCTGGTGGAGGGCGCGGGCGCTGCGGGGCTTGCGGCGCTTTTGCGCTACCCCGGGCGCTTTCAGGGCAAGCGGGTGGGGCTGGTGCTGTGCGGCGGCAACATCGACCCGTTGCTGCTGGCGGCCATCATCGAGCGCGGCATGGTGCGCTCGGGGCGGCTGGCGCGCATCCGCGTGAGTGCGCGCGACGTTCCGGGCGTGCTGGCGCGCATCACGGCCACCGTGGCAGACGCAGGCGCCAACATCGAAGAGGTGCACCACCAGCGCGCCTTCACCCTGCTGGCTGCGCAAAATGTAGAAATTGCGCTGGTGCTGCAGACCCGCGGGCAGCCCCATGTGGCCCAGGTGCTGGAGGCCTTGCGCTGCGCAGGGATGCAAGCAGCGCTGATGTGATGGCCCTGGTGGCACGCATCTGTGCCGCTACAGCTAGAATTGCGCCAATTCTTCGCCATTGGAGTCATTGCCATGTCTGACCACAACACCTCGCACACGCCTGCAGCGCACACCGCCGACGCCGTGGAAAACGTTGTCCCGCTGATTCCCGTGGTGCTGCCTGTCGTGGGTGCCATCATGATTTTCCTGCTGGCCTTCATTGCCGTGAACATGGCCTGAGGCGCACGCCGCCCTCGCCCATCAACCCCGCAGCGCGGGGTTTTTTTACGCCCCATTTTCGAAAGAAGCCGCCCATGCGATCCGGACACGCCCTCGTACTTTTCTCCGGTGGCCAAGACTCCACCACCTGTCTGGCTTGGGCTTTGCAGCATTTTGCCCACGTCGAAACCATCGGCTTCGACTATGGCCAGCGCCACATGGTGGAGCTGCAGGCGCGCCAGGAAGTGCTGGCCGCCCTGCGCGCAGGTTTTCCGCACTGGCAAGAGCGCCTGGGCGAGGACCACATGATTGACCTGGCCGTGCTGGGGCAGATCAGTGACACGGCGCTCACGCGCGACACGCAAATCGTGATGGACGCTGCCGGCCTGCCCAACACCTTTGTGCCCGGACGCAACCTGCTGTTTTTTCAGCTGGCAGCGGCTGTGGGCTACCGGCGTGGATTGCACACGCTGGTGGGCGGCATGTGTGAAACCGATTTTTCGGGTTACCCCGATTGCCGCGACGACACCCTGAAGGCGCTGCAGGTGGCAGTGTCACTGGGCATGGGCCAGCGCTTCACCTTCGAGACGCCGCTGATGTGGCTGGACAAGGCCGACACCTGGCAATTGGCACACACCCTGGGCGGCCAGGCGCTGGTGGACATTGTTCTGGAGCATTCCCACACCTGTTACCACGGTGCGCGCGATACGCGCCACGCGTGGGGCTATGGCTGCGGGACCTGCCCGGCCTGCGCCCTGCGCAAGGCCGGGTATGGGCGCTGGCTCGCATCTCAGGCCTGAACCGGCTGCCATCACGTAATATTTTGCACATAACCCCATGCTTTTTTTGCATGGTTTTGACCCGTGGCTGACAGACAAATCGGCGGCAGATTCATAAAATTGACATCCCAGCCGACCCGCGGAATTCGTGGCATAGCCTCCACCGTGTGGGGCTGCACTGCGTGCCCGCCCGCCGACTGAGCACGAAAGCCGTTTTTTCAAAGGCAGCGCTCCGCAATCGCATCTGCGCCCGGTATTGCCGCAAGCTTGCCGGTCTGCTTCCTTTGAAAAAACTGTTTTTCAACTTAGGAAGCTCCCCGATGAACGCACCCACGATGCAGGGCCTGAATCTCAACGCCCCCGCTTACGTTAAAAACGCCCGCCTGCTCGCCTGGGTAGCCGACATGGTCGCCCTGTGCAAGCCTGACAGCATTGTCTGGTGCGACGGCTCGAAGGAAGAGTACGACCGCCTGTGCCAGCAGCTGGTAGATGCCGGCACCTTCAAGAAACTGAACCCCGCCAAGCGCCCCGGGAGCTTCCTGGCCTGCTCCGACCCTTCCGACGTGGCCCGCGTGGAAGACCGCACCTACATCTGCTCGGCCCAGAAGGAAGACGCGGGACCAACCAACAACTGGATGGAGCCGGCCCAGATGCGCGCCACGTTGCAGCCGCTGTTTGACGGCTGCATGAAGGGCCGCACCATGTACGTGGTGCCGTTTTCCATGGGCCCGCTGGGCAGCCACATCGCCCACATCGGCGTGGAGCTGACCGACAGCGCCTACGTGGCCGTGAACCAGCGCCTGATGACCCGCATGGGCAAGGCCGTGTACGACGTGTTGGGCGTGGACGGCGAGTTCGTGCCCTGCATGCACACCGTGGGCGCCCCGCTGGCCGCTGGCGAGAAGGACACCACCAGCTGGCCCTGCAACCCCAAGGTCAAGTACATCGTTCACTACCCCGAAACGCGCGAAATCTGGTCGTACGGCTCGGGTTACGGCGGCAACGCGCTGCTGGGCAAGAAGTGCCTGGCACTGCGCATTGCCTCCACCATGGGCCGCGACCAGGGCTGGCTGGCCGAACACATGCTGATCCTGGGCGTCACCAATCCTGAAGGCAAGAAGTACCACGTCGCAGCCGCCTTCCCCAGCGCCTGCGGCAAGACCAACTTCTCCATGCTGGTGCCGCCCGAGGCCGGTTTTGCGGGCTGGAAGGTCACCACCATTGGCGACGACATCGCCTGGATCAAGCCCCATGCCGACGGCAAGATGTACGCCATCAACCCCGAAGCCGGCTATTTCGGCGTGGCCCCCGGCACCAACATGCACACCAACCCCAACTGCATGTTGTCGCTGAACCAGGACGTGATTTTCACCAACGTGGCACTCACCGACGACGGCGACGTGTGGTGGGAAGGCATGGAAAAAGACGGCGGCGGCATTCCCGCCCACCTGATCGACTGGCAGGGCAAAGACTGGACGCCCGCCATTGCCAAGGAGACCGGCGCCAAGGCCGCGCACCCCAATTCGCGCTTCACCGTGGCCGCCACCAACAACCCGGCGCTCGACCCCCAGTGGGATGATGCCAATGGCGTGGCCATCGATGCCTTCATCTTCGGTGGCCGCCGCTCCACCACCGTGCCGCTGGTGACCGAGGCCCGCACCTGGATGGAAGGCGTGTACATGGCCGCCACCATGGGCAGCGAAACCACTGCCGCCGCCTTTGGCGCGCAGGGCGTGGTGCGCCGCGACCCGTTCGCCATGCTGCCGTTCTGCGGCTACAACATGAGTGACTACTTCCAGCACTGGCTGGACATGGAGCACAAGCTCGAAGCCACGGGCCACACCCTGCCCAAGATCTTCTGCGTCAACTGGTTCCGCAAGGGCGAGGACGGCAAGTTCGTCTGGCCCGGTTATGGCGAGAACATGCGCGTGCTCAAGTGGATGATCGACCGCATCGAAGGCCAGGCCAAGGGCCAGGACACGATGTTTGGCATTGCTCCGCAATACGCCGAGATCAACTGGACGGGCCTGGACTTTAGCGCCCAGCAGTTCCAGACCGTGACCCACATCGACAAGGCCGCCTGGGTGGACGAGCTCAAGCTGCACGATGCGCATTTCGAGCAACTGGCCTACCACCTGCCCAATGAACTGCTGGAAACCCGGGCCGCCATCGAAAAGCGTCTGGCTGCTATCTGATTACCGGCGCACGCGCCCTCGCAGGGTTCGTGCAGTGTGCAAAACCGCCCGCCCGCCTTGGGGCGTGGCGGTTTTTTTTATGGCACCGCCCCTGGCTCCCGCGAGCGCCCAAAAAAATGCCGTGGACCATGGCCACGGCATTTGTCGCTGCGCTGCCAGACGGTGTCCGGCACACGGTGTGTGCAGAACTCAGTAGTATTTGTTTCCGAGGTCCCGCGTGGCCGCGGCACTCATGGCGCGGCTCAGGTCGGCCATGATTCGGGCGTCCTGCAGGGCAGCGTTCCAGGTGCGCAGGTCTTCAGCGGCCTGGCGGCGGCTTTCCATCCAGGCCTCGTAGCCATTGCGCAGCACAACCGACGCGCGGCGGGCGGGCTTGGCAAACACCGCAATGGCCATGAATACCACCGCCCAAAGCACCATCCAAGCGGCCATCAAGTGGCCATCGCCCCAAGTGTCGATCACCTGGTTGGCAACCACCACCAACGCGGCAACCACCGCCGCCAGCATCAGCGAGGCCGCACCGCGTGCGCCGTCAAAGCCTGCGGCAAAATTCTTCAGTGCCGCGATGGCGTTTTCGGCCCGGACCACGCCGGGGTGCTGTGTGGGGTAATCCACGTGTGCAAAACTGGTCATATTTGAGGTCCCTTTCCAAACGCTTTTGGCGAGATTGCCGGGCGATGGGGTGATATTAGGGTTTACCCTGAATGCATTCAAGTTTATATTGTGAATTGAGATTATTCATGTGAGTGATACTTTGACTGCATGGTCCCTGTTAATTTCCGCTCCCTTGACCTGAACCTGTTGCGCGTCTTTGACGAGGTGATGGCAGAGCGCAGCCTGACGCGGGCTGCGCACAAGCTGTCGCTCACGCAGCCAGCAGTGAGCAACGCGCTGCGGCGACTGCGCGAAGTGCTGGGTGACGACCTGGTGGTGCGCAGCGGTCACGGCGTGGAGCCCACCCAACGGGCCTTGGCACTGTGGCCCCCGGTACGCGAAGCCTTGGCGCAATTGCAGGAGTCGCTGGCGCCCGGCCTGTTTGAGCCCACCACTGCCACATCCACTTTTGTGCTGGCCATGTCTGACGCCACCGCGGCCACGCTGGTGCCCGGGCTGGTGGAGATGATGGAGCGCGAGGCCCCCGGCATTTCCGTGCGGGTGGTTCCACTCACCACCCGCGATCCCCGCCGCCTGCTTGAGGAAGAATCCGCCGACATGGCCGTGGGCTACTTTCCTGCCGTGCTGGCCGACCTGACGGCGCGGGCCCAGTCGGGGAGCGTGATCGCCTTTGACAGCAGGCGCATCTACGACGGCGAATATGTGTGCGTGATGCGCCAGGGCCATCCGCTGGCCAACTCGCCGCTGACGCTGGACCAGTTTTGCGCGTCCCGCCACATGCTGGTGAGCTTTTCCGGGCGCCCGTTTGGCTTCATCGACGAGGCCCTTGCATCGCTGGGGCGCGTGCGGCGTGTGGTGCTCACCGTCAACCAGTTTTTCACTGCGGGGCGGGTGGTGGCCAGCTCTGACTTGCTCACCGTGCTGCCGCGGCACTTCGTGCCCGTTACCGGCATCGCCGACGCCCTGGTGCTGCGCCCCTTGCCCCTGGATGTGCCCGCGGTGCATGTGGATGCCCTGTGGCGTCGGCGCGGCCCCCAGCAGGCGGCCATCAACTGGTTGCTGCTGGCGCTGGCACGCGCTGCACGGCGCACCTTTCCCCAACAGGCGGGCCCCGCCGCCGTAGACTGACCCCGCCATGAAGATACAGCTGCTGTCCGACCTGCACCTGGAGGCGCATCCCCAGTTCACGCCCGAGCCCGCCCCCGCGGCCGATGTGCTGGTGCTGGCGGGCGACATCGGCTCTTACCAGGAGGGCGGGCTGCTCGCCGACACGTCATTCGGCCTGGAGCGCTTTTCCCCCTTGCCGCAATTTGCTGGCTGGCCTGTGCCGGTGCTGTTGGTGCCCGGGAACCATGAATACGACGCACAGGATTTCGACGCCGCACATCACCGGTTGCGCACGGTCTGCGACCAGCTCGGCATTGCGTGGCTGGAGCGCGAAACGCTGGTGCTGGACGGCGTGCGTTTTGTTGGCACCACGCTCTGGAGCGACTTCGATGCCCTGGCAGACCACGAAAACAGCACCGATCTCACGCGTAGCCTGAAGCTGCGCGACAAGGCGTTTCGCGCCGCCAACTTTTACCTGCGCAAAACCGGCGCAACACGCGATGGCGAGCCCTTTCTGGCAGAGCAGGTGCGCACGCAGGCGCTGCTGTGCCAGCAATGGTTGCGTGACGCGCTCGCCCGTCCGCACCCCGGGCCCACGGTGGCAGTGACCCACTTTGCACCCAGCTTGCGCAGTGCCGATCCACGCTATGGGCTGGTGCCCGGCACGGCCGGCTTTTGCAATGCCCTGGACGAGTTGTTGCCCCTGGCGCAACTGTGGCTGCACGGGCACCTGCACGCACCCAGCGACTACACGGTGGGCGGCACCGACGAGCATGGTGCGCCCTGGCAGTGCCGCGTAGTGGCCAATCCACTGGGATATGCACGCAAGGGAGAACAGGATTTGTTCCAGGCGCAGTGCTGCATTTCCGTATGATGGGCGCAGGCTGACACCCTTTCCGAGCGCACGAGAAAACCTGGCACAGGTGAAAACAACATCCGCGGGCGCAGATTAGCCTGATCCATTCATTCTGGAGAACACACCATGAACATCCTGCTTGCTATCGATGGCAGCGCGTACACCAAGAAAATGCTGGCCTATCTTGCAACCCATGAAGAGTTGCTGGGCGGCACCCACGAATACACCGTGCTGACCGTGCAGATGCCCCTGCCCACCCGCGCCCGCGCCGCGCTGGGCAAGGAAATGGTGGACACCTACCACGCCGAGGAAGCCGAGAAAATTCTCGCTCCGGTGTGCAAGTTTTTGGCGCGGCACGGCGTGCAGCCCAAGCGCAGCGTCAAGGTCGGCCCGGTGGGTGAAACCATTGCAAAGGTTGCCGACACAGGCAAGTTCGACCTGCTGGTGATGGGCTCGCATGGCCATGGTGCCATCGCCACGCTGGTGATGGGCTCGGTCACCACCCAGGTGCTGGCCCACTGCAAGGTGCCCCTGCTGATCGTGCGCTAAGGCGGTTGCGCCCCCAACCAAGCCCTGTCCTGACAGGGCTTTTTTTCGCCCCGAAATTACCATTCAGTTATAGAATAACCATATGGTTTACATTGAAACCAATTGGTTATACATTCGCGCCACGCCCATCCTGGCGTGTCATCTCCACCCATCCGAGAGGAACGAACCATGAAAAAGACCCTGATTGCTATCGCCTTGACTGCAGGCGCCACGTTCACCGCCATGGCACAAGACATCGTTGACACCGCCGTGAAGGCGGGCAACTTCAAGACCCTGGTGGCTGCGGTGCAGGCCGCTGGTCTGGTGGACACCTTGAAGGGCCCCGGCCCGTTCACGGTATTTGCGCCCACCGACGAAGCGTTTGCCAAGATTCCCAAGGCCACCCTCGATGGCCTGCTGGCCGACAAGGCGGCGCTGTCCAAAGTGCTGACCTATCACGTGGTGTCCGGCAAGGTCATGGCCAAGGATGTGAAGGCCGGCAGGGTCAAGACCGTTCAGGGCCAGGACCTCACGGTGACCACCAACATGGGCGTGATGGTGGACCAGTCCAAGGTCATCGCCACCGACGTGGCCGCCAGCAATGGCGTGATCCACGCCATCGACACCGTGCTGATGCCCAAGTAAGCGCTGGCCCCGTTCTTTTCACCGACCGACCATTCGCGAGGAGAAGCCACCATGAAAACCGCATTCAACCGCCGTACCGTTATATTGGCCGCCGCCCTGGGCGCTGGCACCACCTTGTTGCAAGCCTGCGGGGGCGGCGATGACGAACCCCAGCGCAACATCGTTGAGCTGGCGAAAAACACCCCCGAACTGAGCATCCTGGTGGAAGCCGTGGTGGCCGCCGATCTGGCCGCCACCCTGAGCACCGGCACGCTCACGGTGTTTGCGCCCACCAACGCGGCCTTCGCTGCGCTGCTGACCGAACTCGGCGTGAGCAAGGAGGCCTTGCTGGCCAACAAGCCACTGCTGACGGCGGTGCTGACCTACCACGTGCTCGGCAGCACCGTGGCGCGGGCCGACGTGCCACTGGGCAAGGCAATCACCCCGGTATCGGGTGGCTTCTTCAAGATCGAATCCAATAACGGCCTCAAGATTACCGATGGCCGCAACCGCGTAAGCACCATCACCGCCACCGACATCCAGGCCAGCAACGGTGTGGTGCACCTGGTGGACCGCGTGCTGCTGCCAGCCGACAAGGACATTGTGGCCACCGCTTCGGCGCTGCCCGACTTCAGCATCCTGGTCGAGGCCGTGGTAGCCGCAGGCCTGGCGAGCACCTTGCAGGGCACGGGCCCGTTTACCGTGTTTGCGCCCACCAACGCAGCGTTTGCCGCACTGCTGACCGAGCTGGGCGTCAGCAAGGCCGATTTGCTGGCCAATACGGCTCTGCTGACCAAGGTGCTGACCTACCACGTGGTTCCGGCGCGCGTGCTCAAGGCCGAGGTGCCCGTCAACACCGCCATCACCACCGTGCAGGGCCAGAGTTTCACCGTGAACTCCAGCCTGGTCATCACCGACCAGAACATGCGCACCAGCAGCATCGTGGCCACCGACGTATTTACCAGCAATGGCGTAATTCACGTGGTGGACAAGGTGATCCTGCCCAAGTGAGTCGGGTGACTCTGACCCCCATCGCAAAAGAGCCCGGCATGCCGGGCTCTTTTTTTTTTGGGTGGAAACCGCGCAATTACGGGATGCGGGGTGCGGGTTGTGTGCGTACGCCGTCAGCGCGACTTTTGCATGCCGTTAGCGCGCGGCCAGCCCTTCAAAGCAGGTGCGCACCACCAGGTCGACGACTTCTGCGTCCGAATACTGGCCGCCCTCCTTGAGGAACCCCACCACCGGATCGCACGCGCGGGCAAACAGGGTGTACAGCACCACCAGCGGCGGCAGCGCCGGGTTGATAAAGCCTTGCGCCTGCGCTTCGGTGATCCATTGCCCGATCTGGTCACTCACGGTCACCAGCCCGTCCAGGTAGTGCTTGTTGGCCATGAGCACCGCCCGCAGGCTGGAGTTGCGGCTGGGCAGCAGCGGCATTTCGTTGGTGATCAGCCGCTCCAGCGACCAGCGCACCAAGTCTCGCAGCTTGTCCTGGGGCGGCATGTCTGTGGGCAAGGTGTCGAGGTAGGCACGCACACGCCCAAGAATCTGGATCATGGCGGCGCAGCACAGGTCTTCCTTGCTGGCGAAATGCTTGTAAAGGCTGGCCTTGGCAATGCCCACCGCGTTGGCGACATCGTCCATCGTCATCGCATCGAAAGACTTTTCGCCCAGCAGGCGGCAAGTGGACTGCAGGATGGCGTCTTCACGCGCCAGGTGCATTTGTTCCTTGAAGGAGACCTTGGGTTTCAGCGTTTGCATGCCCGCATTTTATACGCATTGGTTCCAAAACAACTTAACAGTTGCACTACAACCACGTCGTTCACTTTTCAATCGCATCCTGAACGGCTTGGGGCCCTGCGAACGCTGTGCACCAACGCCCTGCGCGGGCCCGGTGCCTGAAAACGTGTTCACGATCTCAGGCAACAAGCGCCTGGGCGGCGGCGCCGGTCAGGGCCGCTGTCAGGGCGTCGAGCAGTTCCGATTCCAGGTTCCAGCAATGCCAATACAGCTCGATGGACAGGGCGCGGCCGGGGGCCAGGTCCACCATGGAGCCGTCGGCCAGGGCGCCCCGTGCCAGCAGCTCGGGCACCACCCCCACCGCCCAGCCCGCAGCCACGGCCCGCATCTGGCCCTCTGCGCTGGGCACGAAAAGGTGGTTGAGCGCCACCCGCTTGAGCCCGAACGCGCGCGCCACAAACTCGGAGGCCATGTCATCCTTGCGGTTGAACGACAAAAACGACACCTCACGAAAGTTGTGCGGCGTCAGCCCTTGCGGCAAATACTGCTGCGCAAATGCAGCCGAGGCCACCGCCACATAGGGCATTGCCCCCAGCGGCACCATCTTGCAGCCGCGCAGCGCCTGCTTGAGCGTGGTGACGCAGCCCAACACCTGCCCCGAGCGCAGCCATTCCTGGGTGAAATCCTGGTCGTCCACGATGATTTCCAGCGGCAAACGCTGTCGCACCAGATCGTGCAGGGCACCCATGGCCCAGGTGGCGATGCTGTCGGCATTGATGGCGATCGAGATGCGCTCATCCTCGCGCGTGCCTCCCGGCGCGCTGGGGGCCAGCTCCTGCAGGTCACGCTCCAGGTCTGCGCGCAGCAGGCGCATTTGCTTGGTGTGCTTGAGCAGCAACTGCCCCGCCGAGGTCGGCCGCAGCGGCCGGCTGCGCACGATAAGCACCGAGCCCACCTGCGCCTCCAGCGCCCGCAGGCGCTGCGACACCGCCGATTGCGTGACATTCAGGCGCTGGGCGGCGCGCTCGAAACCGCCCTCTTCCACGATGGCGGCAAGGCATTCCAGGGCGGCGGGATCAAAGGTGCTCATGGTCTTTCAGCTCGCGCAAAAAGGGGAAGTCGTGCAGCGCGCTTTATTAGGTGCACTGATGTTTTTGGAGTAAGTTTAATTTTGCTTTTAGTTGCCGGCAATGTCACGGACACTGCATGAGAGCGTGTTGTGCACTTTGACTTGCCCGCGTTGGCCCCAGAGGATGGTGATCGCAAGGCGCAGTGCGCCGCCAAGGCCCGTGCCTTGGCAAGCGCTGCAACGCGGCGGGCGCCTGCCTCTGGGGCCAACCCGGAGGGAAAGCCGGGGAAAGGCCCGGCCACGTTGTTGCAGGCCGCTTGCAGTATCCACACTGCGGCGCGTCCTGCGCCTGGTTGCCGGGCCTTTCCCCGGCTTTCGCGGGCACATCAAAGTGCACAACACGCTCTCTCTATGAAAACGATTGTTCTCGGCGCCGGCATCATCGGCATCAGCACCGCCTGGCACCTGCTGGAGCGCGGACACGAAGTGGTCGTGGTCGACCGCCAGCCCGACGCCGCGCTGGAAACCAGTTTCGCCAATGCAGCGCAAATCTCCGTCAGCTACTGCGAGCCCTGGGCCAACCGCGCAGCGCCATGGAAAGCGCTCAAGTGGATGTTCGACAAGGAGGCGCCGCTGCTGTTGCGCCCTCAGCTGGACTGGGAGCAATGGCGCTGGTGCCTGAAGTTTCTGGCGCAATGCAACGACACGGCCTTTGAGCGCAATGTGCAGCAGATCGTGGCCCTGGGCGCCTACAGCCATGCGGCGCTGAAAGACGTGGTGCGGGCCACCGGCATCCAATACCACCGCCTCGAATGCGGCATCGCACACTTCTATTCCGACCAGAAATCGCTGGACGAGGCGGGCCACGCAGTCGAGGTGATGCGCAAGTTCGGCGTGCAGCGCCGCCTGGTCAGCCGCGCAGAGCTGCTGCAGATCGAGCCGGCCTTCAGCGCCTATGGCGAGCGCATCACCGGCGGCACCTACACCAGCACCGACGAAAGCGGCGACGCGCGCCTGTTCACCCAGCAACTGGCCCGCCGCTGCGCCGAGCGCGGCGCGCAGTTTCTGTATGGCCATGACGTGCTGCGCCTCAACAAAACCGGAAATACTATCGATTCAGTAGCTGTTAGCGCAATACAGTCGGGGGCTACAGGCCAAAAACACTCAATATTGAAGGGCGATGCCATCGTGGTGGCCTGCGGCTCCTACAGCGCGCCGCTGCTGCGCAGCGTGGGTGTGGACCTGCCCATTTATCCCGGCAAAGGCTACAGCGCCACGTTCCCGCTGCTGCGGCCCGAAGCGGCGCCCCTGGTCTCTGCCATCGACGATGGCAAAAAGCTCGCCATGAGCCGCCTGGGCGATGTGCTGCGCGTGGCTGGCACCATCGAACTGGGCGGTTTTGACCTGTCCCTGGACAACCCCGTGGCCAAGGCGCGCTGCCACTTGCTGTCACGCCGCATCGAAGAAGTCTTGCCCGGCGTGTGCGACACCCGCACGCCCGAGCAGGGCGGCAACCCGCAATACTGGACCGGCCTGCGCCCCGCCACCCCCACCAATATCCCGTTCATCGGCCGCACGCGCGTGGGCAAGCTGTGGGTGAATGCCGGCCATGGCACCCTGGGCTGGACGCATGGCGCGGGCTCAGGCAAGGCCCTGGCCGAGCTGATCAGTGGCGCGCAGCCTGCGATGGCCTTCGGCTTTCTGGGCGCTGAACCGGGGCCGCACCAACGCCCTGTGGTCGCGGCCTGAGGGGCGGTCAAAACGCCCCACGCCTGCGCGATTGCGGGCACCGCACCATAATAGCCCTCCCCCTCCAGAAGGCTCTGCGCCCCGTTTTTGTGAACAGCTCCCTGCACCGACCCGCCCTTGCCCGCCCGCCCAGTTTTTCTGCGAGGGAGTTTCGCGATGCGCTGGGCATGTTCGCCACCGGGGTGACCATCGTGACGGCCCGCAATGCACAGGGTCAGCCCATCGGGCTCACCGCCAATTCGTTCAATTCAGTTTCGCTGGATCCGCCCCTGGTGCTGTGGAGCCTGTCGCGCGCGGCCGCTTCAATGCCGGCCTTTGCCAACGGCTCCCACTACGCCATCAATGTGCTGGCAGCCGACCAGAAGGCCCTGGCCGAGCGCTTTGCCTCCCGCGGAGTCGACCGCTTCGCCGGTGTGGAACACCACTCGGGCATCAGCGGCGCCCCGTTGCTGGAGGGCGCTGCGGCCACCTTCGAGTGCTTCAACCGCAGCCGCTACGAAGAAGGCGACCATGTGATTTTTGTCGGCGAGGTCGAGCGCTGCCAGCACCACGGCGGCATGTCGCCCCTGCTGTACCACGGCGGGCGGTTCTACACCGAGCACCCGCTCTGAGCGGACAGTCCATGGCCCAGACACTTCAAGTGCTCAGCGTGAATGTAGGAACGGCCCAGCCCGTGCGCATCGGCGAGCGCAAGATCCTCACCGCCATCGGCAAATCATGCACGCCCGGCCCCGTTGCCGTGGGACGGCTGGGCCTGGCGGGCGACGAGCAGGCCGACCTGAGCGTGCACGGCGGCCTGGACAAGGCGGTGTATGCCTACCCGGCGGTGCACTACGCCTTCTGGCAAGCCCAACGGCGCGAGCGCGGGATCAGCCTGTTCGACGAGCCGCTGCCACCCGGTTTCATGGGCGAAAACCTCACGGTCGATGGCCTGCTGGAACACGAGGTGTATGTGGGCGACCGGCTGCACTTTCCCGATTGCGTGCTGCGCGTGGCGGCACCGCGCGAGCCTTGCTACAAATTCAATGCCGTCATGGGGTTCCCGCAAGCCGGCCGCGCCATGGCCATTGCCGGGTGCTGCGGCTACTACCTGGCGGTAGAGCAGACTGGCACCATCGCGGCGGGCCAGCAGGCCACGCTCGAACCTGGGCAGCGTGGGCTGAGCATTGCGCAGGCATTTGCCGGGAAATTCGCGAAGCACGCGCGCTGAGACGCGTTTTACTTCGTTTTTTATAGCTGCTAGCGCTTGTCGAAAGAGCGCTAGAGCCCTGTTTCATCCCAAATCAGCGCACCGTATCGGGCAGCTCGATTTTCACTTCGAGCACTTCCAGGTTGTCCTGGCGCTCCAGGTGCACCTTGAGGTCGTCGGGGTTGATCTTCACGTATTTCGAAATCACCGCCACCAGTTCGCGCTGCAGCGCGGGCAGGTAGTCGGGCTCGGCGGCGTTGCGGCCGTTGCGTTCGTGCGCCAGGATGATCTGCAGGCGCTCTTTGGCGACGCTGGCGGTCTTCTTCTTTTCGCCCAGCAGGAAAGACAGGAATGACGCCATGGCTTATTTGCTCCCGAACAGGCGTTTGAAGAAGCCGGGCTTCTCGGCTTCGATGAAGCGCAGGGGCTTGTCCTCGCCCAGGAAGCGGTCGATCACGTCCTTGTAGGCCTCGGACACATCGCTGCCCTGGGCGTGGATGGCGGGGGAACCCTGGTTGGAGGACTGCAGCACCACTTCCGACTCCGGAATCACGCCGATCAGCTTGATGCGCAGGATGTCCTGGATGTCCTCCAGGCTCAGCATCTGGCCGTCCTGTACGCGGCTGGGGTTGTAGCGCGTGATGAGCAGATGCTCCTTGATGGGCTCGCCGCCCTCGATGGCGCGCCGGGTCT
Source organism: Acidovorax defluvii (assembly GCA_003268905.1). Classification (GTDB taxonomy): domain Bacteria; phylum Pseudomonadota; class Gammaproteobacteria; order Burkholderiales; family Burkholderiaceae_C; genus Acidovorax; species Acidovorax defluvii. The sequence goes on from QLTU01000007.1 coordinate 136,097, forward strand.
TGCTGCCCAGCATGCCCAGGATGCGGTCGGAGTCGCGCACGCTGGACACCTCGGGGTTGGTCACCAGCAGCGCCTCGTCGGCAAAGTGCATGGCCATGAGCGCGCCGCTTTCGATGCCGGCGGGCGAGTCGCAAATGATGTATTCAAAGCCCATGCTGGCGAGGTCGGTCAGGATCTTCTCGACGCCTTCCTGGGTCAGCGCGTCCTTGTCGCGCGTCTGGCTGGCGGCCAGCACGAACAGGTTGTCGCACTGTTTGTCCTTGATGAGCGCCTGGTTCAGGTTGGCCTCGCCCTGGATCACGTTGATGAGGTCATACACCACGCGGCGTTCGCAGCCCATGATGAGGTCGAGGTTGCGCAGGCCGACATCAAAGTCGATCACGGCAGTCTTGTGGCCGCGCAGGGCGAGGCCGGAGGCAAAGCTGGCACTGGTGGTGGTCTTGCCCACGCCACCCTTGCCGGAGGTCACGACGACGATTTTGGCCATGTGTGCTGATTCTCTGTGGGGTTGATACGAATGAAATAGGGACTCAGACGAGCGGCTCGATGATGAGCTTCTCGCCATCGAGCCGCACCTGGGCCGGCTTGCCACGCACGTCGGCGGGCAATTCGGTCTCGGTGGTGCGGTAGATGCCCGCGATGGAGACCAGTTGCGGCTCCAGGCAGGTCGAAAAAATGCGGGCCTCGGTGTTGCCGCGCGCCCCGGCAATGGCACGGCCGCGCAGCGGGGCGTAGACGTGGATGTTGCCGTCGGCAATCACCTCGGCGCCAAAGCTCACCACGGCCATCACCACCAGATCGGCGCCGCGCGCATACACCTGCTGGCCCGAGCGCAAGGGCTTGTCGACCACCACGGTGCCGGGGCCGAGGGTGGGCACTTCGCGCACGACCTCGACCTCGCGCACCACTTCACGCACCACCTCCACCGGGGCGGGCGCTTCGGCGCGGGCGGGTGGGGCATCAGGGGCGGCGGCCAGGCCTGCGGCGCGGGCCGCTTCCATCTGGGCGGGGCTGCCGCCGCGCACGGCCACGGGCAGGGTGCGGTGCTCGCGCAGCTGCTCGGTGATGGCGGCAAAGTCGATGGGTTCTTCGGCCTCGCGCACGGGCGTCAGGTCGATCAGCACCGGGTCCTGGTCAAAAAAGCCAGGGGCGTCGGCCACGCGGTCGGCCAAGTCCACAGCAAACTGCGCCGCGTCCGTGGTTTTGAGCACCACAGCCACCACCGGCAGTGAAGCGCTTTTGAGGTCAAAACTGGCGCGTGTGTGCGCCGCCGTTTCAGTGGCCATGGGGTGGTGTGTTGAGCAGCCACGCCACCGGGCGCAGCCAAAAAGCCTGAGTGTAGCGGCAGCGCGTGGCCAAGCCGCCACAGGCGGGGCAACCGCTCACATGCAGGCTCACTGGACAAGCCATAACGGCCAATGAGGCAAGCGTGCCTCGGAACACAGGACGCAAAAGACTTCTGGCAGGTCGCACTACGCAAGTACTCATGGCGGCAGGCTCGGGTCGTGAGCTCAGGCACTGTGCTGTTCCGCCGCAAGGTTGTCTTGGCAGGATCGATGTCCTCATCCAACGCAGGCATGTCTAAGACAGTCAAAAAGAGCTGCGACATGGAACTGAACAACCCCTGCGATTCCCGAAACATTTAAGGGAAACCCACCAGAGTTATGTCGCAAATTTACAAAAACAAACAATCACAATATTTGCAACAAGCAGCAACGGAACGCCGAGGACACCCATCCGCTTGCAGCGAAATTGAGGGAGGGAAATTCGATGCGTCTACCAAGTATTGCCGCTTTTGCGGTCTTGGGGCTTGCAAGTTCTGTGACACGCGAGAGACGAGTAAGTCATCCACTTGCCCTTGCCTGCAGGGGGAAAACCCACGGGCACTGGGCCGCCGCAATACGAAGGCGCCGAGCGACATCGTTGCAAGCCGGAAAAGTGGTTTGCAAAAAGCTAGCGCGCTCCAGCACCTTTTTAAGTGCCACTTTTTTACACGGGAGGATCCATGAAATTCTTGAAAACAGTATTTACAGCAGTACTCACACTGGCGTTAGTCGCGTGCTCTAACGCCCCTTCAGACGCGGACGTACAGGCAGTCACCCAACAATCATTGCAGCAGGTCGACCAGCAATTGGCACCGCTGGGATTGCGCTGGAGCGACGTGTTCGATACCCAAGTAAAAATCAAGAACAAGGCCAAGCAAGAGGATGGCCGTTGGCTCATTGAAGCAGAGACCACCGTCACAGCAAAAAAGGATCTCAAAGAGCTTCCTGAGTCTGCGCAGATGTTGGTTTTTGCGTTTGCGGGTGATATGAAAAAAGGCCAAGCCATTGGTGGCGGAGCGGTCACCGATAAGTTCTATCTGCAAAAGGGAGACGCAGGCTGGATGGCAGTGCGTTAACACCAGCCACTCGCCAAGCGCGGCCTTCAGCCATGCGTATCTACGAGTTCGTCAAAGAGCACGTCATCCCGTTCAATTCGGTGATTGCCATGGCTGTCACCGTGGCTGCCGTACTGGACTTTCTAGCGCCCCAGGCCGCCTATCTGGCATGGCTCAGTTACGCGCTAGCGGGTCTGGTGATGCTGGCCATGGGACTAGAGGTTCGCAGTCAGCGCATGGCCACATCAAGCAACTCTTGGTGCACAAGCGTTTTGAATCGCTTGCGGGCACCGCCGGGTCCGCTATGGAAGTCCCCTGCAGCACCGGTTGCTGTAGTTATTGGTGGCATCGCCGATGCAGGCTCAAAGATGTTGAAACCACCTCCGAATATTGTGCATGCAACAGATACTGTCTTGGATATCGCAGGTGCGAGTGCTCCTGGCGGATTTTTTAAAGACGTTAGCATAACGGCATTGAAGAAAATTATTTCGATTGGAGCTGATGGAACGGAGCCAATAAAGATGAATGATGTAACACAAAAGTCATGCCAAAGAGGAAGCTACTGAAATGGAAAAAGCGTCTGAAATAAGAGAAAAGATATTTAACGGAAGATACATTAGCTTGTCACTATTTTTATTTCTATTAATTTACTTCAGTGTTTTTGGTTTTTTTGAAATTTATTTAATATTGACTGTGGCTTTGTTGTTTTCTTTGGTATTGGCGTCTAATGAGTTCTTGACGAATGAAAATACTGGAGGGGTCGCCATACTTCACATGGTTATTATTGTTTTAATGATAGGCGCCTATGATTATTTTTCGTCAGCCGGAAGTAGGTTGAATAATTTTTTAAATTTTATGCTCGCAGTGGTTGCCATTCTTTTTGTTTATGGATTTTATCTTGGTTATCGAACAAAAAAATAGGCAAGAATTTCTATTCAGATTGGTTGGGGTGTTAGGCGTTGTTGTGTAACTCGATGTTGTTGCACAAATACCGGTCATGGCTGCGGTAGGCTGGGGAGATGAGTGAGACGAACTGGGGTCGGCGCAAATACCGGACAACAAACTGGAAGGCGTACAACGCAGCGTTGAAGGCGCGAGGGGACCTGACCATCTGGCTCGATAGGGACATGCAGTGGCTAGCTCCGCCCACGGGCAAGCGTGGTCGTTGCCAGAAGTTCTCAGATGCGGCCATCCAGTTTTGCCTGACCATCAAGTGCTTGTTTGGCCAGCCCTTGCGCCAGACGCTGGGCCTGGTGCAGTCGCTATTGCGTATGGCAGGCCTGCCTTGGCCAGTGCCCGACTACAGCACGGTGTGTCGCAGACAAAAGAGCTTGAATGTGCAGGTGCACTACCGAGCAAGCGAGAAAGGCTTGCACCTGCTGGCCGACTCCACGGGCATCAAGTTCTTGGGCGAAGGTGAGTGGAAAACCAAAAAGCATGGTGCCGAGCGCCGCCGCCAGTGGCGCAAGGTGCATCTGGGTATTGATGCCCAAACGCTGCAGATTCGGGCCATCGTAGTCACAACCAATGAAGTGGGCGACTCGCCCATTGCAGCTGACCTGCTAGGTCAAATCCCAAGCAATGAAGAGATAGCTAGCTTTACCGGTGATGGGGCGTACGACACGCAGGATGTACATAAGGCGTGCTACCTGCGGGGAGCGATTCCAATCATCCCGCCACGCAAAGGAGCGAAGCTGCGCAAAGGACTGGCATTTGCTCATCGCAATGAAGCGGTCAAGGCGTGTAGGAGGTTGGGGCGGGCTATCTGGAAAAGATGGAGCGGCTACCACCGAAGGTCTCTGGTGGAGACCAAGATGAATTGCTTCAAGCGTCTGGGCGAGAAGGTGATGGCCAGGACGTTTGAGCGCCAGGTGGCCGAGCTCAATATTCGAGCGTCAATCCTCAATCAATTTACCGCGCTGGGCACGCCCCAGACGGTCGCTGCTGCGTAAATCCATTTGGGATTGGGGATGTCTTGCCCTATGGCCGATTTATGCAACAACGCCAGTCTTATGCAACAAAGCCGAGACGAAGATGAATTGCTTCAAGCTTCGCCAGGGAAGTCACATTTATGCGACGAACCATGTCGGCACACGATAGGCTCCTTCAATTAATTTTCGCTATTAGGGGCGCCAGGGGCATTACTTGCAGGAAACTATCGAGGTAAGAGAAGGAGCGAGTGAAAGGCCATGCCATTTTTCAAAGTACCCGGGACGGTCAATGGAATTGCGCCCATGAGAAAGTTCTCTAAAGGGGGAAGTGTCAATCCAGACAGGGCACCCGTCTGGCACCAGGAGCCAGGTCTTGGCTGGCATGACCATTTGCGCAGCCGAAGCAATCTGGATGCACCGGATGTGGCGAATAAAAGGTCGGGCACCAAAGAATTGCCGCAGGAGGCTGCACCGGACATTCCAGAGCTGGTCAGCAATAGCCTAAGTGATGAGCGCTTTGCCGAGCACATCATGGGCTTGATAAAGGAGGCCACGTCTCTCACGGAGGCGCGTTTGGCAAGTTTGACTCGGTGGGACGCGGACGCAAAAATGCTGACCAATTACTGGTTTGGCAGCTCCGATGATCAGATCAAAGCCTACCTGATACCCATCATGGGGTCCATCTTGCGGGTCCTTCGTGGCTTGAACCCGAAGAGCTTCTTGCCCTATGACGCGGCAAGCACCACGTCAGTGGGGTGCTCTGGCCAAGTCGACCAAAGCGCAGATGCCGCCGTCTGTCCGGTCGACACTAATGGCCATAGAATTCTTCTAGCAGCGCAGTTCTTTAAAAGAGATGCGTTCAATCGGGTCTATGGAACCAGGGAGTTCCTGCCGAGAGACTCCCAGCTTTCCATCCTATTGCATGAAATTACGCACTTCAAAGACGTTGCAGGCTCCAATGATGCGTACTATGGCATTCGCAACGCCAAGTCAATCTCGGACAAAACAGCCGAGGCGAAGGTCAATGCCGACTCACTCGCGGCCCATGTGCTTGGGATCACGATCAAATAGCAAGGTTTTTTGATGCGTAAGCATTCGGTACTAACAGTCATAGCAGCCAGCCTCCTGCTTGCATTGGGTCAAAATGCTGTCGCCTGCAGTCTTGGAGGCAGGCAGCTCACCGTGCAACTGGAGGAGGGCGGTGCTGAGTTGGGTGCGCGGAATGCGCGCGCCTTGGCAGAGTGGTTTGTTCAGTGGCGCGACGGCCTAGGAGTTGAATCCGTCATCGTAGTTGCCCCGGCAGTGCGGTCCAATCGAAAGCTGGCAGAAGAGCGCCTCCAGCATGTCGCTCGAATATTTGATGGATTGAATACAGGTAAGGCACCGATATCCTATGAGGTTGAACAGAGACAAGACGGATTTCCAGACATAAAGTATTTGAATTCGCTCGACGTGAGCGTTCAGCCGGCCTGCATTAAAGCGGGAACTTGTTGCCATACTGGAAGCAATAAATAGGCGTTACTGCTAGGGAAATCCTGCAAAACCTAGCTGGCGACCTGATAGGAGCAGCACAGTCATGGCATCCTCCCAAGCCATGAAGCAAAGCAGCCTTGACCTGAACCTGAGCACCAAAAAGACCCGCAAGCAAGAACTGCTGACCCAGATGGATTTGGTGGTTCCCTGGGCTGCTCTGGTCGAACTCATTGCGCCCTATTACCCCGAAGGCAAGAACGGCCGCCCACCCTTTGCCCTGGAGACGATGCTGCGCATCCACTGCATGCAGCAGTGGTTCACTTTGTCAGATCTGGCGATGGAAGAGGCCTTCTTTGACACCCCGATCTACCGGGAGTTTGCAAGTCTTGATGCCCATGGGAGGGTGCCTGACGAGAGCACCATCCTGAGGTTTCGTCATCGGCTGGAGAAACACAAGCTGGCCGAGCAGATTCTGGCCACTGTCAACGAGCTTCTGGCAGCCCAGGGCTTGTTGCTCAAGGCAGGCACTGCGGTGGATGCCACACTGATTGCAGCGCCCAGCTCCACCAAGAACAAGGACAAGAAACGCGACCCAGAGATGCATTCGAGCCAAAAGGGCAACGAATGGCACTTTGGCATGAAGGCACATATTGGCGTGGATGCAGACTCGGGACTCGTGCATACCGTCATAGGCACCTCGGGTAACGTGGCCGACGTTGTAGAGGGCAACAGCTTGCTGCACGGGCAGGAGACAGACGGGTTTGGTGATGCAGGCTACCAAGGTATAGACAAGCGCCGGGATGCAAAGAAGGACGTCACCTGGCACATCGCGATGCGTCCAGGCAAGCGCAGAGCGCTGGACAAAGAGAACAACCCCGTTGACGCGCTCATAGACCAAGTAGAGAAGATCAAGGCAAGTATCCGGGCCAAGGTGGAGCACCCGTTTAGGGTGATCAAGAGGCAGTTTGGATACACCAAGGTGCGCTACCGGGGGCTGAAGAAGAACACGTTGCAGCTCAAGACGCTGTTTGCGCTATCGAACCTGTGGATGGTGCGCCACCAACTGCTGGCGGCGCAGGGATGAGTGCGCCTGAAGACAGGCAAGGGGCCGCCAAAGGCGGTGCAGATGGCCCGAAAGGGCGTGAAAAGTGCTGCGAAGACCCAGGCTAAACGCCATCCAGCGCACTATCTGAAACCGGTGGCCTTGTAGCACTTACGCATTCGAGTTATTCAGGGCATCCTTAGCTGATGTCGTCATCATCGCCGACTCGCAGCGGAGACACACGGACTTTTGTCACGTATTCACATAATACTCCCGCGTCCCTTTGCTCTGTGTACCAATGCAGAGTGCGCCCCAGCCCGCAGACGAATCCAACGGACTGGATTCGCAAGGCGGAGGGCCACCCACGGCCGGTGACCGTCGCCACCACAAAGGGCAGGCACACAGCGTCAGTACATCCCGCCACCGTCACTAAGCCAAGCACTGCACCCCAGAACATGGCCTGCGCCCCCACTGTCACCTGACCATAATCAAGCCATGAACGTCCCCCGCGCACGCAAAGCCCACCTTGACGCCCTCTCCATCTCCTTGCTGCTGGCCTGCTGCATGTTCTGGGGCTTCCAGCAGGTGCTGGTGAAGGCCACGGTGGCCGAAGTGGCGCCGGTGTTTCAGGCCTTTTTGCGTTTTGCGCTGGCCACCGTGGCGGTGGCGGCATGGTGTCTGTGGCGCGGCGTGCGCCTGTCAATGGCCGGTGAACCCACAGGGGCCGCGCGCGCCGGGCTGCTGGCGGGCGCGCTGTTTGCGGGCGAGTTCGCGTGCATCTACCTGGGCCTGCAGTACACCACCGCATCGCGTCTCACGGTGTTTCTGTATGCCGCACCCTTTTGGGTGGCCCTGCTGCTGCCGCGCTTCATTCCGGGCGAGGGGCTCAAGGGCTGGCAGTGGCTGGGCCTTGGCGCCGCCTTTGTGGGGGTTGGGCTGGCCCTGGGCGACGGGCTGCTGGGCCCCGCCAATGCGGCGCTGCCCCAGGCCTGGCTGGGCGACCTGATGGGGCTGGCGGCGGGCCTGATGTGGGCGCTGACCACCGTGGTCATCCGCACCACACCCCTGGCCCGCGTGCCCCCCGCCAAACAGTTGCTCTACCAGGTGGGCGTAAGTGCCGTCGCGCTGCCCGTGCTGTCGCTTGGTTTGGACGAACCCTGGGTGTGGCAGTTCAGCGCGTTTGCCTGGGGATCGCTACTGGTGCAGGCGCTGGTGGGCGCTTTTGTGAGTTACCTGGCCTGGATGTGGATGCTGGCGCATTACCCGGCCACCAAAATTTCGGTGTTTGTGTTTCTGACGCCCGTGTTTGCGCTGCTGTTTGGCGCCTGGTGGCTGGGCGAACCCGTCACCCCCGGGCTGTTGGCAGCGCTGGTGCTGGTGGCGGCCGGCATCGTGCTGGTGAACAAGCGGCCAGCAGCGGCTTAACATATCAATGAAATAAGCCTCTAGCGCTTATCTATAAAGCGCTAGCAGCTATCATTTTTATAACACCCTACCCGCGATGAACCGGGCATGGTCAGGACCAGCGCCACCGGCTTGGTCGGGCCGCTGGATGCGTGCCCTCTACGGGGAAAACGCGCGGCAGCTACGGGAAAGTCAAAGCTTCGGAATGCGAATCCGGCTGATCATCAGCGAGCCCGACAACGCAAACAGCAGCACCAGCGGGTGCAGCGTGAAGCCGCCGATCAGCACCTGGCCGAACCACAGGTTCTCGCGCACGGCACCCAGGTAGCCCGCCAGTGCCAGCAGCCCCACCAGCACGATGGAGGTGGGAATCGGCGTGCCTTCAAAGTATTTCACCTTGCCGTCGTCGCCCGACAGGGTTTCGGCCGTGACGTTGTAGCGCGCCAGGCGCGACACGCCGCAGGCAACAAAATAGGCCAGCACGATGCGGTCATAAAGCCCCTGCATGCCGCAGCCATAGGCAATGATGGCAGGCGCCACGCCAAACGAGATGACGTCGGCCAGCGAATCGAGCTCGCGGCCCAAGGCCGAGCTTTTCTGGCGCCAGCGCGCAATGCGGCCATCGAACACATCAAAGATCAGCGCGGCCAGCACCAGCGCGCAGGCAAAGTAGATGTGCACCACATCGCTGGTCTCCAGGTACGACATCACCGAGAACAGGGCTCCCACGCCACAAACCGCGTTGCCCAGCGTGAACCAGTCCGCCAGGTGGAACTCGCGGATCATCGAAAAGCGTTTGGGCGGGGGGGAAGAATTCATCACAGTGCGCTCCTGGGTGGTTAAACCGGTGCAAGCCCTCTTTGGGAGGCGAAAGGTCCTGAACTGGTTCCAAGAGGGGGCGGCCACCTGCTGCGCCGGCCGCAGCCCCAAGGTTCGCACCATTATGAAGGGCGGCAGGTGTCGGGGCTTTCTGCCAATGGCCGCGCGGCAGCGCAAAAGCGGGCGAGTGTCCAGCCTGGCCCCGGGAAGAGCCTAGGAACGCACATGGCGATCGTGGCATGGCCTGTTCGTGCGGCGTGGCCCCGCCAGACCACCCCGGGGCCATCAGGGGCACCGGGTCTGGACGGTACTTCAGCCAAGAGACAAAGATGTGCCGCAACTCTCACAAAAGGCATCAGCGTCAGCATGCGGCGCGCGACAGGTCGGACAATTCTGTTGCCGAGCCGCGCTCTTTTGAGCACGAGTTGACTTACCGCCACCAACATCTAAACGGCCATCTGCCGGGGCAGCGGAGGCACCAGCGGCCTGCAAGATGACACCGACAAGGGATTCCGCAGACAACGCGCCATGTGCACTGGTGGCAGCACCCAAATGATTCAGCGCACCCAGCCCTGCCATGCGTTGGGCATCTTCCGCCGCCCGTGGAGCCACCACGATGCTTTGCTCTCCGGCAAACTGCCGCACCAGATTTTTCAGGTACTGTGCCTCTTCTGGTCGGCTCACCATCCCTGTGATGGCGCGTTCCATCACGCTGCCATGGCTCTGATGGCCAAAGACCACACTGCGCAACTCCATCACCCATACACGCAGTGTCATGTTCTCAACGTTGATGACATCGCGCTCAGTAAAAACACGGTCTTGCAAGCGGTTGCCGATATCGATTTTGGACCGGATAAAGCTGCCCTCCATCTCCACCCAGGTCAAAGTAGATTCGAAGTCAAACCGCCCCCAAAGGGTGTGTGCATTGCGAAACGCGTAGCCACCAACCGCTACCAGCGACAAACCCAGCGATGCAAATCCCAAAACGGGTCGCCAGTCTCTCAAGGGATCAAACTGGACAGCAAATACCACCAGCGCCATAGCACCCGCGAGCGTCAGCGCCACACCCAGCACGTCAATCACCATCAGCCAGAAAAACCGAGGGTAAGCCTGCACCACAGACCAGTCCATCTTGCTAAACGCCCGCGGCGCCATCGGTTGGCTTTCTTCCAGCAATTGCGCTTTGAAGTTTCCAGTGCCTTCGTTCAAGGCAATATCGGGAAGCACTCGCGCATACCGCCGGTTTGGGATGCGATGCACCCAATTGCGCTGCATTTCACGGTCCAATTCCTGCATGAGCAGGTTCGGGTCGCTGTTGAAACTGACACGGTCCTGGGTATCGACCTTGCTGACTGGTGGTGGCAGGTCGATGTGGCGCTGCACGGCAATGAAAAACACCACCTCAATGACGACCAATGCCAATAGGATGATGAACGCTTGTGTACCAAAAGTCGCCCACGAAAGGTCAGGCAGCGCGTTCTGGAAGAACCCCAAAATTACCGGCCCGAGGACGGCCAACAAGACCAGAAGCACGACCTGTGTAAGGTTAAAGCTGACTTTGGCTCTCACTCCATTGCCCGAGATGGGCTTGACCGCCATGAACACCACCAGCGCGAGGAAGAAAGCACCAACCGCCCCCTGCACAGGCGAGCCCCAGGTGAAAAGCATGGCCACGAGCATGATCACCAACAGAAAGGCGTAGGAGGCCAAATTGGAGAACCGGCTCTGCAATACGTTCTGGATGTACGCCGGCGCGGTTATGAGGTTTTTAATCAGGGAGTACAGCACGCCGTTGAGCGCCCCGCTAGGGATGGCAAACTCCAGCGCGCCTTGGCGCACGGTCTGCATCAGACTCTTGGCGGCGTTGGAGAGGCCCATCTGATCGGCTTGAAGCTCAGTGGCCAAGCCCGCTGGCTGGCCACGGCCAAAAAATACCCGCAACTGCTGACCGATGCGCACGAAATTCCAGGCCGACAACACGAAAAGCCCCACACCCAATGCAACCGGCACCACAAAACTGCCCAACGCTTGGACCACAAGGTGTTTACGGGCCAGAAACATCAACGCTACGGAACAAACCAGTAAGATGCTCGCGCGAACACCCCACAGAATATTTTCGATACGGTAGGGATTGGGGAAATCAAGCTGCGCTTGTTCGGAGCTGTATTCGTAGGACATGGAAAACGGTTCGAGGTACCAAAAAATACGGGGCGGAGTTATTGCACGCGTTTGTAGGTAAGTTGGAAAATACCCAGATCAACAATGGCTGTATTCTTGTCGCGCATTTCAAAAATATAGCTTTCTGCCGTTCCTTCAGGCGTCACTTTTACGCGATTACCATTCACCTCGAAATTACATTTGATCGATGCGCCGCCCATCTCCATGGTGTCGCTGGTGAAAGTAAACGACACTCCCAAACTCGCGGACTGGCCAGCACTACCGAACGGCCCAAAACTTCCGGTATCCATGTGCCATTTGCCCTGCAGCGGGTGCCCACCGAAACTGAATAACTTAGCAAGGCCCGCAAACAAACCACCGCCCATTGCCGCTGACACAGTCTTGCCCTGGCCTGCACTTGCGCCCTGTGCCGAAGCGTATTGCTTTTCGAGTTCCGCCTTGTACACGGGGCCGGTCGCCCATTGGCCATCGCGCAAGCCGAACACATCAGGCACCTGCTTTTGCAGCTTGCCATCTTGGAATTTCCAACCCGTTAGCTGTCCGAGCAGCTCGCTTTGCACGTTGGCCTTTTCCAACCAAGGCGCCGCATCCGTGGCCTGCAGCACCAGCTTGGCCGCAACCGTGTGCAGCTTGGGCGTTGCCGCATTGTCCAGGGCTTTTTCGCTGGGCTTCTGGATGTCAACAATGTCTGTTATTTCAACGCCCTTTGCCAGACACAAGCGTCCACCATCGCGCCATTTCACGAGTTCTGGCGTCGCCGCGTATTGGATAAGGGGGCTGGCGAAATAACCACCGCCCATCACAACCGTCCCCGGGCTATACAGCCCGGCCTCCACCAACGTGTTGAGCCAGTTTTGCGTGCGTGTGTCGTGTCGCGCGGCGTTGAATTTATCCACGCCGTAGTCCATGTTCGACAAACAAAGCTGCCTTTTCGAGCGCTGAAGCAGACCCTCGCCATGTCCCGCCTTTGCCGCGGCCAATAGCCGTGCACTGGTAGGCGCAGGCGGTGTCAACGCAAAGTAGGCAGCGGCAACGCCAACCACGAGCAAACTGCCCAACGCAACCGACGCATACAGTATCTTTTGAGACCCCAAAGCCAGACGCTGCGCCCCCCCCTCAAGCGGTCGCTGCGGAACCTCGTGCTTGCGTAACGCAGCGCCACAGTGTTCGCAAAACGCTTCCGTATCAGCATTCGAAGTGCCGCATTTCGTACAGAAAATAGCCATGGTTTACACCGCGCGTCTGAGAGTGCCGCGAAAGTTATTTGAGCTTGTGCCCGCAACTGCCACAAAACAGATCGTCGGCATGGATGCCTTCGTGGCACTGAGGGCAATGCACAGCGGTCTTGGCGGCGGGGGATGGCACCGCGCCAGCCACCGGTGCGGTGGCCGCCTGCGGCATGGCCTGACGCGCGCGCTCAGCTGCCATGCGCGCGCGCTCCTGTGCCTCACGGGCTTTTTGCTTGGCTTGCTCCAGATGCGTCTCCAGGGCCCCCTGACTCGCCGCAATGTCCAGCCCAGCAGTAGCAGACAAGTACACCAGATTGACACCCATGATGAGAACCTGAAACATAAGGGTGGTGGCGACGCCGAAGATCAGTCCAGTAGCGAGCATGCCGGCATACAAGTGCCCACCGCCACCGCCCATGTCCATTCCCCCGAGAATGCCCACGATGGAAGACATGCCGCCCCCCAGCATACCGGGGCCGACGATGGCGGCAGCCAGTCCGGTCATGAGTCCATATCCGGGGAAAAGCGCTGCCAGCAATAGCAGGGCAATTACCGACATCACCACATACAAGCCGAGCAGCAGCGCTACGACCTGGATAAGGCGAGTTCGTGCCACTGCGTATACCAGCGATAAAGACTCCTTGAACGAGCGCCCATCCCAGACCGCTGGTGTGAACAACGGCACGGCGACCCATGTGATCGCCGTGAAGGTCACCCCGGTCAGCACCACTAGCACAGGGTGCGCCACAAACAGCAGCAATGGCCCGATACCTGGCAATTTGCAGACAAAATACACCAGCGAAGCCACCATCGTCAGGCCCAGGGCCAGTCCCAAAAGCACCAGGGCAAAGCCGATGAATTTGGGCAGGCACGTCAGGCCAAACAGCAGGGCGTCCACCATGGAGCGCGGCTCGATCGCCTTGGCCCGGTCCATCAACATCACGCCCGCACCCGAAAAGCCAGCGGCCACGACGACCACCACAAGCAACGCGATAAAAGCCGAAATGAGCGCCCCCGCTCCACCTCCCAGTCTGAAAGCCAGAAATTGGCCCGCCACCATAAGTAGCCCGGCAGCGACAAGCGTCAGGAATCCGAGCAACATGGGACGCCACTGCGTGAGCCCTTCGGCTGCGCGCAGTAACTGCGAAAAATCAATGCGCGGCGCGCTTGTCGGTTGACCCATATTCCGCCCTCTTGAGATTGATGTAGTTTAAAAAAGTCGCGCTTCAGGCACGAATTCACAGAAACAGCGACCGACGGAGCCGTTTTGCATGGGATATGCGTGCCCGGCTATGGGCGGCAATACGGCACGCAACGGATGTAACCGTTAGACCTCTGTTTGCAGTCTGCCGGCCTTGACTGTGATGCGCTCAACGCCTTTCGGTACTGAATCATCAGCAACCTTGGACACCGTGATGGTGTTGCCCTTGCTGGTTTGCACAGTCCCGCTGGTCGCGGCGACTTTGCGGGCTCTGGCATCGACCGGCGTCAACGCGACAACAATTTCCGAAGAGCCGCGCTCGTCAGCCACACGCTGGGCCAAAGTCTTGAGCTTGTCCATGGCAGCGTCATGCTCAGGTGTGCCTTTGGCGGACAGCGGAATGTCCAGGCTGACTGACTCGAAAGCTTGATATTTTTTGGTTTCACGCGTGTTCTTGTCGGTGACGACCACTTCCTTCGTTTTCACATCGCTGGCACGCACTTTCTGCCAAGCAGGCAATGCAGCGAAAGCCGCCACCGCTTCATTTCTCGCCTGCTCTGCGGCGGCAATTTCTCCCTGCCGTGCTTTTTCAAAGCCCACGAAGCCACCCACCGCAGCACCCACGGCGCAACCCACTGCTGCATTGCCCCCCCCAAGCTTGGCCAACAAGGCCCCGCCGACACACCCCATCAATCCGCCCCCGACAGCACTCGCTGTCTTGTTATCCATACCCGTGCTTTGCTGGATGCTGGCGCATCCGGACACGCCAACTGCCACAGCGATGAGCGTAAGAGAAATCGATTTCATTTTTTGTCCTTGTTTTACTTCAACAAATCATCAAGCGTTTGATTGGCCTTGTTCAGTCGTGCCCGGTCTTCTTCGCGCTGCCGGGCCTGAGCCTCACGCCGGGTAGCCTCTCTCTGGGCTGCCGCCCTCCTGTCTTGAGCCTGCTCATTGGTGACCGCTGCCGGTCTGGCGCGGGCTGGTGCTGGTGCTGGTGCTGGTGCTGGTGCTGGTGCTGGTGCGCTTGATGGGATCTGCACTGGCGCCTGCTCCGTAGCACTTGGCTCGGCCGGAGGCGCGCTGGGAGCCTCATTTGGCAGAACGGCTGGCGCGGAAGACGCCACTTGCGGCGGTGCTGCGGGCACCGCCACAGGCTCGGTTGCTGAGGGCAATTTAACGTCGGTAGGGGCAACTGGCTCACGGGGTCGAGACATCAACCACCAGGAAAACACGCCAAAGAGGACAAGCACGACTGCAATCGCGCCCAATAAAACAGGCCCGCGGGGTTTGGACAACGCCGCGTGCTTCACATCCTCGTGCACTCCCTCGGGCGGGCCAATGGGGGGAACCAAATCCGGGTCCGGCAGATCGCGGAGCGACAGCATAGGAGCTGGAGCTGGAGCTGGAGCTGGAGCTGGAGCTGGAGCTGGAGCTGGAGCTGGAGCTGGAGCTGGAGCTGGAGCTGGAGCTGGAGCTGGAGCTGGAGCTGTCACGCCCAGCCCTGCAGCCACACTAAAATTGCAGCCACACTTGCCACAAAATTTGGCTTCAGGCTTGCATTCGGCGGCACATGCGGGGCAAGTCCGATGAAGTGGTTGAATTGCTGGCGCGGAACCTTTTGGTCCAACCAACTGACCGCATTTCCCACAAAATTTGGCGCTTTCGGACAGCGTATTTCCGCAGTGGTTGCAAAGCATAAAGTGATTAATTTACTTAATGTTGCGAATATACGGGAAGACCCGACAGGCTCTTTTATTTTTATTTCTTGGTGCAGGATTCACGCAACAGAAAAGCAAAACCTGGGACAGCGTTGGACAAAGGACGTAGCCGCCATCCCCGCGCTGAAGCTCTACGTCGCTACTTCACAACACCAACCGGACAAGGCTCACACCGTGATGGCGCGCTGCTCCGCAAACGCCACATACCAATCGAGGCACTGTGGGTTGGCCATCGCATCCTTGTTGACCACCTTTTCCAGCGTCTGGCCCAGCAGCAGTTTCTTGATGGGCAGCTCCTGCTTTTTGCCGCTGAGGGTGCGCGGCACTT
Organism: Acidovorax defluvii; assembly: GCA_003268905.1. Taxonomy (GTDB): domain Bacteria; phylum Pseudomonadota; class Gammaproteobacteria; order Burkholderiales; family Burkholderiaceae_C; genus Acidovorax; species Acidovorax defluvii. The sequence continues at coordinate 151,803 of QLTU01000007.1, forward strand.
CGGCCACGGCAAAAATGTCGTCGGGCACGAAGCGCGGGCTGAGTGCGGTGCGGATGGCGCCGTGGATGCGCGCGCGCAGTGCGTCGTCGAGCACATGGCCGGGGCGCAGCACCACGAACAGCGGCATGTAGCTCTCGCGGCCCAGGTATTCGAGGTCCACCACCAGGCTGTCGAGCACCTCGGGCAGCGATTCGACGGCGCTGTAGACCTCGCTGGTGCCCATGCGCAGGCCGTGGCGGTTGATGGTGGCGTCCGAGCGGCCGTAGATGGTGCAGCCACCGTTCGCGCCAATGCGCAGCCAGTCGCCGTGGCGCCAGACGGCACCCATGGCGGGCGGGCCGTCGCCACCACCGGGCTGGCGCCCGTGGCCGGGGGGGTACATGTCGAAGTAGCTGGAGAGGTAGCGGCTGCCGTCCGCATCGCCCCACAGGTACAGGGGCATGGAGGGAATGGGCTGGGTGCAGACCAGCTCGCCCACCGCATCCACCACGGGCTGGCCCTGCTCGTCCCAGGCCTCCACGGCGGCGCCCAGCATGCGGCACTGCATCTCGCCCGGCACCAGCCGCAAGTCGCGGTGGCCGCCCAGGAAGGCGCCGCAGAAGTCGGTGCCGCCCGAGATGTTGTTCCACCAGATGTCGGGCGTCTCGCCCGCCAGGCCACGGATGGACCGAAACTGCTCCGTGCCCCACTGCTGCACCTCTGGCGCCAGCGGCGAGCCGGTGGTGCCCAGCGCACGGATGCGGGTCAGGTCGCCGCAGTCGGCCAGTACCAGGCCCGCCTTCATGCAGTTGGCGTAGAAGGCGGCGCCCGCGCCGAAGTAGGTGACTCCGTTCTCGGCAGCAAAGCGCCAGAGCGTGCCCCAGTCGGGCCGCTCCTTGCTGCCGCCGGGGTTGCCGTCGTAGATGACGCAGGTGGTGCCGCCCAGCAGGCCCGCGGTCTGCGCGTTCCACATGACCCAGCCGGTGGAGCTGTACCAGTGGTAGCGCTCGCCCCAGCTGTTGGGGTGGTAGCTGCAGCCCACGTCGTTGTGCAGGCCCTTGAGCTGCAAGGACACCAGGATCATGCCGCCGTGCCCGTGCACGATGGGCTTGGGCAAGCCGGTGGTGCCGCTGGAATAGACGATCCACAGCGGGTGGTCAAAGGGCAGCCACAGGGGCTCAAAGGCCTCAGTTTCTGCATCATTTCGGGCCACAACGTCCGTAAAACGGGCGCTATCAGCTATTGTTTTAGTAGCATCCAGGTCATTCACCAGCAACACATGGCGCACGCTGGGCAGTTGGGCGCGCAGTTCCTGCAGCACGGCGCAGCGGTCCTGGTCGCGGCCGCCGTAGGTCACGCCGTCCACGCCGATGAGCACGGTGGGTTCGATCTGGCGGAAGCGGTCGAGCACGGCGTGGGTGCCCATGTCGGGCGCGCACAGGCTCCAGACGCCGCCGATGCTCACCGTGGCCAGAAAGGCCACCATGGCCTCGGGCACGTTGGGCAGGTAGGCCGCCACGCGGTCGCCGGGCTGCACACCTTGGGCCTTGAGGTGCAGCGCCAGCGACGCGACCTGGCGGCGCAGCTCGGGCCAGGCCAGTTCGCGGTGGTTGCCTTTTTCATTGCGGCTGATGATGGCGGGCAGGCCTGCGGCGTGCGCCGCATCGACATGACGCAGCACCTGCCGCACATAGTTCACCTGCGCGCCAGGAAACCACTGCGCCCCCGGCATGGTGTTGCACGCCAGCGCGGCCGTGTGCGGCGTGGGCGACTGTAGGTCAAAGTAGTCCCACACGCTTTGCCAGAAGGCGTCCAGCTCGGTGGTGGACCAGCGCCACAGCGCGTCGTAACTGTCGAACTCCAGTCCGCGCTGCTCGCGCAGCCAGTGCTGGTACAGGCGGATTTGCGGGATGTAGGGCGGCGCAGGGCCCCGCACCGGCGTGTCCCGGTGTGTGTGTGGGTGGTTTGTCTCCATGCGGTGCAAGTTAGCAGCGCCTGGGCAGGCAAGCCACAGGCACCAGTCGCCTAGTTGACAGCGCAGCCCTGCCCCGGCACGCAGTGTGCTGGCACTGCGCCATGAAAAAAGCCCCGCAGTGCGGGGCTTGGTTTTGGGCAGCAGGCTTACTTGTTGCCAGCAGCCTTGTCACGCATGCGGTCTGCACGGGCGCCTGGATCGGGGTGCGAGGACAGCATCTGGTCCATGCCACCTTGCTTGCCGCCCAAGGAGGCCAGCTTGCGGAAGGCCCCTTCCATCGCCTTGACGTTGTACTTATGCTTTTGCATGAAAGCCAGGCCGTAGTCGTCCGACTCGGTTTCCTGGCTTTGCGAGAACTGGCTGTTGAGCAGCTTTTCGCCCAGTTCGCCCAGGTCCGAGTCAGCCAGCTTGGATGCAGCGCCACCCGACGCCGCCACAGCCTTGCGGCCGGCCGATGCCATGTAGGCGGTGCGCATGGCGCTCATGGTGTGGGCATGCTTGACGTGGCCGATTTCGTGGCCGATGACGCCCAGCAGTTCCTGGTCATTCATCATGTCCATCAGGCCCGCATACACGCGGATGGAGCCATCAGCGGTGGCGTTGGCGTTCACCTGCTTGCTCAGATACACCTTGAAGTTGAGATTGAGACCGTCTTCATTGACGTGCTTGCGCGTCAGGCGGGCCAGGCGCTGGGAGTACTTGTTGTTGGCGGGGGCCAGCTTTTGCGTGCGGTCGCCGTAGGCACGGTACTGCAGGGCCACGGACTTGAGTTCTTCGTCCGACACGGTGACGGCCTTGAACACGTCCAGGGCAGCGCCCACCTTGTTTCCCGTCTTGCTGGCGCCCGAGCCACCCGCGCTGGTGGAGCCCAGGGCCGACGAGACGGCCGACAAGCCGCTGGCCCCGCCGCCGTCGGTGGTGGCGCAGCCCGTCAAGACCAGTGCGCAGGCCATGGCGATGTAAGACAGTTGTTTCATGGTGTGATTTCCCTCTTTGGATGGATGTGGATTCAGTGCAGCGCGCCCCTGCCACACCGCTGGCGCCGCGTGGCCCCTGGCAGCGTGGGCAACCCGGGCAGAGACTTGTTTCAACTGCGGCGTAATTGTTTCACGCACGCCCGCCAAACGCCCTGCCCAGCCCTTTCAATTGCAACCGTTCGTCTCTTTGCGGAGGCGACTGAAACGCGCCGTACTTTATAACACTGGCGCCGCTCTGGCGGCCATGGGACAGCGCAACGCACATCACTTTGCGTTACATATTTCACGCCAGGCGCGTCCATCGCGCGGACTTTCGGCCCCAAAGCCACCAGCGCCGGGTATCCGGACACCCTTTGATGCAATGCAAGCCCCCATGCCAAGGCCGAGGCCACAATGCCAGCGTCATTTTTCAGGGCCACGCCCCACCCCTTCCATGCACATGCACAGCGACGTACTCATCGTGGGCGCAGGCCCTGCCGGCCTGTCTCTGGCGATTTCGCTGGCGCAAGCCGGCTTCACCGCGACGGTGCTGGACCAAAACCCCACCGCAGCGTTGGAGCAGCCCGCCCCGGATGGGCGGGAAATCGCCCTCACCCACCCCAGCGCAGCCACGCTGCAGCGCCTGGGCACCTGGGGGGGCCTGGAGCCCAGCGAGATAGGGCACATCCGCACCGCAGAAGTCCACGACGGCCCCGTGGGCGCGCACTCCGCCATGCAATTGCACGTGTCCGACGGGTTTGGCCAGGCCCCAGGCGCCACGGCCACCGGCCCACGCCCCCCGCTGGGCTTCATCGTGCCCAACCATGCCTTGCGCCGCACGGCCTACCAGGTAGCGGCCCGCACCCCGGGTGTGCGCATCATCGCCGGAGCGCAGGTGCACCGCGTGGCCGCCCTGGCCACCCATGCCGAGGTGGACTTTGCCCTGACCACCCCACCCGGGCAGCCCAGCGAGCGCCTGTGCGCCCCCCTGGTGGTTGCAGCCGACAGCCGCTTTTCTGCCGCCCGGCGCCAATTGGGCATTGGTGCGCAAATGACCGACTTTGGGCGCACCGTCATCGTCTGCCGCATGCGCCACACCCTGCCCCATGGCGACACCGCCCACGAGTGCTTTGGCTACGAGCGCACGCTGGCCGTGCTACCGCTGCCCGATGCCGTCGATGGCGGCCACGCGCAGTGCTCCGTGGTGGTGACCGCCCAGGCCGCCGACGCCGCCCGCATGCTGGCGCTGGAGAGTGCCGCTTTCACGGCCGAAGTGCAGGCCCAGTTCCAAAACCGACTGGGCGACATGGAGCTGCTGGGCGAGCGCCACGCCTACCCGCTGGTGGCCGTGTACGCACAGCGCTTCACTGGCCCACGCTGCGCGCTGCTGGGCGATGCGGCGGTGGGCATGCACCCCGTCACCGCCCACGGCTACAACCTGGGGCTGGCCGGGGTGGAGCGGCTGACGCAGGCCCTGGTGGCCGCCCGCCAGCGTGGGCAAGACTGGGGCGACGCAGCAGCGCTGGCGCCCTATGCGCGGGCCCACCACCTGCATGCCTGGCCCATCCACCAGGGCACCAACGCCATCGTGCGCCTGTACACCGATGCGCGCCCCCTGCCCCGTGCAGTGCGCCAGCTGGTGTTGCAAGGCGCGCGGCGCCTGCCGCCGCTCAAGGCGGCCATCGTGGCCCAACTCACCGGCAAAGCCCCCCGCTGGCAGGCGCCACTGGCCCAGTTGGGCAACGCACTGGCTGCCGCCCGGCCACGGGGGTGACGGGCAGGGGCAGGGCCAACGCGCCACGCGACACAAGCGGCCGCTTTGTAAAACCTGCTTACCTCGTGGTCGGTGCTTTGACCGCTGCGGCGCGGCCAGACCACTATCATCGGCAGCCACGCCCGACAGGCGCAAAATCGGCCCCCATCCGCCCTTGAGACGAACCCCGAGCGACCGGCGTCCCCACGGGCCTCAGCCCCCGCATTTCCACCCCCGCTATGCAAACACTCCTCTCCGCCTGGCCCGCCGTGGTCCTGCTGCTGCCCGCACTGGTGCTGGTGTCGGCCATCGTGTTTCTGGCCAAGGGCGACCGCCGGGCATTTGCCCTGCTGATGTCCCTGCTGGCCTGTTACCTGATCGGCGCCTTGCTCATGGAGTTTTTTGTCTTCATGTCCGCGCGCATGGCCCGCGCTGGCAGCGCACCCACCGTGACCTTGCTGGGCACCGGCACCAAGCAGTTGCTGGAGACCCTGAGCAACCCCCGCTCGCTCACCGCGCCTTCGCTGTCGCTGCCCGCCATTGCGGCCTACTCGGTGCTGGCGTCGTACCTGTGGCTGCTGGTGGGCTGGGGGCTGCACCTGTTCGGCAAGAAGAGCGGCACGGCCAAGAAAAAGCCCACCAAGAGCACACGCAAGCCTGCCAAGGCCTGAAGGTCAGCGCGAGATTCGCCTACCTGCGCGCCACCTATTGCTACTAATTTTATAGCTACTAGCGCTTATTGGATAGGCGCTAGAGCCTGTTTTTGCTTCAAACCACACAGTTCCCCACTGGCCCGGGTTTTACGGAATCTTTACGGCATGGAAAAAAGGAAGTGCGTTGGGCTCTCTAGATTGCGTTGCTTGCACCGCAACCACCAAGACAGAGAGCACACGATGGACCGCACACACCCCCACCCTGCCACCCCAGCCGCCCCCAACGCACACTACGGCGGCCTGGCGCAAGACCTGCACCTGCTGACCGAACGCCGCAAAGCCCTGCGCTGGCTGGCTGTGGGCACCAGCGTGCCGTTCTCCTTGTGGGGCTGCGGCGGCGGCAGCAGCGACGCCACCGCAGCCACGGACACCACGACAGACACCGATACCGGCACGGGAACAGGCTCCGGCAGTGGGACGGGAACCGGCACAGGAACGGGCACAGGCACAGGCACCGATACCGGCACCACCACCTGCAGCACCATCCCCAGCGAAACGGCAGGTCCCTACCCCGGCGACGGCACCAACAGCAGCGGCGGCACCGTGGCCAACGCGCTGCTGCTGTCGGGCATTGTGCGCAGCGACATCCGCAGCAGCCTGACCACCAGCACCACGGCCGCAGGCGTGCCGCTGACCATCCGCCTCAAACTCGTCAACACCAGTGCCAGCTGCGCCAGCCTGGCGGGCTATGCGGTGTACCTGTGGCATTGCGACCGCGACGGCAACTACTCGATGTACAGCACCGGCATCACCAACGAAAACTACCTGCGCGGCGTGCAGGTGGCCGACGCCAATGGCGAGGTGAGCTTCACCACCATATTTCCTGGCTGCTATGACGGGCGCTACCCGCATGTGCATTTCGAGGTGTACCGCAGCCTGTCCGTGGCAACCTCGGGCAACAACGATGTGAAGACATCGCAACTGACCTTCACCCCAGCAGCCATGGCCGAGGTGTACGCCACCACCGCCTACGCCGCCAGCCGCACCAACTACGCGCGCACGTCGCTGGCCTCGGACAATGTGTTCAGCGACGACAGCGGCGCCCTGCAAATTGCCGAAACCAGCGGCACCGTGAGCGGTGGCTACACCGCTGTGCTGCAAGTGGGTGTGGCGGACTAACTGCCCAGCAGCATCCCCACCACCAGGCCCACCCCGGCCGTCAGCAAATCGCCGGTCACGGTGCGGTCTTCCTCTTGCGTGAAGCGGCGCTTTTGCTGTTCTCGCTCGGCCCGGTTGCGGTCGCGCTCGATCATGATCAAGGCGTCGGCCAGGTCGGGGCGCGGCGCCCCGGCACCGGCTGCGCCGGGCCCCTTGGCCGCAGAAGCCACGCGGTAGCCCTCCAGCGCGCGCTTGACGGCTTCGGGGTCGATCAAAGAAAACGCCGCCCGGCAATGCGGGCAGGCGTGGTCTTTGCGAATGTCCACCGGCGCGCCGCAGCCGGTGCAGTAAATGGCATCCACCCGCCGCGCCAGGTCTTGCACCTCGGCCCGGGTGAGGTGGCGCACAAAGCCTTTTTCCACCATGAAGGATGAGAACGCGCTAAAGCGCCCGTGCTGCTGCGCGCAGCGGTACACCATGTAGCGGCCGCTGCGCACCATGTCATAGCCCTGCGACAGGGGCCGCACGCAGCGTGGGCAGGTCAGGTGGTGTTGCAGCGGCCTGCGCTCGTCGGTGCGGTGCTGGTGCAGCAGCGCAAACAGCTCCACCACCGCCTGGGGGTGCAGCTTCAGGTTCTCCCGGTGGTCCAACCAGATGCCCTGGCAGGCAAAGCACAGGTCCAGCTCCACCGCCCCCTGGCCCAGGCCATGGTCGTGGCCCGCCAGCGTCTGGGTCTGCATGGGCTGGCGGCACGAGGGGCAAAGCGAAGAGGGTTTCATGGCGTAGCGGCTGGACGGGAAGTGACGCGCCATCGTAACCGTCCCCCTACCTCACAACCCACCCGAGCGCAGCGGCCCCTGCGGCGCCCTGAAATCCACTAGCATCCAGCACACAAATTTTCACAATAAAGGAAACACCATGGGATTCATGGACTGGAAAGTCAAAACCCCCGATGTGCTGGAGCGTGGCGGCGTGGTCGGCCCCGACGAGCGTCTGCCCTGGCCGCAAACCGCCGTGATGGGCGTGCAGCACGTCATCGCCATGTTTGGCGCCACGGTGCTGGCCCCCATCCTCATGGGGTTTAACCCGAACGTGGCCATCCTCATGAGTGGGTTGGGCACACTGATCTTCTTTCTCATCACCGGCGGCAAGGTGCCCAGCTACCTGGGGTCGAGCTTTGCCTTCATCGGCGTGGTGATTGCAGCCACCAGCTACGCAGGCAAGGGCGCCAATGCCAACATCGGCGTAGCGCTGGGCGGCATCATTGCCTGCGGCCTGGTCTACACCCTGATCGGTGCACTGGTGCAAGCCGTGGGCACGGGCTGGATCGAGCGCTTCATGCCGCCCGTGGTGACGGGCTCGGTGGTGGCGGTGATCGGCCTGAACCTGGCCGGGATCCCCATCAAGAACATGGCGGCCAGCAACTTTGACAGCTGGATGCAGGTGGTGACGTTTGTCAGCGTGGGCCTGGTGGCCGTGCTCACGCGCGGCATGGTGCAGCGCCTCTTGATTCTGGTGGGCCTGATCGTGGCCAGCATCATCTATGCCGTGCTTACCAACGGCCTGGGCCTGGGCAAGCCGCTCGACCTCTCGGCCGTGCTGGCTGCGCCCTGGGTGGGCATGCCGGGCTTCTCGGCACCCGTGTTCAGCGGCCCGGCCATGCTGCTGATTGCCCCGGTGGCCATCATCCTGGTGGCCGAAAACCTGGGCCACATCAAGGCCGTGACGGCCATGACCGGCAAGAACCTGGACCAGTACATGGGCCGCGCGTTCATTGGCGACGGCATTGCCACCATGGTCAGCGGCGGCGCCGGCGGCACTGGGGTTACGACTTATGCCGAGAACATCGGCGTGATGGCGGCCACCAAGATCTATTCGACCGCCGTGTTCCTGGTGGCGGCGCTCATTGCCGTGGTGCTGGGATTCAGCCCCAAGTTTGGCGCCGTGATCCAGGCGATTCCGCTGCCGGTGATGGGCGGTGTGTCCATCGTGGTTTTTGGCCTGATTGCCGTGGCCGGTGCCAAGATCTGGGTGGACAACAAGGTCGATTTCTCGCAGAACAAGAACCTCATCGTCGCCGCCATCACGCTCATCCTGGGCACGGGCGACTTCACGCTCAAGTTCGGCCAGTTTGCGCTGGGCGGCATCGGCACCGCCACGTTTGGCGCCATCGTGCTGTACGCGCTGCTCAACCGCAAAAGCTGAAGGCGCGCCGACCGGTCGGCGTCGATCTCGGGTAAACCCTTATATATCTGACCGTCCCGGGTAAGATCAAAGGATTTGCCTGGCGCGCCGGCGCCCATTCACCGTTGCGGAGTTTTCCCCATGTCTCTGGCCGATCGGGTACGCCACCCGGCCTTTCTTGAACGCGTCATGTCGGCCGAAGAGGCTGCGGCGCTCATCCCCGCTGGCGCCAACGTCGGCATGAGCGGCTTCACCGGTGCGGGCCACCCCAAGGCCGTGCCCCAGGCCCTTGCAGCCCACGCCAAGGCCGAGCATGCCGCCGGCAAACCCTACAAGATCAATCTCTGGACCGGAGCTTCGACCGCCCCCGAGCTTGATGGCGCCCTGGCCGCGGCCAACGCCCTGGGCCAGCGCCTGCCTTTCAACACCGACCCCATCTGCCGCAACAAGATCAACACGGGCGAGATCGACTTCATCGACATGCACTTGTCGCACGTCGCCCAGCACGCATGGTTTGGCTTTCTCGGCCCCCTGCACGTTGCGGTGATCGAGGTGCTGGGCGTGACGGCAGACGGTCTGCTGATCCCCGCTGCGGCCGTGGGCAACAACAAGACCTGGCTGGAGATTGCCGACAAGGTGATCCTCGAAGTCAATACCAAGCCCTCCGCCAAGATGGAAGGCATGCACGACATCTACTACGGCACCGCCATTCCGCCACGCCGCGTGCCCATCAACATGACCCATGCGGACGACCGCATCGGCCAGCCCTATCTGCGCGTGGACCCGGCCAAGGTGGTTGCCGTGGTGGAGACCCACAAGGGCGACCGCGACAACGTGTTTGCCACGCCGGACGAGAACTCCAACAAGATTGCCAGCTACATCATCGACTTTCTCGCGCACGAGATGAAGATGGGCCGGTTACCCAAAGAAATGCTGCCCATCCAGTCGGGCGTGGGCAACGTGGCCAACGCCGTGCTGGCAGGCCTGCTGCACAGCCCGTTCGAGAATCTGCTGGGTTTTACCGAAGTGCTGCAAGACGGCATGCTGGACCTGCTGCGCGCGGGCAAGATGAGCAAGGCCTCTGCCACCGCCATCTCGCTGAGCCGCAGCGCGCTGCAGGACTTCGAGGACAACATCGACTTCTACCGCGAGCGCATCATCCTGCGCCCGCAAGAAATTTCGAACCACCCCGAGCTGGTGCGCCGCCTGGGCATCATCGCCATGAACTCGATGATCGAGGCCGACATCTACGGCAACATCAACTCCACCCACCTGATGGGCACGAGCATGATGAACGGCATTGGCGGCTCGGGCGACTTTGCGCGCAATGGCTACCTGTCGTTCTTTGTGACGCCCTCGGTGGCCAAGAACGGCGCCATCAGCTGCATCGTGCCCATGGTTTCGCATGTGGACCACACCGAGCACGACACGCAGATCATCGTCACCGAACAAGGCCTGGCCGACCTGCGTGGCCTCTCGCCGCGCCAGCGCGCCAAGATCATCATCGATCACTGTGCGCACCCCGATTTCCGGCCCATGCTGCAGGACTACTTTGACCGCGCCCAGCATTCATCGGGTGGCCTGCACACCCCCCACCTGCTGAACGAGGCCTTGTCGTGGCACCAGCGCTTTGTGGAAACAGGTTCGATGCGAGCGCCTGCCTGAGCGTGGTCTAAGCGTGGCATGGGCGTGTCCCCGCCCCTGCGCAGGGGCTGGCGGCGCAACGATTGCCTGCCTGGCGGATGATCAGAGGCGCCGGCACTGCGCCGGTGCCAACGCCCGTTTTTGGGCGTGGGTCTGACCGAGATCAGCCCAGGAAACGCCCCGAACCGCCCAGCACCCCCAGATCGACATAGCGCGAGCCCACATACGGGGCCTGACCGCTGTAGTCCACCACAAACCCGCCCAGATCCCAGTTGCGAATGCCTGCCAGCGCGCTGCGCAGCTTGGCACGCGTCGGGTCGGAGCCTGCGCGCTCCAGCCCTTCGGCCAGCACGCGCATGTTCACATAGGCCTCCAGGCTGTCCTGGGTGAACTCCTGCTTTCCATTCGCCCGCATGGCAGACTGGTAGTCGCGCACCACTTGTGACTTGGCACGGTTGGGATCGGGCACGACCATGGTGATGGCGATGCCGCTGCCGACATCACCCAGTTTCTTGAGACTGTCGCTGGGCAGGGTCACGCTCACGCCGGCCAGCAAAACGCCCGGCGCATTCTTCTTGAGGCCCCGCACCAGCTCCACCGAAACGGTGCCGGCGGTAGCCAGCAGCACGGCGGCCGTGCGCGCCTCGGCCACCTGGGCCAGCACCTGCGAAAGGTTGGCGCCATCGGTGGCCAGCGCGGCCTGCACCGAGGGCTTGAGGCTTTGCTCGGCCAGCGAGCGGGTGGCGTCCTCGAGCATTTCGCGGCCGTAGCCGTTGTCCAGATACACCACCCCAATGCTCTTGAGACCCATGCCGGCAAGGCGCTGCACCAGGCGACGCACCTCGTCGGTGTAGCTGGCTCGCACATGGAACACATTGCGCGCGCCCTTGCGCAGCGACGATGCCCCCGTAATCGGCGCCACATACGGCACCCCCGCCTCTTCGATCAGTGGCAGGATGGCCGTGTTGTTGGGCGTGCCAACGCATGACAGCAGTGCAAAGGTATTGCCCTGCGACAAAATCTGCTTGATGTTGTCGGTGGTGCGCTGGGGTACATACGCGTCATCCACGATATTGAACTGAAGCGTGCGGCCGTTGATGCCGCCCCGGCTGTTGATGTGTGCCAGCGCCGCTTCGGCGCCCAGCTTCACGTCCTGCCCCAGCCCAGCCAGCGGGCCCGTGAGGGCGGCTGAGCAACCAATGGTGAGGGTTTTGCCGGTGATGCCCGCCTCTTGGGCAAAGGCATTGCGAAGAAAGGCAGGTGCGGCTGCAGCAGCGACCACAGCACCGGGGGCAAGAGAGACAAATTGGCGACGTTGCATGAGGGTCCGGACTCCGGGAAATAAGCACAATGACAAAAGCCCGGTGCACAGCCCATGCGGGTGACAAGTTCAGCCAGCTACCAACTTCCGGGAAACCCTACACTCTAGTCGGCCACTCGCCACCAGCATCCTGCGCGCGCTCACCCACACTTTGGAGGAACCCATGTCCATCTGGATGAAACCCATCTCGCTGTCTTTGCTCAACGAGACCAACGCCAACACTGCAGCCACGCACCTGGGCATTGAAATCACCGAAGTGGGCGACGATTTTCTGCGCGGACGTGTGCCGGTGGACGAGCGCACCCGGCAACCCTTTGGCATCCTGCATGGCGGGGTCAGCGTGGTGCTGGCCGAGACGCTGGGCTCCATCGGAGCCTTCTACGCCTGCCCCGAAGGGCACCGCGGCGTGGGCCTGGACATCAATGCCAACCATATCCGTGCAGCCAGCAGCGGCTGGGTGACGGGCACGGCCCGTGCCGTGCACATTGGCCGCACCACGCAGGTGTGGCAGATCGACATGGTCAACGACGCCGGCGAAGTGACCTGCGTTTCGCGCATCACCATGGCGATCCTGGCGCCGCGCTAATAGATTTTCGGTCAAATGGGGCTGTAGCGCTTATAAATAGGGCGCTAAAAGCTATTAAAATGCTAGCATTTGTGCGGATATGTGCGCACCTTACACTTGCAGCGCAGCTCCAACCGTGAGAATCCGACGCATATGCAGGGCCAGCTTTTTACCCAGGACTTCCTGACGCGCGGCGTCTTGGAGACACCACCCCACCAGGCACTCGACGAACCCGCCTTCACCGCCTTTCGCTCTGCGCTGCAGGGCATTTTTGCGGCGCTGGATGCGCAGTCCAGCATCAATGAAGCGCAAACCGAGGCGCTGGTCATCAACAAGGTGCTGGTGGCGCTGGGCTGGGACGACGACTTTCTGCCCCAGGTCAACCTCTCGGGCAAGCGCCGCGAAGACGTGCCCGACTGCCTGCTGTTTGCCGACAGCGCCAAAAAGTCCGCCGCGCTGGCCGAGTCCAAAGACGACCGCCGCTACCGCCACGGCCTGGCCATTCTGGAAGCCAAGCGCTGGCTGCGCCCACTCGACCGGGGCGACAGCTCCGAGGCCACCGACCCCGATGCGCCCTCCTCGCAAATGCTGCGCTACCTCAGCCGCGCCGACGTGGTGTCTGACCGCGCCGTGAAGTGGGGCATGCTCACCAACGGCGCCGTGTGGCGGCTGTATTGGCAAGACGCGCGCTCGCGCTCGGAAGAGTTTTTCGAGATCGACCTGGCCTGCGCGCTGGGCATCCCCGGCGTGCAGCACACGCTCGACGACATCGCCCCCGCGCACGCGCTGCGGCTGTTTTATCTGTTCTTTCAGCGCAGCGCCTTTTTGCCCCAGCCCTGGGACAGCGCGCAGCGCAGCTTTCATGCCTATGCGCTCAACGAGGCGCGGCTGTACGAAGAAAAAGTGTCGCAAGACCTGGGCGCACGGGTGTTTACCGACATCTTTCCGCAACTGGCCGACGCCCTGGCGCGCGGCGACCTGCATGCCCAGACCCATTCCATTGGTTATGGACAGTTCACACGGCCCCAGTTCACCCCCGCCTACCTCGATGAAGTGCGCGAGGCAGCGCTGGTGCTGCTGTACCGCCTGCTGTTCCTGTTTTATGCCGAAGACCGCAACCTGCTGCCCGTGCGCGACGAGCGCTATGCGCCCTACAGCGTGCGCCGCATCCGCGAAGAGGTGCGCGACAAGGTCGATGCGCGGGCCATGTTCTCCAGCACCGTCGGTCGTATCTGGCTTGATCTCAAGGGCGCTTTCACGCTGATTGACAAAGGTGACGACGAGGTGGGCATGCCCGCCTACAACGGTGGCCTGTTCGACCGCGCCCGCGCGCCCTTGCTGGAGCGCACCAACGTGCCCGACAAGGTGATGGCCCCCATCATCGACGCCCTCTCGCGCCGCACCGAAGACCTGCTGCGCGGCTGGATCAACTACCGCGACCTGGCCGTGGCCCACCTGGGCGGCATTTACGAACGCCTGCTCGAATACAGCCTGGTGCACGAGGTGCAGGCCAAAGACGACTACAAGGACAAGCCCGAGATCAACCGCATCATTGCCGTGCCGGCCAGCTTTGCACGCAAGATCTCGGGCAGCTACTACACGCACGACGATCTGGTGCGCCTGATCTTGCGCGAGTCGGTGGGGCAACTGGCCCATGCACGCATGGACAGCTTTACCGCACATCTGGGCAAGTGGCGCAAGAAAACCTCGCTCAACCCCAGCGAATGGGAAGCCCTCGATGCACGGGACCCCGCCAGCCAGATGCTGGAGTTCAAAATTTGCGACCCTGCCATGGGCAGCGGGCATTTTTTGGTGGCGCTGGTTGACGACCTGGCCGACCGCGTGCTCGAAGCCATTGCCACCGCCACCCTCGACGTCAACGCCCAGCCCTGGGCGGCGCACCTGGCCGAGAGCGGCCGCCCCTGGCAAAGCCCGGTGCTGGCGCGCATCAGCCACATCCGCCGCAGCATCAAAACCACTGCCAGCACGCACGGCTGGGCCGTGACCGATGCGCAGCTGGACGACCGCCACATCGTGCGCCGCATGATCCTGAAGAAAACCATCTTCGGCGTGGACAAAAACCCCATGGCCGTGGAGCTGGCCAAAACCGCGCTGTGGCTGCACACCTTTACCGTGGGCGCGCCGCTGAGCTTTCTGGACCACCACCTCAAAGTGGGCGACAGCCTGCATGGCGAGCAGTTGCCGCAGGTGCAAAAAGGCCTGCAAAACCTGGGCGCGCTGCTGCTGCAAACCGAGTTTGACCGCCTGGCCAAGGCCGCCAGCAACATTGCCCAGGTGGCCGACCTGACGGACGTGGACATTGCCGAGGCGCAACTGTCCAAGCTCCTGGCCACCGAAGCCAGCGCCCAGGTGGCGCCCATTCTGGCCGTGCTCGACTTTTGGCGCGCGCTGCGCTGGCTGATACCGGGCTGGCCGGTGGCCAAGCTCAGCCAGTTGCCCAAGCTGCTCAAGGCCGGCAAAGACCAGCCCCATCCGCTGCTGGACGGTATGGTCAAGCTGCTCGACCCCAGCCACAACCTGGTGACCGTGTTGAGCACAGGCCAGCTCACCGGCAGCGACGCGGCCACGCAGGCCGCCAACGCCCTGATGGCGCAGGCCCGCGCGCTGGCTGCCCAGGAAACCTTTTTTCACTGGTGGACGAGCTTCCCCACCGTGTTTGGCGCGCAGGGCAAGGACCAGGCATCGGCCGGGTTTGATGCGCTGATTGGCAACCCGCCCTGGGATCGCATCAAGCTGCAAGAGGTGGAATGGTTTGCCGAGCGCAGCCCCGCCATTGCCGCCCAGCCCCGCGCCGCCGACCGCAAAAAAATGATTGCCGCGCTGCAAAACCAGCCCCGCTCGCAAACCGCCAGCCACAGCGCACCGGTGGTGGACCTGTGGGCGCAATACCAGCAGGCCACCCAGCGCGCCGAGGCCAACGCCCGCGTGCTGGGCAACGGCAAGCTGGGCAGTGGCGACTACCCGCTGCTGGGCGGCGGCGACGTCAACCTGTACAGCCTGTTTGTCGAGCGCGCGCAGGCCCTCATCAACGACAGCGGCGTGGTGGCACTCATCACGCCCAGCGGCATTGCGGCCGACAAGGGGGCGGCGGCGTTTTTCCGCTCCATCAGCAGCACGGGCAAGTTGCACGCGCTGTTTGATTTTGAAAACCGCAAGGTGTTTTTTCCGGATGTGCATGCCAGCTTCAAGTTTTGCGCGCTGGTGTTTGGCAAGGCGCCCCGGTGGACCGCGGACGAGCCACCGCAGGCCCTGCCCAGCCGCTGCGCCTTTTACCTGCACAGCCTGGACGAGCTGGACGCACCGGGCCGCGTGCTGAGCCTGAGCGCGCAAGACTTTGCCCGCGTGAACCCCAACACCGGCGCGGCACCCATTTTTCGCAACCAGCGCGACGCCGACATCACGCTGCGCCTGTACCAGCGCCACCCCGTGCTGGTGCGCCACGGCGGCGAAAGTGCATCGCTGGGCACGCAGCCCGACCAGACCGTGTGGCCGGTGAAGTACCAGCGCATGTTTGACATGACCAACGACTCGCACCTGTTCCTGAAGGCCACCGAGCTGGAGCAGCAGGGCTGGGCGCGCGCGCCCCTGAACCGCTGGGAAAAGGCCGACGCGCAGGCCGTGCCGCTGTACGAAGGCAAGATGGTGCAAATGTTTGACCACCGCGCCGCCGACGTGGTGGTGAATGTGGGCAACCTCAAGCGGGCGGCGCAGCAGGAGGCTCTTTCCCAAGTGGAAAAGGCCAGCCCAGAGCGTTACCCGGCACCCCAATATTGGGTGATGGAAGAAGGCGTGCGCCCCACTTGGGAGGGCGAATGGTGCATTGCCTACAAATCCGTGACCGCGCCCAGCAACATGCGCACAATGATCGCGGCCATCGTGCCGCAATGCGGCGTTGGCAACAGCATGGCGATGCTGCTTCCAAAGCCTGGCCATGAGGACAGCTATCCCCGCTGGGCGGCACTGCTGCTGGCCAATCTCAGCTCGATGGCTTTTGACTTTGCGCTGCGCCAGAAGGTGCAGGGCCAGAACCTCAACTGGTTCATCGTCGAACAGGCCGCAGTCATCGCCCCTGAGCGCTTCAACGAGCCACTGCCCACCGCGTTCGCAAGCGCCATGCGCGCCGCCCGGCTCATGAACGGCCACCACCCGCAACCCACCGTGGCCGACTTTGTGTTGCCGCAGGTGCTGGCGCTGAGCTACACCGCACACGACCTGGCGCCGTTCGCGCGCGACTTGGGCTATGTGGATGCAACGGGCCAGGTGCTGGAGCCCTTTGCCTGGAACGAGGACGACCGCCGTGCGCGACTGGCGGCGCTGGACGCGCTGTTCATGCACCTCTATGGGCTGGATGCCGACGATGCGGCCTACATCCTGGGCACTTTTCCCATCGTGCGTGCGCAGGACGAAAAGGCCTTTGGCTGCTACCGCACGCAAGACGAGGTGTTGGCCGCACTGGCGCTGCTGCAAGGCCCGACACACCCCGCGGCGGCGGCCTGACTGGCAAGCAAATTTACAGTCAAACCACCTGATTAGCGACTTGCCTAAAACGCCCCCCTAACCGTTCGGGCTGAGCCTGTCGAAGCCAAGGCACTCCTTGCGGGCAGCCCTTCGACAGGCTCAGGGCGAACGGAGTCGGAGTGATGTCACAAATCAGGTAAAATAAGGCTCTAGCGCCCGTGTATCAAGCGCAAACAGCTATTAAATAAATAGCATTATTCGACGCTTTCCGATGCGCTGCGTGCCAGCCGCTCGCTCTTCCAGTACACGTCGTCGCCGCCATCCATGCGGTTGAGCACGCGCGACAGCACAAACAGCAAATCGGAAAGCCGGTTGAGGTAGTGGCACGGGGCCTCGCGCACGGCCTCCTGCTTGCCCACCGCCACCACGGAGCGCTCCGCGCGGCGGGCCACGGTGCGGCACACATGGGCCTGGGCGGCGGCGCGCGTGCCTGCGGGCAGGATGAACTCTTGCAGGCGCGGCAACGCGGCGTTGTAGTGCGCCAGCGCCTCATCGAGCTGCAACACGGCCTCGTCCTTGAGCAACTCAAACCCCGGAATCGACAGCTCGCCGCCCAGGTTGAACAGCTGGTGCTGCACATCGATCAGCAGCTCGCGCACATCCTGCGGCAGTGGCTCGCACAGCAGCAGGCCCAGGTGCGAGTTGAGTTCGTCCACATCGCCCATGGCGTGGGGGCGCGGGCTGTCTTTGGACACGCGCGTGTTGTCGCCCAGGCCGGTGGTGCCATCGTCGCCCGTGCGCGTGGCGATCTGTGTGAGTCGGTTGCCCATGTGTGTTCCTTGTGCTGCAGCGTGCATTGTCCGATACCGCGTTTGAAGGCGTGTTGCACAGGGCCATAGACCGTAAGCAGACCCTTACACCGCGCAGGAAAATGTTGGCTGGGGCAACAGCAGGCAAAAGTGCTGGTCAGGCACGGCATGCTGCGGTGCAATGAAACCCTGTTCAACTTTGACGGAGCTCTTCATCCCATGAAAGCCACCTCACGCCGCACCTTTGCCTTTGACACCCGCAGCGTATTGCTATTCACCGCACTCTCTCTGGGCGGCGGCGCTGCCCTGCAGGCTCAGACCGCACCGGGCGCAGCGCCCAAGGCACAAGGGGGGGCGTCTTTCGGACCCGGCAATTCGTCTTCTGCCAGTTCTCCCAACTACTCCACTGGCCCCGGCAAGGGCTCATCGGCCACAGCCGCCTTTGACCGGGCCGACGCCAATGCCGATGGCAAGCTCAGCCCCCAGGAAGCCGCCACACTGCCAGCCATTGGCAACCGTTTCGAGCAGCTTGACACCGACCGTGACGGGAGCCTGTCGCACACCGAGTTCGACAAAGGCGCCAAGTCCTGACCGTTGATACGCCGGCGGCGCGATAGCCGCCACTCCCGTTGAAAGCGCAGCGCCGCGATCGGGCTTACCCGCCCCATCGCGGCGCATTTGCGGGTGCCCGGTGGTATTCTTTTGCGTTACCCGGAGACCGCCATGAACGCCCCTGCCACCGCCTCGCACCTGCTGCCCCAAATTCACTTGCGCGATGTGCCGCAGGCGCTGATCGACGCGCTGCAAAGCCGGTTTGGCGCGCAGTGCTCGCTGGCGCAAGCGGTGCGCGAACAGCATGGGCGCGACGAAGGCTCGCTGCAGGCGCCCCCGCCCAGCGCCGTGGTGTTTGCCGAAAGCACCCAAGATGTGGCCGATGCAGTGAAGCTCGCCAGTCAATACGACGTACCCGTGATTCCCTACGGTGCAGGCTCATCGCTCGAAGGCCACCTGCTGGCCGTGCAAGGCGGCATCAGCATCGACGTGGCCCGCATGAACCGGGTGCTCAGCATCAACGCCGACGACCTCACGGTGACGGTGCAGCCCGGCATCACACGCAAGCAGCTCAACGAAGCCATCAAAGACACCGGCCTGTTCTTCCCCATCGACCCCGGCGCCGACGCCAGCATTGGCGGCATGAGCGCCACGCGCGCCAGCGGCACCAACGCCGTGCGCTACGGCACCATGCGCGAAAACGTGCTGGCGCTCGAAGTGGTCACCGCCAGCGGCGAAGTGATTCGCACCGGCACACGCGCGCGCAAAAGCGCTGCGGGTTACGACCTCACGCGCCTGATGGTGGGCAGCGAAGGCACGCTGGGCGTGATCACCGAAGTGACCGTGCGCCTGTACCCGTTGCCCGAGGCGGTGAGTGCGGCCATCTGCTCGTTTCCGAGCATCGAGGCCGCCGTGCGCACCACCATCCAGACCATTCAACTGGGTGTGCCCATTGCGCGCGTGGAGCTGATCGACCGCCACAGCGTGCGCATGGTCAACGCACACAGCAAGCTGAATCTGCGCGAAGAACCCATGCTGCTGATGGAGTTCCACGGCTCGCCCGCCAGCGTGAAGGAGCAGGCCGAAACCGTGCAAACCATCGCCAGCGAATTCGGTGGCAACGCCTTTGAATGGGCCAGCACCCCCGAAGAGCGCACGCGCCTGTGGACCGCGCGGCACAACGCCTACTTTGCCGCCATGCAAAGCCGCCCCGGCTGCCGCGCCATCAGCACCGACACCTGCGTGCCCATCAGCCGCCTGGCCGATTGCCTGCTCGAATCGGTGGACGAGGCCGACGCCAGCGGCATCCCCTACTTTCTCGTCGGCCATGTGGGCGACGGCAACTTTCACTTCGGCTACCTGCTCGACCCCAGCATCCCGCAAGAGCGCATCACCGCCGAAGCCCTGAACCACAAGCTGGTGGCTCGCGCACTCAGCATGGGCGGCACCTGCACCGGCGAGCACGGCGTGGGCCTGCACAAGATGGGCTTTCTGCTGGACGAAACCGGTGCGGGCGCGGTGGACATGATGCGTGCCATCAAGCGTGCGCTGGACCCGAAGAACATCCTGAATCCGGGGAAGATTTTTGCGCTGTGAGTGCGAGGCAGCCCGCACGCGAAACACTCCATTTTTGATAGCTAGTAGCGCTTTAAACATAAGCGCCACAGGCACTTTTACCTTAAAACAGAGCCCCACCAACGCGGTACGATGGCCCTGCGACCCGGCCACGCACCGCACACCCGATGTGCCCCGCGCCGGTGCTGGCGCCTGCGCTGCATCGCTGCCCTGCCCTTGCCTTTCCCCGCGCGATCAAAGCCATGCCTGAAACCAAAACCGTCCTGCTCTTTCTTGTCACTGCGCTGGCAGAAATCGTGGGCTGCTATCTGCCCAGCCTCTGGCTCAGCCACGGCAAAAGTGCATGGCTGCTCGTTCCTGGTGCACTGAGCCTGGCGGCCTTCGCCTGGCTTTTGTCGCTGCACCCCACGGCGTCTGGTCGGGTGTATGCGGCCTATGGCGGCGTCTATGTCTTCGTGGCCATTGGCTGGCTGTGGGTTGTGGACGGAATTCGTCCCACGCCATGGGACATTGCTGGCGCGGCCATGGCAATGGCGGGCATGGGGGTCATCATGTTTGCACCCCGAAGCGCCTGATCCATCCGAGGCCATCCACTAGCGCGGCCGGTACCTTGCAGCGGGGATGGCGCCACTTCGGCCAGACCCGCGACAATCACCGACCCACTGCCCCATCAGCCCATCGGCCCCACTTTTTGGAACCCCTCATGACCTGTTCATCCCCTTCGACCCGCACCCTCATCAAAGCGGCGCTCGCCAGCGCTGCGGTGGCCCTCGCCGGCCTGGCGCAGGCCCAGGCGGTCTTCAAGATCACGGCGATTCCTGATGAATCGCCCACCGAACTGGCGCGCAAGGCCGCGCCCCTGGTGAAGTACCTGGAGCACAAGCTGGGCACCAAGGTGGAATTCACGCCCGTGTCCGACTACGCCGCCGCCGTGGAGGCGCTGGCCAACAAGCAGGTTGACATGGCCTGGTATGGCGGGTTCACCTTTGTGCAGGCCAGCATCCGCTCGGGCGGCAAGGTGGTGCCTTTGGTGCAGCGCGAAGAGGACGAGAAATTCCGCTCGGTGTTCATCAGCGCCGACCCCGCCATCCGGGCGCTGGCCGACCTCAAGGGCAAGACTGTGAGCTTTGGCTCGCAATCCAGCACCTCGGGCCACCTGATGCCGCGCAGCTACCTGCTGCAGGCCCAGATCGACCCCGACAAGGATTTCAAGCGCGTGGCCTACTCGGGCGCACACGACGCCACCATTGCCGCCGTGGCTTCGGGCAAGGTGGACGCGGGCGCGCTCAACATTTCGGTGTGGGAAAAGTTTATGGCCGACAAGAAGGTGGACACCGGCAAAGTGAAGGTGATCTTCACCACCCCGGCCTACTTTGACTACAACTGGACGGTGCACAGCGACATGCCAGTGGCCCAGCGCGAGAAACTCACCAAGGCTTTTCTCGACCTGAACCGTAACACCCCCGAGGGCAAGGAAATTCTGGACCTGCAGCGCGCCACGCGCTTCATTCCCACCCAGGCCAGCAACTACAAGGGCATCGAAACCGCAGCGCGCAGCGCGGGCCTGATCAAGTGAACGGGTATTTGCTATTATTTTAATAGCTGCTTGCGCTTTTGCAATAAGCGCTGCAGCCTGATTTGCTCATGAAAGTTCAGCTGGACAACACCACCGTGCGCCACCCGGCCGCACGCGCCGGTGCACCCGCAGCGCTGCGTGGCCTGGATCTGGTGGTGGCGCAGGGCGAGCAGGTGGCGGTGATCGGCCCTTCGGGCGCGGGCAAGACCACGCTGCTGCAGCTGCTGGCCTGCGCACAGCGGCCCGACCAGGGCAGCTTGCAGCTCGATGGCATCGACCCCTGGGCATTGCCGCGCCGCGCATTGCAGCGCTTGCGCGGTCGCCTTTTTCTGGCGCCCCAGGTGCCGCCGCTGCCACCCCGGCAGCGTGTGGTGACGGCGGTGCTGGCGGGGCGCCTGCCGCACGAAAGCCTGTGGGCCAGCGTGCGCAGCCTGGTCTATCCCACCGGCATCGGGCTGGCCGAGGCCGCGCTGGCGCATTTTGACGTGGCCGACAAACTGTTCGACCGGGTAGACCGGCTCTCGGGCGGCGAGCGCCAGCGGGTGGGTCTGGCGCGGGCGCTGGCTTCGCAGGCCAGTCTGTTGCTGGTGGACGAGCCGCTGTCCGCGCTTGACCCGGCGCGTGCGCAGCAGGCCCTGGCCTCGCTCACGCAGGCGGCCCACGAGCGCGGCGCCACACTGGTCGCCACGCTGCACCATGTGGACATGGCCCTGGCGCATTTCCCGCGCGTGATCGGGCTGCGCGATGGCGCGCTGGCCTTTGACCTGCCTGCGGCGCAGGTCACGCCCGCGCACCTGCACCAGCTGTATGCCCAGCACCTGGACGAGCTGGCGCAAACGGCGCCGCCCGCCCCCGATGTGCCTGTGGCGGCGGCACCCGTGCCCATGCAGTGCCGCTAACCCACGGGCCATCTCGCCGCCATGACTGCCCTGTCGCCTGATCTGCCTGCGCCCCCCGGCAAAGGCCGCTCGCCCGAGCGGCGCGACCCCGCCTGGCGCGGCCGCCTGGCCGGGGCCGTGGTGGCGCTGCTGCTGCTGTGGCCCATGCTGGTGCTCACCGAGTTCAAGCCCTGGCTGCTGCTGGCGCCGGATGCGCTGAAGCCCTCTCTGCGGTTTCTGGCGGATTTTGTGCCGCCCCGGTTAGACGCCGAGTTTCTGGCCCTGGTGGCGCGCGAGACCTGGCGCACGGTGGCCATTGCCACCGCAGGCCTCACGCTGGCGCTGGTGCTGGCCGTGCCGCTGGCGCTGCTGTCGGTGCGGGTGCTGTCCATCTCGGCGCTCACCGGCCCCATGGCGCCGCTGCCGGCGCTGGTGCGGCTCTTGGTGCGCTGGCTGCTGGTGGTGCTGCGCAGCGTGCCCGAGCTGATCTGGGCGCTGGTTTTTGTGCGCGTGGTGGGACTGGGCCCCACGGCCGGCGTGCTGGCCATTGCACTGACCTTTGCCGGCATGCTGGGCAAGGTGTATGCCGAAATCCTGGACAGCGCCGAGCCCCATGCCGCCGCCAGCCTGCTGCGCAACGGCAGCGGGCGGCTGCAGGCATTTTTGTATGCGCTGCTGCCGCAAAACGCCGCCGAGCTCACCAGCTACACGGTGTACCGCTGGGAATGCGCGATCCGCTCGTCGGCCGTGCTGGGCTTTGTGGGCGCTGGCGGACTTGGCCAGCAGATGGACGCCTCGATGAAGATGTTTGAAGGCGCCGAGGTGGCCACCATGCTGCTGGTGTTCATGGCGCTGGTCTGGCTGGCGGACCGCATCAGCGCCTGGTTGCGGCAAAGGCTGGCATGAATACGCGCGGCACTTCAGCGCCCCGACCCTCTGCCAACCGCTGCCTGGCCTGCTGGTGCGTAGCCGCTGGTGCGCTGGCGCTGGTAGGCCTGAGTTTCTGGTCGCTGGACCTGCAGTGGGCGCAGTTGGTGTCGGCCCCGGCGCTGGCCAAGATGGGCCGGTTTCTGGCCGAGCTGCTGCAGCCCGAAACCAGCCCGGTGTTTCTGCAAAAACTGCTGGGGGCCACGCTGGAGACGCTGGCCATGTCGGCGCTGGGCACCTTGCTGGCGGTACTGCTGGGCCTGGCACTGGCCCTGCCCGCCAGCACCGCGTTTGAGGGCGACCCGGCGCGCTGGCGCGGCCCCACGCGGCTGCTGCTCAATGCCCTGCGCAGCATTCCCGAGCTGGTGTGGGCCACGCTGCTGCTGATCGCGGCCGGGCTGGGGCCGTTTGCCGGCACGCTGGCGCTGGCGCTGCACACCTCGGGCGTGCTGGGCCGTCTGTTTGCCGAGGCCATCGAAAACGCCCCGCCGGGCCCCGGCTTTGCCCTGCGCGTGCGCGGCGTGGCCAGTGGCCGCGTGTTTTTGTATGCCACCCTGCCCCAGGTGCTGCCGCAGTTGCTGAGCTACACGCTCTACCGCTGGGAAAACAACATCCGCGCCGCCGCCGTGCTGGGCGTGGTGGGGGCCGGCGGGCTGGGGCAGATGCTGGCGTTCCACATGGGGCTGTTCCAGATGGGCGAGACCAGCAGCGTGCTGGTCGCCATGCTGGCGCTGGTGGCGCTGGTGGATGCGCTGAGCTTTGCCAGCCGGCGCTGGCTGGCGATCTGACACAAATTGCTATTATTTTAATAGCTTATTGCGCTTGATGGGCGTGCGCCAGAGCCACTTTTCATTCAAATCCCTGCCGGTACGGTTTGCATTCAATCGGATAACCAGGCGGGGCGCCGCAGACAGTGCTGTCGTACGTGCAGCACGGCAAGGCGACCAACGACGTTAGACGTTTGAAGGCCCTACCGCATCAGGCCGCCACTGCGGCAGCGCGCCGCAGCCGTGCCGCCACGCCCACGCCCACCAGCGCGGCAGACACCACGCTCAGCGCCAGCGTGATGGCCGAGCCGTAGAAGATGCCCGAGGTCATGCCCCGGTCGAGCAGCGCGCCAAACACCGGCGCGGCCAGGCAAAAACCCAGGTCCAGCCCCGAATACACCGTGCCATACACCCGGCCCGTCGCACCAGGTGGGGCCGCGCGCTTGATGAGCATGTCGCGCGACGGGCTCGCGAGGCCCGTGCCGACGCCCGCCAGCGCCGCCACCACCACGGCCGCCATGCCGGGCAGCCAGCCCGTGCCCACCAGCACCAACAGGGCGGCCGAGGCCAGCAGGCACACCGAGATGATCTTCTCCAGCCGCACCACGCGGCCCACCAGAAAGCCGCCCACCACCATGCCCGCCGCGCCGCACAGCATGTAGCCGGTGACGACCAGGGCCGTGGCGCTGAGCGGCAGGCCGTACATCTGCTGCAGCGCGGGGCTGGCAAAGCTCTGGATGGCGCTCAGCGCGCAGGTGCTCCAGAAGAAGAACGAGAAGCACAGCCACACCGACGGCAGCTTGAGGAAGGCCATGGGATGCTCATCGGCCACGGCCTTGGCGCCCGGCGCCTGGTGCGCCCAGGCGCCCTGGCGGTCGTCGAGCGCATCGCGGTTCCACACCATGACGGCCAGCACTACCAAGGCCAGCAGCGCGCCGCACAGGCAGGCCGCACGCCACGAGCCCGTGGCCGAGGCAATGCCCGCCATGAACACCGGCGCCGTGGCCCAGCCCAGGTTGCCGCTGATGCCGTGCACCGAAAAGCCATGGCCCAGGCGCTGCGGCGATACGCGCTTGTTGAGAATGGTGAAGTCCACCGGGTGGAACGGCGCATTGCCCAGCCCCGCCAGCGCCGCCGCCAGCAAGAGTCCCGTGTAACCCTGCGCCGTGCCCGCCACCAGCCCGGCGGTGGCAAAGCTGGCCAGCGCAAAAAACAGCACCGGGCGCGCGCCTACGCGGTCCACCAGAAAACCCGACAGCGCCTGCCCCACGCCCGACACCACAAAGAACACCGATACCAGCAGGCCCAGCTCGGAATAGCTGAAACCAAACTCGCCAATCAGCCACGGAAACAGCGGCGGCAGCAGCATGTGAAAAAAATGCGAGCTGCCATGCGCCAGGCCGATGAGGGCGATGGTGCGGGCATCCTGCCGCAGGGGAACCGCGCTGGGTGCGCCAGGGGAAATGGGGGTCATGGCGCTGATCTTAGGCAAGCCGGCCGCGGCAGGTTTACGATAGCCTGCCAATTTCTATCGCCAACATGCCAAAAGCAGCCCCGCCCGCCGACACCGCACCGCCACCGCGCCCCCAGCGGGCGCTGTCGTATGTGGATTCGCTCACGCCGCATCTGTTTGTACCCAGCGCCGAGCGCCCGGTGCGCGCCAAGGTGCGCCAGCTGGCAGCCGACACGCAGGTGATGCCGCACAGCCACCCGTGGGCGCAGGTGGCCATCTCGACCACGGGCGTGATCCGGCTCACAGTGGACCGGGGCACCTACATCGTGCCGCCCTCGCGCGCGCTGTGGATTCCGCCCGGCGTGGAACATGCCGTGACCATGGTGGAAGACGCCGATCTGCGCACGCTGTATTTCCACCAGCCGCGCGGGCGCTGCGGCCCGGGCGTGCCGCGCCACCAAGAGGCCGCCTGGCGCCAGTGCCGGGTGCTGGAGGTGTCCGACCTGCTGCGCGCCCTGGTGCGCGAGCTGCCCACCGCGCCCGACGACGGCCCCACCTCCACCCCACCATCCACCCCCGACGAGCGCACGCGCGAGCGCCACCTCAACGCCCTGGTACTGGGCGAGCTGCGCCGCGCCGCCGCCGTAAAGCTGGGCGTAGACCTGCCGCACGACAAGCGCCTGCGCCACCTGTGCGAGGCGGTGCTGGCCGACCCCACACGCCACGAAACCCTGAGCGCCTGGGCACAGGACACAGGCGCCAGCCCGCGCACGGTGGCGCGGCTGTTTCGCACCGAGCTCTCGAGCACTTTCACGCAGTGGCGCCAGCAGGTGATATTGGCCAAGGCCGTGTCGCTGGCTGCGGGCCGCATGCCCATGGGGCAGATTGCCGCCGAACTGGGCTACAGTCCCAGCGCCTTCAGCGCCATGGTGCGCAAATCGGTGGGGCAGCCACCGGGGCGGTTTCTGGGGGCGGCGCGGTGAGGGGACGGGCGCGCACGGCACGGCACGGCACGGACCCCACCCGCCCGCCCGCCCCTTGGTCGCGTCAAACTTTGAACGTTTTTGACCTGTAGCCCTTGCAGATAAAGCGCTATCAGCTATCTAATTAACAGCAATACCGGCCCGGCAGGCGATGAAATGCAGAGCCTCTGGCGCCAGAATATTGAGAAACCCCGCTTCCCCCTACCGCACCTTTGCCCATGACCGCTGACATCCACACCTACGAACCCCGCCTGGGCCACGGCCTGCCGCACGATCCGTTCAATGCCATCGTGGGCCCCCGCCCCATCGGCTGGATCTCCACCCAAAGCGCCACGGGCGCGCTGAACCTGGCGCCCTACAGCTTCTTCACCGCGTTCAACTACGTGCCGCCCATCGTGGGCTTTGCCAGCATTGGCGCCAAGGACACGCTGCGCAACATCGAGGCCACCGGCGAGTTTGTGTGGAATTTGGCCACTCACGATCTGGCCGACGCCATGAACCAGAGCTGCGCCGCCGTGCCCCCCGAAGTCAGCGAGTTTGAGCTGGCGGGCCTCACCCCCCTG
>QLTU01000008.1:0-103833 GCA_003268905.1 Acidovorax defluvii
AGTGCTTTCCTTTGCGACTGGCCGGTCAACAAGAGAGCATCCTATGCACTCTTGGCCCAACCTATTGCTTGGTGCACTTCGTTCTGGAATCCGCCTAATAAAAATGCGGTGCACACGGCCCCAAAAAATGAAGCCGCCCCCGCGGTGGCCGGGGCGGCTTTTGCGTGGGGTGCGGCCGTTTCAGGCCACGCCGTGCGCCTTGAACCAGGCCAGGGCGCGTTTCCAGCCGTCTTCAGCCGCTTCCTTGCGGTAGCTGGCGCGGTAGTCGGCATGAAAGGCGTGCGGCGCGTCAGGGTACACCACGAACTGTGACGCCTTGGCTGCGGCCGTGCCCTGGCCCAGGGCAGTTTTCATCTTATCAATCGTGTCAAGAGGGATGCCGGTGTCTTTTTCGCCATAAAGGCCCAGCACGGGCGCCTTGAGGATGGGCGCCAACTCCACAGGGTGTTTGGGCGTCAGGTTGCTCGCCTGCCCCACCAGGCGGCCATACCAGGCCACGCCCGCCTTGACCGGGCCGTGCGCGGCATAAAGCCAGGTGATGCGGCCGCCCCAGCAAAAGCCCGTGATGCCCACGCGGGCCGGGTCGCCGCCATGGGCTGCGGCCCACTGCACGGCACCATCGAGGTCGGCCATCACCTGCGCGTCGGGCACCTTGGAGACCACCTCGGCCATGAGCTTGGCCATCTCGCCATACATCGCCGGGTCGCCCTGGCGCGCATAGAGTTCGGGCGCAATGGCCAGATAGCCAGCCTTGGCAAAGCGCCGGCAGGTGTCGGCAATGTATTCGTGCACGCCAAAGATTTCCTGGATGACCAGCACCACCGGCAGGCCGGTCTTGCCGGCAGGCGCCGCCCGGTAGGCGGGCACCTGGAAGCCGCCCACGGTGAAGCTGACCTCGCCCGCATCCAGCCCGTCGGCGGGGGTGGCAATGGCCGTTTGCGCCATCAGCGGCGCCGCCGCTGCCGCGTAACCCAGGCCCATGGCCACCTGCAAGGCGGTGCGCCGGGTGGCACCCGCCTCGGTGGCGCGACCGGGGAGCAAGGCGTTGACATCGGATCGGGCATCGTCATGCAGCATGGCGCATCTCCTGGTGTGGCAAGGGTGGAAAGAATCGAGACCGCAGTTTAGGGCGTGCCACCCGGCCGCCCATGCGTGCGCTGTGATGGCCTGAAACCACGCGGGTGCAAACAGGGCACCACCGGGCACGAAACTGCAAACCGATCTATTGTCCAACTCCACGCAGCTTTTGAGCAAAGCACCATGCACATCCTTCTCACCGGCTCCACCGGCTTCATTGGCCACACCCTGCAAGCGGCGCTGCAGCGCGCCGGCCACACCGTGCACGGCGGCGTCTCGCCGCGCCAGCGCACGCTGCTGCCCGGCCAGGTGCCCATGGATTTCGCCCGCGACACCACCGCCGCCGCCTGGCTGCCGCGCCTGCAAGGCATCGACGCCGTGGTCAACGCCGTGGGCGTGCTGCGCGACACGCGCGCGCGCCCCATCGACGCCGTGCACCGCACTACGCCCATCGCCCTGTTCGACGCCTGCGCCCAGGCTGGCGTACAGCGCGTGGTGCACATATCGGCACTGGGCATTGAAGGCAGCAGCACACGCTACGCCCAGACCAAGCTGGCGGCCGAGGCGCACCTGCAAACGCTGGCGGCACAAGGCACATTGCGCCCCGCCATCCTGCGCCCCAGCGTGGTGTATGGCAAAGGCGGCGACAGCAGCGCCCTGTTCATGAACCTGGCGCGCCTGCCGGTGGCGCTGTTCCCCGGGCCTATGCTCACAGCGCGTGTGCAGCCGGTGTCGGTGCACGACCTGGCCGCCGCCGTGGTGGCATTGCTGGGCCCGGCGCTGGAGCACACCGGCACCATCGACTGCACCGGCCCCGAGGCGCTGACCATGGGCGCCTTCATCGCCAGCCTGCGCCAGCAACTGGGCCACAGCCCCGCCACCGTGCTGCGCCTGCCGCAGCCGCTGACCACCTTGAGCGCGCGCCTGGGCGACGCCGTGCCCCAATCGCCCTGGTGCAGCGAAACCCTGGCCATGCTGGGCAGCGACAACGTGGGCAACCCGGCGGTGTTCGAGCAACTGCTGGGCCGCAAAGCCGTGCACTACAGCCAGCTGGTGGCCACGGCCTGGCGCTGAGGATTTTAGGTCAAATCGACCTCTATCGCTTGCTGGATAAGCGCTAGCAGCTATCAAAAAAGTATCTGGCCACGACGCGGCCTTCAGAAGGCGCAGCGCAGGCAGGGGGTCAGATCACCGTTTTGGGCCCGAAGAATTCGGGCCCAAAATGTGTGCTCTGACCCCCTGCCGGAACCTTGCGCCGGAACCCTGGGACACCGCGATGAATGCCCTTAGCACTTCGCACCCGGCTCCCGTGGGGGCAGTGCCCCATCCATGCCAGCGGAAGTGCGCGGACGCTCGGGTTGATCTGGCTGATCTGGCTGATCTGGCTGATCGGGTTGCGCGGGCTGATCGGGTTGCGCGGGCTGATCTCGGACTCAGGGATGCTGACTTCAAGCCAAATAGGCCTCTAGCGCTTACGACATAAGCGCCAACAGCTATTAATACAATAGCAACTAAAACACCCCCAGCACCAGCCCCGCCGCCAGTGCCTCGCCCAGCGCCCGGCAGCGCTCCAGGTCTTCATTGCCAATCTGCTTGGGCGCCAGGATGGCCTCGGGCGTCTGCGCGTGGGTGCACACGATCAGCGGCTCGGCCACGGGCTTGAGGCGCCAGCCAGTGGCGATGCGTGCAATCTGCCGCGCCGCGTTGCTGCCGTCACTGCCCGCGCACACCAGGCTGGCATACGGGCGGCCATTGACCTGGTCGAGCACCCCGTAATAACTGCGGTCAAAAAAGTCTTTCAGCTGCCCGCTCATCGCCGCCAGGTTTTCGGGCGTGGCAAACACATAGCCGTCTGCCGCCAGCACATCGGCGGGCCCCGCCTGCGCGGCGTGCAGCAGGCGCACCGCACAGCCCGCCTCGGCCACGGCACCCGCGCGCGCCGCCTCGGCCATCTGCCGCGTGCCACCCGTGAGCGAGTGGTAAACGATCAGCAGCGTTTTGGCAGAGCTCATGAGGAGATCAAAGAGCCATCGACGGCCGGCCCGCCATGGCCGTGCGCCAGCGCAGCAGGTGCGGGTGCTGCTCGCCCGGCTTTTGTTTGACCACACGCGCAAAGTCCACCGCCACCACCGCCGTGATGTCGGCCACGCTGAAGCGGTCGGTGGCAATGAAGTCGCGGCCCGCCAGGCGCTCGTTGAGCAGCTGAAAGAACTGCCCCACCCGCACCAGCCCCCGCTCGGCCAGGGCCGGGATTTGCGGGTAGTCCACCGCGCCCGGCAGCGCCCGGTTGGCCATGGCAGGCGCGCTGTTGCGCAGCGCCTCGGCAATGGCCAGCAGGCCTTCGAACTCCATGCGCCAGTTCCAGCTGGCGATCTCGGCCTTTTCGGCGGGCGTCTCGCCCAGCAATGCCGGCTGGGGGTAACGCGCCTCCACATACGCGGTGATGGCCGCGTTGTCGGCCAGCAGCAAACCGTCTTCCGTGCGCAGCGCGGGCACCGTGCACTGCGGGTTGATGCGCCGATAAGCCTCGCCCAGCTGCTCGCCACTGCGCAGGTCCACCTGCACGGTGTCGTGGGCAACGCCTTTTTCTGCCAGCAGGATGCGCGCGCGGCGGGGGCTGGGCGCCGTGGCGCAGTCGTAGAGGGTGATCATGGGTGCGCCTTGCAAAGAAGTGGGGGCGGGCTAAGAAGTGGAAGAAGCGGAAGGAG
Source organism: Acidovorax defluvii (assembly GCA_003268905.1). Lineage (GTDB taxonomy): Bacteria > Pseudomonadota > Gammaproteobacteria > Burkholderiales > Burkholderiaceae_C > Acidovorax > Acidovorax defluvii. Next base: position 3,786 of record QLTU01000008.1, read on the forward strand.
CCGACGCTGCGGCCTCGATCTTGTCCTGCGTCTTGGTGTCAAAGTCACTGGCGTCATGCCGTTCGCGCAACTGGCTGGCCAGGTCGCCCTGCACGCGGTTCACCTTGCGCCCCCGCTGCACCGCCGGGCGCTTGGCCACCTGTTCGGCCCAGCGCACCACATGCTTGTATTCATGCACCTGCAAAAACTCGCCCGCGTTGTAGGCCTGCCCTTTCACCAGCAAGCCATACCAGGGCCAGATTGCGATATCCGCCACCGTGTACGCATCGCCCGCCACATATTCGGTCACGGCCAGGCGCTGGTTCAGCACATCGAGCTGGCGCTTGGCCTCCATCGCATAGCGGTCAATCGCGTACTCGATCTTGACCGGCGCATAGGCATAAAAATGTCCGAACCCGCCGCCCACAAACGGCGCGCTGCCCATCTGCCAGAACAGCCACGACAGGCACTCGGCCCGCGCCGCGCCGTCCTTGGGCAGAAAGGCGCTACCAAACTTCTCCGCCAGGTACATCAGGATGGCCCCGGACTCAAACACCCGCACCGGGTTGGACGGGTCGGTGCGGTCCAGCAGCGCGGGGATCTTGGAATTGGGGTTCACCGACACGAACCCGCTGCCAAACTGCTCGCCCTCGTTGATGCGAATCAGCCACGCGTCGTACTCCGCCCCGCTGTGGCCCAGCGCCAGCAACTCTTCGAGCATGACAGTGACTTTCACGCCATTGGGCGTGCCCAGCGAATACAGCTGCAGCGGGTGCTTGCCCACCGGCAGTTCCTTGTCGTGCGTGGCCCCGGCAATGGGCCGGTTGATGCTGGCGAACTGGCCGCCGTTTTCCTTGTTCCATTGCCAGATGGCGGGGGGGGTGTAGGGGGTGGGTTCGGACATATGAGCTCCAGGCGAGCGATGATGGACGGTGGCTAAGTGGACATTCTGAAAAGTCAAATTTCGACGGCTTTTTGGACCGCGCAGTTCTTCTCGACTAAGGGGATGGCCAAATCCTGCGGGCAATTTGGAATAGCGTATCGGCGCGTCCTAAGATCGCTGACTCATCCCATGCGGCGCCCGGCGCCGTCCAGCGAGGCTCCTGAAAGTAGGAATTCAAGGCCAAGAGGCTTTTCGTGACCTCGGGCCGCTTCACCTCAAACACGGAGTTGCTCAAAGCAGGATTTAGCGACTCTGTCAGCAACGTCAAGTTGCCGATGTTGTGCAGTAACTGGTCACGCACCAACTGCGCATTTTCGTCGCCCGGAGAGGGCCAGTGCCCGCGCCAAGCAACGGGCAGCGTGTGTTCCACGTGAAGGGACACTGTCGCCAGTTGGTCCGTCTCATGGTGAAACTTGTTGCGCAACCCTAGTTCCAGCGATTCAAGCACCATCCTCGTTCGTGCGGTCTTGAGTGTCTTGTAGGTGCTACCTTTCGTCCATGCTTCACCGAACTCGGTGTCGTCGGGCCAACACTGCGTCGAGCCTGCCAACGAGCGGAGATGCTGACGAATCGTTTCAGCCGAAGGTGCAGTCGAGCCAGCAAGGCTCTTGAGGACTGCCGGAAATATCCGGTTATAGGCCGCTTGGGTCATTTTGCAGATGGCGCGGCGAACGACGTAAGACTCAAGTATCTCCAGGCAGTCCAGGAACTCACCGGAGTCGATGCGGTGGCGCTCGGCTAAGAAGAGCACCACTGGGGTAAGCGTTGACGTGTCTAGCACCCGCATGTTGTAAGCAAACCGGCCGAAGCGGGTTGTCCGGTCCGGCACCACCAGCGCACGGAAGACTGCCGCTGCATCCTTCAACCGACCAAGCTCCTTATCTACATTGCGTGCGCCATTTCCCCACCATGTCTTGAAGGAATCGAATACGTGATCGAGCTTGACCTCGTCCATGCTACGCATCGACACGTAGTGGTAGAGCAGTGTGTCTAGGCGAGTGTTCTTGAGTCGACCCTGGCGCTCGTCGATCTTCCAAAAGAGCAAGCTCTTGCTGGGCGCCCCCTTCTCAGGAGGCGCCTCGTCAAAGTCCTTCCAATGGTTCGCGTACAGACTCATCGCGTCCTCATTGCTACGTGCCGCCTCCATGAACACAAAATTGCGCACAAGATCTGCCGGCGTAAGGCTCTCGCCCAAGCCGTTGAGCGATTGGAAAATGATTTGGGCGTCATCCTCCGGGCCGAGTTTGAGTTCAACTAGCTGTAGATAATCCAGTAACGTCGTCAGCAGCAGTTGGATGCGAGTCGCCTGGATAGGCAGATCGGCGAATGGGACAACCGGCGCGTTCTCCGTCCGGATGCTGTGGGTCCACCGTGTCGCCCAAGTGTCATCGGTCTCGATGCCAATCAACTCGTTCAAATCGGCAAACGGATCGTCTCCGTCGTCGAGCTTCTCGCTGGGATCCTGGCCACGCAGGTAAATCGAGATTACCCCGTAGAAGTAGAGGTAAGCCTCGACCATTAGGGGGCGCTGAATTAGCTTCTTGGCTTTGCCTTTACCAACGGTTCTGACCGGAAATTGCTCGCAGACCTGTTCGAAGCTGCTGGCACCGGCAATGGACTCCATTTCCTTGTGCCCGGCGTTGGTGGGCCAGAGCTTGTAGCTGTGGTGCTTGAGCCGATAAGCCTCCCCGTTGTGCGTGTAGACGTCGAGGCGGCGCCGCTCGAAGGGATCATCAGATCCGACAATGGCATGCCGAAAGGCCAGGGCTAGCAACTGCGTTGTGGTGAGGCGCTGCTGCCCGTCGATCACCTCCGAGGTGTAAGGAGCACCGGCCTCGCCGCTTTGGTGCTCCGTGACAATGACGGTCCCCAGAAAGTGGCGTCGAGGCTTAGACACCATGTGGGCTGAGCCGTTCTTTTTAGCTTGTTCAAGCAATTCGTGATACCTGGCGACTTGCTCAGCCCGATCCGCGATATCCGACCAGAGCGTAGTTACCTGCTTCTTGTCAATCGACCATACATAGCCGCGCTGGAAGATCGGCACTAGATACTGCAGCGGCTGGCTGAACATCTTCAGCGGTGAAACCTGACTTAGGTTCATAGACCTACACCCTCACGTAGTTGTTCATACGCATTCACGGACTTTGCGTCACGCTAAGCACGAGAAAATGATAGCTATCAGTGTTTACATGACAGGCGCAAGAGTCGAGAAAAACTGAACACTCCCTCACGGTAGGGCTCCCACTTCAATGCGCCTTATCCCAATTAACCCCCACCCCCACTTCCGCCAATAGCGGCACCTTCAGCGCCGCCACTTCCGCCATCAAGCGCGGGATATGGGTCTTGAGCCAGTCCACCTCGCTCTCGGGCAGCTCAAACACCAGTTCGTCGTGCACCTGCATGATCATTTGGATGTCCGGCTTGTGGGCGTCCAGCTCCTTTTGCACGGCCACCATGGCCAGCTTGATCAAGTCCGCCGCCGTGCCTTGCATGGGTGCGTTGATGGCGGCGCGCTCGGCTCCAGCGCGGCGGGGGCCGTTGGGGGAGTTGATTTCGGGCAGGTAGAGGCGTCGGCCAAACACGGTTTCGACATAGCCCATGGATTTGGCGGCGGCCTTGGTGTCGTCCATGTACTGCTTCACGCCGGGGTAGCGCTGGAAGTATTTGTCGATGTAGGCGGCGGCGGCCTTGGTTTCGATGCCGAGGTTCTTGGCCAGGCCAAAGCTGCTCATTCCGTAGATGAGGCCAAAGTTGATGACCTTGGCGTAGCGGCGTTGCTCGCTGGTGACCTGTTCGACCTCCACCCCAAACACTTCAGCGGCAGTGGCGCGGTGCACGTCCAACCCGGCGTGGAAGGCGTGCAGCAGCGAGTGGTCGCCGCTCAGGTGGGCCATGATGCGCAGCTCGATTTGCGAGTAGTCGGCGCTGGCAATCACGCAGCCGGGCGGCGCCACGAAGGCCTCGCGCACGCGCCGGCCCTCGGCGGTGCGGATGGGGATGTTCTGCAGGTTCGGGTCGTTGCTCGACAGGCGGCCCGTGACGGCCACAGCCTGCGCGTAGTGCGTGTGCACGCGGCCGGTGCGCGGGTGGGCCAGTTGGGCCAGCTTGTCGGTGTAGGTGCCTTTGAGTTTGACCAGGCTGCGGTGCTCCAGCAGCTTGGCGGGCAGGGGGTAGTCTTCGGCCAGCTTTTCCAGCACTTCTTCGTCGGTGCTGCGCGCGCCGGTGGCGGTTTTTTTGACCACGGGCATGCCCAGCTTGTCGAAGAAGATTTCGCCGAGCTGCTTGGGGCTGCTGAGGTTGAAGGGCTGGCCGGCGATCTCATACGCCTCGGTTTCCAGCTGAAGGATGCGCTGGCCCAGCTCATGGCTTTGCTGCGCGAGCGTGGGCGCGTCGATGAGCACGCCGTTGCGCTCGATGCGGTAGAGCGCCTCGCTGCTCTGCATCTCCAGCTCGTAGATGAAGCGCAGTTTCTCGTCGGCCTGCAGCAGCGGCCACAGCGCCAGGTGCACGTCCAGCGTCTGGTCCGAGTCTTCGCACGAATAGGCGGCTGCCTTGTCCACCGGCACTTGGGCGAACGGGATCTGGTGCGCGCCCTTGCCGCACAGGTCTTCGTAGCTGATGCCTGTGCGGCCCGTGTGGCGCTCGGCCAGGCTGGACAGGCCGTGGGGCTTGTGCACTTCGAGCACGTAGCTTTGCAGCATGGTGTCGTGCACATAGCCCTGCACTTCGATGCCATGGTTGGCGAACACATGGCGGTCGTATTTGACGTGCTGGCCCAGCTTGTGGCGTTTGCCATCTTCCAGCCAGGGTTTGAGTCGTGCCAGCACTTCATCGCGCGACAGCTGCGCGGGGGCGTCCGGCCCAGCGTGGGCCAGCGGGATGTAGGCGGCCTCGCCCGGCTGCACGCTGAAACTGATGCCGACGATTTCGGCGCGCATCTCGTCGAGCGAGGTGGTTTCGGTGTCCAGCGCCACCAGCTCGGCCTTCATCAGGCGCTGCAGCCAGTGGTCGAAGTCGGTCCAGTTGAAGATGGTGTCGTACACCACCGGGCGGTGCTGCGCGGCCTCGGCCACGGGGCTGGCGGAATGGTCGGCGAACAGGTCGCCGCTCTGGCCGGGCATGGCCACGGTGGGCGCGGGCGCGGCGGCCGGGGCGGCGCCGGCCAGCGTGCGCGCCAGGCCTTTGAAGCCATAGGTGTCGCAGAAGGCCATGAGCGGCGCGGTCTGCGGCGGGCCGATGCGGATGGCGTCCAGCGCGGGCATGCCGGGCACCCAGCCGTTCAGGTCGCAGTCGGTCTTGATGGTGAGCAGCTGGCGGCTGGTGGGCAGCCAGTCCATCGCCTTGCGCAGGTTCTCGCCCACGGCGCCCTTGATCTCGCCGGCCCGCGCCACCAGGGCGTCCACCGAGCCGTATTCCTGCAGCAGTTTCACGGCAGTTTTGGGGCCCACCTTGTGCACGCCGGGCACGTTGTCCACCGTGTCGCCGACCAGCATCTGGTAGTCCAGCATCAGGCGGGCGGGCACGCCGAATTCGGCCTCCACCCCGGCCAGGTCGCGCACTTTGCCGCTCATGGTGTCGATGATGGTGATGTGTTCGTTCACCAGCTGGGCCAGGTCCTTGTCGCCGCTGGAGATTACCACGTCAATGCCCTGGCGCGCTGCCGCCACGGCCAGGGTGCCGATCACGTCGTCGGCCTCCACGCCCGGCACGTCGAGCACCGGCCAGCCCATGAGGCGCACCACCTCGTGGATGGGCGCGATCTGGCTGCGCAGGTCGTCGGGCATGGGGCTGCGCTGCGCCTTGTATTCGGGGTAGAGCGCATCACGGAAGGTGGGGCCCTTGGCGTCGAACACGCAGGCCGCGTAGGTGCAGGGGTGGTCCTTCAGGAGCTTCTGCACCATGTTGATCATGATGCGGATGGCACCGGTCTTTTGCACCGTGCCGTCGGGCAGGGTGGTGCTCATGGTTTCACCGCCCGCGAAGAAGGCGCGGTAGAGGTAGCTGGAGCCGTCCACCAGCAGCAGGGTCTTTTTGTCGCTCATGCGGCGATTGTGCACACTCGCTCATCCCCGCGCGGCCTGGGATGCCCGCTCTTGGTTACTGCGCCCGGAAAGCGGCAAAATACGTGTTTTTCCAGCCCGTGCCTGCCTTGGGCCCCTGCGTTGACTGGCGCCGTCAGGGCGCCACCCAGCAGATGGTGCGATGCCCCTGCACCCTGGGCTGGAACATTGCTCAATTTTTAAGGTGATCCCCATGAAGAAAATGCTCGCGTTGTTGATCGGTGCGGTATGCACGCTGGCGATGGCAAACACGGAGTTCAAGAACATCCCGGTGCCAATGCAAAAAGCACTGCGCGGCAACGCGCTCAAGACGGTGCATCTGGACAACGGCGTGATGCGGCTGCAAATGGACAAGCCGGTGATCACCGAACTGGTGTATTCCACCTTTGTCTTTCACAACATCTGCGCCGAACAATGGCACAACCCCGAGCAATTTGCCAAGTTGGCCCTGACGCGGGTGGAGCTGCTCAACGCCACTGGCGCACAGGGCTTTGCCTTTGACGCCCGGGGCAACGTGTGTGAGCAGATGGGGCAGCTGGGCAAGAACTTCGGCACCTTCATCGGCCAGCGCACGGTGCAGTGCGAAGCGGGCACCTGCCCCAAGCACCCCTGATCGATTTTCAAGGCACTGCGGCGGGCCGCCTGCCGTCTGCCCCCAAATAGAAGGGCTTGGCGCCAACCGCAGCATGGCAAGTGCTGCCCCCCGGTTTGGGGCACAAAACCATGCGCCATACCGCCCGCACGCGCCGCCTACAATGGCGCCATGCGCGCCGTTCACCTCTTTTTGCTGCTGGGCCTGGCTGCCAGCCCCCTGCTGGCCCAGACCACCCCTCCAATTGCCCCGAAAGGCAATGCGGACAAGCGTGAGCAGCTCCCAAATCCAGAGCAGATGCAAGGCCGCAACAACCAGCGCACCGAGCGCATTCGCGTGGAAGACGAGGGCAGCCGCGTGGACGAGCTGCGTGTGGGCGGCCAGACCCAGAGCATCACCGTGCAGCCCAAGACGGGCGACATGCCCGAATATGAAGTGCAGTCGCCCGACGGAGCCCGCAGCCGCGCCGGCAGCCGCAGCGGCGCCGAAACCAACACCGCCCCGCGCGTCTGGAACGTGATCAAGTTCTGACGCTGCCCCTGGCTGCCCATTCCCTTGTTTTTGTCTTACCCGTTTTTCTTTTGAGCGATGGCCGTTTTTACCGAAGTCTCGACGAATGAGGCGCGCGAACTGCTGCGCCGTTTGCAACTGGGTGACCTGGTGGCGCTGCGCGGCATCGAGGGGGGCATCGAGAACACCAATTACTTCCTGACCAGCGACCAGGGTGAGTTTGTGCTCACGCTGTTCGAGCGCCTCACTGCCGCCCAGCTGCCGTTCTATCTGTACCTGATGAAGCACCTTGCCCACCACGGCATGCCGGTGCCCGACCCCAGGCCCGACCAGAACGGTGACATCCTGCACAGCGTATGCGGCAAGCCCGCTGCCGTGGTGAACAAGCTGCGCGGCAAAAGCCAGCTGGCACCGCAGCCCGTGCACTGCGCCGCCGTGGGCACCATGCTGGCGCGCATGCACCTGGCGGGGCGCGATTACGACCGCCTCCAGCCCAACTTGCGCGGTCTGCCCTGGTGGAACGAAACCGTGCCCGTGGTGTTGCCCCACATTGGCCCGGAGCAGGCCGCGTTGCTGCGCGCCGAGCTGGCCTACCAGAACCATGTGGCCGCATCGTCGGCCTATGCGGCGCTGCCACGCGGGCCGGTGCATGCCGACCTGTTCCGCGACAACGTGATGTTTGACCGCGAAGAACTCACCGGCTTCTTCGACTTTTATTTCGCGGGCGTGGACACCTGGCTGTTTGACCTGGCCGTGTGCCTGAACGACTGGTGCATCGACTTGGCCCAAGGCGCCCACGACGCCACACGCGCCGCCAGCATGTTGAACGCCTACCAGGCCGAGCGCCCTTTGACCGCCGCCGAGCGCGAGCTGCTGCCCGCCATGCTGCGTGCGGGTGCCCTGCGGTTCTGGATTTCGCGGCTGTGGGATTTTTACCTGCCCCGCGAGGCGTCCATGCTCACCCCGCACGACCCCACACATTTCGAGCGCGTTCTGCGAGGCCGCATTGCCCGGCCGGTGCACGCCTGATCCCCTTCACCCCGGCGTCTTTTAGGGTGCTGGGTTAAATTCGCCGCTACCGTCCCGCCACCCACGGCCCGGGGCTCTTTTCTGATTGTCAAAACCTGTCCATGAAACTCCACATCGTCCCCGCACGCACCGGCCTGGCCTGGGTCAAGCTTGGCATTCGGGCGTTCTGGCGGCAACCCATGGCACTGGCGGCCCTGTTTTTCATGACCATGGCGGCCATGTCGCTGGCCACCATGATCCCGCTGGTGGGCCCGGCCGTGGCGCTGGCCCTGCTGCCCTCGGCCACACTGGCCATGATGGTGGCCGCCGCTGAGGCCGTGCAAGGCCGCTTTCCCACGCCCGCCGTGTTGCTGGTGGCCTTTCGCACCGGGCGGCAGCACCTGCGCGACATGCTGGTGCTAGGTGCGCTGTATGCGGTGGGGTTTCTCGGCGTGATGGGCCTGTCGGCACTGATCGACGGGGGCCAGTTCGCGCAGGTGTACCTGGGCGGCGCCCCCCTCACCCGCGAGATGGCAGAAACGCCCGCGTTCCAAGGGGCCATGTGGCTTTCGATGGCGTTGTACCTGCCCCTGTCGCTGCTTTTCTGGCATGCACCCGGCCTGGTGCACTGGCATGGTGTGCCGCCGGTGAAAAGCCTGTTTTTCAGCATCGTGGCCTGCCTGCGCAACTTTGGCGCTTTCACGGTTTATGGGCTTGCCTGGATGGGCGTTTTCCTGGTGGGCGGCCTGGTGGTCAGCCTGGTAGCGGGCCTGCTGGCGGTGACCGGGCTCACCGGTGCCGTGGGCGGCATCATGGTGGGCGCAGCCATGATGATGGCGGCCATGTTCTTCACCTCGCTCGTGTTCACCTTCCGTGATTGTTTCGAGCCCCCAGAAAAGCCCCAGCCAGAGGCATCGCAAGGAAGCCCTTCCGACGCCGCACCAGGGACGGACGGCACGACGTAACGCCGCCCCGGCGGCGCAGCTCGCCAGCGCGAGCATGGATTGCCTGATTCGGCCCGCAGGGTACGTTGGCGCTGCCACAGGGCAAACCGCACACGCGCTGCTGAAACACGGCCACCCCACAACTGCGTGGGCGCCCCAGTGCCCTGCCCCGTCGTCGCCCCTTTTTTGCGGCTGGCCTGACGACGCCGCACTTTCACCCAACCTGCACCACCAACCACACCGTCACCCGCATCGCCGCACACGGGCGACAGCTGCAAACGGCCCGGCGAAAGAAAGCACCCAACAAAAAGCCCACCGGCCCAGGGCTGCCAGATAGCTGGCAACCCCAGGCCGGTGGGCCTAGGAGCCTGTCGGTCAGGTACCGATCTTGCCGCCGTCGTTCTTGGTGATGACGATGGTGGCCGAGCGCGGACGCTTGCCAGCGCCGTAACCGGCATTCGACGGCCACTGGCTCTGGTACTTGGTGGCATCGCCCACGTTGGCCATGGCGGTGCCTTCGCCCGGGTGCTGGATGTTCACGAAGATGGCCTTGCCATCCGGCGTTTCGGCCAGACCGGTGATTTCGCTGCCCTTGGGGCCCACCAGGAAGCGCTTGAGCGTGCTCTCCGTGGCGGCCTTGCCCACGGGCGTCACGATGTCCAGCTTGCTGCCATCGGCCTTGGTGTAGCTCAGCGTCTTCTTGCCGCCGTCGCCCACCTGGCCGGGCACGGCGGCCAGCATCATGCAGTTGGAAACATCGGTGTAGGCGCCATCATCGGTCTGAATCCAGCAGATGCCGGTGGCCTTGCTGAACACCAGACCGTCAGGGCTGGAGAAGTCCTGGTCAGCGGTCAGTGCGGAGATGTTGACCAGCGACTTGTCGGCACCGGCTTCGGCGCCAAACAGGTACACGTCCCAGCTGAAGCTGGAGACCGAAGCACCTTCCTTCAGGCGCACCAGGTGGCCGTTGGGGTTGCCGTTTTGCTTGCTGGTGCCCTTCATGTCGGTGTAGGCACGGGGGTTGGATGCATCGGGCAGGTATTGGCTGCCGGTGGGGTCGATGCTGCGGTTGCTGTTGTTGGTCAGCGTGAAGTAGATCTCGCCGTTGGCGGGGTTCACGGCGTTCCACTCGGGGCGGTCCATCTTGGTGGCACCCACGGCATCTGCAGCCAGGCGGGTGTTGATGGCGATGTCAGCGGCATCGGCAAACTTGTAGGTGGCGTAGCCGCTGATGGCGGTGTTGGCCAGCGCCAGCTCGACCCAGGTGCCCGTGCCATCGGCATTGAACTTGGCCACATACAGCTTGCCGCTGTCCAGGTACTTGTCGCCCACGGCCATGCGGTCGGCGGCATTGGCATCGGCGGCATTCCACAGCGCGGTGGACACAAACTTGTAGATGTATTCGCCGCGCGAATCATCACCCATGTAAATGCTCAGCGGCTGGCCGACCACGGCCTTGCCAAAGGCAGCGCTTTCGTGTGCAAAGCGGCCCAGCGCGGTGCGCTTTTTGGCCATGCGGGTCTTGTCATAGGCGTCGATCTCGACGATGTAGCCCATGCCGTTCATCTCGTTGCGGTAGTCGTCGCTGCCGTTGGCCGACGCACCGGTCTTGCTGTTGTTCCAGCGCTGGTACTTGTCGTCGGCACCACCGGTTTCCCAGCCGTGGCGCGATGCGGCGCCCTGGCTGCGGCCGTAGCGCTTGAGCGAGGTCACGCTCTTGTCGTTGCCGCGTGCGGCGTCGTCGGCAGCGCCGCGCGTGAAATAGCCAAACCAGTTTTCTTCGCCGGTCAGGAACGTGCCCCAGGGCGTCTTGCCCGTGCCGCAGTTGTTCAGCGTGCCGCGGGTCATGGTGCCGGTGGGCGAATACTTGGTGATGAGTTGCGCGTGGCCACGGGCGGGGCCTGCAATCTCGATAGGGCTCAGGGCGGTGAGGCGGAAGTTCTGCGAAGAGCCAGGCACATAAGCCCATTTGCCGGCGCTCTTGGCCACTTCGATCACGGCAACGCCGTGGATGGCGGTTTCCTTGTCCACTTCCGACGCGGGGCGGGGCAGCGTGGAGGTACCGCCGTTGGCGTGCAGGAAGAACGAGGACAACTTCTCGTCGGTGGTGGCTTCGTGGTTGATGGCCAGCAGACCGCGCTCGGTGGCGCTGTCGTTGCGCTTGCCGTCGGCACCCAGACCAAACCATTCCATACCGTCGTGGTGGTCACCAGCACGCTTGTCGAAATCGCCGTCGGTACCGTCATTCTTGTAGGCAGCCACACCAGCGGCCATAGGGTCGCCCAGCGCAAACAAAACACTGGCGGTGTAGCCAGCAGGCACGACCACTGTGTCGGCAAGGCTCTTGGCCACTGCGCCGAAGCCCAACACCTTGGCTTCTGCAACGGGATCATCGCTGCCGCCGCAGGCGGTGACGCCCAAGCCGCCCAGCACGGCGGTGCCCACCGTGCCAACGCTGCCACGCAGCAGGCCACGGCGCGACAGACGTGCACCCAGCACGGCATCGAATGTGGGGTTGGCAGAGGTGTTGGAATTTTCGTTATTGAAGTCAATCGCCTGCTCGGGCGCATCCACGCGGTGGTTCATCGGGGTTCCTTGGGTTGTGGGTTGCAAAACCACTGGAGCGTAAGAACCCTTTGCGACACCACCGTGACGTTTTCATGGCACTTTGATGGCGCTCCGCCAACTCCGATGAATGCAGTGCCCGAAAATCGGGGCCCCTTCCACTCAGCGACCGGCCGCGCCCTTGCTGCGATGCGCATGCAGATGCATGCGGTCGTCCACGCTGGAGAAAGCCAGGGCAAACGCGATGCCCAGCACCGCGCCCAGCATGGTGTCGAGCACGCGCTCGACCGGCATGCTCGCGGCCAAGGAGGGTGGCGCCATATAGGTCATGCGCAGCGCCATCGTCGTCACGGTGCTCTGGCCGAGCGCGTGGTTGCAGCCATGATGCACCGAGTGATGCGCCGCGCTGGCGCCGGGATTCACTGGGTGAATCGTTGGCGTCAGACAGGGAGGGCATCCGTCGGGGCGACGGGTGCGCTTATTCCACCACCGTCAGCTTGGCCACCGACAGCGCCAGCCACTTGGTGCCATGGCGCGGAAAGTTGACCTGCGCGCGCGCGTCGTCGCCCGTGCCTTCAATGGCCAGTACCTTGCCTTGGCCGAATTTGGTGTGAAACACGTTGAGCCCTGCGCGCAAACCGTGCGAGGGCGCAGCCTTCTGCACCGGCACGGGTGGGCTGGCAAAGGTTTCGGATTTAAAGCCAAATTGACCTCTAGTGCTTGATCCATAAGCGCCATCCGCTCCTGAATTAGGAGCATATGAGCCAAACCCCTGCTGCTTGGGCGTGATCCACTTAAGCGCACCCTCTGGCAGCTCGTCAAAAAAGCGGCTCTTGATGTTGTAGCGCGTCTGGCCGTGCAGCATGCGTGTTTGCGAGTGGCTCAGGTACAGGCGCTTGCGCGCGCGGGTGATGGCCACGTACATCAGGCGGCGTTCTTCCTCCAGGCCGTCGCGGTCGCTGGCCGAGTTCTCATGGGGGAACAGGCCCTCTTCGAGGCCGCCGATGAACACACCATCAAACTCCAGGCCTTTGCTGGCGTGCACGGTCATCAGTTGCACGGCGTCCTGCCCGGCCTGGGCCTGGTTGTCGCCCGCTTCGAGCGCGGCGTGGGTCAGGAAGGCGGCCAGGGGCGAGAGGGTTTCGCCGGTGTCGGCGTCCACGATGCCGGGCATGGCCGACTTCAGGGCCTCATCGAGCAGCGGCGCGTTGGGGTCCAGCCCCTGGCTGACCGGGCTTTGGGCGCTCTGGGTGAGCGGCGTGCCATGCTCGTCCAGTGGCAGGGCTACGGCGTCGCGGCCAAATCCTTCCTGCGTGACAAAACTCTCGGCAGCGTTGACCAGTTCCTGCAAGTTCTCGATGCGGTCGGCGCCTTCCTTCTCCGTGCGGAAGTGCTCCACCAAGCCCGTGGATTCGAGCATCTGCTCGATGATGCCGCGCAGGTTCAGGCCTTGGGTCTGCTCGCGCAGCACATCGACCATGGCGACGAACGCGCCCAGGTTAGCGCCCGCCTTGCCGGGCACGGCGCTCACCGCGTCGTGCAGCGAGCAACCGGCGGCGCGGGCGGCGTCTTGCAGCACCTCGATGCTGCGCGCACCAATGCCGCGCGGCGGAAAGTTGACCACGCGACTGAAGCTGGTGTCGTCGTGCGGGTTCTCCAGGAGGCGCAGATACGCCAGTGCGTGCTTGATTTCCGCGCGTTCAAAAAAGCGCAGACCGCCATACACACGGTAAGGCACGCTGGCATTGAACAGGGCCGATTCGATTACGCGGCTTTGGGCATTGCTGCGGTAAAGCACGGAGATTTCCTTGCGCTCGAAACCATCGCTCTTTACCAGCTGCTTGATCTCATCCACCATCCACTGCGCCTCGGCCAGGTCGGAGCTGGCCTCGTACACGCGCACCGGCTCGCCCGCGCCCTGCGTGGTGCGCAGGTTTTTGCCCAGGCGGCGGCTGTTGTGGCTGATGAGGGCGTTGGCCGAGTCGAGAATGTTGCTGTAGCTGCGGTAGTTTTGCTCGAGCTTGATCTGGCGCTGCACATCAAATTCGCGCACAAAGTCGGCCATGTTGCCCACGCGCGCACCGCGAAAGGCATAGATGCTCTGGTCGTCGTCGCCCACGGCAATCACGCTGCCGCGCGCTTCAAAACGCCCGCCCACCTCGTTGCCCGCCAGCTGCTTGAGCCAGGCGTACTGCAGCTTGTTGGTGTCCTGAAACTCATCGACCAGGATGTGCGCAAACCGGCGCTGGTAGTGCTCGCGGATCGGGTCGTTGTCGCGCAGCAGTTCGTAGCTGCGCAGCATCAGCTCGCCGAAGTCCACCACGCCTTCGCGCTGGCATTGTTCTTCGTACAGCTGGTAGATCTCGACCTTTCTGCGCGCATCGCTGTCATGCGTTTCGACATCGCCCGGGCGCAGGCCCTCTTCCTTGCAATTGGCAATGAAGTACGACAGCTGCTTGGGCGGAAAACGCTCGTCGTCCACGTTGTGCTGCTTGCACAGGCGCTTGATGGCCGAGAGCTGGTCTTGTGTATCGAGGATCTGGAACGACTGCGCCAGGCCTGCCGCCTTGTGGTGCGCGCGTAAAAGGCGGTTGCACAGGCCGTGAAAAGTGCCAATCCACATGCCGCGCACGCTGACGGGCAGCATGGCTGACAGGCGGGCCACCATTTCCTTGGCGGCCTTGTTGGTAAAGGTCACGGCCAGAATGCCGCCGGGCGTGGCATAGCCGTTTTGCAGCAGCCAGGCGATACGCGTGGTGAGCACGCGCGTCTTGCCCGAGCCGGCGCCAGCCAGGATGAGCGCGTGGCCCGCAGGCAGGGTGACGGCGGCCAGTTGCTCGTCGTTCAGATTGGCCAGAAGGGGCGATGCTGCCGAGGCAGCACCGGCGTGTGGGGGCACCAGGGCTTCTGATGCACCCGAAAACGGGTCTTGTGGAAACATGCAGCCATTGTAGAAAGCACCCCGCCGCTGGGTATAGCCGCAGGGCCAGTAGGGCCCCTGCGAATGGCCTGGGCGCTGGCATCGGCCCCCAACGGGGTGCGATCATGCGTGCTGGACAGATCGAATGATCACGGTCACCTTGCGATAAAAGTATTAGCAAAAACAGACTCTAGCGCTTATGCAATAAGCGCTAGAAGCTATACAAAACAGAGCACTTCTACCACTTGCGAACAAACCCTGTGCGCATTGCCCAGGGCGCCCGTCCGGCCCACTGGCGTGTGTGCGGCGGTGGGATGGGGCCCGAGGCGCAGCGCCCCGCCCTGGCTGCGGCGCATTGCGACGACCGGCACAGCCCGGCAGCAGGCAGGGGCATTCCGGCAAAGCCGCGCGCGGGTACAATCAATCACCGGGCCCAAGTTTCTTGACGTCCGGTTTTTTTGTGCCTGCGCTCAGCAGGGTTCGGAGCGGCCACCACGGCCCCGCCCACACAACCGGTCGCCAGGCCAAGCGCCCACCGCAGTCAAAATTGTTTGGCTGCGTCCCTTGATGGAGCTTGGAATCTCATGGAAATCTTCGATTACGACAATGTTTTGCTGCTGCCCCGCAAGTGCCGCGTGGAAAGCCGCTCGGAATGCGACGCCAGCGTAGAACTGGGCGGGCGCAGCTTTCGCATCCCGGTGGTGCCCGCCAACATGAAGACGGTGGTGGACGAAAGCATATGCACCTGGATGGCGCAAAACGGCTACTTTTATGTCATGCACCGCTTTGACCTGGACAACCTGCAGTTCGTGCGCGACATGCACGCCAAGGGTTGCTATGCCTCGGTCTCGCTGGGCGTGAAACCGCCCGACTACGCCACCGTGGACCAGCTGGTGGCCGAGGGCCTGTGCCCCGAGTACATCACCATCGACATCGCCCACGGCCATGCCGACAGCGTGAAAGCCATGATCGCTTACCTCAAGCAGCACCTGCCCAAGGCCTTTGTGATTGCTGGCAACGTGGCCACGCCCGAGGCCATCATCGACCTGGAAAACTGGGGCGCCGACGCCACCAAAGTGGGCGTGGGGCCAGGCAAGGTGTGCATCACCAAACTCAAAACCGGCTTTGGCACGGGCGGCTGGCAGCTCAGTGCGCTCAAGTGGTGCGCGCGCGTGGCCACCAAGCCCATCATTGCCGACGGCGGCATCCGCAGCCATGGCGACATCGCCAAGAGCATCCGCTTTGGCGCCAGCATGGTGATGATCGGCTCGCTGTTTGCGGGCCACGAAGAGTCTCCCGGCAAGACCGTGGAAGTGGATGGAGAACTGTTCAAGGAGTACTACGGCTCGGCCAGCGACTTCAACAAGGGCGAATACAAGCATGTGGAAGGCAAGCGCATTCTCGAGCCCATCAAGGGCAAACTTGCCGACACACTCATCGAGATGGAACAGGACGTGCAAAGCTCCATCAGCTACGCGGGCGGCACCCGGCTGATGGACGTGTGCAAGGTCAACTACGTGATTCTGGGCGGCGACAACGCGGGCGAACACCTGCTGATGTAGGCCACCCATCGGGCTGCGGGCGCGTGTTCAGGCCCGCAGCAGGTTCAGGGCCATGTGGTGTAGGTCATGCCCGGGCTGTGCCAGCGCATCGAGAATACTGAAATGGTTCAGCCCGGCCAGCACCTGGTGGCGCGGCACGGCGCGTGAGCCCCAGGCGTCCTGCAGCAGCCGGGCCTGCCGCAGGAACTCGGCGCTTTCGTCGCCACCGACCGCGCTGTACACAATGCCCTGGCTGGGCGCCTGCAGCCTCGCCGGGCTGGCTTGCAGCACATGCTGCGCGGTCAGGTGCAGCACCGACTGCAAAAATGGGGTGTGCATGATGGGCTCCAGGTCGTGAATCCCCGAGATCGAAAGCGCGTTGCGCACCAGCCCGTCCGGCCATCCGTCGCCCAGCAGCGGCCACACGCTGGTCAGCAGCATGGCCGCCAGTTGCCCACCTGCGGAATGGCCTGCCACCGTGATGCGGCCAGGGTCACCTCCATGGCGCTCAATGTTGCCCCACACCCAGCCCAGCGCCCTCTCGACCTGGCGCACGATCTGGGGCACCGTGACGGGAGCCTGGGGCGTGCCGGGGCACAGCGCATAGTTCACCATCACCACGCAGACTCCCTCGCGTGTGAACGCAGGCGCCAGAAAGGAATGCTCAGACTTGTCGAGTGCGCGCCAGTACCCCCCGTGGATGAAAACCAGCACCGGGGCCGGCGAGCGGCCCGGCACGTGGGGCGCAAAGATGTCGAGCGCCTCACCAGTGCCGCTGCCGTAGGCAATGTCCAGCGCGCACGCCCCACTGGTGCGCGCCAGGGCAGACGCGTCGGCCCAGCGCTGCAGATAATCCACGTGGTCCGGCACTAAGGCCCGGTTGTTGTACATACGCTCCAGCCAGGCCGGATCGTGGTGGGGGAAGTTCATGGTGCGTCTCCTTGTGCGTGCCATCATCCCGGCATATTCAGCACACTGCAAGCTCGCTGACAGGGAGTGGCAGTGAAAAAGCCCATGATGGCGGCAGACAAAACAGCTTCCAAGGATGCGCCCATGACCACCACCCCGCCGCTTCGCGTTGCCGTCCTCGGTATCGGAATGATGGGATTGCCCATGGCCCGACGCCTGTGCGCGGCAGGCCACCAGGTACACGCCTGGAACCGCACCCGCGCCAAGGCCGATCCACTGGCGTCCGCTGGCGCCACGGTGCACAACACACCCACAGACGCCGTGCGCGATGCCGACTTTGTCATCAGCCTTCTGGAGAACGGCTCGGTGGTGGACCAGGTGCTTTTCGGGCTGGGCACGGCGCAAGCCATGCGTGCAGGCGCCCTGTTTATCGACATGGCCTCGATACAACCCCGGGAAGCCCGCGACCACGCGACTCGCCTGGAGGAAATGGGGCTGACCCACCTGGATGCGCCGGTCTCCGGCGGCACGGTGGGCGCCGAAAACGGCACCCTGGCCATCATGGCAGGCGGCCGGCCGCAGGAGTTTGCGCGCGCACAGCCCATCTTTGCCATCTTTGGACGCGCCACCCATGTCGGCCCCCACGGCGCGGGCCAGCTGGCCAAGCTGGCCAATCAAATGATCGTGGGCATCACCATTGGTGCGGTGGCAGAGGCACTGCTTTTTGCCGCCAAAGGCGGCGCCGACATGGCCAAGGTGCGAGAGGCCATCAGCGGCGGCTTTGCTGACAGCCGGATTCTTCAACTGCATGGTCAGCGCATGGTGGACCGCGACTTCGCTCCACGTGGCCGCATGACGGTTCAACTCAAGGATCTCGACAACGCCCTGATCACCGCCCAGGAAATCGGCTTTGATGCCCCCATCACGGCGCTTTTTGAAGCGCTGTACAAAGATGGCGTCGAACACGGACTGGGCCAGCTGGACCACAGCGGCTTGTTTGTCGAGCTGGCCAGCCGCAACGCCATGCAATAATTTTTGTACCAGCTTGCCAACGCCAGAATTTTTGGTGCATAATTCGAGGCTCAGCAGCAATGCTGACAGATTAAAAAGTTTGGGTTCTTAGCTCAGTTGGTAGAGCAGCGGACTCTTAATCCGTAGGTCGAGTGTTCGAGTCACTCAGGACCCACCAGACTAGCCCGCATGGGCACACGAAACCCTGCTATCACATCGGTAGCAGGGTTTTTTGTTTTGGTCTTTCACTCTTACGATGTAAGGGCGGATGTAAGACGATTTCGGGAATCGAGCCCCAGCACCAGGCAAGAAAAAACCCAGCGGGTAAGGCTGGGTCTGTTCGGTGGGGGGTGCGGTCAGGCTCACTTGCCAGCCATCAGCAAAGCACAGCCCGGCCTGTTGCGCGTCACCTCGCGGGATGCCCGGTCTATTAGCTCTTGCTCAGTCTCTCCAGGCTGGCGCGTCCATCGCTGGCTTCCATTCTGGTCATGCAGTTCCTGTAGTTCTTCATCAACGTTTCCAGGCGTCAGGGGCCGAATGACAATGGTTAGCGGCCCTTCATCCATCGAAGCACCCTTTTCCAGTTCGGCAATTCTCTTTTCAAGGCTTTGCATTCTTTTCCTCCAGCACCTCGATACGGCGCGCCAGTTCGTCAATCTCAGCCACTCGGGCTAGCGTACCAATAGCACCCAGCAGCGCGGCCCCTTGTCCGGGTGCAAGCTCGCCAGCAGCCACGGATGCCAGCACGGCGCGGCCTTGGTCGGTTAGGGTGCCATCGGGCAGGCTCAGGGCTTGAGACTGTTCAGCGGCCTTCAATGGGGCTATGGCACGCTCCAGCAGCAGGCGGGCGGCTCCCACATCGCCATCAAGGGCGCGGGCCATCATCGCGGCCAGTAGTTCGGGCACGCGGTCTGCAATAGCGGCTCGCAGCTTTGCCACTTCACCCGTCCCAGCCGGGCGGCCCTTTGGGTTTCCAGACTGGCCCGGCTTCCATGCAGCGGCGGGCGGTTTTCTTCTTGTCGCCATCGGTGTTCCTTTTGTGCTTTTTCAGTTGTTCAGTTGTTCGCGCACATCGCGGCAGTCACGCGCCACAAAGGCCACGCCACCAGCGCAGCGGATGCGCTCCAGGAATAGGGCTTGCTCGGGGCGCAGGCGTCCGGCCTGGGCTTTCACTTCCACACCCAGCAAGCGGCCATCCTTCAATTGCCCCAGCACATCGGGGCAGCCCTTGAACCCAAAGCGGATAAAGCGGCCTTCCACCTTGGCGGCCCCGCTATTCATGCGCTCACACCACGCCACGGCGGGATGCGTTCTCAGTGCTTTCAATACTTCCACCAGGGCGGCAGCTTCGGGGCGGCGGTTGGTTCGGGGTGTCTGTTGTTCCAGGCCGAAAAGGTCAGCATTCATTGCCAAACCTCCCCACCGAAAAAATCACCGAACTTTCACCCCCTATATATAGGGGGCGGTGAATTTCGGTTACGGATTTCACCGAAAACAGACGGAACGGTGAATTTCGGTTATTCATCACGCCAGCCATAGCCACCCCTCATTGCAGCCAACAACCCCACGGGCCACCAGTCCAGTGATTGCCTCTCTGGTGCGTGTTGCGCGGCGGTCGGTCTGGCATGTCAGCTTTGCAGCGCCAGCAGATACAGCGGCCTCCAGTTCAATGCAGGGGCGCAGCGGCGGGGCTCCAGGCTTGCCCGTGGTGCCATCCTTGAACATCGGGCGCAGCGCATCAAGAATCACCCGCTGATTTCCACCCTGGGGCAGCTTCACGGCGCGCACATCCTCCACGGCGGTATCACGCACCACCACGCAGCTTGTAATTGCCTCCCCGGTCGGTTCAGTGCCCAGCACCTCCACGGCCAGCTTGAACGGGCAGGACTCGCCATCAATGCCATCCTTGGATTTCGCGACCTTCCATTCCCGGCGGTCGCCTTCGCGTGAAACCTCGATAGCGGCATCCATCGCGGCGAATAGCGAACTGTGCCCACGCAGCCCGGCGGCGGCATTCTTGCCCGTGTGGTGCACCAGCACCACCAGCCCACGGGTCAGGGTTTGCAGGGTCTTTGCAGCCTCCAGAATCTCGCCCATGTCGCGTGAACTGTTTTCGTCGGCAGTGGGTGCGGCGCGGTTCAAGGTGTCCACCACCACCACAGCACCAGCAGGCACCACGGCGGCAAGGTCTAGCACGTCCTGCCCATCGGTCAGCTTGAACGGTTGCAGCATCATGCGCAGGCTATCGGGCAGGGCCCGGCCCCGGCTTGTCTCCCATGCCTGGGCACGCAGCTTGAACCCGGCTTCACCCTCCAGCGCGGCATACACCACGGGCGCGGCCTCTACGCGGCAGTCAAACCAGTGGCTGCCCTCGGCAATGGATGCGGCCATGTCAAAGGCCAGGAATGATTTACCGGATGCGCTCGGGCCATACAGTGCAGCAAGCCCCACGGCAGGCAGCACCCCACGCACACGCCACGCCAGCGGGGGCAGGTTGCGCAGTTCATCAGCCCCCAGCAGCTTGTAACGGGGCTCAGGCTTGGGCGGCTCTGTCGCAGCCTCCAGCAACCCGGCCAATACATCGTGCCCGTCACGCTGGGCAAGGTCGTTCGCGTCGAAGTTCTGCGCCTCACCCTGGGGCATGTAGGCCACTTCGCATTGCAGCGCCTGGGCAATCTCTGCGGCGCTTTCCTCCTTGCCCGCGTCGGGGCAGAGAATCAGCCGGGCGGCGGCGTCACGCTGGCGCAGGGCTTCGGCCACCTTGCCCACACTACCCCAGCCAAAGCACACCACGGCAGCATTGCCCGTTGCTTGCCAGCAGGCCCATGCTTGCCCGATACCCTCGCACAGATACAGCGGCGCACCCGGCACCACATCGCCCACGGTGAAGCTCGCCCCGGCCATCGGTGCGCCGGGCAGGTTCAGCTTTTTGCCAGCACCGGGCGGCGGTATCAGTTGCAGGCTTTGCAGCCCTTGCGGGCCATAGGCAGGCACCACCAAAGCCCCGGCCATGCCCTGCCCGGCAATGCGCAGGGCGTCACCAGCAGGCACCACGCGCAGGGCACCCAATGGAACCCCGGCGGCGGCCTTTGCCACGATGTAGCCATGTGCAGCGGTTGCAGCTTCGCAGCGTGCCCACACCTCGGCAGGGCTCATGCCTGGGGCGGGCTTGCGCTGGGGCTCTGCGGCCTTCCTGGGGGCTTGTTGCTGGCGTTGCTGGGGCTTGCCTTCGCCCATGCGCCACCCATGTTCTGCGCCTACGCGGTACAGCGTTCCAGGGCCAATACCCTTGCCCGGCTTGATAGATTTCCACACATCGCGGGATGCGGCGGCGTCGTAATTTCCAGCCCCGGCGCTCCAGGCGTCGAAGGTGTCGAAGTCAAGGCCAGCAGCGTGCGCAGCCATGCCCACCCGCACCCATTCATCGCGGGGCAGGTCGGGCGGGATGGCGTGCAATGCGTCGATTGCTTTTGCGGTGTCGTGCATCAAAACGGGCACCCCCCGTCATCTACTGGCGCGGGGTTGCCTGGGGTGTTGCCCGGCTCGCTCAGCGGCTTCAATAGCTGGGGCTCCCTCTCCAGCTTCGCAGCCAGCAAGCGCAGCAATTGCGCGGCCTCCAGGGGGTCGGGCGTCAGCACGTAAACGCAAACGGGCGCGTTCGGCAGTTGGTGCCCGTCCGGGATGGTGCAAGCATCAAAGGAATAGGGCATTGCACTGCCCCAGCGGGGGCCCCACCACTCATAGTTGCTGCACACGATTTCGATTGCTTTCATACCGCACCCCCATTCATCGCCAGGGCTTGCGCGGTGAATTTCCCGTCAAGGCGGTACAAGGCAATCACGCGGTCGGGGCTGTGTTCCGTGGGGCTTGGAACCTCGATGGTTTCCACCGGCCAGCCCAAGGCGCGCAGCGTGAAAATCACGGCACCCAGTCGCCAGGATTGGGTAACGTCTTGGAAGTCGGGATGGTCAATCAGGCGGCCATTCATCAGCATCCCAAGTGCCTTATCTGCCAGGGTTCCGCGCTTGGGCCATGTGGGGCAAAATGGCGGGGGCGGCAGAAACGAAAGTTGTTCACCGTGGGCCCCTTGCGTCTTGGTCGGTGCGGGGGCCTTTCCTTTTGGGGCTGTCATGGGCGGCCCCCCTTGCGAAACCAGCGTGACGGGGCAGCGCACCACAGCGCCAGCATCAGGCGATTGATAGCGGCGCTCATGGGCAATCCCCCTCGAACTGCGGCAGGTGAAAAACACCCACCTCGAGCGTGTTGACGATGGCAGCAGCAAAGCCACCGGCGGCGCTGTCGAAGTGTTCCAGTTTGGAAAGTGCATTCAGCTTGTTGTGCACGGCGCGCAATGCTTTGGCCTGGGGATGGCCAAACAGTGCGACAAGTTCATCCAAAAGGTCGCAGCCCAAAACATACCCGGCGCGCTCGTATTGCAGTTCGGGGTTTCTTGCTGCCTCAGCGCGCTCAATCAGTGCGGCACCCAAAGCGGCCAGGCCATCGGGGCCTATTGGCAATGAAACGGCGGTGCCTTCGCTGGTGTAGGCGGTCAGCAGGCCATCGCCCACCGTGATTTCGTGGCCGTCCGGGTGTTGGTAAACGGGGGCCATCATTGCGCCACCCCCAGCACGGTGCGAATCTCTGCCACGCTCCAGGCCAGACGGCCCATAACGCGATGCGGGCGCAGTGGGCCATTCTCCAGACAGGCCCATGCGCGCAGGGTTTGCGGGCGGCGGTTCAGGTAATGCGCGGCCTGTTCGGTCGGTACACGGGGGCGGCTCTCAAGTTCCAGCGGCGGGAACTGTTGGGGCTCAGATACAGCGCGGCGGGTGTCTGCGCTGTGTTCGGTTGCTGTCTGCATTTTTCACCTTTCCGACACGTTGATTTGTGTCGTGGGGTGAATTGCAAAATTGGGGTACGTAACCCCGTCAAACCGGGTAAGTTAAGCGACTCGCTTTCATAGGTGAATCGGGTGTCAGTTCGGGTATGTTCCGGGTAAATCAGGGTTTTCGTTTGCCGTCTTGCACCAGTTGCGCAGTCCACCCACCGGCCCGCCTTTGTGTGTCGCGTTCTGCCCGTGCCTTGTCGATGTCCTTTCCCATATTGGAGCGGTCAACCCCTTCGCTTTTTGCGAGTCGCGTCAACGCCCCTCGCTTGCCTCGCTTTTCCTCGGCCTCAAACATGACAAGCCATCGGGCGCGGCGGTCTTGGGGTTTCTCTTTCACTTCTGGCGCTGTCTGTGGCTCTGTGGGGGCTTCAATGGGCAGCTTTGAGCCGAAGTGCAGCAATACAAGCTCCCCGGCCTCTACGGCCCGTTCTAGCAAGCGGCGCCATTGCATATGGGCATCAGCCCCCACAAGCCAGCGTGGGGCAACTTCGGCGGCGCGGTCGTGTGCTAGGTGCGGCGTTGCTTGAATGATTGCGGCGGCTTGCTGCTCGTCGCGCGTGCTCTCTCTCGCTGCACGCTCTATGGCGCACAAGAACGCTTCCACCTGAACAAACTGAAAGCCCCCAATTGGCGGCTGCGTGTCAACCTCCAGCCCTCGTTTTGCAGCCCAGTCGGTCAGTTTTGAAACTGCTATCAGATGGCTCCCAAACTCCCTATCTACCAAGTCGGGATGAAAAAGTATCGGGTTAGGCTGCGGCGCAGGCTGGGCTGGCGCTTTGCCAAAAGCCCTCAGTAGCGAAGCCTGTTCGGCGGCTCTATCAATCTCGTGTTCCTCGGGCTCCCATGCGCCCTGGGCTTCATTGAATTTTGGCAATGTGGCACCCCTTCAAGTGCGGCCCTCATAAGGAGCCCCAGCAGGTCGGTGAAGGTGTCCGACTTTTCGGCAGGATTGCGGCCCTGCCTAGCTGGGGCAAAACTGTTTTACGCGGCGGCTACCACGCGCAGCGCACCGGGCGCGGCCTTGGCATCAAACACAATCCCGGCCTGCTCCAAAATCCACGCCTCTATGCGCTCATGGTGTACGCGCAGCAGGTCAAGCGGGCGCACGGTGTAATGCTTTTCAGCGGTTGCGCTGGGCTTGTGGCCCATGATTTGAGCCACCACACCAGCGGGAATTTCGAGCCACTCCGTGAGGCTCTTAAACGAACGGCGCAGGCCATGCAGGGTAAGGCCCTCGATACCGGCCACAGCACAGGCGGCGGTGTGCGGGGCTCTCGGGATGCTCAGGGTCTGCCCTTCGGTGTCCTTGCCCCGTGCTGTGCTGGGGAACACCCATTGATTACGGCGCGGCAGGGAGTGCAGCAGGTGCGACACATAGGGCGTCAGGGGTATCACGCGCTCGCCTTCCACCTTGTCCCGGATGGTCAACCCTTTCCACTTGGTGTTGACGTCCTCCCAGCGCAGCCCCAGCACCTCGCCCGGCCTTGCGCCAGTCAGCACCAGCACTTGCAGATAAGCGGCGGCGATAGGGTTTTGTATCTGTTGCACGGCGGCAAACCACGCGGGTAGCTGCTCTTTCAGCAGTGCATCCTGCTTTACCCCGGCTTTGCCCAATGCCTCGCGGGCCTTCTTGGTCTTGGCAGGGTTCACACTGGGCATCGCTGGCGCATATTCCGGCTGTTCTGCGCACCAGCTTAGAAAGGCTTTCAGGCAGCGCCATGCCAGCCGGGCAGACGTTGGGCGGGTCTGTGCCTCGCGTGCGGCCCATGCCTCGATAACGGGCGCTGTCAGGTCACGCAGCGCAAGCCCCATCAGCGGATGCAGCGGCCCGGCCACAGTCACGCCACGGCCACGGGTGCCACGTTTGGAAACCTCGCCCCCGACTTGAACCAGCTTCACATGGTCGGCATAGTGCCGTGCTCCCCAGTGCGGGCGGCGGGCCTCAAGGTACACGGCCCACACCTCGCCCACGGTCACAGCTTGAACGGCTGCGGTCGCCTTGGCTGCGGCTTTGTCTGCCTGTTGCTGGCGCTCTATCTCTCGGGGGTCTTGCCCGTTATCCAACACCACGGCAAGGCGGCGGGCTTCGGTGCGGGCCTGTTCAATGCTCCACAACTTCACGTCCCCGATGGTGCGGCGGATGGTTTGCCGGTCTAGCTTGGCCTCATAGACAAAAGACTTCGCACCAGCAGCGGTTACACGCACACGTAGGCCGGGCGCTTCGCTGTCTCGCATGAATGCCTGTTGCTTGCCAGCGGGGCAGGTCACGCGCTCGATAGCCCCGGCGGTCAGGTTCACCCGGTCGGCTAGGTCGGGGGCTTCGCTTTTCTTCGGTCGTGCCATGTTGATTGCTCCGGTCGGTTTGGCTACACGGGCAATCCATGTAGCCACCATGTAGCCAAAAACCCCCTATTTTGGGGAATATCAATCAACACTTATGCTGTGTTCTTACCCAGTACATCAGCCGTAAGTTGTTGATTTATATTGATTCTATCAGCATCAATCAACACGGCCAAATATATATTTACTCCGACTCTTAATCCGTAGGTCGAGTGTTCGAGTCACTCAGGACCCACCAAACTGCAAAACCCCGCTGTCTTCAAGATGGCGGGGTTTTTTCATTTACGGCGCCTGCCTGCCCGGCCGCTCCCACATACGAGGCGCGAGGCGCAGCACACAACGCTCAGAGCTGCGCCCAAAGCCCGGATCAAAGCGCTCGCCGATAATGGATCCGACCCGTGCGCCGGACAACGCAATCGTCACTCCCGCTGATGCGGGTAACTTCCATTCATCCTGCACATCCAAAGTCCTTCATGAATCCACAAGCCCACCTGCTATGGCGTGCACCCCGCTGGGCACTGGCGGTGCTGCTGGCCTTGCTGGGCATGCTGGGGCCTTTTTCGATCGACACGTACCTTCCGGCGTTCTCGGGCATTGCCTCGGCCTTGGGCGCCACGCCGGTGCAGATGCAGCAGACGCTCTCTGCGTATCTGTTCGGCTTTGCCTTCATGAATCTCTTTCATGGCGCGCTGGCAGACAGCTTTGGCCGCAGACCCGTGGTGTTGGCCGGCATTGCAATGTTCACCATTGCATCGGCCGGGTGTGCGCTCTCGCAGAGCATTGAACAACTGGTGCTTTTTCGCGCCTTACAAGGCCTGTCAACCGGCGCTGGCATTGTGGTGTCTCGTGCGGTGATCCGCGACATGTTCCCACCCGCCCAGGCACAGAGGGTCATGAGCCAGGTCACCATCTACTTTGGTGTCGCGCCGGCCATTGCCCCCGTCGTGGGTGGCTGGCTGTTTGTGCATCTGGGCTGGCACAGCATTTTCTGGTTCCTGACCCTGGTGGGGGTTGCGCTCTGGATCGCCAACCTGCGGTTCCTGCCCGAAACCCTGCATGCGGACCACCGCCAGCCCTTCAATGTTCCGCACCTGATGCGGGGCTATTGGCAACTCGGCTCCAGCCCGCGCTTCCTGCTGCTGGCCCTCGCCAGCGGGGTGCCGTTCAATGGCATGTTCCTGTATGTGCTGTCAGCCCCTGCCTTTCTGAGCGACCACCTGGGGCTCGCACCCACGCAGTTTTTCTGGTTCTTTAGCCTGACCATCTGCGGCATCATGGGTGGAGCATGGCTGAGCGGCCGGTTGGCGGGACGGGTTGCGCCCAAGCGGCAGATTCAGCATGGCTTTGTCATCATGTGCGTTGTTGCGGTTGTCAACGTGATCGCGAGTGCTGTTTTCACTGCACACGCAAGCTGGGCGCTCTTTCCCATCGCCGTGTTTGCGTTTGGCTGGGCGTTGATGGTGCCGGTGGTGACCTTGCTGGTACTGGACCTCTACCCGCAACGGCGCGGCATGGCATCGTCTTTGCAGGCGTTTGTGGGGTCCACCGCCAACGGGGTTGTGGCCGGTGTGGTGGCGCCGCTCGTGATGCACTCCACGTTGTGGCTGGCGGTGGCATCGCTGTTGATGATGGGTATCGGCATGCTGGCCTGGTTCTACTTGCACCATCGCTGGCCCGAAATCGGACGCACCTCTGAGCCAGGCTGACTCACCGGTATGTTCAATCGTCGGTCACTCTGCAACAATCGTCCAGAGGCGCCCCACCCCCGCAAAGGATTCACGACCCAAACAATGCGATCAACCAAGGTTTGGCCATGCAACTATTGAAACTGGTGGAGTCCGAGATCCAGATGGATGTTGCGCTGCCGTGGAACGTTCGCAACCACGATTGCGCCCTGCTTCTCGCACGGGGGCACATCGTCAGCAGCGAGGCCCAGATGCAGGCCTTGCTTGAGCGTGGCATCTACGTCGACCTGGAGGAAAAGCGGGCAGTAGAAGCCCTTTATGTCCCCAAGTCAGGGCCGGTAAAAAGTATTTACACGCGCTGGGCCGATACCGTCGACACCCTGGAAACACTGGTGCACGAGTTGCCGCATGCGCCGGAATACCCCGCCAACATAGAAAAACTGGCGCAGGAGCTGATCACGTTGGCCGACCTGGATGCCGATATCGCCATCTTCCTGGCGGTCCGCCAGGACCAGGCCAGGCACCTGCGGTATGGCTACAGCGACAGCGTCTACACCGCTCTGCTGTGCATCCTCATGGCGCAGCGCATGGACTGGACCGCCGCACGCATTCGCGTCATCACCTTGGCCGCCCTCACCATGAATGCGAGCATTGCCGACCTGCAGGGCCAGATGGCGAGCCAGGACTATCCCGTGCTGGTCCGGCAACGCACCCAACTGCGCACACATCCCATCGATAGTGCCGCATTGCTCGCCAAGGCAGGCATCACCGACGCCGCATGGCTGGAGGCCATTCGCCAACACCATGAACAGGGTAATGGCAGCGGCTACCCCAGGGGCTTGACGCAAATCGATGAATTGGCCCAGATGCTGCGCATGGCCGATATTTTCATGGCACGCATCAGCCCCCGGGCAATCCGCGCACCCATGAATGTCCAGGAGTCCGCCCGCCAGATGTTTCGGGACGACAAGGGGGGAGCGATGTCGTCCGCCAGCATCAAGGTACTGGGCATCTACCCACCGGGCAACCTGGTGAAACTCGCCTCTGGTGAGCTGGGCGTGGTAATGCGCCGTGGCACAGAAGCTCGCACACCTTTGGTGGCCGCCGTCACCGACGCACAGGGCCGCAGCGTCACCACCACCCTGCATCGCAACACCGCAGACCCTGCCCATGCCATCACCGGCCTCGCAGCAGACGACAAACACCTGCTTTCGCGGGTGCCCCCCGAGCGCCTTTATGGCTATGCACAGGCGTGCGCGCTGACCTGAGCGTGCGCGGCGGCCCCACAGCCGCCACCCCTGACGATAAAAAGGGCTGGCCCCTTTCGGAACCAACCCCCTTCAACTCGTCAGCAATTCTGCAGACAACTCAGCGTGCAGGGCGCGCTGGGCGTTTGCGGGCATCATGGGGCACAAAAGGCTTGCCACCACCAGCACCTGCCGGCTTGGAGAAAGCGGGCTTGCGGGGAGCGAAGTCACCGCGAGGTGCGCCAGCATCGCCACGGGGGGCAAAGCCAGCACGGCCAGCGTCGCCAAACCCAGGCTTGCGGCCAAACGACTCGCCATCACGGCGGGGCGCAAAACCACGGTCACCACCACGGTCGTCACGGCCAGCAAAGCTGCCGCCACCGCCGCCTTCACCACGGGCGGCAGGAGCGCCACGGTTGTCACGCCCAGCAAAGCCGCCGCCAAAACCACCGCCGAAGCCACCACGGTCATTGCCGCCACGTGCGGGACCACCGAAGCGGCCGCGCGACTGGTTGTCACGGTTGTCATACGAACGGCCAGGGGCGCCACGGCCACCACCACCGAAATCGCCACCGCGAGGTGCCTGCGGCGCGCGCTGCGAGGGCTCCATGCCAGGAATCACTTCGGCCTTGAACTGCTGGCGGCTGTACGACTCAATGTCGTAGATTTTGCGGCGATCGCGGAACTCGGCAAACGTGATGGCCAGGCCATCGCGGCCCGCACGGCCGGTACGGCCAATGCGGTGGGTGTAGTCCTCGGCCTTCATGGGCAGGCCGAAATTGAACACGTGGGTAATGGTGGGTACGTCAATACCGCGTGCCGCCACATCGGTGGCCACCAGGATCTGCACCTGGCCAGCGCGCAGCGCCATCAAACGGCGGTTGCGCAAACCCTGGCTCAGGGCGCCGTGCAGGGCAACGGCCGAGAAGCCTTCCTGCTGCAGGTCGTTGGCCAGGCCGTCGCACTCCACCTGGGTGCTGGCAAAAACGATGGCCTGGTTGATTGTGGTATCACGCAGCCAGTGGTCGAGCATCTTGCGCTTGTGCTGGGCGTTGTCGGCCCAGTACAGCATCTGCTTGATGTTGGCGTGCTTCTCTTGCGGAGAATCGATGGTGACCTTCTGCACCGACGAACCACCGTCATGCATCACGCGCATGGCCAGCTGTTGGATGCGGGGCGCAAACGTGGCGCTGAACATCATGGTCTGCTTGCGCTGGGCGGTCAGCTGGTTCAGCTCGGCCAGGTCATCCGAGAAGCCCAGGTCGAGCATGCGGTCGGCTTCGTCGACAACCAAAAACTGCACCTTGTCGAGCTTGATCTGCATCGAGCGCTGCAGATCCAGCAGACGGCCAGGGGTGGCCACCACGAGGTCTGCATTTTGCAGCTTGGCGATCTGCAACTGGTAAGGCATGCCACCCACCACGTTGGCCACGCGCAGGCCACGGCAATGCTTGACCAGATCGATGGCGTCGTGTGCGACTTGCTGTGCCAGTTCACGGGTAGGGCACAGGATCAGGGCGCCGGGGGTGGCGGCCTTGAAGTTGCGCGAGCTCGTGGGGTCCTTGCGCTTGGCGCGCTTGGGAGCGGGTTCGCCACGGGCAGCGGCTTCGGCCACAGCGCGGTCGAAGGCGGCGCGCTCTTCGGCTTCGGCTTCGGCTTGCTGGTTGATCAGCGTATGCAGCACGGGCAGCAGGAAGGCGGCAGTCTTGCCGCTACCCGTCTGGCTGGAAACCATCAGGTCGATGAACTTGGAGGCATCGCTGCCCATTGCCAAGGGAATGGCCTTGAGCTGCACGCTGGTGGGCTGGGTGTAGCCCAGATCGGCCACAGCCTGCACCAGTTCAGGGGCCAGGCCCAGCTCGATGAAACCATTGGGCTCAGCAGTGACTGCCTCGCTGGTGGATTCAATGGAAGTGTCAAGGGTGGACTGCTCGGCAATAACGGCAGCAATAGAAGTATCTGCAGGCGCGAAATCGCCCTGCACCAAAGAGGTGTCGGTCATGAATTTTTCTCTCACGAAGACGGTCGCAAGCGTAGCCCGCGATGGCTTCGTCAATGGTTAAAAAACATCAACCATCAAACGAAACCTGCATGCGCTCTGGGCGGATGCTGGTGGGCGTTGTTCGCCAGTCCTGCGTGTCTGAGACAGCCGGCTGGCAAGCCCGGTGTGTGAGGGGAGATGCACAATCTGCGTACAGTTTCCTGCGCAGCCCGCAATTATCGCATGAATAGGGGTTTCCCCGCAAGCCCCCCCCCACCCTGTTCATCACAAGCCGCCTTGTAGGTGGCTTGTGATCCGCCACGGCAACGCGGCGTCCAGCCAGCGTCAAACGGACAGCAGGTGCTTGCGATAGTGCGCCAGCTCGTCAATGCTTTCATGCACATCGGCCAGGGCGGTGTGCTTTTGCGCCTTCTTGAAGCTGCTGTAAGCCTCGGGCTTCCAGCGCTTGGCAAGCTCCTTCAGGGTGCTCACATCCACGTTGCGGTAGTGAAAGAAGCGCTCCAGCTTGGGCATGTAGCGCACCAGAAAGCGCCGATCCTGTCCAATGCTGTTGCCACACATGGGCGCGGTGCCCTTGGGCACGTAACGGGCCAGAAATTCCAGTATCTGCTGCTCGGCCTCGGCCTCGGTCACAGCAGAGGCTTTCACCTTGTCGATCAGGCCGCTGCGGCCGTGCGTGCCCTTGTTCCAGGCGTCCATCTTGTTCAGCAATTCGTCTGCCTGATGAATGGCAAACACGGGGCCTTCGATGCGTGGCTCCAGCTGGGGGCCTGTCACGACCACAGCGATTTCCAGCAGTCGGTCGGTATCGGGCTCCAGGCCGGTCATTTCGCAGTCCAGCCAGACCAGGTTCTGGTCCGATTTGGAAAGCACGGGGGGTACGGGGTTGTTGGCTTCAGACATGGCGGGCATTGTCGCTGATGGCCTAAACTCGCGCCCACATGCCTATCTCCGACGCTTTTTCGCCCTCCAGCGCCCTCACCATCGCCTTTGCCGCTGCGATTTGTGCCGGTCTGCTGCTCAAATTCTGGCTGACTTCACGCCAGATTCGCCATGTGGCCCAGAACCGATCCAGCGTGCCCGACGCCTTTGCCGCGCGCATTTCACTGGCAGCCCACCAGAAGGCCGCCGACTACACCATCACCAAGGCACGCTTGAGTTTGCTGGAGATGGCGCTGGGCGCCGCTGTGTTGATGGGCTGGACGCTGCTGGGCGGGCTCGACGCCCTGAATCAGGCCCTTTTGGGTGCATTGGGCGGTGGCATGGTGCAGCAACTGGCACTGCTGGGAGCGTTTGTCGTCATCAGTGCGGCCGTCGACCTGCCGGTCACGCTGTACCAGACCTTCGTGATCGAGCAGCGCTTTGGCTTCAACAAGATGACGCTGGCACTGTGGCTGGCGGATCTGGCCAAATCCACCCTGGTGGGCACCCTCATCGGTCTGCCGATTGCGGCGCTGATCCTTTGGCTGATGGGCGCTGCAGGGCCATCGTGGTGGCTGTGGGCCTGGGGCCTGTGGATGGCATTCAACCTGCTTTTGATGGTGGTCTACCCCACCTTCATTGCCCCCCTGTTCAACAAGTTCCAGCCACTCGAAGACGAATCGATCAAAACCCGCGTCACGGCGCTGATGCAGCGTTGCGGCTTTGCGGCCAAGGGGCTGTTCGTGATGGATGGCAGCCGCCGCAGCGCCCATGCCAACGCCTATTTCACCGGCTTTGGCGCCGCCAAGCGCGTGGTTTTTTATGACACCCTGCTGCGCCAGCTCTCGCCAGGCGAAGTAGAAGCCGTACTGGCCCATGAGCTGGGACACTTCAAGCACCGCCACATCCTCAAGCGTGTGGCCAGCCTGTTTGCCCTGAGCCTGGCCGGCTTTGCCCTGCTCGGTTGGCTCTCCACCCAGGTATGGTTTTACACGGGGCTGGGCGTGCGCCCCTACATTTCCCTTGATCTGGCGGTGCCTCCAGTGCCCAATGATGCGCTGGCCCTGCTGCTGTTCCTGCTGGCAGTGCCCGTTTTCACGCTGTTCATTGCGCCGGTTTTTGCAGGGCTTTCGCGTCGCCACGAATTTGAAGCCGACGCCTATGCAGTGGCCCAGACCAACGGGGCCGATCTTTCCACTGCGCTGCTCAAGCTCTACGAAGACAACGCCTCCACACTCACCCCCGACCCGGTGTATGTGAAGTTCTACTACTCGCACCCGCCCGCTACTGAACGGCTGGCACGCATGCCATCGTCCGCCCAACCATGACCACAATGCTGAAGAAAAAAGACTGGTCGGCGCATAACCGACGTGCGCTGACAGCTACGGAAATAGTAGCAAACCTGGCCAAGATCGAAGGCTGGTCCCTCAGCGGTGATGGCGCCCAGGTGGCCATCGAAAAAACCTACCATTTCGCCAACTACTACGAAACCATTTCCTTCGTGAATGCCGTAGCCTTTGTGGCCAACGCACAAGACCACCACCCGGACCTGTCAGTGCACTTCAACCGCTGCGTGGTGCGCCTGAACACGCACGACGTGCAGGGCATCTCTGCCACCGACTTCGATTGCGCGTCCCGGTTCGACGCCCTGCTGGCATGAACCCCACCGCCTACTCCCATGACTGAACGCAGCGCCCTCATGGAAGGATTTGTGGTGGCCGGACACGGGCGCCACTGCATGGTGGAGACCGCCGACGGTCAGCGCCGCATCTGTCATCCGCGCGGCAAGAAGAGCCAGGCCGTCGTGGGCGACCGGGTGCTGTGGCAGGCCCCTCCGAAAGGCCAGGGCGAGGAAGGCACCATCGAAAAAGTGCTGGAGCGACGCAACCTGTTTTACCGTCAGGACGAGATCCGCACCAAGTCCTTTGCAGCCAACCTCGACCAGATCCTGATCCTGATCGCCGCCGAGCCGGTGTTTTCCGAAAGCCAGCTGGCCCGCGCCCTGATCGCCGCTGAGGCCGCTGGCATCAAGCCCCTGATTGCGCTCAACAAGAGCGATCTGGTAGAGCCCTTTGCCCGCGCTTGGGAGCGCCTGCTGCCTTACCGCCACATGGGCGGCGGGCACCACTATGGCGTGCTGCCGCTGTCGTTGTCGCTGTCGGGGGACGTGGACCGCGCCCTGCTGATGCAACACCTGCAGGGCAAAACCACCTTGGTGCTGGGGCCCTCGGGCTCGGGCAAAAGCACGCTGATCAACCTGCTGGTGCCGGGCGCCACCGTGCTGACGGGCGAGATCTCACAGGCTTTGAACTCGGGCAAGCACACCACCACCAGCACCAACTGGTATTGGGTGGACAGCGCCCGCACCACTGCCTTGATCGATTCGCCAGGCTTTCAGGAGTTTGGCCTGCAGCACATCGCGCCCATGCAACTGGCGTCGTGCATGCCCGACATTGCGGCCCACGCCACCGACTGCAAGTTCTACAACTGCTCACACCTGCACGAACCGGGCTGCGGCGTACTCACCGCACTCAAAAACGGCACTGGAGCAGATGGAATAAGCGCCAATCGCTACAAAATTTACAGCGACCTGTTTGCCGAATTGAGCCACACCCGCTACTGAGCCACACCCCACATTGGCCGCCCGGCCCGGGGTATCCGGTCAACCCAGCAGGCGCGCCAAGGTCAACAGCGCCAGCAGCAGCATCCACACCACCACGGAGCGCCAGACCAGGCCCACCACGCTGCGCAGATGCCCCACCTCGGGCTCGCGGCCAGGAGTGCTGTCGCTGTCGCCCATGTCGGCCTCTATTTCGAGCCCCTGCGGTGTCTGAAGGTCGGCACGGGCACGCAGGGCCTCGCCGCCAAGCCGCACATTGATGGCCCCCGCCGTGGCGGCCAGCACCACGCCATCGTTGTCATTGGGAAAGCGCTGCGCATGAAAGCGCCAGCCCTCGATGGCTTCTTCAAAACTGCCCACCACGGCAAAACTCAAAGCGGTCATGCGCGCAGGCAGCCAGTCGATGATGGTCCAGGCCCGCACCGAGGCTTGCTGCAACGACTGGCTGGCAGGTTGTGCGCCCGAGCGCTCCCTGTGATGCCAGTGGCGCGAGACAAATTCGGCCAGCCGGTACAGCACCGCACCACTAGGCCCCAGGCCCAGTGCAGCCAGCACAGAAAACCATGCCAGCACACCAAACACATGCCGGTGCGCCGCCAACACCGAGTATTCGATCACATGGCGCACGATCTCGCTGCGCGGCAGCGCGCCGACATCCACCTGCTGCCAATGGGCCAGGCGCTCACGCGCACGATCTTCATCGCCCTCTTCCAGCGCATCACGGATGCCGGTGAAATGGTGGCTGAACTGGCGAAACCCCAGGGTGACATACAGCACCGCCACACTCCAGACCACCGCAAACGGCCATCCCAGCAGCAACATCAGCAACCAGTGAATTCCGAGGGTGACCAGCGCCGGTACCAGCACAGCCAGGCCCCAAGCCACCCAGCCGTGGTGCGGCTTGCCCGCGTCAAAGTTGCGGCTGACTGAAAGGGCCCACGCGCGGAGCCCCGCGTGGATGGGGTTGGTGCGAGCCAGAGGACGGGCCTGCTCGATCAGCAGAGCGAACAGGATGGCGAAGAAACTCATGGAGGGCAATGATACTGGCGTAGCGTGCATTTGGGCCGCACGAGCGCTCGCCCCGCCATCACGCCAGCATGAATCGATAAAAATTGCGCAACATACCGGCCGTGGCACCCCAGATATAACGATTCTTTTCGCCATCCTGATAAGGCATGGAGAACCACTCGCGGCGCACACCCTCCCACTCGAACATATGGCGCTGATGGTGGGCAGGATTCAGCAAAAACGCCAGGGGCACCTCGAACACATCGGCCACTTCGTAGGGGTTGGGGTGCAGCACGCAGTCGGGCTGCACCAGCGCCACCACCGGGGTGATGATGAACGATGAACCGGTGACATAGGTGGGCAGCACGCCCAGCACTTCGACAAAGCGCCGCTCCAGGCCCACTTCTTCCTCGGCCTCGCGCAAGGCCGTGTCAGCGGTGGAGACATCTTCCGCGTCCGCCCGTCCACCGGGAAAAGCCACCTGGCCCGAATGGGTGGACAGGTGCGCCGTCCGCTGCGTCAGCAGCACCATGGGCTGCTCGCGCAGCACGATAGGCACCAGCACGGAGGCGTGGGCAGGCTGGCGATTCATGAATTTCTTTTCCAGCACCACCTCAGGCGTCCAAAGCGGTGGGTGGGCAAAGCGCGCCCGCAGGGCCTGCGGTGTCTGTGCGTGTACCGGAACAGCGGGCAGATGCGCATCCACCCCCACCACCGGAACGGCACGGGGATCAAAATCGGGCAGCGTCGAAAGCGACGCAGGCGTGACCGATGGAGCAGGAATGGGCGACGGATTCACGACAAGTCAGGAACACACGGCACAAGGGCCGCAAAAAACAAAAAGCCGCTACAGGCAGATGCTGTAGCGGCTCTGGTCAGGGGTTGCCTGTGCCTTATGCGGCGACGGGTGCAGCCACCTTGACACGCGATGGCAGCTTTTCCTTGATACGTGCCGACTTGCCGCTGCGCTCACGCAGGTAGTACAGCTTGGCGCGGCGCACGTCACCACGGCGCTTGACTTCGATCTTGGCGATCAGGGGGCTGTAGGTCTGGAAAGTGCGCTCCACGCCTTCGCCGCTGGAAATCTTGCGCACCGTGAAACCGCTGTTCAGGCCGCGATTGCGCTTGGCAATCACCACGCCTTCGTAGGCCTGCACGCGCTTGCGCGTGCCTTCAACCACGTTCACGCTCACGATGACCGTGTCGCCAGGGGCAAACACGGGAATGGTCTTGTTCAAGCGGGCAATTTCTTCCGCTTCCAGGGTCTGGATCAGGTTCATTTTGGTGTCCAACGATCTTGTCCGCGCCAAAAATGGCTGCGTCGGGATTGACGTCTCAGTGTTTTGCGGGAGAACTCCCTGTCAAAACGGCCGGGCAGAGGATCGAAAAGCCTTTGATTATAGCAATTCAGCCGAGCTTGGCCAATACCGCTTCATCGGCGGGTACCAGGCGCCCCGCCTCGCGCGCAGCATCGATCAGGTCGGGCCGGTGCTTTGCGGTGATGACCAGGCGCTGATCGCGCCGCCAGCGCTCAATCTGCGCGTGGTGCCCGGACATCAGCGGCGCGGGCACCGAACGCCCCGCCCATTCCTCGGGGCGGGTGTAGTGGGGGCAATCGAGCAGGCCATCGAGCGCCGGATTGAAGCTGTCGAGCTGGTGGCTGCCCTCGTCGTTGAGCACGCCGGGTTGCAACCGCGCCACGGCATCCAGCAAGGCCATGGCCGCAATTTCACCACCCGACAGCACGAAATCGCCCAGGCTCATCTGCACATCGACATGGGCGTCGATGAAGCGCTGATCGATGCCTTCGTAGCGCCCACACAACAAAACAGCGCCCGCACTGGCCGACCAGCGCTCTACCGCCGCGTGGTTAAGGGTTTCGCCGATGGGCGAAAAAAGGACCAGCGGCGCCTGGGCGTCTTCGGGTTCGCCGCGTTCGGCCCGGATGGCGGCAAGGCACCGCGCCAGCGGTTCGGCCAGCATCACCATGCCGGGGCCACCGCCAAAGGGGCGGTCGTCCACGCGACGGTAGTTGCCTTCGGCATGGTCGCGCGGATTCCACAGATGCACATCGACCTGCCCGCTGGCATAGGCGCGGCGGGTTACGCCGCCGGCCAGAAACGGCGCAAACAACTCCGGGAACAGGGTGATGATGTCAAAACGCATGGTGCGCGGCTCGCCGGAGCCAGGCCGGTCAGTAGTCAGGCTGCCAGTCAACCGTGATGCGTTTCTCGGGCAGATCCACCTTGTCGACAAATGCCGAGACGAACGGAATCATGCGCTCCAGGGACTTGCCGTCCTGCTCATAGGCTAGCACCAGCACCGTCTGCGGGCCGGTGGACATCAGCTCCTGCACCTGGCCGAGCGCCACGCCTTCGCGGTTGACAACCTGAAGACCGATCAAATCGACCCAGTAATACTCGTCTTGCGTGGTAGCAGGAAAGCTCGAACGGGGCACAAAGATGCGCGCGCCACGCAGCGCCTCTGCGGCATCACGGTCATCAATGCCCTGCGCCCAGGCCACCACCGTGTCGGAATGGACCTTGGACTGGCGAATCGGCAACAGCACCGTGCCAGAGAATGTCTTGGCCCCGCGCTCGGAGGGCTGCAAATACCAGCGCTTCGCCGCAAACAACGCCTCTGCATTGGCACTGTGGGACAACACCTTGAACCAGCCCTTGACGCCCCAGGCGTCGGCAATGCGCCCGACCTCTACAGCATCGGCAGGGAGTTCGGCGGGTTCGAGCGTCAGGGGTGCGGCCATGGTGTACCTCGTGCAAAAAAGAAAAGGGCGGGTTCCGCCGGGCAAGCCAACGGAACCCGCCCTTTTCGGGGGACTTTAAGCAGCCTTCTTGGCGGCTTGCTTGATCAGGCGGTCCACCGTAGGCGAAGACTGGGCGCCCACGCTCTTCCAGTACGTCAGACGGTCTTGCACGATGCGCAGGCCTTCTTCGTTTTCCTTGGCGGTGGGGTTGTAGAAACCGATGCGCTCGATAAAGCGGCCATCACGGCGCACGCGCTTGTCGGCAACGACGATGTTGAAGAAAGGACGACCTTTGGAGCCGCCGCGGGAAAGTCGAATGACGACCATGATTTATCCTTCGGGTGGTGAACTCCGGCAACATTTGCCTTGAGCCACAGTATTTGCAACCACATTCGCAACGCTTGAGACACGCGACATGGCCACCCGGCCAGCGACACGCTGCAAAGCCCGCGATTATATCCATTTCCCCCTTTCATGCCCAATATTCGTCCCAGCACCGACAGCGATATTCCCGCCATCACTGCCATTTACCAACACCATGTGCTGCACGGCACGGGCACATTCGAGATCGATCCACCCACCGAAGCCGACATGGCGACACGCCGCGCGGACGTGCTGGCGCGCGGTCTGCCTTGGCTCGTGGCCGAAAAAGAAGGGCAGATTCTGGGCTTTGCCTATGCCAACTGGTTCAAGCCACGCCCGGCCTACCGCTTCTCGGCCGAGGACTCGATTTATGTGGCCGACAGCACACGCGGCATGGGCGTAGGGCGCAAGCTGCTGGCAGAACTGGCGTTGCAGGCCGAAGCCGCCGGCGTGCGCAAGCTGCTGGCCGTGATTGGCGATTCGGCCAACGCCGGTTCGATCGGATTGCACCGTGCGCTGGGCTTCACCGACGTGGGCACCCTGCGGTCGATGGGCTGGAAGTTCGGCGCCTGGCGCGACATCGTGCTGATGGAAAAGACCCTGGGCGCCGGCGATACCACTTCGCCGGAATAATCGGGGCATGAAACATTACCCCCACGCTCCCCACTTCGTGTGGTCGCTGCCCCCCCAAGGGGGCCGCTTTTCATCTTGGGGCGGCCCGGCGATGAAAAATAACCCCCACGCTCCCCACTTCATGTGGTCGCTGCCCCCCAAGGGGGCCGCTTTTCATCTTGGGGCGGCCCGGCGATGAAACATAACCCCCACGCTCCCCACTTCATGTGGTCGCTGCCCCCCAAGGGGGCCGCTTTTCATCTTGGGGCGGCCCGGCGATGAAAAATAACCCCCACGCTCCCCACTTCATGTGGTCGCTGCCCCCCAAGGGGGCCGCTTTTCATCTTGGGGCGGCCCGGCGATGAAACATAACCCCCACGCTCCCCACTTCATGTGGTCGCTGCCCCCCAAGGGGGCCGCTTTTCATCTTGGGGCGGCCCGGCGATGAAAAATAACCCCCACGCTCCCCACTTCATGTGGTCGCTGCCCCCCAAGGGGGCCGCTTTTCATCTTGGGGCGGCCCGGCGATGAAACATAACCCCCACGCTCCCCACTTCGTGTGGTCGCTGCCCCCCAAGGGGGCCGCTTTTCATCTTGGGGCGGCCCGGCGATGAAACATAACCCCCACGCTCCCCACTTCGTGTGGTCGCTGCCCCCCGAAGGGGCCGCTTTTCATCTTGGGGCGGCCCGGCGATGAAACATAACCCCCACGCTCCCCACTTCGTGTGGTCGCTGCCCCCCAAGGGGGCCGCTTTTCATCTTGGGGCGGCCCGACGATGAAAAACAAAACCGTGGCGGCCTGGCTCGCCTTTGTGGGCGGGCCTTTGGGCCTGCACCGCTTTTATCTGCATGGCCTCTCCGACATGATCGGCTGGCTGCTGCCCATTCCCACGGCACTGGGCCTGTACGGCATCCAGCGGGTGCAGGCGCTGGGGCAGGATGATCACTACAGCTGGGTGCTGATCCCGCTGCTCGGGTTCACCATCGCAGGCTGTGCGCTGCAAGCCATTCTGTATGGCCTCATGGCCCCCGAGAAATGGAATGACCGCTTCAACCCGGCGGCCGCACCGGACGCACCTGCTGGCCGCACCCGGTGGGCCACCATTTTCGCCATCGGCCTCGCGCTGATGATCGGCACGACCGTGTTGATGGCCAGTCTGGCGTTCAGCTTTCAGCGCTACTTTGAATACCAGATCGAGGAAGCACGCAAGATCTCTCAATAACGGCTGATTTCAAGCAAAAATAGCTGAAAGCGCTTTATTGACAAGCGCCTGCAGCTCTTTTTTTGATAGCAAATTGCAGAATCAATACAGCTGCAGACTGACCCAGTAGGCAATGGCCGCAACAAAGGCGCTGGCCGGAATGGTCAGAACCCAGGCCCAGATGATGTTGCCCGCCACGCCCCAGCGCACCGCGCTGGCGCGCTGCGTGGAGCCCACGCCGACAATGGCGCCGGTGATGGTGTGCGTAGTGGACACGGGAATCCCCATCGCGGTGGCCAGGAACAGCGTCAGTGCCCCGCCCGTTTCCGCGCAGAAACCGCCCACGGGCTTGAGCTTGGTAATTTTCTGCCCCATCGTTTTCACGATGCGCCAGCCACCGAACATCGTGCCCAAACCGATGGCCAGGTAACAGCTCACGATGGTCCAGGTGGGCGGGGAGGCATCCGCGGTCGACGCATAACCCGTGGCGATCAGCAGCAGCCAGATGATGCCGATGGTCTTTTGGGCATCGTTACCACCGTGCCCGAGGCTATAGGCTCCGGCCGATACCAGTTGCAGGCGGCGAAACCACTTGTCCACCCTGCTGGGGCGTGCGCGCCTGAACATCCATGACACCGCAACCATCATCAGCGAGCCCAGCAAAAAGCCCAGCAATGGCGACACAAAAATGAAGGCCACCGTCTTGAGGATGCCGGTGGACACCAGCGAGCCGGCACCCGCCTTGGCGATCACGGCACCCACGATGCCGCCAATCAGCGCGTGCGAGGAGCTGCTGGGAATTCCGTAGTACCAGGTGATCACGTTCCAGGTGATCGCCCCCACCAGCGCGCCAAACACCACATGGGTGTCCACCACGCCCGGCTGGACAATGCCTTTGCCCACCGTGGCCGCCACGCTCAGGTGAAAGACAAAAATGGCCACCACGTTGAAGAACGCGGCAAACAGGACGGCCTGGGCAGGTTTGAGCACGCCGGTGGACACCACCGTGGCGATCGAATTGGCGGCGTCGTGAAACCCGTTCATGAAATCGAACAGGAGCGCCAAGACAACGAGCAGAACCACAACCCACAGGGCTGCTTGTACGGTTTCCATGTTGATCCGCCCGGTTGGTCAGGAGTTTTCGAGGACGATGCCCTCGATGCAGTTGGCCACGTCCTCGCACTTGTCGGTGATGGTCTCCAGCAGCTCGTAAATGGCCTTGAGCTTGATGACCTCGCGCACATCGGGCTCTTCTCGAAACAGCTTGCTCATGGCGCTGCGCATCACGCGGTCGGCGTCGCTTTCGAGGCGGTCGATTTCTTCACAGGTCTTGAGCGCGGCTTCCGCCACGGCCGGGTCCGCAATCTTGCCCAGCAGCCTCACGGCGTCGCGCAGACGCTCGCAGCATTTCAGGCTCAGATCGGTCAGGCGCGTGATCTCCTCGGTCATGTGGTGCACGTCGTACAGCGCCATGGTCTCGGCCGAATCCTGGATCAGGTCGGCCACATCGTCCATGGTGTTGATGAGCGAGTGGATCTGCTCACGGTCGATCGGCGTGATGAACGTCTTGTGGATCAGCCGGTTGACATCCTGGGTGACGCGGTCGGCAGCGCGCTCTGCGTTGTCCACGTCCTGGTTGTACTTGTCGCGCAGGTGGGGATCACTGTAGTTGGCCACCAGCTGCGAAAAGGCCCGGGCGGCCTCGACGATGCGGTCCGCATGCTGGTTGAACATTTCGAAAAAATTGCCTTCGCGCGGCAATAGCTTGCCAAACAGCATGGGAGCTCCTAGGACGGATCGGAATAAAAATGGCCACTTACCATCCGTTCATGACGGAAGAGTGACCAATTTGTGACATTTAAGAATGCGCGAAGTTTAACCGCCCGCCAATTCACGCCCGGCGCAGACGCTGCGCGCCACACCAAAATCACCCGCTGCGGAAGATGAAATACACCGCACCCAGCATGCACAGGCCCGCCCACAGGTAGTCCCATTTCAGGGGCTGGTCGAGATAAAACACCGCAAAAGGCACAAAAACCGACAGCGTGATGACTTCTTGCAAGATCTTGAGCTGCCCCACATTGAACTGCGTGTAGCCGATGCGGTTAGCAGGCACCTGCAGCAGATACTCGAACAGCGCAATGCCCCAACTGACCACTGCCGCCATGTACCAGGGCGATGTGGCCATGTTCTTCAGGTGGCCATACCAGGCAAAGGTCATGAAGACATTGCCGGCCACCAGCAACATCACGGTTTGCAGACCAACGGGAAGCGATTGCAGATAGTTCATGGACACCATGCCATAGAGCGATAAAAACAAAATACAAGCCAAATACGGCTCTAGCCCTTATTGAATAAGCGCAAATAGCTATAAATAATGTAGCATTTTATATCCACCAGGCGGTCACAAAAAAAGGCACTGCCGCCACGGCAGTGCCTTTCGAAGAGTGCCAGCGCCCAAGGGCGCCGCGTTCACTCGCCCAGGTAGGCGGCGCGCACGCGCGGGTCGCTCAGTAGTTCCTGGCCGGGGCCGGTCATGGTAATCAGACCCGACTCCATCACGTAGCCGCGGTCGGCAATGGCCAGTGCGCGGCTGGCATTTTGCTCGACCAGCACGATGGTCACACCCAGGGCATACACGTCGCGCACCACCTCAAAGATCTTGTCCACCATGATGGGCGACAGGCCCATGGAGGGCTCGTCGAGCAGCAGCACCTTGGGCTGGCTCATCAGCGCGCGGCCCATGGCAAGCATCTGCTGCTCGCCACCCGACATGGTGCCGGCCAGCTGGTCCTTGCGCTCGCGCAGGCGCGGGAAGATGGTGAACATCTTCTCGATGTCGGCAGCAATGCCCGCCTTGTCGTTGCGAATGTAGGCGCCCATCTGCAGGTTCTCGGTGATGGTCATGCGCGCAAACACGCCGCGGCCTTCCGGCACCATCACCAGGCCCTTTTTCACCAGGTCCCACGCGCCCTTGCCCTTGATGCTTTCGCCCAGGTACTCGATGTCGCCATCGTTGATGGGCAGCGTGCCGGTGATGGCCTTCATGGTGGTGGTCTTGCCGGCACCGTTGGAGCCGATCAGCGACACCAGCTCGCCTTCGCGCACTTCAAAGTCCACGCCCTTGACGGCCTGGATACCGCCGTAGGCCACTTTCAGGCCCTTGACCTGCAGCAGTACCTTGTTGGATTTTTCGGCCATTCTCAGTGTCCTCCGGTGCCCAGATAGGCCTCAATCACTTTTTCGTTCTTCTGTACGGTGGCGGGCGTGCCTTCGGCGATCTGTTTGCCATAGTCGAGCACGGTCACGCGGTCGCACAGGCCCATCACCAGCTTCACGTCATGCTCGATCAGCAAGATGGTGCGGTTGTCGTTGCGAATGCGGTCAATCAGCTCGCGCAGCTGCACCTTCTCGGTGGCATTCATCCCGGCAGCGGGCTCGTCCAGTGCGATCAGCTGGGGATCGGTGGCGAGCGCCCGGGCAATCTCCAGGCGGCGCTGGTCGCCATACGACAGCGTGCGCGCCTTGTAGTCGGCAAACTTGCCAATTCCCACGTAGTCGAGCAGCTCCTGCGCGCGCTTGGCAATCGCCGCCTCTTCCGCCTTGAAGCCCTTGGTGCGCAACACGGCACCCAGCAGGCCTGATTTGGTGCGGATGTGGCGGCCCACCATCACGTTTTCCAGCGCAGTCATCTCGGCAAACAGGCGGATGTTCTGAAAAGTGCGGGCAATGCCGGCCTTGGCCACTTCGTGCACGGCCGTGGGCTCGTAGGGCTTGCCGGCCAGCTCGAAGGTGCCGCTGTCGGGCGTGTAAAGGCCGGTGATCACGTTGAAAAACGTGGTCTTGCCAGCGCCGTTGGGGCCAATCAGGCCATACACCTGACCGCGTTCAATCGTGATGCCCACATCGGAGAGGGCTTGCAGGCCACCGAAGCGCTTGGAAATGCCTGCAACCTTGAGCACCACATCGTTGGATTTTTCTGCCATGTTCTAACTTTCTGCGGTGCGTTCAGGTCTTCTGCGTGAGGCTCTTGCCATGGTCGGGCGCCGGCCACAGACCACGGGGACGCAACAGCATGATGATGATCATGGCCAGGGCGATGAGCAGCTGGCGCAGGATGGCAGAGTCAATGCGCCCGTCGGTCATGGCCTGCAGCGGGCCGGCCACATAGCGCAGCACCTCGGGCAGGGCCGACAGCAGCACGGCGCCCAGAATCACGCCAGGAATGTGGCCAATGCCGCCCAGCACCACCATGGCGACGATCATGACCGACTCCATCAGGCTGAAGGATTCGGGCGAGACAAAGCCCTGGAACGCACCGAACATGGCACCCGACACGCCGCCAAACGAAGCGCCCATGCCAAAGGCCAGCAGCTTCATGTTGCGGGTGTTGATGCCCATGGCCTTGGCGGCGATTTCGTCTTCGCGGATGGCCATCCAGGCGCGGCCGATGCGCGAATCCTGCAGGCGATAGCAGATCACCACGCTGACGACCACCAGCACCAGGAACAGGTAGTAATAGAGCGTGACGGAATTGATGTCAAAGCCAAACAGCTCCAGCCGCTTGCCCAGATCGAGCCCGAAGATCTTGACCGAGTCGATCTGGCCCATGCCCTTGGGGCCGTTGGTCAGGTTGACGGGGTGATCAAGGTTGTTCAGGAAGATGCGGATGATTTCGCCAAAACCCAGGGTGACGATGGCCAGGTAATCGCCGCGCAGCTTGAGCGTCGGAGCCCCCAGCACCGCCCCGAAGATCGCGGCCACC
Source organism: Acidovorax defluvii (assembly GCA_003268905.1). Taxonomy (GTDB): domain Bacteria; phylum Pseudomonadota; class Gammaproteobacteria; order Burkholderiales; family Burkholderiaceae_C; genus Acidovorax; species Acidovorax defluvii. The sequence goes on from QLTU01000008.1 coordinate 48,185, forward strand.
AGCGCTGCCAGCGGTATCACCAGCCACAGCGAGGTGTGCAGCCCGTTGGGGAACATGGCGGCAAACGCCGCAAAGTTGTCCGCCAGGTGCGGGGATGCCATCAGGGCAAACAGGTAGGCGCCCACGGCATAAAACGCCACATAGCCCAGGTCGAGCAGGCCGGCATAGCCGACCACGATGTTCAGGCCCAGGGCCAGCATCACATAGAGCAGCGCCAGGTCGGCAATGCGCACCCAGGCGTTGCCGAAATACTGCAGGATGAGGGGGAGGACCAGGAGGGCAATGGCGCCCAGGATCCAGTTGAGTTTGGTGTTCTTCATGGTCTGCGGCTCCTCAGGCGCGATCGGCGACACGCTCACCCAGCAGGCCCGAGGGGCGCAGCGTCAGGATGATGATGAGCACGATGAAGGCAAAGATGTCGGTGTAGTGGCTGCCCAGCAGGCCGCCCGTGAGCGTGCCGATATAGCCGGAACCGATGGCTTCGATGAGGCCCAGCAGGATACCCCCGACCACGGCGCCGGCCAGGTTGCCGATGCCACCGAACACCGCCGCCGTGAAGGCCTTGAGCCCCGGCAGAAAACCCATGGTGTGCTGCGCCGTGCCGTAGTTGGACGCATACATGATGCCGGCGATGGCCGCCAGAACGGCGCCAATGATGAAGGTGGCAGAGATCACCATGTCGGGCTTGACACCCATGAGCGAGGCCACGCGCGGGTTTTCGGCCGTGGCGCGCATGGCGCGGCCGAGCTTGGTGTAGTTCACCAGGTACATCAAAGCAGCCAGGGCCACCACGGTCACGCCCAGGATGAGAATCTGGGTGGAGGTGATGACAGCCCCGCCCACCTCGAACGGCGCGGCCGGCAGCAAGGTGGGGTACGACTTGTAGTTGGGCTTCCAGATGATCATGGCCAGCGTCTGCAGCAGAATCGACATGCCGATGGCCGTGATCAGCGGCGCCAGGCGCGGGCTGGTGCGCAGCGGTTTGTAGGCCACTTTCTCGATCACGAAATTGAGGGTGGCAGCCACCACGCAGGCAATGATGGTGGCCAGCAGCAGGATGAGCCAGCCGGGGGCGCCTGGCATGGCGTCCTGCATGAGCCCTATGCAACTCCAGCTGGTGAGAGCGCCGACCATGAGCACTTCGCCATGGGCAAAATTGATCAGCTGAATAATGCCGTACACCATCGTGTAGCCCAAGGCTATCAAGGCGTACATGCTGCCGAGAACCAGACCGTTAATGATCTGCTGCAGCAAAATGTCCATAAGAGAAGTCCTTCGTTTGTGACGTACCCACCGCTTTGGCACCGAAATCGGTACAGCCTTGTGGGCCCGACTGCCATGTAGCAAAAAACCCGCCAGGAGTGCAGCTGTGCGGGTTTGAGGACGGGATTGTAGCGAGTAGTCTGTGGCCGCCCGGGCCCCGGTCGGCGGGGTTTTCCCTTGGGTTTCAGGCCCATCAGCCAGGGACGCCGTGCATAAGCAAGGTTGATGGACCTGCCGCACAAGACGTTCAGATTTATCACCGCAAGCGTGCCCATGCGGCCGCCACACCGCCAACACCCATCGCGGCGTCTGCGGCCATGGCATTCAGTGCAGCCCGCAGGTTGCGTTCAAGGCGTCTGCGGATCCGGGTCGATGGCAGCGGCTGTGACAGCGACGGCCGCATTGCGCGCGCGCATGTCCCGCAGCTTTTGCGCAATCTTGATTTCCAGGCCCCGCTCGACCGGCTGGTAGAAGCCCGGCTCGTCCATGCCGTCGGGCAGGTAGCGCTCGCCGGCGGCAAAACCGCCCTCCTCGTCGTGCGCGTAGCGGTAGCCCTTGCCATAGTCCAGCGCTTTCATGAGCTTGGTGGGCGCGTTGCGCAGGTGCATGGGCACGGGGCGCGTGCTGTCCTGCTTTACCAGGGCGCGGGCGGCGTTGTAGGCCTTGTAGACGGCGTTGGACTTGGGCGCCACGGCCAGGTAGACCACGCATTCGGCCAGCGCCAGCTCGCCCTCGGGGCTGCCCAGGCGCTCGTACACCTCGGCGCAGTCGAGTGCCAGGCGCAGCGCGCGCGGGTCGGCCAGGCCAATGTCTTCGCTGGCCATGCGCACCAGGCGGCGCGCCATGTAGCGCGGGTCGGCGCCGCCGTCGAGCATGCGCACCAGCCAGTACAGCGCCGCGTCGGGGTCAGAGCCGCGCACCGATTTGTGCAGCGCGCTGATGGTGTCGTAGAACTGCTCGCCGCCTTTGTCATAGCGGCGCATGCGCTCGCCCAGCACCTTGAGCAGCCAGGCGTCGGTGATTTCGGCCAGCTGCTCCTGCTGCGCCGCCATCTCCAGCGTCTCCAGCGTGTTGAGCAGGCGCCGGGCATCGCCATCGGAATACGCCACAAGCCGCTCGACCGCTTCTTTTTCAATAGCACGTAGCGCTTGCTGTGATTGGGCCAGCGCCACAATTTGCTTCAAATCATCGACAGAGAGCGGTTGCAGCACATACACCGCCGCGCGCGACAGCAGGGCCGAGTTGACCTCAAACGACGGGTTTTCGGTGGTGGCGCCAATGAAGGTGAACAGGCCGCTTTCGACATGTGGCAAAAAGGCGTCCTGCTGGCTCTTGTTGAAGCGGTGCACTTCATCAACGAACACCAGGGTGTGCTGCTGCATCAGCCCATCACGCGCAACCTGTGCCCGCTCGACAGCCTCGCGGATGTCCTTGACCCCGCCCAGCACGGCGCTGATGCTGATGAACTGCGCATCAAACGCATAGGCCATGAGCCGCGCAATCGTTGTCTTGCCCACACCCGGCGGCCCCCACAGAATGCAGCTGTGCGGCCGCCCCGACTCAAACGCCAGGCGCAGCGGCATGCCCGGCCCCAGCACATGCTGCTGGCCAATCACCTGCGCAAGGCTGCGCGGGCGCAGCAACTCGGCGAGTGGAGTATGAGAATGCGGCACGCTGGCCGCTTTGGGGGCATCTGTCATGAATAACGGGCATTGCGGCTCACATGCCTGGCACGGCAATCATGCCACCGCCACGGCAACCTGACGGAGCACAACACACTGTGCAGCAGCACAGGCGAAAATGGTACCGCCTACGGATCCATTCGCTGTGCCTTCCATCCCCCTCCCCCCAGCATCCCTTGACACGACGCCCCCGCCATCACCGGGCTGGCGAATGCTGCTGCGCATGACGCGGCCACACTTTTTGCTTTTGACCGCAGCGGCGTGCGTGCTGGGGATGTCATTTGCCGTGGCCTGCGGCTGCGGGTTCGATCCCGCCAGGGCGGCAGCCACCATGGTGCTGGCCATCATGGCGCACGCAGGAGCCAACGTGCTCAACGACTACCACGACGCGCGCAACGGCGCAGACGCGGCCAATCAGCAGGGGCTGTATCCGTTTTCGGGTGGCGCCCGGCTGATCCAGCAGGGGCAGGTGTCCGCGCTGGACACGGCCCGCTGGGCAGCGTTGCTGCTGCTGTTGCTGATCCCCGCAGGCCTGTTGCTGGCGGTCAAAACGGGCGGCGGCTTGCTCTTGATTGGCATGGCGGGGCTTTTTTTGGCCTGGGCTTACTCTGCGCCGCCATTCAAGCTGATGTCACGAGGGCTCGGTGAAGTGACCGCAGCCGTCGCTTGGTGGCTGGTGGTACTGGGGGCCGACTATGTTCAGCGGCGCCATTTCTTCTTGATACCGGCGGTGTCCGCCGTGAGTTTCGGGCTGCTGGTCGCCAATATCCTGTTGATTGCCGGCTTTGCAGACGCCCCCTCGGACGCACAGGTGGGCAAAAAGACGCTGGTGGTGCGCATGGGAGCACGCCGCGCCGCCTGGCTCTATCTGGGGATCGCCCTGGCGGCGCACGGGTGGCTCGCGCTCGGCGTATGGCTGCTGATCCCGCCCACGACTGCGTTGTGGGGCATGGTGTCCCTGCCCCTGTCCCTGGCAGCGGCCGCGTCACTGATGCACCATGCCCACGCGGCACAACGCCTGCAACCGGCGATGGTGCTCACCATTGCCGCCGCTGTGGTCCACGCGCTTGCGGTTTCCGCCGGGTTGATGTCGTTGCCCTGGGGCTGAACCCCGATTCAGTCGCCAAAAAATTTACTGCCGTACTACATCCGCCCCTTGCGGCGGCTTGAACTGGAAGGTGGCGGGTGGCAGCGCTGCATTGGCCTGCATGCCAGTGAAGCGGATGGCCGAGCGCTGGCCAAAGCTGTCCAGAATGTCGAGCGCGGCCAGTTGTTCACCCGCAAAGCCTACGCGCACGCTCTGCAGTTGGCCATCTTTGGTCTTGGGACGCGCCAGCACCCATTGCAGGCCATCCTGGTCGGGGGCGGCTTCCAGCGTGAAATCGGCCTTCAGCGCCGACAGGTCGGGCGCAGAGGCCAGCAGCGCGGCGGGCGTGCTGCCCAAAGCCTGGGACTGGGCACGCTGGGTGACCTGGTTCAGATCGGTGTCGTAAAGCCACAGCGCTTGCCCGTCGGCCACGATGGTCTGTTCGAAAGGCTTTTTGTAAACGAACTTGAACCGCCCCGGCCGCTGGAACTCGAATGTGCCACTGCTGGTTTTGGTGCGCGCGACCTGGCCGTCTTTCGGGGGCGAGGTGACCACCTGGGTAAAGTCGGCGCGGCCGGTCTGGCTGCCCTTCATGAAGGATTCAAGGCTTTTTAGCCCGTCAGCGCTTGCCAGCTGTGCGCCAGCTGCTATCAAAATTGCAATAGCGATTTTTTTCAACAGAAACTCCTTTGGGGTGACCGCAGGGCCGGGCTCATTGCCCTGCCCCCGTCATTCACTGCGTGCGGGTACCAGCACTTCACGCTGGCCGCTGGTGGTGAGGCCACTGACCAGACCCGCCTTTTCCATGTCTTCGAGCAGGCGTGCCGAGCGGTTGTAGCCAATGCGCAGCTTGCGCTGCACGTAGGAGATGCTGGCCTTGCGGTCTTTGAGCACCACTTCCACGGCCTGGTCGTACATGGGGTCTTTCTCGCCGCCGTCACCACCGTCTGCGGTCAGATCACTGTCGCCGTCCACAGTTCCCCCTTCGAGCACGCCCTCAATGTAATCAGGGTCGCCCTGGCTCTTGAGGTAGCTCACCACGCGGTGCACTTCTTCGTCACTGACAAAGGCGCCGTGCACACGGATCGGCAGGCCGGTGCCGCTGGCCATGTAGAGCATGTCGCCCATGCCCAGCAGGGCCTCGGCACCCATCTGGTCAAGGATGGTGCGGCTGTCGATCTTGGAGCCCACCGAAAACGCAATGCGGGTGGGAATGTTGGCCTTGATGAGGCCGGTGATCACATCCACGCTGGGGCGCTGGGTGGCCAAAATCAGGTGAATGCCCGCCGCACGCGCCTTTTGCGCCAGGCGGGCAATCAGCTCTTCGATCTTCTTGCCCACCACCATCATCAGGTCGGCCAGCTCGTCGATGATCACCACGATGTGCGGCAAGCGCTGCAGCGGCTCAGGACTTTCGGGCGTGAGGCTGAAGGGGTTGTAGATGAATTCTTCGCGCGCCTTGGCTTCGTCGATCTTGACGTTGTAGCCCGCCAGGTTGCGCACACCGAGCTTGGACATGAGCTTGTAGCGCCGCTCCATCTCGGCCACGCACCAGTTCAGGCCGTTGGCGGCCTGCTTCATGTCGGTGACCACGGGCGCCAGCAGGTGCGGAATGCCTTCGTACACCGACATTTCCAGCATCTTGGGGTCGATCATCAACAGGCGCACATCGCGCGCCTCGGCCTTGTAAAGCAGCGACAAAATCATGGCGTTGATACCGACCGACTTGCCCGAACCGGTGGTACCCGCCACCAGCACGTGCGGCATCTTGGCCAGGTCGGCCACCACCGGGTTGCCCACGATGTCCTTGCCCAGGCCCATGGTGAGCATGCTCTTGGCCTCATGGTAGACCTGCGAGCCCAAAATCTCGGACAGGCGGATGGATTGGCGCTTGGCGTTGGGCAGCTCCAGCGCCATATAGTTTTTACCAGGAATGGTCTCCACCACGCGGATGGACACCAGGCTGAGCGAGCGCGCCAGGTCCTTGGCCAGGCCCACGATCTGCGAGCCTTTCACACCCGTGGCGGGCTCGATTTCGTAGCGGGTGATCACCGGGCCGGGCATGGCCGCCACCACGCGCACCTCCACGCCGAAGTCCTTGAGTTTTTTCTCGATGAGGCGGCTGGTCATCTCCAGTGTCTCGGGTGCCACGGTCTCCTGGCGCAGCAGCGGGCCGTCGAGCAGGTCCACCAGCGGCAGCTTGCTGTCGGGCATTTCGGTGAACAGGGGCTTTTGCCGCTCTTTGACCACGCGGGCGCTTTGGGGCACATCCGCCAGCACCGGCTCGATGATCTGCACCGGCGCAGGATGGTGCTCTTCGCTTTCGGTGCGCTCTTCCAGCACCACCACAGCGCGCTCGCGCGCGGCCTTTCGGCCCACGGCCACATCCTTGGCCACTTCGCGCCGGGCCAGGCGCGACCGCACCAGGGTATCAATGCGGGCACCCAGCACCTCTGCCACATGACCCCAGGAAAAACGGAACACCAGGGCAGCCCCCAGCACCAGGACCACGATGCCCAGCAAGCCCGAGCCCGTAAAACCCAGCCATTTCACACTGGCAGGCCCCACGATGTAGCCCAGCACGCCCCCCGCATGCCCCGGCAGCAACGCTTCGAGGCGGTAAAGGCGCGACCATTCCAGCGCCGTACTGGCGCTCATGAGCAGCGCCAGCCCACCCCAGAACAACGCACGGCGCGCGGCGGGGCTTGCGGCACCCACCACAGGTTCGCCGCCACGCATCCAGCGCGCCAGCGAAGCAATCCAGGCACGCACCCCTGCCGCCACACACCACCACACCGAAAATCCGAGCATGAAATAGCTGCCGTCAGCCAGCCAGGCACCAAACCGCCCTGCCCAATTGGCCACCAACCGGTCGCCGCGCGTGCCCGAGGTGGACCACGCAGCGTCCTGTGCGGAATAGCTGGACAGCGCCAGCAGCCAGAAAACCAGCGCCAGCAGGCCCACGACAAGGCCTATTTCGTGGCCGAAGCGGGCTGCGCCGGTGCGGGGTGCAGAGCGGGCCGAAGAGGAAGCATTCAGGGTATTGAGTGAATAGGTCATAAGCGTGCCGGGCAAGCTTACCCCATGCACCACAGGGGTCACACCGTCCCGCAGTGGCAACCCAGCCCCACCCATAAACATCCGGTAACGCCAGTGACTCTATCTTGCTGTTTTGGGGCGAACACAGGGCACTCGTACCGCACACATACGCACAGCGCGCGTTGTTTTGGTGCCATGCGACCTGTGCCGCAACAGGTTTTTCATGGGTTCTTACAATCGCGCTGATTGACAAGGGGTCACCTGAAAAGGCCGCGTGCGGTGGATACTTGACGGTTGATTCCGCATTTTTTCAACAGCATCTGGCTTGAGGCCAATGCAAAACACAGGTTTAGTCCATGTCCACCACCCAACACGCGAAAGTTCTGATCCTCGGATCTGGCCCTGCAGGCTATACGGCGGCTGTCTATGCGGCGCGCGCCAACCTGAACCCGGTGCTCATCACCGGCATCGCGCAGGGCGGCCAGCTCATGACCACCACCGAGGTGGACAACTGGCCCGCCGACGTGCAAGGCGTGCAGGGCCCGGACCTGATGCAGCGCTTTCTGGAGCATGCCGAGCGCTTCAAGACACAAATCATTTTTGACCACATCAACAAGGTCGATTTCAGCCAGCGCCCCTTCACGCTGACGGGCGACAGCGGCACCTACACCTGCGACTCGCTCATCATCGCCACCGGCGCATCGGCCAAATACCTGGGCCTGCCCTCCGAAGAGGCCTTCATGGGCAAGGGCGTTTCGGGCTGTGCCACCTGCGATGGCTTCTTCTACCGCGACCAGGACGTGTGCGTGGTAGGCGGCGGCAACACGGCCGTGGAAGAGGCCCTGTACCTGTCGAACATTGCACGCAAGGTGACGCTGGTGCACCGGCGCGACAAATTCAAGGCCGAGCCCATTCTGGTGGACAAGCTCAACGAAAAGGTGGCTGCCGGCAAGATCGAGCTCAAGGTGTTCCACACCCTCGACGAGGTGCTGGGCGACAACACGGGCGTGACGGGCATCCGCGTCAAGAGCACGGTGGATGGCAGCACGCAGGACATCGCGCTGCAAGGCTGCTTCATCGCCATTGGCCATGCGCCCAATACCGACATCTTCCAGGGCCAGCTGACCATGGAAAACGGCTATATCGTCACGCAAGGCGGCCTCAAGGGCTTTGCCACGCAGACCAGCGTGCCTGGCATCTTTGCCGCGGGCGACGTGCAGGACCATGTGTACCGCCAGGCCATCACCAGTGCAGGCACCGGCTGCATGGCGGCCCTGGACGCCCAGCGCTTCCTCGAACAGGAGTCTTGAGAAAGCCAGGGCGTCCCCAGACTCCGTCGCTGTGCGGGTCGCCGCCTCCCGCTGGGGGCTTATCTGTCTTGGGGCGGCCCGGCGACAAAAAGCGAGCCGCAGGCTATAATCTGCGGCTTTGCTGAATTCGGCCCGTTTTTGCGGTCCTCCGAAACAGGCAAATCGGGTTACCGCCACCCCTTCTGGCGAGGTGAGGCCGCTAGCCAACCTGGGCAAACAAGCCAGGGCCCAGCGAACGGCCGTTAAAAAGTATCGGAGTGTCCTCATGGCACGCGTCTGCGACGTAACGGGCAAGAAGCCCATGGTCGGGAACAACGTTTCCCACGCCAACAATAAAACCAAGCGCCGGTTCCTGCCGAACCTGCAATACCGCCGTTTCTGGGTTGAGACCGAAAACCGCTGGGTTCGCCTGCGTGTTTCGAGCGCTGCCCTGCGTTTGATCGACAAGAACGGTATCGACTCGGTGCTCGCAGACCTGCGCGCACGTGGTCAGGCTTAAGGAGAAGCACCATGGCAAGCAAAGGCGGACGCGACAAGATCAAGCTGGAATCCACTGCGGGTACCGGTCATTTCTACACCACGACCAAGAACAAGAAAACCATGCCCGAGAAGATGGCGATCATGAAGTTTGATCCCAAGGCTCGCAAGCATGTCGAATACAAGGAAATGAAGCTGAAGTAATTCAGCCTCAGGTCTTTCGGAAAAACCGCCCTGCCGCAAGGTTGGGCGGTTTTTTCATGCCCGCGCCCACCATGCGAGGGTGAACTTGCCAAAACACCCGCTGCGTTGTCGCCCCGGCGGGCGGGGCTCAATCATCATCAGGGCAACCGTCAGGCCTGCGCCGCGCGCAAGCGCATCGAAAAATCATGCAGCGCCGCAATGCCACTCTCCTCGGCCCGGCGGCACCAGGCCTGCAGATCCAGCGTGAGCTGCTCACGCGAGCGCGAGGTGTTCAGCCACAACTGGCGCAACTCCTCGCGCATGGTGATCATGGTGTCGAGCACGGGCGAAGCGGCGCGCACCTGCGCCAATTGCGGCAATGCCATGGCGGGCACCTTTTCCACATCACGGTGCAGCCAGCGCCTGGCCACCTTGAGCACCGTTGCATCAGCCTGGCGCGCCTGCAACGCGGCCAGCTCGGCACGACAGGCCTGGCGCACACCGCGCGCATAAGCGGCCATCACTTCATAGCGGTTGGCAATCAGGGCCTCCAGCGTCTTTTCATCGGCCACGGGCTTGACCTCGCCCAGTTGCAATCTGGGCGGCACTTTTTTGACCGTGGCCCAGCCCATCGCCTGCATCATGCGGATGTAGGCCCATCCGATATCGAACTCATAGCGCTTCACCGAGAACTTGGCCGACGTGGGGTAAGTGTGGTGGTTGTTGTGCAGCTCTTCGCCGCCAATGACGATGCCCCAGGGCAAGAGGTTGGTGCTGGCGTCGTGCGCCTCGAAGTTGCGATAGCCCCAGTAGTGGCCCACACCATTGACCACGCCAGCCGCCCAAAAAGGTATCCAGACCATCTGCACGGCCCACACAGCAGCGCCCAGCGCACCAAACAGGGCCAGATCCAGAATCAGCATCAGCGCCACCCCCTGCCAGCTGAAGCGGCTGTACAGGTTGCGCTCGATCCAGTCGTTAGGTGTGCCGTGGCCAAACTTTTTGATTGTTTCCAGGTTCTTCGACTCGGCACGGTACAGCTCGGCGCCGCGCCACATCACGGTGCCCAGGCCGCGCGTCTGCGGGCTGTGGGGGTCGTCCACGGTTTCACATCTGGCGTGGTGCTTGCGGTGAATCGCCACCCATTCCCTGGTGACCATGCCCGTGCCAATCCACAGCCAGAAACGAAAGAAATGCGCGGGAATGGCGTGCAGATCGAGCGCACGGTGCGCCTGGGCGCGGTGCAGAAAAATCGTGACCGCTGCAATGGTGAGGTGGGTGGTTGCCAGGGTGTACAGCACGATCTGCCACCAGGTCAGGCGCCACAAGCCATGGCCCAGCCAATCCACGGCTGCGTTCAATACAGCCCCATCGGGTAACAGCATCATCAGACCCCTTGCTTCAGCCAACCCGCACCCAACAGAACGGAGCGCAGGTGTTGGAGTGCCACGCCCCGCAGGAGTTCGGGGCATCGCACCGTGCTCAGGCCCATTTTCAGCCGACAGGGCCGTTACCCGCCCCCGCTGATCGGGTAAGAAAGTGTGAAAAAATCCGGCGTGCCCCAGCGGGCGTGACGGGTTCTTTCACCCTTCTCAGGCCTTTTTGGCCCAGACTGCTGCGAAAAACCCGTCGGTGTGGTGCAGGTGCGGCCACAGGCGCAGGTATCCCGTACCCGAGGCACCGCCGCTGCACAGGCTTCGGGCGTCCGCCACCTTCAGCTGCTCGAGCAATTCACCGGCATCAAGCATCTCGAAATCCGGGTGCGCGGCACTGAACACCTCGGCAATGGCCTCGTTTTCCTGGGGCAGGATGCTGCAGGTGGCATACACCAGTCGCCCACCCGGCTTGAGCAGGCGCGCTGCGCTGTCCAAAATGGACGTTTGCTTGGCCACCAGTTCCTGCACGCTTTTGGCCGACTGGCGCCATTTGAGGTCGGGGTTGCGGCGCAGCGTGCCCAGGCCCGAGCAAGGTGCATCCACCAGCACGCGATCCATCTTGCCCGCCAGGCGCTTGATGCGCTCGTCGCGCTCGTGGGCAATGGCCGCCGGGTGCACGTTCGACAGGCCGCTGCGCGCCAGCCTTGGTTTGAGCGCATCGAGCCGGTGGGCCGACACATCAAACGCATACAGGCGACCGGTGCTGCGCATGGTGGCGCCAATGGCCAGCGTCTTGCCGCCCGCGCCCGCGCAAAAATCCACCACCATCTCGCCACGCTTGGCGTCCAGCAGCAGGGCCAGCAGCTGCGAGCCTTCGTCCTGCACCTCGATGGCGCCGCGGGTGAACGCATCGAGCTTGGTCAGCGCGGGCTTGCCTTCAATGCGCAGGCCCCACGGAGAATAAGGGGTTGCTACTGATTTAATAGCTGCTTTCGCAAGCTCCTTCTGCACATCAGCCCGTTTTTCCTTCAAGGCATTGACACGCAGATCCAGCGGCGCACTTTGCGAAAGGCTCTCTACCAGCGGCCAAAAGCCTGCGCCCAGCTGGTCCTTGAGGGGCTGCACCAGCCATTCGGGCAGGTTGTGGCGGTGCCGCTCCATCAGGTCATCGGGCTTGACGGAGTCGCATTGTTCGAGCCAGTTCTTTTCCTGATCGGTCAGGCCGCCCAGCAAAAAGTCGCGCGGGCCATGGAATCCCAGAATGGCCAGGCGGCGCTCTTTGGGGCCGGAGCCCGAAGGGGCCATGTGGTCAAACAGCAGTTTCTTGCGCAGCACGGTGTAGACCGTCTCCGCCAGCGTGGCGCGCTCACGGGGGCCGAGGCCCCGGTTGTCGCGGAAAAAACGCGACACCACGGCATCGGCGGGGTGTTCAAAGGTGAGGGTGAGCCTGATGAGTTCGGCACAGGCATCGATAAGGACTTTGGGGTGCATGCCCCGATTGTCCCACTGTGACTGGAATCCCCCAGAGTCGCCTTCAGCGTTTCCCCCACGGGGCAGCCCTCGCTTCGGGGCGGCCCTTGCTGGGCACCCCTGGCACGGGACAGGTCTGCTCCAGAGCCCGAGGGCAGCCCGCGGCACGATGTCTGTCGTGATGGAAGGGCGCCGCCCCGCTCAACGCGTGTAGACCGGGTCAAATGCGTGGCGCTGAATCTCCTTCAGGCTGGGAGATTCACCCGCCCACAAGACCAGCGCAGGGCCGGGCAGACTGAGATTGCGCTCCAGGGCGCGGCACAGGTGGTGGCGGCTGTCATCGTCCATCCCGGGAAGCTCGATAAACACGATGTAGGCCCGGCGCTGCGGATGCTCGCGCAGGTTCTTGCGCACCAGCCAGCAGCGGGTGAGTGGCGCACAGCGGGCCAGTTCGGACTGCAGCTCGGCCAGCTCGAAGGGGCTCAGGTCGTGCCGCGCGATCTGGCTGAAGAATGAGTGACCCGAAAGCTCTTCCCAGGCCCGCTCCTCGGATTCCTGCGCGCGTTCCAGTCGCTTGCGCCATTGCTTGAAGGCTGCCGCGTCATGCTCCATGCCCATGCGAGGAGTTTCCAGCTCTGCCAGCGCGGTGCGCGCGGCCCAGTAACGGTCGCCGCTGCCCGCCTCCCACACCCGGTGCAGCAGCAGGAGCTTGCCCTCGCGGTCGTCATCAGGCAGACAGGCCACCAGCCCGCACAGGGCAGGCGGGTAATCCGGGCTGCGCTCCAGAGCATGTTCATACAGCGCACGCACATCGGCATGAGGGTCCAGATGGCGCTTGAGGCGGGCCAGCTCCACCAGCTCGGCGGCACTGTTCTGGGGCATCGATGTCCCCAGGACTTCGGCGCGTGCGCGCACACGCTCAAGCCAGGCATGGTGCTGCTTCCACTCCGTGGCGTTGTTGGAACACCATTGTTTGTCGAAGTATTTCACCCATTGCCTGGCCCCACCGCCCAACAACGCCAAAGCACTGCCACGGGACCAGGCCGGCAGTGTGGGGGTGGCATCCAGGGCTTCGATACGATCGCGCAGGCCGGGGTGGGTATCGTCCACACTGCTCAGGCGCTTAAGCGCCTGGAGCAATGCGTCATTGGCAAAAGTGGCATCGGGAGCCTCGGCCAGGTAGCGACGCATGCTGCGGTACGGCCCCACCGGCAGCGGATTGCCTGCGGCCACACACCAATGCCGGCCCCAGAACTCTGCCTGCAGCCAGGCGCCCCGAATCTCGATTTCGGCCAGCGCCGCAGCGGTTACCTCCCGGCCCAGCAACTTGCCCGCAATGCGGTCGGCCTCGTATTCGTCCTGGCGGGCCAATGCAAAGGTTTTGGCCAAAAAGCGCGGGAAATACCAGCGCATGAAAGCCTGCGTCGCGGCGGCCACCGGGCCTTCGTCGTCGGCCAGACTGTGGTTCAAGCGCATCCACGACAGGCGCGTGCGGTAAATCCACGCGGCAAACCGGCCGTGGTCGCCCCGCAAGTGGCCATATTCGTGCGCCAGCACGGCCAGAAAACGCGGCCGGTCCAGCGCCATGAGCAGGGGCAGGCCAATGCTCAGGTGGTTGGTGGCGCCGCCCAGAAGACCCCATTTTGGCAACTGCTGAATGCCGGCATTGAACTCTTCGTTCAGTGTGACCTTGTGGATGGGTGGGCCTTTGATCTTGCGGCGTATACGCTCCAGGGCCTCAAACAGCTCTGGCGCCTCCAGGGCCGTGATCTCTACACCGTCTGGTCCGTCCAGCCTGACCCACAGCGCACGCAGACTGATCCACAGCAGCCCCCCTGCGCCCAGCAAGGGCCATACCATCGCAAACCGGAAGCTTCCCTGCAGCATCTGCGGCACGATCCACAGCAAAATCCCCACGGCGAGCGCAAGGCAACCCAGCACCCATGCATAACCCAGCGCAGCAAACGCCACGACACTGCGACGGTAGGCACGGCTGTTGTCCGCACTGGCATGCTCGCTCATGCGCACAAGGTGCACAAAATCTGCCTGATCCACGGGCGCCCCTCACTCTTGGTTGTTTTCAGCCGCCATCTTAACCACTCACGCCAACAACCCACCTTCACCATGACCGACGCCGACCTGCCCGCACTCATTCGCACGCCGCCCGGCCTGTACCGGCACTACAAGGGAATGCTCTATGAGGTGATCGACACCGTGCGCCACAGCGAAACCCTGGAGCCCATGACGCTGTACCGTGCGCTCTATGGCCAGCGGGGCTTGTGGGTGCGGCCGGCCGCCATGTTTGAGGAGCAGGTGCTCATCGACGGCGTGCTGCAGCCCCGGTTTCAGCAATGCAAGGATGGCGCGACGCCAACGAAATAATGAGTCATATCAGGCTTTAGAGCTTATAGCCAAAGCGCGAACAGCTACATTTTTAATAGCAAAAGCGCTGTACTGCTCAACAAAGCGCCTGCACCAGCGTCCGCACAGCGCGCGGATAGATCACATGTTCCTGCGTGAGCACGCGCGCGGCCAGGGTGTCCGCCGTGTCGCCCGGCAGCACAGGCACCACGGCCTGGTCCAGGATGGGGCCCACATCGAGCTCGGCAGTTACCTGGTGCACCGTCACACCCGCAAACTTGCAGCCTGCATCAATGGCGCGCTGGTGCGTGTGCAGCCCGGTAAATGCGGGCAGCAGCGAGGGGTGGATGTTGATGAGCCGCCCCGCGTAATGCGCCACAAAACCCGGCGTGAGAATGCGCATAAACCCCGCCAGCACCACCAGCGCGGGCTGGTGGCGATCAATCGTGGCCGCCAGTTCGGTATCAAACGCCTCGCGGCTGGCAAAGGCCTTGTGGTCCAGCGCCTCGGTGGCAATGCCTTGCGCGCGTGCAAAAACCAGCCCTGCGGCATCGGGCTTGTTGCTGATCACGGCCGCCACGCGCGCGCCGTAGCGCTGCTCCCAGTTCTCTTGTTGTGCGGTCCGGACGATGGTGGCCATGTTGGAGCCGCCGCCGGAGATCAAAATCACGATATTCTTCATTTGCACCGGATTATCCCTGCCATGTCAGCACCCACACCGTTCAGCCCCGCCTCCCGCCCCCTCACGCCCAACGAGGCCCGCGTGCTGGCCACGCTGATGGAGAAAGCCCGCACGGTGCCCGACAGCTACCCCATGTCGCTCAACGGCCTGCTGACCGGCTGCAACCAGAAAACCAGCCGCGAGCCTGTAATGCAGCTCAGCGATGCCCAAGCGCAAGAGGCGCTCGACGCCCTCAAACTCCTGGCCCTGGCGTTTGAAAGCAGCGGCAACCGCACCACGCGGTGGGAGCACAATTTTCAGCGCGGCGTGGGTGTGCCCGAGCAATCGGCCGTGCTGCTGGGCCTGCTGATGCTGCGCGGCCCGCAAACGGCGGGCGAGTTGCGCATCAACGCCGAGCGCTGGTACCGGTTTGCCGACATTTCCTCGGTCGAAGCCTTTCTGGACGAGCTGCAGGAGCGCAGCGCCGAAAAAGGTGGCCCGCTGGTAGTGCAATTGCCCCGCGCGCCGGGTGCACGGGAGCAGCGCTGGGCGCACCTCCTGTGCGGGCCGGTGGATGCCAGCAGCGCCAGCGTGCATGCCACCGGGGGCAGCGCAATGGGCGCGGCCGCATTGCAGGCGCGGGTGGAGGTGCTGGAGTTTGAGGTGGCCAGCTTGCGCACCACGGTGCAGCGGCTGTGCTCCGAGCTCGGAATTTCCCCTGACTCCACCCCGATGTCGCCACCCGGACAGGAATAAAACGAACGCCCGTGCTACAACCACGCAATCACTAGGAGACGCACCGCATGGATCTCGCATTCACCCCCGAAGAACAGGCCTTTCGCGAAGAAGTTCGCGCATGGGTTCAAAACAACCTGCCAAAGGAAATTTCCCACAAGGTCCACAACGCCTTGCGCCTGACGCGCGACGACCTGCAAGGCTGGGCCAAGATTCTGGGCAAGAAGGGCTGGCTCGGCTTTGGCTGGCCCAAAGAGTTTGGCGGCCCCGGCTGGACGGCCGTGCAAAAGCACCTGTTTGAAGAAGAGTGCGCCCTGGCTGGCGCACCGCGCATCATTCCGTTTGGCCCCGTCATGGTGGCCCCGGTGATCATGGCCTTTGGCAATGCAGAGCAGCAAAAGCGCTTTCTGCCCGGCATCGCCAGCGGCGACGTGTGGTGGAGCCAGGGCTACAGCGAGCCGGGCTCGGGCTCGGACCTGGCCTCGATCAAGACGCGCGCCGAGCGCGTGGGCGACAAGTACATCGTCAACGGCCAGAAGACCTGGACCACGCTGGGCCAGCACGGCGACTGGATGTTCAACCTGGTGCGCACCAGCACTGAGGGCAAGCCCCAGACCGGCATTTCCTTCCTGCTGCTGGACATGAAATCGCCCGGCGTCACCGTGCGCCCCATCAAGCTGCTCGATGGCGAATGCGAGGTCAACGAAGTGTTCTTCGACAACGTCGAAGTGCCGGCCGAAAACCTTATTGGCGAAGAGAACAAGGGCTGGACCTACGCCAAGCACCTGCTCAGCCACGAGCGCACCAACATTGCTGACGTGAACCGCAGCAAGCGTGAGCTCGAGCGCCTCAAGCGCATCGCCAAGACCGAAGGCGTGTGGGACGACCAGCGTTTCCGTGACCAGATCGCCTTGCTCGAAGTGGACATCGTGGCGCTGGAGATGATGGTGCTGCGCGTGCTCTCGGCTGAAAAGTCGGGCAAGAACTCGCTCGACATCGCCGGCCTTCTCAAGATCAAGGGCAGCGAGATCCAGCAGCGCTATGCCGAGTTGATGATGCTGGCTGCTGGCCCCTTTGCCATGCCCTTCATCGAAGAAGCGATGGAGGCTGGCTGGCAGGGTGACGCTACCGCAGGGGCGCTGGGAGGCTTCCCCGGCGGCGTCACCGCCAATGCGCCACTAGCATCCACCTACTTCAACCTGCGCAAGACCACCATCTACGGCGGCTCGAACGAAGTGCAAAGAAACATCGTGGCTCAGACTGTTCTCGGCTGACGCCGAAAACAGTCCGCGCTTTGCACGACAGGACTGCTCCCCCGTGCCCCCTCCGGGAGGGGGTTCCAGCTAGAGCTTCGCTGGTTGTATGAAGAAGGCGCCACGGCGCCACAACCGGCACAAGGAGAGACACATGGATTTCGATTTTTCTGACGACCAGGAACAACTGCGCGACGCCGTGCGCAAGTGGGTGGACAAGGGCTACACGTTCGAGCGCCGCCGCGCTGCCGTGGCCGCCGGTGGCTTTGACCGCGCCGCCTGGAACGAGCTGGCCGAGCTGGGCCTGACCGCTCTGACCGTGCCCGAAGCCCACGACGGCATGGGCCAGGGCGCCATCGACGCCATGGTGGTGGCCGAAGAACTGGGCCGCGGCATCGTGCTGGAGCCCATCGCTCAGGCCTTCATGGCCAGCGCCGTGCTGTCGCACTACGCACCCGCCGCCGTGCAATCGGCCTGGCTGCCCCGCGTGGCCAGCGGCGAAGCCCTGGTGGTGCTGGCCCAGCAGGAGCGCAAGGCGCGCTACCGCCTTGATGTTTGCGAGGCAAAAGCGACCCCAGCACAATCAGGGTATGCGGTAACAGCTATTAAAAGCATAGTTTCCGCTGGTGACCAGGCCGACGCGTTCATTGTTCCTGCGCAGCTGGACGGCCAGATCGCCCTCTTCCTGGTGGAACGTGCGGCAGCTGGCGTGACCACGCGTGGCTACGTCACCCAGGACGGCAGCCGCGCCGCTGAAGTGCAACTCGTCAACGCCCCCGCCACGCTCATCACCACCGACGGCCTGGCCGCGCTGGAGTTGGCCGTGGACACCGGCATTGCCGCCACCTGCGCCGAAGCCGTGGGCGTGATGGACAAGACCGTGGCCATCACGGTCGAATACATGAACCAGCGCAAGCAGTTCGGCGTGTTCATCGCCAGCTTCCAGGCCCTGCGCCACCGCGTGGCCGACATGAAGATGCAGCTCGAGCTGGCCCGCTCGATGAGCTACTACGCCAGCCTCAAGCTCGGCGCCCCCGCCCCGGAGCGCCGCGCCGCCATGGCCCGCGCCAAGGTGCAGCTGGGCCAGTCGATGCGCTTTGTGGGCCAACAGGCCGTGCAGTTGCATGGCGGCATCGGCGTGACGGACGAGTACATCGTGAGCCACTATTTCAAGAAGCTCACGCAGCTGGAAGTGGCTTTTGGCGACACGCTGCACCACCTGGGTGAAGTGTCGGCACGCATGCAGGACACGGCGGGGGTGTTTGCCTGAAGCCCTCGGGACGGTCTGCGATCAAGATCACACGGCTGTCTGCTCCCAAAAAGCCGCAGGGTGCTCGCCACCCGGCGGCTTTTTTGCGCCCAGAATGTCGGGTTCGCTTGGGTTGCGGCAGCCTCGCCGTTCTTCGGCGAACCCGTGGCACACAGCCTCTTACACGCTCCAGCAGGCGGGATCGTGAATCCGGGATAATCTCGGGATCAAAGGGAGTTGCCGCATGTCGACTGCGTGGCAACCCACCGTCTCTCTTAAGTCTTTTCCCTTTATTCCTTCATGAGCGCCACCGCCACTGTGTCTGACCCCAACCGCAAGCACCTCGAAGCCGCCCGCACGCTGATCGCCAAGGGCGATCTCAAGCAGGCCGCTCTCACGCTGAACAAGGCACAAAAACAGTTGCCCAATGACCCCCGGGTCTTCATGCTCGCAGGCCTGATGGCAGAGAAGTCCGGCAACATCAACGGCGCGTTCGAAGCCCTGCGCCGCAGTGTGGCGATGGCTCCCGACTGGGGCCCTGGCCTGCTGGAACTGGCCTTGCTGCTCGCCCGCCAGAACCAATTCAAGGAAGCTGTCGAGACCGCCGAAAAAGTGGCTGCCCTGGAGCCTCGCAACCTGCAGGTGCTGGCGGGTGTAGTAGACATCGCCCACCGCGCAGGACACACGGAAATGGCAGTGCAACACCTGCGCCGCGGCCTGGAACTGGTGCCTGGCGACACGATGCTGCGCCGCCTGCTTGCGCGCGATCTGAGCGAGCAGGGAAAACACGAGGAATCCCTGGCGCTGTGGACGGCGCTCGTTGCCGAAAACCCCACAGACCCGCAAGCCCTCGTGGGCCGCGTGCAGGCCTGTATTGCCAGCAACAAACCGACCGATGCGCTGGCAGACACACAGGCCCTGCTGGCCCTGGCGCCCCAGGATGCCGTCTACCAATATTACGGACAACTGGCCCGGGGCGAGACCCCCGCGCAGCAACCCGCCGAACTCACCCGCCCCCTGTTCGATAGCCTGGCGGAGCTCTACGACATGCACATGGTGCGGGGCCTGAAATACCAGCTACCCAAGCAGATTGCCGAGAAGATCATTGCCCGTTACCCCGACAAGAAACTGAATGTTCTTGATCTGGGCTGCGGCACCGGGCTGCTGGGTGTATGCCTGGGTCGGCTGGATGGATTCCTGATCGGAGTGGATTTTTCCCACAAGATGATCGAACAGGCTGCCCGCCACAATGTGTACGACCGCTTCCACACCGTCAATCTGCACGATGCACTGCGCAGCACACCCGATGCGCTGTACCAGGTCATCACGGCCCTCGATGTGTTTATTTATGCGGGTGATGTCACCCAAGCCGTTCGGGACGCATTTCGTATCCTCACCCCAGGCGGCCAGTTGATGTTCTCCTGCGAAACGGCCAGTGAAACAGGGCCCGATATGGTGCTACTGCCTGCAGGGCGATATGCCCACAAGCGCAGCCATGTAGAAGCCCTGTGCAAAGCCGCCGGATTTGATCCCATCGAGGTGGAGGATTCTGTGCTGCGCTACGAAAACAAAGCGCCTGTGCATGGTTTTGTGGTGGTGGCCCACAAGCCTGCCTGAGTCTCACGCCCCAACAAAAAAGGCCTGCAGCTATCTCTGCAGGCCTTTTTTGGTTTTTTTGGTCACGCCTAAGTCAGCTGAAAATTCATCGGATACAGGGGCGGCGGCAGGTCTTTCTCGCCCAGCGATTCCCGCAAATTGATTTCGATGGCCCGGCACAGGGTATCGAGAGGCAGGTCGTTGCTTTCGAGGCCGAAGGGTTCCTCGATTTCGTCGCCCAGCGCATCCAGGCCAAAGAAGGTGTAGGCCACGATGCCCACCACAAACGGCGTCATGAAGCCCGTGGTGTCCACCAGTCCAAAGGGTAGCAAAAAGCAGTACATGTAGGCCGTGCGGTGCAGCAGCAGGGTGTACGAAAACGGCACGGGCGTGTTCTTGATGCGCTCGCACGATGCGGCAGATGCGGTCAGGGACGACAGCGTGGCATCCATCGGCACCGCCAGGCAGGGCTCGACCTGCCCCTGGCGCACGCACGCTCCCAGGTCGCGCCCCATGTGCAGCATGAGCGTGCTGGCGGGGTTGAGGCTGCTGCGGGTCTGTTCAAACTCGGCTGCCGTCAGCCAGCGCTGCAGCACCGTGTCATCGCGCTGGTCGCGCAATTGCAGCCGCAGCGCATGCACAAATGCAATCGCACGGTGCACCATGCGTATGCGCACGTCATCGTCGCGCCGCGCAGGGTCCAGAGGCACCGGCAGGTCAATCAAGCCCTGGCACTGGCGCGACAGCGTGCGGGTGCGGTGCACGATCTCGCCCCACAGCTTGCGCGCTTCCCAGTAGCGGTCGTAGGCGGTGGTGTTGCGAAACCCCAGAAAAATCGCCAGCGGCAGGCCAATCAGGGTGAACGGGATGGCGGTGAGCGTGATCTTGAGCGAGAACAGGTTGCCGTGCATCACGGTGACCAGCGTTGCCAGCAAGATATTGAGCAGCAGGGTGAGGCGGATACGTTGCAGCACCGAACCGCGCAGCACCAGAAACAACCGCAGCCCGGAGGGACGCTCACGAACAATCATGCCGAAAAACCAAGGGCAAACCCTCGTTTGACCACAACCAGTCTACCGGCAACGAAGGCCGCGCGCCCTGCACAACCAGGCATCGGGCCGCCCCGTCAGGCCAGTAAGCGCGATGATTTGGGCACATGCGCCATCAAAAACTCCATCTGATCGGCCAGGATGCGCCGGTTGCGCAGAATGAAGTCTTCCCACAGGCTGGGCACGTAGGGTGCGTACAGCAGCGGCATGTGCGCCTGCTCGGGCGTGCGCGGGCCCTTGCGGTGGTTGCAGGGGCGGCATGCGGTGACCACGTTCATCCAGTGGTTCTGCCCGTTGCGCGCAAACGGCACGATGTGCTCGCGCGTGAGGTCTTCTTCATGAAAATGCCCGCCGCAGTAGGCGCACACGTTGCGGTCGCGCGCAAACAGCTTGCTGTTGGTGAGACTGGGCTTGAGATCGAAGGGGTTGATGCCCGACACGCCCCGGGTGCCGATGATGCTGTTGACGGAAATCACCGATTGCTCGCCCGTGATGGCGCTGTAGCCACCCCTAAAGCGGGCGATCTGCCCACCCGATTCCCAGCGCACCTCTGCGGCAGCGTAGTGAATCACCGCCTGCTCCAACGTGATCCACGATTGGGGCAGCCCTTGGGCTGACAGTTTCAAGACCTTCAAAACACGCCTCCTGGAACAAAAGTACACAAGGATCGGAACGGTGATGTCTCGCGGGCAGCCCTGCGCTGGGCCATCCGTGGGTCACAATATACTCCGTTTTCATGACAAATTGGCGTCTTGCGCTTGATACATCAGCGCAGACTGCTATCAAAACAATATCAAACCGATGAAGATCTTTCGCGGCTTCCACCACCCGGGCATCGCCCGCGCCTGTGCGTTGACCATTGGCAATTTCGACGGCGTGCACCGGGGCCACCAGGCCATGCTGGCCCTGCTGAACAGCGAGGCTGCGCAACGGGGCGTGGAAAGTTGTGTGCTCACGTTCGAGCCCCATCCGCGCGACTATTTCGCGGGCGTGCACCGCAAGCCCGACCTGGCCCCGGCACGCATCGGCACGCTGCGCGACAAGCTCACTGAGCTCAATCGCTGCGGCGTGCAGCAAACCATAGTGCTGCCATTTGATGCGCGACTGGCAGCCCAGTCGCCCCAGGCCTTCATCGACGAGGTGCTTGTGCGCGGCCTGGGCGCCCGCTATGTGCTGGTGGGCGACGATTTCCGTTTTGGCGCCCAGCGGGCGGGCGACTACGCCATGCTTGACGCCGCTGGCCCGGCCCACGGGTTTGATGTGGCGCGCATAAACAGCTACGAAATCTCTGCCCCCCAGGCGCGGCCCGGCAGCAGCGGGCCTGGCCTGCGCGTATCCAGCTCGGCCGTGCGCCAGGCCCTGGCTGCGGGCGACATGCAAGGGGCGGCGCGCCTGCTGGGCCGGCCCTACGCCATCAGCGGCCATGTCGTGCACGGGCGCAAGCTGGGGCGCGCGCTGGGCGCCAGCAGCGTCGCGGCCGGGGATGGCTTTCGCACCCTCAATCTGCGCTTTGCCCACTGGAAGCCCGCCGCCAGCGGCATCTTCGCCGTGCTGGTGCATGGCCTGAGCAATGCCCCGCTGCCGGGCGTGGCGAACCTGGGCGTGCGCCCCTCGCTGGACCCCCATGACGTGAACGGTGGCCGCGTGCTGCTCGAAACCCATTGCCTGACCTGGCCCGCCGATCTAGGGCCTGAAGGGGCGTACGGTAAAATCGTGCGCGTGGAACTGCTGCACAAACTGCACGATGAGCTGAAATACGACGGTCTTGATGCCCTGACGGCGGGCATTGCCAAAGACTGCGCTGATGCACGTGCCTACTTTGCGTCGGCCCACGCCCTCACGCTCACCAGTTTGCACACCGAGACCCGGCGCCAGACCACGCGCGACCGAATTTGAGGTGGCTGCCTGCGCAGCGCCTGCATGCCAAACCCCTCGCTTGTCGTGCCCTCTTCCCGTTTTTGACCCGGGCCAGCCCCGGAATGCCCCGTTTTAAGGCCCATCCATGTCCGACAACGCCAGTCCCGCACCCACCGATTACCGCAGCACGCTGAACCTGCCCGACACGCCCTTCCCGATGCGTGGCGATCTGCCCAAGCGCGAGCCGGGCTGGGTCAAGGAGTGGGAAGACCAGGGCACCTACAAGAAGCTGCGCGATGCGCGCTGCGGCAAGCCCAAGTTCATCCTGCACGACGGCCCGCCTTACGCCAACGGGCAACTGCACATCGGCCACGCGGTGAACAAGATCTTGAAGGACATGATCACCAAGGCGCGCCAGCTCGAAGGCTTTGATGCGCTGTATGTGCCCGGCTGGGATTGCCATGGCCTGCCCATCGAGAACGCCATCGAAAAACTACACGGCCGCAACCTGCCGCGCGACGAGATGCAGGCCAAGAGCCGGGCGTTTGCCACCGAGCAGATCGCGCAGCAGATGCAGGACTTCAAGCGCCTGGGTGTGCTGGGCGAGTGGGACAACCCCTACAAGACCATGAACTACGCCAACGAGGCGGGCGAGTTGCGCGCCTTGAAGCGCGTGATGGAGCGCGGTTACGTGTACCGCGGCCTCAAGCCCGTGTACTGGTGCTTTGATTGCGGTTCGTCGCTGGCCGAGTTCGAGATCGAATACCAGGACAAGAAGAGCCAGACACTCGACGTCGCCTTCAAGGCGCACAACCCGGCCCAGCTGGCCGCCGCCTTCGGCCTGCCCGCGCTGACCAAAGACGCCTTCGCCGTCATCTGGACCACCACCGCCTGGACCATCCCCGCCAACCAGGCGCTCAACCTCAACCCCGAGCTGCCCTACGCGCTGGTGGACACCGAGCGCGGCCTGCTGATCGTGGCCAAGACGCTGGTCGATTCCTGCCTGCAGCGCTGGAACCTGCAAGGCCAGGTGCTGGCCGTGGCCCAGGGAGAAAATCTTGCGGGCATCGAGTTTGAGCACCCGCTGCACGATGTGGATGCCGGCTACAAACGCCTTTCACCCGTGTACCTGGCCGAATACGCCACCGCCACCGACGGCACCGGTCTCGTGCACTCGTCGCCCGCCTATGGGGTGGAAGACTTCAACTCGTGCGTGGCGCACGGCATGAAGTACGACGACATCCTGAACCCCGTGCTGGGCAACGGCCGCTACGACGAATCGCTGGCGTTGTTCGGCGGGCTCAATATCTGGAAAGCCTGCCCCATCATCATCGAGGCGCTGCAGGCCGCAGGCCGCCTGCTGGGCACCACCACCATCACGCACAGCTACCCGCACTGCTGGCGCCACAAGACGCCCGTGATATACCGTGCCGCCGCCCAGTGGTTCGTGCGCATGGACGAGGGCGAAGGCGTTTTCACCACCGACAAGGCCCCCGGCACACTGCGCCAAACCGCCCTGGCCGCCATCGAGCAGACCCACTTCTACCCCGAGAACGGCAAATCGCGCCTGCGCGACATGATCGCCGGCCGGCCCGACTGGTGCATCTCGCGCCAGCGCAGCTGGGGCGTGCCCCTGCCGTTTTTCCTGCACAAGGATTCGGGCGAGCTGCACCCTCGCACCATGGAAATCATCGACCAGGCGGCTTCAATAGTCGAGCAGGGCGGCATCGAGGCCTGGAGCCGCATGACGGCCGAAGAGGTTCTGGGCGCCGAAGACGCCGTGCACTACACCAAGAGCACCGACATCCTGGAAGTGTGGTTCGACTCGGGCTCGACCTTCTGGCATGTGATGCGCGGCACGCATGGCAGCATGCACCACGACGAGGGCCCCGAGGCCGACCTGTACCTCGAAGGCCACGACCAGCACCGCGGCTGGTTCCACAGCTCGCTGCTGCTGGCCAGCGCCATCTATGGCCGCGCGCCCTACCGCGGGTTGCTCACACATGGCTTCACGGTGGACGGACAGGGCAAGAAGATGAGCAAGTCGGTGGGCAACACCGTCTCGCCCCAAGAGGTGAGCGGCAAGCTGGGCGCCGAAATCATCCGCCTGTGGTGCGCCGCCACCGACTACTCGGGCGACCTGGCGATTGACGACAAGATCCTGGCGCGCGTGGTGGATTCGTACCGCCGCATCCGCAACACGCTGCGCTTTTTGCTGGCCAACGTGAGCGACTTCGACCCGGCCAAGGACGCCGTGCCGTTCGAGCAGATGCTGGAGATCGACCGCTACGCGCTGGTGCGCGCCGCGCAGTTCCAGGAAGACATCCTGGCCCACTACAAGGTGTACGAGTTTCACCCCGTGGTCGCCAAGCTGCAGCTGTATTGCTCGGAAGACCTGGGCGGTTTTTACCTCGACGTACTCAAGGACCGCCTCTACACCACCGCGCCCAAGAGCCTGGCACGGCGCAGCGCCCAGACCGCGCTGCACCAGATCACGCACGCCATGCTGCGCTGGATGGCACCGTTCCTGAGCTTCACCGCCGAAGAGGCCTGGAAGATCTTTGGCGACTCCGATTCGATCTTCATGGAGACCTTCTCGGCCCTGGGCCAGAGCGACGATGGCCTGCTTGCCAAATGGCGCCGCATCCGCGAGATCCGCGACGCCATCAACAAGGACATTGAGGCGCTGCGTGCTGCCGGGCAGGTGGGGGCCTCGCTGCAGGCCTGCGTCACGCTGACCGTGGCACCGGAAGACCATGCCTTGCTCGCCAGCCTGGGGGACGATCTGAAGTTCGTCTTCATCACATCCACTATTGAATTGATAGCTGGAAGCGCTTTACAGGTAAGCGCGAAAGCCAGTTCTGATGCCAAATGCGAGCGCTGCTGGCATTACAGCGCCGATGTGGGCCACGATGCAGCCCACCCCACCCTGTGCGGCCGCTGCACCAGCAACCTCTTTGGCAGCGGTGAAGACCGCAAGGTGGCCTGATGGCGCGGAGCAACTCCTCGCTCGTGCGCGGCCCGGGCACCAGTTTGTGGCCCTGGCTGGCTTGGGCGGTCGTCATTCTTTTGGCCGACCAGTTCACCAAGACGCTGATCCTGGGCTACTACCGGCTGGGCGATTCCACCACCATCACCAGCTTTTTCAACATCGTGCGGGCGCACAACACGGGTGCGGCCTTCTCGTTTCTGGCCGACGCGGGAGGCTGGCAGCGCTGGCTGTTCACGGGCATTGGCGTGGTCGCCACGGTGTTCATCGTCTGGCAACTGCGTGCGCACCCGGGGCAAAAGCTGTTTTGCTTTGCGCTGTCGAGCATCCTTGGGGGCGCCGTGGGCAATGTGGTGGACCGGCTGATGCACGGCTATGTGGTGGATTTTCTCGACTTCCACTGGGCGGGTTACCACTTTCCGGCGTTCAACATTGCCGACGCCGGCATTACGGTGGGCGCGGCCTGCCTGATCCTGGACGAGTTGCTGCGCGTGAGAAACGCGCGTTGAGCCAGCAGCACCCACGCCCACCCCATGCGGGCGTGACCAATGCCATCAGGGCCCTCGCGGGTGGGGCGGTGTGCGGGGCTATAGTTGCACGCTTCTTTCCATGAAGCATCTCCTCAATCTTCTTGCTGCCGTGGCCCTGTTGATCTGGGGCACCCATCTGGTGCGCACCGGCATCTTGCGCGTCTTTGGCGCCAACCTGCGCCAGCTGATCTCGCGCAGCGTCAGCACCCGCCTCACGGCCGTGCTTTCGGGCATTGGCGTCACGGCACTGGTGCAGTCCAGCACCGCCACCGCTCTCATTGTTTCTTCGTTCGTCGGCCAGGGCCTGGTGGGCCTGCCGGCCGCGCTGGCCGTGATGCTGGGCGCCGACGTGGGCACCAGCGTGATGGCCGTGGTGTTTGCGATGGACTTGTCCTGGCTCTCGCCCCTGTTCATCTTTATCGGTGTGGTGCTGTTCATCTCGCGCCAGGACACCACCGTGGGGCGCGTGGGCAGGGTGCTGATCGGTCTGGGGCTGATGCTGCTGGCCTTGCGGCTCATCACCGATTCGACCATGGTCCTCATGCAGTCGCCCACCGTACGCACCCTGCTGGAAGCTCTCACCAGCGATCTGCTGCTGGAGCTCTTCACCGGTGCTGTGCTGGCCGTGGTGTCTTATTCGAGCCTCGCCACGGTGCTACTGACCGCCACGCTGGCGGGTTCTGGCGGCATTCCGGTGGAAGTGGCGCTGGGCCTGGTGCTGGGCGCCAATCTGGGCAGCGGGCTGCTGGCGGTGCTGACCACGCTCAAGTCCAATGTGCAGACGCGCCAGGTGCCGCTGGGCAACCTGGTGTTCAAGATCGTGGGCGTGCTCATCATGATGCCGCTGGTCGGCCTGTGGCTGCGCCATGTGCGCCCGTTTGTTCCGGATGCAGCCACGCTGGTGGTGCTGTTCCATCTGGCGTTCAACACCGTGGTGGGCCTGGCGTGCATCGGCCTGACCGGCACGGTGGCGCGCCTGGTGCAGCGCCTGCTGCCGCACGAAGAGGCGCCCACGGCAGGCGCCCGTCCGCAGCACCTGGACCCCTCGGCCCTGGCCACGCCCTCGCTGGCCATTTCGTGCGCCGCCCGCGAGGCGCTGCACCAGGCCGATGTGGTCGAGTCGATGCTGATGGGCATGCACCAGGTTATCCGCACCGATGACCTCAAGCTGGCCCAGGACCTGCGCAAACTCGATGACCAGGTGGACGACCTGTATTCGGCCATCAAGTACTACATGACCAAGATCTCGCGCGAGGCCCTGGACGAGCGCGAGGGCCGGCGCTGGGCCGACATCATCAGCTTCACCATCAACATGGAGCAGATCGGCGACATCATCGAGCGGGTGCTGATCGACATCGAGGACAAGAAGATCAAGAAGGGGCGCCAGTTCTCCGATGCCGGCATGGAAGAGATCAACGAGCTGCATGCGCGGCTGGTGGACAACCTGCGCCTGGCCATGAGCGTCTTCCTGAACGGCAATGTGCGCGATGCCCAGAAACTGCTCGAAGAAAAGGTGCGCTTTCGCGACCTGGAGCATGCCTACTCGGCCACCCACCTGGCGCGCCTGTCCGACAATACGGTGCAGAGCATCGAAACCAGCTCGCTGCACATCGACCTGATCAGCGAACTCAAGCGCATCAATTCGCTGCTGTGCTCGGTGGCCTATCCCATTCTGGAATCGGCCGGCGCCCTGGCGCCCAGCCGGCTGCGCACCTCGGTGCTATAGCGGGCGTTGGACGGCCGGTGGGCCGTCCCCTGCATCGCCATCGTCAATCAGCCAGGCGCCCCGCCACCAGCCGCACCACGCGGTCGCAGCGGGCGGCCAGCGACTCGTCGTGCGTGACCATCACAAACGCAGTGCCCTGGTCGCGCGCCAGTTGCAGCATGAGGTCGAACACGCCGTCGGCGGTGCTGCGGTCGAGGTTGCCAGTGGGCTCATCGGCCAGCACGCAGGCCGGCCGCGTCACCAGCGCGCGGGCAATGGCCACCCGCTGGCGCTCACCGCCCGACAACTCTGCCGGGCGGTGGTGCAGGCGGTCTTTCAAACCCACAGAGGTGAGCACGCGCTCGGCCTCGGCACGGCATTGCGCCAACGGCAGGCGGCGAATGCGAAGCGGCATGGCCACATTGTCGAGCGCGCTGAACTCGGGCAACAGGTGGTGGAACTGGTAGATGAAGCCCAGGTGCTGGTTGCGCAACTGGCCCTGGCGTTCGGCCGACAGCGCCGACATCTCCTCGCCCTTGAGGCGCACCGTGCCCGAGGTGGGCGCATCCAGCCCGCCCAGCAGGTGCAGCAAGGTGCTCTTGCCCGAGCCCGACGCGCCCACGATGGCCAGTGTTTCGCCCGCGTGGATTTGCAGATCCACGCCATGCAGCACGGTCACATCCAGTCGGCCTTCGGTGAAGCGCTTGGTGATGCCACGGGCTTCAAGCACCACCTGATTTTTCAAGCCATTTTGGCCTCCAGCACTTGATGGTATTGCGCTAGCAGCTACATTATTCATAGCGAAGAGCCTCGGCGGGGTTGACGCGGCTGGCGCGCCAGCTGGGGTAGAGCGTGGCCACAAAAGCCAGCACGAGCGAGATGACCGTGATGGGCACGATGTCGCTGCTCTGCGGCTCGCTGGGCATCTTGCTGATGAGGTAAATATCCTGCGGCAAAAAGCTGGCGTTGAGCGCGCGCTCGATGGCGGGCACGATCACATCGATGTTGCTGGCAATGGCCAGGCCCAGCAGCAGGCCGGACATCGTGCCGATCACGCCCACCATGGCGCCCTGCACCACAAAGATACCCATGATGCTTTTGGGGCTGGCGCCCAGCGTGCGCAGGATGGCGATGTCGGCGCGCTTGTCGGTCACCGTCATCACCAGCGTGCTCACCAGGTTGAACGCGGCCACGGCGACGATCAACGTGAGGATGATGAACATCATGCGTTTTTCCAGCTGCACGGCGGCAAACCAGGTGCGGTTTTGCTGCGTCCAGTCGCGGATCAGCAGCTGATCGCTCAGGCTGCCCGCCAGTTGCATGGTTACCTCGCGCGCCTGGTGCAGGTCCTTGAGCTTGAGGCGAATGCCCGTGGGGCCTTCGAGGCGGAAGATGCGCTGCGCATCCTCGTGGTGCAGCAGCACCAGCGCAGAGTCGTATTCATAGTGGCCCGAGTCAAACGTGCCCGCCACCGTCATCTGCTTGAGGCGTGGCACCACGCCAGCGGGCGTCACCTGCCCGGCCGGTGCGATCAGCGTCACGGCGTCGCCTGCACGCACGCCCAGGGCGCGAGCCAGCTCGCCGCCCAGCACCACGCGAAACTCGCCCGGCACCAGCAGCTTGAGCGTCTCTTCGTTGGTGGCGGCCAGGTCGGTCACCGCGCCTTCGAGCGCCGGGTCGATGCCGCGCACCAGCGTGCCCTTCATGTCCTCGCCGCGCGCCAGCAGGGCCTGCGCACCCACAAAGGGTGCAGCGCCGATCACGTTGGGGTTTTGCCGGGCCTCGGCCAGCGTGCGTGCCACATCGGGCAGGGCCGTGCTCTGGGGCGAAAAAATCTCGATGTGCGAGACCACGCTGAGCATGCGGTCGCGCACCTCTTTCTGAAAGCCGTTCATCACACTCAGCACGATGATGAGCGCCGCCACCCCGAGCGCAATGCCCAGCATGGACACGCCCGAGATGAACGAGATGAAGCCGTTGCGCCGCGTGGCGCGGCCCGCGCGCGTGTAGCGCCAGCCCAGGGCCAGTTCGTAGGGAATTTGCATGGTTTGAAAAGAAGGTCTGCGCCCTGCGCGGATGGCAAGCGCCAGACGGAACCAATTGTGGCATCCCGGACAATAGCGGGATGTCGGACACCACCTCTTTGCTCATTCCCTATGCCGCGAGCACGGCCGAGGGTTGCCAGCAAGCCCTCCAGGGCCTGGCCCTGCCCCATCTGGACCGGCTGCTGGCCCGGCTCAGCCCCCACACCGCGCAAACCGATACTGGCGAGGAAACCAGCTTCACCCCCCCGCACGAACGCGCACTGGCACGCGCCCTGGGCCTGCCCTTTGACGACGGCCGCACTCCCTGGGCCGCGTGGCACCGCCACCAGCAGGGCCAGCCCGCACACGGCCAGGCCTGGGCCTTCATCACGCCGTGCCAATGGCATGTGAGCACCGACCACATCACCCTGCGCGACCCGGACAGCCTGGGGCTCGACGAAGCCGCCTCGCGCGTGCTGCTGGCCATCGTGGCGCCCTGGTTTGCCGAGGACGGCATCGCGCTGCACTACGACCAGCCCACGCGCTGGCTGGCCAGCGGCGCGCTGTTTGATGGATTGGCCACCGCCTCGCTGGAGCGTGTGCTGCTGCGCGACGTACGGCCGTGGATGCCTGAACCCCGTGCAGCGCAGGCGGCCCGCACCCTGCACCGCCTGCACAGCGAGATGCAGATGCTGCTTTACACCCACGCATTCAACGACGAACGCGCGGCGCGCGGCCTGCCGGTGGTCAACTCGTTTTGGGTGCATGGCACGGGCTCCCTGCCCGCGCCCGCCCCAACACCCACCACCGCGCCCACGGTGCCCACCACGCTGCGCGATGCGGCACTGCGCGAAGACTGGCGCACCTGGGCCACGGCCTGGGCGGCGCTCGATTCCGGCCCCGTGGCCGATCTGCTGCGCCGTGCCGAAAGCGGCGCACCCGTGCAACTCACGCTGTGTGGCGAGCGCAATGCGCTGGGCTTTCACAGCGCACCGCGCGGCCTGGCACAGCGCATTCAAGGCTTTTTCAGGCCCCAGCGCTTTATGGACCTGCGCAATCAGCTATGAAAATAATAGCAAGAGACATTCCCCCCCGCGCCGCCTGGGCGCTGGAACAGGCCGGCGTGCACCCGCTGCTGGCGCGCCTGTATGCCGCGCGGGGCGTGCGCGCCAAGGATGAACTGGACGATGGCCTGGGTCGGCTGCTGCCCCCATCGGGACTCAAAGGCATCGACGCCGCCGCGCGCCTGCTGGCCGATGCCATGGCGCAAAACAAGCGCCTTTGCATCGTGGCCGACTACGACTGCGACGGCGCCACCGCCTGCGCCGTGGGCGTGCGCGGCCTGCGCCTGCTGGGGGCTACCCACGTGGACTATCTCGTGCCCGACCGCGTGACCGATGGCTACGGCCTCACCGCGTCCATCGCCCGCCGGGTGGCCGAACGCGGCGCCGATGTACTCATCACCGTGGACAACGGCATCGCCAGCGTGGAGGGCGTGGCCGAGGCCAAGGCGCTGGGCCTGCAAGTCCTCGTCACAGACCACCACCTGCCCGGCCCCGAGCTGCCCGCCGCAGACGCCATCGTCAACCCCAACCAGCCCGGCTGCACCTTTGAGAGCAAGTCCATGGCAGGGGTCGGTGTGATGTTCTATGTGCTGCTGGCGCTGCGCGCCGAGCTGCGCGCGCGCGGTGTGTTTGATGCATCGAGCGCCGCCGGGCCGCCCCAAGGCGCGAGCGGCCCAGGAACCGGCTCGGCCGGGGCCCCTTCCCCGGCTGGGGGCAGCGAACCACGCGAAGCGGGGAGCGTGGGGGCACCTAGACCCCAACCCAAGCTCGACCCCCTGCTCACGCTGGTGGCTTTGGGCACCGTGGCCGACGTGGTCAAGCTTGATGCCAACAACCGCCGCCTGGTGGCGCAGGGCCTCAAGCGCATCCGCGCAGGCCAGATGCCTGCCGGGGTGGCCGCGCTGTTCACCGCCGCCGGCCGCAAGGCGCCCGTGGCCACCACGTTCGACTTCGGCTTCGCTTTAGGCCCGCGCATCAACGCCGCAGGGCGTCTGGCCGACATGACACTGGGCATCGAATGCCTGCTGACCGACGACGCGGGCCGCGCGGCTGAGCTGGCCGCCACGCTTGACGGCATCAACCGCGAGCGCCGCGAAATCGAGGGCGGCATGCGCGACCAGGCGCTGCTGATGGCCGAAAGCCTGTTCCAGGAGGACGAAGAACCGCCGCCGGCCATCAGCGTGTTCGACCCCGATTTCCACGAAGGCGTGGTCGGCATCGTGGCCAGCCGCATCAAGGACAAGCTACACCGTCCCACCTTTGTGTTTGCTGCCAGCAGCGCGCCGGGCAAGGCGCACGAGCTCAAGGGATCGGGCCGCTCCATCCCCGGCTTTCACCTGCGCGATGCGCTCGACCTGGTGGCCAAGCGCCATCCGGGCGTGCTGCTGAAATTTGGCGGCCACGCCATGGCGGCTGGCTGCACGGTGGCCGAAGAAGCGTTTGACGTGTTCGAGCAGGCCCTGGCCCAGGTTGCGCGCGAATGGCTCGACGTGGCCGCGCTCACGCGCCGCATCGAAACCGACGGCCCGCTGGCCCCCGAATACTGCCGCGCCGACATGGTGGACACCCTGCACCGCGAGGTGTGGGGCCAGGGCTTTGCCCCACCCACGTTCAGCGAAGAAGTGCAGGTGCTCAGCCAGCGGCTGGTGGGCGAAGGCAAGAACCACCTGTCCATCAAGCTCATCCACCAGGGCAATCCCATCGACGCCATCTGGTTCAGCCACACCGAACCCCTGCCCGCGCGCGTGCTGCTGGCGTTTCGACTCGACGTCAACGAGTGGAAGGGCGAGCGCAAGGTGCAGTTTCTGGTGGAAGGCGCGCAGCTGTAAAGCCCAATGCAGCTACGCTCCCCCCCGGCAAATACGACTGAATAGGCCGCAACGGCAACCGCCGCAACGCCTGGTCGGTGAGCTTGCCGTAGTGCTCCATCCACAGGTCAAACAACGTGTCCAGCCCGATCAGGGTGATGTGCCGCTTTTCCTGGATGCGCGCTGCGGCGGCTGCATCCTTCGTAAAGCCAGCGCTCATCGCTTACCCAGCAATATGGAGTGCCCCATCTTGGTAGTTTCGATTTTTTGTTTTGGTTGGGGGCGAGAACCCCTCAAACGCCTCCCCCGCCTTCCATTCCCCCACCGCATACACCCGCGTATCGCGCAGGCCCTGCACGCCCTCGGCCCAGGCCATCAGCATGCGTTTGCCGATGTCTTCAAACCCTGGGTGCTGCGCCATGGCCTTGCTCACCTGGGGCGCCACATCAGCCACGGCGTCGCTGATGGCTTGCACCATGTGCTGTTGCTCCTTGGGCTGGATGCCAAAGGTGGCGGCGATGAACTTTTGCAGGCTTTTGCCGGGCGTCCAGGTGCGTTTGCCCATGAACTCGATGCCGGGCGGGTTGTGCGCAAAGCCCGCATACACGCTGGTGGTGAGCATGTCGTAGGCGGGCGCCAGGTGCACGTCGGCCCGGCGGGTGTAGCGCAGGGCCAGGTTTTTGGCATGGCAGTCGGCGTTGCGCAGGGCGTAGGTCAGCAGCAGGGTGGTGGCCAACTGGCGAAAGGTGTCCAGCCGCTGCGCGCCGGGCACATGGTCGCGCACAGCTTTGGCGATGCGTTCCCAGGTGGTGTCGTATTTGGCGGCGGGGCGCAGGCCCAACAGGCTGCAAAAGTCTTCCATGCCCCACAGCGGCTGGCCGTGTTCGTCCACGTCAAAGCGGTGCACCACCAAGGCCTGGCCATCGTCAGACACCTCTGTCTTGGCGGCGGGCATCACACGGCGGGCCACCTGCATGCACAGGTGTTCGTTCAACGCGACGAAGGGCAACTGGGTGCTGGAGCCTTTGATGATGTGGCGGCGGGTGATGACGCTGGCTTTTTTGTGCAGGGCCAGGGCTTCCATGGGGCCGGCCGTTGCCGCGCCCGTTTCGGCCTGCGCATCCAGAAACTTGGGCACCACGCCCGAGACGCCGCTGGTGGCGTGCTGGCGCACCAGGGCGGCAAAGGCGGCTTCGGAGTTGTCGCCCTTGAGCAGCGCGGCCACTTCGATGGGCTGGGCCGGTTCACTGAGCTGCGCGCCGGGTGCCGCTACCTGCAGGCGGCCCACCATGTTGCGGCCAATGACGGACAGCAGAGCAATGGGGCTGGCGCCGATGTGCGGGCCAAACTGTTCTTGCAGCACCTGCAGCAAGTAGCCTTCGGGCAGGTTCATCTGGAGCACAGGCGGAAGCTGGTCGTCCCACAGATAGCTCTCCAGGCGCACGGGCATGGTGAGCGACACAAAGTCGTCGGCCGCCACCTGCGGGTGGTAGGTGAGCACGCTTTTGAAGTCGCCGGATTGCTCCAGCGTGGCGACCTCGCGGCCCAGCACGTACACAGACAGCTGCATCAGCGACGGCCCTCACTGGAAGTGCCCTGGGCATCGACCGTGCGCCCCGGGGTGGACTGTGCGCGCTCGCGGCGCAACTCGTCCAGATTGCCCGCCTGGCCTTGCGCCACGATGTCCAGTTCGGCCTCCAGCACAGCCAGCACCGCCAGCAGTTTGCGCGCGCCAAACTCCGCGGACCTGCCGCGTTCAAAGCGCGACAGGGATTCGGGCGTGACGCCCGCCTTGGCCGCAACATCGCCCTGCTTGAGGCCCAGCAGTTTGCGACGTGTGGCGACGGCCTCACCGAGTTCTTGGAGGGTTTGCAATTGATATTTGCGTCAAAATTTTTGCAATGCTAGCAATTTTTGACGCAAAAATCAAAATACTGATGGGTGAGTCGGAATGCTTGCCGAGTAAGCGCCAGAAGCAGACTTGCGCAATAAAAAAAGCCAAATCGGGCTCTAGCGCTTACCCATCAAGCGCTAGCAGCTATCAAAAAATGAGCAATCTGAAGCCATCTGAAGCCTGTAGAGGGAATCAGAAGCTCTCCCAGTCGTCATCGTTGCCCGTGGTCGCAGCGCGGGGCGCGGGCGCTGGGGGCTTGGTGGCCAAAGGCTTGGGCGCGGCGGGAGCTGCAGACGCCAGCCGGGCGGCCGGTTTGGCGGTCGGGGCCGTTGCAACCCGCACCGGGGCGGGCGCAGCGCGGCTGGCCGCCACAGCGGGTGCGGGGCGTGGGGCCACAGGCGCGCGGGTCAGCGCGGCGCCCACGTTGAACACCGACACCACGTTGGCCAGGTGCTGGGCCTGGTCGCGCATGGATGCGGCGGCTGCGGTGCTTTCCTCCACCAGCGCGGCGTTTTGCTGCGTCATCTGGTCCAGGTGCGTGACGGCCTGGTTCACCTGGGCAATGCCGTCGCGCTGCTCGGTGGACGAGGCCGTGATCTCGCCAATGAGGTCGCTCACGCGGCGCACGCTGGAGACAATTTCTTCCATGCTCTGACCGGCCTGCGCCACCTGGGCCGAGCCCGCTTCGACGTTCTCGACCGACGTGCTGATGAGCTGCTTGATCTCTTTGGCCGCCTCGGCGCTGCGCCCGGCCAGGCTGCGCACCTCGCTGGCCACCACGGCAAAGCCGCGGCCCTGCTCGCCGGCACGGGCGGCTTCCACGGCGGCGTTGAGCGCCAGGATGTTGGTCTGAAAGGCGATGCCGTCAATCACGCCAATGATGTCGCTGATCTTGCGGCTGCTGTCGGTGATCTGCTGCATGCTGGCCACCACCTGGCCCACCACCTCGCCGCCGCGCGCGGCCGCCTGGGCGGCGGTGCCCGCCAGCTGGTTGGCTTGGCGGGCAGTGTCGGCCGACTGGGTGACGGTGGCCGTCAGCTGCTCCATGCTGGCGGCGGTTTCTTCGAGGTTGGAGGCCGTCTGCTCGGTGCGCGCCGACAGGTCGTGGTTGCCGTTGGCAATCTGCACCGATGC
The DNA here is from genome assembly GCA_003268905.1 of Acidovorax defluvii. Taxonomy (GTDB): domain Bacteria; phylum Pseudomonadota; class Gammaproteobacteria; order Burkholderiales; family Burkholderiaceae_C; genus Acidovorax; species Acidovorax defluvii. The sequence goes on from QLTU01000008.1 coordinate 83,981, forward strand.
CGACGACACCGAGTCCACCCCCGAGCGCACATCGGTCACCACGCCCCGCAGCTGCGTGGACATGGCCGACAACGAGCGCAGCATATGGCCAAACTCGTCCTTGCGGGTGGAACGCAGCTCTTGCGTGAGGTCGCCTGCGGCGATGGCGTCAATGGCGTTGACGGCCTGGTCGAGCGGCCGGGTGATGGAGCGCACCGGCTGCCACGCCATGGCCAGCCCCACCGCCAGCAGCAGGGCAGCCATTACCAGACCCATGATGGCGTATTGCACCCGGCGGTTGAACGCATCGGTGCGGACCTGCTCGCGGCGCTGCTCCAGCGTGCGCACAAAATCGTCCTGCGCCTTCAGGTAGGCGGCGACGAGGGGGGAGAACTCGCTGTCCACAAACTTCTGGGTGGCCACCGGGTCGCCCGCGCTCTTGACCTCGCGCGACCGGGCGGTGGTTGCCAGCACCAGCTTGCGCGCTTCCTACACCTTGTCGAGGGCCGCTTTTTCCGCCGGTGCGGTGGCCGAGGCCACGATGGTTTCCTGCACCTTGTTGATCTGGCCAATGATTTCCTTGACGCGGGCGTCATATTGCTGCGCCAGCGCTTCGTCGGTGGTCATGGCACTGCCCATGATCATCGTCACGGCGGTTTCGGTGGCGCCACGCCAGCGCAGGGCGGACACAATGCGCCCCTGGATCTCGACCACCGCATCCATGGCGCTGACCATGGAGTTGTTGGCGCGGTTTTGCGCCCACCCGGACATGATCAGCATGGCAATCATCAACCCGATGAATGCTCCCCACAACTTGCGCGATACCCGGATGTTGTCCAACTGCATGGCTCTTCCTTCTGAAACCCTGAAACCCCGAAAGGGCGAATGAAACCGGCAATTATCACCTTCGCCGCCCAAAATGCTACATTTTGCAACAGACGCTCTGTGCCGGGCGCGACACAGCCCGCGAGTGCGACCCCGCCGCCTGCACAGGGACAACCCCGTAAAATGGATCGGTGACCACCTACCTCAATGCCGACCTGCACTGCCACTCTGTCGTATCCGACGGAACCCTGGCACCCGAGGAACTGGCCGCGCGCGCCAAGGCCAACGGGGTCGAGCTGTGGGCCCTGACCGACCACGACGAGATCGGCGGCCAGCCCCGTGCCGCCGCCGCCGCCCGCAGCCAGGGCATGGCTTACCTCACGGGCACGGAAATCTCCGTCAGCTTTGCCAACACCACCGTGCACATCGTGGGACTGGGGTTCGATGCCGACAACCCGCAGCTCGCGCAAGGCCTGGCCACCACCCGGGGCGGCCGCGGCGGGCGCGCGCGCGAAATGGCGGCGCAACTGGCGCAGGTGGGCATCCACGGCGCCTACGAGGGAGCCCTGCAGTTCGTGAGCAACCCCGAACTGGTTTCGCGCACCCACTTTGCACGCTTTCTGGTTGAAACCCGCGTGTGCCGGGACACTGCAGAGGTGTTTCGCAAATACCTGGTCGAAGGCAAGCCCGGCTATGTGCCGCACCGCTGGGCGGCCCTGGGCGACGCGGTGCGCTGGATCACCGATGCCGGGGGCGTGGCGGTGATCGCCCACCCGGCCCGCTACAAGCTCACGGCCAACGAGGAATACGCGCTGTTTTCCGAGTTCAAGGCCCATGGCGGCCAGGGCGTGGAAGTGGTCACCGGCAGCCACAGCGCGGCCGAATATGTCACCTACGGGGCCATGGCACAAGAATTTGGCCTGGCCGCCTCGCGCGGCAGCGACTTTCACAGCCCCGACGAATCCCACACCGACCTGGGCGCCCTGCCCCTGCTGCCCGGCACCCTGACCCCCGTGTGGGAACTGCTGGCCGAGCGGGTGCACCCGGCCTAACATTGATCCGGAGGCATTGGCTGCCATGGCACAGTATTTCGAAGTTCACCCCGAAAATCCGCAACCGAGGCTGCTCAAGCAGGCGGCCACCCTGCTGCAAAAAGGCGGCATCTTGGCCGTGCCCACCGATTCGAGCTACGCCCTGGTGTGCCACCTTGACGACAAGGACGCCGTGGATCGCCTGCGCCGTATCCGCCAGGTGGACGACAAGCACCACCTGACCCTGCTGTGCCGCGACCTGTCCGAGTTGGCCAACTACGCACGGGTGGACAACCGGCAATACCGGCTGCTCAAGCTGGGAACACCGGGGCCCTACACCTTCATCCTGGAAGCCACCAAAGAGGTGCCGCGCCGCGTGAGCCACCCGTCGCGCAAGACCATCGGCCTGCGCGTGCCCGACCGCAAGGGCCTGCAATTGTTGCTGGAGCTGCATGGCGCGCCGCTGCTGGCCACCACCCTGATTCCGGCGGGCGAGACCGAACCGCTCAACGACCCCCAGGAAATCCGCGACCGCTACGAAAAGCTGCTCGATGCCATCGTGGATGCGGGCGCCTGGCCCTTGGAGCCCACCACCGTGATCGATCTCACGCCCATGGGCAACGGCGGCGACCCCGAAGTGCTGCGCGAAGGCCGCGGCAGCGTGCAGGCCTTGGGGCTTTGAGCCCCTATACAACTTCAAGCCAAATCACCCTCCAGCGCTTGTCCAGAAAGCGCTGGCAGCTCTCTTTTTTGCAGCAATCTACAGCCTGAGACAATCGCCCAGTGGAAAACATCATCCAAACTGTTCTGATCTACGCCCTGCCGGTGCTGTTTGCCATCACCGTGCACGAGGCGGCCCATGGCTATGCGGCGCGCCACTTTGGCGACAACACCGCCTACATGCTGGGGCGCATCACCCTCAACCCGCTCAAGCACATTGACCCGGTAGGCACCATCCTGATGCCGCTGCTGCTGTACTTTGCCACCTCGGGCGCGTTCCTGTTCGGCTATGCCAAGCCGGTGCCGGTGAATTTTGGCAACCTGCGCAATCCCAAGCGCCACATGGTGTGGGTGGCGCTGGCGGGGCCGGCATCCAACTTCATCCAGGCCGTGCTGTGGGCGATCTTGCTGGTGGCCTTGGTGGGCACTGGCGTGGACGAGCGCTTCTTCGTTGAAATGGCGCGCGCCGGGGTGCTGGTCAACCTGGTGATGTGGGCGTTCAACCTGTTTCCGCTGCCGCCGCTTGATGGCGGGCGCATTCTGGTGGGCCTGCTGCCGTGGAAGCAGGCGCACATGGTCTCGCGCGTGGAGCCCTATGGTTTCTTCATCGTGCTGGGGCTGGTGGTGGCCGGTGTGCTGGGCTCGCTCTGGCTGCGCCCGCTGATGGCGCTGGGCTATGGCGCCATCAACCTGCTGCTGACCCCGCTGACCGCCCTGCTCCGCTGACCCTTCCCTTTTATTGCTGACACCGTTCCATGAGCACCACGCGTTTTCTCACCGGCATCACCACCACGGGCACGCCCCACCTGGGCAACTTTGTGGGCTCCATCCGCCCCTCGGTGGCGGCCAGCCTGCGCCCGGGTGTGCAGAGCTTTTACTTTCTGGCCGACTACCACGCGCTCATCAAGTGCGAAGACCCGGCACGCATCCAGCGCTCCACGCTGGAGATCGCCGCCAGTTGGCTGGCCGCAGGGCTGGACCCGGAAAAGGTCACCTTCTACCGCCAGTCCGACATCCCCGAGACCACCGAGCTGACCTGGCTGCTCACCTGCGTGACCGGCAAGGGCTTGCTCAACCGTGCCCACGCCTACAAGGCCGCGCAGGACAAGAACGCCGCCGCTGGCCGCGAGCCCGACGACGGTGTGACCGCGGGCCTCTTCATGTACCCCGTGCTCATGGGTGCCGACATCCTGATCTTCAATGCCCACAAGGTGCCCGTGGGCCGCGACCAGATCCAGCACATCGAGATGGCGCGCGACATGGCGGCCAGCTTCAACCACCTGTATGGCGAGCACTTCACGCTGCCCGAAGCGGCGATTGACGAGCATGTGGCCACGCTGCCAGGGCTCGATGGCCGCAAGATGAGCAAGAGCTACGACAACACGATCCCCTTGTTCAGCTCGCGCGATCAGCTCAAAAAGCTGATCGGCGGCATCCTGACCGATTCGCGCGCGCCCGGCGAGCCCAAGGACGTGGAGGGCTCGGCCCTGTTCCAGATCTACCAGGCCTTTGCCACGCCCGAAGAAACCGATGCACTGCGCCGGCAATACGCCGAGGGCATTGCCTGGGGCGATGCCAAGCAGTTGCTGTTCGAGCGCATCGACCGCGACGTGGCGCCCATGCGCGAGCGCTATGACGACCTGATGGCCCACCCCGAGAAGATCGAGCAGACCCTGCTGGCGGGCGCCGAACGCGCGCGCCAGATTGCCGCGCCGTTTGTGCGCTCGCTGCGCTCTGCCGTGGGCCTGCGCAGCCTGGCACAGGCCAGTGCAGCCCCCAAGGCCGCCAAAGCGGCCAAGACCGCCCTGCCCTGCTTCAAGCAATACCGCGAAGCCGACGGCCAGTTCTATTTCAAGTTCGTAGCCGCCGACGGCCGCCTGTTGCTGCAAAGCACGGGCTTTGCCGCGCCCAAGGATGCGGGCCAGGCCATCGCCCGCCTGCAGCAGCAGGGCGAAAGCGCCCTCGCCGCCCTGGCGGGCCAGCTGGCGCCCATCGAAGGCGTGCCACCGCAGGACGTGGCCGCCGCCCTGCAGCAACTGACCGACGCCGCCAACGCCTGACGGATGGCATAAACGCTATTATTTCAATAGCTATTGGCGCTTTATAAATAAGCGTTACAGGCCAAAATGACCATGAAATGGCTCCCGCTTCCCGGGGGCCATTTTTGCTTTCGCCACGTCGCCACCGCTGCCACAATGGCCTGCAAGTGCTGCGGCCCTACCCACTTCATACGGTGTCACACGGGTTCACACGGCTTCATTGTTTTGCACGCTACCGGGGCACGCCATGGCATCTCGCACCTTCGCGCTGCTCTTTGCGCTGACGCCGCTGGCCTGCGCCCTGGCTGCACCGCCTGCGGATCAGAGCCCGCAAGTCTGGACCAACTCGCTCGGCATGGCCTTTGTGAAGGTGCCGGCAGGCCGCTTCTGGATGGGCAGCGCTGAATCCCCCGGTGCGCTGGCCCAGGTTTTCCCCCAACTGGAGCGCAAGCGCTTCACCGAGCTCACCGATGAGGCCCCGGTGCACCGGGTGCGCATCCGCCGGGCCTTTTACCTGGGGCAGCACGAGGTGACCGCGGGGCAGTTTCGCCGCTTCGTCGAAGCCTCGGGCTATCGCCCGGAATCCGAGGCCGACGGCACCGGGGGCTATGGCTACAACCCCGATTACGACCCCGCCACCACGGCGCGCGGCGATGCGTTTGAAGGCCGCAACCCGCGCTACTCCTGGCGCAACCCCGGGTTTGCGCAAGGCGACGACCACCCCGTGGTCAACGTCACCTGGAACGACGCCCAGGCCCTGGCCGCCTGGCTCAGCCGCACCGAGGGCCAGCGCTACCGCCTGCCCACCGAGGCGGAATGGGAATACGCCTGCCGCGCCGGCAGCCGCACGCGCTACCCGCACGGCGATGCGCCCGAGACTCTGGTGCGCCATGCCAACCTGTTCGACCAGGCCGCCGCGCCCTACTGGCCACGCTGGCGGCAGAACGCCCTGCCCGCGAGCGACGGCCACGCCTTCACCGCGCCCGTGGGCAGCCTGCAGGCCAACGCCTTCGGACTGCACGACATGCTGGGCAACGCCTGGGAATGGGTGTCGGACTGGCATGGCGACCGCTACTACGCCCAGTCCCCCCGCACCGACCCGCAAGGCCCTGCCGATGGCAGCGTGCGGGTGCGCCGGGGCGGGTCGTGGCACACCTGGGCGTTTTATGCCCGTTGCAGCTATCGCAACTGGAACAGCCCTGAGACACGCTACACCCTGGTGGGCATGCGGCTGGTGCGCGAGATTCCCGGGCGCTGAGCGTTTGCACCCACAGCGCGCGGCCACTGCGCGGGTCTGCAGCGTCATTCACATGACACCTGTGGCAGCGCAGCGCAGGCGACAATTGCCCGCATGCCTTGGGACCATCCACAGCCTTTCACCCTGCCCGCCACACCGCAGGCACACGACATTGACGGCCTGAACCACACCAACAACGCCGTGTACGTGCAGTGGTGCGAAAGGGTCGCCTGGGCACATTCGCAGGCCCTGGGCCTGGACCTGCACGACTACCACCGCCTGAACCGCGCCATGGCCATCCGCCGCAGCGAATACGACTACCTGCTGCCTTCGGTGCGGGGTGACGCGCTCACCCTGGGCACCTGGCTGGTGGCCAGCGACGGCAAGCTGACCATGGAGCGGCGCTTCCAGCTCATCCGCAACAGCGACCAGGCCACCCTTTTGCGCGGCCGCTGGGACCTGGTGTGCATCGAGCTGGGCAGCGGCAAGCCGCGGCGCATGCCCGAGGAGTTCTGCCGCATCTACCTGCCCGCCCTGACAGCACAGCCGGGCGGCTGAACGCCCCGCTCCACCGCCTCCGCCCGCAAGCTCTGCGGGGCTGTCATCACCCTGCCATTCGCGCAGGCGCCAATACACCACCTGTGTTTGCGGAGAACTTCGTGATGCTCAAGGAAAAAGCGGTGGCATCCCTGGGACAGCCCTCGCTGCTGATGCCCGCGTGGATCAAAGCTGCCCTGGCTGCCAACGACCGGCTCAAGCTGTACCTCACCCTTCTGCAATCGGCGGCGCAGCATGCGTCCACGCCCGATGGGCCGGTGGGACGCTGGGAGACGGACATCGCGCACGCCGGGCTGCAAGACGCCCCCTGGGCCCAGGAAATGCTCAGCGGCGCCTACTACGACGACGACCTGCTGATCCTGCCCCACATGGAAAACCTGCTGGAGGCGCTGTCAAACGACCTCGCAACCATGGCCCGCCCCCTGTGCGACGCCGGGCAGGCCAGCGCAGACGCGCTGACCGTGCGGCGAGACCACTGGCTGCGCCAGCTCCATGCCCTGGCCGACGACGAGGGCCTGCGCCGCGCCGCGCTGGCCGAACTGACCCACGGCGACCGCCAGCGCGGCGACAGCCTGCACCTGCTGGTCATGGACCTGCACAAGCAGATCAATGCGCTGTCGGGCGAAATGGCCACCGAAGACGTGGACGGCGCCCACACCTGGCAGGTGCAGGACGATGACCGCCCGCTGATCCGCGCCTTCATGCGCGGCCTGCACCGCACCGCCGATCTGAAGTTTTCGCACCCCGGGCTCGACACCGCCGTCACACGCGACGGCCCACGCCTGCTGATCCAGAACGACATCGGCACCAACGACGTCCACGTGCTGGTCATCGAGGTGCAGGACAGCACGATCTCGCTCACCTACTCCGACCTGCACCCCGGCCGTTTCGGGTTTTTCCGGCAAATGCTTAAAGACATGGGCTTTGGCTGGGAGGTGTTCGACCCCCGGGTTTCCGAAGGGCTCAACGCCGGCAAGCCCTACCTTGTGGGGCAGGCGCGGCTGCAGGCGCAAAGCAATGCCGAGTTGCAGACCGGCCTGGAGAACGTGGCATCACGCATCGTCTTCGTGATCGACTGGAACCGGGCCCGCAAGCGTCTGCAGCATTTCGTCAGCAAACCCCGGGCGCACCAGCTGCTCGCGCAGGCCGCACAAAACGACTGGGGCCACATGGCCTGGCTGCTGGCCGGCGCCGAGCGCCTGGTTTACAACGCCATGCAGGCCGTGGACAGCGAAGCCTTCCGCGTGGGCGACCGGCTCGACGACGTGCTGGGCGAAGCCGCCGCCAGCGCCTACCTGCTGGAGCTGTTGCGCATCTCCAGCATGGTGCTGCGCCAGCAGCAGCCCGTGTCGCTGGTGGCCGACGAGGCGCACCTGCTGCTGGCCCGCGTGCTGCGCCAGCGCACCTTTGAATTCGACCTGCTGGCCGAGCACGCCGCCTACACGCACGCGCTGGCCGATGGCCTGTGCGATGCACTGGAAAACCCTGTCGATGCCGCCCATGCCCAGGCGCAGGTGCTGCGCGCCAAAAACTGGGAGCGCCAGGCAGACCACCTGCTCATGGATGCCCGCCAGCGGGCCGAGCGGCGTGCGCGCTGGCTGCCGGTGGTGGACTTTCTGACCAAAGCCGATGACGTGGCCGACGCGCTCGAAGAAGCCACCTTCATGCACTCGCTCACACGCATCCATCCCGCCCCCGGGCTGCCCGCCGAAGTGCGCGCAGCGCTGTGCCAGCTGGCGGCCACGACACTGGCCGCCATCCAGGACCAGGTCAAGGCCATCGAAATCGCCCGCCAGGCCAGCCAGCGCGCCGACGGCCCCGACAGCGAGCTGTTCCTGCAGACCCTGTGGCGCATGCTGCGCGCCGAGCGCCAGTGCGACGAACTGTTTCGCCAGGCGCGCACCGCCATGGTCAAAAACCTGCGCAACGCCCCGGTGGACCTGATGTTGGCCAACGACCTGGCCGCCACGCTGGAAAACGCCACCGACAACCTGCTGCGGGCCGGCTATGCACTGCGCCAGATGGTGCTCAACAAAACGGGAATGTCGGCATGAAATCCAGCTCCAGTCTGCCCAAGCATCTGTACCTTGTGCGCACACCCGCAAGCCAGCACCTGCACAAGCCCTCGCCGGAGACCATGGGTGCCAAAGGCTACAACCTGCACCGCATGACCCAGGCCGGGCTCAACGTCCCGGTGGCACTGGTCATCGGAACGCACTACACCCACGCCCCGCAGGATTGTTATTTGCCAGTGTTTTCCGTGGGTCTGCACGCGCTGGAGGAAAGCACCGACCTGCTGTTTGGCGACGACCGCAACCCGCTCATCCTGTCGGTGCGCTCGGGCGCCCCGGTGTCGATGCCGGGCATGCTCGAAACCCTGCTCAACATCGGGCTGAGCGACCACACCCTGCCCGGCCTGGTGCGCCAGACCGGCAACCCGCGCATGGCCTGGGACGCCTACCGGCGCCTGGTGGCCAGCTACGGCGAAGTGGTGGCCGGGCTGCCTGCCAGCCTTTTCGAGGCCGAAATCGACCGCGTCACCCAGGGCCAGGATGAGCGGCTGCTCGATTTCAGCCAGCTGCGCCAGCTCACGCGCAGTTTTCTCGGCCTTTACGAAACCCATGCCGGCCGGCCGTTCCCGCAAGACGCGCGCGAGCAGCTCTCGGGGGCCATCGAGGCGGTATTTGCCTCATGGAACGCCGACAAGGCGGTGCAATACCGGCGCATCCACCAGATCGACCATGACATGGGCACCGCCGTAATCCTGCAGCGCATGGTGTTTGGCAACACCGGCGGGCATTCGGGCGCTGGCGTGGGCTTCACGCGCGACCCGGGCACGGGCGAGCCCCGTCTGTGGGTGGATTTTCTGGCCAACGCGCAGGGCGAAGACGTGGTCTCGGGCCGGCGCAACGCCCATGGCCACGCCACCCTGGCGGCCGTGGCGCCCGATGCCTGGAAGCAACTGCAGGCCTCGGCGCAGGCGCTGGAGCAGCATTTCGGAGACATGCAGGATTTCGAATTCACCGTGCAGGACGGTGTGCTGCACATGCTGCAAACGCGCTCGGCAAAACGCACCCCGCTGGCCGCCGCACGCATCGCCCTCGACCTGCTGGACGAAGGGCTGATCGACAGCGCCGAGGCCTTGCACCGCACCCAGGCCATCGACGCCGCCGCGCTGGGCACCGTGCGCATGGTTGCCAGCGACGACCCCGACAACGCACCCGCCCCGCTGGCCCAGGCCAACCCGGCGTGCTCAGGCGTGGTGTCGGGCGCGATTGCGCTCGATGCGCAGGCGGTGGAACGCCTGGCGCAGCAGGGCCTGCCCGCCATCCTGGTACGCCAGGACGCCGAAACCAGCGACATCGCCGCCATGCAGGGCGCGCAGGGCCTGCTCACCCAGCGCGGGGCCCGCACCTCGCACGCCGCCGTGGTGGCACGGCAGATGGGCAAAACCTGCCTGGTCGGCTGCACCGCGCTGCACATCGACGAGGCCGCCCGCACCGTACAGATCGGCAGCCAGACCCTGGCCGAAAACGAGGTGATCACGCTCGACGGCAACGACGGTGCCATCTATGCCGGGCAAGCCACCAGCGCGCTCGTGCCCGACACCGCCCTGCGCGCGCGGCTGGAAGAGCTGCGCAGCCAGCACCATGGCAAGGGTGCGCGCCACCACAAACACTGACCGCACCGATCAGGCCCTTGGGATGGCCTGCATAACCCTCGCGAGTCGGTGGTGGTGCGGATCGGGATGGGCCACCAGGCGTCTTTTTGCGGCCAATAGCTCGGCTATTGGCAAGAAAAGCAATGCAGGGGACCGCCCGAGGCCGCGCTAGCACAGACCGCAGGGAGCTATGCTGGGCATCCCTTGGGCGTTTGAAACAGGCACTGGCCTCAGCCAGTGTCGTGATTGCCTGCTTCGCTGCGGCGTGGCCCGGTCATGTGCAGGAGCACGACACCAAAAAGCCATTGGCAACTGATTTCAGCCCGTAGGGCTGGAAATGCTCTGCGGGCTATCGCCTTGCCGTTGCGAAATCGAAAGCCGGTTGCGCCCTCCATGCTTGGCTTCGTACAGGGCTTCGTCGGCGCGGGCGATGAGTTGCTCCATCGTTTCGTCGGGCTTGAGCGTAGCCAGGCCCAGCGACAGCGTGCGATGCCCTGGTGCTGCGTGACGGGCCTATCACGAGCGATGGCGCGATTAACCCCGCTGCGAAGCTATCGAACCAGTACGCGGCGACGATGGCCGCGCTATCGGGCAAGCTGCGATTGTGCAAAAGCGCCACGACACGACCAGAAAGCGCCGGGCTTAAAAAGGCTCTGCACAGTGGCGTGAAGCCGTGGGAAACGAACCCTGAGATGAGGGAGTATTTCAATGACTGACGACCAGTACAAAAACATCATGCAGGCCCTGGCCCGGCTTGTGCAAGAGAGTGCGCAACTCAAGCAATTGATGCTTGATGTGGTGGGCGACATTGGCGACCTGCAAGCCCGCATCGAAACTGTGAACATGCGGTTCGACGAGTAGGGGCTTTTTCTTTGCCGCAAGGACTTCACCCGTCCGAGCGAGTGGCGACCGGCCTGCACTGAAACCACCCAGCCCGATCATGTCCCGAAACTTTGGGGCATGTTCGCAGGGGCCACCCAGCCCGCCCCGAGCGGGTTTTTTCTTGCCTGCGGTGTCCTGAAATTGAATGACACCCCCCCCGTAGGAGCCACCCAGCCCGCGCCGTGCGGGTTTTTTCTTGCCTGCCGTGGGTGCGTCCTGCACAAGGCATTCACCGTGTCCGAGCGCGTGGCGATTGCGGAGGCGGTGGCGGAGAGGTTGGGCAAGCGGCAGGGCGGCGACCGCAAGACAGATCAAAGTGGAAATATTTCCACCTTGATCGACCACGGAAAAACCCGCGACCTAGCCGCCGCCAAAGCAGGCCTGGGCAGCGGCAAGACGCTGGAGGCTGCGATGTAGGTTATGTCGCTTTTGAAGGTTTGCCCCGGCGCAACGCTGGGAAGTGTCACGAACAAGAAAACGATGCGGGCGGGCATATTCGACCGCATGAATCGCAATCTGCTGCGGGGGACGCTGCGGGGGATGATCGGCCAGAAAAGAAAAAACCCTAAGTGAATCAATCACTTAGGGAATGTTCTGGCGGAGAGGGTGGGATTCGAACCCACGGTAGTGTTGCCACTACGCCTGATTTCGAGTCAGGTACATTCGACCACTCTGCCACCTCTCCTGTGTGTCGAAGCCTGCGATTCTAGCAGGAATTTCAGGGCGCCAGCACCGCCAGGCCGCCCATGTAGGGGCGCAGCACTTCGGGCACGGTCACGGTGCCGTCGGCCTGCTGGTAGTTCTCCAGCACGGCCACCAGCGTGCGGCCCACGGCCAGGCCCGAGCCTCTGAGAGCGGAGGGCGATGGGTATCCTGATGGGTAGGAGCAAAAACTCATAGTCACCACATCAGACTTGCTCGGCAGACTCGTCACCACTCACCGCCTTCATTGCGGCATGGTAGTCGCGCAACTTGAAGTAGTGCGACTGACAGAAATCGAGGGCATTCACGCGCCGCCCGAGCAGCGACACATGAAAGTAATACTCTGGCCTGAACACTAGGTCTACCCGCCCGGGGACGCGAGCAGGGGGCGGGACGAGCTTGGGATGCTGCCTGAAGATGAAATTCACCTCATTCCCTGGTGGCGGTTCGTATCCGGCCAGATCAACTTCGGTGTGAGATATGTGGACCGTTTTAGCCCTTTCGCCACCCTTTGATCCATCTGCATAAATCACCGGGTGAGCAGTCTTGAATGAACGAGTGTCATGTCCCTCCACTCGCATGATCTCAACAACCGAATAGAAGGCATTCAAGATAGCCGCATACAGGAATGAAGCCTCTGCATCGAGATCGCCAAGGTGAGTCAGCGAATCACCTCGCTCCTGGAGGGCATGAAGCAACTCTATGAAAAATGCTGCCTCTTGTAGCTTGCGTCGTGAGGACATCTGACGTGGGCCTACGTTCTCGCACCGGTGGGGTGAGCCACGCGACGCGGCAACACATCCTGCCACCGCCCAACCTCGGGCCCCAGGAATCCCAATTGCCTGAGAACCTGGATGGCATCAGCAATGTTATCCACCGCAATAGCCCCGATGGATGCGTCAGCACGTCCGATGCCCGAGGGTAACGCGGACTCCCAGCCTGGGAATTGCGGCCATGGTGCCAATTTTTGTGACCGATCCTTGTGCTGGACTCGCACCCAATGCGCTCCGTCTGGTGCCGTAAATAGAGCAACGGATGACCGCTCCATTTGCCAGGGCCAAGGAGATGAGGGCAACGCGGTCATCCCCGGAATCACGGCCTTCCTCTCTGCATACGCAGCTCGAAGGGCAAGTAACTTATCGACTATCTGCTGCTTTCGCAACGCCTCGTCGGCGTGTACCTGCGCCTCCGCTAAAGCTGATGCCTCAGCATCGGCACTCGCCTGAGCCTCGAACTGAGCGAGGAGGGCCTCTGTGTTCTGTATTAGGAGTTGGCGCTCTTCATCGGTTAGTTTCCGTCCACCGCCTCCGCCATATTGAGCCTGACCCAAAGCGGCATGGCTGCCGTAGCGTTGCGCAAAGCAGGTCGAGCCCAGCACCATCAACTTCCCATCTTCCTCAACTACGTGAACGGCAGCATAGACAGAGTGGCCACATCCGGGCTGCTGACACCGCACTCTATCTTTTCCGTCAACGGCAACGATCGCGCGCAATCGAGCATTGCCTGAGTTGGGGGTGTGCCCGTCGCCCCGGTGATAAGCGCCAGTTGTCATGCAATCCAGTGTATCCAGGCCAGAGGTCATCCCCACCTCCGTAGCCTGATCTCCCGCATCGCCTAGCGGTCAATGTCGCACCTGTCCCCCTCGTCCTACCCCTCATCCGCCCGGCGCTCTACGCCCCATCTCCTGACCTCAAGCATCTCGCCCACCTAGGGCATCGGACGCCTCAATTGCCGTCCAAATATGTAACAGGTTAACCAAATCTTTACATTGTGCGCCGACGAGGGGAGGCGTTGCACGCTCCAGTTTTGGCGTTTACCCATGTGGCCTGCGCAATTTCTGCTCCAGCGCACAAAATCGAGGAGATTTTTCACATGGCGAAATATTTACCCCATTTTCCGCTCTATTTGCCCTCTCAAGGGCCATTTCCAGGAGCGGACCGGGATTCGTACAACGAATCCCGCTATTGGCTGAATCGGGAAATTTGTAACAGTTTCAGCCCCATTTTGGCTGGTGCCCAGATGGCGACGTTCTGCTCACGCCAGTCTCTCCATCTTGGCCGTGGCACCGTCGCATTGGCCGCCCACTGAATCCGCGTCTCTCTCATAAACCTCGCACGACCGCCATCTGCATGCACGGCGGTCTGCGCATTGCTCAAGGAGCACATTGTGAATCAAGAAGTCAACTTTACCCTGTCCCTGCTGGCTGTGTCCCTGGTGCAGCAAAACCAGATGCTCAAGCAGCAGAACGCCATGCTGCGCGATCTCATGGATCACGTGGACGCAGTAGGTGACCGGCTGTGGCGCATGGATCGCCGCCTCACCACTCCGCCGGTCGATCAGGCCGGGACGCGCAAGCGGGCAGCCAAGAAGCGCCGTCTGGCCCGCAAGCCCTCGGGCAAGAAGGAATGACCTGATGAAGCGATAGGGGCTCTGGCTCCTGTCTATCCGCATGACGCAGACGCCTGAAGGCAAGGCAATCGCATGTCCGACTCCCGGCGTCCTGCGCATGTTGCAAGTACCTCTATTGTTGGATACCCAAAATGACTACTGAACTGAATACTCGTCCGGAAAACTCCGGGGAAGCTCAACTCATGGCCGCCATCCTCGATTGGCAGCGCAATCTGCGCAAGGAACTGGAGGCCGACAATCTGGCCTCCGAGCGCCCGTCTGCTCGCAGCGACAACAACTACAAGGCGAAGCTGGTCGTCGCCCAAGCTCTGGGGCTCCATCCCGAGCCGAGCCCGAAGGAAGACGAGCAGGTGGAAGCCACCGGCACGATGCCCGGCCTGGAAGCTGAACCTCTGCTCGTGTCTTCAATGGTGGCACCCGCACCCGAACTGGAAGAAGCGGATCTGCCCCCTGCGTCCCCGCCTCCACGCCAATTGCCCGAGCCTACCCTGCCGCTCCCGCCTGGGGTAAAGCGCGGGCTGCCCACCCATACCTCGCAGGACTTCCGCAATCTGCCCCGGCATGTTTGGCTGGTGCGCGATGTGTTCCATGGGGGCGAGGTCATCATCCTGTGGGGCGAGTCCCAGGCGGGCAAGACCGCGCTGCTGCTCGATATGGTGGCGGCTATTGCGAGTGGATCTGACTGGGCAGGGCATCCCGTGACCCGCACGAATGTGATCTATGTAGCCCTGGAAGGGCAGATCGGGGTGCGCACCCGCGTGCAGGCGCTGGAGCACGACCGGGGCGTCAGCCACCTGGAAGGCATCCACTATGTCTTCAATCCCTGCAACGTCGCCAGCGAGGCGGATGTCAACGAACTGGCACTGACGGCGCTGAAACACGATGCTAAGTTCATCGTGATCGACACGCTGTCGGCGTCTATCGCCGGGATGGCGGAAGAGAACAGCAACTCCGCCATGGCAGGGATGATCGCCAACGTGCAGCGCCTGACCCAGATGACCGGGGCGGCGGTGCTGCTCGTGCACCATTGCGGCAATGACCCTCGGCGGGGAGCGCGCGGCGCGTATGCGCTGCACGCGAATCCGGACGTGTCCATCGAAGTGGGCCGCTCGGGCGAAGATCGCTACTGGCGCTTGGATAAGGGCCGTGATGGTGAACCGGCAGGCGGGCGGTTCAAGATCGAGGGGATCAGTTTCCAGCCTGCGCATGAAGCGGAGCCCCTGAAATCCATCGTAGTGCGACATGTCGAGGATGCAGAGGCTCCGGCGGCCCTGCCATCCCGCAAGACCAAGGCACAGGAGCGAGCCGATGAGGCACTGAAGGCAATCACCTTGCATCTGCGCGTGGCAGGCATCGGCGTCGATGGCGAACAGTCTCCCGGAGAGGCGACCCATGAGGCCATCAGCAAGGTTGTAGCGCAAGCATTCAAGCACAAATGCGACAGCGGGGAAGAAGGCTATGGCAGTAACCACCGCGCCAAGAATGTGTGCGAGGCGATCCAGTCCCTGATCGATGCCGGACTCCTGATCCTGCATGAGGGTAAGGTGCGTCTGCCACGCTGACCCTAGCCTCCCACTCCCCACGCCCCCTCCCCTAAAGGGGGAGAGGGGGCGGGGGAGCGGGGGACTGGCTGGGCGGTCGGAATGTGGGACGCCTGGAAGGTGGATCTGGCCCAAACCGGGAAAGTCATCCAGTGATAACCGGGCGACTGAGCCCTGACACCCTGGCCACCAGCAATGGGCCGTCTGGGTATCTACTGGCCCCAGACAGGCCCGGTGAATGGTAGGCAAATACCTGAGCCGTGGGGCATATCTCCAGCCGCGCTCTCGGCCCCCTGGCTAACTCCCCCGGAGATGCCCGACTACTACCACCGACCAAGAGCCCCAGCAATCAACAGAGTCACCGCGTCGCCAATACTCAAGTCGGCGGCTCTCTCAATAGCCTATCGAGAGCCAGTCCCGGCCGAACACCGCACGTCACACACCACCGGGCAAAGATCAGTACATCCACGTAGTTCTCCCCGCGCTCCAGCTTGGAGACGTAGGACTGGCCCACTCCCAATTGCTCCGCAATCGCGGTCTGGGTCAGATTGGCCTTGATACGCATCGCGCGCAACGACTCCCTTACCGCTTCGTAATCAGCATGGTAAAGGGACGTAGACATCCCCAAATCGTCTAGTCACATTCGGAATAGTCGTAATACGACTAAATGGATGTACGATTAATTTGGCATCACAAACCACGCTGTCATGGGTGCCAAGGAAAACACACACCTGAAAGGCACTATGTACGAGATCTACCACTCCGAGCACGACGACCAATGGCGCTACACCCTGGGCACCATCGGCAAGCGTCCGCTCATCACCATCGGCCTCAATCCCAGCACGGCCACCCAGGAGAAACTGGACAACACAGTCACCAAGGTGGAGAAGGTGGCTCAGCAATGTGGATTCGACAGTTTCATCATGCTGAACCTCTACCCGGTGCGGGCCACCGATCCCCAAGACCTGCCGTCCAAGCCTGCGCCCATGGCCTACGAGCGCAATCTGGAAGAAATCGAGAAGATCATTGCCCAGTACCCCAATCCCACCATCTGGGCTGCCTGGGGTGAGTTGGTGATGAACCGCCCGTACCTCTACCGCACCCGGGACGAGCTGTTCGAGCGGCTGGCGAAATACAACCCTCAGTGGCGCCGATTGGGTGAGCTGACCGCCAACGGCCACCCGCGTCACCCGCGTGGCCTGAGCTATAGCTGGACCCTGGAACCCTACGAGCTGGCCTGAACAGATGGCGGGTAGCTCTACCCGCTGCCCTCCCCTCCATACTCCCCATCGCCGGGGAGTCTCCGTGTCTCGCGTCGCAAGAAAACTCGCCCCCTGTCTCGTCCCTCAAGACAGCGCGCCCGCTCCGGACACCCCCTATCCGCTCCAAGAAAAAGCTATTGAAAATCAATGACATAGGAGTCATTGATATGAAATTGATAGCAACCAACTCAATAAATTTGGGGAGAGGAGAGCATCGCCTTGATCCATGCGGGTTCCGGGACGATGAAATCGAAATTTCCTACAAGCCCTCCAAATTCTCCAGAGTGGCGGTCAAGGAGGAAACTCGATTGACCGCACCGAACCCGCCTGCACCTCTGCAGGTCATTTATCTCCACCAGCGCGACGCCGGAATGATCGCCCGCTACCGTGCCAGGGCCGAATGGCTCTCCGAGGGCCGCACTCGCGCCGTCGAGAGTGAGCTGATCGCCATGGATGGGGGTGACCCTGCCCAGGCCGTCTCTCATGCCTCGGTGTGCGAGTGGCAGGTACTGATCTATGAGCCCCCTGGCTATCCGTGTCCTGCATCAGCGGAGGTGCAGCCATGATCCCCCGCGAACCTCGCAAGGAGCTGGGTGCAGCCCAGGTCGCCGCCCTCTGGCGCCGTGGCACCAACCATGTCGGCGGTGTGCGTGGCCTGATCCTCAACGTCACGATGTACGGCTCACGCAGCTGGGTGCTGCGCTATCAGGTGGCAGGCAAGCGGCGTGACCTGGGCCTAGGCTCGTATCCGTCCGTCACGCTGGCCGATGCGCGGGAGGCGGCTCGGATGGCTCGCGCCAAGCTTGCTCAGGGTATTGACCCCATCGAAGACGCACGCAGAGCCCGTGCCCGTCTGGTCGCGGAAATCCACACCAGCATGACATTCGGTGAAGCGGCCAAGCGGTATATCGCCTCGCATGAGAAGGGATGGAAGAACGCCAAACACGCACAGCAGTGGCAGCGGTCGCTGGACATGTACGCCACCCCCGTGCTCGGGAAAATGCCCGTGCGGGACATATCCCTGACGATGGTGCTCAAGGTACTGGAGCCGATCTGGTCTAGCAAGACGGAGACGGCCACCCGCCTGCGCGGTCGCATCGAATCGGTCATCGACTGGGCCATTGCACGGGGATACCGTACGGACTCCAATCCTGCGCGCTGGAAGGGGCTGCTGGACAAGCTCTTGCCTGCTCCGGGCAAGGTGACGAAGACCACGCATTTTCAGGCACTGCCCTATTCCCAAATGCCGCCATTCATGGAGCAGTTGGTGGGTCAGGAAGGGATGGGGGCCAAGGCCCTGCTATTCGTGATCCTGACAGCTGCTCGATCCGGAGAAGTTCGAGGCGCCACCTGGGAAGAAATCGATCTGGCTGCGCGGGTGTGGACGATCCCCGCCGAACGCATGAAGGCCAGCAAGGCCCATCGGGTGCCGCTGTCGGATGCGGCCATTGCACTCCTGCAAGAAATGAAAGCACTCGCCCAGGCAGCAGGACGCAACTCGGGCAAGGCGTATGTATTCCCGAGTCCCAACAGCCGTGATCCTGAACTGGGTAGTGCGCTCTCAGATATGACGCTCACGGCGGTACTCCGCCGCCTGAAACTGGAGGCAGTGCCCCATGGATTCCGCTCTACGTTCCGTGACTGGTGCGCGGAGCAAACCGACTACCCGAACGAGGTCGCGGAAATGGCTCTGGCCCATACGGTGGGCAACAAGGTGGAGGCAGCGTATCGGCGTGGTGACCTCCTGGCAAAACGGCAGCAGCTGATGCAGGACTGGGCGGACTACGCCCTCGGTCGCCGCGCAGGAAATATGACCGGCGGTCATAGCGCTGGTGGCGCTGTATCAACACGTGATGTGAACTGAAGGAGAACAAAAATGCGATTCCAGAATCCGCCCAATGGGCATATCGAGGAATTTGGTGAGGCCACGTGGCTGTGGGTGCTGGTCGGCGGTCCGATCTATTTTGCGTACAAGCAGATGTGGCTGCAGGCGGTGCTGTCGGCGGTGCTCGCTCCAATCACGGGATTCCTGTCCTGGGTGCTGTTCTATCCGCTGGGCATCAAATGGATCTTGCGTACCCACTACGCCAAGCTGGGATGGACTGAGATCAAGGAGGGAGAGGCGGTGGTCTCCAATCCCTCGGGAGCGCGCAGCATGGATGTGCGGATACTGACCGAGCCACCACAAGGCAACTATCGTCCACTGTCGGAGGTAGCGGTGAAGCTGACGCGCTGGTCTCCTATGGAGAGGAAATACACCCGCGAAGACGTGGATCAACGCCTCCGGGAAAAGGCAATGGCCCTCGGCGGCAATGCGGTGATCAACGTGCGCTACGACCAGAAAGATCACACCATGACCACTGCCGGGTACATCGAAGGACGGGGGCTGGCGATCATCGACGAGTCCGATACAACGACCTGTCCATACTGCGCGGAAACGATCAAGCGGGAGGCCACGCGCTGCAAACATTGCGGCTCGGATATCCCCAAGGTGGCAGCATGACCATCAGCAACATAGCAAGAAGCCACCTCCTCGTGCCGCTCTGCATGATCGCGCTGGCCTGGATGGGGGATGTCATGGCGGGCACCTCGGAGTGCTACGCGATCAAAGATGCGGACAAGCGGGCGTACTGCCTGGCAGTGGCCAAGCGGGATCATGGGTACTGCCACCGCATCAAGGATGGCGACAAGCGCAACCAGTGTCTGGCAGAAATCAAAGGATCACGGGATCGCTGCTACGCAATCAAAGATCAGGACAGCCGCAAGGCGTGTCTGGCTCGGGCGCGATAGGCAGCCCCTGCACCGTGCCCAGCGATAGATAAAACGGAAGGTAGAAATGCAAAACGGGCCACTCGGGCCCGTCTGATATGAATACTTGCAGTGGAGGGTGGGATTCGAACCCACGGTAGTGTTGCCACTACGCCTGATTTCGAGTCAGGTACATTCGACCACTCTGCCACCTCTCCTGTGTGTCGAAGCCTGCGATTCTAGCAGGAATTTCAGGGCA
>QLTU01000008.1:103930-137860 GCA_003268905.1 Acidovorax defluvii
TGTTGCCACTACGCCTGATTTCGAGTCAGGTACATTCGACCACTCTGCCACCTCTCCTGTGTGTCGAAGCCTGCGATTCTAGCAGGAATTTCAGGGCACCAGCACCGCCAGGCCGCCCATGTAGGGGCGCAGCACTTCGGGCACGGTCACGGTGCCGTCGGCCTGCTGGTAGTTCTCCAGCACGGCCACCAGGGTGCGGCCCACGGCCAGGCCCGAGCCGTTGAGGGTGTGCACCAGCTCGTTCTTGCCCTGGGCGTTCTTGAAGCGGGCCTGCAGGCGGCGGGCCTGGAAGGCCTCGCAGTTGCTCACCGAGCTGATCTCGCGGTAGGTGTTCTGCGCGGGCAGCCACACTTCCAGGTCATACGTTTTGGCGGCGCCAAAGCCCATGTCGCCGGTGCACAGGCTCATCACGCGGTAGGGCAGGCCCAGCTTTTGCAGCACGGCCTCGGCGTGGCGCGTCATTTCTTCCAGCGCTTCGTAGCTCTTGTCGGGGTGCACGATCTGCACCATCTCGACCTTGTCAAACTGGTGCTGGCGGATCAAGCCCCGAATGTCACGCCCGCCGCTGCCGGCTTCCGAGCGAAAGCACGGCGTGTGTGCGGTCAGCTTGATGGGCAGGTTGGCCTCTGGCGTGACCACATCACGCACAAAGTTGGTAAGTGGCACTTCGCTGGTGGGGATGAGGTACAGCGCGGTGTTGTCCGGCACGGGCTCACCGTCCTGGCCGCCCTTTTTGGCAGCGAACAAATCGCCTTCGAACTTGGGCAGCTGACCGGTGCCCTTGAGCGAGTCGGCGTTCACGGCATAGGGCACATAACACTCGGTGTAGCCGTGCTCCTGGGTCTGCACATCCAGCATGAACTGGGCGAGGGCGCGGTGCAGGCGGGCAATCTGGCCC
The DNA here is from genome assembly GCA_003268905.1 of Acidovorax defluvii. Classification (GTDB taxonomy): domain Bacteria; phylum Pseudomonadota; class Gammaproteobacteria; order Burkholderiales; family Burkholderiaceae_C; genus Acidovorax; species Acidovorax defluvii. Next base: position 104,829 of record QLTU01000008.1, read on the forward strand.
TTCATCACCGTGAACCGGGAGCCCGAGAGCTTGACGCCCATGTCGAAATCGAGACCCAGTGGCGTGCCCACGTCCACATGGTCTTTCACCTCGAATTCGAAGGTGCGCGGGCCTTTGCCGTCAGCACTCCAGCGGCGCACTTCCACATTGCCAGCCTCGTCGCTGCCCACGGGCACGGATTCGTGCGGCAGGTTGGGCACGGCCACCAGCATGGCCTGCAGCTCGGACTGGATCTGTTCCAGGCGTGCAGCAGATTGCTCCAGCTCCACCTTGCCTGCCGCTACCTGCGCCTTGATGGCCTCGGCTCCGTCCTTGTCGCCGCGGCTCATCAGCATGCCAACCTGTTTGGACAGCTGGTTGCGCTGGGCCTGCAGCTCTTCGGTGCGGGTCTGCAGCGTCTTGCGCTCGGACTCCAGGGCCTGGAAAGCCGAGACATCCAGGAAGGCCTGGGGCTTTTTGCGGGTTTCCAGCCGCGCGATGGCGGTGTCGAGGTCTTTGCGGAGGAGAAAAATGTCAAGCATGGGCTGGATTTTAAAGGGGCGGTCGGTCTCGGATCAGGCGAGGCTTGCAGGATCGAAGTTGGCGCCACAAAGGATGAGCGCCACCGTTTCCTGCGGCTGGGGCTTGTAGGCGCCGGTTTGCAGCGCCGCCAGGCCCAGGGCGGCGGCGGGTTCCACGGCCAGTTTCAGCTCTTGCCATAGCCACAACTGGGCGGCGCGGATGGCGTCGTCGGACAGCAGCAGCGCATCGTGCACATGGCGCTGGCTCACCTCCCAGCCAATGGCGCCAATGCGGCGGGCGCCCAGCGAATCGGCGGCCAGGCCGCCCACCTCCACGTCCACCGGCTGGCCTGCGGCGCGCGCCGCGTGCAGGGTGGGCGCGCGTTCGGGCTCCAGCGCGACCACATGGGCGCGGCTTTCCACCCACGCGGCCACACCGCCGATGAGGCCGCCACCGCCCACGCTGACCAGCACCGTGTCGGGCAAGCGGCCGCCCTGCTCTTCGATCTCCAGCGCCAGGGTGCCTGCGCCGGCCAGCACTTCGGGCTGGTCGTAGGCATGGGCCTGCAGCGCGCCGGTGACCTGTTGGCGGGCCACGCAGGCTTCAAATGCCTCGGAATACGCCGCGCCGGTCACCACCACCTCGGCGCCCAGCGCACGCAGGCGGGCGCGCTTGGCCTCGGGCGAGACTTCGGGCACAAACACCTCGCAGCGCACGCCCAGCGCCTGGGCCGCAGCAGCCACGGCAATGCCCGCGTTGCCGCCCGAGGCGATGATCACGCCGCTGTCGGGCACGGGGTTGGCCAGCAGGCGGTACAACATGCCGCGCGCCTTGAAGCTGCCGCCCACCTGCAGGTGCTCCAGCTTGAGCCAGACCTCGCCGCATTCCACCCCCAGGGTTCGGCCGGACACGCGCATCAGCGGCGTGGTGCGCAAAAAATCGGGCTGGGTGGCGAGTTGGCGGCGGGCGGCGGCGATGGCGGCGCGGTTGATCATGCAAGGGCTCCGGGCAAGTAAAGCGAAACAGTTTAGAGGGCCGTGCCGGGTGGCCCTGGGTAGCGTTGGCTTGCATTGGCTTGCATTGGCTAGCGTTGGGTAGCGCCGTGCAGTGCAAGCCCACACCCGGATACAGGTGGCGCTGTACTTTCTGGCTGGCCGTGCCGATAACATGGGTCATACGGGCGGCATGCTGCCCGCAGGAGGCAACCATGTTCTTTGTGTTCGGCCCGTCGGGCCAGATGTACCGGGGCGGGCCCGAAAACCTGGCGCACATCGCAGCAGTGCGGCGTGTGGCGCGCCCGCAGGCGCTGCGCACGCGTGGCCCGGATGTTGACGGCACACTCGCCCCCGGCCCCGCACCCACGCCAGAGCCAGCAGCCGCCCCTGTCAACCTGCGCATGCAGGACGCGGTCAGCGCCTATTCGCAGGCCGAGCAAGGCCCCCAGCTGGCACGCCAGCCCTTGACCGAGGTGCGCGATGTGATGACCACAACCGCCCTCAGCGTGGCCCCCGATATGCGCGTAAACGATGCGTGGCAGATCCTTGCCGAGCGCCAGGTGGGGCAGACTCCGGTGGTCGATGCGCTGGGCCGCGTGATCGGATTGCTGCTGCGGGCCGACATGGCACCGCTGGACCTGCTGCCCGAGCCCGGCGCCGTGATAAAGGCCATTGAGCTGGCGCGCCGCCCGGTGTCCGAAGTGATGGTGAGCCCCGTGCCCACCGTGGCCGCGGATACCGAACTGCGCCGCGTGGCCGCCGTGCTGCTCGACACGGGGCTGCCAGGCCTGCCGGTGACCGACGAAGCCGGCGTGCTGGCGGGCTTCATCGCGCGCACCGACATTTTGTGGGCCGTGGCGGCCGATCCGCCGCTGGATTTGTGGAGCGGCCCCGCGGTGTCACTGTAGTGCGTGCCGCGCAAAAATTTAAGTGAAATAAGCCTCTAGCGCATGCCCATCAAGCGCTGATAGCTATAATTTCAATAGCATTCACAACCTGCCGCTCAATGCCCCGCTGGCCCCGTCTCGGGCAGGCGCTCGGTGATTTCAAGACCCGTGCTGGGGTCGATCTTGAGGCCCTTGGGCAGGGGGAACTTGATGGTTTCCTCGATGCCCTGCATCTTGCGCACCGACACCGCGCCCAGCGCCTTGATGCGGTCGATCACCTGCTGCACCAGAATTTCGGGCGCCGATGCACCCGCCGTGAGGCCCACGCGTGCGGTGTTGTCAAACCACTCGTGGCGCAGCTCGTCCACGCTGTCCACCATGTAGGCGGTGGTGCCCAGGCGGGCCGCCAGCTCGCGCAGGCGGTTGCTGTTGGAGCTGGTGGGGCTGCCCACCACGATGACCAGGTCCACTTGCGGGCTGAGCAGTTTGACGGCGTCCTGCCGGTTTTGCGTGGCGTAGCAAATGTCCTGCTGCTTGGGCTCGCGCACCAAAGGGAAGCGCGCCCGCACGGCGGCGGTGATCTGGGCGGCGTCGTCCACGCTCAGGGTGGTCTGCGTCACCACCGCCAGCTTTTCGGTCTGCGCGGGCTGCACGCGGGCCACGTCGGCCACGTCTTCCACGAGGTGAATGCCATGGTCGAGCTGGCCCATAGTGCCTTCCACCTCGGGGTGGCCCTTGTGGCCGATCATGATGAACTCGTAGCCCTCTTTGGCGAGCTTGGCGACCTCGACATGCACCTTGGTCACCAGCGGGCAGGTGGCGTCAAAAATGCTGAAGCCGCGCGCCTGTGCCTCTTGCTGCACGGCGCGGCTGACACCGTGGGCACTGAACACCAGCGTGGCGCCGGGCGGCACATCCGACAGCTCTTCAATGAAGATTGCGCCCTTGGCCTTGAGGTCGTTGACCACATAGGTGTTGTGCACGATTTCATGGCGCACGTAGATCGGGCGGCCAAACTTTTGCAGCGCGCGCTCGACGATCTCGATGGCGCGGTCCACACCTGCGCAAAAGCCGCGCGGCTCGGCCAGCAGGATTTCCTGGGGTTTCTGCATGGCTCAGAGCACGCCGATGATCTGCACTTCAAACGTCACCGGCTGGCCCGCCAGCGGGTGGTTGAAGTCAAACAGCACGGCGCCGTCATCGCGCACCTGCATCACGGCGCCGGCGTAGCTGCCCTGCCCGTCGGGCGTGGGGAACTGCACCACATCGCCCACGTTGTATTTTTCGTCCGGATCGCCCAGCTCGTTGAGCAGCTTGCGCGCCACCCACTGCTGCATGTCGGCATTGCGCTCGCCAAAGGCTTCGCCGGCGGCCAGCTCGAACGTGGCGTGCGTGCCCTCGGGCAGGCCCAGCAGGTGCTGCTCCATGGCAGGCGAAAGCTCGCCCGTGCCCAGCGACAAGGTGGCCGGTTTGTCCTCAAAAGTGTTGATCACATCCCCCGCCGGACCGGCCAGGCGGTAGTGCAGCGTGAGGAATGAGCCCGACTGGACGACGGGAAGGGAGGCGGCGGTAGAGGTCATGAAAGTCCCGATAAACTGGCCTGCATTGTAGAAAACCGGGCAAAGCCCTACGCCCGTCGGCCCCTGACTGGCGTCAAACAACCAGCGCCATGCCCCTCAAAGACCTGCCCACCGATGCCCAGCCCCGCGAAAAACTGCTGGCACGCGGCCCTGCGGCACTGGCCGATGCCGAGCTGCTGGCCATCTTGCTGCGCACCGGCATCGTGGGCAAGGGCGTGCTGCAGATGGCGCAAGAGCTGCTCGACCCGCCTGCGGTGGACGCCACAGGTCAGCTCGGTGGTGGCTTTGGTGGCATAGCTGGTCTGCTGCACACCAGCGCTGCCGACCTCGAACGCATCAAGGGCCTGGGCCCTGCCAAGCGCGCCGAGCTGGTGGCTGTGCTCGAACTCGCCCGCCGTGCCCTGGCCCAGCAACTGCGCGAGCGCGAGGTGTTCGACTCGCCCGAAACCGTCAGGCACTACCTGCAGTTGCACCTGGCTGCCAAGGGGCACGAGGTTTTTGCCGTGCTGTTTCTCGACAGCCAGAACCGCCTGCTGGCCATGGAAGAACTCTTTCGGGGCACCCTCACGCAGACCAGCGTGTACCCGCGCGAGGTGGTGCTGCGCGCCCTGCACCACCAGGCCGCGGCCGTGGTGCTGGCGCACAACCACCCCAGCGGCAGCGTGCAGCCCAGCCGGGCCGATGAGGCCCTGACACAAACCCTGAAAACCACCCTGGCGCTGGTGGACGTGCGCGTGCTTGACCATTTCATCGTTGCGCCGGGCCAGGCCCTGTCGATGGCCGAGAAAGGGCTGGTGTGATGCCGGCCCGGTCTGCGGCAAAGGGCCCCGCGCCGCCAGACAGCCCGGGCGCACTGGCCATGGCGCTGGCGCGCGCTGCGGCAAAAGCCAAGCCCGCTGTTCCCGCAGACCCATTGGTGGCTGAACCTGCCCCCGCGCAGCCAACAGCATCCGCGCCGCACTCGGGCGAACCGGGCGCCACACCTGCGGCAAGGGCCGTGCGCCGTGCCGCCGCTGCTGCCGCAGCGGCACGCCAGGCCGCCAGACAAATGGCCCAAAAGGCCCGCCCATCCACCCCGGCGCCCGCTGCCGACGCCCCCCACACAACGCGCCAGCCAAAACCCGCCGAACCGCCCCGGCGCCGCGCCGCGCCAGCCTGCGCATTCACGATCTGCACGACCTGGCCAGCGTGGCCCGCCTCTTGCGCGAGGAGCACGAACGCGCCCAAGCACAGGCCAAGGCCCACCGCGAGGCCGCTGCACGGCTGGAGGCCGAGCGCCATCTGTTCAGCCGCAGCGTGGGGCCGGTGACCTCACTGCGCAACCCCAACCTGGCGCGCCTGCGGCATCGCCTGCCCCCACCGCTGCCCGTGCAACACTGGCTCGATGAAGACCGCGTGCTGCTCGAATCCATCAGCGACGATTTCGATGTGAGCACCCTGCTCGACACCGACGACCAGCTCAGCTTTCGGCGCCCCGGCATTGGCGTGGAAGTGACGCGCCGCCTGCGCTCTGGCCACTGGAGCATCCAGCGCCAGCTCGACCTGCACGGCCTGCGCGTGGACGAGGCGCGCGAGGCCCTGGGCCAATTCATCCGCCACGCGCACAAGACGGGGCTGCGCTGCGTACGCGTGGTGCACGGCAAGGGGCTGGGATCACCGGGCAAAAGCCCCGTGCTCAAAAGCCGGGTGCAGCGCTGGCTGGTACAAAAAAACGAGGTGCTGGCCTTTGTGCAGGCACGGCCCATGGATGGCGGCGCGGGGGCACTGGTGGTGCTGCTCAAGCCCGTGAATCAAAGAAATACATAGCAAAATAGCCGCCAGCCCTTATGCGATAAGCGCAAGCAGCTATTATTTTCGAATTTATTTCGCAAAATAATGGCTATCCATGGTGGCACGCCAAGCCTGGTCAAAGACCAGATCGCACTGCACCACGCACTGCCCGCCTTCTTCCAGCGCCAGCTCCCCCACACTCTGAAAGCGCTCGTCGCTGAAGGCCTGTGTCAGCCGCTCCAGCAGCGCCTGCTTGTAGAGCGTGTCGGCATTGCCTTCGAGATGCATGCCTTTGGTTTCCAGCAGCACCACACGCGCCTGGTTGCCCTGCGGGTGGTAGCCAAACACAAAGTCGGGATACACCTTGTGCCGCCGCCAGCCCTGCAGGCCGTACTGCGTGCGCGCCACGTTGCGGTGCCACCAGCGCAGCGCAGGCTGCTCGTCGAGGTAACCGGCAAACAGCGCTTCAAATTCATTGATATCGGGCGTGTGCAGCGCGGGTGCCAGCAGGCTTTTCTCCATGTCGGCGTCGTCGCTGGCGCGGCGCAGCTTTTTGGGCTTACCCACCACATCCAGCACCATCTCGCGGGGTAGTTCGTAGTCCTGCCGATCCGCACGCAGGCAAAACTCGATGCGCCCCTGCTGCACCAGTTGCTCAAACACCTCCTGTGCCAGGCGGTCGCGCTCGCGCTCCAGGTCCTTGCGCAGTTGCTCCACCAGCGATGCACTGCTGGCCCCCACCGCACGCGCGTGCCACTGCATCTGCAGGCGCGAGAGCACCGCATCCACCCAGCCCCATACCAGCCACGGGTTGGGGGCAATGTCCAGCAGCGCACGCACCATGCCTGCAGGGTCCAGCGGCGCCGCGCCCTCTTCCAGCGCCTGGCGAGCGGGAGCAAAACCATCGTCCAGCACCCGCAAATCCACCACCACCCGGCCGCCACCCGCCCCCTCGGGCGTGGCGCCGGGTTTCCAGTCGCGCGCCAGCGCCTGCACGTTGACCCGCTCCCAGGGCAACAGGGCCAGCACATCGCTGTCGTATTCCAGCGGTCGGCGTGCACCGCCGGGTTCGGCCCAGGTCACGGTGGGAATGAAGATGCGCAGCTTCTCCAGCCCCGCGCGGCGCTGCAACGCCACCGGCTGAGGCGCGGCGGGGTCGTTGGCTCCCTCGCCGCGAACGCTGATCGCCAGGTCGCCCATGCCCTCGGTCTCCAGCGACTGCTTGATGGCCTTGACCACCTCGCCCGTGCCTGCGTTGTGGCAAAACACGTAGCAGGCGTCCAGTGCCTCGCGCCCCGTCTTGCACACCTGCGGCAGGCGCAGGATGCGGCCCACCAGTTGCGTCATGGCGCGCTTGCCCTTGCTGGCGGCCAGGGCGCACAGCACGTAGGCAAAGGGGCAGTCCCAGCCCTCTTGCAGCGCCTGCTTGGTGATGATCACGCGCACCTGGCTGGTGGGCGAGAGCAGTTCCTCGTCGCCAATTTCGTCTTTCTCGCTGGTTTTTTCGCGGATGTTGGCATCCGAAAAACCCAGTTGCGCCAGAAACGCGCGCGCATCCTGCGCATGGATATAGCCCGCATCCACCTGGTCTTTGCCGGTGCGCTCCACCTGCACCAGCATGATGGGCCGGATGTAGCGCCCGGTCTCGCCCTCCAGCAGCCGCGCTTCGCGCTCCAGCGTGTCGAGCTGGCGCGCACTCTCGGCCAGGCAGCTTTGCCAGTCAGCCCAGCGGCGCACATCCACCTGAATGGGCAGCTTGATCATTTGCGCCGCGTCCAGGTCGGTGCCGCGCACATCCACCAGAATGTTGGAGCCACTGGCGCCCGCCACCTTGGGGTCGGGCACGCGCGGCGTGGCCGATAGCTCCAGCATGAAGCAGGGGTTGAAGCCGTCGATGGTCTGAAGCGCCGTTTCGGTGTATCCGTGGTGGCCCTCGTCGATGACCACCATGGGCCGCACCAGGCGCATCACATTGCCCAGCGAGCTTTTGACGATGCTGCCCTTTTGCGCGCGCACCTCATCTGCGCTGGCCCAGGGGCTGCCGTAGGCGTCGAGGTTGGGCACCGCCTGCAGCAGTTGCCAGTGCGCCTCGATATCGTCCTCGCGCGGCACAAAGCCCAGCACATTGCCCCGGTCGCGAAAAAAACGCAGCGTCTCCTTGTTCTGGCGTGAGGCTGCGGCCAGCATGAGCAGCATCACGCACAAATGGCTTTCCACGTCCAGGCGCGTGAGCGGGTCGTCTTTTTCCAGAATCTTGACCTTGCCCGCGCCCGCCACGCTGAGCATCTGATGGTAGGGATGGTCGCGGTTTTTCAGCGTTTTGAGCGTCTGGCGGTATATGGCCTCGTTGGGAACCACCCACAGCACCAGCCCTTTGTCGCGCTGCAAAAAGCCGTTGAACACCTTGCCCACGCTGGCGGCGGCCAGCAGCGTCTTGCCACCGCCCGTGGGCACCTTCAGGCAAATGTTGGGGATGGCGCGGCCCGCACCGTCCCAGCGGCTCGAATGCGCCAGCGTGGCAAAGGCGGGCGGCAGCGCATGGGCTTTGCGCAGCGCATCCCAGGCGTGGCGCGGGTAGTCGGCCGCAGCGCGCAGCGAATCCTGCATGCTCTCCATGGCCTTGAACTGCGTCGTAGCGGCCACGAGGTCATCGGACTCCTGTTTGCGCGCGCGCAGCTCGGTGACGAAGGCATCAAGCTTTTGCAGCGACTCGTCCTGAAACTTCTTCAGGTCGGTGGCGCCCAGCGTGCGCGGCAGCGACACCGCGCCGCGCCGGGGCTCCCAGAGCAGCTTGCGGTCGCGCTCGATCTGCGCCACAAACTCTGGCGTGCTCACACTCTGCCAGTGCACCACGTCCAGCGGGTACACGATGGGCAAGTCTTTCATGCGCTCCTTTATGCGCAAGAAGTCCTTGGCACTCCAGCCAGGCGCATCCAGAGCCAGGTCGAGGTCGGAGCGGGCACGCCAGTCGTCGCGCGCGCGCGAGCCAAATACCCACACCCGCTGCAAGCCCTCGGTGGCATCAAAAAAACCCCGCAGGGCCTGCAGCGCGCCGGGCTCCAAACCAAAGGCACCCTCGCCGGGCGCAGGGGCCGACTTGACCGCGCTGCTCATGCCGAGCGCTCCCGCAGCGTGACCAGCAGCGCCTCGAACAGGCGCACTGCGTCCTGGCGCACAAACGCAGCCACCTGCATGGCCAGCGCCTCGTCGTAGGTGTGCGATGTCTTGTTGCGAAAGCGGCGCATGTCGCCCCAGCCCTTTTCATCCGCAATCAGGCGGCGCGCAAAGGCTTCAGGAATCACGGCAGCGGCCTCTTCGTCCACGTCGTTGCCGCGTGCGCGCAGCCAGCGGTAGGCCGCCTTCCAGGCTGCCTCGAAGGTGAATTCAAACCGCTGGATCAGCGCATCGCGCACGATGGCGGTCTCGGTCGGCTCGGCCAGCACCTCGTGCAGCCGCGCCAGCGCCTTGTCGAAATGCTGCAGCGCCAGCAAAAAACGCTCTTGTTGTGCCATGGCCTCACCCCTGACGGAACAATGCAAACGGCAGCGCCGCAAACTCGATGCCCTGCGCGCGCAATTGCGCATTGCTCAAATACTTGGCAGGCGCAAACACCAGGTGGCGCTTGGGCGCGCCCTGCCCCTCCTGCCCCTCCTGCCGCGCATGTCCCCACTCGGCCATGGCCTGCGCGCGCGGCAGGGTCAGCGCCGCGTCGGCCGACTTCAAAAACGCCAGGTCGGGCCGGTACACCAGCCACACATGCGCGTCCTGCGCCTCGCTCAGGTAAAACGCGGGCGCATCGGGCGGTGGCGCCTGCAGCGTGCCGCCGGTGGCCGTGTGCAACAGCCAGGCACCCAGCGCCTCGAAGCTGGGCAGGTCTTGCCCCGAGAGCAGCTTCTCAATGCTCAGCGGCTCGCCCAGCGTGCAGTAGGTGAACTCGCCGCCCAGGCCGTCGGCCATTTGTGACACGCGCTTTTCGCCCTCCACGCGCAGCACGCCGTCTTTCATCTCGACGTTGATCTTGTCAAAGCGTTTTTTGCGCGCGGGTGCGCTGGCGGGGGGCGGCGCGGCGGCCTCGCCCAACACCATTTGGGCGGCATCGTCCGCGCCAAAACCTTCGGCGGCCTTGATGGCCTCGACCTTGGCCAGCCACTGATCGGCTTTTTTGAACTGGGTGAAGTTGATTTTTTCTTCCAGCAAGGTCTCGTGCTGCGTGCCCTGCCAGGCGTAGCCGCGAATGGCACGGCGCACCCGCTCGGCCGTCAGGCGGTCGGCGTAGTCTTCACCTTCAATCAGGATGAAGCGGCGGTTGCCGTTGTCACGCGCATTGGCCTTGAGCACGGCATGGGCGGTGGTGCCGCTGCCAGCAAAGCTGTCCAGCACGATGCCATCGGGCGGGCATGCCATCAGAACGAACTGCTTAATCAGGCGAGTTGGCTTTGGTGTATCAAAAACCTTTGCGCCAAATATCTGCTTGATTTCTTCTGTGGCTTCGTGCGTGTGGCCAAACTCGGCATTACCAAGCAAGGTACTTATGGGGCGTTCGGTTTCGCCTTCGAAGTACTGCTTGACCAAGACCTCCCAGCCCCCAGCGTCTTTCTTCTGGAATAAAAGTTTTGGCAGAGGCTTCTTCAACTCATCCAGCACCGTAGATTCTTCCCAGCGCCACGTCCCCTCTTTGCCATCTGGTTTGATGGGCCAGATTCTTGAGCCATCAGGTGCCTGAATCGCGAACCAAGTATTCGGCCGTTCTGTGCGCAGTGAGTTTGAGCCTTCTTTTCTCAGGCTGCGCAGACGGGCTTTTCTGCCCGTTTCCGGCTCAAGGTAAGTGAACTGCCGGACGTTCTGCTCTTCAGTAGGTGGCACCAAATGCGTGGCATCTTTGGACTTTGCATACACCAGCACCATGTCAAAGTCCTTGCTGAAACCGGTTGCATCCATGCGTGGGCTGTAAACCTTTTGCCACGCAAGCTGCCCCAAAAAACTGTCTGCCCCAAAAATTTCATCCAGCACCATCCGCGCCCGGTGCACCTCGTTGTCGTCCAGCGTGATCCAGATGCTGCCGGTCTCGCTCATCAGCTCGCGCAGCAGCACCAGGCGCGGCCACATCATGCACAGCCATTTGTCGTGGCGCAGCATGTCGTCACCGTCCACGGGGTTGGTGCTGAGCCACTCTTTCATGATGGGCGAGTTCACGCCGTCGCTGTAGCACCAGCCTTCGTTGCCGGTGTTGTAGGGCGGGTCGATGAACACCAAATCCACGCGGCCCGCGTAGCGCGGCAACAGGGCCTTCAAGGCGTGCAGGTTGTCGCCGTGGATGACCAGGTTGCTGTTCAGGTCGCCCGGACCGATGCCTTTGGCAGCGTCCACCACCAGCGGCCGGTAGGGCACGGTGAGGTGGTGGTTGTAGACGTACTCTTTGCCTTTGAAGACGATTTCGGGCATGGCGGAATGGGTGGCGATCAGGGTAAGGCTGCCATTATCGGCGGGCATCTGGATTTCAATAAAAAACAGCTGCTAGCGCTTTCTGAATAAGCGCTAGCAGCTATTATAATTATAGCAATTGATAACTACCCATGGGAGGATGTCCCTTTCGCCACATCCTCCCGCTTTCAAGCTTGGCGCTGGGCTATTTGGACAGGTCAATGCCGTACTTGGAGGTGCCCTTGCCCAAGCCATCATCGGCCGCCAGCAGCGACACGTTGGTCAGGCCTGCCGCCTGCGCCACGCTGAGCGCATTCGCGCCCGAGCTGAACACCACCGGGCCGGCCGTTGTCGCCTTGGCAAAGCGCCAGCTTTTGGCTGCGCCATTGGTGGCGCGGGTCACCGTGGGGTTCTTGCGGATGTAGTCGATCACCACGTCGCGGTTGGCATCCGGCGAAGCCCAGATGGTGCCCGAGCCGTCAAGCTTGTCGATAAAGCTCTTGCCGCTGGTGGCGCGGTAGTTGTTGGTGGCGATCACAAACTCCTGCGCCACGTCCATCGGCTTGCCCAGGTAGGCCAGGTTCTTGATGCGGCTGCCCACGGGCTGGGTCACGTCGATCTCGTACTGCAGGTCGGGCGTGGTGAACATGTCGAAGTTGTAGCCCGGGAAGGTGCTGATGAGCGACTGCTCGGTGGTCTTGGCCGGGTCGATCTGGTTGAAGCGCTTGGCAGCGGCCTCCAGCCAGTTCTTGATGTCGCCGCCATTCACCTTTACGGCATACACCGTGTTGGGGTAGAGGTACAGATCCGCCGCGTTGTTGATGGCCAGCGGGCCCACGGCCACGTCGGTGTAGTCAGCCCCGCCCTGAAAACCGCTCTTGAACGGCGCACTGACCGACAGCACCGGCAGCGCCGCATATTGCGGCAGGCTGGCCTTGATGTAGGCGGCCACATAGGCCTGCTGCGCCTGGTTGACGATCTGGATGGCGCCGGGGTCGCCCACGTCAGCAAACAGCGTGCTCATGCGGAAGTCGGTGCTGCCAATGGGTGTCTTCACATATTGGATAGCGGCCTGGTGCTGCGTTTCGATCAGCTGCGCCACGGCGGCATCGGGCTCCACGTAAACGGTGGCGCCGGCAGCGTTTTTGCTTTGGGTGTTGCGCAGCTCGCTCTTGCTGGCGGTTTTGTTGACCACCCATTTGCTGCCATCCCATTGCAAGGCGAGCTGGATCACGCCCAACGACTTGCCCCACGAACTGGCCATGACGGCGGGCACGCCATTGATGGTGCCGGCCTTGTTGTCCACACCGGCCTGCCGGTATGCAGGCGTAGCCGCCGCGTCGGGGAACACGCTGTGCTGGTGCCCCATCACCATGGCGTCAATGCCCGCCACTTTGGACAGGTGCAGGCCCGGGTTCTCCATGGTGGGCGAGTAGGCGGCACTGTCGAGCCCGCCGTGCAGCAGTGCCACCACGACGTCGGCGCCCTTGGCGCGCAGCTCGGGCACATATTTGGTGGCGGCCTCTACGGCGCCTTCGGTGTAAACCTTGCCTTCGAGGTAGCGCTTGTCCCAGTTCATGATGCCGGGGGTGGTGAAACCGATCACGCCCACCTTGATGGGCAGCTTCACTTCCTTGCCGTCGGCGCCCTTGGCGGTCAAGGTGCGCTCCAGAATGGTGTAGGGCTGCACCAGCGGCTTTTTGGTCTTGCTGCTGTACACGTTGGCCAGCGCCATGGGATAGCCAGCGCCCGCGCATTTCTTGGTGGCATCAACCCCTTCCACATCCAGCCCGCCGCCCAGTACCTGGTTCAAAAAGGGCAGGCCGTAGTTGAACTCGTGGTTGCCCAGCGTGCCGGCGTCAAAGCCCAGCGCGCCCATGGCCTTGTACATCGACAGCTGCTGCGTGCAGGGGATGGGGCTGATGGTGGCCTCGTAGTCGGCCAGCGCGGTGCCCTGGATGGAGTCGCCGTTGTCCACCAGCAACGTGTTGGCGAATTCTTTGCGCGCGGCGCGCACCAGCGTGGCGGTGCGCTCGAAACCGTAGGATTTGTCTTCGGCGAGCTTGAAGTAATCGTAGCTGCGCACGTTGAAATGCAGGTCGGTCGTCTCCAGCACGGCCAGCGTGGCTGTGGCGCCCGCATTGGCGGAGCCATCGTCATCACTGCCGCCGCAGGCGGCAAGGATGGCCGCCAGGGCCAGCGCGCCAAAGCGGGCCACGCTGCGTGAAATACGGGTCGGTTGGCAAAAAGAGGGTTCCAGCATGAACAGGCCCAAAGGTTGAAGAAGGGGCTGAGTGTGTGGAGGGCGTTTGACAGGCATGTGACGCCCACCAGCCCGCCCGGTGCGGGCCGCCACCTCCCGCCAAGGCACCCGCCCACCCGGCCCCGGGTGATACTGCGCATGCAACCCGGCAAATCTCTGGCGCCCCAACCCATTCGTCGCCTATGCTGTGCACACAAGCCACCTTCCTCAGCCCCATCCATTTCGCACCATGAGCACCCCAGAAAAATCCGTCGTCTACGGCACCGAAGACCTGCTGATCAGCCTGTGCAATTCAGTCACCCGCGTTCTGAACGTGGCCACACACGGCCATATTCACTATTCAGGCATGGTGCAGCGCATCAGCAAAACCTGCCTCAAACCCGACATTGGCTGCTTTGTGCTGTTTGATGGCGGCTTCTCGGGGCTGGTAATCATCAACTTTTCGGCCCCTGCCGCCATGGAGCTTTACCAGAGCTATCTGCTGAACATGGGCATGTCAAAAGAAGACCTGGTCACGTCGTACACCTCGGACGAAGTGAGCAACGTGATGGGCGAACTCATGAACCAGGTCGTGGGCGACTTCACCGGCAAGGTGCGGCGCGAGCTGCAGACCCACATCACGCAAAACCAGCCCAAGATGCTGGTGCTGAACAAGCAGGTGATGCTGAGCGTGGACGCCAACCTGGACAAGCCCGAGGCCCGGCGCGTCACCTTCTACACCGGCAACAACAACATCTTCTATCTGGAGCTGGCCATCGACCGCACCGAATTCGTCAAGCTGTATGACTTCGAGCCGCAGGAAACCCCCGATCCCGACGCGCTGATGGCGCAAGCCCGCGCCGACGCAGACGCCGAAGTGCCCCTGCCCCCCGTGCCCTCCAGCGACACCGACGAACTGCTCAGGTCACTGGGCATGTGAAGCCGCGTAGCTTTGGCACGCGCACAGCGGCCATATGGAAAGCCAACCGCGTGCAGCACGCGGCGGCGCTGGCGGGCGGCTAGAATATGCGGCTTACAACCCGGAGACTTGGGTGAGTGGTTTAAACCAGCAGTCTTGAAAACTGCCGACGGGCAACCGTCCGTGAGTTCGAATCTCACAGTCTCCGCCAGATCTCGGGTTTTCATGCGGTCCAAGGCACTCCACCAGCCTGCGCATGGAAACCGCCAAAGCCCACACAGTTCGAGACCAACGTCACAAAGCAGAGCCCCAGCGATGGGGCTTTGTTGTTTCTGGCTTGGTGCTGTCACACCAACTGCCTCTGGCAATCCGGACACGCCAGCAGCACCCTTTGATACATTCTGGCGATGCTCATGCTTCTTGGAATTGCACTTTTGGGGCTCAGTTCAGATGCCTCGGCTCAGGTCTATCGGTGTGGGAACACCTACTCCAGTGAGCCGTGCAAAGGCGGCAAAGAGGTTGACGCGTCCCCTGCTGTGTCTGACCCCCAAGGGCCGAAAACAACACTCATTTATTTCTGCGCAACCCAGCAAGGGGCGCGGTACTGGACCGCCGAAGCGTGCCGCACCCGGGGGTGGGCCTTGGAGCGGACAGAGCGCGTTCCTAAAAACATGACTTGGGACAATCAAGTGATCGTGGCAAATCGACAGATGCGCCAGGCACAGCACGCGGCGACGCGTCCGGCAGCGCCCACACAGTACCTCCAACAACATCCAGAACACCCCGGTCGAAAGTCCCAGTGCGAAGCACTTGACGAGCGAGTCAGGCACCTAGACAGCATGGGGCGTGCAGGTAGTCTTTACTACGACCTTGACTGGATAAGAAGCCAGCGCAAGGATGCGCGTGACAGACAGTTCCGACTGCGTTGCTAGTCTGGACGGGCTAAGGATAAGCGCGCGTTTCGATAGCAAAGCAGAACACCCCCGTCCATCATGCGCGAGGAGTGGAAACACTCGGCCGCCAGGCATTGACAATTGCCACCAGCGACAGCATCACAGGCACCTCCACCAGCACGCCGACCACCGTGGCGAGGGCGGCGCCAGAGTTGAGACCAAAAAGCGAAATGGCCACAGCCACTGCCAGCTCAAAGAAGTTGGATGTGCCAATAAGGCAGGCAGGGCCAGCCACATCGTGGGGCAACTTGAGCAGCTTTGCGCCCCACCAGGCGATGAAGAAAATGCCGTAGGTTTGCAAAACCAGCGGGATGGCAATCATGCCGATCACAGCCGGTTTCTCGACAATGGTGCCCGCCTGAAAACCAAACAACAGCACCACGGTTGCAATGAGGCCCACGATGGACCAGGGCTTGAGCCGCGCCACCAACGCGCCCACCGCCAAAGGTGACCGCCTGGCCAGCAAATGGCGTGTGGCCATTCCAGCCGCCAGGGGCAGCACCACATACAACACGGTGGACAGAACCAGGGTCTCCCAGGGCACGGTGACGTTGGTTACGCCAAGCAAAAATGCGGCGATGGGAGCAAAAGCCACCACCATCACCAGATCGTTCACCGAGACCTGCACCAGCGTGTAGTTCGCGTCGCCTTTGACGAGCTGGCTCCACACAAACACCATGGCGGTGCAAGGCGCAACGCCCAGCAAAATCATGCCGGCGATGTATTCGCTGGCCGATTGGGGGTCTACCCATGGGGCGAAGATGTATTGGAAAAACAGGACACCAAGCGCGGCCATGGTGAACGGTTTGATGAGCCAATTGACCGCCAGGGTCAGCAGCAGCCCTTGCGGCTTCTTGCCCACGTCCTTGATGGCGGCCCAGTCGACCTGGATCATCATCGGATAAATCATCACCCAGATGAACACTGCAACCACCAGGTTGACCTGCGCGATCTCCAGGCCTGCGACGGCCAGGAAGAATCCTGGAAGAACCAGCCCCAGCCCCACGCCTGCAGCAATGCCCAGCGCAACCCAGATCGTCAAATACCGTTCAAACAGTCCCATGGTGGACTACCTCTTTCAAAGGAAAAGGCCTGGACCGTTGAAAGTCCAGGCCCGTCAAAATGTGGATGCCTCAGTCTGTGGTTTGTCCAATGTGGACAAGCTCTTTTTGCAGCGACAGTTTGTCGAGCTTGTCGATGGGCAGGCTCAGGAAGAGCGAGATGCGGCGACTCATGAGGATAAACGCGTCTTTGAACGCTTTGTTCACTGCGTCTTCATCGCCTTGCACCGCCGCCGGGTCTTCGACGCCCCAGTGCGCCGACATCGGCTGGCCTGGCCAGATTGGGCACACCTCACCGGCGGCCTTGTCGCAAACCGTCAGCACGTAATCCATGACCGGCGCATTGGGGGCCGCAAACTCGTCCCAGTTTTTGCTGCGCAAGCCATCCGTCGAAAACCGGTTTCTTTGCAATAGATCCAGCGCATGCGGGTTGACCTGGCCAGCCGGGTGGCTGCCGGCGCTGAATGCACGGAATTTCCCCTCACCCTTCTGGTTCAGGATGGCCTCGGCGAGGATGCTGCGCGCGGAGTTGTGCGTGCAGATGAAGAGTACGTTGTAGACGCGGTTTGACATGTGAATAGCCACTTTCAGCAGCAACGGTGGAGGGGTAGAGGGAATGAGGTGGGCAGCTTTCAAGCCGTAGCCGGTGTTTTATGCGCGGTGGTCACCGGCAAAGCCAGCGTCACCAGCCAGCAAATGGCCAGCATCACGGCAGACCCGATGAGGGCGTAAAGAAGCCCGCCCCACTGGTACAGCAGGCCGGACATCAGCGTGCCCATGAAGCGCCCAAGGGCGTTGGCAGCGTAGTAAAAGCCCACGTCCTCGGCAGCCTTTTCAGAGCCCGCGTAGGCCAGGATGAGGTACGAGTGAACCGACGAGTTGACGGCGAATGCAAAGCCAAACACACCCAGGCCGCCCACTACCACCCACTCCAGATAGGGCGCCTGCATGGCCACCGCTAAGGCAATGGCCACAGGAACCACCGCCAAAATAGCCGACCACAGCCGCGCGGCGGGCACTTCGGTGCTCAGGCCGTCCTGGCTGCGTTTGACGAGTTGCGGCGCCATGGCCTGCACCAGGCCATAGCCAATGGTCCAGGCCGCCAGAAAGCCGCCCACCATGGTGAATGTCCAACCCTGCGAATACAGAAACACCGGCACACCCACCACAAACCACACATCGCGCGCGCCAAACAGCACCACGCGGGCGGCGGCCAGCGCATTGATGCCGGCGTTTTTGGCGAACAGCTCCTTGGCCGATTTGGAGGCCTTGCTCTTGCCCATCATCCGGGGCAGCGAGGTGACCACGCCCGCCAGCACCATCGCCAGCAGCGCCGCCATGGCCCACAGTGCCTGCTGAAAGCCCAGCGCCTCCAGCAGCAAACCGCCCAAAAAGAAACCCACGCCCTTCATGGCGTTCTTGCTGCCGGTGAACCAGGCCACCCACTTGAACAGCTGGCCAGCACCCTGCTCTTGGGCCTGCGCCGAGGTGACCTTGATGGCCGATTTGCTGGCGGTTTTGGTCAAATCTTTGGCTACGCCGCAAATGCCCTGCGCCAGCACCACCCAGGCCACCGACATGGCTACCGACCACTCGGGGTTGAGTTGCGCCAGCAAGCTAAAACCGATGATTTGCGTCACCAGCCCCACCGTCAGCATGCGCGTGATGCCATAGCGCGTGGCCAGCCAGCCGCCAATCAGGTTGGCCAGCACGCCAGCCGCTTCATAGAGCAAAAACAGAAAAGCCAGTGCGAACGGCGAATACCCCAGGCGGTAAAAATGCAGCAGCACCAGCATGCGCAGTGCGCCATCGGTGAGGGTGAAGCCCCAATAGGCTGCAGTGACGATGGCGTAGTTGCGGGTGGCGTGGCTTTGCATTTCAGACACCCACATCGCGCATGTGGCAGGCCAGATCGACCATGCGGCAGGCATAGCCCATTTCATTGTCGTACCAGGCGTACACCTTCAAGAGCGTGCCGTCGGTGACCATGGTGGACAACGCATCGACGATGGAGCTGCGCGTATCGCGGGCGTAGTCGGCGCTCACCATGGGCAGCGTTTCGTAACCCAGAATGCCCGACAGGTAAGACGATGCAGCGTGCTGGAACAGCGCATTCACCTCCTCGGCCGTTGTCTCACGCTGCAGTTCAAACACGCAATCGGTGAGTGACGCATTGAGCACCGGGGCGCGCACCGCGTGGCCGTTGAGCTTGCCCTTGAGCTCTGGGTAAATCAGCGCAATAGCGGTGGCGCTGCCGGTGGACGTGGGTGCCAGGCTTTCCATGGCACTGCGGGCACGGCGCAGGTCTTTGTGTGGCGCGTCCACCACCACGTTGGTGTTGGTCGGGTTGTGGATGGTGGTGATTTGTCCGTGACGGATGCCCAGCTGCTCGTGCACCACTTTCACCACCGGTGCCAGGCAGTTGGTGGTGCACGACGCCGCCGTGACGATGCGGTTTTTGGCAGGGTCGTACAGCTGGTGGTTCACGCCGACCACGATGTTGAGCACGTCGCCCACCTTCACCGGCGCGGCCACAATAACGCGCTTGGCGCCGCGGTCCAGGTGGCCCTGAATGGTTTCGGGCGTCAAGAATTTGCCGGTGCACTCCAGCACCACGTCTACGCCCAGATCGCCCCAGGGGATGTCTGCCGCTGTGGGGTGCGCGCTGAACGAGAGCCGCTGGGCGCCGATGGTGATGGCGTTGTCGCCCTCGGCGCCAATGCGCTCGCGCCACTTGCCCTGCACCGTGTCAAACGCCAGCAGGTGGGCGGTGGCGGCAGCGCCGCCTTTGATTTCATTCAGGTGCACCACTTCCAGGCGATTGCCGCCGCGCGGGTCGTCCAGCGGGCGCTCGGCGGCGCCCATGGCCGCGCGCAGCACCAGACGGCCAATGCGGCCCATTCCGTTGATACCGACTTTCATGACACGCTTTCTTTTATTAGTTCTATATTCATTGAAATATTGCATTATTCAATGACAGATGGATGACAGATCGTTGGAGTGACCGCGCAACTGCGCAAGCCACCCCCCCAACGGCAACCTCGTTCAGAGACGCTTCAGCATTGGCCCGGAGCGCAGCACGCCGCTGCGGCCTTGTCGCGGCCCGGCACGGCCGCGCGTGCGGCGGCGGGCGCACAGCATGCACCGACTTCGGGGGTTTTGCCCGGCTCGTTGAACACCGGAATATTGCCCAGCGTGTGGAAATGCTCCCAGGCAATGCCTTGGGGATCGGTGATCCAGTGCTTTTCGCTGCGGGCATAGCAGCAGCTGGTGGCACCTTCGTCAAGCAGCGCCATATCGGCCGATTCGGCGCGGGCTTTCAACTGCGCCAGCTCGGCTGCATCGTCCACCTGAAAACCCAGGTGATCCAGCCCCGGCTTGTCGCCCCGGGTAGAGATCGCAAAGTTCACGCGCGGGTCGTCCAGCATCCACTTGGCGTAGTCCGCTTCAACGCGCGCCGGCTCGGCGGCAAACAGCCGCGAATAAAACGCAATGCTCTGGGCAAGATCATCGACATGGATGTGGACGTGGAATCGCTTCATGGTGGTCTCCTTGTATTCAGCAATCGCACGACGTTGCCTGGGGCGCCAGGCAGTCAGCGCCCTGGCAACAGTTTTCGGTCAGAAAGCCCAGCAACTCGTTCATGGTGGTGATGGATGCACGGTAAATCAGGTTGCGGCCCTGGCGCTCCTGGCTCACCAGATTTGAATGGGTGAGTTCTTTGAGATGAAACGACAGGGTGTTGGGTGCCACATCCAGCAGCTCTGCCAGTGCACCGGGCGTAAGCCCCTCGGTGCCGGCCACGACCAGCGCACGAAACACCCTCAGGCGCACCTCCTGGGCCAGGGCGGCGAGCGAACGGACAGCGTCAATTTCAGTCATGCAGCAACTATACAATGATTGTTGAATTATTGTAAAGTACCGCCATTGGCGCCTTGCACCTTCACCACCTGCGCGCACTTTTCACGAATCCCATGCCCACACCCATCGCCCTTCTGGATCAGCCCACCAAGTACCTTTTCTTTACGGGCAAGGGCGGCGTGGGTAAAACCTCGGTTTCCACTGCCGTGTCGATCGGGCTGGCAGACGCGGGCAAAAAGGTGCTGCTGGTCAGCACGGATGCCGCCTCCAACCTCGATGAAATGCTGGGCATCGAGTTGAGCAACCAGCCGGTGGCGGTGCCCGGCGTGCCCGGCCTGCAGGTGCTCAACATCGACCCCGATGCCGCGGCCGTGGATTACCGTGCGCGCGTGGTGGGGCAGATGGGCCCGCAGGCCAGCGACCAGGACATTGCCACGGTGCGCGAGCAGTTGTCTGGCGCGTGCACAACCGAAATCGCCACGTTTGACGAATTTTCCAGCCTCCTGTCGCAAGGCGGTGCCGCCTATGACCACGTCGTGTTCGACACGGCCCCCACGGGGCACACGCTCAGGCTGCTGAGCCTGCCCAAGGCCTGGAGCGGTTTTCTGGAAGGCAACGACCGCGGCGCATCCTGCCTGGGGCCGCACTCGGGCCTGAAAATGCAAGAGCAGCTTTTCAACGCAGCCCTGGCCGCACTCAACGACGCCACACAAACCACCGTGGTGCTGGTAGCCCGGCCCGATAAAGGCGCGCTGGATGAGGCGGCCCGCACCTCGGATGAGCTGCGCGCGCTGGGCCTGACGAACCAGCGGCTGGTGGTGAATGCCGTGTTCCATCGCACCCATGCAGACGACCCGATTGCCACGGCCATCGAGGCACTGGGGCGCAAAGCGCTCGACGAGATGCCCGCTGCGTTGCGCTGCCTGGTGGCCGACCACATTCCACTGCGGGCAGTGGACTCGGTGGGTTTGCCTGCACTGCGCGGACTGCTGGCCTCAAAACCCACAGCGGCAACGGGCGCAGCCACCCCCGCAGCGCCCGCCATGGACCACCACAAGCTGTCCGAGCTGGTGGCCGAGCTGGCGCAGGGTGAGCGGGGCCTGATCATGGTCATGGGCAAAGGCGGGGTGGGCAAAACCACCATTGCCGCCGCCATTGCACTGGGGCTGGTTCACCAGGGAAAGTCCGTGCACCTGACGACGACCGACCCTGCTGCGCACCTGGCCGTCACACTGAACGGAGAGGTGCCAGGGCTTAGCGTAGGCCGCATCGACCCGCAGGCCGAAACGCAGAAATACGTGGACAAGATTGTGGCCGCCCGCTCGGCCACCCTGACCGAGGACGAGAAAGCGCTGCTCATCGAAGACCTGCGCTCGCCCTGCACCGAAGAAGTGGCGGTGTTCCACGCCTTCTCGCATGTGGTGTCGCAGGCCCGAAGCGCGTTTGTGGTGATGGACACCGCGCCCACGGGCCACTCTTTGCTGCTGATGGATGCCACCGGCGCCTACCACCGCCAGATGGTGCGCGAATTTGAAGGCAAAGCCGCCGGGCGCATCGTGACGCCGCTGATGCGGCTGCAAGACGCCGACTACACCAAGATCATCCTGGTCACGCTGCCCGAAGTCACCCCGGTGTCGCAGGCTGTTGCGCTACAGGACGACTTGCGCCGGGCCCAGATTGAGCCCTTTGCCTGGGTGGTCAACAAATCACTGCTGGCAACCGGCACGGCGGACCCCTTGCTGCAAGCGCGCCTCCATAGCGAGCGCCAGCAGATGGAACGGGTGGCCGCGCACACGCGCCACGACGTGCTGGTGGTGCCATGGACGGCGGAGCCCCCCATTGGCATCAGCGCGCTCGAAAAGCTGCTGGGCTGATGCGGCGGCACCAACCCTGAACATCCTCCACGTTCTGCGCCGCGGCCTACCCCGCTTTATTTCGCCGGATCGTTGCCACCCACCAGCAGCGCACCCACCGCAAGCCCCACGGCAAACGCCCCATAGACCGCCGCAAGAGACCGATGCGACAGACGGTGTTCGAAGCCGGGCGTGAGCCGCTCCGGGGTTAGTTGAAAATCTACGAAACAGGCTGCCGCACTGGTGGCCATGCTGCCAGCCAGCACGGCGCCGGGGTTGCGGGCTACCGGTCGCCCATGCAGCACCCCTGCAAACAGCGCCCCCCAGAATACGGACGCCCCATGGTGGGTGAGGTAGCCCAGCACCGTGTGTTTGATATCGGTCTGCCGGAAATACAGGGCTTCTTCGCGCCAATACCAGTGGCTCACGGCATTGATGGGCGCCGCCGAACTTCCGGTTTCCCGCCGGCCGCACACCATGAGTGCAGCGGCCGAAAAAAGGCTCGCCGCGGTCCCCGCCGTCAAGGCCCGCGTGATGGTGGATCGGAGTGCCGGTGTCATGGCCACAGTTTCACTGAATCCGCCGACGGGTCTGTAGGACGCAAGCGAAGGAACCCGTCCCTGTTGCAAAGCCGCTTTGTGGCACCTCCGCTCCCGCTGTGTTCCACCAGTGGAACGGACAATCCAGCCAGCACCCGTTACCTGTGGTGACAGCCACGGCACTCTGCGCACGCTAAGGTATCCCCTCCAACGGCGTGCCACGCCACCGATTCCTCCAGGAGACAACAATGCAGATGACCCGAGCCCTCACCCTGTCCGCCAGCCTGACCGCTGGCCTGTGCGCCGCTTTGCTGGCGGGCTGCGCGGGCATGCAAAGTGGCGCGGGTACAGCGGGAGCAGGTGGGATGGGCGGGACTGCGGGAGCCACGGGCGCGGCGCCTGCATCGGTGGGCCCCGGGCCGCGCGGCGGCGTGTGCAATGCGGCGCCCGCCCAGGGCGTGATCGGCAAGCAGGGAACCCCGTCGGTGATCGAGCAGGCCCGCGTGGCCTCAGGCGCGGCCATGGCACGCCTGCTGCATCCCCGCCAGGCGGTGACGCTGGAGTTCAACACCGAACGCCTGAACCTGGTGGTGGATGGCAACGGGCGCATCACGGCGGTGCGCTGCGGCTGAACAGGCGCCGCGGCCACCTGCACGATGGCGGCTGTCTTCACCTTTTTGCTCATATTTTGATAGCTGCTTGCGCTTTACCAATAAGCGCTAGAGCCATATTTGATGCATATTCTTTGACCAGCAGTGACGGCATTTCGCCCTGGTCTTGCGCCGGTCAGTCGGCCAAAAAGAGCGCCTGCAGATCGTTCAAGAAATCAAACCCGCGCTCGGTGGGGCGCACACGGGCCATGTCGCGGGTGATCAGGCCCTTGCGCTCGGCCTCGTCCAGCGCCTTGGCAATGGCGGTGACGGGCAGCCCGGTGCGCTCTACAAAATCCTGCAAGGCAAAACCCTCGCGCAGGCGCAGCGCATTGAGCATGTATTCAAACGGCAAGTCGGCCCGGCGCACGTCCTCGTCCTGCGCCAGGGCACGGCCTGCCAGCGCGTTGTCCATGTAGAGACGCGGATCGCGAAAACGCGTCTGGCGCACCACGCGGTGGGCAAAGCTGAGCTTGCTGTGCGCGCCCGCGCCCAGCCCCAGGTAGTCGCCAAACTGCCAGTAGTTGGTGTTGTGAAAACACGCATGGCCTGGCCGGGCGTAGGCCGAAATCTCATAGCGCGCCAGCCCCGCCTGGCCCGTCATCTCGGTGATGCGGTCGAGCATGGCGTAGGCATCATCGTCCGGTGGAATGGCGGGCGGAAACTTGGCGAAGTAGGTGTTGGGCTCGATGGTGAGGTGGTAGATGGAGATGTGCGGCGGCGCCAGCGCCAGCGCGGTGGCCATGTCCTGCTCCAGCTCTTGCAGCGTCTGGCCAGGCAGCGCATACATGATGTCCAGGTTGAAGGTATCGAAGGCCTGCGCCGCCTCCTGCACAGCGGCCAGCGCCTGCGCGCGGTCGTGCACGCGGCCCAGGGCCTTCAGGTGCCGGTCGTTAAAACTTTGCACGCCCACCGACAGGCGCGTGACGCCGGCCGCGCGGAAGGCGTGAAACCGGTTTTTTTCAAACGTGCCGGGGTTGGCCTCCAGGGTAATTTCGCAATCGGCCGCCAGCGGCAGGCGCGCGCGAATGTCGCCGATCAGGCGGTCGATGGACTGCGGCGAAAACAGGCTGGGCGTGCCGCCGCCGATGAAGATGCTGTGCACGCTGCGGCCCCACACCAGGGGCAGCGCCGCCTCCAGATCAGCCATCAGGGCATCAAGGTAGCGGGCCTCGGGCAACGCATTGCCCGCCCCGTCCACTTCGCGCCACTCGTGCGAGTTGAAATCGCAATACGGGCATTTCTTCAGACACCAGGGCAGGTGCACATACAGGGCCAGCGGCGGCAGGCTGGTGAGCTGCAGCACCCCCGGGCGCATGTAGTGCTGGATGTCGCGCACCTGCGCGGGCGCGGCCTCAGCAGCGGGAACGATGGGGATGGAAACTGCCATGGTGAATTCAGAACCAGCGCTCGCGCATCAGCGCCAGCATCTGCTGCGCGGCACGGCCCCGGTGGCTGTGGGCATTTTTGACCTCGGTGGGCAGCTCGGCAAAGGTCTGGCCGAATTCGGGGATGTACATCACGGGGTCGAACCCGAAGCCGTTGCTGCCGCGCGGCGCACGCGTGATCTCGCCCACCACGCGGCCCACGGCGATCAGGGGCTCGGGGTCTTGCGGGCTGCGCACGGCGACCAGGGTGCTGACCATGGCGGCACGGCGGTTGTCCTGGCCCTGCATCTGCTCCAGCAGGGCGCGCACGTTGGTGTCGTCGCCTTTTTCGTAGCCGAACTGCGTGGCGTAATAGGCTGTATCCACGCCCGGCAAGCCGCCAAAGGCGTCCACGCACAGGCCGGCATCGTCGGCCAGTGCGGGCAAGCCCGTGTGCTGCGCGGCAAAGCGTGCCTTGGCCAGGGCGTTTTCGACGAAGGTGCGGTGCGGCTCTTCAGCCTCGCCCACGCCCAGGTCGGCCTGGCGCACCAGCTCGATGCCAAGGGGCGCGAGCATGGCCTGCAGCTCGGCAAGTTTGCCGCGGTTGTTGGATGCGAGAACCAGTTTCATAGTCAAAATGGCTTGTAGCGCTTATGGATAAAGCGCAAGCAGCTATTATTTCAATAGCGATTGTTGTTGCAGGCTCACCAGCTCGGCAATGCCCTTGTCAGCCAGGGCCAGCAGCTGGTCCATCTCGGCGCGGGTAAAGGCCACGCCCTCGGCCGTGCCCTGCACTTCCACAAAATGGCCAGCGCCCGTCATCACCACATTCATGTCGGTGTCGCAGCCCACGTCTTCCACATATTCCAGATCCAGCAGCGGTGTGCCCTGCACGATGCCCACCGAAATGGCGGCCACGGGCCCCAGGATGGGTGTCGCCGTGATTTTGCCGTCGGCCAGCAGCTGGTTGACCGCGTCCTGCGCCGCCACCCACGCGCCGGTGATGGCAGCAGTGCGCGTGCCCCCATCGGCCTGGATCACATCGCAGTCGAGCTGGATGGTGCGCTCACCCAGCAGCTTCAGATCAAACACCGCCCGCAGCGAGCGGCCGATCAGGCGCTGGATCTCCTGCGTGCGGCCGCTTTGCTTGCCCTTGGCCGCCTCGCGGTCGCTGCGCTTGTGCGTGGCGCGGGGCAGCATGCCGTATTCGGCCGTGACCCAGCCTTCGCCGGTGCCGCGCTGGTGCGGCGGCACTTTTTCTTCCACTGAAGCCGTACACAGCACCTTGGTGTTGCCAAACTCGATCAGCACCGAGCCCTCGGCATGCATGGTGTAGTGGCGGGTGATGCGCACGGGGCGCAGTTGGTCAGTGGCGCGGCCGCCGGTGCGAGTAAAGGTGGTCATGTAAATCAGAAGTTAGAAGGCAGTGGACCCTGGGGGCTGCGGCTGGTTCCAAAAGCCTGGAAGGGGGCGGCACGGCGATCTCGCTGAGTAATCGCAGCTGCAATTTTCATCGCGCCGCCCAACTCGGCAGCCGCAAGCAAGGCCAGGGGCGGTAACGCCGCGCAATGCCATGCGGTCAGCCTCTCAAGCCTTGCGTGCAGCCGAACGCCGGATGGCTTCGTTGATCTCGGCAATCGAGCGCTCGATGGCGGCGTCATCCAGGTCATCGACCAGTCCATCCAGGGGCCCGGCTTGAATGGTCGAGGCGAAGACATCGTCACTGATGCTGTCGGTCGAAACACCTTGCGTGGAATCGAAGGTATCGGGGGTTTCCCACTCGAGCGCCACCACGGTCACGTTGTCGCTGCTCTCGCCTGCCTTGCGCAGGGCGGCCTCGACCAAGTCGGGCACCGCGTTCGACACGGTCTGCTGGCTCAGCTGGGTGGCAATGTCTTCGTCACTGAGCGTGCCCCACAGGCCGTCCGAGCACAGCAAAATGCGGTCGCCCTGCTCCAGGTGCACGGGCCCGGTACTGTCGTAAATGGGCTCGGTGGGCGAACCCAGGCAGGTGAACAGCACATTGCGGTTGATGCGGTCCAGGCCCGGCGGCGGCGCATTGCGCAGCTCCAGATAGGAATGGTCGCGCGTGCGGGTCAGCAGCTCGCCACCGCGCACCATGTACAGGCGCGAGTCACCGCAGTGAATCCACGAAGCCGCGCCCGCTTGCACCACGGCTGCCACCAGCGTGGTGCGCGGTGAGTCGAGCATGCCTTTTTCGGTGGCATAGCGCAGGATCTGGTGGTGCGCCGCCAGCAGTGCAGACGACAGGAACTCCTGCACGTTCTCCAGCTGCGGCTTGGCCTGGCGCTGGAACAGCGCCGAGATGGTTTGCAGCGCAATCTGCGCGGCCACTTCGCCCTCAGGGTGCCCGCCCATGCCGTCCGCCAGCACAAACAGGCCCGACTCGCGCGTGTAGCAGTAGCCCATGCGGTCTTCGTTCTTCTCGCGCCCGCCGCGGCGGCTGATCTGGAATACCGAAAACTTCATAGTGACTCGCGCAAACAAGGATGCGCAAAGGCATCGTTAATGACCATGCAGCTTGCCCGAACCCGCTTTGCGTGGGTCGTGCTCATTTGGGCTTGGCCCCGATGCCGGTGGCATCACCCACCTTTTGCACATTCTTCTTGGTGTCGGACACCAGGGTGTCGAGCTGCAGCCGCATCTTTTCGGCCACCGAAAGCTTGGTGTAGCGGCGCTCGCCCTCGCGGCTGAGCTCTTTTTGCAGCGCAAAAACCGAATGCGGACGCGAGAGCGGATCGAGCGCCATGCACCACTCCACCACCTCGATGAGGTTGTCCGAATACACGCCGCGCAACTTGGTCAGCGCCAGCGACAGGCGATCTTTCTCGATGCGCTGGGGCGCCTCGTTGGGCGGAAAGCCCTGCATGCAGGCGTAAATGCAGGCGCCAACGGCATAAATATCGGTCCACGGGCCCATGGACGAGTCGCGCCGGTACATCTCGGGTGCAGCAAAGCCGGGGGTATACATGGGGCGAATGAAGTTGCCTTCTTTGGACAGCACTTCGCGCGCCGCGCCAAAGTCGATCATCACGGCCTTGTTGTCGTCGGTGATGAAAATGTTGGCAGGCTTGATATCAAGGTGCAGCATCTTGTGCTGGTGCACGATGCGCAGGCCGCGCAACACCTCGTCAAACAGTGAACGGATGGTGGATTCGCGAAACACCTTTTGCGTCTTCAGATCGCGCGCGGTGATGATGTAATCCTGCAGGGTGGCGCCCTCCAGGTAGTTCATCACCATGTAGACGGTTTCGTTCTCGCGGAAGAAATTGAGCACGCTCACCACCGAGGCGTGCGAGATCTGCGCCAGCGAACGGCCTTCGTCAAAGAAGCTTTTGAGGCCCAGGCGGTACAGCGAGAGCTTTTCGGGGGGCACCTTGGGCAGCAGCTCCCCAGGCGCACGCGTGGCCAGGGAAGAAGGCAGGTATTCCTTGATAGCGATCTGCTGGCCTTCGGCGTCGAGCGCCAGATAGACCACACCAAAGCCGCCGGAAGACAATCGGCGTACCACGCGGTAGCCCCCAATGACGGTATCGGGCGGCAATGGCGCCGGCTTGATTTTTGACATATTTTGCGAAGATGACCCGGGTATAGAGCGGAACCCGGATAATCACCGGATCGCAAGCAACCATCAAAAAAGTCCAATGCCAGTTTACAGCATGACCGGATACGCCAGCGCACAGCATGGCGCCTCTGCCACTGGCGCTGAAACCGACGCCCGCGCCCCCCAGGCCCGCCGGCTGGGGCTCGAAATCCGCTCGGTGAACAGCCGTTTTCTGGACCTGTCGTTCCGTCTTCCCGACGAACTGCGCGCCCTGGAACCCGTGTTGCGCAGCATGCTGACCGCACAGCTCAAGCGCGGCAAGGTGGAAGTGCGTGCCGCGCTCGAAAACGACGATGGCAATAGCCTCCAGGATCCGGCACCCCGCCTGCTGCAACGCATCAACTCATTGCAGGACGCCGTGAAGGCCTGGCTCCCCCAAGCCGCCCCCCTCACCGTTGCGGACGCGCTGCGCCTGTGCGCCAACGCCAGCAGCGGCCCCGAGGACTGGAGCGAAGCCGTGCCGCCCCTGGCGGAGCAGGCACTCGCACAATTGCTGGCGGCACGCGCCCGCGAAGGCGAGCGCCTGGCGGCCATGCTGCACGACCGGCTCGGTCAGTTGCGCACCCTGGCGCAACAGGCTGGCCCCATGGTGCCCCTGCTGGTCGAACAGCAACGCCAGCGCTTCATGGAGCGGTGGAAAGAGGCCATGGCCCTGACCGACGGCTCCACCCTTCCAGAAGCCGCACGCGACCGCGCACTCACCGAGGCAACAGCCTTTGCCATCCGCATCGACGTGGCCGAAGAAATCACCCGCCTGAACTCGCATCTGGACGAGATCGAGCGCTTGCTCCAAAAAGGCGGCGAAGTGGGCAAACGCCTGGATTTCCTCATCCAGGAGTTGCACCGCGAGGCCAACACCCTGGGCTCCAAATCGGCGGCCCTGGACCTCACGCGCATCAGCGTCGACATGAAAGTGTTGATCGAGCAGATGCGCGAGCAAGTGCAAAATATCGAATAACGCTCTTTTTTTGATAGCACCCAGCGGATATCACCCATGGATTACCCAGGAAATCTCTTTGTAGTGGCAGCCCCCAGCGGCGCCGGCAAATCCAGTCTGGTCAAGGCCCTTCTCGAACTCGACTCCCACGTTCACCCGTCCATCTCGCACACCACACGCCCTCCGCGCGGGCAGGAAAAACATGGCCGCGAATATTTTTTCGCATCCGAGCCTGAGTTCGACGCCATGGTGCAAGGCAACGCTTTCGTGGAATGGGCCATGGTGCATGGCAACCGCTACGGCACCTCCAAAAAAGCCATCGAAGAACGCATCGCACAGGGGTCGGACGTGATCCTGGAAATCGACTTCCAGGGCGCACTCCAGATCAAGAAGGCGTTTGCCAACGCCATCCTCGTGTTCATCCTGCCGCCCAGCTGGGAAGAGCTGCGCTCGCGCCTGGAGCG
Source organism: Acidovorax defluvii (assembly GCA_003268905.1). Lineage (GTDB taxonomy): Bacteria > Pseudomonadota > Gammaproteobacteria > Burkholderiales > Burkholderiaceae_C > Acidovorax > Acidovorax defluvii. The sequence goes on from QLTU01000008.1 coordinate 134,454, forward strand.
CCGGGGCGAAGACTCGGCAGATGTCATCGAAGTGCGCCTCAAGAACGCAGCCGTTGAGATGGCCCAGGTGAGCAAATTCGACTTCGTTATAATCAATGAGTTGTTTGAGCGCGCGCTTTTCGACCTGAAAGCCGTAGTTCACGCCCAGCGACTCAAGTACGCCGCCCAGCGCCGCGCCCGTGCTGACACCTTCCAGTCGCTCAATATCACCTGATTCCCGGAGAATACCGATGGCACGCATCACCGTAGAAGACTGTCTGGAAAAGATTCCCAATCGTTTCCAGCTCGTGCTGGCCGCCACATACCGCGCCCGCATGCTGAGCCAGGGTCACGCCCCGCGCATCGAAAGCCGCAACAAGCCCGCCGTAACGGCGCTGCGCGAAATCGCCGAAGGCAAAGTTGGCCTGGAAATGCTGAAGAAGGTTCCCGGTTGATCTTTTCGACTGGCAACTTGAACAAAAGGCACCGCACAGCGGTGCTTTTTTTTGCGCCTCGGGTATCTCATGCGCCACCGCGCTACATTTAAGGGATGAACGCGGTGCTCAATTCATATTCTGCAACGCAGATTCGGCCCGGCGAAGCCCCCGCTTCGGGCACGGTCAGTGCGTCAGCGGCCGCTGCCAATGCAGCGGCGGCCAGCTTTGCCTCACTGACAGACAATCTTGACTACCTCGACCCAACCAGCATCGAGCTGGTGCGGCAAGCCTATCGCTTTGCCGACGAGGCGCACCTGGGTCAGCTGCGCAACAGCGGTGAGCCCTATATCACCCACCCCATTGCGGTGGCGGCACTTTGCGCCACCTGGAAGCTCGACGCCCAGGCATTGATGGCGGCGCTGCTGCACGATGCCATGGAAGATTGCGGCGTAACTAAGGCCGACCTGATCGATCGTTTCGGTGCCCCGGTCGCCGAACTCGTGGATGGACTCACCAAGCTCGACAAGCTTCAGTTCAATACACGCGAGGAAAACCAGGCCGAGTCCTTCCGCAAGATGCTGCTGGCGATGGCGCGCGATGTTCGCGTGATTTTGATCAAGCTGGCAGATCGCACACACAATATGCGCACGCTGGCAGACATGCCGCGCAGCAAATGGGGTCGAATTTCTTCTGAGACGCTGGAGATTTATGCACCGATTGCCCACCGGCTGGGCTTGAATCAGACGTATCGCGAATTGCAGGATCTTTCGTTCCGGTATTTGCATCCGTGGCGTTATCAAACCCTGTCGAAGGCCATCAACAAGTCGCGCAACCGGCGGCGGGATCTGGTGCAAAAGGTGCAAGCGGAAGTGGATGCTGCGTTCTCCCGCATTGGCATGCCGGTTCGTCTTGCCGGACGTGAAAAAACCCTATACGCCATCTACCAGAAGATGGACCTCAAGCACCTGAGCTTTGCCCAGGTCACTGATATGTATGGCTTTCGGGTGATTGTTCCCAGCATCACCGACTGCTACACCGCTTTGGGCATCCTGCACCAGATGTTCAAGCCCGTGCCCGGAAAGTTCAAAGACCACATTGCTATTCCCAAGCTCAATGGGTATCAGTCGCTGCACACCACGCTGGTAGGTCCCTCGGGCGTGAACATCGAGTTCCAGATGCGCACCGATGAAATGCACGTTATCGCCGAGGCAGGCGTTGCGGCCCATTGGCTCTACAAGGCTCAGGACAGCGAAGGTAATGCGGCCGAGAGGCTGGGGACCAAATGGCTTCAGTCGCTGCTGGACATCCAGAACGAAACCCGTGATGCCGCTGAATTCTGGGACCACGTCAAGGTCGACCTGTTCCCTGATGCGGTGTATGTCTTCACGCCCAAGAGCCAGATCATGGCCTTGCCGCGCGGCGCCACCGTGGTGGATTTTGCTTATGCCATCCATAGCAATGTGGGTGACCGCACCACGGCAGGCAAGATCAACAATGAACTGGTAGCACTGCGCACCGAACTGAAAAATGGCGACGTGGTGGAGATCATCACCGCCCCTATCTCCACGCCCAATCCGGCATGGCTGGGGTTTGTGCGCACGGGCCGTGCACGGTCCAAGATTCGGCACTACCTCAAGACTCTGGCACAAACCGAATCGGAAGGTCTGGGCGAAAAGTTGCTGACGCAAGCCCTGCGTGCAGAAGGGCTGGTCAGCCTCCCGCACATGGATACGGAAACCCAGCCCATGTGGGACAAACTGCTTCGCTTCACGGGGAACCGTTCGCGCAGCGAATTGATGACAGACCTGGGGCTGGGCAAGCGCATAGCTAGCATAGTCGCTAAGCGACTCATGGTTCTGATGTCCGAGCACGGCCACCGGCCCGATGCGCTGCTGATGACCCGAGAGCGATACACATCCCACGAAAAACTGTCCCAAGGCGCTGTGACTCTGGATGGAAGCGAAAACGCTTCGGTCCAGTACGCACACTGCTGCCGCCCCGTCCCCGGCGACAGCATCGTGGGTTACCTGGGCCGTGGAGAAGGTTTGGTGGTCCACAATGCGCATTGCAGCGTCGCCAAGCGGCTGCAACACAAGGACAGCGAGCGCTTCATCGCGGTGGACTGGTCGGATGAACCCTCTCGCATGTTCGAGACCGGGGTGGTTGTTACCGTGACCAACGGCAAAGGGGTACTGGCACGCGTGGCGTCAGAACTGGCCAACTCGGAAGCCGATATAACCCATGTGGACATGGACGACGAGGTAGCACTTGACACCACGGACCTGCGCTTCGTGGTGGCAGTGCGGGATCAGGCCCATCTCGAATCAGCATTGCGCGGACTGCGACGCACACAGGCTGTGATCAGAGCGTCTCGAATCATTCCCCAAGCCTGAACTGTGGGCCCGGCAAGGTGAAGGTGACCGGTTCAGACCCCGCTTTGCCAAGGCTTATCAGGATACTGAACATCCATCACCTCCAGCCGATGCATACCTCCAGGGGCAGCCAGTGAAATTTCGTCACCCACCCTGGACTTCAGGAGTGCACGCGCTACCGGTGACATCCAGCTCACTTGGCCGTGGCCGCTTTCAGCCTCATCTATCCCCAGTATGGTGATTGTCCGCTCCACGCTGTCGTCTTCCAGGTAAGTAACGGTTGCACCAAAAAATACCTGATCGCTTCCATGGTGGATGGCTGGCTCGTATGCGCGCGGCGAACCCATCTTGCGCATGACCGGTGTTGATGGTCAGCACGCCAGCGCAGGGTTTGCGCTGCCATAGACTCTCGGTGAGCCGCCCCTGTCAGGCGGTCAAGATTTGTACCGACGATGAGTTCCAAGCAGACCATTCTGGATCGCGAGTTGTTCACGCAGGCACTTCGCCACATGGGTGAGGAAGACCTGCTCTACCTCAACCGGATGGTGGTCGAGCGTTTGAACCTGCTGGCCCAGGCCAGGAGCACGGTGGAGCTGGCACAGTTCGCCGAGGGTGACCT
>QLTU01000009.1 GCA_003268905.1 Acidovorax defluvii
AACCCGAAGGTCTTTGCACTTTCTTCACCAGCCACCGCCTCCGGCAACTCGCTACTCTCAGCGCAGCCTTGAATTATATACCGGGTTTTTACCCAATCAAACCCAAAATCACCTTTTTGCAAACCTTCTTCTCCACCACCCAGATCTTCCCAACAGGGACACCTCTGAACAGCGAAGCCTGCGACTATAGCATGGAAAAGTTGACACCTGAAGCAGGTCGTCGATTCTTTGCAAGTCAGCGGAATACTGATTCCCGTCACGACGCTTCGCAAGCGAAATGCACTGCACGGCATGACCCGCCCCCGCCCAACACCAACCGTCAATTGTCGCTCCCCTGATAATCAGCGCCACCATGTCACTTATCACCTTACTGGACGCCCAACTCGCATTTGGGCATGTCGCACTGCTGGATCACGCCGGCTTTTCCCTTGAAACCGCGGAGCGCATTGGCCTGATCGGGCGCAACGGAGCAGGCAAATCTTCTTTGCTCAAAATTCTGGGGGGATTGGCCAAGCCAGACGATGGCAACCTGCACGTCCAGCAGGGGGTTCGTATCGCCTACGTAGCTCAGGAGCCGACCCTTGATCAGCAAGTCACCATTTTCAAGGCGGTTTCTGAAGGCTTGCAACATGTGATTGCCGTGAGGGACCAATACCTGTCAGGAGCAGATGGACTTGATCTCGACGCGCTGCAGTCCGTGATTGAAGCGTACGACGCATGGAACTGGGAGCAGCGCGTCGAAGAGACGCTGCAACGCCTGCACCTGGATCCGGATGCGATCGTAGGGACGCTCTCCGGCGGTACAAAGAAGCGCGTTGCGCTCGCCCAGGCGTTGGTCACACGGCCGGATGTGCTGCTGCTGGACGAGCCCACCAATCATCTGGATCTTGACTCTATTGAATGGCTGGAGGACTTGCTGCTCGACTTTCCGGGCAGCGTTGTCACGATTACCCATGACCGGGCGTTCCTGGACCGGGTCGCAACCCGGATTGTGGAGCTGGACCGAGGACAGCTGCGCTCGTATCCCGGTAACTTCGCTCAGTACCTTGTGCAGAAGGAAGACCAGCTTGCGCAAGAAGCCGTAATTTCAGCCAAGGCAGACAAACTGCTGGCGCAGGAAGAGGTGTGGATTCGCAGGGGCGTGGAAGCGCGGCGTACCCGCAGCCAAAGCCGAATCAGCCGGCTTGAGCATCTACGCGCTCGTCGCGAGGCGCGGCGAGATGTTGTGGGCAGCGTCAAGATGGATGTCGCTACGGGTTCGCAAAACGGCTACCAGGGAAAAATCGTTGCCGAGCTGACCGGGGTTAGCAAGGCATTTGGCGACAAGACCATTGTTCGAAAATTCAGTGCCACGATCCTGCGCGGTGACAAGGTCGGGCTGATTGGTCCGAACGGTGCGGGAAAAACCACCTTGCTGAAGCTCATCCTGGGTGAACTTCAGCCTGACGAAGGCCAGATACGCCAGGGTGCCAACTTGCAGGTGGCGTATTTTGACCAGATGCGACACGCGATCAACCTGGATGCCACCCTAGAGGACTTCATCAGCCCCGGCAGCGAGTGGATCGAGATTGGCGGACAGCGCAAGCATGTCAAAAGCTACCTGAGCGATTTCCTGTTTTCCCCGGCACGTGCACATTCACCTGTGAGGTCCCTGTCCGGCGGTGAGCGCAACCGACTATTGCTGGCGCGGCTGTTTGCGCGCCCCGCCAATGTGCTGGTGCTCGACGAGCCGACCAATGACCTGGACATCGACACGCTGGACTTGCTGGAAGATCTGCTGGAATCGTATGAAGGCACCGTATTTCTTGTAAGCCACGACCGCACCTTCCTGGACAACGTGGTAACCAGCACCATCGCTTTCGAAGGCGATGGCAACTGGCGTGAATACGAGGGCGGTGTGCAGGATTGGCTGATCCAATCCAAGCGAAGCCGGGCCCTGACGGCGGCTGCGCCCACCCCGAAGGAGCGCGCGACACAAAATTTGAGCGAAACAACGGCTGAGCGCTTATCAGATAAGCCTGAGCAGCTATCAAAAAAGAAACTTAGCTACAAAGAGCAACGAGAACTGGATCAATTGCCCCAACGCATCGCCGATCTGGAGACCGAGCAAAAAACCTTGCAGGATGAACTGGCCGACGGCAAGGTGTACAGCCAGGACGCCGCCAGGGCAGCTACCCTCCACGCGCGCGAAGGAGAAATTGAGGAGCAACTGATGGCAGCGCTCGAACGCTGGTCAGCGCTTTCCACCTGACATGCTGATTTTTACAGGCCGCAAAGCGCTCCCAGCGCTTTGCGGGCAGCATCTCAGATGCGGTGGTGCAGGCGGTCGGTGGCTCCGCGCAACCGCGTGATCAAGGCGGAGGCAATCTGGTTCAACGGAAGCACCTCATCTGCCGCACCGTGGGCAATGGCCTCGCGCGGCATGCCAAACACGATGCAACTCGCTTCATCCTGCACATAGTTGTAGCTGCCTGCGTCCTTCATCACCTTCATCGCAGCCGCTCCATCGTTGCCCATGCCCGTGAGCATGATGCCGAATGCATTGCGGCCCACCACGGCAGCCGCAGATTTGAAGAGCACCTCCACCGATGGCTTGTGACGATTGACTGGTGCGCCATCGTCCACCACCGCGACATAATTGGCGCCACTGCGCGCCACATGAAACTGGGTGCCACCGGGGGCAATATAGGCATGCCCCGGAAGGATGCGCTCACCATTGACCGCTTCCTTGACCGTGATCTGACACAAGCCATTGAGCCGCGCCGCAAAACTGGTGGTAAAGCCGGGCGGCATGTGCTGGGTGATCACAATCGCTGGCGAGTCTGCCGGCATCTGCACCAGCACTTCGCGAATTGCCTCCGTGCCGCCGGTCGATGCACCGATGCAAATCAGCTTTTCTGTCGACAACCTGCCCAGCAACGCCGTTGCTGGTGCAGGATGAGCAACCCCACCGGACGAAGCGGACGCAGCCACCTCACGCGGCGCAGAACGGCGCACCTGAGCCACCGCGGCCACCCGGATCTTGTCTACGATCAGGGAGGCGAGCTCATTGATTCCGCTCGCCAGCCCCACGCGCGGCTTGGCCACAAAATCCACGGCACCCAACTCCAGCGCTTTCATGGTGACCTCTGCACCGCGCTCTGTCAGGGTGGAAATCATCACCACCGGCATAGGTCGCAAGCGCATCAATCGGCCAAGAAAATCAATGCCGTCCATGCGCGGCATCTCAACGTCCAAGGTGATCACATCGGGGTTCAGTTCGCGAATCATTTCGCGTGCGACCAGTGGATCGTTCGCCGTGCCAACGCACTCCATGTCCCTCTGTCGGTTGATGATTTCCGCGAGCAAGCTGCGCACCAGCGCCGAATCATCCACCACCACCACTCGAATTTTCTTGCTCATTCCCTCACACCTTCCTCAAAACAGATCCACCGAACCACCAGATGTGGTCTTGGCAACGATCGCTGCATTGCCGCGAACCTCCTGAGCCACAAGTGTTTCGGGGTGGGTATGGGCCAGCCGCTTGACCATGGCTTTGCCGGTTACGGGGAAAAAAACCACTTTGCGTGGATAGATATCCAGCACGTCCTCAGACATGATGGGAATACGTTCCGTCTGAAGATAGTTCAGCACGAAATTGGTGTTGCGCTCTCCCACATTCATCGTGGTGAAGTTGTGCATGACCTGGGCTCCGCCAAAAATCTTGGCTTGCATCGTCTCACGCCGGGCGCCGAGCTTGAGCATCTCATTGATCAGCAACTCCATGGCGTAAGACCCATAGCGGCCCGAGGCATCTGCCATATCCCCGTCTGGAAGCATGAAATGGTTCATTCCACCAATGCGGGCTCTGCTGTCCCACAGGCAAGCCGCAATGCATGACCCCAGCACCGTCATGATGATCATGTTCTCGTCCGACACAAAGTATTCACCCGGCAACACCTTCACAGCGTTGTGCTGGAAATGATGGTCGGCGTAAAAAAACGATGCCTCACCAGGTTTGCGCGCCTGGGCTTTCAACCCCTGCAGCGACGACTCTTTCGCAACCGCAGTGCCAGTGGAGTAAACGTCTGCGCTCAAGGGGGCAATGCGCGGCGCACGCCGCCGCTCTGTGGTGTCAAATGCCATGGGAATGGCTCCCTGAAAGACCAGTGGCCAAATGGCGCCGGATCATAGGTTGGTCGTGGAAACTGCGTGGCATCAGTGAGGCTGTCAACGCCGTTCGTACACCGTTTTGCCACGCAGGGTAAAGAGATCCCGTGATTCGCTGAAATTTTCGGCATGGCCAACGAACAACATTCCGCCCGGCTTGAGCACCCGATGGATTCGCTCCAGCACCTTCCGCTGGGTCGGGGCGTCAAAATAAATCATGACATTGCGACAAAAAACCACATCAAAAGACTCCCGGAAAGGCCAGTCGTCGCGGATCAGGTTCACGCTGATGAACTCGATTGCCTTGCGCATCTCGGGTTTGGCGCGAACCATGCCTTCATTGCCGGCCTTTCCACGCAGGAAAAAATGCCGAAGGCGCTCGGGGCTGAGCCCTTTGACGTTGTCCACCCGATAAACACCTTGTGCCGCAGTCGCCAGTACGCGCGAGTCGATATCACTGGCCGTCAGCTTGAAAGGTGCATTCGGGCCCAGCGCTTCCAGCGCAGTCATGACAATGGAATATGGCTCTTCCCCGGTGGATGCCGCATTGCACCAAACCCGCCACGGCGTGCCAGAAGGCTTGCTCTTCAGATGCGCAGCAAAAATTTCAAAATGGTGCTGTTCACGGAAAAATGCCGTCAAATTAGTGGTCAAGGCATTCACGAACTCTTGCCACTCGGGACCGTCATGCTTTTCCAGCCAGCTCAGATACTCATTAAAGCTCGTATGCCCCGTCTCCCTGAGACGACGCGAGAGTCGGCTGTAAACCATTGCGTGCTTGCCATCGTGCAAACTGATGCCAGCGCGCTGGTAAATGAGTCCCTGGACCCGCGCGAAATCGGCCGTTGTCCAGACAAATTCACGCCCTTGCGAAAGGGGGCCGGAGGACGCCGTTGCAGCAACGGCAGTATCCGCCCTGCCGGAAAGAGTGCGCGTTCGCGCCGCAGTTGAAGGGGTGGCAGTCGAGGACATGTGTTTCCTGTTCGCTCCATAGGGCCAGTGAAAAAACTCACCGGCCTGTGTTTCCCTGGGCCAACATTTGAATGGCCCAATCGTGCTACTCGTCCGTAGTCACCAAACCCATGTCCACACTGGACATCAATTTCTCAATGTCCAGCAGGATGAGCATGCGCTCGCCTACCGAGCCCAGACCCAAGATACAACTGTTGTCGATGGCGCTTTCAATATCGGGGGCGGCGCGAACACTGCCCGAGGCCAGTTCCATGACATCGCTGACCGAGTCCACCACAATCCCGACCACACGCTGACGCAGATTCAGAATGATCACCACCGTAAAGGTGTTGTAGTCGGCCTGGGTGCAGTTGAACTTGATGCGCATGTCCACGATGGGCACGATCGTTCCCCGCAAATTGACCACGCCTTTGATGAACTCTGGTGCATTGGCAATGCGGGTGGGAGGCTCGTAACCCCGAATTTCCTGAACCTTCAGGATGTCGATGCCGTACTCTTCCTGGTCGAGCCTGAACGTCAGATACTCCCGGGCACTGGACGCAGTGGTTTCTTCTGATTTTTCCATCACACTCATGGTGATTCTTCCTTTCAAGACAGCGCCTGCAACAACCGGCGCAGGCGCAAGAATCTAGTGGCGTGCCCGTCGCACCAGCCCACCCGTATCCAGAATAAGGGCCACGGTGCCGTCGCCCAAAATCGTGGCCCCCGACACATTGGGAACTTTGCGATAGTTGGATTCGAGGTTCTTGACCACCACTTGGTGCTGACCCAGCAACTCATCCACCAGCAGGGCGACACGGCTACCGTCTGCTTCCACTACCACCATGATGTTGCTGGACTTGCTGGCGTCGAAGCGAGGCACCTGGAAAATCTTTTCCAGGGCAATCACGGGCATGTATTCGTCCCGCACCTTGACCAACTGCGACCCTTGCGCCACTGTGCTGACATCTTCGGGGTTGACCTGGAACGACTCGACCACCGACGACAACGGAAGAATGTAGACCTCGTCGCTGACGCCCACGGACATGCCATCCATGATGGCCAACGTCAGGGGCAGGCGCACGGACACCCTCATCCCGTAGCCTTCTGCCGAATCGATCTCGACCGAGCCGTTGAGCGCCGCAATGTTTCGCTTGACAACGTCCATTCCCACACCACGGCCTGACACGTCCGTAACCTCATCGGCGGTGGAAAATCCCGGTGCAAAGATAAGCTGCCAGACATCGGCGTCACTCATGTGCTCGGACACATCAAGACCGCGCTCCTGCGCTTTGCTCAGTATCTTTTCGCGCGACAGCCCTTTGCCGTCATCTCGCACCTCGATCACGATCGAGCCGCCCTGGTGAGAGGCTGATAGCGTAATGGTGCCGTGCTCCGGTTTGCCTTTTGCCAGACGATCGGCAGGCATTTCGATGCCGTGATCGCAACTGTTTCGCACCAGGTGAGTCAACGGGTCGGTGATTTTTTCAACCAGACCCTTGTCGAGTTCGGTGGCCTCACCCAGCGTCACAAAATCCACCTTCTTCCCGATCAAGACCAGCGGCTCGCAGCAAGCCATCCTTTCGAAGGTGGACGAGGCCGTCAAGCTGGGCCCCGCCATGGATGCACTGATCCGCCACCAGATGGTGCTGCGCGGCATCACCAATGGCCAGCGCGTCCCTGAAGACTGGGAAACCGCCGATGCGCACAAACTCATCAGCACGTCGATGCGCGCGCCCACCAAGTCGGCTTTTGACCCCAAGGCAACCGATCTGGACTTCTTCTTCTCCCACTCGACCGACCCCATGACCGAACGGGAGTTTGTGGATGCTTGACACCAGTTTTCACCAGGGCGCCGGCCTGCACAGCTTCACACCACAGTCCGAATTGCGCGTGCTGGCCGTAGCCAGTCAGGAACAGGCAGAAAGCGGCCTGGAGATGGAAACCCTCTGGCAGCTGTGCGCCAGCCTGCAGCGACTGGGTTACCCGGTGGTGGTACTGGATGGCACTGCCTATGAGACCGAGGCATCCCCCGGTCTCCACCACCTGCTCAGACAAGCCCCCTGGAACGAAGGCGCCAGCCTGGAGGCGGATGGAAACGTATCGTCCCTGGCCGTCCTGCCGGCTGCCAAGGGGTTATCGGAACTGGTGCGCATCGCACACGCAACCTATGCACCTCCCCTGCAGGGGCTTCTGCCTTATTTTCGAGCCTACGGGCTGCTGGTACTTCACGCACCGGCCAGCGTGCTGGGCCCGTTGCTCACGCACACGGCCACAACGCCCCTGGTCGTGATGCCAAAGGGTGCCGCAGGCGTGCTCACCAGCTACAAACACCTCAAGCAGATCGCACAGCACTCGGGTTTGCCATGCACCGTGGCTGCGGTACTGCAGGGCAACGGAGCGCCGGAACGCAGCAAAGCACAGGGTGCACTGCGCACCTTGCAGCAATGCGCAGACCGTCACCTGGGAGGGCGGATGCACACCACCACACTATCTGTCGACAATGGTCAGGATATACAGCGGCTGGCCTTGCAACTGCTGGAAAACGCGGGCACCATTGGCGGATCGCTGTCTGCAATGCCCACCCACAACCTGACCGGACTGCCTTCGCATGGTGTTCGGAGCCACTGATCTGATGTATACCGCCAAAGGCCAGCTCGACCGTGATGCGCTGATCCGCCAGCACGTACCGCTGGTTCGACGGATTGCCCACCACATGATTGCCAAGCTGCCCCCCAATGTGGAGGTGGACGACCTGATCCAGGTGGGAATGATGGGTCTGGCAGAAGCACTGTCCCGCTACGAAGCCACGCAAGGTGTTCAGTTCGAAACCTTTGCCACCCAGCGCATCCGCGGAGCCATGCTGGATGAGTTGCGCGAGGGCGACTGGATGTCCCGAAGCTCCCGCAAGAGCCAGAAAGACATCGAACACGCCGTGCGTCGGCTGGAACAAAAGCTGGGGCGCAGCCCCCTGGAGTCAGAAATTGCCGCAGACATGGGCATGACCCTTCCCGAATACCAAAGCCTGCTCGGCAAGGTACGGGGCACCCAGCTGGTGTACCTGGAAGACATGACCCACGGCAACGAAGACGACGATGGTTTTCTGGACCGCCACGTTGCCGACAGCGATGCCGACCCCGTCGAACTACTGCGCGACCACCGGCTCCGCACCTCTTTGGTTCAGGCCATTCAGAGCCTGCCCGAACGGGAGCAGCACATCATGGGCATGTATTACGAACATGACATGAATCTGAAGGAAATTGCGGCTGTGCTGGGCGTCACAGAATCACGGGTGTGCCAGTTGCACAGCCAGTCGATTGCCCGCCTTCGCGCAAAAATGCGCAGCCACTGAGGCGGGTGGTTTGTTTGGGTGGGTGGCGCTCCACCGAGCACCGGGTGCGCACACCACTGCGCACCTGCGTAAATTTTCAGCTCGCAGACCGGTAGATGCGGGCCACACTGCCGGCATTGCGCCCGCCCATGGCGCTTCCATATGTGGCGGCAGCATCTGCGGGGGGTAGCAAACCTGCGGCTTGCCGGTCGGTGATGGCCGCCAGGCGGGCCAGGCTCTCACGTTGAACCGCGAGCAAAGCGCCGACGGCCTGCAGGCGCTTTTGCAGGCCAGCAGGCGCAACACCTTGCCGAGAAATCTGTTCCATGACTTGTGACAGCTGTGCTGCTGCGTTGCGCAGCTGGGTGCTACCCGTTTCGAGCGCCTGTGGATCTGCAGCCAAAAGCGCAGCAGAAATGCCCTGCAGTTGGTGTTCTACGGTGGTGAGCGCGTCTTCCAGTTGCATGGTGCCTGTGTGCGGGTGAAGACGTTATGGGGAAACGGGTTACCCGCGTGAGCGGGTGAGTATTTCCTGGGCGTTCGACAACATCTTGTCGGCAATGGCCCCGGCATCCACGGTGAACGTGCCTTGATCGATGGCTGCTCGCACTGCCTTGACCCGACCGGCGTCGAAATCTCCGGCCGTTCGCGCCGTCTGGGCAAGGGTTCGGGCGCTCATGGACACCGTAACGGGCACACCAGCGGCCGACGCCGAGCTTGCGCCTTTCGTTGCTTCTTCCGCTGCTGCAGGGGTTTTTGTCTGTTTGGACAGCCCTGTTTGCGCGAGTGCTCCCGGGAGTTCCGGTTTTTGACCAATCTTCATCGCTCTCTCCACCACCCCGTTCGATGTGGGGCACAGTAGCAATGTTTTCGACCTATCCGGGCCAGACTTTAGCCATTTCTGGCCAGTGGTGCATCAAAGAGATGCAGCTATTGTCCCATCTTCATTGACAATGCCCGATATCAATCGACCATTACTCATGCGGATGCGAACAGTCTGCCCCACGGTTCCGTTCGACATTGCCTGGCCCGACGATGTTACCGAATAGCCGGGGCCCTGAGCCACCACACGAACCTGTGCACCCGCGCGGAAAACACTGGGTGCCCGCACCATGGACTGCCGCACCGCCTGCCCCGCCATCAACTGGCGGGATGCCACCTGCCCCACCCATTGCTCGGGGTTGGCGATGACAGGCGCCACTTCGGCAGCCCAATCCACCTCGGATTCGCTGGCATCCGCCGCCGTCAACACGGTTCCGGTGGTGACATTGTTGTTCAACACCCAGGCCGGGCCAAAAGCCTTGATGGTCACCGGCAGAAAAACGTTCCAGGCCGTGGCACCCTCCACGCAGCGAAGCCCCAGGCGCGTGCGTCCCCACAGGCGGGAGCCGGCTGGCAAGTAGGGCTCTACGCGTGCGCAAGGCGCCAGGCGCAACCGGCTATCGAGCGTGCCCACGCTGACTTCCATGCGCAAGGGCAAACCACCAGACGGGCTGCTCGCCAGCGCATTGTCCAGCCAGCGCTGCGTCAGCGGCCCCAGATCAGCGGCGGGGTCCATCACAGCCTGTGCCAGCAACGGACCGCCGTACATTGCCGACCCCAAACCCGCCAGCACCAGCGTTGCACGCAAAGCGGTACGCCGCAACAGCGGCAGGAACACCCGCAGCAAGTGGGGAAAGGGGTTAAGGGGCAGCACGGCAATCTCCTGGGCGGATGGGCTGCCAGCCACCGGGCAGACCATTTCACCGCTGCAACTATAGGCAGACCTTGGCGGGATGAACCCGAAAACTGCACGCCAATGTCCGCTTTCTTCGCGCTTTAGAAAAATCCGGCGATTTCCATAATCAAGCCACGCCGGAAACCCTCTCCAGGGCCCGGCGCCACTGCAACCCAGAGTGTGAGGCACACATGCTTGACAAGATGACCAACCGGCTGGACTTTCACGGCAACGCACTTTTGCTGCGCGCCGAGCGCCAGCGCGCCATCGCCAGCAACATTGCCAATGCCGACACGCCCGGGTACGTGGCCCGCGACTTCAACTTTGCCCAGGCCATGCGTGACGCCACTGGCTCTTCCGCAGGCAACAGCGCAGCCCGCCTGGCCAGCAGTGGCGCAGGGGCTTCCGGCACCACCGACGCGCGCCACATTCCGCTGCCCGCCTCAGGCGCTGGCGCCGGATCACAAAGCACGCTGGGGTACGCCATGCAAACCCAGCCCAGCTTGGACAACAACACCGTGGACCTCGACCGGGAACGCGCCAACTTTGTGGACAACGCCGTGCGTTATGAGGCCACGCTGCGCTTCCTCAACGGGCAATCCAAAACCATGCTCAGCGCCATTCAGGGCCAATAAGCCAGGCCGCGCAGACAACGGGAAATCACCATGTCCATGTTCTCCATCTTCAGTGTTTCAGGCAGCGCCATCAGCGCCCAGTCACAGCGGCTCAACGTCGTGGCCAGCAACCTGGCCAACGTGGATGCCGTGGCCGGGCCGGACGGCCAGGCGTACAAGGCCCGTCAGGTGGTCTTCCAGACCACCCCCATGGGCGCAGACAGCTCTGCCGGTGTGCGCGTGAGCGCCATCAACGAAAACAACACGCCGGGGCGGCGCATCCACGACCCGGGGCACCCTTCCGCCGATGCAGAGGGCTACGTGACCCATTCCAACGTGAACGCCGTGGACGAGATGGTCAACATGATTTCCGCATCGCGCTCCTATCAGAACAACGTCGAGGTCATGAACACGGCCAAGACGTTGCTGCTCAAGACCCTGCAAATGGGCCAGTAATTTCAGGACAAGCCACCATGATCAACAGCGCAACCTCCGCCACTTCGGGCTCTACGGCCGTGGGCACCACGGCAACCAGGGCCGACACCACGACCGATGCCTCGGCGGGACAGGACCGGTTCCTGAAGCTTCTGGTGGCACAGCTCAACAACCAGGATCCGATGAATCCGCTGGACAACGCGCAGATGACCTCGCAGATCGCGCAGATCAACACGGTGACCGGAATCCAGCAACTCAATGACACCGTCAAGGGGCTAGTCAGCCAGTTTGCTGCACAGCAAATGCTGCAGGGCAGCGCCATGGTGGGGCATCAGGTGCTGGCAGAAGGCAATACCCTGTCCGTGGACACCGAGAGTGGCGAGGCTACCGGCGCCTTCGACCTCGCCGGATCGGCCGCCAGCGTGAAGGTCCAGGTGCTCGACGCCGCCGGCAAAGAGGTGGGGACTGTCGACATGGGCAGCCTCCCGGCAGGCCGCTACAACTTTGCATGGGATACCGCTGGCTACCAGGGCGACAGCGCGCTGCGCTTCAAGGTGCTGGCCGCCAATGGCGACACCAGCGTGGGATCCACCGCACTGATGATCGACAAGGTCACCGCCGTCAGCATGGACAACGGCAGCCTGCAGCTGCAACTTTCGCGCGGCGGCATGACCACCCAGGCAGGCATCAAGGCCATTTTGTAATTTCAAGAATCACCAGGAGTACACACCATGGCTTTCCAACACGGCCTCTCGGGACTGAACGCCTCCAGCAAGAACCTGGACGTCATTGGTCACAACATCGCCAATGCCAACACCACGGGTTTCAAGTCGTCGCGCGCCGAGTTCGCGGACCTGGTGGCATCGTCCATGGGAGCGGGCGGTGGCGCCAACTATGGCATCGGCGTCGAAGTGGCGGCGGTGGCCCAGCAGTTCTCGCAGGGCAACGTCACGGTGACGGGCAACAACCTGGATGTGGCCATCAACGGCAACGGTTTTTTCAAGGTGCAGCAGGCCGATGGCTCGGCCGCATACACGCGTGCCGGCAATTTCAAGCTCGACAAGACGGGCGATCTGGTCACCAACGGCGGTGCCCAGGTGATGGGATTCAGGGTGGACCCCGCCACGGGCCTCAGCACCTCTGAGGCACAGCCCCTGAGCTTCCCAACGGGAGCCCCCATCCAGGCCAAGCAAACCGAATCGATCAAGGCCACACTGAACCTGGACGCGCGCGCCAAGGATTCTGCGGGCGACGCGACCGCCACGCCTCCCGTTCCCGCCACGCCGCGCTCCACTTACGGCACGTCGATCAATGTGTACGACACCCAGGGCGTGGCCACGCCGGTGAACCTGTACTTCATGAAGACAGCCAACCCCAACGAATGGGCGGTCTACAACCAGCTCGATGACCCGACGGCAGTTCCTCCCGTGACGGCCATCTCCCTGGGAACCATTGCGTTCGACGAAAACGGCAAGATCGATCCCGCCACAGCAACACTCACACTGACGGTCTCCCCCACCGCCAACCCGAATGCAGGGACCGCAGCACCGGCCGTGGCAAATTTCCCCGTGGACATCGACATGAGCGGAGCCACCCAGTTCGGCAGCAAGTTCGCCGTGGCGGATCTCTCGCAAGACGGCTATGCCTCGGGCGACCTCACGAGCATCAATATCTCCAACGACGGCATGGTCATGGCCAGTTACTCCAATGGCGTGACCCGTTCCGAGGCGCAGGTGGCGCTGGCCAATTTCCGCAACCCGCAGGGCCTGCTGGCCGTGGGCGGCAACAACTGGGTGGAGTCGTTTGATTCCGGCCCCGCCGTGCTGGGAAAACCCGGCGACGGCAACTTTGGCGCGCTGCGCTCGGGGGCGCTTGAAGACTCGAACGTGGACCTCACCGCCGAGCTGGTCAACATGATGACCGCCCAGCGCGCCTACCAGGCCAACGCC
The DNA here is from genome assembly GCA_003268905.1 of Acidovorax defluvii. Lineage (GTDB taxonomy): Bacteria > Pseudomonadota > Gammaproteobacteria > Burkholderiales > Burkholderiaceae_C > Acidovorax > Acidovorax defluvii. Next base: position 13,147 of record QLTU01000009.1, read on the forward strand.
CAGACTATCAAGACGCAAGACCAGGTGATGTCGACCCTGGTGAACCTGAGATGAAGCAACACCCCCCTGTGGCGCTGCGCGCCTTCCCCCCGCTCTCGCAACGCTGCGCGCTGCGGGCGAGGGGACGCAGCCAGCGCGGCGGGGCGGCCCTTGCGCGGCTGCCCTGGCCCTGGGCGCGCCAGTTTCTGGCGCCGCAGGCGCAGTGCGGCTCGGTGAAACACTGAAAGGAAAGCAGGACCATGGACCGCATCATCTACACCTCCATGACGGGCGCCAACGCCGCCGCGCACCGGCAGGCGGTGCTGGCCAACAACCTGGCGAACGCATCCACCACCGGGTTCCGTGCCGAAATGTCCACCTTCCGCTCGGTGCCACTGCAGGGCGAGGGGTCTACCACGCGTGTCTTCGCGCTGGAGGCCACGTCTGGCCACGTCACGGCGTCCGGCCCCGCACAAACCACGGGGCGCAACCTGGATGCCATGGCCAAGGGCAATGCCTGGTTCGCCGTGCAAGGGCTCGATGGCACCGAGACATACACCCGCGCAGGCCATTTCCAGGTCTCCCAGGGCGGGCAACTGGTCACCCCCACCGGACTGCCGGTGCTGTCGGATGGCGGTGCGCCCATCGATATTCCGCCCAACGCCACCATTTCCCTGGGTGCGGATGGCACGGTCACGGCCAAGACGGGCAACGAGCCACCGGTTCCCGTGGCCCGCCTCAAACTTGCCACGGCCACCGCCGACAACCCGGTGCGACGGGGCGACGACGGCCTGTTCCGCGCCGCCAACGGTGACGCCCTGCCGGCCGACCCCAACGCGCAAATGCTGGCCGGTGCGCTGGAGGGCTCCAATGTGAACGCGGTCGAATGCATGGTGGGCATGATTGCCGCGTCCCGCCAGTTCGAGCAGCAAATGAAGCTGCTGCAAACCGCAGAGAGTGATGACAAGGCCGCAGGCCAGCTACTGAGCCTCAACGGCTGAAGAAAAGGACAACCGCCATGATGAATTCACTGTGGATCGCCAAGACCGGCATGACCGCCCAGCAAACCCAGCTGGACGTGATCTCGCACAACCTCGCCAACGTCTCCACCACTGGTTTCAAGCGCAACCGTGCAGAGTTTCAGGACCTGATCTATCAGAACCTGCGCCAGGTTGGCGCCCAGACCACCGAGGAAAACCAGTTGCCTACGGGCCTGCATCTGGGCCTGGGCGTGAACGTGGTGGCTACCAGCCGCAATTTCACGCAGGGCGGCCTGCAACAGTCGGGCAACAACCTTGATGTGGCCATCAATGGCGACGGGTTTTTCGAGGTCACTTTGCCCGATGGCACCACCGGCTACACACGGGACGGTTCGTTCCAGCTCGACGCTCAGGGCCGCATAGTCACCTCCGGCGGCCTGCCCGTGGCCCCCGGCATCACCGTGCCCGCGGGCACGAAAAGCATCAGCATCAGCGAAAACGGTGAAGTGAGTGCCATCGTGGCGGGCTCCGTCGCACCGCAGCCACTGGGCTCGCTGTCTATGTCCAGCTTCGTCAACTCTGCCGGCCTGCAGCCGGTGGGCCAGAACATGTTCAAGGAGTCGGCTGCGTCCGGCGCTCCCCAGCAGGGCACGCCCGGCACCAACGGCCTGGGCATCGTGCGCCAGGGCTTTCTGGAGACTTCCAACGTCAACGTGGTGGAAGAACTGGTCAACATGATCCAGACCCAGCGCGCCTACGAGATGAACTCCAAGGCCATCCAGACTTCGGACCAGATGCTGGCCAAACTGTCGCAAATGTGAGGAGCACCACCATGAACACCCTCCTGCGCCTGATGGGCTGCGCCGCCCTCGCCGTGCTCGCCACGGGCTGCGCCAGCATCAACCCGCCACCGCCTGTGGACGTGCTGCCCACCACACTGCCACCCGTGGCCACCATGCCCCGGCCCGCCGGTCCTGCCACGGGCAGCCTGTTTCATGCCGCCAGCTTTCGGCCCGCGTTCGAAGACCAGCGCGCCCGCCTGATCGGTGATCTGGTAACGATCACGATCAAGGAAGAAATCGACGCCAAGCAAAACAGCACGTCGAACGTCGGCCGGTCGTCCAACACCGAGGGCCGCATCACGGCGCTGCCGCTTGTTTCAAGCAGCCTGGCTGCCAAGCTTGCTGGCAAGACGGCCATCGGTGCGGGCTATGAAAACACCTTCGAGGGCAAGGGGGACACCCTGGCCAAGAACGATTTCAAGAGCAACATCACCGCCATCGTCACCGACGTGCTGCCCAACGGGCATCTGGTCGTTGCGGGCGAAAAGCAGGTGGGCGTGAACCGCAGTGTGGACGTGCTGCGCTTTTCGGGCATCGTGGATCCACGCCGTCTGGCGCCTGGCAGCGTCATCGATTCCCGGTACGTGGCCAACGTGCGCGTGATCTCGCGCGGCATGGGCGAGCAGGCCGAGGCGCAGGCCATGGGCTGGCTGGCACGGGCGTTCAACACGGTCACGCCGTTCTGACACAGGTTTGCACCGCGCCCATGCACACCCTGCGCACACTGCTTCAACGCTCGGCGGCCCTGGTCCTGGTGATGTGCTGCGGCCTTGCTGGCGCAGCCGATTTTCGCGACCCGGTGGGGCAACCCTTTCTGGTCTGGCCCAATATTCCGGTCGTGCGCGCCACCGATCTGGGCGAATACGAGCACGATCGCAAGCTGTTTGCAGACCTGCACACCGGCAAGGGTGATCCGGCCACGGTGCTTGCCGCACTGCAGGCCGTGGACAGCCTGCAGGCCCACCACGAGCGCACGGCGCTGGCCCAGCTGGGGCGCACGCTCAACACCCAATTGATTGGCGAGCTGGACCGCCAGGCACGGCGCATCAACACCCGTTCGCCCAAGCTGCGCTTCGAGTTTGCCGGCATCACGCCCGAAGAGTTGCAGCGCGCCTCTGCGGCCGATGCCCGGGCGCTGGATGCCCTCAAGGCCAAGGCGGGCCGGATGGCGATGGTGGCCTACATCACCTACACACGGCTGGAGGGTTCGCTGGTGCAGGCCACCGCCACGCTGGTCAAGCTGGGCAGTGGCGAATCGCAAAGCTTCACCGTGACGGTGCCCGCGCCCACGCTGGCGGATGCGCTGGCGCGCGACATCTTTGATTACTTTCAGGGCACGCGCTTTTCTCAGCACCAGAACCCGCTGGCCGCACGGGAATGGCTGATGGCCGCGCCGGGACACGCCGATCAGCTGGTCTCGCGCGAGGCGGCGCAGCGCTACTGCCAGTCGCAGAACGCGGCCCTGCCCACGGCAGGGGAGCTGGAGACGGCCGAGGCATCGGGTTTTTATGGCGGCGGCGTGGCGCTGCGGCCCACCGGCGTCTACCACATCCAGTCGGGTCTGTACGACACGGCACAGGCGCTGGCAGACAAGGTGCGCGCCAACCACATTGCCAGCGTGCCCAATGGCCACTACTACTGCATACGCAACCCGGTGGACACCAGGGCGGCCAGGGTGCGCAGGTAAGGTGAGCACGCAGTTAGTTCGTCAAAAATAATAGCTGCTAGCGCTTTACCGTAAAGGGCTAGAGCCACATTTGGCTCATATTTTGATTACCCCCACCTCCCCGCACAAACCGGGGGCGAACACCGGCAATAAGGCGGCAGAAGCACGCTCTTTTCCCCTCTTTGCCGGCCGGGTGGCGCGCCACAATGGGTGCCATGAAGACCTTGCCCCTCCCTCGCTTTGCATGGCTGCAGACACGCACGCTGTGGCTGGTGCTGGCCCTGTCCGTCACGGGACTCGTGGCGCCTGCCCATGCCTTGCGCATCAAGGAAGTGGCATCCGTGCAGGGCGTGCGCAGCAATCAGCTGTCGGGCTACGGCCTGGTGGTGGGGCTGGACGGCACGGGTGACCAGTCCACGCAGATGCCCTTTACAGCGCAGGCGATGGCCAACTACCTGCAGCAAATGGGCATCAGCCTGCCCCCGGGCACCAGCGCTCCGCAGCTCAAGAACGTAGCCACCGTGGTGATCACGGCCCAGTTGCCCGCCTTTGCGCAGCCGGGGCAGAACATTGACGTGGCCGTGTCCTCCATCGGCAATGCCAAGTCCCTGCGGGGCGGCACACTCATAGCCGCACCGCTGCGCGGTGCAGACGGCGAGATTTATGCCCTGGCGCAAGGCAACGTGGTGGTGGGCGGCGCCGGCGCCTCGGCCGGCGGCAGCAAGGTGCAGATCAACCACCTGAGCGCGGGCCGCATTCCCGGTGGCGCGCAGGTGGAGCGCTCGGTTCCCACGCCGCTGCACGTGGGCAGCACCATCACCCTGGGCCTTGATGCGGTGGACTTTCAGACCGCGCGCAAGGTGGCGCAGGCCATCAATGCCCGCCAGGGCGAGGGCACCGCCACCGCGCTGGACGGGCGCAGCGTGCAGGTGACGGCGCCGCAAGACCCAGGCAAACGGGTGAATTTCATCGCAGAGCTGGAAGAGCTGCAATTGCCCAACTCCACGCCCGCAGCCAAGGTGGTGATCAACGCCCGCACCGGCTCCATTGTGTTGAACCAGGCGGTGACGCTGGGGCCCTGCGCCATCGCGCACGGCAATCTGTCCATCACCATCAGCAGCACGCCCGTCATCAGCCAGCCCAATCCCCTGTCGCAGGGAGTGACCGTAGTGGCGCAAAAAAGCGACATCGCCATCCAGAAGGAAGCGGGCAACGTCATCCAGATGCCACCGTCGCCGCAGCTGGCCGACGTGGTGCGCGCACTCAACTCCCTGGGCGCCACGCCCCAGGATCTGCTGGCCATTTTGCAGGCCATCAAGGCGGCCGGCGCCTTGAACGCCGAGCTCGAAGTGATCTGACCATGCCCTGCCCCACCAGCGCCCTGTCGGCCACGCACCAGGAGTCACCATGGCTTTGACCCTGCCCTCTTCCGCGACCTCCAGCACCACCAACGCGCTGGCGGCCGATGCACGCTCGCTCAACGCCCTGAAATACGAAGCCGGGCAAAACAGCGCCCAGGCCGCCAAAGAGGCCGCCAAGCAGTTTGAATCGCTTTTCATGCGCGAGCTGATCAAGAGCATGCGCGAAGCCACCATGAAATCCGGCCTGATGGACGGTGCCCAGGGTGACCTGGGAACCGACCTGCTGGACCAGCAACTGTCGGTCAGCATGTCGGGCGCGCCCGGCGGCTTGTCAGAAGCCATTGCGCGCCAGCTTTCGCGCCAGATGGGTGGGGCCGACACCACCATCTCGGCACCGTCCACGCTCAGCCTGCCCGGCGTGACCTCACGCAGCGCGGCCAGCAGCGCCACCGTGGCCACCGGCCCCGTGCCCAAGGGGCGGGACGGTTTTGTGCAGTCGCTCAGCGCCACCGCCGAGCGCGTGGCACAAGACAGCGGCATTCCGGCCAGCTTCATGCTGGGCCAGGCAGGCCATGAAACCGGCTGGGGCAAGAGCGAGATCAAGAACGCCGACGGCTCCACTTCGTTCAACCTGTTTGGCATCAAGGCTGGCAAGGGTTGGACCGGCAAGGTGGCCGAGATCACCACCACCGAATACATCAACGGCAAGGCCCAGAAAGTAACGGCCAAGTTCCGCGCCTACGACTCGTACGAGGATTCTTTCCGCGACTACGCCCGGCTGATCAACGACAGCCCGCGCTACGAAAAAGCCCAGGCCACTGCCAGGACCGGCTCGGCCGTGGCCTATGCCGCCGAGCTGCAGAAAGCCGGTTACGCCACCGACCCCGAGTACGCCAAAAAGCTCAGCAGCGCCATCAACAGTGCCCTGCGCGTGCAGCGCGCACAGGCCTGAGCACACAAGGTAAGCCATGAGCCTGCTCAACGTCGGATCCCGCGCCCTTCTGGCCAACCAGGCGGCCTTGCAGACCGCAGGCCACAACATTGCCAACGTCAGCACGCCCGGCTATTCGCGCCAGACCGTGGTGCTGCAGACCGTGCAGGGCCAGTTCACCGGCGGTGGCTACATTGGCAAGGGCGTGGATGTGCAGACCATCCAGCGCAACCACAGCGAGCTGCTCACGCGCCAGTCCACGGCCGCATCGGCGGTGGATGCGGGCGACACCGTGCGCATGGACCGCCTGCGCCAGTTGCAAGAGGTTTTCAGCGGCGGCGCCAGCGGCATTGGCGCATCCATCAACGACATGATGAACGCGCTCTCGGATGTCGTGAGTGCCCCCACCGACCTCACTGCGCGCAGCGTGGCCCTCACGCGCATGGACGAAACCGCCGCGCGCATGCGCGACGCCTCGCAACGCCTGGACGAAATCGGCTACACCGTGGCCGAGCAGCTCAAGGGCAGCATGGTCGCGGTCAACAGCCTGGCCAAGAACATCGCCGGCATCAACGAGCAGATTGCCCGTGCCAAGGGCAACGGCCAGCCCGCCAACGACCTGCTCGACCAGCGCGACCAGCTCATCCGCGAGCTCAACCAGCACATCCAGACCTCGCAGGTGGCCGCCGACGACGGCACCGTGAGCGTGTTCGTGGCCGGCAGCCAGCCGCTGGTGCTGGGCAACCAGGCTGCCACGCTGTCGATTGACGATCCAATCGATTTTGGCGCGGGCAGCGGCAAAAAGGTGCTGAGCTTTCTGGCGCCTGGCTCCTCCACCAAGGTGGAATTGAACGAAAGCATGCTCGGCGGGGGCCAGGTGGCGGGCTTGCTGCGCTTTCAGAACAACGACCTCGCCGAAGGCCGCAACCTGCTCGGCCGCATGGCCATCGCCATCAGCGAGTCGATGAACACGCAGAACCGGCTGGGTCTAACGCTCAATGGCCAGCCGGGTGAAAACCTTTTCGCGCCCATCAGTCTGGGCAATGCAACACCCAGCAACTTCAATACCTCGACCGCCACCATGGCGCTGACGGTAGCCGACCCCACGGCGCTGCAGGCGTCGAGCTACACCGTCAGCTTCACGGCGGGCGACGCGGGCTCGGTCACCCGCCATTCGGACGGCAAAGTCTTCAACTTCGATGGCTCTGCGCTGCCACCGGTCGCAGTGGCGAGCGTCTTTTCGGCACAGGGTCTGGGTGTCACGCTCTCAGGTGCGGTCAACGCAGGCGACCAGTTCGTGATCAATTCGCTGCAGGGCGCCGCGGCGGAGTTGCAGGCGCTGCAGTACTCGCCGACCGACCTGGCGGCTGCCAATCCGGTCAATGCCGCCATGGGGGCGACGAATGGGGGTTCGCTCCAGTTGGCATCACTGAAGGCAACCGGCCCGATCACGCAACCTGCAACGGGAAGTCCTGTCACGATTGCCTTTACAGCAGGGTCGCCTGCAACCTATTCGGCAACGGTTCCCGGCCCACCCGTAGCAACCATTGCTACCGGCAACTACGTTTCTGGCGAAAAAATTGCCATCAATGGCTGGGAAATCGCCCTACAGGGCGCACCCAAGAGCGGCGACACCGTTACGGTGGGTAACGCGACCGACTCCCAATATGGCGACTGGTACGAGCGCGACACCGGCAACGCCAGCGCGCTGATGGCCCTGCGCGATGTGCCGATGTTCGACAACGCCACGCTGGCCGACGGTTTTGCCAGCGCCATGGCGCAGGTGGGCACACGCACCCAAAGCGCACAATTCGCGGCCGAGTTGTCTTCGTCGATCGCGGCCAATCTGGAGCGCGACCGCACGGCCGTCGCCGGCGTCAACCTCGACGAAGAGGCTGCGCGTCTGATCCAGTACCAGCAGGCTTACCAGGCCTCGGCCAAGATGATCCAGATCGCGCAAAATATCTTCGACACACTGATCCAGGGTCTCGGCCGCTAAGAACAGGGCCCATGCCTGAACGGAGTCCATCATGAGCAACGCTCTTTACCGGCTGAGCACAGCCAACCAGTACGACGTTGCCGTGCGCAACATCGGTCAGCGCCAGACATCCCTGTCCAACCTGCAGGAAAACCTGACCTCGGGCAAGCGCGTGGTGCGGGCCAGCGACGACCCGGTGGCAGCCGCGCAGGCCGAGCGCGCCCTCACGCGGCTGTCTCGTATCCAGACCGAGCAGCGCGCACTGGAAACGCAGCGCAACGCCATTGCGCAGGCCGAGTCCGCCATGGGCGACGCCGTGGGCCTGGTTCAAAACGCGCGCGAACTCATTGTGAGTGCAGGCAATGGCACCCTGACCCCCAACGACCGGGCCACCATTGCCAACCAGCTGCAGGGCCTGCGCGAACAGCTGTCGGAGGTGGCCAACCGCAAGGACACCAATGGCGTCCCCTTGCTGGGCGCCCTGGGCAGCGCTCTGTCACCATTCCTAGGGCCGCTGAGCACGTCGCCAGACTACAAATTCGATGGCCTGGCGGGGCAGTACAGCAGCACGGGGGCGGCCATTCCGAACACGCTGGATGGCGATTCGGCGTTCATGTTTCAGCCGCAGCGCGACGGGGTGTACAACGCCAGCCTCAGCGCCATTCCCAGCAGCCGTCGGCTGACCACCGATGCCATCAAGCCCGTGGATTTGGGCCTGGTGAACGGCCACAACTACTCCATCGTGTTCAGTGCAGTGGGACCAGGCGCTACGCTGGGCACCTCCACCGCCACCTACACCATCAATGACCTGACCCTGAGCACTTCGTCGGCCCCGGTCACGGTTCCCGACTTCCCAAGTGACAAACCCCTGAGCCTTGAAATCTCGGCTGCCACCAATCCCACAGTTCATGTTCCGGGACTGAGCTTCAAGATCACCGGCACGCCCGCCACGGGCGACACCATCACTCTGAAACCCAGCGCCAGCGTGTTCAGCGCCCTCGACAGCGCCATCAATGACATCCGCAACGCACCCAACAGCAACGCCGCCAGTCAGGCGGTGGGCCAGGCGCTGGCCAACCTCGACTCGGGGCTGGAGCGCATGCACAACATGCGCGGCTATGCGGGCGAGTTGCTCAACCGCGCAGACCGCATCACGGGCGACCAGGAAAAACGCTCCATCCAGCTCGAAGACGACCGCTCGCGCGCCGAGGATCTCGATATGATCAAGGGCATTTCGGACTTCCAGAACCAGCAGGTGGGATACGAGGCCGCCCTCAAGTCCTATGCCTCGGTTCAGAAGCTGTCCCTGTTCAACTTCATCAGTTAAAACCTGCTCGCGCGGCGGAGGCCCGGCTCCGTTGCCAGGATCCGGCCCCGCTGTCTTATTGCTTCAACGCCCATGGTCCAATCCGTCCTTGGCAGCCTGATTCTTGGCTACCGCCCTTTGTGGAACCGGGCCCGCAAACTTGCGGGCATTCAGCTCTATGCCCAGAACGAAGCCGCCACGGTGGTGGATGCCGCCCACCTGCTGCGCACGGTGCAAGAGATGTGGTCTTCCACCTCACCACCGCTTCTGTTGTCTGCGCAAACGCGCCAGCTTTTGTGCTCGCTGCTGGATGACGCCCCGCGCGGCGCACCCTGGATCGAGGTGCGGGGCGACTGGCTGTCCGACAGTGCCATCTTGGCCCGCGTCAAGGCGGCGCACCAGCGCGGCCTCAAGATGGTGTGGCGCGGCGACCTGGCCCGCTTGCCCGGGCCCGAGGTGGCGCGTTGCTTTGACAACAGCCTGCTTTCGCTGCGCCCCGAAGACGCCGTGGCGGCACTGCAAACCGCCCCCACCCGGCCTGGTGGCCCGGCGCCGGTGGCCCACGCCAAAAGCCCGGTGCTGGCAGGCCAGATGTATGAAAACATCACCAGCCGCGCCCTCATGGAGCATTGTCTGGATCAGCAAAACGCCCTGGCACTGGCCGGGTGGCCCGCGGAAGACATGCTCTACCACCAGCGGCACCAGGCGCCTCAACCCTCGCACGCCGTCATCTTCAAGCTGATGAAGGCCATAGACGCCGAGCAGTCGCTGGAGACCTTCGAAGAAATCATGGGCGAAGACCCGCTGCTGGCCTACCGCTTCATGGTCTATACCAACTCGGCGGCATTGGGCCTGCGCACGGGCATTGACTCGTTGCGCCGGGGGCTGGTGATGATGGGCTATGGCTCAATCAAGCGCTGGCTGTCCGACCAGTTGCCCCACGCCAGCACCGACCTGAACCTGCGGCCCGTGCGCGAGTCCATGCTGATCCGGGCGCAGCTCATGACGCACCTGCTCGACGCTGGCGTAGAAAACGACCTGCGCCGCGAGATCTATCTGTGCGGGCTGCTGTCGCAACTGGACGATGTGATGGGCGAATCGCTGGGCACCATCCTGCGCCGCATTCCGCTGTCGGAACGCATCTACGACGCCAATGTGCTCGGCACGGGCCCGTATGTCTCGGGCCTGCAGATGGCCCGGGCACTGGAATCCGAAGACGCCAGCACGATCCGCAAGCTGTGCGAAACCCACGAGATGGATCTGGAAGAAGTCAACCGTGCACTGCTGCGCGTGCTGGCCGATCTCGAAGTGGAGCGCCCCGCCGCCTGACCCTTTGCTGCCGCAACGCTGCTCCGGTCTGGCGGTCTGGCGGTCTGGCAAAAATTCAACCGTTCGCCCTGCGCTTGTCGAAGGGCTTCGACCTCAAGGCGAGCGGAATTTGAGATCCAACGCCTGATCCAAACGCGGCTATCGGCTCTGCGCCACCACCCGCTGGAGCACGCGCCAAAAGGCCGCGTCCTGCGTGGTGGTGAAGTTGATGCGCATCAGCGTGCACGGTTGCCGGCTGGCATGGAACAACGCCCCGGGCGCCAGCAGGTAGCCCTCGTCCAGCATGCGCTGGGCCAGCACGTCGGTGTCCACGCCCGTTTCCACCCAGCCGAACAGCCCCGCAGGTTCGGCGGCAAAGGTGCAACCTGCCTCCAGCGCCAGCTGCACGCTGCGCGAGCGCGCCTGGGCCAGGCGCAGGCGCATGCGCTCGGCATGGCGGCGCAACTGGCCCTGGTCGATGCACAGGGCCAGCGCCTTCTCCAGGATGGACGGTGTGGTCAGGGTGGACAACAGTTTGGTGTCGAGCAGGCGCTCCACCAGATCGGGTGGCGCCGCCAGGTAGCCCACGCGCCAGTTGGGCGCCAGGATTTTGGCGAAACCGCTCACATAGATGGTGCGCCGCAGGCCGTCGAGCACCGACAGCCGCGTGGCGTGTTCGGGCGCGATGTGGCTGTAGGTGTCGTCTTCCACCACATGAAAGTTGTGCTGCTGTGCCAGCTGCAGCACCTGGTGCGCGCTGCCGGGCGACAGGCAATAGCCCGTGGGATTGTGGAACACGCTCACGCTCACGAACAGCTTGGGGGCGTGGGCCTCGCAATAGCGCGCCATCACGGCCAGATCGGGCCCGTCGGCGCGGCGCGGCACGGGCAGGATGTGCATGCCCAGGGCATCCAGGCGCGCAAACTCCACCGACCAGCCGGGCTCCTCGACCATCACCGGGTCGCCGGGCCGCAGCAGGGTGCGGCTCACGATGTCAAGCGCATGGGTGGCGCCCACCGTGGTCATGATCTGCCCGGCCCGCGCGGGAATGCCCAGGCCCGCCAGCTTGCGCGCCAGCACCTGGCGCAGGCCGGGGTCGCCCATGGGTTCGCCATACTGCAGAGAGCCCTCTTGCAAGGCCCGGCTGCCGGTGACTTTGCGCACCGCCGCCGCCATGAAGCCCGTCTCCAGCCAATCGGCCGGAAACACGCCCGCGCCGGGTTGCGGATGGGTGGACGCCTGGTGGAACATGCCCCGGATCAGCGCCGTGGCGTTGATGCGCGAACCCGATGGCAACGACCCCGTGCCCGTGGCCACCCTGAGCGCCACACCCGCTATATTTTGTATAGCTGCTTGCGCTTGTCCCTCTTGGGCTAGAGCCCCATTTTGCACAAAATCCCGCACATAAAAGCCGCGCTGGCTGCGCGCCTCTACCAGGCCCTGGGCCTGCAACTGGTCGTAGGCGGCCACCACGGTGTAGGGGCTGACGCCCTGCTGGCGCGCGCATTCGCGCACCGACGGCAAGCGCGCGCCCGCAGGCAGCAGCCGCGAACGGATGCGCTCGGCAAAACGCTCGGCCAGCTGTTCGGTCAGGGTGTGGTTGCTGGAACGGGTAAGCATGCAAGGCCTTGTACAAAAAACGGCAACTGTGCTGACACAATGACCACTACAGATCGCTTCATTGTCAGCCTATCTGTATTGGCACTGTATTGTAATTACCTCTACAGTAACCGCCAATCCTCCTCATTTCAACGCCATGCCACCTGTTGAATTCACTGCCCTGCTGGCACTGGCCACCGCCATGAGCTTCAGCCCCGGCCCCAACACCACGCTGTCCACCGCGCTGGCGGCCAACCGGGGCCTGCGCCACGCAATGCGCTTTGTCTGCGCCGTGCCCGTGGGCTGGAGCGCCCTGCTGCTTTTGTGCGCGGGCGGCTTGGGCGCCGCGGTGGTGGCGGTGCCCGCGCTGCGCTGGGCCATCAAGGCCGTGGGCATTGCCTACCTGGTGTGGCTGGCCTGGAAACTCAGCCAGAGCGGCCAGCTGGGCGAGGCCGACGCTGCCCGCATGGACGTGGGCTTTTGGCAAGGCGCGGCACTGCAATTCGTGAACATCAAGGCCTGGCTGCTGTCGCTGACCATCGTCGCGGGCTGGATCGTGGGACGCGACGACAGCCTGCAACGCCTGGGCGTGGTGCTGCCCGTGATGGCCCTGTTTGCGCTGTCCAGCAATTTTGCGTATGCCTGCGTGGGCGCGTTGCTGCGCCACTGGCTGGCGCACGGGCGCCGCCTGCTGTGGTTCAACCGCGCCATGGCGCTTGTCTTGGTGGTGACGGCGGCCTGGATGGTGCGCGCATGACGCCGCCCCGCGCCCATCCAGCCCACGGCGCTGAGGCCCGCGGACTGGCCCTGGGCCTGCTCGGCGTGACGATCTTTGCCCTGACCCTGCCCATGACCCGGCTGGCCGTGGGCACACCCGATGCGCCACTGATGTCGGGCCTGTTCATCGCTATGGGGCGCGCGGCCCTGGCGGGGCTGCTTTCGGGGGCGCTGCTGCTGGCCCTGCGGGCACCCCTGCCGCAGCGCGCCGACGCCTGGCCGCTGGTGCTGACGGCGCTTGGTGTGGTGTTCGGTTTTCCGCTGCTCACCTCGATAGCCATGCGCCATGTCAGTGCCGTGCACGCCAGCGTGATCGTGGGCGTGCTGCCGCTGGCCACTGCGGCTGTGGGCGCGCTGCTGCACCGCCAGCGCCCGTCGCCAGCCTTCTGGGCCTGTGCGGCGCTGGGCACCGGGCTGGTGGTGGGGTTTGCCGTGTTGCGCTCGGGCGCCGCCGGGCTGGCGCTGCACCCGGCCGATCTGCTGCTGCTGGGCGCCATGCTGTGCGCGGCCGTGGGCTATGGTTTTGGCGCGCGGCTGTCGCAGCACATGCGCGCCGAGTTCGTGATCTGCTGGGCACTGGTGATCTCGCTGCCAGTCACGGCGCCGCTGGCCGCGCTGTCGTGGCCTGACGTGTCCGTGCCCGCCGTCGCCTGGAGCGGGTTTGCCTATGTATCGGTTTTCTCGATGTGGCTGGGCTTTTTTGCCTGGTACCGGGGCCTGGCGCTGGGCGGCACGGTGCGCGTGAGCCAGGTGCAACTGGTGCAACCCTTTCTGGGCATGTTGTTTGCCGTGCCCCTGCTGGGCGAGGGCCTGGACGCGGTGAGCGTAGGCTTTGGCCTGGCTGTGATGGCCACCGTGTTGCTGGGCCGTCGCATGCCGGTGCGGGCGCGGGCCACGCAGGGATGACGATGACAACCCGCCACGCCCCCCCACAACCCCCACGGGCCCACGCCGAGACAGGCGCGTCACGCCCATCGGGCGGGTTAAAGTGCGACCCCATCGGTCCACCCGCACCCCCTGGCCCCGCCGCAAAGCGGCCCTTTTAATCGGATGACAAGCGCGCCCCTGCCGGGCGCCCACTGGAGATGACTGCATGACGAACTGGACCCTGGCTGCACGCGCCGCCAAGATGAACCCCTCGGCAATCCGCGAGATCCTCAAACTCACCGACAAGCCCGGCATCATCAGTCTGGCCGGCGGCCTGCCCTCGCCCAAGGCGTTCCCTCTTCAGGAGTTCACCGCGGCCTGCAACACCGTGATGGCACGCGACGGCGCGGCCGCCCTGCAATACGCCACCAGCGAGGGCTATGCCCCCCTGCGCCAGGCCGTGGCCGACATGCTGCCCTGGGCGGTGGACCCGGACCAGGTGCTCATCACCACCGGCTCGCAACAAGCGCTCGATCTGATCGGCAAGGTGTTTCTCGACAAGGACAGCCGCATGCTGGTGGAAACGCCCACCTACCTGGGCGCGCTGCAGGCCTTTGCGCCGCAAGAACCGCTGGCCGTGAGCGTGGCCAGCGACGACGACGGCATCCTGGTGGACGACTTTGCCGCCAAGGTGGGCACCGGCGCCGACAAGGCCCGGCTGGCCTATGTGCTGCCCAACTTCCAGAACCCCACGGGCCGCACCATGACCGAGGCACGCCGCGCCGCGCTGGTGGCCAAGGCGGCCGAGCTGAACATTCCGCTGATCGAAGACAACCCCTATGGCGACCTGTGGTTTGGCGAGGCCCCACCCGCGCCCCTGACCGCCCGCAACCCCGACGGCTGCATCTATATGGGCTCGTTTTCCAAGGTGCTGGCTCCGGGCCTGCGCATCGGATTTCTGGTCGCGCCCAAGGCCATCTACCCCAAGCTGCTGCAAGCCAAGCAGGCGGCCGACCTGCACACGCCCGGTTTCAACCAGCGTGTGGTCGCCGAAGTGATCCGGGACGGCTTTCTCGACCGCCATGTGCCCACGATCCGCGCACTCTACAAGCAGCAGCGCGACACCATGCTGGACGCGCTGGAGCGCGAAATGGCCGGCCTGGATGTGACCTGGACGCGCCCGGCGGGTGGCATGTTCCTGTGGGTGATGCTGCCCGAAGGCATGGATGCGCAGGCCCTGCTGCCGGCGGCCGTGGAGCGCAACGTGGCCTTTGTGCCCGGTGCGCCGTTTTATGCCGAACACCCCGACACCCGCACCCTGCGCCTGTCGTATGTCACCGCGACCAGCGACGAGATCCGCACCGCCATCGCCGCGCTGGCAGCGGCCATCCGCGCGCAACTGGCAAAGGGCTGAGCATGTTGCGGCTATGGGGGCGGCTCTCGTCCATCAATGTGCGCAAGGTGGTATGGACCGCGCAGGAACTGGCGCTGCCGTTGCAGCGCACCGATGCCGGGGGGCAATTTGGCATCGTGCGTGACCCACATTACCTGGGCCTCAACCCCAACGGCCTGGTGCCCCTGATCGAAGACGAGGGCGGCGTGGTGCTGTGGGAGTCGAACACCATCGTGCGCTACCTGTGCGCCCGCTATGCGCCCGGCCAGCTCTATCCCGAAGCCCTGCCTGCCCGGTTTGTGGCCGAGCAATGGATGGATTGGCAGCAAACAACGCTCAACCCTGCCGGGCGCGACGCCTTCATGCAGTGGATTCGCACACCGGCCACGCAGCGCAACGACGCGCTCATCCACCGCTCGGTGGCCGCCACCGAAGCGCTGTTGGCGCTGCTGGACGCGCACTTGGCGCACCAGCCCTTCATGGCAGGCGAGCACTTCACCATGGCCGACATTCCCGTGGGCTGCGAGATCCACCGCTGGTGGGGCCTGCCCCAGGAACGCACCGCCCGGCCCCACCTGGAACGCTGGTTCCAGGCCCTGCGCGAGCGCCCCGGCGCACGCGGCGTGCTGGACCAGCCGCTGTCCTGAGTTCTTTCCTTCCAAGCCCCGCCATGCGCCAACGCCCTTATCTGCAGGTCGACGTATTCACCCCCGAGCCCTACCGTGGCAACCCGCTGGCCGTGGTGCTGGACGGTGAAGGCCTCACGGCCGAAGCCATGCAGCAGTTCACCAACTGGACCAACCTGTCCGAAGCCACGTTTGTGCTGCCGCCCACGCCCGAGGGCCGCGCAGCGGGCGCGGACTACCGCGTGCGCATCTTCAGCCCGGGCCGCGAGCTGCCGTTTGCCGGCCACCCCACGCTGGGCAGCTGCCACGCCTGGCTGCAATCGGGCGGCCAGCCCCGCGTGGCGGGCCGCGTGGTGCAGGAATGCGGCGTGGGCCTGGTCGCGCTGCGCCAGGACGATGACCGCCTGGCCTTTGCGGCCCCACCGTTGATCAAAAGCGGCCCGCTCGACGAAGCCGATGTGGCCCGCATCGCCCAGGGCCTTGGTGTGGCGCGCAGCGACATCCTGCACCACGCCTGGTGCGACAACGGCCCGAACTGGCGCGGCGTGATGCTGCGCTCGGCCGCGCAGGTGCTGGCCTTGAAGCCCGACGGCGCCATCCTTGCCGGGCTGGATGTGGGCGTGGTCGGGCCAACCGCTGAAGGCGGCGC
This sequence comes from Acidovorax defluvii, assembly GCA_003268905.1. Lineage (GTDB taxonomy): Bacteria > Pseudomonadota > Gammaproteobacteria > Burkholderiales > Burkholderiaceae_C > Acidovorax > Acidovorax defluvii. Next base: position 29,409 of record QLTU01000009.1, read on the forward strand.
GTCCGCGCCGCGTGGCAAGGTCGGCGTGGTGGGCAGCAGCGATGCGGACGGCATCGCCTTCGAAGTGCGCGCCTTCTTCCCCGGCAACAACGGCCTGGCGGAAGACCCCGTCACGGGCAGCCTCAATGCCGCGCTGGCGCAATGGCTTATTGGCGCGGGCCTCGCGCCCGCGCGCTACGTGGCCAGCCAGGGCACCGCGCTGGGGCGCGCCGGGCGGGTGCATGTAGAACAAGACGGCGCGGATATCTGGGTGGGTGGCCACACCGTCACCTGCATCAGCGGCACGGTGCGGTTGTAAAAAACAAGCCAAAACAGCTCCAAGCGGCCATTCAGCAAGCGCCAGCAGCTATCAAAACAGAAGTTTTCTCCATGCCCCTTCCCACCCTGGCCGACATCGAAGCCGCCGCACAGGTGGTTTACCGCGACTTTGCCGCCACGCCGCAATACCGCTGGGCGCTGCTGAGCGAGCGCCTGGGCGCCGACTGCTGGCTCAAGCACGAAAACCACACCCCCGTGGGCGCTTTCAAGATCCGGGGCGGGCTGACCTATTTTGACCAGCTCGCGCGGCGCGGCGCACTGCCGCGCGAGGTGGTCAGCGCCACGCGCGGCAACCACGGCCAGAGCATGGGCTGGGCCGCGCGCCGCCACGGTGTGGCCTGCACCATCGTCGTGCCACGCGGCAACTCGGTCGAAAAGAACGCCGCCATGCGCGCCCTGGGCGTCACGCTGGTCGAGCACGGCAGCGACTTCCAGGAGGCCCGCGAACACGCCATGCACATCGCAGCCGAGCGCGGCGCGCACATGGTGCCGAGCTTTCACACCGACCTGCTGCGCGGCGTAAGCACCTACTGGTGGGAGTTTTTGCGCGCCGTGCCGCAGCTTGATGTGGTGTATGTGCCCATCGGCCAGGGCTCGGGCGCTTGTTCGGCGATTGCGGCCAAGCTGGCACTGGGCCATGGCGTGCGCGTGGTGGGCGTGGTCAGCAGCCACGCCACCACCTATGCCGATTCGGTGGCCGCAGGCCGCGTGGTGGAGGCCCCCGTGACCACCCAGCTGGCCGACGGCATGGCCTGCCGCGTGGCCGACGCCGCGGCACTGGCCATCATCGCCCCGCACATCGACCACATCGTGCAGGTGAGCGACGACGAGGTGGCCGCCGCCATGCGCGCCCTGTTCACCGACACGCACAACGTGGCCGAAGGTGCAGGCGCCGCAGCCTTCGCGGCGGCGCTGCAAGAGAAAGACCGGCTTGCGGGCCAGACGGTGGGCGTGGCGCTCACGGGCGGCAATGTGGATGCGGACATCTTCAGCCAGGTGCTGCACCCCGCACCCTGAACCGGCGGCAGCCACAGGCCCCGGCCTTGCGTACAGGGCGGCCAGCACCGCGTGGTTCGCTTCTCTTTCAATAGCATGCGTCGCCCGCGAGACATAGGCAGACTGGCTATTCCCCTAAATTCCCGCCATGGGAACCCTCTACCTTGTGCGCCACGGCCAGGCCTCGTTTGGTGCCGACGATTACGACCAGCTCAGCACGCGGGGGCGTGAGCAGGCGGTGCGGCTGGGCGAACACTGGCGCGCACAGGGCCAGGCATTTGACGCCATCCTTACCGGAACGCTGCGGCGCCACACGCAGACGCTTGAAGGCATTGCCGAAGGCCTGCAGATCACCCCCGAGCCGCTGCAGATGCCGGGCCTGAACGAATACGACAGCCTGGCGCTCATCCGTGCCATCCACCCGCAGCCCCTGGCCAAGCCCGACACGCCCGAGCTATACCGCCACCATTTCCGCCTGCTGTGCGACGCGCTGGCGCAATGGATGGCGGGCGTGATCAGCCCGCAGGGCATGCCCAGCTGGGACGAATTTGCCGACGGCGTGCGCGCCGCGCTCGACCATGTGCGCCACCAGCACGCGGGGCACAACGTGCTGCTGGTCAGCAGCGGTGGCCCCATTTCGGCGGCAGTGGGCGAGGTGCTGGGCACCGCGCCCGAGGTGACCATTGCGCTGAACATGCGCATCCGCAACAGCGCTGTGACCGAGTTCAGCGTGTCGCCCAAGCGGCTGATGCTGCAGACCTTCAACACCCTGCCGCACCTGAACGGGCGCGAGCACACCGACTGGATCACGCACGCCTGATTCCGTTTCTAAATCACCCGTGTCGTCGTTGCTTCGCCTTGTCGTGCTACAGCACTGCCTGCGGCTTCGCGCCTAGACACGAATGATTTGGAAACGGAATGATCACAGAGGCATCGGCCCGCTTCATGCAGGCTGTCAAAGCCCGCAGCAGGCGCCCAGCACCAGTGCGGCCTCCAGCGTGAACCCGCCCGAAGCAATGCATTCGCGCACCTGGGCAGGGCTCCACAGTTCGAACCGCTCCACCTCGCCGTCCTGGTTGCGCGGCTCCAGCCCTTCGGGCACGGTGCAGCGAAACCAGTCGATGCGCTCGACCATGTAGCCCACGCCGCCGCCCTCGCGGCTGGGGCGGCTGAAATTCACCTGCCCGCCCAGCTCCACGCCGTGCAGCGCGGGCAGGCGCAAGCCCGCCTCCTCCCAGGTTTCGCGCTCCAGCGCCTGCTGCAAGGTGTCGGCGGCCGAAACCATGCCGCCCATCAGCGTGTCCCACATGCCCGGGTTGTTGGGCTTGGTTTTGGAGCGTTGCTGCACCCAGATGCGTCCATCCGGCGCCCTGCCCACCAGGTGCACGGCCCGCGTGGCGATGCCCAGCACACGCACGGCGCCACGCTCGATGGTGCCCAGCCGCTCGCCATGGGCGTTGCACACCGCCAGTTGCTCGTCGCGCCACGGGCCGCACTGGCCCTGGGCGCGCAGGGCCTGCGCCAGCAGGTTCAGCGCAGGGGTGGTGGCGTCGGGCGCCACGTCGAGGTGCCACGTCCATTCACCAGAATGCTCCTGATTCAGTAGCTGGTAGCGCTTATCTGATAAGCGCCAAAGGTCGATTTGGTCATTTTTTCTCGCCAACCCTGCTCACGCGCCTGCAGGCGGCACAATGGCCTGGTCGATGGCGCCGAAGATGCTGGTGCCGTCCGGGCCCTTGGTTTCGATGCGAATGGTGTCGCCGAACTTCATGAACTCGGTGCTGGGCTGGCCGTCCTGGATGGTTTCGATGCAGCGCTTTTCGGCGATGCAGCTGTAGCCCTTGGGCCACTCGGTGCGACCGCTCTGCTCCACGCCCTTGTTGCTGACGGTGCCGCTGCCGATGATGGAGCCGGCGCGCACGTTGCGTGTCTTGGCCACATGGGCGATCAGCTGGCCGAAGTGGAAGGTCATCTCCGGGCCGGCGTCGCACATGCCCACCTTGCGGCCGTTCCAGGTGGAATGCACCACCAGGTTCAGGCGGCCGTGGTCCCAGGCGTCACCCAGTTCGTCGAGCGTCACAGCCACAGGGCTGAACGCAGTGGCGGGTTTGCTCTGCATGAAGCCAAAACCTTTGGCCAGCTCGGCGGGAATGAGGTTGCGCAGGCTCACGTCGTTGGCCAGCATCACCAGGCGAATGCCGTCGAGGGCCTGCTCGGGGCTGGCACCCATCCTCACGTCGCCGGTGACCACGGCAATCTCGGCCTCGAAGTCAATGCCCATGGCCTCGCTGGGCACCACCACATCGTCGCAGGGGCCGATGAAGTCGTCGCTGCCGCCCTGGTACATCAGCGGATCGGTGTAAAAACTTGCGGGCACTTCGGAGTTGCGCGCTTTTCGTACCAGTTCGACATGGTTGATGTACGCAGAGCCATCGGCCCATTGGTAAGCGCGCGGCAGCGGGGCCATGCACTGCTTGGGATCGAACGGGAAGCCATGGCGCGCGCGGCCGCTGTTCAGCTGGTCGTACAGGTCCTGCAACTGGGGCGAAAGGAAGTTCCAGTCATCCAGCACCTGCTGGAGCTTGCTGGCTATGCCGGTCGCATAATGGGCCGTGCCCAGGTCGCGCGAGACGACAAGCAGCTGGCCGTCGCGCGAGCCGTCTTTGTAGGTGGCGAGTTTCATGGGGGCAGGACCTCTGTCTCTGTGTGTCGTGGGGCGCATCCAGCAAAAATTACGCTGGGTGAAATTGATTTAACTAAACAAAACTTGCAAATTTTAGTGCACATGGACAAAGAACGTGCAGGCATCCAGTCCGTGGAGGTGGGGTTTTTGCTGCTGGAGGGGCTGACGCGCTCGCGCGGGCCGCTCATGCTGAAAGACCTGGCGGCCTCGGCCGGCATGAGCGCGGCCAAGGCCCACCGCTATCTGGTGAGCTTTCAGCGCCTGGGGCTGGTGGTGCAGGACAGCCGCACCGCACACTACGACCTGGGCCCGGCGGCGCTCAAGCTGGGCCTGGCCTCGCTGTCGCGCCTGGATGCGGTGCGCCTGGCGCGCGAACGCATGCCTGCACTCATGCAGACCATTGGCCACACCCTCGCCCTGGCGGTGTGGGGCAACCGGGGGCCGACCATCGTGCACTGGGAAGAGTCGTCCCAGGCCGTTACCGCCAACCTGCGCCTGGGCGATGTGATGCCACTGCTGTCTTCGGCCACGGGCCGCTGCTTTGCCGCCCACATGCCGCGCGAGGCCGTGGCGCCCCTGCTGCAGGACGAGCTGGCCCACGCCGGCAAGCTACGCCGCACCGATCTGCCCACCACCGCGGCGGCGGTCGATACCCTGCTGACCGAGGTGCGCACGCACGGATCGGCCCGCGTGGTGGACACGCTGCTGCCCGGCATCGTCGCCTTCTGTGCGCCGGTGTTCGACGCCGACGGCCACCTGGTGCTGGGCATCACCACGTTGGGCTCGGTGGCCACGTTCGATCCCGACTGGGGCGGCGCCATCGACACCCCCTTGCGCGTCGCCGCTGCCCAGCTCTCGCAAGACCTGGGCGCGGGCTGCGCCTGACACCCGCCGGAGCCCCTGTGATGCCACGCCGGCCGCTGCTTGTATTGACCCTTCTGGTGCTGGCGCTGCACTGGCTGGTGCTGCAAGGAATGCCCCTGGACTGGGACGGCACCCCATCCGCAGCCCCGGCGGCACCGGTTTTCAGCACCCGCAACATTGCCCCACCGCCGCCCCGCCCCGTGGTGGCGCAGGCATCTCCGGCACCCGCCCGCCCCGCCGCCGCGCGCAAGAAACCCGCGCCGCAGCCCCGCACCACGCTCCCCAAGGCGAAGGCAGCGGCCACCGCACCGCCGCCAGAGCCCCAGGCACAGGCCCAAAGCCCCGTCGAAACCGGTGAATCACCACCATCGGCTCCGGCGGAAGACGACCAGGGAACGCCCTCTTCCGAGGCAACCGCCGAGACAGAAGCGACAGCGCAAGCAGAGGTGGTGGCCACGGCCCCGCAGCCCCCAGCCAGCACGGCAGCGCCCCCACCCCCCAGCCCCGAAAGCCCCGCCCCTGCCACGGCCCCCGCCACAGCCCAGGACAGCGGCACGGGCGCAGGCGTGGACATCAGCCCACCCGGTGGCGGCACGGGCCGCATGGCCAGCACGGCCGCGCCCGCCGTGCGCCTGCCCGCGCCGGTGCGCCTGGCGTTTGACGTGAGCGGACAAGCAAAAAAGTTCAACTACAACGCGCGCGCCGAGCTGCTGTGGAAGCACGACGGCAGCCGCTACGAAGCCCGGCAAGAGATCAGCGCCTTTCTGGTGGGCAGCCGCTCCCAGAGCAGCGTGGGCCAGGTTACGCCACAAGGGCTGCAGCCAGAGCGCTTTGCAGATCGTTCGCGCAGTGAACAGGCGGCCCACTTTGACCACGCCCAGGGCCGCGTTACCTTCAGCGCCAACACCCCGCAGGCGGCCGTGGGCCCCGGCGTGCAGGACCGCTTGAGCGTATTCATCCAGCTCGGTGCGCTGCTGGCGGCCGACCCGGCGCGGTTTGTGCCCGGCACCCAGGTCACCCTGACCACCGTCAGCGCCCGCAGCGCCGACCGCTGGACTTTCTCGATCGAGGAGCAGGAAACACTGGACCTGCCCGCCGGCCCCACCCCGGCCTGGAAGCTGCTGCGCCTGCCGCGCCGCGACTACGATCAGAAAGCCGAGCTGTGGCTGGCGCCCGATCTGGGCTATGTGCCCGTGCGCATCCGCCTCACCCAGGCCAATGGCGACTTTGCCGATCTGCGTCTGAGCAGCAGCGGGCCGCCCTGATTGGCCACGCCGGGCGTTCGGTGTTGCTTGCGGGCGCCATTGCGGCGAAAAGCCCCCACGAATCCGGCACAGCCCCTTTTTCGTGAAATACTGCAAAGCATCAGGTACCGGGAGCCGTGGGACTTGAACTCTGCCCACCCGCTGTCATCTGATTCATATATCGACTGGGGGAACTCCATGCAAATGCTCTACGACTCTGACTCTTTTGTGGTGGTCCACATGCTGCCTGACGCCGTCGAGCAAAAAGGGGGGCCACTCAATGACACCGCGCCGCCAGCACCGCAGCTGGCCCGCCACGGCTTCGAAATTGTGGACAAGCGCTCGGGCAAAGAGGTGTACCTGGACGGTTCCTGGGCCGAAATGTTCCAGCAGCAGATCCTGGCCTGGCAACGCGACACCCCAACCCAGGAAGAAGTGGAAGACGCACTGGACCGCTATGCCGGTCTGGCGCAAAACCCGGTGGTGGTGCACTGAGAAGGTGTGATCGAAAAAAAGGGGCATCGCCCCTTTTTTTCTGCCCGATGCCGGTCGCCTTGCGTCGCCGCTCAAGCCGTCGGCGGGTAAATGCGCCGGAACAAGGGCTCCACCAGCACCAGCACGGCAATCAGCCGGCACACCTGAAACGCCGTGACCACCGGCACGCCCAGTTGCAGCACCTTGGCCGTGATGGCCATTTCCGTGATTCCCCCCGGTGAAGTGCCCAGCAGCAGCGTGACCCAGGGCAGCCCGGTGGCCCGCGCCAGCAACCAGGCGAACAGCGCACATACGCCCATCAGCACCAGCGTGCCCCCGGCCACCGTGGCCAGCCAGCGCGGCGCGGTGCGCAAAAAGTCGGCGCGAAACCGCACGCCCAGGCTCACGCCAATCACCAGTTGGGCCGCGTTGACCAGCCCCTGGGGCACCGCCGACAGTGCGACGCCCGCCATGGCCAGCCCCATCGACACCACCAGCGTGCCCATGAACCAGGGGTTGGCGCGGCCCAGCCGCTCCATGACCAGCGCACCCGCACCGGTAAGAACGGCCAGCAGCGCCAGCCCCGGCCAGCTCACTGCGCGCACGGTGGGCGGCAGGATATCGAAGCCATGCAGGCCGCTCCACTGCAGCGCAAAGGGAATGGTCACCGTGACGATCAGCAGGCGCAGGCTGTGGCTGGCGGCCACGAGGTCGGTGCGGGCATTTTCGCGCTCGGCCAGCAGTGTCATTTCAGACGCCGCGCCAATGGCCCCCGAGAAATAGCTGGTGGCCCGCATCATCGACGCCGGCACGCCATGCATGCGCGGCGCATGAACCCGGTACAGCCAGACACCAAACAGCCAGCCCAGCACCAGCGCCCACACAATGCCCAGCGCGATGGCCCACCACAGGCTGGCCACCAGCGCCACCACCTGTGGCGTGAAATAAAGCCCCAGCGAGGCGCCAATCGACCACTGGCCAGCATTGCGCAGCGGGGCCCAGCTTTCGGTGGGTGCGCCACCGATGGACAGCAGCGAGGTGACCAGCAGCGGGCCGATCATCCAGGGCAGCGGGGTGTGCAGTGCCACACAGGCGGCGGCGGCAGCCCAGGCCAGGGCCAAGGTGATGGCCACGCGGGCAAAAAGCAAAGGGTTACGCATACGAACCCGCCAGTATCCAGCGTGCACGCCCCAGCCTCGTGCAGCGCGCCCATGCCCTTGGGGCATGGCAGGCGTCGCTCTTTGCGAAGCGATTTTTAGGCAAATCGAGCTCTGGCGCTTATCCAATAAGCGCGAACAGCTATCTTTTTTGAATTATTGCCGCACTGGCGGCGGCGCCTTGCGTCGGGCAGCCATTTCGTTGCCCATGGCCTGCAGCGCAGGCGTTGCCAGCAGGGCTTGTGCCGAAGGGTAGGCCACGGTTTCCTCGTCGGCGATGTGCCGGTCGTACCGGGCCGTGAATTGGTCAAACGCTGCACCATCGGCATCGCTGAACCCCTTCAGATCGCCATCGACCAGGGCCTGAAGCGCCTTGCGTGCATCAGCCCAGTCGGCGGCCATGCAGGCATGGTCGTCCTGCAGGCGCCGCACCAGCGCAGCCACGTCAGGGGAGCCTTGCGCCAGGAGCAGCGGAAACACATGCAGCTCCTCGTCTTCATGGTGCAGGGGCGCAGCGATGTCAAAGTAGCGCAGCACGTCGCGCGCGGCCTGCTGTGCGGGCACATCTGCGCCGTGCTCCAGCACATGGGCGCGCAGCCGCTGCAGCAGGGCCAGCGTGCGCTGCACGCGCTCGTGGCATGCCTCCAGCATGGCAAAGGGCTGCTCGAACCCCACGGCAGGCGCGTTGAAACCGGGCAGGGCCGAAGAGGTGGCCATGGCTGCGGCTACCCGAACCGGACCGGCTGGCCCTGCCGGTCAAACGGAATATAGGCGCCATGGGCGCCGCCCTTGATGGCATCGACCATGCGCTGCAGGGGCGCCTCGGCGTCGGCGCTGCTGGGGGCCTGGTTCAGCGTGCCCGACAGGGCTGCAGCGAACACCATGGCCCAGTCGTGGCCGGGGGCAGTGAACTGGCGGGCCTCCTCCACCAGGGCACTGAACGAGGGCAAATCCTGCGGGGTCTTGTCCACACACATCAGCGGCACCAGGGCGCCGCCCTGCCCGGCTTCAAAGCGCGCACGCTGGGCGGGGGTGGCATCGTCGGGCAATTCAACCGCTGCAAACACAAACAGAAGACGCTGGGGTTCGGGCTGCATGCGCGCGGCTTGCAGCAGATCGTCGAAGCTGGAAATATCCATGGAAAAAATCTCGCAATGAAAGAAGTTGGCAAGGGTCAGAATCCAGGCACCACGCCCCGATCCGCGTCCAGCGTGCTGACGTAGTCGCTTGGCACGGGCCGCGCACGCGCCGCCTTGCGCGACAGCACGGTGCCGATGCTGATGAAGCACAGGGCCCGCTCGCAAGCCGACAGCCGAAACAACGCCCGCAGGCTGGCCGCCTTGAGGGCTTTGCCGCTGGTCAGCGCCGATCCATAGCCCTGTGCGGTGGCCATCAGCAGCATGTTCTGCACGGCGCACCCCGCTGAAAGCAGCCGCTCGGCCAAGTCAATCTCGGGGTCGCCGCGTTCGCCATCCACCACCACCAGCATCAGCACCGGCGCACGGAAGGCTTTTTCGCGCGCCTGGCCGCACTGCTCGGGCGTGGCGCCGGGATCACGCTCCAGCAGCGCCTGCGCAAACACCTCGGCCAACAGGGGGCGCGCTGCATCAGGTACCAGCACAAAGCGCCAGGGCAGCAACTGGCCATGGTCGGGCGCATGGGCGGCGGCATTGACGATGCTGGCCAACTCGGCGGGCGCCGGGCCGGGGGCACCCAGCCGCTTGGGCAGGATGGTCTGGCGTGACTGCATCAGCGCCGTGGCCATGGCGGCCATTGCGCCGTCGTCCGAGACAACGGGGTGCGCCGCAACGGGCACGTTGTTCAATGGAACGGGCGTGTCAGCCATGGGCAGATCCAAGCATCAGCCCGGTCGCCCATCGGCACGCAGGCAACCGTACCAACGCCCCAGCCGCAGCCCCCAGACTCCCATGGTGCCAGCCCACAGGCCGGCCGCCACGGGCAACAACCACGGCAAAGAGAGCCCGGCGATGCCCGGAACAGACGCTGCGATGCGCAGCAGCGCAGCCGCCTGCAGGCACCAGAACAGCGACCAGGCAATGCGGTCAGCCACCAGCGCGCGGCCGCTGTGGCCGCAGGACACACGCGTGACCATGGCCAGCATCAGCGAGGCGAGGCAGCCCATGGTCAGCGCGTGCAGCGCTCCCAGTGCCAGCACTCCCATGCCCAGCGTGCCCACCAGCCACTGCGACACCCCACCCAGCAGGAACGCCACACCCAGCCACAGAAAGCCGATGTGCAACATGGCCAGCAATTTATTCTTCAAGCTTTGCACCAGCCCCCACACCCAGGCCAGCCAGACCAGTACGCCGCCCACCATCAATTGCAGCGTGCCGTGCACAAGCAACCATGCCGTGCCAGTCGCGCTGGACGGCACTCCAGCCAGCTCCAGCCAAGCAGCCAGCACCTGCAACGCCGCCGCCGCCAGCATCAGCCACAGCACCCAGAACGGGCGCCAGGCCTCGACCATGGGCATGGCGCTGGAGGTGAAGAACGGAATCATGCGGTGCGCCACCGTGACGTAGACCACCACCACAAAACCCCAGAGTCCCGTGAAAACCCAGGCGCGCGCTGCGGCGTGGGCCTCAAAAACCAGGCTGAGCAACAGCCCTGCCAGGCTGGCACAACCCACCATACAGGCCGCGCCGATGACACGGGCATGGAGCTGGTCCGGCGCCTGGCTGCGCCGTATGCGCCCCCAGAACTGCACGGTCATCCACACCAGGCCGAAACAGGCCAGCGCCAGCCCCGCCCATGCGACACCGGCATGCAGGTGCGCGCCGACCAGCCACAGCAGCCAACCCGCCGCCAGCGAGAACAGCGGCACGCGCAGGTCCTTCGCCAGCGGGGCCTCCACGCCCAACCATTTGGGGCCGGCGGTGAAAAGGAATCCCGAAAAGAACAGCGGAATAAAGCCGAACGCCATGACCGCCGAATGCACCAGCGTGGGTGATATCACCGAGGGCAAGGCAAGCCAGCCGGTGGACCGGTCGAGTTGCACCAGCGCCCACCACAGGCCCGACGCCACCAGCACCACCATGGCCAAAAAGAAACCGAGGCGGTGCGGCGCCAGCATCAGGTAACGCACGCGCCAGCGCTTGTCCATGTTTGCCAGCGCCTGCGCGGAAGGTTTACCGGACGCCACCCGCACCGGAATGACGGGCCGGGTTGTCACCCACAGGTCCCCAGGTGGCCGCACTGCGTGCAGTAGTCGCAGCCATCCTTGCGGATGACGGCGTGCGCACCGCATTCGGTGCACTTCTTGCCCGCCATGGCGGGCGGCATGCCACTGACCTGCGATGCCGGCTCCTCCAGGGGCAGCACCTGCTGCACCGGATCGGTCACGCGCCGCGCCAGGATGTTCTGGACGGCATAGGCCATGGCCGCCACCTCGGAGTCGTGCCACATGGGCACGCGGGTGCCGTCATCCTTCTGGTGCGTACCCAGGCGCACGGGGCCGCGGTCCCATGCCACCTTGCGCATGTCAGAAAGTGCCCGCTCCAGAAAACCGCCACGCGCCGCCAGGGACAGCAAACGCATGCTGGCAGTGATCCACTGCTGCGACTCGCCACTTTGGCCCACCGGCATGAAGAACTCAATGGCGCGATCGACCGTTCCCGAGCCAACGCCCGTGGGCACCGGGAGGAACGAGACAATGAGGTACAGCGTCTTGTGGCCCTCTTGCGTCCAGTACTCCACCTTCTCGGCCACCGCGGAAAGCCCACCCTTGGGCCGGCTCTCGATCACCGTGCGCATGGGATCCACTGACGGGGTTGCAGGCGCAGCCACCGGTGCAGGCTCTGCCGCATGGGTTTCGAGCACCGAACCCAGGATGGCATTGGGCCGGTAGGTGGCCAGCCCCTTGAGTCGGGCGCGCCAGGCCTGCAGATACAGGTCCTTGAAGTCATCGTAGGGGTAGTCGGCCGGGATGTTCACGGTCTTGGAGATGGCCGTGTCCACAAAGGGCTGCACTGCTTCCATCATGGCGATATGCCCTTCGGCAGGCATGGCCAGCGCCGAGATGAAATAGTCGGGCAATGCATCCACGTCGCCGCCCAGATCGCGGTAAAGACGCCAGGCATGGTCTTCCACCGCGTACTCGCTGGTGCTGCCGTCGGCCTCGCGCTTCTTGCGCTTGTACATCCAAGAAAACGGTGGTTCGATACCGTTGGAGGCGTTGTCGGCAAAGGCCAGGCTCACGGTACCCGTGGGGGCAATCGACAGCAGGTGGCTGTTGCGGATGCCGTGCTTGCGAATGGCTTTCTTGATCGGCTCTGGCAGGCGGCTGGCAAAGGTGCCGGCCGCCAGGTAGGGCTCGGCCTCGAACTTGGGGAAGGCACCCTTTTCGCGGGCCAGCTCCACCGAGGCGAGATAAGCCGCATCGCGCATGGATTGCGCAATGCGCGCCGCCATCGCGCGCCCTTCCTGCATGTCGTAGCGCAGGCACAGCATGGCCAACGTGTTGCCCATGCCGGTAAAGCCCACGCCAATGCGGCGCTTGGCCATGGCCTCGTCGCGCTGCTGCGGCAGGGGCCAGAAAGTCACATCCAGCACATTGTCGAGCGCGCGGACCTGCAGGGCCACCACTTTCTCGAAGGCCTTGAAGTCAAATGCCGGCAACCCGTCGAATCCGAACGGGTGGTGCACAAACCGCGTCAGGATGACAGGGCCAAGGTCGCAGCAACCATAGGACGGCAGGGGTTGCTCGCCGCAGGGGTTGGTAGCGGCAATGTCTTCGCAGTAATTGAGGTTGTTGTCCTCGTTGATGTGATCGAGAAACAGGATGCCCGGTTCGGCAAAATCGTAGGCCGACTTCATGATGGTGTCCCACAGCGCCCGCGCCTGCACAGTGGAATAGACCCACATGCCATCGGCGCGCTGGTAGGCGCCCTGCGCCATGGCCACAGCGCCCGGACGCGCACGGTGCACCAGCTCCCAGGGTTGGCCCTGCTGGACAGCCTCGATGAAGGCATCCGACACCCCCACCGACACATTGAAATTGTTCCAGCGCCCGGGTGTGCGCTTGGCCGTGATGAACTCGTGCACATCGGGATGATCGATGCGCAACACACCCATCTGCGCACCGCGCCGCGCCCCCGCGCTTTCGACGGTGGAGCACGACTGGTCAAACACGTTCATGTAGCTGCACGGGCCCGAAGCCACGGATGCCGTGGCCTTGACCTGGGCGCCCTTGGGCCGGATGCGCGAAAAATCGTAGCCCACGCCACCGCCGCGGCGCATGGTTTCGGCGGCCTCGCGCAGGGCTTCATAGATGCCGGGAAAGCCCTCGTCGTCCACGCCCTGAATGCAATCGCCCACGGGCTGCACAAAACAGTTGATGAGCGTGGCCTGGATGTCGGTACCGGCCGCGCTCATGATGCGCCCGGCGCCGATGGCACCCGCATGCAGGTTCTCCAGGAACAGCGTTTCGTACTTTTCGCGCAGGTCGGGCGCTTCTACCGAGGCCAGGGCGCGGGCCACGCGGCGGTAGAGGTCTTCGGCGCTGGTTTCGCCGGTTTTGAGGTATTTTTCACGCAGCACATCCAGGCTGATGGGCTGCAACGAAGAGGTGGAATTCATGGGGGGATTGGGTTCGCGCTTCATGGTTTCGGATGATTGGATATTCGCCTTCAGGTGGCCTGCGATCCGTCAAGAAGGAATCAAAGCTCGTCCAAAAGAACCTGCCCGTCATGTTCCACATAGGGGTGGTACGGACCCGTACCACTGTTGTCAGCCAGCGACGCGGGCACAAAGCCCCCCGTCTTGACGTCAAACACATGCACTTCCCCCTCCTCGATCACGTAATGCCAGCCGTGCAAGCTGATCTGACCTGCCTGCACTCGGCTACGGACCATAGGATATTCCATCAGCCGCTCCAGCTGCAAAATAACGGCCCTTTGCTCGGTGCGACGCAACGCTTCCGGTCCGGGTTGCACCGGCAGCAGGGCCTCGCGGCCCAGATCGAGCCAGCGTTCCAGGTTGGGAGCCTCAGGCGACACTTCACCATACATCGCCTTGATAGCCCCACAATGACTGTGGCCACAAACGATGATGCGCTGAACTTTCAGATTGAGCACCGCGAATTCAATCGCCGCCGTGGTGCCGTGGTGGCCATGCGATCCGTCGTAAGGCGGAATGAACGCCCCCACATTGCGCACAAGAAACAGTTCGCCGGGCCCTGCCCCGGTCAGCAGGTAAGGAACCAGTCGGGAGTCAGAGCAGCCGATGAAAAGCGTGGTGGGATGCTGCCCCTCGTCCACCAAGTCCTGGAACTGCTGGCGGTATTGGGGGAAAGCATCGTCATGGAACCGACGCAGGCGATCGAGCAACTCATCCGGCATGACATTCGCCCATACCCTTGAAAACTACTGAACCAGCGGCGAATCCGCCGCATCCAGCACCACACCCTCCACCACGGCGGCGCCCGCCAGCAACTGAAGGTATTGCCGCAGGGCGTTGACCCAGGCCTGCTGGCGCAAGGTAAGACCAATCGCCTGCCGCACCTCTTCAAACGAAGGCTGCTGCCCCGCCTCGCGGGCCACCACTTCGACCACATGCAGGCCGAAACGGCTATGCACCAGCCGTGCGAGCACACCAATTTCGGCACTGCCGAACACTTCCCGGGCGAACTCGGGCGCGCAGTCGGCCCGGGTCAGCCAGCCCAGGTCGCCACCTTGCTGCCCGCTGGGGCAGTTGGACCATTGTTTGGCAGCCTCTGCAAAGCGCACCCCGCCGTCGTCTGCACAACGCAGGTCGATCAGCATTGCCTCTGCGCGCAGGCGCAGCTGTTTCACATCCACTCCGGGCGTCACGGCAAATAGCACATGGCGCAGCTGTGCACGCTCGCCATGGGCGTGCGCGGCAGGATGGGCCTCATGGTAGCGACGGCACGCCTCTTCGGAAGGCTCTGGAATGGGCAGCTCCCGCTCCAGCAATTGCTCGATGGCGGCGGAAGCCGCAGCGCTGGTGGCACCGTCGGTACCCGGCATGTCATCTGACGACAGCAGGCCCGCTTGCTGGGCCGCCTGGCGCAACAGCTCTGTGCACGCACGCTGGCGCAGCGTTTCCTCGTCCAGCAGCTGCCCCACTTCATGCAAGGCAATGCCGTTGATGGCGGCCAAGGGCATCACCTGCGCCACGCCTGCCGGCGCCTGTGAAGACTGGGCCACGGGTGCCGCCTCCATGGCCGTTGCCAGGGCTTCGTACGCCACGGCCTGCTCGGCGGTGAGCGTGCTTGCGCCCGTTTCCTTTTCGTTTCCGGTGGAGGCGCAGCCGCAGCCTCCCGATCCACATCCATGGCTCATGTTGTGCTCCTTGACAGTGTGGACATCAGGCGCGGCGCTGGTCATTGGGCTGCATGTGGCCTTGCGGCAAATTCATGCGGCGCGCACGCACCAGCTGATAGGGGCGCAGCACATAGGCCAGCGTGCCAAAACCGCTCCACACATGCACCAGTCGGGTGAACGGGAAGATCAGAAAAATGCTCATGCCCAGCGCCATGTGGGCCTTGAAGATCCAGCCCGCGTCCGCCAGCAGCTCTACCCCACCCGTACGGAAGGTCACGATGCGTTGCGCCCACTCGGCCAGATTCATCATCATGGAACCATCCAGGTGCTGGGCCGACAACGGAATCGTGGCCAGCCCCAGAGCCAGCTGCAGCCACAGCAAAAGCAACAGCACGATGTCGCTCGTCTTCGAGGTGGCGCGGATGCGCGGGTCCGTCAGACGGCGGTGCAGCAGGACAGAAACCCCCACAAACCCCAGCAGCCCGGCGATACCGCCCGACACCATGGCCATCACCTGCTTGTTGCCCGCGCTGATGAAGGCTTCATACATGAAGTGCGGCGTGAGCATGCCCACGGTGTGGCCGAAAAACAGGAACAGCACACCAATATGAAACAGGTTGCTGCCCCAGCGCAGACTGCCCGTGCGCAGCAGTTGGGACGAATCGCTTTTCCAGGTGTACTGGTCGCGGTCAAACCGCACCCAGCTGCCAATGAAAAAGACAGAAAGGCAAATATAGGGATAAATGCCGAACAACAGGGTATCAAGCCAGGCGGTCATACGGAGACTCCTTCTGGTGCCCGCTCGGGGCGGGGGGTACGAACAAAATGAACAGGCTGTGGCTGGTCAGGCTTGGCCTGGCCCTGGGTGCTGCAACCGCCAAACGCTTCGGGCTCTGCCCAGACCTCATCCATGGGCGGCTCGGGCGTGAGCGCCACCGACTGCACGCGCTGTCCCGACACTTCGAGCACGGCGGCAATCACGCTGGCATAAGGGCTGCTCCTGGCCACCAGCGCGCTGAAAAGTGCATTCAGGATGTGGGCCATTTCGCCCAGAAACTCCTTGGCCACTTCAGGCGGCTGGGTGGAGGCGAACTCCAGCACCACCGGCAGGTGGTCGGGCAGCTCGTCGGCCTCGAATTGCAGGCCGGCCTTTTCGTAGGTCTGCATCAGGTCGATGAGTGCCGGTCCCCGGTCGCGCGAGTCGCCGTGCACATGTTCGAACAGGTGCAGCGAAGTCTGGCGACCGCGGTCGAAGTTATCGACATAGCGCGCCTCGGCTTCCATCGGATCGAGTGCCGCGAGGTGCTCGCACACCCCCTTCAACTCGGACATGCGCTCATGCGTCAGTGCCTGCTCTGCCTGCAAGGCATCGATGAGTTGCGGCATCACGCTGCGCAGTTGCGCATCGGGGTAGCTCAGCAGGTAGCCCAGGGCGCGCAAGGTCAGGCGCACGGAGGTCGGGTTCTTCTTGAACATGGTGATTCCTTTGCCTGCGCTCAGACCGTCGCTTTGATGGGGATGGTGCGCGGCTTCTTGCCACCAAACATGCTCGTCTCGGTGGCGCCGTCGGAACAGCCGTTGCCAAACGAGAAACCGCAGCCGCCCCGGATGTCAAACGCGTTCTCAGCGTACTCGCGGTGGGCCGACGGAATCACGAAGCGGTCTTCGTAGTTGGCGATGGCCATCACCTGGTACATCTCCTCGACCTCGGCCAGCGACAGGCCTGCCTGCTTGAGCACAGACAGGTTCTGGCGCTGCTCCACATGCTTGTCGCGCTGGTAGGTACGCATGGCCAGCATGCGCTCCAGTGCCCGCACCACAGGGCCGGTGTCACCGGCGGTAAGCAGGTTGGCAAGGTACTGCACCGGAATGCGCAGTTGCGACACGTCGGGGATGTCGCCATTGACCCCTACATGGCCCGCGTTGGCGGCAGCCGTGATGGGCGACAGTGGCGGCACATACCAGACCATGGGCAGCGTGCGGTATTCGGGGTGCAGCGGGAGGGCCACCTTCCATTGCACCGCCATTTTGTAGACGGGGCTGTTGCGGGCGGCTTCCATCCAGCTGTCAGAAATACCGTCGATGCGTGCCTGGCGGATCACATCGGGGTCGTTCGGGTCCAGGAAGATGTCGAGCTGCGCCTGGTACAGGTCGCGGTCGCGCTCCACGCTGGCGGCTTCCTGGATGCGGTCTGCGTCATACAGCAGCACACCGAGATACCGGATGCGGCCCACGCAGGTTTCGGAGCACACCGTGGGCTGGCCGGCTTCGATGCGCGGGTAGCAGAAGATGCACTTCTCGGCTTTGCCCGACTGCCAGTTGTAGTAGATCTTCTTGTAGGGGCAGCCCGAGACGCACATGCGCCAGCCACGGCACTTGTCCTGGTCGATCAGCACAATGCCGTCTTCCTCGCGTTTGTAGATCGAGCCGCTGGGGCACGATGCCACGCACGCCGGGTTCAGACAGTGCTCGCACAGGCGTGGCAAATACATCATGAAGGTGTTTTCGAACTGGCCGTAGATGTCCTTTTGGACATCGTCGAAGTTCTTGTCCTTGCTGCGCTTGCTGAACTCGCCGCCCAGGATTTCTTCCCAGTTCGGGCCCCATTCGATCTTCTCCATGCGCTTGCCGGTGATCAGGCTGCGCGGACGGGCCGTGGGCGCAGCCTTGCTCTCGGGCGCCGACTGAAGGTGGTCGTAGTCGAACGTGAAGGGCTCGTAATAGTCGTCGATCTGCGGCAGGTTGGGGTTGGCGAAGATGCGCATGAGCAGCTTCCACTTGCCGCCCTGGCGGGGAGCGATGGAGCCGTCCGGGTTGCGTACCCAGCCGCCGTTCCATTTGTCCTGGTTTTCCCATTCCTTGGGATAGCCAATGCCGGGCTTCGTTTCAACGTTGTTGAACCAGGCGTACTCCACCCCGGGGCGGCTGGTCCAGACGTTTTTGCAGGTGACCGAACAGGTGTGGCAACCAATGCACTTGTCCAGGTTCAGCACCATGCCGATTTGTGCGCGAATTTTCATCGTTTTTCTCCTTGCGGGGCTCAGGCGTGTGCGCCGGTGTCAGACACTTCGTCGTCCAGCCAGTCCACGCGGTCCATCTTGCGCACCAGCACAAACTCATCGCGGTTGGTGCCAATGGTTCCGTAGTAGTTGAAGCCGTAGCTGTATTGCGCGTAGCCGCCAATCATGTGGGTGGGCTTGAGCACAATGCGCGTAACCGAGTTGTGGATGCCGCCGCGGGTACCCGTGATCTCGGAGCCGGGGGTGTTGATGATCTTCTCTTGCGAGTGGTACATCATCACCATGCCGGGGTTCACACGCTGGCTCACCACCGCACGGGCTGCAATGGCGCCGTTGGCGTTGAACAGTTCGACCCAGTCGTTGTCCACAATGCCAGCGCTGGCCGCGTCGTCTTCGCTCAGCCACACCACCGAACCGCCCCGATTGAGCGTGAGCATCATCAGGTTGTCGCTGTACGTGCTGTGGATGCCCCACTTCTGGTGCGGCGTGATGAAGTTGAGCGCGATCTCGCGGTTGCCGTTGGGCTTCTTGCCTTCGACTTCGTGCAGCGCTTTCAGGTGCACCGGCGGGCGATAGCTCACAAAACCTTCGCCAAAGTCGCGCATCCACGGATGGTCCTGGTAGAACTGCTGGCGGCCCGTGAGGGTGCGCCATGGGATGTATTCGTGCACATTGGTGTAGCCCGCGTTGTAGCTGACCTTTTCGCTTTCCAGGCCTGACCAGGTGGGCGAACTGATGATCTTGCGCGGCTGCGCCTGGATGTCGCGGAAGCGGATCTTCTCGTCCTCGCGGTGCAGCGCCAGGTGCACGTGGTCGCGCCCGGTCTGCTTGCCCAGGGCCTCCCAAGCCTTGCAGGCCACATGGCCGTTGGTTTCGGGAGCCAGCATCAGCACCACTTCGGTGGCGTCAATATCGCTCACGATGCGGGGCATGTCCTGCGTCACGCCCTCTTCCTTCACACGGCCGTTCAGGTCGCCAAGCTGGCCGACTTCGGTTTGCGTGTTCCAGCCAATGCCCTTGCCACCGTTGCCGGCCTTGTCCATCAATGGGCCCAGGGCTGTGAAGCGTTTGTACAGGTTGGGGTAGTCGCGCTCGACCACCGTGACCTGCGGTGCCGTCTTGCCGGGGATGAGCTCGCACTCGCCCTTCTTCCAGTCGCGCACACCGTAAGGCTGGGCCATTTCGCCTGCTGTGTCGTGCATGATGGGCGTCAGGACCACGTCCTTTTCCACGCCCAGGTGGCCCACGCTGACCTCGCTCACGGCCTTGGCGAAACCCTTGTAGATCTCCCAGTCACTCTTGGCCTGCCAGGCAGGGTCCACTGCGGTGGACAGCGGGTGAATGAAGGGGTGCATGTCGCTGGTGTTGAGGTCGTTCTTCTCATACCAGGTGGCCGTGGGCAGCACGATGTCGGAGTAAAGGCAGGTCGTGCTCATGCGGAAGTCCAGCGTGACCAGCAGGTCCAGCTTGCCTTCGGGCGCATTGGCATGCCACTGCACTTCTTCGGGCTTGGCTTCGTCGCGGCCCAGGTCCTTGCCCTGCACGCCGTGCGTGGTTCCCAGCAGGTGCTTGAGGAAATACTCATGCCCCTTGCCCGAGGAGCCCAGGATGTTGGAGCGCCACACGAACATGTTGCGCGGCCAGTTGGACGGATGGTCCGGGTCCTCGCAGCTCATCGTGAGCGTGCCATCCTTCAGCGACTTGACGACGTAATCCTTCGCATCCATGCCCGCTGCAGCGGCATCCTTGGCCACCTGCATGGGGTTGGTCTTGAGCTGCGGCGCCGAAGGCAGCCAGCCCATGCGCTCGGCGCGCACGTTGTAATCAATCATCGAGCCGCTGTAGGACTTCTTGTCCGCCAGGGGCGAGAGGATCTCTTCCATGCCCAGCTTTTCGTAGCGCCACTGGTCGGTGTGGGCATAGAAGAAGCTGGTGCTATTCATCTGGCGCGGTGGGCGAATCCAGTCGAGCGCAAAGGCCAGCGCCGTCCAGCCCGTCTGGGGGCGCAGTTTTTCCTGGCCCACATAGTGCGCCCAGCCGCCGCCGCTTTGGCCAATACAACCGCACAGCATCAGCATGTTCATGATGCCGCGGTAGTTCATGTCGCAGTGGTACCAGTGATTCATCGCAGCGCCGATGATCACCATGGACTTGCCATGCGTCTTGTCGGCGTTGTCGGCAAACTGCCGCGCCACGGCAATGATCTGCTCGCGCGGCACACCGGTGATGGATTCTTGCCATGCGGGGGTGTAAGGGCGGTCAGCGTCGTAGCTGCCGCCGGCTTCTTCACCAGGCAGGCCGCGGTCGATGCCGTAGTTGCCAGCCAGCAGGTCGAACACGGTGGCCACCATCACGCGGCCCTGGGCTTCGTGTCCGGCCAGTTCCAGGTGGCTCACCGGCACACGGCGTACCATCACATCGCCACCTTGCTCGTTGGCCGTGAAGTTAGGCGTCTGCACACCGCCAAAGTACGGGAAGGCAACGTCAGCTACGTCGTAGGCCTGCTCGCCATCTTCGATCACCGAGAGCTTGAGCTTGACGGTGTTACCGGTGCGCGCTTCCTTGTTCTCCAGGTTCCACAGGCCCTCGTCGGCGCGGCCATCAGCGCCCCAGCGGAAACCGATGGAGCCATTGGGCAGCGTGACCTGGCCCAGTTCGTCGTAGCCCACGGTCTTCCAGTCGGGGTTGTTGGACTGGTCGAGCTGGCCGGGAAAGTCGCTGGCGCGCACATAGCGGTCGGGCACCATCACCGTGCGACCATCGGGCAGCGTCTTTTCCTTCAGCACCACCAAGAGCGGCAGGTCGGTGTAGCGGCGTGCGTAGTCGTCAAAGTAGGTGCTGCGGCCCTTGCCGCCGTCCTTGAAGTAGAACTCCTTCAGGATCACATGGCCCATGGCCATGGCCACGGCGGCATCGGTGCCCTGCTTGGGGTGCATCCACAGATCACCGAGCTTGGCCACCTCAGAGTAATCGGGCGTGATGGACACGACCTTGGTGCCCTTGTAGCGCACTTCGGTCAAGAAGTGCGCATCGGGCGTGCGTGTCTGGGGCACGTTGGAGCCCCAGGCAATGATGAAGCTGCTGTTGTACCAGTCGGCCGATTCGGGCACGTCGGTCTGCTCACCCCAGACTTGCGGGCTGGACGGGGGCAGATCGCAATACCAGTCGTAAAAGCTCATGCAGACGCCGCCAATCAGGCTGAGGTAGCGGCTGCCGGCGGCGTAGCTGATCATGCTCATCGCCGGAATGGGCGAGAAACCGATGATGCGGTCAGGGCCATGCTTCTTGATCGTGTAGACGTTGGCCGCCGCGATCATCTGGTTGACTTCGTCCCAGGTGCTGCGCACGAAGCCGCCCAGGCCGCGCTGCTTTTGCCATTCGCTCTTGGCGGCGTCGTTCTCGACGATGCTCGCCCAGGCGTCCACCGGGCTCTTGGCCAGCAGCAGCGCCGCGCGCCAATGCTTGAGCAAGCGGCCACGCACCATGGGGTACTTCACGCGGTTGGCGCTGTACAGGTACCAGCTGTAGCTGGCGCCCCGGGCGCAGCCGCGGGGCTCGTGGTTGGGCAGGTCGGGCCGTGTGCGGGGGTAGTCGGTCTGCTGGGTTTCCCAGGTGACGATCCCGCCCTTGACGTAAATCTTCCACGAGCAGCTGCCCGTGCAGTTCACGCCGTGGGTGCTGCGCACGATCTTGTCGTGCGCCCAGCGGTCGCGGTAGGCGTCTTCCCAGGTGCGGTCTTCACCGTTGGTCAGGCCATGTCCATTGGAAAAATCTTCCGTGGGAGCCGAGAAATAGCTCAGTCGGTCGAGGAAGTGACTCATTGTGGGTCTCCGAAATAGGGGGAAATCGCGTTCAAGTGGGCGCGTTCAGGGGTTGCGGATCTCGGCACCCTTGCGCAGGTAGAACCACCAGTTGATGACCAGGCAGATCGCGTAGAACACGGCGAACCCGTACATCGCGTACTCGGGCGAGCCGGCCTTGATCTGCTGGCCGATCACCACGGGGGCGATGAACGAGCCGTACGCGCCGATGGCCGATGTCCAGCCCAGCACAGGGCCGGCCTGCTGGCGGTCGAAAATCACGCCGATGGTGCGGAAGGTCGAGCCGTTGCCGATGCCGCTGGCTGCGAACAGCACCACGAACAGCGCCATGAAGATGAAGAAGTACTGCTCAGGCGTTTGCGACTGGTAGGCCAGCAGCATCACGTAGCCCACGGCGGCTGAGGCGAACACCATGACGGCCGAGATGACCTGGGTGACGATGGAGCCGCCCACCTTGTCCGACACCCAGCCGCCCAGCGGACGGATCAGAGCGCCGACGAACGGGCCGATCCAGGCGTAGGTCAGTGCCGATGGTGCATTGGGATTCTTCAGCGTGTGGGTCCATGCGCCAGTGCTGGGGTCCAATACGTGCTGGAAGCCGAAGATAACGGTGATGGACAGCGGCAGCGCCATCGAGAAGCCGATGAACGAGCCGAAGGTCACGATGTACAGCGCTGTCATCGACCACGTGTGCTTGTTCGAAAAGATGGCGAACTGCTTGGCAATGCCAGCCTTCATCTCGCCAAACGCGGCAAGCTTCATCAGCAGCACGGTCACCACCACGATCAGCGGCAGCGCCACCCACATGTTCAGCAGGCCCAGGCCAGTGGGCGCTGGCAGGTACAGGTACAAGCCCACCACGCCGACGATGGACGTCAGGCCCCACAGGTAGAGGATCTTGCCGAAGGCTGCCAGCGTGCCGCCATAGTTGGGCGACAGAGGCAGCAGGTTGTTCATGCCGAACCAGGCCGCAACGACCAGCGGCACCAGAATCGCGGCCCAGATGAAGCCAGCGTTCTGGATATAGGTTTCGGTGCCCGCGACGATCTTGCCCAGCAGCCAGCCAGAGTCCTTCGTCAGCGTCATCGAGCCGCCGGCGAAAGCGCCGAACACCGCGATGGTCATGGCCAGCGGGATCAGGATCTGCATCGTGGTCACGCCAAAGTTGCCCAGGCCGGCGTTCAGCCCCAGTGCCGTGCCCTGCTGGCTCTTGGGATAAAAGCCGCTGATGTTGGACATGGAGCAGGCGAAGTTGCCGCCGCCGATGCCCGACAGGAATGCGCACAGCTGGAACACCCACAGCGGGGTGGCTTTGTCTTGCAGCGCCATGCCGGTGATGAACGCGGGGATGATCAGCAGCGCGCTGGTCAGGAAGATGGTGTTGCGGCCACCCGCCAGGCGAATGAAGAACGACGCGGGAATGCGGAACGTGGCACCCATCAGGCCCGCGATGGCGGTGAGGGTGAAGAGCTCGGCCTGGGTGAAGGGAAAGCCCAGGTTCAGCATCTGAACCGTGATGATCCCCCACATCAACCAGACGGCGAAGCCGATCAGCAGGTTGGGGATGGAGATCCACAGGTTGCGGGTGGCAATGGCCTTGCCGGTGGTAGCCCAGAAGCGCTCATCTTCCGGACGCCAGTCCGCGATGTCGGCGCCCGAATAGGTCTTCTCCGTGGCCGTCTGGGCGTGGGCGGCGCGAAGTTTGTTGGTGCTCATGTGAAGCTCTCCAGGTGGGAAACAGGTGCTTGGCCACCCCCCTGATGACGGGTAGGTAGCACAGGCTCCACTGTGCTTTCCGGCGCCTCTCCTGAACATCCCCCAGAGGAACACACCCCCTGGTCTGAAAGACCGACCCCCTTCGGTGCTCCATCGTCCGAAAGGACTACTACCCTCGCGCGTCCGCCTTGCGCTGGACCACGTCGGTGCGTCGCATTTCTGCCCAATACATCCAGATCAGGGACAGCCACACCCAGGCGTACAGCACCATGAAGGCGCTGCTGCGGATGCCGGTGGCGTCCAGCAGCATCCCGAACAGCACCGGCAGCGCGAACCCCGCCAACCCGCCAACCATGCTCACCACGCCGGTCACTGCGCCGATGGAGTCCGGATAGTCTTCACTGATGTACTTGAACACGCTGGCCCGCCCGAAAGACCACGCAATGCCCAGCACCATGACCAGCACGGTGAACCAGCGCACGCCCAGCCCCAGCTGAAGGGACAGGCCTCCCCCGTCGGTGTGAATGACAAGGTCCGTGGGCGGGTAAGACAGCAGGAACAGGCAGATCCAGCTCACCCATAAAACCCACCAGGTCACGCTGTGCGCTCCGTAACGATCTGCCAGTACGCCCCCCACGCCACGCATGAGGCCACTGGGCAGTGTGAAGAGCACCGCCAGCAGCGCAGCATTGCGGATGTTCAGTCGGTACTCGCCCACATAGTGCTGCACGAGCCACAACGCCAGCGCGACAAATCCACCAAAGACGACGCTGTAGTACTGGCAGTAGCGCAGCACCTTCGGCTCCAGCAGCAGCCGCATTTGCTGCCGCCAGCGCATGGGTGGCTTGTGCGCCTTGGGCGGAGCCGGGTAGCTCAAGCCCCAAAAGACGATCACGGTCAGGAGCATGAGCGCCGCATACATCTGGGGCACCGCCGCCCAGCCAAAGCCCACCAGCAGCACGGGCGCCACCAATTGATTGAGCGCGGCCCCCACGTTGCCCGCACCAAACACGCCCATGGCCATGCCTTGCTGGCTGCGGTCGAACCAGTACGCCACATACGGCGTGCCCACAGCAAACACTCCGCCCACCAGGCCAATCACCCCTCCGGCCAGCAAAAACTGCCAATAGGCGGTGGCAAAGGTCAGTGACCACAGGGCGGGAATCGCCAGCGCCAGCATGCACACCATCAGACGTCGTCCGTCGCTGCGGTCCGTCCACAGTCCCAGCGGCATTCGCACCAGAGATCCGGTGAGGATCGGCAGGCCCATCATGAGGCCCACTTCGGTCGCACTGAGCTGCAGCATGCGCCCGACCGGGATGCCGAGCACCCCGAACATCATCCACACCATGAAACACACGGTGAAAGCCAGCGTGCTCGCAATGAGCACCAGCCAGGCTTGGCGTCTTTGGCGCAGTTTGGTGGGCATGGCAATCAGGTGAAGGGTGGCGTCATGGAAAAAGGCCGTGACGGGCACGGCCTCTCTGTAGAGATCAGCGGGTTGTTCGGAAATCCGTCTGGCAGGTCACTTGCTGGTCAGGCCGTGCTTTTCAAAGCGTTGCATGAGGACACGCAATTCGTCCACGCTGCGAAAGCGCGCGGTCACCGTGAAGCCATCGCCCTTGTCAGCCAGCTCGACCTTCTCGCTGCCTTGGAAGACCATGGCCAACTGGGCCTGGGCTTCGCGCTTTTGGCGCGCTTCCTCAGCGATGGCCTGATCCACTGACGAGATCACATACTCGTCGCCGAACCCGCCTTCGGGCTCCTTGAGCCACACCAGGCAGACGACCCAGCTCATGAAGGCGCCCGCGGCGATGATGAGAAAGAACTGCGAAGGGGTGACGAACATGAACACGAGCAGGTAGAACACCGCGCCCACATTGCCATAGGCACCGGCCATGCCGGAGATCTGGCCCGTCAGGCGGCGCTTGATCGAGGGGATGATGCCGAAGGTCGCGCCTTCTGCACCCTGCACGAAGAACGAGCAGCCCACCGTGATCGCCACTGCGATGACGAGCGGCCACTTGCTGTTCATCAGGCCCATGAGGGCAAAGCCCACGGCAATGCCCAGCATATAGGCCAGCATGACGAAGCGCCGGTTGCCGAAGCGGTCCGACACCAGCCCGCCCATGGGCCGGGCGAACAGGTTCACGAAGGCAAAGGTCGAGGCGATCAGCCCCGCTGCGGCGGCCGTGAGGCCCCAGGTTTCCTCAAAGAACATGGGCAGCATCGAGACCACGGCCAGCTCGGCGCCAAAGTTGGCGAAGTAGGTGGTGTTGAGCGCCGCCACGGAGCTGAAGGGGTAGCGGTCATCCGCGGGAATGCCCTTCTTCAGGATGGGCAGGTTCACACGGAACACCTGCACCAGCTGGTACAGGATGACCACGGCGATCGCCAGATAGCACGCCCACGCCGTGATGTCATCGATGTAGCCGGTGCGCTGCACCCGCCATACCAGCACCGCCAGGATGCCGACCATGGGAACGGTCATGACGGACAGCATGATCAGGTCGCGGTAGCTGGAGACTTCCAGCGCTGCGGCCTTGCGGGGCTTCTTGTGGGTGTCTGCGGTGGGCCCGTCGGTGATGGCGAACCAGTAGAACACGCCATACACCCCCATGACCAGGCCTGACAGGGCCACGGCGTAGCGCCAGCCTTCGGGGCCGCCGAACATCGTCAGGGCGATGGTGGGCAGCGTCATGGCCGCGGCAGCCGAGCCAAAGTTGCCCCAGCCAGCGTAGAACCCTTCGGCAAAGCCGATGTCACGGGGCTTGAACCACAGGGCAGTCATGTGGATACCGACCACGAAGCTGGCACCGACCGAGCTGAGGATCAGACGCGAGACGAAGAGCTGTTCCTTGGTGTCACCCAGCGCGAAGAACAGCGTGGGGACGGCCATGAGCACCATCAGGATCGAGAAGACGCGGCGAGGACCGAACCGGTCCAGCGCCATGCCCACGATGATGCGGGCCGGGATGGTGAGCGCCACGTTCGCGATGGCGAACAGGCGGATATCGTCCTTGGTCAGCCAGCCCACAGTTTTGAGCATGGACGACGCCAGCGGCGCCATGTTGAACCAGACGTAGAAACAGATGAAGAACGCAATCCACGTGAGGTGGAGTGCCTTAATTTCCCGGTTCTTGAACCGGAAGAGATCACTGACTTGCATGGTGGGATCCGGGTTGGGGGTTGTTGGCCCTTACTCCGCGTGGGTGGGAATGATGAGCAAAGGGCACTGCACTCGCCGCGCCAGGAAGGCGCTGACCGAGCCGAACGTCATGTGGTCGAACTCCTCGACCAGGGCATCAAGCCGGCGGGTGATGAAGTTGCCGTCGGGCTTGTACGAATGGCGGGCCATGACCAGCACGTCGGGCTTGCGCTCGTGGGTGGCGCGCAGGATCATCTTGCGGGCGTCCCCCTCGGCCACCAACACCTTGGCGCTGAAGCCGGCGGCTACCAGCTCGGCAGCGGCCCGCTCGGCGCCCTGCTTTTGCTCCTGGTACTGGGCTTCGAACATTTCATCGCCAGCACTGGTGTTGCTGCCGGGCTCTTCGATCACCGAGATCAGGGTGACCGTGGGCAGTTCCTTGGCGAACAGTTGTTTGACAGCCTCGAGCGCGATGCGTGAATTTCGCGAGTGGTCGTACGCGAGCATGACTTCCATGTTTTTCTCCAGTTCGCTGTGGCCACACTTGGGCCAGAGTCAGTACGAACTGTGAAAGCAACGGGCTGGGTTGCCCATCCTTCCATGGAAGGCCCCGCGCGGTCCGTAAGGAGGACCCGCGGGCACGGCCCATCCTCCGAAGGAACTACGCCCGACACGCCCTCGGGAGCCGGCCCATGCGCCGATGCTCCAGCCGTCAGCCGATGCGACTGTTGGCTGCAAGCACCGCAGCCTGCACCCGGGACGTCAACCCGAGCTTGCGAAGGATGTGCTGGACGTGGATCTTGACGGTGGTTTCGGCAATGTCGAGCGTGCGGCCTATCGCCTTGTTGCTGTCCCCCCGGGCGATCAGCATCAGGATTTCGCGCTCCCGCGGGGAGAGCAAATGAAGCCCCTGGGACGGCACCTCCGCAAGCACAGGCGGTGGTGGCGCAGGTGCCGCCGCCACCGGCAGCCCGGAAGCGGCTGGTGACGGAGCCGGCGGGGGCCGCTGGCGGAACGCGGACACCAGCTTGGTGAGCATTTCGGGGCTGATCACCGAGTCGCCGGTCATCACCTTCTCGATGGTCTCGGCCAGCTGCTCGGACTCCATGGTCTTGAGCAGGTAGCCGTCAGCGCCGCCCTGCAGTGCAGCGGCAAGGTCTTCGGCGTTTTCGCTGACGGTGAGCATCAGCACCCGCACGCCGGGCAAGGCATCCTTGATGGCCCCGATCCCGTCCACGCCGCGAACTCCGGGCAGGTGGTTGTCCAGCAGCACCAGGTCGGGATTGATCTGCGCCAGGCAGCGAAGCGCCTCGCCCAGATCGCCCGCCTCGCCCGCAACTTCCAGGCGGCTGTCCAGGGACAGCAGGGCCTTGAGGCCCCGCCGGAACAGGGTGTGGTCATCGACCAGCAGGAGTCGGATTGGGCGGTTGTTGCTCATGGCGTCTGGGGGCCGAATTGTGGCAGATCGAGCCCCACGGTGGCCACGTTGACGGCCGCTACGGGATAGGGTGGCAGCGTGAGCGTGACGGACGTGCCTTCGCCCTTGTGCGACTCCACCCGCACCTGCGCGCCGATGCGCTCGGCGCGCTCGCGCATGATCTTGCTGCCCACATGGGTTTCGCCGTGCTGGACGCTGGTGTCAAACCCAATACCGTTGTCGCGCACCGTGAACTGCCAGCGCGCGCCCTTTTGCACATCCAGGCTGACATGGGTTGCGCCGGCATGCTTGCGCACGTTCGACAAGGCCTCCTGCATGACATGCAGCACCTGCACCTGCACGTCAGCGGGCAGCGGCAGGCCCTCCCCCAGGATCTCCAGGCGCGTGGGGAGGCCGGTCTGGTGCTGGAATTTCTGCAGCGTCTCTTGCAGCGCGGCCTCGATATCGTCGCTGTTGGTGCGGGTACGAAAGTGCACCAGCAGTTCGCGCACGTCGTTGATGCTCTCGCGCAGCCCCTCGTCCAGCTCGTCCATCGTCCGCTGCACTGTGTCGGGCTGGGACCGCTCCAGCGCAGTGCGCAGCAGTTGCACCTGGATCTTCAAGAACACCAGCGACTGCGCGATGGAGTCGTGTAGCTCGCGCGCCAGCAGCGCCCTCTCTTCGCCCACCGCCGCTTCGCGCTCCAGCGCCGCCGCGCGCAGGCCTTCGAGCGCGCTTGCCAGATGGCTGGCCAGCGCGTCCAGCAGTTCGGACTCGTCCGCGCTCAGGTGCACATCGCTGCGGAAGAACAAGTCCACCTCGCCCAGCATGCGCTGCTGCAACCGCACGGGCACGCTCACCAGGTTGCGGTAGCCCGCCCGCGCGCAGTGGCGGATAGGCTCGGCACCGTGGTGGTGGATGGGGATGACCCGGGTGCGAGCATCAGGGCGCAGGCTGCCGCAGGCGCAGGCGCCCGCCAGCAGGCTGCGCTCGTCCTCCTGCATCTCTGCAGGAAAGCAGTTGGACGCCAGCATCAGGTAGCGCTGGTTCACCTCGTCGGACCAGCGCACCACCACAGCGTCGGCCTTCATCACCACGCGCACGCGCTGCGAAAAACCGTTGGCCAGCTCTTCGATCGTGCTGGCCCGCGCCAGGAAGGCGCTGACCTCGTACAAGGCCTCCAGCCGGGCCCGCTGCGCTTCGATCCGCTTGGTTTTATCCACCACCTTGGCTTCCAGCCCCTCGTACATGGACTGCAGGGTCAGCGCCATGTGGTTGAAGCCGGCGGCCACCTGGCCGAACTCGTCCTGCGTGTCCACGTTCACCCGGGCAGAGAAATCCCCCGACTCGAGCTTGCGCAATCCCTGGCGCAGGTAGTCCAGCGGATGGATCACATACATGTACCCCGTATAGACCATCACGACCGTGCCAATGATGGCCAGCGCCATCATGGAGAACTGAAAAAGATTCAAAAGCGCGGTCAGGCTGGACAGTTGCATTTCGATGGCCAGCACGAACCGGTCGATGGCCTCGACAAAGTCCTGCGCGGCCACCTGCGACGCCCGCCCGCGCTCCATGGCCCCGATGGACCACACCGGCCGCTGGGAGGACCAGACGGCCTCCACCGCCTGGAAGCGGCGGCTGACCTCCTGGTCCCAGGGCACAAACAGGGGTCGCGCGGCGTCACCTTCGCGCAAAAGCACAAGACTCTGGTCGAACGTGTTGATGAGGCCTTGGACCTCCTGAGGGGGCAGTTCGGCCTGCACCGCGCTGCTCAAGCGCCAGGCTTGCATGCGCATGCGGCCCGCTTCATTGACCGCTGCGGCGCCGCCCTCCAGGTTCCAGGTGACCCACAGGGTCAGGCCGATGGACGCCATGGCGACCAGCAAGAAACCGGCGCCCAGGGCAAGGAGCTTGGTCTTCAGGGTAGGCTTGTTGCGCATCCGCGCAGTGTAGGGGCGCGCGGTCTGCCGCGCTCGCAGCGGGCCGTACACACCGAGTTAGCATGGGGCGATGCACCGCAAACCCTATTTTTTCAAGCGTGGCTGGTGCCGCCTACTCCCTTCGGGCTGTGGGCGGGCAATGCGCCGCGCGTTGGTGCCGCTGGCTCTGGCCGTCATCGCGGCCGGCTGCGCGTCCGTGCTGGAAGCCTCTGCACCACCGCCCTGGCCCGAACGCCTGCAAACCCTGCTGCCTGCGGATGTCGTGCTCTTCGGTGAACAGCATGACGCTCCAGACCACCAGCGACTTCAGCGCGACGCAGTGGAATGGCTGGTGGCCCGAGGGCAACTTGCTGCACTGGTGATCGAAATGGCCGAGCGCGGCCAGAGCACTGCAGGGCTGCCCGCGGATGCCACCGAGAACCAGGTGCGCGCCGCCCTGCTGTGGCAAGACGCAGCCTGGCCTTGGCCCGCCTATGGCCCGGTCGTGATGGCTGCAGTGGGCGCGGGCGTGCCCGTGCTGGGGGGCAACCTGCCTCGCAGTCAGATGCGCGCGGCCATGGCGGACGCCGCGTGGGATGCACACCTTCCCGCCGCAGCGCTGGCCCGGCAGTACGATGCATTGCGCGAGGGGCACTGCGGTCTTCTCCCTGAAACGCAGATCGCCCCCATGGTCCGCATTCAGATTGCCCGGGATTCCGCCATGGCTGTGACTGCACGGGAGGCCTTGCGCGCCGGCCAGACCGTGCTGCTGGTGGCCGGTGGCGGCCACGTGCTGCGCAGCCAGGGCGTGCCGACCCATTGGCCAGAAAATATCCAGTCAAAAGTGGTTTTGGCCCAATCAGGTAAAGCGCGGGATGCTATCAAAACTGAAGACGCCGACGCCTGGGTGTCCACCCCTGCCACACCGGCCCAGGACCACTGTGCAGAGCTGCGTCGCCGCTGGGGTACAGGCACATCGGGCGGCTAGCCCCTGTCGGCCCCCGCAAACTCGCCGCTGCGCCAGGGCAGCAGCAGCGCCTTGGGGCCCTACGGCCCAGCGCCAGCGTCCCCAGCAAAGGCATTGCGGCAAAAAGGTCAGCCAAGTCGTGATGAAAGCTGCTTGTGTGTGACGGTAGAGCGAGAAACCGTGCCGTCGCGCCTTGGCCGCCTCACCCCCCTGCGCGGCCTTCGCGCAGCAGCGCGGCGAACGCATCGGCCGGAACGGGGCGGCTGCACAGGTAGCCCTGGTAGGTATCACAGCCGCGTTCCTGCAGGAAGGCCAGCTGCCCGGCCGTTTCCACGCCCTCGGCCAGCACCGACAGGCCCATGCTGTGCCCCATGGCAATGATGGCGGCGCTGATGGCCATGTCGTCCTCGCTCTGGGGGATGTCGCGGATAAAGCCCTGGTCGATCTTGAGCACGTCGATGGGAAACCGTTTGAGCTGCGCCAGCGACGAATAGCCGGTGCCGAAATCATCCACCGCCAGCCGCAAACCCAGGTCGCGCAGGCGCCGCATGGTCAACAGCGCCTCGTCTTCGCGTTCGGCCAGCGCGCTTTCGGTGATTTCCAGTTCCAGCAGGGCGGCCGAGTATCCGGTTTCTTTCAGGGCCGATGCGATGCAGCCCACCAGGTCGGTCAGCTGAAACTGCCGCGGCGACACGTTCACCGCGATCGTCAGCGGGGGCAAACCTTCGTCGTGCCAGCGCTGCCCCTGGCGGCAGGCCTCGCCGATGATCCATTCCCCCAGGGGGCCGATGATGCCCGACACCTCGGCCACAGGGATGAAACGCCCCGGTGCAATCAGGCCTTCTTCGGGGGTCGTTCCAGCGCACCAGCGCACCAGCGCCTCGGCGCCCACGATGCGCCCCGAAGCGATGTCGATCTGCGGCTGGTAATGCAGCACCATGTGCCCTTGCGCCAGCGCCAGGCGCAGGCGCGATTCGAGCGCCAGCCGCTCGCGCGCTGCCTGGGTCATGTTCTCGGTGTAAAAACACGATGATCCGCGCCCCAGCGCCTTGGCCCCATAGACTGCGGCGTGGGCGCCCTGCAGCAGCGTC
The DNA here is from genome assembly GCA_003268905.1 of Acidovorax defluvii. Lineage (GTDB taxonomy): Bacteria > Pseudomonadota > Gammaproteobacteria > Burkholderiales > Burkholderiaceae_C > Acidovorax > Acidovorax defluvii. The sequence continues at coordinate 61,551 of QLTU01000009.1, forward strand.
GGGGCCGTGGTCGCATGTTCCGGGAACATGCAGATGCCCACGCTCACTCCGGCCATCACCTCAAACCCTTCGGGCGAATTCCAGGGCTCTGCCACCGCAGCAATCAGCTGGCGCGCCAGCGCTGCCGCGCCATCGGCATGGCGCAGGTTGCGCGCCACCACGGCCAGTTCGTCCCCCGCCATGCGGCCCAGCAGGTCGCCCGGCCGCATGGCAGCCTGCACCCGGCGCGCAATGTCCTTGAGCATCAGGTCGCCAATGGCATGGCCATAGCTGTCGTTCACATCCTTGAACCGGTCCAGGTTGAGCTGCAGCACGGCCATGCGTTCGCCGCTACCGCGCGCCTGCACCACCGCGTCTTCGAGCTGCTCGCAAAACCACAGGCGGTTGGACAGCCCGGTGAGCGCATCGTTGTTGCCCAGAAACTCCAGGCGCTGGTGCTGCGCCTTCTTGCCGGAAATATCGCAGAACATGCACACATAGTGCGTTGGCGCGCCGGCCGCGTCGCGCGCCACACTCAGCGACATGTGCTCGGGAAACACCTCACCGTTCTTGCGCCGGTTCCAGATTTCACCCTGCCAGCGCCCGGTGCGCTTCACGGAATCCCACATCGCCTGGTAAAACGCCCGGTCGTGCCGTTCGGACTTGAACACGCGCGGCGTCTTGCCCAGCAGTTCTTCCTCGGTGTAGCCCAGCAACCGCGTGACCGAGGCATTGACCGAAAGGATGCGGTTGTTCGTGTCGGTCACGATCACGCCCTCGCTCATGTTCTCCATGACGGTGGCGGCCAGCCGCTGGCGCTCATCGATCTGGCGCTCGCGGGTCAGGTCGGTCAGGATGCCCGAAAAGCGCTCAGGCTGCCCCGCATCGCTCAGGTGACGCACCCCGCGTGCCATGAACCAGCGGTAGTTGCCGTCAAAGCACTGCAACCGCAGCTTCTCGACGAACGGCTCGCCCGAGGTCAGGGCGTATTGCAGGGCCAGCCGCACGCGCTCGCTGTCGTCGGGATGCAGGCGCTCGCGCATGCGGAAATCACGGGAGAAATCGTCGCCCGTGTAATGCAGCATGCGCGCCACGGTGGGCGAATACACGGTCTGGTCCCGCACCAGGTCGTGGTCCCACATGCCGCTGCCGCTGCCCTCGACCGCCAGGCGAAGGCGTGTCTCGCTGCGCTCAAGGGCGGTGCGCGCGGCCTGGATCTCGCCCATTTCTTGCAACACGCAGTCCAGGCGGGCCGGTTCGTCGCCCTCCTCGGGCACGTAGGTCACGGTGTTGAGCATATGCACCACATGCCCGTCAGACGGCCGGGTGTAGTGCCGCGGCCCCAGGTGGTGGTCAATCTCGCCCGCCAGCAGGCGTGCCAGCTGCTGCGTGGCCTGTTCCGGGTCGTCTGCCTGAACGATCTTGCGGATATTCTGGGCCTGCAATTCGGCCAGCTCCATGCCCAGCATTCGGCACAGGCAGCCATTGGCCCACAGAATGTGCCCATCCAGTGCCACGCGCGCCATGCCCACCGGCGCGTGGTGCACTATCTGCGCCAGCTCGCGCGCCACCGCCGAGCGTTGCCGCTCCACCTTGCGCATGCGCGCCAGCAGCCAGCCGGCCAGGGCACTGGTGAAGAGCACATACGCCCAGCCCTTCCAGGTCTGAAAATGCGCAATCTGCTCGGGCGTGCCAGCCCATTGGGCCAACAGCGCATCGCCCGCGAACACCCATGCAACGCCAAAGGCGAGGTACAGCGCCACTCCCCACCAGGGGGTGAGTTTCGCGACGAAACACGGGATGTACATGAAGTTCCTTATTCCGACACCTGCGGGCCTTGCTGCGACAATCGCACAGCTATGACCCACGCTTACATCCTTACTCTCTCGTGCCCCGACCGCCTGGGGCTGGTGCACGCCGTCTCTGGTTTTCTGCTGGAGCATGGCGGCAACATCGAAGAAGCCGCCCAATACAACGACAACGCCACGGGCCTGTTTTTCATGCGGGTGCAGTTTGCCTGCGACCAGCACGACCACGCCACCCTGAAGACCCGCCTGGCCACCTTTGCAGAGCCCCACCAGATGTGCTGGAGCCTGCATGCCACGGCCCAGCCCGTCAGAACCGTGCTCATGGTCAGCAAGGAAGGCCATTGCCTGAACGATCTGCTGTTTCGCTGGAAGAGCGGCCTGCTGCCCATCGACATCCGCGCCATCATCAGCAACCACCGCGACTTCTACCAACTGGCAGCCAGCTACAACGTGCCGTTCCACCACATTCCCCTCACCGGCACCACCAAGGCGCAGGCCGAGGCCAAACAGTACGAGATTATCGAGGCCGAAGGGGCCGAACTGGTGGTGCTGGCTCGTTACATGCAGATACTTTCACTTGATCTGTGTCAAAAACTAGCCGGACGGGCCATCAATATCCACCACAGCTTCTTGCCAAGCTTCAAAGGTGCCAAGCCGTATTACCAGGCACATGACCGTGGCGTGAAACTCATCGGCGCCACAGCCCACTACGTCACCGCCGACCTCGACGAAGGCCCGATCATCGAGCAGGACGTGGCCCGCGCCGACCACACCGACACCGTGGAAGACCTCACCGCCCGCGGCCGAGACACCGAAAGCCAGGTGCTGGCGCGCGCCGTGAAGTGGCACAGCGAGCACCGCGTGCTGCTCAACGGCCACAAGACCGTGATCTTCCGCTAGAGATATGGAACACCCCCCTGAGTCGCTTCGCGCCTTCCCCCCGCTCTCGCGGCGCTGCGCGCCGCAGGCAGGGGGACGCCGCCAGTGCACGCCAGTGAAACGCCGCCTACGCGGCATGGCGGCCCTTGCGCGGCGGCCTTCGCTTGAGCCGGGCCTGTCTCAGGCGCCACGGGCAGCACACATTCCAGGGGTTTGCTAAATGGCCACGGCAGCACCGTCCTCTTTCCTCAGCAACGCGGCCAGGCGCATTCCGCCCATCCAGTGCCTGCTGACGTTTGAAGCCCTGGCCCGCCTGCGCAGTGTGACGCAGACGGCCGACGAGCTGTGCGTGACGCCAAGCGCCGTGAGCCACCGCGTCAAGCAGCTGGAGCAGATCCTGGGCGTGCGGCTGTTCGGCCGCGCCGATTTTTCGCTGACCACCGAGGGCAGCGCCTACCTGGCCCATGTGCGCGAGGGGCTGGGCGCGCTGCAGCGGTTTCCGGGCCAGGCAGCGGCGCCGGGGCGGCGGCGGCTCAAGCTGGCCGTCACGCCCACATTTGCGCGCACCATCCTCATCCCGCGCCTGCGCCAGTTCACCGAGGCCTACCCCGAGATCGACCTGGCCTTGCAGGTGTCCATTCCGCTGCTGGATGTGGTGGCCGAAGACGCCGACCTGATGGTGCGCTTTGGCGCGGGCCACTATGCCGACGTGGAGCACGTGGAACTGGCCCGCGACGTGGTCACGCCCCTGGCCTCGCCCGCCTTCGTGCGCGAGCACGGGCCGTTCGAGCGTCCCGAAGACCTGGAAGGCGTGCCCCTGTTGCGCAGCCCGCTGGAACCCTGGCGCACCTGGTTTGCCGCCACCGGCCTCGATTGGGCCGAGCCCAGCGAGGGCTCGCAGTTCAACGACATCGGCCTGATGTGCGACGGCGCCGCAGCCGGCATGGGCGTGGCGCTGGTACGCCTCAAGCTGGGCGCGCCCTGGCTCGAAAACGGCGCGCTGGTGCGCCTGTTTGCCACCGACACCGCCAGCCCGCACGCGCACTACCTGTGCTGGCGCACCGGCACCATGGACCGCTGGGAATGCGCCGCGTTTGCCGAGTGGCTGCGCAAGACCATGGCGTAGTAGAGGCATCCCCCTGAGTAGAGGCATCCCCCTGAGTCGCCTTTGGCGCCTTCCCCCTTCTCTCGGCTGCGCCGGGAAGGGGGACGCAGCCCTCGCTGCGGGGCGGCCCTTGCTCGGCTGCCCTCGCCCGAGCCGCGCCCTCCTCCACCAAGTTCAGGCAAAAATCAGCCCCAGCGCTTGTCCATCAAGCGCTAGAAGCTATCAATTAGTGAGCATTTCGGTATTTTTCACAAACACCTGCAGAAAACCTCACACCCCGCCCGTCCCCATCCCCTACAGTGGCGACCATGAACACCGACAGCATGTCCGTTGCCGCCCCTTCGCCTGCCGAGCGCTCTGCGCGCCAGGCTGAAGTCGTGCAGGCCCTCAGCCGCGTGGTGCCTCCGCACTCCCTGCTCTGGCACAGCGAAGACACCACGCCCTACGAATGCGATGGCCTCACCGCCTACCGGCAGCGCCCGCTGGTGGTGTGCCTGCCCGAAACCGAGACGCAAGTGCAGGCCGTGCTCAAGGTGTGCCACCAGCTCCAGGTGCCCGTGGTGGCGCGCGGCGCGGGCACGGGCCTGTCGGGCGGCGCCATGCCGCACGCCATGGGCGTGACGATGTCGCTGGCCCGCTTCAACCGCATCCTCGACCTGAACCCCGAAAGCCGCACGGCCGTGGTGCAGTGCGGTGTGCGCAACCTGGCCATCAGCGAGGCGGCGGCGCCGTACAACCTTTACTACGCGCCGGATCCCAGCAGCCAGATCGCCTGCACCATCGGCGGCAACGTGGCTGAAAACTCGGGCGGCGTGCACTGCCTCAAATACGGCCTCACGGTGCACAACGTGCTCAAGGTCAAGGGCTTCACGGTGGAAGGCGAGCCCGTCGAATTTGGCAGCGCGGCGCTCGACGCACCCGGCTACGACCTGCTGGCCGCCGTGATCGGCAGCGAGGGCATGCTGGCCGTCACCACCGAGGTCACCGTGCGCATCATCCCCAAGCCCATGCTGGCGCGCTGCATCATGGCCAGCTTTGACGACGTGCGCAAAGCGGGCGATGCCGTGGCCTCCGTCATTGCCGCCGGCATCATCCCCGCCGGGCTGGAGATGATGGACAAGCCCATGACGGCCGCCGTGGAAGACTTTGTGCACGCAGGCTACGACCTGACGGCCGAAGCCATCTTGCTGTGCGAAAGCGACGGCACCCCCGAAGAGGTGGAGGAAGAAATCGGCCGCATGAGCGAGGTGCTGCGCGCTGCGGGCGCCACCGCCATCTCGGTCAGCCGCGACGAGGCCGAGCGCCTGCGTTTCTGGAGCGGGCGCAAGAACGCCTTTCCCGCCAGCGGCCGCATCAGCCCCGACTACATGTGCATGGACTCGACCATCCCGCGCAAGCGCCTAGCCGACATCCTGCTGGCCATTCAGGAGATGGAAAAGAAATACCAGCTGCGCTGCGCCAACGTGTTCCACGCGGGCGACGGCAACCTGCACCCGCTGATTTTGTTTGATGCAAACGACGCCGACCAACTGCGCCGCTGCGAGCTGTTTGGCGCCGACATCCTGGAAACCAGCGTGGCCATGGGAGGCACGGTGACGGGCGAGCACGGCGTGGGGGTGGAAAAGCTCAACAGCATGTGCGTGCAGTTCAGCGCCGAAGAAAACGCGCAGATGTTTGGCCTGAAATACGCTTTCGACCCGGCTGGCCTGCTCAACCCCGGCAAGGTGATCCCCACGCTGAACCGGTGTGCGGAGTACGGGAAGATGCTGGTGCGGGGCGGGCAGATCAAGCACCCGGAGTTGCCGCGGTTTTGAGGGCGGTGCGGGCTGAAAATTTGAGCCTATTTGGCTGCTGGCGCTTATACATAAAGCGCTAGTAGCTATTGTTTTTATAGCTTGTAGTGTGCCTTTGCCGAGTGCGGGGGCCGGGTCTCGCCCCGGCGGGCGACTCACTTTCTTTTGCCTCGCCAAAAGAAAGTAAGCCAAGAAAAAGCGACCCTACAGGCTGCGTCCCTTCGCTTCGCTGCGGGCAACCTGCGGTGCTCAGTTTTGTCGGGGTCTCGCTAAACTCGCGCCGCTTCGCGTCACTCAAACAGACGCGAGCCCTCATCCGCCAAAACCTGCGCTCCTCGGCGCATCCTGAAGGGAACCCGCAAGCGGACATCCATACGGGCCGTCGCTTCGCTCGGCCCACACCGCCCGGGCGCAAGCCCCGCGCGATGCGCAGACTGGGCCGAGCGCAGCAATGGCCCGTGTGGCTGTTTGGCTGTCGGGCTGTTCGGCTGCCCACCCCCTTCTGGCTGCGCCTGCGGCGGGGCGTTTGCGGGGTGGCATGGGCGCCTTCGCGCGCATGCTTCGTGATCTGACTCGCCGTGGTTGTCCGAGCGCAGCGCGCCAGCGCAAAGCGAGTTCCACGGCGCACCCCGCAAACGCCCCGACGCAGGTTTGCCCCGCAGGGGTCGCAGATTGCAGGGTCGCCTTTCTTTTGGGTACTTTTCTTTGGCGAAGCAAAGAACAAGTACCTCGCCCGCCGGGGCGAGACCCGGCCCCCCGCCCTCAAAAAACACAGCAAAAACAATAGCTAAAGCCGCAGACCCATCAACCAAAAAAACACGAAATCAGCCCTCAACCTGCCCCTCCCGAAATCCCCGCGCCAATCCAAAATGCCCGCAGCCAATGAACGGCACCGGCGGCCGCAGCGCCGACAGCGGCGAGGGATGGTTGGCACACAACACCAGGTGCCCCCGGTCCGCAGGAATGACGGCGCGCTTGCCCTGCGCATGCGCCCCCCAGAGCATGAACACCACCGGACGCGGCCCTTCGGCCACATGGCGGATGACGGCATCGGTCAGCACCTCCCATCCCTTGCCCGCGTGGCTGGCGGGCTGGCCTTCTTCCACCGTGAGGGTCGTGTTGAGCAGCAGCACGCCGCTCGTCGCCCACTTCACCAGACTGCCGCCGGGCAGCGGAAACGCGGGCGGCGGCGTGCCCAGGTCGCGCTGCAGTTCCTTGAAGATGTTGCGCAGCGACGGAGGCAGCGCCACGCCGGGTGCCACCGAGAACGCCAGCCCCTCGGCCTGGCCCCGGCCGTGGTACGGGTCCTGCCCCAGGATGACCACGCGCACCTCGTCGGGCGGCGTGAGTTCCAGCGCGCGCAGCGGGCGCGGCGGAAAGATGACGGCCCCGGCCTCGAGCCGCGCCTGCAGGAAAGCCCGCAGCTTGCCGCCCACCGCTCCCTCAAAGAATGCCTGCACCAGCGGCTGCCAGCCCGGCGCCACGGGCCAGTCGGCGGGGTCAGCGCTTAGCAGTTGCGTCGGCGCCAGTGCGGCGTCGTTCAGTACAGAAAATTGAGTCAAATCGGCCTCCAGCGCTTATTCAGCAAGCGCGAGCAGCTATAACTTTTGCAGTCAATGGCGCCCCCCGTTCTGCAACACCCGCGATCCCCGGCACTGACGCAGCCCAGGCCAGCGGCCACCGTGCAAGTGCCGCCCCGCCGCACGGGTGGCGTCCCCATGCCCGCAGCGATGCGAGAGCGGGGGGAAGGCGACTCTGGGGAAGTTAACTTCAAGCAAACAGCTTGGCCAGCTCCAGCCCCGGCTCGGGGGCGCGCATGAAGGCCTCGCCCACCAGGAAGGCGTGCACACCGGCGTCGCGCATGGTTTTGACGTCGGCAGGCTTCAGGATGCCGGACTCGGTGACCAGCAGGCGATTCTTGGGAACGTCGGCGAGCATGCCCAGCGTGGTGTCCAGCGTGACCTCGAAGGTTCGCAGGTTGCGGTTGTTGATGCCGATCAGCGGCGTCTTGAGCTTGAGCGCCCGCTCCAGCTCGGCGCGGTCGTGCACCTCCACCAGCACGGCCATGTCCAGCCCGCGCGCGATGGCCTCGAAGTCTGCCATCTGGGCATCATCCAGGCAGGCGGCGATCAGCAAAATGGCGTCGGCACCCATGGCGCGGGCCTCGTACACCTGGTACGGGTCCACGAGGAAGTCCTTGCGCAGCACAGGAAGCTGGCAGCTGGCGCGCGCCTGTTTGAGGTAGTCCACGCTGCCCTGAAAAAACTGCTTGTCGGTCAGCACCGAGAGGCAGGCCGCGCTCACCTTGCCGTCGCCGTCGGCGTAGCTTTGGGCAATGTCGGCGGGAATGAAGTCGGCGCGGATCACGCCCTTGCTCGGGCTGGCCTTCTTGATCTCGGCGATCACCGCTGCCTGGCCCTTGGCGATTTTTGCGCGCAACGCGCCTTCAAAGTCGCGCGTGAGCACGCGGCTCTCGGCGTCGGCGCGCATGGCGGCCAGGGGCAGGCGCTTTTGGGCGGCGGCGACTTCTTCGTGCTTGACGGCGACGATTTGGTTCAGGATGTCAGACATGGTTTAAGAGGGAAATGGTGGAATGGTCAACGGGCATGGGGCACGTCTGAACCCGCGAGCAGTGGTGCGCCCGAGCGGCGGATCCGCAGGCGCTCTGCCAGCGTGTTCACGCAGCGGTCAAGAATGCGCAGGTTGCGCAGGTTGCGCTGAAACGGCCGGGAGGTCAGATGCACCAAGGTCAGTGCGGCCACCGGCCCCCGGCGAACATGCCGCAGTTCCAGCAAAAAGGATGCACCCGTTTCTCTGGTGGCGGCCGGGTAGCAACCCAGACTGTATTGGGCAGGGTCAATTTGAATGCGCTCGCGTTGGGCAAGACCTACCGGTGTCAGGCTGCCCTGCTGAAAATCAACGATCCACCCCCGGCGCACCTGCTTGCTTCGCCATTGCAGATGCATCGCCAGCACGATCAACCCCGTGCAAAGGAGCGCCACAACCCAAAATGCGGGGCCTTCTTTCAGACCGGTCATCCACAACACGGATGCGCTGCAAAACAGACCCGACAGCGCAGTCGTCAGTATGACTTCGCGTCTGGAGGCGACCGACTCCAGGTTTTCGGGCAGCCATGCCCTTGGCTGCATGGCCAGCGTCCCGGCCCACACCGGCAGGGAGGTGGGCCTGATCGGAAGGCGGGGTGCTGGCGGTGTCAAGGCTCCTCCTTCGGCGGCACGGGCTGATCGGCATCCACCGCCTGAGGCTCCGGCGTCTTGAGCACCCGCATAAAAACCCGGTGCATGACGAACCCGGCCACGACGAAAAGCGCCGAGACGCCCAATGCGATCCAGGTACCAGGGTCCTGCCACATGGTGCGCGTCCGGGATCAGGCCGTCGGCGCGGGGGTGCGCGCGACGATGCGCTTCAGAACATCGTTCATGGTGTCTGGTGGTCTTGCGGCCGTGGGGTGGCAGCCGAGGCGCCTGGCGCGGCGGGCTTTGACGATGACGGCTGTGGGGCGCTGGTCTCAGCCGGGGGGCGGCGCAGCGTGCGGTGCAGGGCCAGCGCAAACAGCACAAAACCGACCACCATCACGGCCGTGATACCCAGCCAGACCCAGGTGCCGGGGTAGTTCCAGATAGATGTTTCCATTACAAGACTCCCAGTGAATGGGTGAGCGTTACCAATTGATCGAGTTTGGCGAGTGCCGCGCCCGAGGTCAGGGCTGCGCGGGCGCGGGCCAGGCCGTCGGGGATGGAGCTGGCCACGCCAGCGGCATACAGCGCGGCACCGGCGTTGAGGCAGACGATGTCGCTGGCCGCGCCGGGCTTGCCATGGAGCACGTCGAGCATCATGGTGCGCGACTGCTCGGGGGTTTCCACGCGCAGCTGGCGGGTGCTGCTCATGGCCAGGCCGAAGTCTTCGGGGTGCACTTCGTATTCGCGGATGGCGCCGTCCTTGAGTTCACCCACCAGGGTGGAGGCACCCAGGCTGATCTCGTCCAGGCCGTCGCGGCCATAGATCACCAGCGCGTGCTGCGCGCCCAGGCGCTGCAGGGCACGCACCTGGATACCCACCAGGTCTTCATGGAACACGCCCATGAGGATGTTGGGGGCGCCCGCGGGGTTGGTCAGCGGACCCAGGATGTTGAAGATGGTGCGCACGCCCAGCTCTTTGCGCACGGGCGCCACGTTCTTCATGGCGGGGTGGTGGTTGGGCGCGAACATGAAGCCGATGCCCGCCTCGGCAATGCACCGGGCAATGGCTTCGGGCGACAGGTTGATGTGAATGCCCAGGGCTTCCATGGCATCGGCGCTGCCGCTTTTGCTGGACACGCTGCGCCCGCCATGCTTGCTGACCTTGCCGCCTGCGGCCGCGATCACAAAGGTGGCGCAGGTGGAGATGTTGAAGGTGTTGGCACCGTCGCCGCCAGTGCCAACAATGTCCACCATGTGCGTGGTGTCCTGCACATGCACCTTGGTGGAAAACTCACGCATCACCTGTGCGGCGGCGGTGATTTCGCCAATGGTTTCCTTCTTCACGCGCAGGCCCGTGACGATGGACGCCAGCATGACGGGCGAGAGCTCGCCTTGCATGATCATGCGCATCAGGTGCAGCATTTCATCATGAAAGATTTCGCGGTGCTCGATGGTGCGCTGCAGCGCTTCCTGGGGGGTGATGGACATGGGGTATTTCCTGATATTTGTCACAGTGAAAGCGAAGCAGCAATCAATCGGAATGTTTGGACCCGCACTTGGAGCCATTTGCATAACTCTGCCGCCAATTGAGCGACTGCTTCTGGATCGAAATGAGTCACATTGGGCCCGTAGCGCAGCTCAGTTGGATAGCTTGAAAAGAACTTCCATTGAGTAGCTTCTACAAAATATCCGAAGCTCAAGCAGCCCTCAGCATTGGTCACCGTAATGTCACGAATCGCAGTTGCGCGCCCTTGCCCAAGCGCATATTCAAACGAACAGCGCCCAACAGCCGTTGAGAGCGCATGGAGGTTATGGCTCATGCGACGGATGTCCTTGCCCGCCATACCGGCCTGCTCTAGCGCAGCCTTCAAGGCAAGCTCAATCGACAAATGCGCCAGGTACAGACAATTTCGTGCTCGCACTCCTTCGTCATCCAACTTCTTGCCAAGCCCATCCAGCGACAGCTGAGCAAGATCCGACGCTTGAGACAAGCTGTATTCAGCCATCGCGCAGTTCACCCAAGAAAGTTCTTCAGCATGGCGTGGCCGTGCTCGGTAAGGATGCTCTCGGGATGGAACTGCACGCCTTCAATCGGCAACGTCTTGTGGCGCACACCCATGATCTCGCCGTCCTCGGTCCAGGCGGTGATTTCCAACACCTCGGGGCAGGTGGCGCGCTCGATGGCCAGCGAGTGGTAGCGGTTCACCGTGAACTTTTCTGGCAGCCCGGCAAACACGCCTTTTTGCGTGGTGGTGATGACGCTGGTCTTGCCGTGCATGAGCTGTTGGGCCCGCACGATGGTGCCGCCAAAGGCCGCGCCGATGGCCTGGTGGCCCAGGCACACGCCCAAAATTGGCAGCTTGCCGGCAAAGTGCTGAATGGCCGCCACCGAAATGCCCGCCTCGGCGGGCGAGCAGGGGCCGGGCGAGATCACGAGGCGATCGAGCTGCCCGGCGTTGAGCCGCGCCTGGATGTCGGCCACGGTGATTTCGTCGTTGCGGAAAACCTCCACCTGGGCGCCGAGTTCGCCGAAATACTGGACGATGTTGTAGGTGAAGCTGTCGTAGTTGTCGACCATCAGGAGTTTCATGGCTTCAACCTTCCTGTGTGGCGGTCTGGCGCAGGCGCGCGAACTCGCGGTGCTCGTGGGCAATGTAGGCTTCCATCATGCTGCGGTAGATGGCCTCCATCACGTCGGGCTCGCCACCCTCGATCTGGGTGCGTGCACGCACGCGGTCCACGATGGCCTGGATGCGTTCTTCATCGCGCACCTGCGATGCATCCTGCTTGATGCGCGCGGCCTGGGTCATGTAGCCGCCGCGTGTGACCAGCAAGGGCACCAGCACGTCGTCCAGCGCATCAATGTGGCGACGCACATCGTCCATGGTTGTGCAATGCTGCACGTTGTTGATGGCCTGGGTCATTCCAGCCCCTCCTCGACAAGTTCGGCGGCGCGCAGCAGGGCGCGGGCCTTGTGTTCGGTTTCCTTCCACTCCAGCTCGGGCACAGAGTCGGCCACCACACCCGCAGCGGCCTGCACATACAGGGTGCCGTCCTTGATGATGCCGGTGCGGATCGCGATGGCCACGTCCATGTCACCCGCATAGCTCAGGTAACCGCAGGCACCGCCGTACACCCCGCGCTTGACGGGTTCGAGCTGGTCAATCAACTCCATGGCATGCACCTTGGGCGCGCCTGTGAGGGTGCCTGCCGGGAAGGCGGCCTTGAGCACGTCCATGCTGGTCATGCCCTCGTGCAGCAGTCCTTCGACATTGCTCACGATGTGCATCACGTGGCTGTAGCGTTCGACCACAAAGGCTTCGGTCACCTTGACGGTGCCCGTCTGGGCGATGCGCCCGATGTCGTTGCGCGCCAGATCGATCAGCATCACATGCTCGGCACGCTCTTTCGGGTCGTTGATGAGTTCCACCTCGGCGGCCTTGTCCTTTTCGGGCGTGGCACCGCGCGGGCGTGTGCCAGCCAGTGGCCGGATGGTGACTTTGGTGCCCGCATCGGTGTGCTCCTGGCGCACCAGGATCTCGGGGCTGGCGCCCACCACATGGAAATCTCCAAAATTGTAGAAATACATGTACGGCGAGGGATTCAGCGAGCGCAGCGCGCGGTACAGGCTCAGGGGGCTTTCCGTGTAGCGCTTGTGGATGCGCTGGCCCACCTGCACCTGCATGAAATCACCGGCGGCAATCAGCTCCTTGGCCCGGTCCACGGCCGCAAGATAGTCGGCCTTGGCAAAGCTGCGCTGTGCGGGGTGGTTTTCGGTGGCTTTGACCACCGGGGCACTCACCGAGTATTTAAGCTGGTCCTTGAGATCGCGCAGCCGCTTTTTGGCCTTGCCATAGGCTTCGGGCTGGGCCGGATCGGCATAGACGATCAGGTAAAGCTTGCCCGAGAGGTTGTCGATAACAGCCAGCTCTTCGCACTGCAGCAAAAGGATGTCGGGGGTTTCCAGCGCATCGGGCGGGCAGGTGGTTTCGAGCTTTTTTTCGATGTAGCGCACCGTGTCATAGCCAAAGTAACCCGCCAGGCCACCACAAAAGCGCGGCAGGCCCGGGCGCAGGGCCACCTTGAAGCGCTTTTGGTAGCTCTCGATGAAATCGAGCGGGTTGCCGCGCGCGGTTTCCACCACCTGGCCGTCAGTCACCACCTCGGTTTTGGCGTCTGCACCAAAACCGCTGGCGCGCAACAAGGTTCGGGCGGGCAGACCAATAAAGCTATAACGGCCAAACCGCTCGCCGCCCACCACCGATTCCAGCAAGAAACTGTGCTTGCCGCCGTCTTTGCTGTGCGCAAGCTTCAGGTAAAGCGAGAGCGGGGTTTCAAGGTCCGCAAAGGCTTCCGCCATGAGCGGGATGCGGTTATAGCCTTCACCGGCCAGGCTTTTGAATTCAAGTTCCGTGATCACGGGGAGAGCTCCCAGCTGAGGCAGCGCGTTGTACAAAGCGCCGCTGTTCATTCGACAGGCCCCGGCGGGGCCACGGGTGCACGCTGGGAAAGAGGCCCAGGTGCCATCAGGCGTTCAAAAAGACAGGCTTACGCCAGGGCCAGGCTCCCCGGTCGCTGCAACCTGTAATGAACACGTGGTGTATGAACATGGGCAAAGTGTAGCAAATGCGCGCCTCCAGGCCGACGAAAACGCGCACAGCCCTTGCCAGGCCTGCCCCTGGGAAAACCCCGATGCACGCCAGCGCCCACCAGCGCACAATTTGTTGCATTAAATGAATGGTCGTGCTTTTTCAGGATTTCTATGCGCAAAACAATGCATGCCCTTTTACTCGCAGCCGGCCTGTGCTGGGGTGCTGCAGCCACGGCTGCCGTCGCCGTTGAGCTGGCTGGCGTCAAGGTGGAGGATTCCGTCACCGTCAGCGGCACCAAGCTGCAACTCAACGGGGCTGGCATCCGTTACAAAGGCCCGTTCAAGGTGTACGTGGGCGACCTCTACACGACGCGCCGGGTGTCTTCGCTGGACGATTTGATTGCCGCACCCGGTCCCAAGCGGCTGTCCATGACGTTTTTGCGTGACATCAACTCCGCAGAGTTCGGCAAGTTGCTGACGCGCGGAATGGAAGACAACGTGAGCAAGCAGGAACTCTCCAAGATCATTCCCGGCATGATCAAAATGGGAGACATCTTTGCGGCCAACAAGTCGTTTGCGCCCGGCGATGTCTGCTCACTCGAATGGGACCCCGCCAAAGGACTGAGCGTCTACGCCAAGGGCAAGTTGCAGGCCGAGCCTTTCAAGGACCCTGCCTTTTATCGCGCCCTGATGTCCATCTGGTTTGGCAACACGCCGGCCGACTGGAAGCTCAAGGACGAACTGCTGGGCGTCAAGCCGCAGCCACAGTGACGCGCGCTTGTTGCGCCCTGGACTGAGCCTGCCCCCAAGGCAGGTTTTTTTTACGCTTGGCCGCCCCGTTCGCCGGTCCGACAGGCTTAAAGGATTGCGCTAACAACCCGGCGACGCGCCCCGCACCACCCAGCTCCTGAAGCATTTTTAGCCGCAACACCAACGCCTGGGCACGCTTGGTGGACCGCCCCCACCGCAGCCCCCTATCGCTCATCAAGGCCACCAGGAAACTCAGCAACCTTCCCGTCGGCCTGCGTCTGGGCCTTTCTTTCGGCGCCATTCTGGTCATCACGGCGCTCATTGCTGCCATGGGCATGTGGCGCATTTCCAGCCTGCAGATGGCCAGCGAGAGGGTGGCCACCCAAGAGATTGAACAGCAGACGCTGGTGGAAGACTGGGCCTCGGACATCCGCCTGAACTGGGTGCGCACCGAGGCGTTCCTCAAGCCCGTCGACCCGGCCTACATGGAAAAGCTCACGGCCGACACGCAGGCGACTGCCAAGAAGACGCAGGAGAAAGTACGCCGCATCGAGGCCCTGGTGCAAAGCGACAAGGGCCGCAGCCAGCTGGCCGCCATCGCACAGGCCAGCAAGGCCTACGACGACAAGGTCGCCGAGATCCGCGAACTGCACCGTGGCGGCGAGCCCAATGTGCCGACCATGGTGGACAAGGACCTGCGTCCGCTGGCCGACCAGTACCTGAAGTCACTGGATGTGCTGCGGCGCACCATGGCCGCGCAGCTGGCCCAGGGCCAGCAGGAGGCGTCGTCCCTGGCAAAGGCCAGCCGGATGCTGCTGGGCATCGCGACGCTGGTGGCGGTGGCACTGGGCGCGCTGCTCGCGTGGATGGTGACGCGCTCCATCGTTCAGCCGGTGCTGCGGGGCAAGCAGGCTGCAGAACGCATTGCCGACGGTGACCTGACCCACCCGATTGCGGCGCAGGGCACCGACGAGGCCGCCCAATTGCTGCAGGCCCTGGCCGCCATGCAACAGCGGCTGGCCACCATCGTGGGCAATGTGCGCCTGGGGGCCGAAGGCGTGGCCGCGGCCAGCGCCGAGATCGCATCGGGCAACAACGACCTGTCGGCCCGCACCGAGCAGCAGGCGGGTGCGCTGGAGGAAACCGCCGCATCGATGGAGGAACTGGGTTCCACCGTGCGCCTGAACGCTGACAACGCCCGCACAGCCAACCAGCTGGCGATGACGGCATCCAGCGTGGCGGTTCAGGGAGGCGATGTGGTGGCCGAGGTGGTTGAAACCATGAAGGGCATCAACGCCAGCAGCAACAAGATTGCCGACATCATCAGCGTGATTGACGGCATTGCCTTCCAGACCAACATCCTGGCGCTCAACGCCGCGGTAGAAGCTGCCCGTGCGGGCGAGCAGGGCCGCGGCTTTGCCGTGGTGGCCAGCGAGGTGCGCAGCCTGGCCGGGCGCAGTGCCGAAGCGGCCAAGGAGATCAAGAGCCTGATCATGGCCAGCGTGGAGCGCGTGGAAAAGGGCACGCAACTGGTGGACAAGGCCGGCGTCACCATGAGCGAGGTGGTGGGCTCGATCCGCCGCGTGACGGACATCATGGGCGAGATCAGCGCCGCCAGTGGCGAGCAGAGCCAGGGGGTGGCGCAGGTGGCCGAGGCCATCACCCACATGGACCAGACCACGCAGCAGAACGCCTCGCTAGTGGAGGAAAGCGCAGCTGCGGCCGACAGCCTGAAATCGCAGGCCGCGCAGCTGGTGGAAGCCGTGGCGGTGTTCCGCCTGGCCCCAGGCAGCGATGCCAGTGCCGGCGCCAGCCCTTCACACCGCAGCACGACTTCGCCGGGCAATGGCCGCAGCAGCGGCGCCGGTGCGCCTCGTCTACTGGCGCGGTAACGTCACCAGCTCTGTCAACTCTGCCAACGAGTCGACGAATCCGTCGGCATCGACCCCGCGCACCGGCGCGCCATGGTTGTATCCGTAGGTGACCAGTACCACGGGGCAGCCGGCGGCCCGCGCGGCCTGGGCGTCGTTGCTGGAATCGCCCAGCATCAGCGTGCGCGCAGGCGCCGTGCCCAGGGCCTCGCAGGTCTTGAGGAGCGGTAAAGGGTCGGGCTTCTTGCGCTCGAACGCGTCGCCGCCAAACACATGGTCGAAATAAGTGCCGAGGCCCTTGGCCTTGAGCAGCGGTAGCGCAAAGGCAGTCGGCTTGTTGGTGAGGCACGCCAGGCGCAGGCCACGTTCCCGCAGCGCCTTAAGCCCCGCTTCGACTCCCGCGTACACCGCCGCAAACTCGCCATTGATCTGCAAATAGTGCCGCTGGTAGCTTGCCCAGGCCTGGGGGTAATGCGCTCCTGCTTCACTTTCAATAGCATTCAGCGCTTTACCATCAAGCGCTAGCACGTGTTTTAGCACTGAACGCAGCAGATGTTCGGAGCCTTTGCCCACCATGTGCTCGATCTGCCCGGCGCCAATGGGCGGCAGGGCCAATTCGCGCAGCATGCGATTGATCGCCTCGTTGAAATCACCGAGGGTGTCCACCATGGTGCCGTCCAGGTCGACGATGACGGCATCCAGCCGGGCGGGGTTCAGGGGGATCAAATTCACGGCATGCATCCATTGAGGGGCGGCAATCGGGCTGCGGGAATATAGTGCACGACGTTCGGGGAATCTTCGCCCTGTCAGATCTGACAGGTGCGAGCCATGCCGCAATCCGATGGAATACCCGCCATGCTCACGTTGCCTCGCTATCTGCATTCCCTGGAACAGTTCCACACCGTGAGCACGCGGCAAGAGCTGACGCAGCTGCTGTCGACCATGAGCGACGCGCTGGGCTTTCACGCCATCGTGCAGGGGCTGCAAAGCTATTCGCGCCAGAGCGGCCTGCACGTAGATTCCATCTCCACCATCTCCGATGCCTGGCACGCACATTACATGCAGCAGGCGTACTACCAGGTCGACCCGCGCGTAGACCACTGCGCGCGCGGCACCACGTCGCTGATGTGGAGCAGTGCCGAGCAGTACGAACACCCGCGCTCGACGCAGATGATGCGTGATGCACACGACTTCGGCCTGCGAGCCGGCATCTACGCGCCCGCGCACAGCATGGACGGCCGCTTCAGCCTAGTCTGCACCAGCCTGCGTAACGTGCCGCAGACCGAGGCAGTGGACCTGGTGCGCCACGCCGCTCCGCTGCTACCTGCGCTGGCCGCGCACGCACATGAGGCACTGTTGCGCCTGTTGCCAGGCGGCCAGGAGGCGCCGGCACTTCTCACGCGGCGCGAACGCGAATGCCTGCAGTGGGCGGCCGTGGGCAAGACATCCTGGGAGATCGGGCTGGTGCTGCACATTGCAGAACGCACGGTCAACTTTCACCTGAGCAACGCCATGACCAAGCTGGGCTCCCACAGCCGCCAGCACGCCATCGTCAAGGCCCTCATGCAGGGGTTGATCGGCCTGTAAGAACAGGCAGTTCAACTGCTGGCGGGCTTGCGCTGCAATCTCTCTTCGCTTCATGCGCCGTGCATGGAGAGTTCCAACGGGAGATTCATTATGCGTTCTGCACCTGCTGCCTTCATCCAACCCCGACTATCGCTTGCCGCCTGCCTGGTCGGCGTGCTGCTGACCGCCTGCGGCGGCAGCGATGACCCGGTTGACGGCGCGACCCATGCCATTGGCGGCACGCTGACGGGCCTGGCGCCCAACACCGAGCTGGTCCTGACCAATAACGGCGGCGACACGCTGCGTCTGACCGCCAACGGCGTGTTCACGTTTGCAGCGCCTTCCAGCGGCTACCGCGTGGAGGTCAGCACCCAGCCTGCGGGCCAGTCGTGCACCGTCAGCAAGGGCAGCGGAACCGCGTCCGCCCCGGTGGCGGACGTCCAGGTCAACTGCGTCGCAGGCAACGGCGGCGGCGGGACCGGACCGGTGATCACCGCGGGCATTGCCGGGCTGGTAGGCGAGTGGCAGCAGAACAGCTGCGTAGCTGCCGGCAACGGCCAGTGGGCGCGCAACTACCTGCGCCCCGAGCGCATCAACGACACCACGATCTCGCAGGTGCAGGGCCTGAAGCTTTTCAGCAACGCGCAATGCTCCGGCACGGGCTCCACGCTGGGTGGCACGGCCATTGGCCAAGTGGCGTTTTCGCGGTCTGAATCCAACGCCAGCATTGCCGCCAACTGGGGGACTTTCAGGCAGATCACGGGGCTGACGAGCCAAACCATCTGGGCCAAGCGCGGCGAGAACACGTTGTGCCTTCTCGGCGATGAAAACCCCTCGATCCTGCCCACCCTGGCGCGGGTGGCCGCAGCGCTTGACACGCTGCCGGCGTCTGCCTGCTACACGCGCCTTTGAACGCCTTGCACCGTATCAGCGCAAGCTCAGCGTCTGCCGCTTCCAGGCAGGGTCTTGCCAGCGCTGGAACAGGGGCAGCGCTGCCACATCGCCCGTCACGCGTTCGGTGGTTAAACCCTCCAGCCGCACCACCTCAAAACTCTTGCGGTAACGGCCCTGGCCCCGGGCTTCGCGGGCCACCAGCATTTGTTGGCCGCCGGGTACCCAGCCCGCCCATTCGGCCACGCCGATCTCGGGCGTGGTGGCGGCGGGCGGTAGCACATCGACCAGCCAGCCGCCTTCGGTTTTGCGCAGCACCCACAGCTCGCGCCAACCTTCCATGGGTTGCACCGCCAGGGCCACGGCCGTGCCTTCGCGGTTGGTGCTGGCCGATGCGGTCCACACCACGCCGTAAGTGCAGCGGCGCAGCAGCGGGGCCTGGGCGCTGTGCTGCGCGTCCACCAGCAGCACGCAGGTTTCGCCAGGGGCGCCGGGTTCGGTCAGCAATATGGGGCGGTTGCCCGCAGTCGCCACCGGGGCCGCGGCAGGCACCAAGGCCCAGCGCACGGCGCTCACGCGCATGGCGGCGTGGTTGTAAGCAGACTGGTCTTCGTCGGGCAGCTCGGCTTTGCTCACGCCGCTGAGTTCCGTCAGGGCACGGGCAGCGGCAGCGGCCACCGCCGGGTCGCCCACATTCTTGCGCGCCTGCTGAAAAGCGGCAGCGCCCCACACGCTGGCGCGGCGCATTTGCACGCGGTTGCGCAGGTAGCCGGGCAGGCTGGCCACGTCCACGCGCTCCAGCACCTCGGCCTGCCAGGTGGTGACCTTGGCGCGCCCGTGCGCGGGCAGGTCGGGGTTGATGCATTCGGGGCGGGTCAGCGCCAGGGCGGCGCGGGCGAGCTGCTCGGCATCGGCCACGGGCATGGCCAGCAGGCGGCGAAACGCCTCGCCCTCGTAGCAGACCTGCATGCGACCTTCCACCTCGTAGGTGGCAAAGCGCACGCCGTAGCCGTTGGCCACATCCAGGTGCGCCGACAGCGTGGCGCCTGACGCCTTGCCCGGCACGGCCACCGAAGCGCGGCGGGCCAGCCGGTCGGCAAAGCTGCCCAGCGCATCGAACGCCTGCGCGCCCTCTTCGACCGCCAGCGCTCTCGCAGGGGCCGCCTGAAGGTATGCGGCCGCAAGGCCGATGCCCAGCGCCTCGGCACCGGGCGTTTCCTGCACAAAGCGCATCACGGCCAGCAGCGCGGGTGCCTCGGCCTCGGTCAGGGCCACGCGGCGCACATCCGCTGCACGGATGAAACCGCCGCGCTCGCGCTTGTGGTCCCACACCTGCAGGTAGTCCAGGCGCTCGCCGCGCACCTCCAGCACCTCGCCCTGCCACAGGCTGGCCTGCTGCTGGGCGCCATCGCGCGGGGCTGCGCGCAGGCTGGCCTGGTCCTGCACGACGATGGCGCTGCCCAGGCTGGCCGCCGGAGGAAGGGGCGCTGCTTCGGCAGCTACCGTGAGGGCGGCGCTCGCCACAGCCAGCACCAGGGTTGCCACACTGGTGTTCATGTTCACTGCTCCGAGGTAGCGGCTGCAGCGCTGTCATCGGCCAGGGGCGCGGCTGGCGCAGAACCGGCAGGGGCGTTGCGGCTGCCGCCCAGCAGCGCGGCACCAATGAAGTCGCCATTGGTCGGCGGCGGCGCGATGATGACCTGGATCTTGTCCGAGAGCTTGTCGGCCAGCGTCTTCTGGATGAGCAGCGGGTGCCTGGTCACCAGGGCGCCTTCGCGCGCCATCTGCTCGGCGTTGACCTTGCCGATGCGGTCCATGCGGTAGGCCTCGGCCTCGGCCAGCTTCTGGCGGGCGTCGGCCTCGCCGTTGGCTTCGATGCGGCGGGCCTGGGCATTGCCCTCGGCGGCCTTGATACGCGAAACCTTTTCCGCTTCGGCTTCGAGCTGGCGCTGCTTGATCTGGCGTTGCTTGAAGGGCAGCACGTGCTTCATGGCCTCTTCCTGCGCCTTCGCGGCAATCACCTGCTCGCGGGCCGCGGCTTCGGCCGCCACTTCGCGGCGCACCTTGTCGGCGTTGGCGTCCAGCTCGGTTTCACGCACGCGCTTGTCTTTCAGCTCCAGCGTGTAGCGCATTTTTTCGGACGCCAGCTCTTCGGCCAGCAGGCTGTCCATGCCCCGGCGGTATTCGGCGGGCAAATCCACCTTGCCGATCTGGATGCTGCGCAGCGTGACGCCATCGGCCGCCAGGCGGGTACGCAGCTCGGTTTCGATGATCTGCGCAATCTCCGCACGCTTGGACGAGAAGATTTCACGCACGGTGTAGCGGGCAAACACCTTGTAGACCAGGCCTTGCACAGCGGGCTCGACGATGTCGGCGCCTACGTTGTCGGGCAGGTTGCCTGCTTTGACGGCGGGCGAGTTGGGGTCCAGGGCGTAGCGCACGCTCAGATCCAGCCCCAGCGACAAGCCCTCCACCGACTGCAGTGGCGCACTGCCGGTGGCCTGGCGCATGGCTTCGGGGCGGTAGCTCTGGTCACGCAGCGAGAACACGCGCACCGTGTGCAGGCCGGGCACCACCCACACGCTGCCGTCGCGCCACAGGCTCACCGCACCGGTGAACTGGTTCAGACGCACACCCAGGTCGCCTTGCGCCAGGTGTTGCACGGGCGGATTGCGGTACACCATCAGGCCCGCTGCAGCCACCACGACACCAGCGGCCATCCAGCGCACGGTGCGGGCGGTGGGCAGCAAGTAGGCCCAGTTCAATGGGGCTATCGACATGGAGGCACTCGCGGGGGCTGAGGTTGGGGGGATGCCTTGCAGATCAGCGTCCAGCACCGGTTCCGTGCCCGCTTCAGGCAAGGGGGTGGAGCGACGGCCCTTCAGGGTCTGCACGATGCGGTTCCAGGTGGCTTTCATGGTGTTTCTCTCTCAGGTGGTTTCGGTGTTGTTGTCGGTGTCTGAGCTACCAAAGTGGCTGACTCATTGAGAACCGATTGTTCGGATCCACCCCGGAAGCAACAATGCAGCGCAGCCCCCAATGCGCTCACACCGCCCGCACGAACCTTCCGGCCCCGGAAGAAAAACTCACACCGCCCAGCGCGGGCCGCCGGGATAATCCACCCACCCCTTACTGCCCGCCTGCCCATGACCCGCATTGCCGTGATCGAAGACGACCTGCCCACCAGCAACCAATTGGCCGGGTGGATACGCAGCGCCAAGAGCGGCATCGTCATCGACCAGTGGTTCACCCGCGACGAGGCCGAGGCCGCGCTGGCGCGCGAGCATTACGACGCGGTGGTGCTGGACATCGAACTGGGCCGCGAGCGCCATGCGGGCGTGGCCCTCATCAACGCCATTAACAAGCTGCGCCAGGGCGCGCCGGTGCTGGTGGTATCGGCCATGCCTGCGGCCATTTACCGCAGCATCATGAAGGCGCTCGATGCGTGGGACTACCTGCAGAAAACCACGTTTGAAGAGGCCGATTTCATCGAGACCTTTCTCGACATCCTGCGCACCACGCAGGCACAGGCCCCGGCCAGCGCAGCTCCCGCCCCCGTGGGCGACGCCCTGGTGCTCGACCCGCTGTGGCAGCGCACCCCCACCTGGCGCGGCGAGCGCATCAACCTGCCGCTGACGGCCCAGCGCATCCTGGCCACGCTGCACCAGCGCAGTGGCGAGGTGGTGTCTTACGACGAACTGTTCGAGGTGGTGAAAAGCGGCCGCAACCGCGACAACGTGCGCAAGCATGTGAGCACCATCCGTGAGGCGCTGCGCGAAGTCGATCCTGGGTTTGAAGGCATTGAAAACGTACCCATGCGCGGTTTTCGCTGGACGGGAAAATGAGCCATCCCCCTGAGCGGCTTCGCCGCTTCCCCCTTCTCTCGAATGTCTACGCCATTCGGGAAGGGGGACGCGGCCAGCGCGGCGGGGCGGCCCTTGCGCGGCTGCCCTGGCCTGGGCAGCGCCAGTTTCAAAGGCAGTGGGCCAAGCCGCTCGATGGAATGCCGACATGAAGCGCCTATTGCATCCCACACTTGACATCTCCCGTCTGGAGATGCCCCGCCTGGGCCTGCCAGCTTTCCGCCTGCGCATTCTGGTGCGCAGTGTGTTTGTGCTGCTGGCCCTGGCCACGGTGGCGCTGAGCGTGGTGGTGCTCAAGGACGAAAAAGAGCGCGCCTGGCAGGCCTACCAGCACGGTTTTGTACGCAGCCAGGCCGAGGTCATGGCACGGCTGCGCCATCCGTCGGGCCAGCTGGCATTGCTCAACGCCAGCCACCTGGGCCAGGGCGTGACGCCGCTGGCGCCACTGCTGCTGCCCTACGCCGCCATCGACTTTGACGACCCGCAAAAATCGCAGCAGGCGGTGGAGATGGCGGGCTGTTCGGTGCAGTACCCCGACGGCGCCTCGGTCTGCGCAGCGATTGGCAACAACCCGTATGCGGGCGGCTTCATCTACCTGGTGGGCAGCTTTTATGCGGGTGAGCTGACGCCCCGCGAGCGCGGTGCGCTAGTGCCTGCCGAGGCGCACCGGGCGCGCATCAGTCTGGACATGCGCGGCACCACCTACCGCTGGATTGCTCCGTACGAAGCCATGCCCCCACAGGGCAGCGCGGCGGTGCGCGGGCGGCTCACGGGGTTTGTGGACAACGGCACGCCACAGCTCGATGTCCGCGCGCGGCCCGTGCGGGACTTTCGCGGCTGGCTGTGGCAAAACGGCCAGTGCCGCGATCTGCCGCCAAAGCCCACCACCCAAGCCTCCACTGGCACCTCTGCTGGTGCCCTCACTGGCGATGCTGCAGCGACAGACTGCGTGCGCCGCACCCACTACTCGATCCGCCTGCCCGTCGAGCTGTTCCGTGAGGCGCTGTTCCGCAAAGACGAGCGCCTGGTGTGGCCGCCGGAAGACCTGGGCCAAATGCGTGTGCGGGTGGAGATGCTGGCGCCGGGCGAAGACGCCAGGCCGCTGTTTGACAGCAACGCGCCCGGCGCGCAGTTGGCCGCATCGCTGAACGACCTCTCGCGCAGCCTGCTGCCCGGCGAGCGCGTGCAGATTCGCAAAATGGGCAGCGACGAAGCCAGCGCCATCACCCTCAAGGGCATCGAGGTCCAGGCCGAGCCTTCCGCGCCCTGGCTGCTGCGCCTGATCCGCTGGCTGCCGCTGGAGGCCGCAGGCGTGGACCCAGCAGCCACGCCACCCGCCGCCCCCACGGCGCTGGACATTCTGGACACGCCCACCGGCAACTACGTGGTGAACTTCACCGGCCATCTGCGCGGCGTGGAGCAGGGCCTGGCCGCTGTGGCCACACGCCTGTCGTGGTACCTGGGTGCCATGCTGGCTGCGATTGCGCTGGCCTGGCTGGTGGTGGAGGTGGGCCTGATTCGCCGCGTGACGGCCCTCACCCGCCGCGCCGCCGCCGTGTCATACAACGTGCAGCCCGGCCACACCGGCCCCAGGCTGGGCGACCTGGATGTGTCAGACCTGCGCGGATCGGACGAGCTGGGCATTCTGGCCGGGGGCCTGGCCGACCTGCTGCAGCGCGTGAAGGACGACCTGCAGCGCGAGCAGCTGCGCGCCCAGCAAGAGCGCAACATGTGGCACGCCGTGGGGCACGAAATCATGTCGCCCCTGCAATCGCTGATGGCGCTGAACGGCCCGCAAGACCCCGGCCACCGCTACGTGCAGCGCATGCAGCAGGCCATCCATGTGCTCTATGGCACGGCATCGCCCGCCGAGGCGCTGCAGGCTGCCGATGTGCCCGAGGGGCGGCTGGACCTGGATGCCTTCTTGCGCAACGTGGCAGACAACGCACACTTTGCGGGCATTCTGGATGTGGTGTATGCGCCAAGCACTGAGCAGCCTGGCCCGGTCATCGTGCGGGCCGACGAGTTTGCGCTGGAAGACGTGGTGACCCACATCCTGCGCAACGCCGACCGCTACCGCCCTACAGGCAGCCCGATCAGGCTGACGCTCACCGCGTCAGAATCCACCGCCAGCGCCACGCTGCACAACCAGGGCTCGACCATTGCCGAAGACCTGCTGGAGCGGATTTTTGAACTGGGTGTGTCAGACCCCACCAGCCCCACCCCGTTGGGCGAGGGTGAGCACCGAGGCCAGGGCCTGTTTGTGGCCAAGACTTACATGGCCAAGATGGGCGGCACCATCAACGCCCGCAACACCGAGGGCGGCGTGGCGTTTGTACTCACGTTTCAACGTCTGGGGTAGCACCACCGCCGGTGGTGGGCCACCCAGCTCGGCGTCAAATAGCCATCAAGCAGCCAACTGCACGCGCATGGCGTCGATCACGCCCTGGTAGTCGGGCTTGCCAAAAATTGCGCTGCCCGCCACAAAGGTGTCGGCGCCCGCGTCGGCCACGCGGCGGATGTTGTCGGTCTTGATGCCGCCGTCCACTTCCAGGCGAATGTCCTTGCCCGAGGCATCAATGCGCTTGCGCACGGCTTCGATCTTGCGCAGGGCCGAGTCAATGAAGCTCTGTCCGCCAAAACCGGGGTTCACGCTCATGATGAGGATGAGGTCGATGTCGTCGATCACCCAGTCCAGCACATCCAGCGGCTCGGCCGGGTTGAACACCAGGCCGGGCTTGACGCCCTTGCTGCGAATGGCCTGGATGCTGCGGTGCACATGGCCCGAGGCGTCGGGGTGAAAGCTGATGTAGTCGGCGCCCGCGTCGGCAAACGCGGCAGCCAGGGCGTCCACGGGCTGGATCATCAGGTGCACATCAACGGGCACCGCCACGCCGGCAGCCGTTTTGGCATGCGGCTTGAGGGCCTGGCAGACCATGGGGCCAAAGGTGAGGTTGGGCACGTAATGGTTGTCCATCACGTCGAAGTGAATCCAGTCGGCACCGGCGGCAATGACGCTGCGCACTTCTTCGCCCAAGCGGGCGAAATCGGCTGAGAGGATCGAGGGGGCAATGCGAAAAGGTCGGCTCATTGCCCGATTGTCGCAGTTACCATTCGCCCATGCCCAAGTACCAGTTTGAAGTGGAAGTACAGCCAGAGTACCTGCCGGAGCAGTCCTCCCCGGACTCTGGCGTCTTCAGCTTTGCCTACACCATCACCATCAC
Organism: Acidovorax defluvii; assembly: GCA_003268905.1. Lineage (GTDB taxonomy): Bacteria > Pseudomonadota > Gammaproteobacteria > Burkholderiales > Burkholderiaceae_C > Acidovorax > Acidovorax defluvii. The sequence continues at coordinate 87,071 of QLTU01000009.1, forward strand.
CAATGCAGGCGAAGCGCCCGCCCAGCTGATCTCGCGCCACTGGATCATCAGTGACGCCAGGGGCCACACCGAAGAGGTCAAAGGCCTGGGTGTGGTGGGCCAGCAGCCTTTGCTCAAACCGGGCCAGTCGTTCCAGTACACCAGCGGTTGCGGTCTGCGCACCGCCAGTGGCACCATGCACGGCACGTTTTACTGCGTGGCAGAAGACGGCGAACCATTCAGCAGCCCGATCCCCTTGTTCGTGCTGGAGGCGACCGTCCCCGGAACCTCGGGTCAGCCCATGAACGGAAGGGTGCTGCATTGAAGCGGCCGACCCAGGATTTGGCGGGCCTGCTTGCGGCCCTGGACCCACACGCAGGACTTGGGCAGCGCCATGTATGGCTGATTGACCTGCTCGACTGGGTGCGTGGCACGCGCGATTCAGTACCGGGTTCCACGTCCCGGGTCCAACTGTTTCTGGAAGCGGTCGAGGCGCGCCCCGATGTGCAGCGGCAGCTGCAAACCTGGTGGGCCACCCTGGTGGAGTCGGTGGACATCACCACGCTGCTGGCTGATTTTGGCTTTGCCAAAGACACGGCACTGCTCAGCGAAGCCGCAGAGCGACTGCGCAACAAGCTGCTGCCGCACAGCCCCGAAACCATTGACGCATCGGAGCTCTTCGTTCTGGCCCTGCCCAGTGCTTTCGATGCAAAGTGGCTCGGCGCACTGGACGAAGCCACGCTGAACCGGCTGGTAGCCCTGCTGACGCCGCAAAGCCCTCAGGGCGCATCGCGCTGGCAGCACGCACTGCTGGACGCCATCACCTACTGCGCGGGGCAGATTCTCTCGACCGGCTTTGCGCCGGGGTTGCGCCTGCGCATGAGTGAATCGGCCCGCGACGCACAGCCCTTTCATGCGCTGATCCGCGACGTGGAAAGCCTGCGGGTGGAAGTGCTGCATGCGCTGCGCACCCCCGACCGGCTGCAGGAGGCAGCCCGGCGACTGCGCGAGCGCCTGGAAGCCTGCCGTGCCGCCGCTGCCACCGTTTACACGCACTTTGAAGACAACGGAATTTCCGTGGACCTGGTGTTTCGGCTGCGCCAGTTGCGTGCGCGCATCCTGCGGGTGCGCGAGTTGCTCGACTACCTGCTGTCCCCCCAGCCCGCCGTCACGGCGGCCCGCCTTCTGGCGCATCTGGTAGAGGTGGGGCAAGAGCGGCGCAGCCTGCGGGCGCTGCTGGCATCCAACTCGTCACTGCTGGCCGCCAAAGTGGCCGAGCGCAGCGCCGAGACGGGCGAACACTACATCACGCGCACGGCGGTCGAATACCGCTCCATGGTGAAGAAAGCCGCTGGCGGCGGCGCCGTGATGGCCTTCACCACGCTGGCCAAGTTTGCCCTTTACGCAATGGCGCTGTCGGCATTCTGGGGCGGCTTCTGGGCGGGGGCGAACTATGCCTTGAGCTTTGTGCTGGTGCAGTTGCTGCACTTCACCGTAGCCACCAAACAGCCGGCCATGACCGCCCCCGCCATGGCGGCCAAGCTCAAGGAGCTGGCCTCGGGCGAGGCCATTGAGTCGTTTGTCGATGAAGTCACCCACCTGGTGCGCTCACAGGTTGCAGCCGTGCTGGGCAATGTGCTGGTGGTGTACCCCCTGGTTCTGGGCCTGGCGCTGCTGATTGCATGGGCCAAGGGCTCGCCCGCCATCAGCACGAAAGAAGCCGGCCATGTGCTGGAGTCGCTGCACCTCCTGGGGCCGTCGCTGCTGTTCGCAGCATTCACGGGCGTGCTGCTGTTTGCCTCCAGCATCATCGCGGGCTGGACCGAAAACTGGTTTGTGCTGCACCGGCTCGACTCGGCCGTGCGCTACAACCCGCGCATCACCGCCCGGCTGGGCAAGGAGCGCGCGGCGCGCTGGGCGCACTTTCTCCGCGAGAACCTGTCCGGCTTTGCCGCCAACATCTCGCTGGGCTTCATGCTCGGCCTGGTCCCGGCGTTTGCAGGGTTTTTCGGGTTGGGGCTGGACGTGCGCCATGTCACACTGTCTTCAGGGCAGTTGGGCGCGGCCACGGCTGCGCTGGGCTGGGACGTCATTCACCAGAGTGCGTTCTGGTGGGCTGTAGCCACCATTCCCCTGCTGGGCGCCCTCAATGTCGGAGTAAGCTTTTACATGGCTTTCCGCCTGGCATTGCGAGCCCACAACGTGAGCGGTGTTGACCGCTCTCGCATCTATGCAGCAATGCGGCACCGCCTGCTCAAGGCGCCGTTGAGCTTTTTCGTGCCTGAACGCCAGGCCGCCTGATTCAGGCACTTCTGGCCTGCGCAAACACGGGCGCCGCTGTCCTACAGGGCACTGTCGTTTGCGCATGTAAATTCAGGTAACCGCCGGGAAGGACCGTGGCGCCAGCAGGCGCTGGCCTGTCTTTCTCGCCCACCGGGCGCTGCCCGTCTGATGGAGAGGACCCATGAAATGAACGAAATCCTGAGCTTCTGGGCGCAGTGGCTGCGCCCTTCGGCCGGGTTGCCTACGGTGCAATGGTCGCTGTTGCTGGCGGTAGCCGCCATCGCGGGTTATCTGTGCCAGCGCCACACAGGCCTGCCCAAAGTGGTGGGCTACTCCCTGGTGGGCACCGCTGCCGGTCTGGCAGGCTTCAGCGGGGCGGTGTGGCCGCTTCAGGGCATCGGGCTGTTTCTGCTGGAGCTGGGCATCTCCATCGTGCTGTTCGAGTGCGGCGGGCGCATTCCGCTGCGCTGGTTTCGCCACAACCCCATGGTGCTGGTGCAGAGCATGGCCGAATCGGCACTGACGTACTTTGCCGTCTATTGGGTGCTGGTGTGGCTGGACATGCCCGCGCATGTGGCTGGCCCGCTGGCCCTGGTGGCGCTGGCCGCATCGCCCGCCGTGCTGACGCGCGTGGTGGCCGACACCCGCGCGGCCGGCCCCGTCACCGAGCGCGCCATTGTGCTCGCCACCCTGTCCACCCTCTATGCGCTCACCCTGGGCAGCGCCCGTGCCGAGCAGATCAACCGCCAGAGCGTCACGTTGCTGGACACCATGTATCCCGTGGTGGTGGTGCTGGGCGTGTCGATCATCGTGGCGGCTGTGCTGTCGCTGGCGCTGCGCATGGCCTTGCGCTTCATGAGCCCGACCAGCGAAAACACCTCGATGCTGCTGCTGGCCCTGATCGCCGCTGCCACCGCCGTGGCAGCGCACATGGGTGGCTCCGCGCCGCTGGCGGCCCTGCTGGGCGGCATGCTGCTCAAGCAGCTCAACCCGCGCCCGTGGGCCTGGCCGCGCCAGCTGGGCAACGCCTCGTCGCTGCTCACCATGCTGATGTTCGTGCTGGTGTCCACCGTGGCGGCGCAGGCCGACTGGAGCGGCCCCGTGGCCGGCGTGGTGCTGACACTGATCGCCGTGCGACTGGCCGCCAAGGCCGTGGGCGTAGGGCTGGGCAATGTGGGCAGCGGTGCCAGCTGGCGCCAGGCCCTGTGGGTGGGCTGCGCCATGACGCCCATGTCGTCCATCGCGTTGCTGATTGCCTCGCAGTTCGTGGTGGCATCCCCCTCCACGGGCCACCTGATTGCCCGCGTGGCGCTGCCCGCCATCTTGCTCATGGAAGTGCTGGGCGCCGTGATCGCCACGGTAGCCATCTACCGCGCGGGCGAGAGTTCCAAACCTTGGGCCCCGCTGTCGCGCGGCGGCAATGGAGACCGCAGTGAGTCTTGAAGCCTTTACCCATTCCGAACCGCTGACGCTGGGCGTGGAGCTGGAGCTGCAGCTGGTCAACACCCACGACTACGATCTGGCGCCCTACGCCGAAGACATGCTGCGCCTGATGCGCAAGGTGCCGCTGCCTGGCAGCGTGGTGCCCGAGATGACGAACAGCATGATCGAGATCTCCACCGGCATCTGCCATTCGGCCAGCGAGGTGCTGGGGCAGCTCAGCCCCATTCGCGATGCGCTGGTCAAAAGCGCGGACAAGCTCAACATTGCCGTGGTGGGCGGCGGCACGCACCCGTTCCAGCAGTGGCACGAGCGGCGCATCTACGACAAGCCACGCTTTCAGGAGCTGTCGCAGCTGTATGGCTACCTTTCCAAGCAGTTCACCATCTTTGGCCAGCATGTGCACATTGGCTGCCCCGATGCCGACGCCGCGCTCCTGATGCTGCACCGCATGTCGCGCTACATCCCGCATTTCATTGCGCTGTCGGCCTCCAGCCCCTACGTGCAGGGGCAGGACACGGCGTTCGACTCGGCGCGGCTCAACTCGGTGTTCGCGTTTCCTCTGTCGGGCCGCGCGCCGTTTGCACTGACCTGGGACGATTTCACCACCTACTTCAACAAGATGACCCGCACCGGCGTGGTCAAGAGCATGAAGGACTTTTACTGGGACATCCGCCCCAAGCCCGAGTTCGGCACCATCGAGATCCGGGTGTTCGACACGCCACTGACCATCGAGCGTGCCGCCGCGCTGGCCGGTTTCGTTCAGTCGCTGGGTGCGTGGTTTCTGGCCGACCAGCCTTTCATGCCTGAAGAAGACGACTACCTTGTGTACACCTACAACCGTTTCCAAGCGTGCCGATTTGGCATGGACGCGGTGTATGTAGACCCGGCCACGGGCGACCACATGCCGCTGCGCGACCATATCCGCATGACCATGGACCACATCGCAGGACATGCCGCCCTGCAGGGTGCGTCCAACGCCATGCACATGCTGCGCACAGAAGCCGAAGCCGGACAGAACGACGCCCGCTGGCTGCGCGAGCGCCAGCGCGAAGAACAGCTGCTGGCTGAAGTCAGCCGCCAGGCCGCATTGCGTTTTCGAGGCACCAACTGACCCGCCCGATGCCACTGTGCACAAGGTGCGGCGGCGGGTAACCGGCCAAGCCTGCGCCACCGCGCCGATGCCCGGATGCGCGACACACCGCACAATTCGTCCCCATGGGTGAATTCGACCTGATTGCACGCTACTTCACGCGGCCCGTGCGCCGCGCCGCCCTGGGCGTGGGCGACGACTGCGCGCTGCTCAAGCCCGCGCCGGGCATGCAGCTGGCCGTCTCCAGCGACATGCTGGTCGAGGGTCGGCATTTCTTTGCCGGCACCGACCCCGAGCGCCTGGGCCACAAGGCACTGGCCGTCAATTTGAGCGACCTGGCGGCCTGCGGCGCGCGGCCGCTGGCGTTCACGCTGGCGCTGGCCTTGCCGCAGGTGGACGCAGCCTGGTTGGAGGGCTTCTCGCGCGGCCTGCTGCAGCTGGCCGACGCGCACGGCTGCGAGCTGGTGGGCGGCGACACCACGCAGGGTCCGCTCAACATCTGCATCACGGTGTTTGGCGAGGTGCCCACCGGCCAGGCGCTGCTGCGCAGTGGCGCGCAGCCCGGCGACGACATTTATGTAAGCGGCACGCTGGGCGAGGCGCGCCTGGCGCTGGACGCTTTGCAAGACCAGGCCGCCGCAGCCGCCCTGCCCGCCGAAACCCTCGCCGCTGCACGCCTGCGCCTGGAAGCGCCGACGCCGCGCGTGGCCTTGGGGCTGGCGCTGCGCGGCGTGGCCAGCAGCGCCCTGGATTTGAGCGACGGCCTGCTGGGCGACCTGGGCCATATCCTGCGCGCCTCGGGCGTGGGCGCCTGCATCGACACCTCAAAAACTATTGATTTAATAGCTACTAGCGCCCTATCTATAAGCGTTACAGGCCAATTTGATGCGGATTACCTGCAGCAATGCACACTGGCCGGGGGCGACGACTATGAGCTGGCCTTCACCGCCGCGCCCGCACGCCGGGGCGCTGTGGCGGCGGCCGCGCAGGCCAGCGGCACCGCCGTGGCACGCATTGGCGTGGTGGAGGGCGCGCCGGGCCTGCGCCTGATCGACGCGCAGGGCCGGCCGGTGGCGCAGCGCTACGCCTCCTTCGACCACTTCGCCTGAACCGCTGGCTCGGCGCCTGTCAGGCGGCTGCGCCCGCGGCGATGCGCGCACGCGGATCCAGCAGCTCGCACAACAGCTCGACATGGCTGCTGCGCAGGCCCTCCAGCCCCATGGCGGGCTCGCGGCCCAGGATCATTTGCGCCAGTAGCGCGTGGGACAAGGGGGCCATCACCAGCCAGGGCTCGCGCACGATGACGCTTTCCGGCAGGCCATGGTGCGCGGCATGCGCGCGCAGCATGGCCGCGAGCTGGAGCACGCTGGGCTGCATCACGTTGCGCTCCCACAACCCCACCAGGTCTTGCACGCGGTCCCTCTCGGCCGCCAGCAGGCGCAGCGTGGCCACCGCGGCCGGCCGCTCCAGCAGCACCGCATACAGCCTGTCGACCACCCACTGCGCAAACGCCCGGGTGCCGGCCTCGATCGGCGGCGCAGGCATTTCCTGCCACTCGGGCGGCACCAGGGAGCGATTGAGCAAGGCCTGGAAGATCACGTCCTTGCCGGGAAAGTGCGCGTACAGCCCCCCCTTGGACAGGCCGCAGCGCCGCCCGATGCCGTCCATCGTGGCGGCGGCAAAGCCGCTTTCGGAAAACTCCACCAGGGCCGCGTCCAGGATCTGCGCCATGCGCAGCTGTGGCGCCAGGCGCCGGCGCGCCGGCGGGGCAGCAGCGGCGCAAGAAGGGGGGGTCGGTTCCGGCATGGCGGTTTGCATCATCGTGGCTTGCATGGTATCTTGCATCAGGTTAATTACCGACTGGTCGGTTTTTAATTGATGCATAACTGATGTGCATCAAGCCGTGCCGGCGTGGTTCTCCTAGAGTTGCCAAGGAGTTCCCCGAACACCCTGCGAAAGGATTTGCTCCATGCACAACACCCCTTTTTCCGCAACGGCGATGGCCGACCGCGTGGATCCGCCATTCCATGCCGCATTGGCACGCCGGTTTGCCTCGCTCTCCCCCGCCGCAGGCCTGCTGGCCGCCAGCGACTGGGCGCTGCACCTGGCCGCGTCGCCCGGCAAATGCATGGATCTGGCCCGCCTGGCCATGCACCAGAGCGGCGAGCTGGCCGAATACGCTCGCGAACGCATGACCGCCGGCGCCGACCAGCAGGCGCGCCTTGGCGTGCAACCCGCCGTCGAGGACAGGCGCTTCAGGGCCCCCGAATGGCAGCAGTGGCCGTTCAACTACCTGCACCAGTCGTTCCTGTTCAAGCAGCAATGGTGGGCCGCCGCCACGCACGGCGTGCAGGGCGTGGAGAAACACCATGAAAACATGGTGGCCTTCGCCGCCCGCCAGTGGCTGGACATGTTCTCGCCCGGCAACCAGCTGGCCACCAACCCGGTGGTGCTGCAGCGCACGCTGCAGCAGGGCGGCGCCAACCTGCTGCGCGGCGCGCTGAATGCGGCCGATGACCTGCAGCGCCTGGCCGCGGACCAGGGCCCCGCGGGGGTTGAGGACTTCGTGGTCGGGCGCGACGTGGGCATCACGCCGGGCAAGGTGGTGCTGAAGAACCGCCTGATGGAGCTGATCCAGTACACGCCCACCACGGCGACCGTGCACCCCGAGCCGATCCTGATCGTGCCGGCCTGGATCATGAAGTACTACATCCTCGACCTGTCGCCGCACAACTCGCTCATCCGCTACCTGGTGGACCAGGGCTACACGGTGTTCTGCCTGTCCTGGAAGAACCCCGGCTACGAAGACCGCGACCTGGGCATGGACGACTACCTCGAACTGGGCTTTCATGCCGCGCTCGACGCCGTCACCACCATCGTCCCCGGGCAGAAGGTGCATGCCACCGGCTACTGCCTGGGCGGCACCATGCTGGCCATTGCCGCCGCCGCCATGGCGCGCGATGGCGACGAGCGCCTGGCCTCGCTATCGACGTTCACGGCGCAGACCGACTTCTCCGAACCGGGCGAGCTGGGCCTGTTCGTCGACGAGAGCCAGCTCAGCCTGCTGGAGGCGCAAATGGCCCAGACCGGCTACCTCAAGGCCAGCCAGATGGCGGGCGCGTTCCAGATGCTGCGCTCCTACGACATGCTGTGGTCGCGCCTGGTCAACGAATACCTGCTGGGTGAGCGCGCCCCGATGAACGACCTCATGGCCTGGAACGCCGACGCCACGCGCATGCCGGCCCGGATGCACTCGCAATACCTGCGCCGGCTGTTCCTGAACGACGACCTCAGCGAGGGCCGCTATCCCGTGGACGGCAAGCCCGTGTCGCTGAGCAACCTCACGCTGCCCATGTTCATGGTCGGCACGCTGACCGACCACGTCGCGCCCTGGCGCTCGGTCTTCAAGCTGCACCAGATGAGCCCGGCGGAAATCACCTTCGCACTCACCAGCGGCGGGCACAACGCCGGCATCGTGAATCCGCCCGGCAACCCGCGCCGCCGCTACCAGTTGCTGACCCGCCCCGCGGGCGGCAGCTATGTGGCGCCCGACGAGTGGCTGGAGACGGCGCCCCAGACGCAAGGCTCCTGGTGGCCCGCCTGGCTGCAGTGGCTGCAGGCGCGCTCCGGCACCCCGGTCAAGCCGCCACGCATGGGCGCGGGCGCCTACCAGCCGGTGGGCGACGCGCCGGGCACCTATGTATTGGAGAAGTAAGCATGGTTTTTGATTTGCACGGCAAAAAGGGGCTGGTCGTCGGCATTGCCAACGAGGACAGCATTGCCTGGGGCTGCGCGCGCGCCTTCCGCGCCGCTGGGGCCGAGCTGGCCGTCACCTGGCTGAACGAGAAGGCCCGCCCCTACGTCGAGCCGCTGGCAGAGCAGCTGCAGGCCCCCATCCAGCTGCCCCTGGACGTGGAGCAGGACGGGCAGATGGAAGCCGTCTTCGACGCCCTGGGCGCGCGCTGGGGGCGGCTGGACTTCTTGCTGCACTCGATTGCCTTTGCCCCCGCCGCCGACCTGCATGGCCGCGTGGCCGACAGCTCGCGCGAAGGGTTCGCGCGCGCCATGGACATCTCCTGCCACTCCTTCGCCCGCATGGCCCGGCTGGCGGAGCCGCTGATGCAGGAGGGCGGCAGCCTGCTGGCCATGAGCTATCTTGGCGCCGAGGAGGTCATCTCCAACTACGGCCTGATGGGCCCGGTGAAGGCCGCGCTGGAATCGAGCGTGCGCTACCTGGCCAGCGAGCTGGGCCCGCAAGGCATCCGCGTGAACGCCATATCGCCCGGGCCGCTGGCCACGCGCGCGGCCTCGGGCATACAGCACTTCGACCAGCTGCTGGCCGACGCCGCCCAACGCGCACCGCTGCGGCGCCTGGTGAGCATTGAAGACGTGGGCGCGCTGTGCACCTTCATGGCCAGCGATGCCTCCCGCTCGATGACCGGCAGCACGCTGTATGTCGATGCAGGCTTTCACATTCTTGGCTGAAAGCAGTCCCATGTCTCCCCGCCTCCACCCTCCTTTCGCGCCGCGCCGCCTGGCCCTTGCCCTGGCGGCAGCCGCGCTGGCGCTCGCGGGCTGCGCCTCCATGGCCCCGCCCCATGAGACCCCGGCGCTGCCCGTGCCGGCGCGCTATGCCGCGCCGGACACGGACGCGGCCGCGGTTGCCGCCGCAGGCACCGGCTGGCGCGATTACTTCAACGACCCGAGCCTGCAGGCACTGATCGAGCAGGCGCTGGCGCACAGCCGCGAGCTGCGCGCCACCGCGCTGCGCGTGGACGAGGCCCGCGCCCTGTATGGCATCCAGCGCGCCGATCTGCTGCCCACCGTGGGCGCGCAGGCCGGCATGGAGCGCACGCGCGTGCCCGGCGACCTGAACCTGACGGGCCAGCCCGTGGTGGGCAGCCAGTACCAGGCGGGCCTGGGCCTGGCCAGCTGGGAGCTCGACTTCTGGGGCCGCGTGCGCAGCCTGCGCGACGCGGCGCTGGAGAACTACCTGGCCAGCGACGCGGCGCGCCACGCCGTCACCGTGAGCCTGGTGGCCCAGGTGGCCAACAGCTACCTGGCGCTGCGCGAGCTCGATGAGCGCCTGGCGCTGGCCGAACAAAGCCGCGCCAGCCGCGAGGAGAGCCTGCGCATCTCCACGCGCCGCGTGGAGGCCGGCTCCGACTCGCGCCTGCACCTGACCCAGATGCAGACACTGCTGACCCAGGCCCAGGCCCTGGTGGCGCAGCTGGAGCTGGCACGCGCCCAGCAGGCCCATGCGCTGGATCTGCTGGTGGGTGCGCCCGTGGCGCTGGCGCCGGCCGCCGGCCGCCTGGACGCGCAGCACATGCCGCGCCTGCGCGCCGGCCTGCCCTCGGATCTGCTGGCCCAGCGGCCCGACATCGTGGCCGCCGAGCACCAGCTGCGCGCGGCCAACGCGCAGATCGGCGCCGCGCGCGCGGCCTTCTTCCCGCGCATTGCGCTCACGGGCTCGCTGGGCAGCGCCAGCGCCGAGCTGGGTGGCCTGTTCGACGGCGGTAGCACGGCCTGGACGTTCTCGCCCAGCCTCTCGCTGCCGATCTTCAACGGCGGGCGCCTGAAGAACAGCCTGGCCCTGGCCGAGGTGCGCCGCGACCTGGCCGTGGCGAACTACGAGCAAACCGTGCAGCAGGCCTTCCGCGACGTCTCGGACGCGCTGGCCGGGCAGCAGTGGCTGGCACGCCAGCGCAGCATCGCCCAGCAGGCCCTGGCCGTGCAGACCGAACGCGCGCGCCTGTCCCAGCTGCGCTACGACCACGGCGCCGCCGCCTTCCTGGACGTGCTGGACGCGCAGCGCGACCTGCTCGTGGCCCAGCAGCAGGCGGTGCAGGTGCACCGTGCCCTGCTGTCCAGCCAGGTCAGCCTGTACGCCGCGCTGGGCGGCGGCGCCCTCGCGCCCGCCACCCCGCCTACCGAACCCCACAAGCCCGACACACCATGAAATCCCCGCCCAAGAACCGTTTGATTCCTCTCGCCATCGTGGCCGCCGCACTGGCCGCCGGCATCTACGCCTGGACGCAGATGCGCGCCACCGGCCCGGGCGAGCACTTCGTCAGCGGCAATGGCCGCATCGAAGCCACCGAGGTGGACGTGGCTGCCAAGCTGGGCGGGCGCGTGCAGGACATCCTGGTGCAGGAAGGCGACTTCGTCAGCGCCGGCCAGCTGCTGGCGCACATGCAGCTCGACACGCTCGAAGCCGTGCATGCCGAAGCCAGCGCGCGCCAGCAGCAGTCCGTGGCCGCCCTGGCCAGCGCCCAGGCGCAGGTGGCGGTGCGCGAAAGCGACAAGCAGGCCGCCCAGGCCGTGGTGGCGCAGCGCCAAAGCGAGTTCGACGCCGCCCGGCGGCGCCTGGCGCGCTCGCAAACGCTGGTGAGCGAGGGCGCCGCATCCGACCAGGAGGTCGATGACGACCGCGCGCGCGAGCGCAGCAGCCAGGCGGCCGTGGCCGCCGCCCAGGCGCAGGTTCGTGCCGCGCAGGCAGCCATTGACGCCGCCCGCACCCAGGTCTCGGGCGCGCGCGCCACCGTCGCCGCCGCCGAGGCCACCGTGGCGCGCGCCAAGGCCGACATCGACGACAGCGCCCTCACCGCGCCGCGCGGTGGCCGCGTGCAGTACCGCCTGGCGCAGCCCGGCGAGGTGCTGGGCGCGGGCGGCAAGGTGCTGAACCTGGTGGATCTGTCGGACGTCTATATGACCTTCTTCCTGCCCGAGACCGTGGCCGGCCGCGTGGCCCTGGGCAGCGATGTGCGCATCGTGCTCGATGCGGCGCCGCAGTATGCGATTCCGGCCAAGGTGAGCTTTGTCGCCAGCACCGCGCAGTTCACGCCCAAGACGGTGGAGACGCAGAGCGAGCGGCAGAAGCTGATGTTCCGCATCAGGGCGCAGATCGACCCGCAGCTGCTGCAAAAGCACCTGCGCCAGGTCAAGACCGGGCTGCCCGGCGTGGCCTGGGTCAAGCTGGACGCGCAAGAGCCCTGGCCCGCCAACCTCGACACGCGCCTGCCGGAGTGACGCCGCGTGGCCACTGAAACACTTGAACCCGTCGTGCGCCTGCAGGCCGTGGCGCTGCACTACGGCAAGACGCTGGCGCTGGACAGCGTGGATCTGGACATTCCGGCCGGCCGCATGGTCGGCCTGATCGGTCCCGACGGCGTGGGCAAGTCCAGCCTGCTGTCGCTGGTGGCCGGCGCGCGCGCCGTGCAGCAGGGCAGCGTGCATGCCCTGGGCGGCGACATGGCCAGCAAGCAGCACCGCAGCACGGTCTGCCCGCGCATCGCCTACATGCCGCAGGGCCTGGGCAAGAACCTGTACCCGACGCTGTCGGTGGAGGAAAACCTGCAGTTCTTTGCGCGCCTGTTCGGGCACGACGCCGCCGAGCGGCGCCGCCGCATCGACGACCTCACGGGCAGCACCGGGATGACCCCTTTCCTGGGGCGTCCGGCGGGCAAGCTCTCGGGCGGCATGAAGCAGAAGCTGGGCCTGTGCTGCGCCCTGATCCACGACCCCGACCTGTTGATCCTGGACGAGCCCACAACCGGGGTCGATCCGCTGGCGCGCGCGCAGTTCTGGGATTTGATCAAGCGCATCCGCCAGGACCGCCCGCAGATGAGCGTGATCGTCGCCACCGCCTACATGGACGAGGCGCAGGGCTTCGACTGGCTGGTGGTGATGGACGAGGGCCAGGTGCTGGCCACCGGCACGCCGGCCGAGCTGTTGGCGCGCACCGCGAGCAGCTCGCTCGAAGGCGCTTTCATCGCCCTGCTGCCCGAAGAGAAAAAACGCGGCTATGCGCCGGTGGAGATACCGCCGCTGCCGGACGGCGGTGCCGACGACATCGCCATCGAGGCCCAGGGCCTGACCATGCGTTTTGGCGACTTCACCGCCGTGGACAGTGTGAGCCTGCGCATACGGCGCGGCGAAATTTTCGGCTTTCTCGGCTCCAACGGCTGCGGCAAATCCACCACCATGAAGATGCTGACCGGCCTGCTGGAGGCCAGCGCCGGCCAGGCCTGGCTGTTCGGCCAGGAGGTGGACCCGAAGAACATCGCCACGCGCCAGCGCGTGGGCTACATGTCGCAGGCCTTCTCGCTCTACGGCGAGCTGACGGTGCGGCAAAACCTGGTGCTGCACGCGCGCCTGTTCCATGTGCCCGAGACCGAGGTGGAGCAGCGCGTGGCCGAGATGGTGCAGCGCTTCGACTTGGTAGGGGCGCTGGACAGCCTGCCCGAAAGCCTGCCGCTGGGCATGCGCCAGCGGCTGTCGCTGGCGGTGGCCATGGTGCACAAGCCGGACCTGCTCATCCTCGACGAGCCGACCTCGGGCGTGGACCCGGTGGCGCGCGACAACTTCTGGCGCCTGCTGGTCGAGCTGTCGCGCCGCGACAAGGTCACGATCTTCATCTCCACCCACTTCATGAACGAGGCCGAGCGCTGCGACCGCATGTCGATGATGCACGCCGGCAAGGTGCTCGACAGCGACGCGCCCGCCCGCCTGGTGGCCAAGCGCGGCGCCAGCAGCCTCGAAGAGGCCTTCATCGGCTACCTGGTGGAGGCCGGCGGCGGCGCCGCACCGGATGCAGCGCCCGCCGCCGCCGCACCGGCCGCAGCCCCGGTCAGCGCCGAGCATGCGAGGCCATCGGGCTTTTCGCTGCAGCGCCTGTGGAGCTACCTGTGGCGCGAGACGCTGGAGCTGCAGCGCGACCCGGTGCGCGCCACGCTGGCCCTGGGCGGCTCGCTGATCCTGATGTTCATCATGGGCTTTGGCATCAGCATGGACGTGCAAGACCTGCGCTACGCGGTGCTGGACCGCGACCAGAGCACGCTGAGCCAGAACTACGCCCTGAACCTGGCGGGCTCGCGCTACTTTCTGGAGCAGCCGCCGATCGTCGATGACGCCGACATGGAGCGGCGCATGCGCAGCGGCGAACTGGCTCTGGCCATCGAGATTCCGCCCGGCTTCGGCCGCGACGCGACGCGCGGCCGCCCGGTGGAGGTGGGCGCCTGGATCGACGGCGCCATGCCCACCCGTGCCGAGACCGTGCGCGGCTATGTGCAGGGCATGCACCTGCAATGGCTCGGCGAGCAGGCGCGCGCCCGCGGCATGGCCACCGGCGCCACGGTGGCCATGGAGACGCGCTTTCGCTACAACCCCGACGTCAAGAGCCTGCCGGCCATGGTGCCGGCCGTGATTCCGCTGTTGCTGATGATGCTGCCGGCGATGCTCACCGCGCTGGCGGTAGTGCGCGAGAAGGAGATGGGCTCGATCATCAACCTGTACGTCACGCCGGTGACGCGCACCGAGTTCCTGCTCGGCAAGCAGCTGCCCTACGTGGCGCTGGCGATGCTGAACTTCCTGCTGATGTGCCTGCTGGCCGTCACCGTCTTTGGCGTGCCCATGACCGGCAGCTTCTTCACGCTGGCGCTGGCGGCACTGATCTTCAGTTTCTCGGCCACCGGCATGGGGCTGCTGGCCTCGGCCGTGACGCGCAGCCAGATCGCCGCGATGTTCTTCGCCATGATTGGCACGCTGATTCCGGCCACGCAGTTCGCCGGGCTGACGGATCCCGTAGATTCGCTACAGGGGGCGGGACGGTTCATCGGCGACATCTACCCCGCGACCTACATGTTCTCCATCAGCCGGGGCGTGTTCAGTAAGGCGCTTTATATGTCCGACCTGCATTCGCAGTTCTGGCCGTTGCTGCTCTCGGTGCCGGTGATCATTGGCGTCGCCATCATTCTTCTGAAAAAGCAGGATCAGTGATGCCGCGCCATCTTGCCAACATCTACCGCCTGGGCGTCAAGGAACTGTGGAGCCTGCTGCGCGACCCGGTCATGCTGGTGCTCATCGTCTATACCTTCACGGCCTCGGTCTATACCGCTGCCACGGCCATGCCCGAGACGCTGCACAACGCCGCCATCGCGGTGGTGGACGAAGACGCCTCCAACCTCTCGGGGCGCATCATCTCGGCCTTCTATCCGCCGCAGTTCGGCACGCCGCAGCTGATCTCCCCCGAGGAGATGGACGCCGGCATGGACTCCGGCCGCTACACCTTCGTGCTGCGCATCCCCTCGGGCCTGCAGCGCGACGTGCTGAGTGGCCGCGCGGCCGCGCTGCAGCTGAACGTGGACGCCACACGCATGAGCCAGGCCTTCACGGGCAGCGGCTACGTGCAGCAGATCGTGCAGGGCGAGATCAACGAATTCACCCAACGCTACCGCACCACCACCGTACTGCCGGTGGAGCTGTCGCTGCGCGCACGCTTCAACCCGGAACTGAACAAGACCTGGTTTGGCTCGCTGATGCAGATCATCAACAACGTGACCATGCTGTCCATCATCCTGACCGGCGCGGCCCTGATCCGCGAGCGCGAGCATGGCACCATCGAGCACTTGCTGGTCATGCCCGTCACGCCCACCGAGATCATGCTGGCCAAGGTCTGGTCCATGGGCGCGGTGGTGCTGCTGGCCGCCGCTCTGTCGCTGCAGTTCGTGGTGCGCGGCCTGCTGAAGGTGCCCATCGACGGCTCGGTGCCGCTGTTCCTGGCGGGCTCGGCGCTGTGCCTGTTCGCCACCACCTCCATGGGCATCTACCTGGCGACGCTGGCGCGCAGCATGCCGCAGTTCGGCCTGCTGATGGTGCTCACGCTGCTGCCGCTGCAAATGCTGTCGGGCGGCATGACGCCGCGCGAGAGCATGCCCGAGCTGGTGCAGAACATCATGCTGTTCGCCCCCACCACGCACTTCGTCCAGCTGGCCCAGGCCATCCTGTACCGCGGCGCTGGCCTCAGCGTGGTGTGGCCGCAGTTCCTGGCGCTGCTGGCCATTGGCTCCGTGCTGTTCGGCCTGTCGCTGGCGCGCTTTCGCAAGACCATCAGCCAGATGGCCTGATCCGTTCAATCCTGCCATTCACCCAGAGGAGCTCCATGCCGGACATTGCCCCCCCAACCGCCCAGGCCGCGCCGCACGACGACCTCGCCACGGTGCGCAACCGCACCTTCGACGAGCTCGCCATCGGCGACAGCGCCACCATAGAGCGCACGCTCAGCACCGAGGACATCCAGCTGTTTGCCGTGCTCTCGGGCGACGTGAACCCGCAGCACCTGGACGCGGACTACGCCGCGTCCACGCGCTTTCACGGCGTCATCGCCCACGGCATGCTGGGCGGGGCGCTGATCTCGGCCGTGCTGGGCACGCGCCTGCCCGGCCCGGGCACCATCTACCTGGGGCAAACGCTCAAGTTCCTGGCGCCCGTGCGCGTGGGCGACCGCCTGCGCATCAGCGTTACCGTGAGCGCGCGCAACGAGGCCAAGAAGCACCTGACGCTGGCCTGCAGCTGCGTGAACCAGGACGGCACCGCCGTCATCAGCGGCGAGGCCGAGGTGGTGGCCCCGACCGAGCACATCGAGCGCCCACGCACCACCCTGCCCGAGGTACGCATGAGCGTGGGCCAGGACGGCATGGAGCGCCTGCTCGAACATGTGCGCCCGCTGGGCCGGCTGCGCGTGGCCGTGGTCCACCCCTGCGACGCGCTGAGCCTGGGCGGCGCCATGGACGCCTACGCCGCCGGCCTGATCGAGCCGGTGCTGGTGGCCCCGCGCGCACGCCTGCTGGCCGTGGCGCAGGAGGCCGGCCTGGATCTGGCCGGCATCGCCATCGAGGACGTGCCGCACAGCCACGCGGCGGCCGCGCGCGCCGTGGCGCTGGTGCTGGAGGGCCGGGTGCAGGCGCTGATGAAGGGCAGCCTGCACACCGACGAGCTGATGGCCGCGGTGGTGGCATCGCAGGGCGGGCTGCGCACCAAGCGGCGCGTGAGCCACTGCTTCCTGATGCAGACGCCGGCCTACCCGCGCCCGTTCATCATCACCGACGCCGCCATCAACATTGCGCCCACGCTGGACGACAAGGCCGACATCGTGCGCAACGCCATCGACCTGGCGCACGCCATCGGCGTGGCCGAGCCGCGCGTGGCCATCCTGGCGGCGGTGGAGACCGTGACCGCCACCATGCCCGCCACGCTGGACGCAGCCGCGCTGTGCAAGATGGCCGACCGCGGGCAGATCACCGGCGGCCTGCTGGACGGGCCGCTGGCGTTTGACAACGCGGTGTCGATCGCCGCCGCGCGCACCAAGGGCATCGTCTCCGAGGTGGCGGGCCGCGCCGACATCCTGGTGGTGCCCGACCTGGAGAGCGGCAACATGCTGGCCAAGCAGCTCGAATACCTGGGCGACGCCGCCAGCGCCGGCATCGTGCTCGGCGCGCGCGTGCCCATCGTGCTGACCAGCCGCGCCGACGCGCGCGACACCCGCCTGGCGTCCTGCGCCGTGGCCGTGCTGCTGGCGCACCACTACCAGGAGGCGCCGCTATGAGCGATCTAGTCCTAGTCCTGAACTGCGGCTCGTCCAGCATCAAGTTCGCGCTGTTCGACGCCGGCGTGCAGCCGCTGCCGCGCCAACCTTTGTGGAACGGCAAGGTCGAAGGCATCACCGGCCCCGCGCCCACCTTTGGCGAAACCGGCACCGTGCCCGGCCCGGTGACGCTGGACAGCGCCCAGCCCTACCATGCCGCGCTGGTGCACATCCGCACGCGCGTTCTGGCCCGCCTGGGCAGCCACCGCATCGCCGCCGTGGCGCACCGCGTGGTGCATGGCGGCGCCAAATACTTCGACCCGGTGCGCGTGGACGCCGCCGTGCTGGCCGACCTCAAGACCTACATCCCGCTGGCGCCCCTGCACCAGCCGTTCGCGCTGGAAGCCATCGAGACGCTGCTGGCCACCGCGCCCGGCCTGCCCCAGGTGGCCTGTTTTGACACGGCCTTCCACCACACGCTGCCCGATGTCGAGAAAATGCTGCCCCTGCCCTACGACGCGTGGGAGCGCGGCCTGCGCCGCTATGGCTTTCATGGCCTGTCATACGAGTTCATGTCGGTCGCGCTGGCCGAGCGCCATGGCGATGCCGCGCGCGGCCGCACCATCGTGGCCCACCTGGGCAGCGGTGCCAGCCTGTGCGCCATGCAGGGCCTGCGCAGCGTGGCCACCACCATGGGATTTTCGGCGCTCGACGGGCTGATGATGGGCACGCGCTGCGGCGCGCTCGACCCCGGGGCCGTGCTGTACCTGATGGAGATCGAAAAGCTCACGCTCGCACAGGTGGGCCATGTGCTGTATCACGAGTCGGGGCTGCTGGGCCTGTCGGGCGTGTCGTCCGACCCGCGCGTGCTGCTGCAGCAGGAAGCCGGCAACGAACGCGTGCAGGCCGCGCTGGCCCTGTATGTGCGGCGCATCGTGCGCGAGATCGGCGCCATGACCGCCGTGCTGGGAGGGCTGAACATGCTGGTCTTCACCGCCGGCATTGGCGAGCACAATGCCGCCATCCGCGAACGCATCTGCCGCGAACTGGCCTTCCTGGGCGTGGCGCTGGATGCCGACGCCAACGCGCTGAACGCACCCGTCATTTCGCCCGCCGCCAGCCGCGTGCAGGTGGCTGTAGAGCCCACCAATGAAGAATGGATCGCCGCCTGGCGCACCCTGGCGCTGGTCGGCTTGCCCGGCCAATGAGTTCACCCTTTCACTTTCGCCAAGAGTTCCCCATGTACGAAAAAATCCTGGTTCCCTTCGACGGCAGCCCGACCTCTGAACAAGCCCTGAAAGAAGCCGCCGGCCTGGCGCTGAAACTGGGGGCGCAGGTGCGCCTGCTGCACATCATCGACCCGCTGACGCATGCGGTCGGTTTTGTGCGCCCCGAGGTCTACCGGAGCGACTTCCTTCCCGCCGCCATGAAGTGCGCCGAGACCATGTTGCGCACGGCCTGCGATCAGCTTACCGCGCAAGGCATCCAGGCCGAAACCCGCCTGCTGGAAAACCTGGACGCCCAGGTGGCAACGCTCGTGATCGACGAAGCCCGGCAGTGGGGCGCCCGCCTGATCGTGCTGGGCACCCAGGGGCGGCGAGGCCTGGCGCGCATGTTCCTGGGCAGCGATGCCGAGCAGATTGCACGCACATCTCCGGTGCCGGTGCTGCTGGTGCGCCTGCCTGCGCACGCGCCCGCCGGCACACAGCCTGCGGCGTCCGCATAAGCGCGCCGCAGGCATAAGTGGGGGCCGTTGGGCCCGCCACCCGTGCGGAGGATGCGGCTGCTAGCATTCCCCTTCCTGATGCAACGCCCCAAGGTTCCCGCGTGATTCCCACCCCATCTGGCGCCCCCCGCGACACGGTCGATGTGACCGATGCCACGCCGCGCGCCCCCGGCACACCGCCACCGCCGCGTCGGCCCACTGCCGCTTTCATGCTGCAGCACCCGGCGCACTGCCTTGCACTGGGCTTTGGCGCGGGCCTGAGCCCCAAGGCGCCGGGCACCGTGGGCACCCTGTGGGCCTGGCTGGCGTTTCTGGTGCTGCAGCACTGGCTGGACCCGCAGCAAATGGGCCTGCTGATCGGCGCGGGCACGGTGGTGGGCTGGTGGGCCTGCACCATCACCGCGCGGCACATGGGCGTGTCCGACCCCGGCAGCATCGTCTGGGACGAGGTCGTGGCCTTCTGGCTGGTGCTGTGGCTGGCCATGCCCATGGGGTTGTGGGGCCAGGCCGTGGCGTTTGCCCTGTTTCGCTACTTTGATGCCGCCAAGCCCGGGCCCGTGGGCTGGGCCGACCAGCTGTTCAAGGGCTTTGGCTGGCGGGGCGGCTGGGGCATTTTGTTCGACGACTTTGTGGCGGCGTTTTGCACACTGCTGGTCATTGCGGTGTGGAGGTTCTTCTGGTGACCGCCCCATCACTATCAAAAGAAGAGCTGCTGGCGCTTGATGGTAAAGGGCTAGAGGCTATTTTGATTCAAATTTCTGCCCAACTGCTCACGCGCGGCTGGATGCTGGCCACCGCCGAAAGCTGCACTGGCGGCATGATCGCCGCCGCCTGCACCGACCTGGCAGGCTCCAGCCAGTGGTTCGAGCGCGGCTTCGTCACCTATTCCAACGCTGCCAAGACCGAGCTGCTGGGCGTGCCCGCCGCGCTGATTGCGCAGCACGGCGCCGTCAGCGAGCCCGTGGCACGCGCCATGGCAGAAGGCGCGGTGGCGCACGCGCACGCCCAGGTGGCCGTGGCCGTCACCGGTGTCGCTGGCCCCACGGGCGGCAGTGCCGACAAGCCCGTGGGCATGGTGTGGTTTGGCTGGTGCGTGGCCGGGCAAACGCACAGCCAGGTGCAGCACTTTGCGGGCGACCGCGCCGCCGTGCGCGCTGCCACGGTGCGCCATGCGCTGGCGCGGCTGCAGGCGCTGCTGGCGTAGCGGCCCGCGCGCCTTCCGTCAAAATTCAAGCCAAAACACCTGATTAGGTGCTTGCCTCAGATAGACCCGTTCGCCCTGAGCCTGTCGAAGGGGTGCTGGCAAAGGGCGCCCTGGCTTCGACAGGCTCAGCCCGAACGGATTGGGGAGAGAGCCTGAGACATGTAAATATTCAGGCCAAATCAGCCTCCAGCCCTTGCCTGCAAAGCGCTAGAAGCTCCTTTTTCAGGAGCAGCCGTTTACGCGCCGTGGCACTTCTTGAACTTCTTGCCGCTGCCGCACCAGCAAGGCTCATTGCGACCAGGTTCGGCCAACTTGCGCACGGTTTCGATGCGCGGGCCCAGGCTTTTCCACAGCTGGCGCAGGTCGTACACGGCCCAGATGGCTTCGCCGAAGGCTTCCACGCGCACCTGGCTGGTGCTGGGTGGGCCGTCTTCGCTGAACATGCAGACCTCGGGCTTGCCGGTGTCGTCCTCGGTCAGGGCGACGATGCTGTCCAGGGCATCGTCAAGCCACTTGGCGGCTTCCTTGTCGCGTGGGGCGGCCCAGTCCTCGGGCCAGTTTTCCACGGCAAACATGAAGCCCAGTGCCCACACCTGGCCAAACGAGGGGATTTCCTGCCCGGCCATTTCGGCGCGCTGGTCTTCAGGCAAGCTGGCCACGGCGCCGCGCATGTCCATGGCTTCGGGCTGAAAGGTGCGGTCGTCGTCCAGCTTTTCGACCGGGGCGTCGAGCTGCGCCTCGACCTCGTTCCAGCGCAGCATCCACAGCTCAATGAACCGCGCCTGCTGGGCGGCATCGGCAAACGCCGGCAGCAGCGGCAGCGGCTCGTCTTCGGCCAGATCGATCGCTGCGCCATCGCCCAGCAGCATGGGCAGGTATTCCGATGGCGGGATGGGGCGGCGGCTGCAGATCAGCGCCGTGAGGAAACCATCGCAAAACTCCCACTGCGGAATCTCTTCGCCCCGCGTGCGCAGGTCGTCCAGCAGCGTGTCGATCTCGTCGAGTTCGTCGGGGCCCAGGGCCGGTGCGGCAGATGCGGATGCGGCGGCGGCGTCCGAGGGTTCTTGGTGGGGGGTGTTCATAGCGGGGCTCCAGTCAGCGGGGCCTTTGGGCTTGGATGCTGCCCGCGGCCCCTTGCAAAGGCGGTCAGTGTAGCCGCCCGCCAAGGCAAAAAGTCAAGCCGCCAGCACGGCCAAGGGCGTGGTGGCTGCACCCACCGGCGACACCCCGGCCCACCCATCTGCCTCAAAAACTATAGCTGTTGCCGCTTGCGCACCAAGGGCTAGCAGCCTTTTTTGCATGCAAAGAACCGCCTTGTCCTTGCTGAGCAGGATGGCGCGGTGGGCTACGGCCAGGTCGATGAAATGCTGGTCGTCGGCATCCTTGCACACGGCCGAAATGCGCGGCGCCACATCCACCCAGCGCACCTGGGCTTCATAGGACTGCAGCAGCGCACCGGCGGTCAGCCCATAAAACGCCAGGCGCGGCACGATCTGCGGATAGGCCAGCACGCGCGCGAGTTCGTCGCGCATGGGTGGCGTGGCCACCCAGCACAGCCGCTGGGCGTCGAGCAGCGTGCGCACGGGCGCCATGGCCGCGTCGGCAAACACCAGCAGGTCGAGCACGATGTTGGTGTCCAGCACCAGCGCGCGCGCGTTGGCACCGCCATCGCCGGGTGCGCCGCATTCGGGCAGCGCCAGCACATGGCGTGCAGGCCTAGCCGCCATGGGCCTTGGGCGCTGGCGCCGACGGGGCCGCACCATCACCACGCGGCGCGCGCACCGAGCCCTTGACCATGTCGAAGCGGAACAAGCGGCACTCGATGGGGCCGTTCCACATGGGCACGCGGCGCGATTCTTTCAGGCGCATCTTGCCGGGCAGCTTGAGGTCGGGGGTGAGCATCCAGGCCTGCCAGCCGGCGTAGTTCTTCTTCCAGTGCGCGGCCAGCTGGCTGAAGAACTCGCCACCATCGTCGGTGTGCGCTTCTTCGCGGCCCACGGCCAGGCCCTGGGCGCGGTCGGCGGCGCGCTCGCTGGCGTTGCGGCCCGCTGTGCCGGCAGCGGCAATGCGCTCGCCATAGGGTGGGTTGAGCAGCATCACGCCGGGCTGCTCGCAGGGCGGCATGCGCTGCAGGGCATCGCCGCCGCGCAGCTGCACGGCATCGGCCACGCCCGCGCGCTCGGCATTGCGCTGGGCAAAATCGACCATGCGGTGGGCTACATCGCTGCCAAATATGGGCACAGCGCTTTTCTGTATTGCGCCTTCAGCTTCGTTTTTAATAGCAGTCCAAACATGCGCCTGGAACGGCAGCAGCTTCTCGAACGCAAAGCGGCGCAGCATGCCCGCCGGGATGCGGCAGGCGATCTGTGCGGCCTCGATGGCGATGGTGCCGCTGCCGCAGCAGGGGTCGTACAGCGGCTGGGGGTTGTCGCCCAGGGGGTCCCAGCCACTGGCGGCAATCATGGCGGCGGCGAGGGTTTCTTTCAGCGGGGCGTCGCCCTTGTCCTCGCGCCAGCCGCGCTTGAACAGCGGCTCGCCGCTGGTGTCGATGTAGATCGTGGCTTCGTCGGTGGTCAGGTGCAGGTGGATGCGCACATCGGGCCACTGCGTGTTCACGTCGGGGCGCACGCCGCTCTTGGCGCGAAAGCGATCGGCCACGGCATCCTTGACCTTGAGGCCCGCGAAATTGAGGCTTTGCAGCGGGCTGTGCTGGGCCGTCACCTCGACCTTGAAGGTCTGGCGCGTGGTGAACCAGATCTCCCAGGCCACGTCGCTGGCGGCGGCATACAGGTCGTTTTCAGAGCGGTAGGGGCGGTGTGCCAGCTGCACCAGCACGCGCTGGGCCAGGCGGCTGTGCAGGTTGAGCAGCAGCGCATCGCGCCACGAGGCGCGCAGCAGCACGCCGCCCCGCCCCGTGAGCAGGTCTTGCCCCGTGAGGCCGGTGATGGCGTGCACTTCGTCGGCCAGATAGCTCTCGACACCGGCGGCACACGGCAGGAAAAGTTGGAGTTGGTTCATAGACAGGGGAAAAGGATACGCGCCTACGGCTGGGCGGCAGAAACAGGTGGGCGGCTGAGCAGCGCGCGGATGTGTGCGGGCAGCAGCGCCACCTTGCGATCGGACTTGTTGATGAAGACGATGCCGGTCTTGCCGCGTGCCACTTCGCGGCCCTGCGATTTTTCGGTCATGCGAAACACCAGGTCAAAGCCGTAGGGGTTGAAATCGGCGGGAGTCATCTCCACACGCATGGTCTCGCCATGAAAGCCCTCGGACTTGTACTGCGCCACGATGTCGCCCACCACGATGGCCAGGCCACCCACATCCGCCTCGGGATAGCCCTGCGCCTGGAAAAAGCGCACGCGCGCCTCGGACACCAGGCTGAGCAGTTGGGCATTGTCCAGATGCCCGCCCTGGTTCACATGGCTGATGTAGATCTGCATCTCGGTCGAAAAGACAAAGTGGGCAGGAAGATCGAAAACGATGCGGGCCATGGCGTGAGAGACAAATAAAAAACAGAACAAAGGGATGACAAACGGCAGCTGACAGACGCACAACCCACGCGCTCGGCGGGCAAAAACGTCTACAGCGCCTTGCGCAGGTTGGCCGGCGCGATTTTGAGCGCCTCGCGGTATTTGGCCACGGTGCGGCGCGCGCACTCGATGCCCTGCTCCTTGAGCATCTCGGCAATCTGGCTGTCGGACAAGGGTTTGGCGGGGTTTTCGGCGGCCACAAACTGCTTGATGAGCGCGCGCACGGCGGTACTCGATGCATTGCCACCCGTTTCGGTGCCCAGGCCCGAGCCAAAGAAATACTTCAGTTCGTAGGTGCCGATCGGCGTGGCCATGTACTTGGCCGTGGTCACGCGGCTGATGGTGGACTCGTGCAGGCCCAACTCGTCGGCAATGTCGCGCAGCACCAGCGGGCGCATGGCCAGCTCGCCATGGGTGAAGAAGTTCTTCTGCCGCTCGACGATGGCGCGCGAGACGCGCAAGATGGTGTCAAAGCGCTGCTGGATGTTCTTGATGAACCAGCGCGCCTCCTGCAGGCGCTGCTGCATGCCCTGGTGGCCATCGCCGCCCTTGTGGCCGCGCAGCGCGCCCGCGTAGATGTCGTGCACGCGCAGGCGCGGCATCACATCGGGGTTGAGGCTGACGATGAAGTTGTGCTGGCCATCGCGGCCCCGCTGCGAGCCTTCGCGCCCGGCTTTGCGCACGATGACATCGGGAATGATGATGTTGCGCTCTACATCGGCAAAGCGGCGGCCGGGGCGCGGCTCCAGGCGGGCGATCAGCGCCATGGCAGCGCGCGTGCGCTCCTCGCCATCGCCGCACAGTTGCGTCAGCCGGCGGATGTCGCGGCGGGCCAGCATCTCCAGCGGCTGCTGGCACACGCGCAGCGCGGTCTGCACGGTATCGGGGTCGATTGCGCTGTCTTCGTCGGCAGCCATTGCCTTGAGCTGCAGCGTGAGGCACTCGGCCAGGTCGCGTGCACCCACGCCCACCGGCTCCAGGCTCTGCAGCAGGCGCTGGGCCACGGTGAAACGGTGCACCAGCTCGTCGATCTGCTCCAGATCGCCCTCGCCGGCCAGGCCTGTGGCCAGCTCTTCAAGCGGTTCTTCGAGGTATCCGTCGTCGTTGAGCGATTCGATCAGAAAGCGCAGCGCGGCGCGGTCGATTTCGGACAGGCGCAGCGCCAGGGCTTGGCGGTGCAGGAAGGACGTGAGCGACTCGTGCGAGCGGGCCAGCTCGGTGGCATCGGCCTCGTCGCCCTCGGAGTCGTTGCGGTTGCGGGCCGGTGCGTCGCCGCCCCACTCGGCGTCGTTGGGTGCCATTTCCACGGTGCCATCGCCGCTCCAGTCGGGCTCGTCCGCGCTGGCGCTGGGCGCTTCAGCATCATTTTGGCCCTCAGCGCTTGTGCTGCTTGCGCTAGTAGCTCCTGAAAACAGAGCATCGTCGGCACTGTAGTCGTCGGCCTGCGCGGGGGTGTCGGCGGCTTCGAGACCAAACTCTTCGCGTGGCGCCTCTTCGGCCGTGCGCTCGAGAAAGGGGTTTTCGTCGAGCATCTGCTCGACTTCCTGCGAAAGCTCGAGTGTGGACAGCTGCAACAGCCGGATGGATTGCTGCAGCTGCGGTGTGAGCGACAGGTGCTGAGAAACACGAAGCGAAAGACCGGGTTTCATCACATGCGGAAATGTTCGCCCAGATAGACGCGCCGGACCTCGGCGTTGTCGACGATCTCGGACGGCGTGCCCTGGGCCAGGACGCGGCCATCGCTGATGATGAAGGCGTGGTCGCAGATGCCCAGCGTCTCGCGCACGTTGTGGTCGGTGATCAGCACACCGATGCCGCGCGCCTTCAAGAAGCCAATGATGCGCTGGATCTCGATCACGGCGATGGGGTCGATGCCGGCAAAGGGCTCATCGAGCAGGATAAAGCGGGGCTGGGTGGCCAGGGCACGGGCGATCTCGACCCGGCGGCGCTCACCACCCGACAAGGCCAGGGCCGGCGAGTCGCGCAAATGGTCCACGCGCAGCTCCTGCAGCAAAGACGTGAGGCGCTCTTCGATTTGCGCCCGGCCCAGCGGCTTGCCGTCATCGCCCCGCTGCAGCTCCAGCACGGCGCGCACGTTCTCTTCGACGTTGAGCTTGCGAAAAATCGACGCCTCTTGCGGCAGATAGGACAGCCCCAGGCGCGAACGCCGATGGATGGGCATGTCCGCCACCGAATGGCCATCGATGCGGATATCACCGCCATCGCAGCGCACCAGGCCCACGATCATGTAGAACGAGGTGGTCTTGCCCGCGCCATTGGGCCCGAGCAAACCCACCACCTCGCCTTTTTGCACAACCAGCGACACATCCTTGACAACCTTGCGGCTGCCGTAGGATTTTTCGAGGTGCGAGACTTCCAGACGGCTGCCGGCCTGGGTGTCAGGGCCTCCCGCCACGGTTGCGGTACTCACTTGCTTGCGCCGCCGAGGGAGTTGCTGGGACGCAGCACCGGCCCGCTTGCGGCATTGGCCGGAGCGGCGGCGCCGGAAGGCTGCTCTTTGGGTGACAGCACGGCACGCACCCGCCCGCCCGCAGCAGGCGCATCGCCCGCCCCGCTGGCGGCCGCCTTTTTCTGGCCATCCACCGTGAAAACGTCGGTGAGGTTGTTGTACACAATGACGGCGCCCGAAAGCTCGTCGGTCACCACGGATTCGCGGTAGCGGCGCATCTCGGCGCGGGTGATGAAGCGCACGTTGTCGGCCTTGCCGTCGTACTCGATGACTTCGCTCTCGCCTTCGATGAACTCGTCGGGTGCGCCCGCCACGGTGTCGCGCTTTTGCCGGAAGAATGCGCGCTTGCCAGGCTCGGCCGTCACAACGCCGTACTGGTAGCCGTCGGCATCCTGGCGCACATCCAGCCGCGCCCCGCGCAGCACGATGGAGCCCTTGGTCATGACCACCCGGCCCGTGAAGACGCTGGTTTGCTTGAGTTCATCGTGGCGCAACGCATCGGCCTCGATGTTCATGGGTTTGTTGCGGTCGGCCTTTTCGGCCTGGCCCACGCCAGGGGCGCAGGCAAGGGCGGTCAGCAGCAGGATCGGGAGGAGGCTTTTTTTCATGAGGCACGAATCTTGCACTCATTGTAGCCATGCACCGGTGCCATCGCCCATAAAAAAGCCCGCTGGCGCGGGCTTCTCGGGAGCGGGTTGCGCAATCAGCCCTTGCGTGCCACGCCCGCCAGATGCTCCACCACCTGCAGCACGGTCTGCATGCTGCCAGCCATGGTGCCATCGGTATAGAACCGGCCGGCAACGCCCATCGACGGCACGCCTTCCACGCCGTAGCCCTCTTGCAGCGCCGTGGCACGACGCACCTGGCTGGCCACCGTGAAAGAGCTGTACATCTCCTTGAACTTGGCGATGTCCACCCCCTGCTGGGCCACCCAGGCGAAGATTTCATCGTCCTTGGCCAGCTTTTGCTTTTCAACGTGGATGGCGCGGAATACCTTGCCATGCACGGTATCGAGCTTGCCCATGCCTTCCAGCGTGAAATACAGCTTTTGCTGTGGCACGAAGCTGGCATTGAACGCCACCGGGATGCGGCGGATGCTCAGATCCTTGGGAGCGGCCTTGATCCAGGACTCCAGCGCTGGCTCGAATGCGTTGCAGTGCGAGCAGCTGTACCAGAAGAACTCGATCACATCCACCTTGCCAGCAGGCGCATCGGGCGTCAGCGGCTTGGCGAGCCTGGTGTAATCCTTGCCCTCCTTGAACTGGCGCGCCTGTGCCATGGCCGGCGTGGCCAGCGGCAAAGTCAGGGCGGAAGCGGCAACCACCGAAGCGGTGGACAGGGAAAACTCGCGGCGTTTCATGACAGGGACACTCCTTGTTCGGGTCTGGGGGTGTGAGCACTCCCCCCATGAAAAAGTTCAGACAATGCTGATGGGCTTTGCTGCTTTAGCGCTGTACGCGCACCATCGCGGACTCTACGCCCGCGCCTTCCAGCTTTTCCTTGAGTTGCTCGGCGTCGTCGCGCTTGGAAAAAGGACCCACGCGCACACGGTACACGGAGCGGCCATTCTGCTCACGCTCGCTCACGCGGGCTTCCCATCCCAGCATGGCCAGCTTGGCGCGCTGGGCATCGGCCCCCGCCTGGTTGGGGAACGCTCCGGCCTGCACGAAATAATCAAACGGATCCACCGCCGCCGACTTGGCCTTGGCCAGATCGCCCAGCGGGTCTGCCGAGGCGGCGGGTTTGGTGTCGACCTTTGCTGCGGGCTTGGCATCGGCCGTTGCGGGCTTGCTGGCGGGGGTCCGCGCAGCGGTGACCACGGCGGCTGGAGCCGTGCCGTTAGCGCCGTTAGCGCTGGCCGGGGCCGCCGGTGTGAGCACGCGCGCAGGGCTTTGTGTAGAGCCCTTGCCGGTGAGCAGCGAGTTCGGGTCCCAGTTCTTGTTTTTTTGCGCTTCAGCCGCGTCCTGGTCCACGCCCCGCACACCCCCCTTGTTGAGGAATGGCACGGGCACCTTGGTCACATACACGGCCACGACCAGTGCGGCACCCAGGCCCACAAGGACTCCGAAAATGAAGCCGATGATGGTGCCACCCGTCTGTTTTTTCTTCATGGTAGTAACTGCTTACATTCTGGCTGGAGCCGATACGCCCAGCACGGCCAGGCCATTGTGCAACACCTGCGCGGTGGCACCGACCAGTGCCAGGCGGGCCCTTTTTACTGCTTCGTCGTCCACCAGGATGCGCTCGGCGTCGTAGTAGCTGTGGTAGCTGGCGGCCAAATCACGCAAGTAGAAGGTGACGTCGTGCGGCGCCTCGCCCTCGGCAGCAGCGGTGAGCATGTCGGGGTATTTGGCGAGTTGCAACATCAGCGCCTGGGCCTGCGGCCCGTCCAGCGGAGACAGGTCCACCTCCTTGAGCGAGGCCACGTCGCCGCCGCCGGCCTCCTGCCAGGCCCGCAGCACCGAGCAGATGCGCGCATGCGCGTACTGCACGTAGTACACCGGGTTGTCGTTGTTCTGTGCAACGGCCAGATCCACATCGAAGGTGTACTCCGTGTCGGGCTTGCGGCTCAGCAGAAAGAAGCGCACGGCGTCCTTGCTGGTCCACTCGATCAGGTCGCGCAGCGTGACGTAGCTGCCCGCGCGTTTGCTGATCTTGACCTCTTCACCGCCCTTGACCACGCGCACCATGGTGTGCAGCACGTAGTCGGGGTAGCCCTGCGGAATGCCCACATCGGCCGCCTGCAGCCCGGCGCGCACGCGGGCGATGGTGCCGTGGTGGTCGGTGCCCTGGATGTTGACGACCTTCGTGAACCCGCGCTCCCACTTGGCGATGTGGTAAGCCACGTCGGGCACGAAGTAGGTGTAGGTGCCGTCGCCCTTGCGCATGACGCGGTCCTTGTCGTCGCCGTAGTCGGTGGACTTGAGCCACAGCGCGCCGTCCTGCTCGTAGGTCTTGCCGTTGGCCACGAGCTTGTTGACAGTGGCTTCGACGCGGCCGCTGGTGTACAGGCTGGATTCGAGGTAGTACTCGTCAAAGTGCAGATTGAAGGCTTGCAGGTCCTTGTCCTGCTCGTTGCGCAGGTAGGCCACGGCAAACTGGCGGATGTTGTCGTAGTCCTCCACGTCGCCGTTGGCGGTGAACTCACGGTCGTCGGCCTTGACGGTGGCCTTGGCCTTGAAGGCCTCGGCAATGTCGGCGATGTAGTCGCCGTTGTAGAAGTTCTTGGCCAGCGGGTTGTCGCTGTCGGTGGGCCAGCAGTCGTCGCCGGGTTTGAAGCCCTTGGCGCGCAGCTGGGTGCTGTGGGCCAGGGTCTGAATCTGCACGCCTGCGTCGTTGTAATAGAACTCGCGGTGCACGCTCCAGCCCTGCGTGGCGAACAGGTTGCTGATGGCGTCACCAATGGCCGCCTGGCGGCCATGGCCGACGTGCAGCGGCCCGGTGGGGTTGGCAGAGACGAATTCGACCAGCACGCGCGCATTGCGCGGGCCCTGGAAACCGAAGCGCTCCCCGGCAGCCAGCACCTCGCGCACGATTTCCTGCTTGGCCGCTGGTTTCAGGCGAATGTTGATGAAGCCGGGGCCCGCGATGTCGATGTCGGCAACCCAGCGCTGGTAAACCGGCGTGGCAAGCAGCGCGGTGCGCAGGCCCTCTGCCACCTGGCGGGGATTGAGCTTGAGTGGCTTGGCCAGCTGCATGGCCGCGGTGCAGGCGAAGTCTCCATGGGAGGCCACCTTGGGCGATTCAAATGCGGCCTTGGCGCCCGCGCCGGGGGTGAGGGTTTCCAACTCGGCCGCGAGCGCGGCCAGCAGATCTTGTTTGACAGAGAGCATCGGGCGATTTTACGGGGCAGGTGCCAGGCGGCTGCGCGGCCGAGGGCATTGAAGCGACAAACGCCAGCCCGCATGTGCCATCGGCGCGGCGGGCGGGGCCGTTCCGGGACGCAATCGGGCAGAAAGCGCTACCCACTACGGGGCCTGCCTACCAGCCACGCGCCCAGAACAGGGCAATGACGGCAACCACGGGCAGGATGTGCGACTGCACCATGACCAGCCGGCGCACCTGCCCCACCTCGCGGGCCTGCGGCAGCGCGCCGGTGGCACGCAGCTGACTGCGCCAGCGCCGGAACGACAGCGTGGGCCAGATGGAAAGCAGCACCATCACCACGAACAGCGTGACCTTCACATGGAACAGGGGCTGCGAGACATACCAGGACATGCCCTTGATGCCCCACACCACGCGCGCCAGGCCCGTGAGCAGCAGCACGAGCGCCGTCACGTTGTAGATCACGTCCAGGCGCACCAGCCGCTCCACCACGGCGGCATTGAGCCATTCGATGCGGCACAGCGCCGCCTGGCTCGACATGAAGACCACCAGGGTCAGGATGGCCACCAGATGCAGGCTGGCCAATACGGCTTCGAGAGTCATTGCAGATCCTTGTGAATTGCGGCGGCAGGGAACGGTTCGCAACGCCCCGCGGTGCGGGTCATGCGGCGGTCCAGAAACCGGGTTGGCTGTAATTGTGCTTGAGGAAGTCAATCCACAGGCGCACCCGCAGCGGCATGTGCTTGCGCTGGGGGAACACCACGTAGATGCCGTTGGGCGGTGCGGCATATTCCTCCAGCACTTCCACCAGCCGGCCGGCGGCGATTTCCGCCTCCACCTCCCAGGTGCTGCGCCATGCCATGCCATAGCCCGCCAGGCACCAGTCGTGCAGCACCTGGCCGTCCGAGCAATCCAGCGGCCCGCCGGGCTTGAGGTGCACCACCTCGCTGCCACCGTCCGGGGCCGGCATGCGAAAGGCCCAGCCGCGCGTCTGCGAAGCTTCACTCGACAGCGTGAGGCAGTCATGGCCCGACAGCTCGCTGGGGTGGCGCGGTACCCCATGGCGTTGCAGGTAGGCGGGCGTGGCCACGCACAGGCGGCGGTTGTCGGCAATGCGCACGCTTACCAGCGACGAATCGGGCAGATCGCCCACGCGCACGGCGCAGTCAAAGCCCTCGCCGGCCAGGTCCACCACGCGGTCGCTGAGGTTGAGCGAGATCGTCACATCGGGGTGCGCCAGCCGAAAACGCGGCACCAGCGGCGCCACATGGCGGCGGCCAAACCCTGCGGGCGCGGTGATGCGCAAGTGCCCCGTGGCCTTGACGCCGCCTTCCGACACGCTGGCCTCGGCATTCGCCACGTCGGACAGCAGGCGCTGGCAGTCCTCCAGGAATGCACTGCCCTCGTGCGTGAGGCTGATGCGCCGCGTGGTGCGCACCAGCAGCTTCACGCCCAGGTGCTCTTCCAGGGCATCCAGCCGCCGCCCCATGATGGCGGGCGCCACGCCTTCGGCCTTGGCCGCAGCGGTGAGACTGCCGCGCGTGGCCACTGACACAAAGGATTCGAAGGCCTTGAGTTTGTCCATGGGCGCAGATTATGGAGACAAACATGCGCAAGGCAGCGGGGCAGAGTCCCGCAGCAGAATATGAATAAAAATGGCATCTAGCCCATATATAAAAAGCGCTGATAGCTATTAAATATATAGCATGTTATTGAACCACTTTTGCTTAAAAGTCATTGGTTTCAAGATATTCAGGGGGTTTATGCCACCAAACAATTGCAATACAGTCTGTCCATGTCCCGCACCGGCGGTCCCGCTGGCTGGTTCTTCCTTCATTTTTCATTCGTTAGGCATCGCACCATGACCGCACGCACCTCTGTTCACGGCCTGCAAGTGGCCACCTCCCTGTTCCGCTTCGTGGAAGACAAGGTCTTGCCCGGCACCGGCGTGCAGAGCAGCGCCTTCTGGAAGGGCTTTGACGCCATCGTGGCCGATCTCGCCCCCCGCAACATCGCCTTGCTGGCCGAGCGTGACCGCCTGCAGACCGAGCTGGATTCCTGGCACAAGGCCCACCCCGGCCCGATCACCGACATGGCGGCGTACCGCAAGTTTCTTGAAACCATCGGCTACCTGGTCCCCCAGCCCGTCGACGTGCAGGTCACCACGTCCAATGTGGACGACGAGCTCGCCGTCCAGGCGGGCCCCCAGCTGGTGGTGCCCATCCTGAATGCGCGCTATGCCCTGAACGCAGCCAACGCCCGCTGGGGCAGCCTGTACGACGCGCTGTACGGCACGGATGCCATCCCCGAGACCGATGGCGCCGAAAAGGGCAAGGGCTACAACCCGGTGCGCGGCGCCAAGGTGATCGAGTTCGCCCGCAACGTGCTGGACCAGAGCACGCCGCTGGCAACCGGTTCGCACAAGGACGCCACCGGCTACCGCGTGGAAGCCGGCCAGCTGGTGGTGGCCCTGAAGAATGGCAGCACCTCGGGCCTGAAGAACCCCGCCCAGTTCACCGGCTACCAGGGCAACGCCGCTGCGCCTTCGTCGGTGCTGCTGCAGCACAACGGCTTGCATCTTGATATCCAGATCGACCGCAGCACCCCCATCGGCCAGACCGATGCCGCTGGCGTGAGCGACCTGGTGCTGGAAGCCGCCCTGTCCACCATCCTCGACCTCGAAGACTCGGTGGCCGCCGTGGACGCCGAAGACAAGGTACTGGGTTACAGCAACTGGCTGGGCATCCTCCAGGGCACGCTGACCGAATCGTTCGACAAGGGCGGCAAGCAGCTCACGCGCGGCCTGAACCCCGACCGCGTCTATACCGCACCCAGCGGCGCGGGCGAAGTGCGCCTGCATGGCCGCTCGCTCATGTTCCTGCGCAACGTGGGCCACCTGATGACCAATCCGGCCATCCTCTGGACGGACGCCCAGGGCCAGCAACGCGAGATCCCCGAAGGCATCATGGACGCCGTGGTCACCACGGCCATCGCCCTGCATGACCTGCAAGGCCACGGCGCCAATGGCGTCCGCAACTCGCGCAAGGGCTCGGTCTACATCGTCAAGCCCAAGATGCACGGCCCCGCCGAAGTGGGCTTTGCCGCCGAGCTGTTTGGCCGCGTGGAAAAGCTGCTGGGCTTGCCTGACAGCACCGTCAAGCTGGGCATCATGGACGAAGAGCGCCGCACTTCCGTCAACCTCAAGGCCTGCATTGCTGCGGCATCGAGCCGCGTGGCCTTCATCAACACCGGCTTCCTCGACCGCACGGGCGACGAAATGCACACCGCCATGCACGCCGGCCCCATGATCCGCAAGGGCGACATGAAGAGCAGCGCCTGGATCCAGGCCTACGAAAAGAGCAACGTGCTGGTGGGCCTGTCGTGCGGCCTGCGCGGCAAGGCCCAGATTGGCAAGGGCATGTGGGCCATGCCAGACCTGATGGCCGAGATGCTCAAGCAGAAAATCGCCCACCCCAAGGCCGGAGCCAACACCGCCTGGGTGCCCAGCCCCACGGGTGCCACGCTGCACGCCCTGCACTACCACCAGGTCAAGGTGAGCGACATCCAGATCGAGCTGGAAAAGACCGACGCCAATGCCCTGCGCGATGACCTGCTGACCGGCCTGCTGACCATTCCCGTCTCGGCCAACCCGAACTGGAGCGACGAGGAAATCCAGCAGGAGCTGGACAACAACGCCCAGGGCATTCTGGGCTACGTGGTGCGCTGGGTGGACCAGGGCGTGGGCTGCTCCAAGGTGCCCGATATCAACGACATCGGCCTGATGGAAGACCGCGCCACGCTGCGCATCAGCAGCCAGCACATGGCCAACTGGCTGCTGCATGGCGTGGTGAGCGAAGGCCGCGTGCGCGCCACCTTCGAGCGCATGGCCGCCAAGGTGGACCAGCAAAACAGCGGCGACCCGCTCTACCAGCGCATGCACGGCCGCTTTGCCGAATCCATGGCCTACCAGGCCGCCTGCGATCTGGTGTTCAAGGGCGTGGAGCAGCCCAGCGGTTACACCGAACCCCTGCTGCACGCCTGGCGCCTGAAGCTCAAGGCGTCGGCGTGATCGATTGCTATTGAGTTAATAGCTCTCAGCGCTTTATGGACAAAGGCTGAAGGCTGTTTTGATGAACAACGGCACCTTCGGGTGCCGTTGTTCATGGCGCTCAGCCCTGGCGGCGCTCGGGCACCGCGTCGTAGGGCACGGGCGCGCGCGAAGCCAGCTTCAGGTGCAGCGCCGCCTGGGCCATGAGGTTGGCTGACACCGGCGCCGTGACGAACACAAATAGCGTGATCAGCAACTCGGCAATGCCGGGGCGGCCCTGGCTGAACGCCACCAGCATCGATGCAATCAGCACGCCGCCCACACCCAGCGTGGATGCCTTGGTGGGTGCATGCAGGCGCATGAAAAAGTCGGGCAGGCGGGCCAGGCCAATGGCGCCCACCAGCAGGAAGAAGGCCGCGATCACGATCAGCGCGGCGGCAGTCCATTCGATCAGAGGGTGCATGTTCACTCCGGTTTCTAGGTTTATTCGACCACGTCGCCGCGGCTCAGGTAGCGCGCCAGCGCCACGGTGGAGGCAAAGCCCAGCATGGCCACCAGCAGGGCGGCCTCGAACAGCAGCGCGGTGTTCCAGCGAATGCCCAGCAGCACGATCAGCGCCACGGCATTCATGTAGAGCGTGTCCAGTGCCAGCAGGCGGTCGGTCATTTCGGGCCCGCGCAGCAGGCGCCAGGCACACAGCACCACGGCCACCGTCACGGCGGCCACGCCGATGTTCAATGCGATGTCGAGTGCGTTCATGCGGCCCTCCCGGTGGTGGCGCCAGCGCCGGGCGCTGCGGTGCGTGGCTGCTGGCGGAATATCTGGAGCAAAGGCGCTTCGTAGCGCGTCTTCATGTCGTCGATCATGGCCTGCGCGTCGTCGCAGGTCAGTGCATGCACCAGGATGAGATGGCGCTGCTCGTCCACCACGCACGACACCGTGCCGGGCGTGGTGGTGATGATGGTGGCAAACAAGGCATTCACGCGCGGGTGGTCGCAGGCCAGCGGCACGGGCAGCCACGCGGGCTGCATGCGCGGCAGGGGGCCCAGCACCAGCCGGGCCACGGTGATGTTGGCCAGCACAATGTCCTTGAGCACCACGGCGGTCAGCCGCACGGCGCCCCCCCAGTGGATGCTGGAGTGTTCGCCCAGAAACGGGTGCAGCAGGCGCGGCACGATCAGGGCGATCAGCAACGCCGACAGCAGGTGCACAGGCGCCAGGCTGTGCGACAGCGCCAGCCAGCTGGCACCCAGCAGCAGGGACAGCAGCGGATGGCTGAGCCAGCCCGGCTTGCGCGCCGGATTGGCGGGGGGCGAGGTGCTGGGGTTCATCGGGTCTCCTCGGTGGGGGCCGCGGCCGGTGTGCGTTGGCCGTCGTAGGGCCGGGTGGTGGGGGCGCCGGTAATGCCCAGCACGGCGCGGGCGTAGGCGGCCTGGTCGGCCAGTTGCGCTGTGGCGGCGTCGGTGTAGCGCTTCACGGGGGAGGCCAGCACCGCCATGGCCAGCGTGAGCGCCATGAACGCCCACACGGCAGACAACAGTTTGACGCTGGAGCCCGAGCCGGGGTTGCCCTGCCCTTCATCGGGCTGGATATGCCAGAACACGATGACCCCGGCGCGCGCCAGGCCCACGATGGTGAAGAAGCCCACGCTAAGCACCACCGCCCAGACCCAGGCCTGGGCGGGCAGGCCCGACGAGCTCTCCAGAATCATCAGCTTGCCCAGAAAGCCCGGCAACGGCGGCAGCCCGGCGGCCGAGGCCGCGCCAAAAATCATCATCAAGCCCAGCAGCACCGGCTCGCGCACCGCCGCAGCAGGCCGCAGCTTGTCCAGTGCCTCACCGCGCTGGGCGGCCATCAGCTCGACCAGCAGGAACAGGCCCGCAATCACCACCGTGCTGTGCAGCGTGTAGTACAGCGAAGCCGACAGGGTTTCAGGGGAGTACAGCCCCACGCCCGCCAGAATGGTGCCCACCGACGACACGTTGAGGTAGGCCACCAGCCGGCCCATGCTGTCCGCGGCCAGCGCACCCAGCACGCCGAGCACGCTGGTGGTCAGGGCCAGCGGCAGCAGCCAGGCCTGGGCCGCAAAGGCGGCCTCACCGGCCTCGGCGCCAAAAATGCCCCAGTGCACGCGGATGATGCTGTACACGCCCACCTTGGTCATGATGGCGAACAGCGCGGCCACCGGTGCACTGGCCGACGCGTAGGTGCCCGGCAGCCAGAAGTACAGCGGCACCAGCGCCGCCTTCAGGCCAAACACCACCAAGAGCACCAGCGCCGCGGCCCGCGCCAGCACGGCGCTGTCGCCCGTGAGCTGGCCCACGCGCAGGGCCACGTCGGTCATGTTGAGCGTGCCGGTGACGGCGTACACCAGCGCCAGCCCGATCAGGAACAGCCCCGAGGCCGCGAGGTTGAGTACCACATAGTGCACGCCCATGCGCAAGCGCTCGCGGCCCTGGCCGTGCACCAGCAGCACGTAAGAGGCGATCAGCAGCACCTCGAAGAACACGAACAGGTTGAACAGGTCACCCGTCAGGAAGGCGCCGCACAGGCCCATCAGCTGGAACTGGAACAGGGCATGAAAGTGGCGGCCCCGTGTGTCCCAGCCGCCGGTGGCATACCAGAGCACCGGCACCGCCACCAGGTAGGTCAGCAGCACCATAAGGGCCGACAGGCGGTCAAGCACCAGCACGATGCCAAACGGCGCGGGCCATTCACCCAGCTGGTACACCAGCAGCTCGCCGCCACTGGCGTGGCGCACCAGCTGAACGGCCATGAACAGGCCAAGCAACACCGACGCCATGGACAGCCGTGCGCCCCAGCGCTGGCGGCTGTCCGCACCGGTGCCGCCGGAGCTGGCCGAATCACCGATCAGCAACAGGCCCACGGCCGTGAACACCGGCAACAGCACCGACAGCACCGGGGCGTGCTGCAGCCAGAAAGCAGAGATCACATCCCACATCAGGCCTGACCTCCACTCTTGCCCGCAGGTGCCTGTGCGGCGCTGCGGTAACCCGGGGCGTGGCCGGGCTCGTGCCCGTCCACGTGGTCGCTGCCGCTCTCATGGCGGCTGCGCAGGGCCAGCTCGATCACAAAGCCGGTGGTGGCAAAGCCGATCACGATGGCGGTGAGCACCAGCGCCTGTGGCAAGGGGTCGGCCACGGGGCCATCACCCACCAGGATGGGCTGGGCGTTGGACCACAGGCGCCCCATGGCAAAAATGAAAACGTTCACCGCATAGCCCAGCAGCGACAGGCCCAGCACCACGGGAAAGGTGCGCCCGCGCAGCATCAGGTAAATGGCGCAGGCCGTGACAAAGCCGATGCCGGTGGCCAGCAAAAATTCCATGCTCATGTGGGTTCCTTGGTGTGTCGCACGGCGGGCGAGGGGTGACGGGGGCCTGCGGCGTTCATGCAGCAGGCTCCGGTGGCTGCGGGGCGGCGGGTTGCGGGCTCTCGCGGCTCACGGTGCCCAGCACCGAGATGGTCAGCAGCGTGGCGCCCACCACCACCAGGTAAACGCCCAGGTCAAACAGCGCAGCCGAAGCCAGGGGCAGCTCGCCCAGCAGGGGCACATGGGGGTGGCCATGGGCGCTGGTCAGGAAGGGGCGGCCGAACATGAACGCGCCCACGCCGGTGAGTCCGGCAATGCCCAGACCGGCACCAATCCATTTCACGAAGCGGCGCCCGCCCTGGCCGCGCAGCAGCAATTCGGCCTTGACCTGTCCCATCGACATGAACTGCAGCACCAGCGCCACGGCCGTGATCAGGCCGGCAATGAAGCCGCCGCCCGGCAGGTTGTGGCCGCGCATGAAGATGTAGAGCGTGAACACCAGCGCCACCGGCAACACCACCGCCGCTGCCACGCGCAGCAACAGGGGCTGCGCGGCAAAGGTCCAGCGGCGGCCATCGGTGTCGGCCGTGGAGCGGCGCGTGCGCATGCCTTCCATGAGCGCCAGCACGCCAATGGCGGCAATGCCCAGCACGGTGATCTCACCAAAGGTGTCGTAGCCCCGGAAGTCCACCAGGATCACGTTGACCACGTTGGTGCCGCCGCCCACCGGCATGGACTTGTCCAGGAAGTACCAGGAAATGGAGTCGTGGTCGCGGGTGAGCAGCACCCAGGCCAGCCACGACATGCCCGCACCCCCGGCCAGCGCCAGTGCGCCGTCGCGCACGCGGCGCAGGCTGCCGGACTCGCGCGGTGAGTGCTGGGGCAGCAAGGCCAGTCCCATGAGCAGCAGCACGGTGGACACCACCTCCACCGACAACTGGGTCAGCGCCAGGTCGGGTGCAGACAGGCTGACAAAGGTCAGCGACGTGACCAGCCCCACCACGCCCACCAGCACCACCGACTGGAACCGCTGGTGGTGCGTCGCCACCAGCGTCAATGTGGTGCCAGCCAGCAACAGCCAGATAGCAATGGCCAGCGGCGAAGCCGGCAACAGCTCACGCGGCCCGGTGCCCATGGGGCTGCCGCTGCCCAGCACGGTCACCGCCACCACGGCAATGGCGGCGCCCAGCGTCCAGGCCAGGTAATGCTGCAGCGAGCCGCTTTCCAGCCGCTCCGAGATGCGCCCCGCCAGGCCAAACAGCCCGTCGATCAGGCGGTCGAAAATCTGGCGCCCGGTGGCACGGCCAAACCAGGCCTCGGACTCCATGCGGTGCAGCCGCT
The DNA here is from genome assembly GCA_003268905.1 of Acidovorax defluvii. GTDB lineage: Bacteria > Pseudomonadota > Gammaproteobacteria > Burkholderiales > Burkholderiaceae_C > Acidovorax > Acidovorax defluvii. The sequence goes on from QLTU01000009.1 coordinate 125,707, forward strand.
TGTTCGCCGCCAGCAGCAGGTACAGCCCCACGCCCGCCACCAGGGCCACGGCGCTCATGAGCAGCGGCAGGTTGAAGCCGTGCCAGATCGCCAGGTGGTACTCGGGCAGCGGCTTGCCGGCCAGGGCGGTGGCCGCCACGTCCACCAGCGGGCCGAAGGTGATGGCGGGCAGCAGGCCGACCGCGATGCACATCGCCACCAGCAGCATGGCGGGCAGCTTCATGCCCAGCGGGGGCTCGTGCGGGTGGGTGTTGGGCACATCGCCCAGCGGCCCGTTGAAATACGTGTCGTGCACAAAGCGCAGCGAATACGCCACGCTGCAAATGCCGGCCAGCGTCACCGCCGCAGGCACCAGCCAGGCCCAGATGCCGGTGGTGCCCACCACCGCTTCGGTGAAGAACATCTCTTTGGACAAAAAACCATTGGTCAACGGAACACCGGCCATGGACGCCGCCGCCACCATGGACAAAGTGGCCGTCCAGGGCATCAGCGCCCACAGGCCGCCCAGCTTGCGCATGTCGCGGCTGTGGGTTTCGTGGTCCACGATCCCGGCGATCATGAACAGCGATGCCTTGAACGTGGCGTGGTTCAGCACGTGGAACACTGCGGCCACGGCCGCCAGCGGCGAGCCCAGCCCCACCAGAAAGGTGATGAGGCCCAGGTGGCTCACGGTGGAGTACGCCAGCAGCCCCTTGAGGTCGTGCTTGAAGATGGCGATGAAGGCCGCAAACAGCACCGTGATCAGGCCCACGGTCGTCACGATCGCCTCGAACCAGCCCGAGCCCGCCAGCACCGGGTACATGCGCATGAGCAGGAACACACCGGCCTTCACCATGGTGGCCGAGTGCAGATAGGCCGACACCGGCGTCGGGGCGGCCATGGCGTCGGGCAGCCAGAAATGGAACGGAAACTGCGCGCTCTTGGTGAAGGCGCCGATCAGGATCAGCAACAACGCGGGCACAAACATCGGGTCGGCCTGGATGGCGGCCACCTTGCCCAGCATGGCGCTGAGTTCGTAGGTGCCTGCGATCTGGCCCAGCAGCACAAAGCCGCCCAGCATGGCCAGCCCGCCGCCGCCGGTCACGGCCAGCGCCTGGCGGGCTCCGGCGCGCGCGTCGGCCCGGTGGCTCCAGTAGCCCACCAGCAGGAACGAAGACAGGCTGGTGAGTTCCCAGAACACCACCAGCAGCAACAGGTTGTCTGACAGCACCACGCCCAGCATGGCGGCCATGAACAGCATCATCTCGCTGTAGAACTTGCCCACCGAGTCCTTGGGGCTCAGGTAGTAGTGCGCGTAGATGACGATCATCAGACCGATGAACAGGATCAGCCCGGCAAACATCATCGACAGGCCGTCCAGCCGGAAGGTGAGGTTCAGGCCGATCTCGGGCACCCAGGCCCAGGCGTTCAGGATGACCTCGCCCGCCATCACCGCTGGCGCGTGGCCCAGCAGCAGGCCCAGACTCGCCGCCGTCACAGCCCCGGCCGTCAGCGCAGTGAGCCAGCGCGACCGCGAACCCAGCCACAACGTGGCAGCGGTGCCCAGGAAAAGCGGAAGCAAAACGATGAGTAACAGCACGGCTCTCCCTTTGGTTGTCTTTACCCCCGGCTTTGCCGCCGGGTGCGATGGTGCGCATCGCTCTCATCGCTGCGGCAAGCGGTGCTCACCATCGTGCGCAGGCGGGTTGACTGTCTGGTGAACTTTGCGCCTCTGCGTTGCCGGGCGACTGCGACGGTCCCGCTGGTGGACGCGGGAGGGCGGACAGGGCGCACATCAACGGCGTGACCGGTGAATGTACAGTCGGTGCGCCGGACTTCGGGCACAAAAAACAGTCCAACCGCTGGGGAATTCCCTGCACGAAAGGCTGCAGTCAGGCGTTTGCTGCGGTTCCACCCCCCCCTCCGCACGGGGTGCCTCCTTCGATCGCCATCGACCCGCGCGGTCGGCGCACTGCTGCCGCTGCGGGGATGAGGGGTGCTTCATCATCCGCTATTGATTAAATAGCTGCTTGCGCTTTATTTATAAGCCTTGTAGCCTGTTTTTATCTAAAATTCAACAACAGCTTCGGGTGCCGTTGCGTCGGGCCTTGGCCTACACTCCAAGTTCGCGCTGCCCCTCTTTTCATGAACCCCTCGCCCTCTTCCCCCCCGAACGCCTGCCCCGCCTGCGGCCAGCCCAACGAATGCGCCATGGCCTCGGGTGCCGACCCGCAGGACTGCTGGTGCCTGCAGGTTACGGTGTCCAGGGCTGCACTGAGCCGCCTGCCAGAGCAGGAGCGCGGCCAGCGCTGCATCTGCCCGGTGTGCGCCCGCACCCCCGACCCCGCCGACATGACCACGCCCGGGCCGCAGACCGCGCATTTATGATTGATTTTTGCCCAGGAGTCCCCCCCCCCATGCCGACCTACTGCGTCGAAATGATTGAAGGCCGCACGGTCGAACAGAAGAAAAAACTTGTCGAAGAAATCACCCGCGTGTCGGTCGAGGTGCTAGGAGGTACGCCCGAGATGGTGGACATCCTCATCACCGATGTGAAGCGAGAAAACTGGGCCACCGGCGGCAAGCTCTGGACCGAACGTTCCTGAGCGCGGCACCATGACACAGCCGCCCGGCTCGATCACCGTGCTGCGCGAGCGCTACGGCGATCGTTACCGCTGGCTGCTGCTGCTTTCCGTCATGGTGGGCACCATGGCGTCCATCATGTCGTCCACGATCGTCAACGTGGCGATCCCGGACATGAGCCATTACTTCATGCTCGGCCAGGAACGTGCCCAGTGGGTCACGTCGGGCTTCATGGTGGCTACCACCGTGTCAATGCTGACCACGCCGTGGCTGCTGTCACGCTATGGCTACCGCGCCACCTATGTGGGTGCCATGGTTCTGCTGCTGGCAGGGGGCATCGCGGGTGGGCTCTCCGGGCATTTCGGTCTGGTGCTGGCCGCACGTGTCGCCGAGGGTCTGGCGGCCGGGGTGGTGCAGCCCATTCCCGCCGTGATCATTTTGTATGCGTTCAAACCCCACGAGCAGGGACGCGCCAGCGGCATTTTCGGGATGGGGGTGGTGCTGGCTCCCGCTATCGGACCCAGCGTGGGCGGGCTGCTGGTCGACTGGTTTGGCTGGCGATCCATCTTCTTCATGGTCGTGCCGTTTTGCCTTGCATCGATTGCCCTGGCCTATAAGTTCGTACCCACTACCGCACCCGGTGGCGTGCCTGCGGATCGCCGGGGTGAGCCACTGGACTGGCGCGGCTTGATGCTGGGCACGCTGGGTACGCTGTGCCTGCTGAACGGCCTGGTGGCAATGCACAGCGGGCCCTACGCCCAGGCCGCCCTTTTGATGAGTGGCGCAATTCTGTTTTTTGTGCTGTTTCTTTGGTGGCAGCGTCGCGTATCAAGGCGCGGCCTCCAGCCGCTCATGGACCTGCGCGTCTTTAGCTATCGACAATTCGCCATGGGGAGGTTGGTGGCCTTCATCTACGGCACCGCACTGTTCGGTTCCACCTATCTGCTGCCAGTCTTCATGCAACTGGGGTTGCAGCTGTCGGCCTCCCACGTAGGCACCATCATGCTGCCTTCCGGGATCGTGCTTGCGATGACCATTCCTTTGGTCGGCCGACTGGCTGACCGGGTTCCCACCCACTGGCTGGTCAGCACAGGCCTGGCGCTGCTGGGCGCTTCGTTTGCACTGATGATGCTGGTGGGCCTGCAGTCGGCACTTTGGATGCTGGTGCTGTTTGCCGTGCTGGGCCGCATCGGCCTGGGCTTTATCCTGCCTTCACTCAACCTGGGCGCCATGCGCCCCCTGGACAAAACACTTATATCCCGGGGATCCAGTGTCATTGGCTTTGTGCGCATGCTGGGGGGCGCTGCGGGCGTGAGCCTTTGCGGAATCGTGCTGGAATGGCGTTTGGGCGTGCATGGCGATTCCTTGGCGACCGCCGCCACCAGCGCCGCACGCATCGCAGCATTTGGCGAAACCTTTCTGATGCTGGCAGGGCTCTGCCTGCTCGCCCTCATTGCTGCCTGGCAGTTGCGGGGTGCACCTGCACAGACCGACGCACCGTAGCGCCAATTTCTTCAGTCTCCACACCAACGGATTTATTTATGTGCCAGCTGCTTGGTATGAACAGCAATACCCCCACGGACATTACGTTCAGCTTTCGGGGGTTTGCCCAACGGGGCGGCAACACCGCCGATCACGCCGATGGATGGGGCATCGCTTTCTTTGAAGACCGCGGTTTGCGCCACTTCGTTGACCATCAACCCGCGGCGAACTCGCCGATTGCCGAGCTGATCCGGGGCTATCCCATCAAGAGCTTTAATGTGATTGCCCATATCCGCAAGGCCACGCAAGGCCCTGTGAGCCTGCAAAACTGCCACCCTTTCGTGCGCGAACTGTGGGGACGCTACTGGGTTTTTGCACACAACGGCGATCTGAAAGAATTTCGCCCCAGATTGCATGCGCATTTTCACCCGGTAGGCACTACTGACAGCGAGCACGCATTTTGTTGGCTCCTGCAAGAACTTGCAAAATCGCATGCCGGAATGCCCAGCATTGAAGAACTCACACACACGCTGCGCGAACTTGCTCCACACATTGCAAAGCATGGAACGTTCAATTTCTTACTGTCCAATGGGGAAGCACTGTGGGCCCACGCTTCAACCCACCTTTATCACCTCGAACGCCGGCATCCTTTTGCTGTAGCCCAACTGTCCGATGAAGACCTCTGCATTGATTTTGCGCCACTCACCACCCCCTCAGACAGGGTGCAATTGGTGGCAACAGAGCCACTGACGACCAACGAGGGCTGGAAAGCGTTCGGAGCGGGTGAGCTGAAGGTATTTGTGCACGGCACCGAGGCAGACATGGGGCAGGCTACCTAGCGCCCTCTGGCTGCGCGCATACAGGGCCACGGCCCGAGCATATGCGTGCGGGCAACCTTGCCGCCAAGCCCGCTCTGCTCTGTCCCTTCACTTGCCCCGAATTCTGTTGCCCTGAATTCTGGATGGCTTGGCGCCCTGGCGACCTTAAGCCCCCGCAGTCGAGCTCTGGGCTGTCTTGGCTGATAAGGTGCAAAGCAGACTCACCGGATACGACGTTTGCCGGCTGGCTTGGCAGGCATTGAGTTTGGTGTGTGTTTTGGCAATTCCAAAGCAGAAACGCCCCCTTCTGATCACAGAGGGGGGCGTTGCTGGGCTGTAAGAGCCTGACGATGACCTACTTTCACACGGGAACCCGCACTA
>QLTU01000010.1 GCA_003268905.1 Acidovorax defluvii
CAAAACAATGCTTCTTGCATCGGAACGGCTCCTGTTCAGGGGGTGTCAACAGATTTTTTTGAACTGTAGCGCTCCACCCGAAACGGAAGAGAGCCTATTTTCATTCACATCAACGCCCACGATCAGGCACCAGTGCACACGGCCTGAGGCAGCCCTCAGACCGCGCGGACTTCAGCAATTGCTGAAGTCGGGCTTGCGTTTCGCCATGAACGCGCCAAAGGCTTCGCGGGCTGCGGGCTCGCGCAGCATGCGGCCAAAGCTGGCGCCTTCTTCTGCCATCACGGCTTGTACCTGCGGGGCCTGGCCCTTTTTCATGAGGCGTTTGGTTTCGATCAGTGCCGACAGCGGCTTGGCGGCCAGCTTGCGCGCCTGCGTCTGGGCCACGCCATTGCATTCGGTGGGCGGCACCACGCGGTTGACCAGGCCCACTTCCAGCGCCGCCTCGGCCATGAAGGGCTCGCCCAGCAGCAGGGCTTCGGCAGCGCGGTGGTAGCCCATCATTTGCGGCACCAGCAGGCTCGATGCGGCTTCGGGGCACAGGCCCAGGTTGACGAAGGGCATGGAGAACGCTGCGTTGTCGCCCGCATAGACCAGATCACAGTGGAACAGCATGGTGGTGCCAATGCCCACCGCCGGGCCGCACACTGCCGCAATCACCGGCTTGGGAAAAGCCGCCAGGCCGCGCAAGAAGCGGAACACCGGCGAATCCTGGGTAGCGGGCGGCTGCTGCAGAAAGTCGCCAATGTCGTTGCCGGCGCTGAAAACCGCCACATCGCCCTGGAACACCACCGCGCGCACGCTGGCGTCGGCTTCGGCGGCGGCCAGCGCATCGGCCATGGCGGCGTACATGCGGGTGGTGATGGAGTTTTTCTTGTCCACGCGGTTGAAGGTGATGGTGGTCACGCCCGCTTCGGTGTGCACGAGGATGTCTTGGGTGGCTTCGGTCATGGTGGTCATTTTGTGAGGTCTGAGGGGGACGTGATGACAGGCAGGGCCTTGTTGCGGCAAGGTGGCCCGCCCTTCATTCCTTGTAATAAACGATCTGGTGGCTGGTGGCCAGCATGGTGCCCGCCTCGTTCCACAGCTGCACGGTCTGGTCAAAAAACCCGTTGCGAAACTCTTGCCCGCGCGCCTGACCCAGCAGGTAGCCCATGCCGGTCTCCTGCAACTGTGCCGCACTCGCATGGAAATACACCGTGATCGACACGGTGCCCGCAGGCACGCGGTGCGCGCGGCGCAACCAGACGCGGGGGAAGAACACGTCGGCCAGCGCCGCCAGCGCGCAAAAATCGAGCGGGCGCGGGGGCGCATCGCGCATCCACAGCTGGGTCAGGCTGTGGTCGCCGCTGCCGTCCCAGGCGCGCGGCAGCGTCCCGGTGACGGGCCGCATCTCGTAGCGGCTGAGCCACTCCGAGCCAAACCCCGGGGGAATGGCGGGCAGATCGGCCGGCTGCGGCACGCCGGGCATGGGCACGTCGCCCGCGCTCCAGGTATCGCGGCGCACGGCCGTCACTGCGGTGGCCGTGGTGGTGACCACCTGGGCACCCTCGGCGTCGGCCTGCAGGATCGACAGCGTCCAGTGTTGGGTTGAGCGGTTGGTGCGCACCGGCGTTGCCTGCACCGTGAAGGGCCCGGCCACCAGGGCGCCCGCATAGTTGACGGTGAGCGACAGCGGATCACCCAGGCGCTGGGGGTGCTGCATCACGGCCTGCAGCAGCGTGGCCGCCGTCACCCCGCCAAAGGGGCCCACCATGTTCCAGTAACCGGGATAGGTCTGGCCCGTGTACTGGCCGGGCGACGAAGACGTCAGCGCAAGCGCCTCGTCCAATGGATGGATGGATGAAGTCATGCCGCAAGTGTGCCGCGAAATGGGGCGCTAAAGCGTCGTACCGGCGACTGGTGTGCCCACCACCGCACCGCCACCCAGCTGCGCCAGCGCGGCCACCGCACGCGGCCACAGGCTCTGGCGGAACTGGTCGCGAAAAAACCCGAAATGCCCGATGCGCCGCACTTTGAGCTCTGCCGGGGAGATGCTCTCCACCCGGCGCTCGGTATTGGCATACAGGTTGACGAGGTTGTGCGTGCCGCGCAGCGTCATCAGCTCATCGTCGGCCATCGACAAGGCCAGCACCGGAAACCGCACCGCGCCATAGCTCTGTGCCACGTCAGGCCCCTCGGCCCCCACGCTATAGGCCGGGTGCAGGCACCAGCGCCGCCACTGCAGGATCACGCCCGCAGGCAGGTCGCCCACCTTCTTGAGCGCGCGCCCCGGGAAATACCCGCACAGCCGCGTGGCCAGCGGCACCAGCACCCACCAGAAATACGGAACGACGCGCCGGAGCTTCGGCGCGTTATCGCGCCAGTAGCCACTGCCCGCCGCCACGCTGAGCAGGCCATCGACCTGCCCGGGCTTCCTGAGCAGGCCCGGCAGTTGCGCGCCCAGGCTGTGGCCCAGCAGGTACAAGGGCTGCATGGGCAGCGCGGCCTTGGCCGCAGAGATCACCGCCTCGTAGTCCTGCGCCCAGTCAAACAGATCGGCCTTCACATCGCGCATGGCCCCGTGCAGCGAATCGCCATGGCCCCGGTAGTCAAACGTGGTGACCCGAAACCCCTGCTGCGCCATCCAGCGCGCAAAGGCCTCGTAAAACGACTGCCGCACGCCCATGGCCCCGCCAATGACGACACTGGCACGCGCAGCGCCCGCGGGCTCGTACACGCGCAGTGCCAGGACTACGGCGCCGTTCACCTGCAAGGTTTGCTTGTTCATGTCTGTCTCCTGGCTCAACACCGATCTGTGCCGGTTTGAAATGAAAACGCCTGCCACGCCCCGAAACAGGGCTTCGACAGGCTCAGTCGGAACGGTGGCGGAGGCAGCGCCCTGGCGTCGACAAGCTCAGCCCGAACAGTCGGGGGCGCACTGAGCTGCCAAACCCGACCTGCCTATCCCTGCTCATGCCCCCAAACCCCGCCCTCAAGGGCGTAGCGAGCGGGATGAGCTGCTAGGCGGACGGAGCGGAGCCACCGGAACGTACTTGCGGTACGTGAGGATGGCGAGCACCGCCCAACGACGCAGATCGCCCGCTCGGTAGCCAGTCAACTCAAACAGATTCGAAGATGCCGGCGGCGCCTTGTCCCATGCCTACACACATCGTCACCATGCCGTACTTGAGCTTGTTGCGCTTCAATGCATGCACCACCGTCGCCGACCGGATGGCACCGGTAGCACCCAGCGGATGCCCCAGCGCAATCGCGCCGCCCATCGGGTTGACCTTGGACGCATCCAGCCCCAGCGTGTTCATCACCGCCAGCGACTGCGCGGCAAACGCTTCGTTCAGCTCGAACCAGTCGATGTCCTGGTGCTTGAGGCCGGCATAGCGCAGCGCCGCAGGGATCGCCTCGATGGGGCCAATGCCCATGATGTGCGGTGGCACGCCCTTGGCGGCGTAGCTCACAAAACGCGCCAGCGGCGTGAGGCCAAAGCGCTTCACCGCCGATTCGCTGGCCAGGATCAGGGCCCCTGCGCCATCGCTGGTCTGCGAGCTGTTGCCCGCCGTGACGGAGCCGCGTGCCGCAAACACCGTGCGCAGCTTGGCCAGGCCTTCCAGCGACGTGTCGGCGCGCGCGCCTTCGTCCAGGCTCACGGTGCGGGTGCGGGCGATGGATTCGCCGGTTTCCAGGTTGGCCGTGCGGTCGGTCACTTCGATGGGCGTGATCTCGTCGGCAAAGTAACCGGCCTTTTGCGCGGCCAGGGCTTTCAGGTGCGACTGCAGCGCAAACTCGTCCTGCGCTTCGCGGCTGACCTTCCACTGCTGGGCCACCTTCTCGGCCGTGAGGCCCATGCCGTAGGCAATGCCCACGTCACCCTCGCGCTCGAAAATGGTGGGTGACAGGCTGGGGCTGTTGCCCATCATGGGCACCATGCTCATGCTTTCCACACCGGCGGCGATCATCACTTCGGCCTCGCCCACGCGGATGCGGTCGGCCGCCATCTGCACGGCCGACAGGCCCGATGCGCAAAAGCGGTTCACGGTGATGCCGCCCACGCTGGTGGGCAGGCCCGCCAGCACGGCGCCAATGCGCGCCACGTTCAGACCCTGCTGCGCCTCGGGGATGGCGCAGCCGCAAATGATGTCTTCAATCGCTGCGGGGTCGAGACCGGGCGCGGCTGCCAGCGCTGCCTTGAGCGTGGTGGCCAGCAGGTCATCGGGGCGCATGTTGCGAAAGAAGCCGCGGTGCGAGCGCCCGATGGGCGTGCGCGTAGCCGCGACGATGTAGGCTTCCTGGACTTGTTTGGCCATGGTGAAACTCCTTCAATTCTTGGCGGGGCGGCTGGATGGAACCCAGGCCCACGTAAATGCACATTCGACCGGCTCCACGCCGGTTTCGTCGGTCACGGTGACCTTGACTTGAACCTCGCCCTTGTCGCTGGCCTGCATGGCCGCACGCTGCTCTGCCGTGAGCGTGGCCACGGCCTTGAGCGCACCGGTGGCGCGCTTTTTGAACGCCATGCTCAGCTCTTTGGCCAGCGGCAGACAGTCGTCGCGCACGTTCATGCCCACCGCCATGCCCGTGGCCGTTTCGGCCAGCAGGTTCATGGCCGAGGCATGCACGCTGCCGATGTGGTTGCGCACACGGTGCTCGTTGGCCAGGCGCACTTCCACCCGCTCGGGCGTCAGCGACACAAACTGCACCCCGGCCGTGCCGGTAAACGGCACAGCGCGGCGCAAGATGATGTTCTGCACAAAGCCCCGCATGAAAGCGGGGGCCTCGTCCAGGCGCATCAGCGAGCGCTGCAGTTTGTTGGGGGCGTGTTCGCTCATGCGGGCGGTCAGTTGCGTACGGGCTTGCCGGTGGACAACATGCCCAGGATGCGCTCTTGCGTCTTGGGGTGCTCGATGAGCGCGCAGAACGCCTTGCGCTCCAGTGCCATCAGGTATTCCTCGCTCACCAGCGTGCCCGCGTCCACGTCGCCGCCACACACCACGTTGGCAATCAGGCTGGCGATATGGAAGTCGTGCGCGCTGATGAAGCCGCCGTCGCGCATGTTGACCAGCGAGCCCTTGATGGTGGCAATGCCACTGCGGCCCGCCACCGGGAACAGGCGCTTGTGCGGGGCACGCCAGCCACCGTTGGCCATGGCCTTGGCTTCGTTGATGGCCACATACAGCAGCTCGTCCTTGTGCGGCACGATCACGTCGCTGTGCAGCACATAGCCCAGCTTGCGCGATTCCAGTGCGCTGGTGCCCACCTTGGCCATGGCGGCGGCGGTGAAGCCTTCGGTCAGGAAGGGCATCAGGTCTTTGCCTGTGGACGTCTCGGCATTCTCGGCCGCACGGCGCGCGATGTAGGTCAGGCCACCGGCGCCGGGCACCAGGCCCACGCCCACTTCCACGAGGCCGATGTAGCTTTCCATGTGCACCACACGGCGTGCCGAGTGCACGGCCAGCTCGCAGCCGCCGCCCAGCGCCATGCCACGGATGGCAGAGACCACGGGCACATTGGCGTAGCGCAGGCGCAGCATGGTCTGCTGCATTTCGTGCTCGGCACCCTCGACCGCGCTGACGCCAGCAACCATGAAGGCGGGCAGCATGGCCTGCAGGTCGGCGCCCACGCTGAACGGCTCGTTGCCCGACCAGACGACCACACCCCGGAAATCCTTCTCGGCCATTTCCACGGCCAGGTTCAGGCCCTCGCACACGTCGGGGCTGATGGCGTGCATCTTGGTCTTGATGCTGGCGATCAGCACTTCGTTATCCAGCGTCCACAGGCGGACTGCGTCGTCTTCGTGCAGCGTCTTGCCGGCGGTCTTGAAGTCGGGCAGCGTCTCGCCCAGCAGTTTTTCAGGGAAATGCTGCCTGGTGTAGACGGGCAAAGCGCGACGCGCTATGAATTTGTTAGCAGAAGCGCTCCACGAACCTTGCGCGGTGTGCACGCCACCGGCCTCGGCCACGGGGCCCTTGAACACCCACTCGGGCAGCGGCGCGCGGCTCAATGCTTTGCCGGCGTCGATATCTTCCTGGATCATCTTGGCCACTTCGAGCCAGCCCGCTTCTTGCCACAGCTCGAAGGGGCCCTGCTGCATGCCAAAACCCCAGCGCAGGCACAAGTCCACGTCGCGCGCGTTGTCGGCAATGGTGCCCAGGTGCACGGCGGCGTAGTGGAAGCTGTTGCGCAAAATGGCCCAGAGGAACTGGCCCTGCGCGCCTTCGGCATTGCGCAGGAGCTTCAGGCGCTCGGCAGCGGGCTTCTTGAGCATGCGGCCATACACCTCGTCGGCCTTCTGGCCGCCCGGCACGTACTCTTCGGCTTCCAGGTCAAAGCGCAGCACATCGCGGCCCACCTTTTTGTAGAAACCGGCCTTGGTCTTCTGGCCCAGGTTGCCCAGCTCCAGCAGCTTTTTCAGCACGGCGGGCGTTTCAAAGCTGCCGTAGAACGGATCGCTTTGTTCGTTGAGGTTGTCCTGCAGCGTCTTGATGACGTGGGCCATGGTGTCCAGGCCCACCACGTCGGCGGTGCGGAAGGTGCCGCTGCTGGCGCGACCCAGCTTCTTGCCCGTGAGGTCGTCCACCACGTCGAAGGTCAGGCCAAAGTTCTCGACCTCCTTCATCGTGGCCAGCATGCCAGCAATGCCGACACGGTTGGCGATGAAATTGGGCGTGTCGTGCGCGCGCACGACGCCCTTGCCTAGGCCGCTGGTCACAAAGGCTTCGAGCTGGTCGAGCACCTCGGGGGCAGTGGTGGGGGTGTTGATCAGCTCCACCAGCGTCATGTAGCGCGGTGGGTTGAAGAAGTGGATGCCGCAAAAGCGCGGCTTGATGCTCTCGGGCAGCGCCTCGCTCAGTTTCGTGATCGACAGGCCCGAGGTGTTGGACGCCACGATGGCGTGCGGTGCAACAAAGGGGGCGATCTTGGTGTACAGATCGAGCTTCCAGTCCATGCGCTCGGCAATGGCCTCGATGATGAGGTCGCATTCCTTGAGCAGGTGCATGTGCTCTTCGTAGTTGGCCTGCTGGATCAGCGCCGCATCGTCGGCCACGCCCAACGGGGCGGGCTTGAGCTTCTTCAGGCCTTCAACGGCCTTGGTGACGATGCCGTTCTTGGGGCCTTCCTTCGCGGGCAGGTCGAACAGCACCACAGGCACCTTCACATTGACGAGGTGGGCGGCAATCTGCGCGCCCATCACGCCTGCGCCGAGCACGGCGACTTTTTTCACTTGGAATCGGGACATGGGTTGGGTTCCTTGTTGGGGCGCGGCGTCACCCCGCTGGGGTGCGCGCGGCCACGGGAATGGGGGTTACTGGATGCGGATCCAGGTCTGCGTGCGGCCAAACGGCCCGATGGAGCCACGCACTTCCAGCTTCTTGCCGCCCTCGATGGGCGTGAGGCGCAGCGTGTAGTTGCGGCCGTTCTCGGGGTCGAGAATCTTGCCGCCTTCCCACACGTCCTTGCCGTCGGCCTTCTTGGCGCCACGGATGATTTCCAGGCCCAGCACCGGCTTGTCTTTGCGGTCGTCGGTGCATTCCTTGCACACATCGTCCGGCTTGGCGTCTTTGGACAGGCGCTTTTCCAGCACCCCCAGCAACCCACCCGCACCCGTGTCACGGATGCGGATTTCGGCCTTGGCTTCGCCCGTCTTGTCGTCCACGTTGCGCCACAGGCCCTCAGGGGTCATCTGGGCCCAGGCCGGAGCCCCAATTGCTACCAAAACAATAGCTGCTACCGCTTTAACCATAAGCGCTCCAGGGCAAAAATGCTTGAAATGCACCGTGCATGCAGGGCGTCGGATCAGGCCAGGGCCAGGTCCGTGTCCATCAGCACCTTGCTGCCGGCACGGGCGGTGCGCATCAGCGTGGCGGTTTCAGGGAACAGCTTGGCAAAGTAGAAGCGTGCGGTTTGCAGCTTGGCACCGTAGAAGGGGTCGGTGTTGCCAGCGGCAATTTCACGCAGTGCCACCTGGGCCATGCGGGCAAACAAGTAGCCAAACACCAGGTGGCCCGCCACGCGCAGGTAGTCCACAGCAGCAGCGCCCACTTCATCGGGGTTTTGCATGCCCTTGAAGCCGATTTCGGTGGTGAACTTGGTCATCTGGTCGCCCAGCATCGCGATCGGGTTGATGAACTCGGCCATCTTCTCGTTCACGCCTTCTTCTTCCACCAGCTTGCCAATCAGCTTGCCCAGCTTTTTCAGCGTGGCGCCGTTGTTGCCCAGGATCTTGCGGCCCAGCAGGTCCAGCGACTGCACGGTGTTCGTGCCTTCGTAGATCATGTTGATGCGGTTGTCGCGCACGTACTGCTCCATGCCCCATTCCTTGATGAAGCCGTGGCCACCGAAGACCTGCATGCAGGCGTTGGTGGCGGTGTGCCCGTTGTCGGTGATGAAGGCCTTGACGATGGGCGTGAGCAGCGCCACGAGTTCTTCGGATTCGGCGCGCACCTTTTCATCGGGGTGGCTGTGCACCTTGTCCAGCAGCAACGTGCAGTAGATCTGCAGCGCGCGGGCGCCTTCGGCGTAGGCCTTGGCGGTGAGCAGCATCTTGCGCACATCGGGGTGCACGATGATGGGGTCGGCATCCTTGTCCTTGGCCTTGGTGCCCGACAGGCTGCGCATCTGGATGCGGTCCTTGGCGTAGGCCAGCGCGTTCTGGAAAGCCACCTCGGTCAGGCCCAGCGACTGGTTGCCCACGCCCAGGCGGGCGGCATTCATCATCACGAACATGGCAGCCAGGCCCTTGTGCGGCTTGCCCACCAGGGTGCCGATGGCGCCGTCGATGGCGATCTGTGCCGTGGCGTTGCCGTGGATGCCCATCTTGTGCTCCAGGCCCGAGCAGTAGATGGGGTTGCGGTCACCCAAAGAGCCGTCGGCCTTGACATTGAACTTGGGCACGACGAACAGGCTGATGCCCTTGCTGCCCTTGGGCGCATCGGGCAGGCGGGCCAGCACCAGGTGCACGATGTTGGCGGCCATGGCGTGCTCGCCCGCAGAGATGAAGATCTTGTTGCCGGTGATCTTGTAGGTGCCATCGGCCAGGGGTTCGGCCTTGGTGCGCAACATGCCCAGATCGGTGCCGCAATGGGGTTCGGTCAGGCACATGGTGCCGGTCCACTCACCGCTGGTCAGCTTGGGCAGGTACAGGGCCTTTTGCTCGTCGGTGCCGTGCGCGTGCAGGGCTTCGTAGGCACCGTGGCTCAGGCCGGGGTACATGGTCCAGGCCTGGTTGGCCGAGTTCATCATTTCGTACAGGCACTGGTTCAGCACAAAGGGCAGGCCCTGGCCACCGTAGGCGGCGTCGCAGGAGAGCGCCGCCCAGCCACCTTCGACGAACTTGTCGTAGGCTTCCTTGAAGCCGGTGGGGGTCTTGACCTCGTGGGTGACTTTGTCCAGCGTGCAGCCTTCTGTGTCGCCACTGATGTTCAGCGGGAAGATCACTTCGGAGGCGAACTTGCCTGCCTCTTCGATCACGGCGTTAATCGTGTCCACATCCACCTCGGCATGCTGGGGCATGGCCTTGAACTCGTCGGTGACCTTGAAGACTTCATGCATGACGAATTGCATGTCGCGCAGGGGCGGCGTGTAGGTAGGCATGGGGTTACTCCTTGATGGTTTGGGTGGAAAGGGTGAGGGCCTTTGCCGCAGCCGGTTGGCTGCAGCGGGCCAGAATGTTGTTGAACCCCGTGATGGCCCGATCGATGGACTCGGGGGTTTGCAGAAAACGCGCTTCGTAGTGCAGCGCCAGGATGAGACCGTGGATTTCAAAAAGCATCTGCTCGGGGCTGACCTCGTCGCGCAGCTGGCCCAACTCTTTGCAATGCTCGATGGCGCGCTTCATGGCAGCGTGCCAGGTCATGACCGAGCTGACCAGCGCATCGCGCACCAGGCCTGTGCGGTCGCCAAACTCGATGGCGCCGCTGATGTAGATGCAGCCCGAGTCGATTTCGATCGAGGTGCGCTTCATCCAGTTGTCAAACATGGCCCGCAAACGGGCGACGCCGCGCGGTGAGCTCATGGCCGGATAGAACACTTCCTGCTCGAACCGGTTGTGGTACTCGCGGATGACCGATATCTGCAGCTCTTCGCGCGAGCCAAAGTGGGCGAACACGCCCGACTTGCTCATGCCCGTGACATCGGCCAGCGCGCCAATGGACAGGCCTTCCAGGCCAATGTGCGTTGCCAGGCCCAGGGCGGCATCCACGATGACAGATTTGGTTTGCTGGCCTTTTTGCAGCGCACGGCCCGTGCCACTGGCAGGGCGCGGGATACGGGTGACTTGGCGAGACGGGTTAGGGGAAGGCATGCGCAAAAAATAAAACGAACGTTCGTGCTATTTTGCAGCATTTTTTAACGTGTGCCCAAAGCCCTGCAAAGAAATTGGGTCTTGTCTCACCGGGCGTTGTTCGCACGCCACCGCAATGCTGCGGGGGGCCTGGCTGCAGGCGACCCAGCCTTCAGGGCACCATGAACCTGCCCTATGAAACCTCGCAACCCGTTCAGCCTGAGTGCCGATTACCTTTCAGGCGAGCTATAGAAGGAGCAGTTCAAGCCGCATCGGGCCGGATCAACAACGCGAGGCTAGCGTCCAGATGCTCGGTTGGCAATCGCCGAAAACCCGAACGAGCGTAGCGCTGCAACCGGCCCTGCGCAAAGGCCGTCAGCACGCTGGCGGCCACCTGGGCATCCACTGTGGGGGTGGATGAGCTTGCCGCCCCGGCTGCTGCGCGCAGGCACTGGCGCAGCGAGGATTCGATGCGCTCAAAAAACTGGTTCATGCGCTGCTGCAGGCGTTCGTGCTCCAGCACCAGCGCATCGCCCACCATCACGCGCACCAGGCCCGGATTGCGCTCACCAAACTGAAGCAGCAGCGCCACCACGCGCGCCGCTTGGTGGGCGCCGCCCTCGGCGGTCTGCGCGTCATCGGCCGGGTCGCGCCCAACAATCTGCTTCACCCGCGTGAAAACGGCCTGCTCGATGAAATCGATCAGACCCTCGAACATCTGGGCCTTGCTGGCGAAGTGGCGGTACAGGGCTGCCTCGCTTACCGACAGGCGCGCGGCCAGCGCCGCCGTGGTGATGCGCTCGGCCCCGGGCTGCTCCAGCATCTCGGCCAGCGCCTGCAGGATCTGCACCCGGCGCTCGCCCGGTTTCGGACGCTTGCGCGCAGCAGGGCTGTCGCCCACATCGGCAGTAGTGACTGGCTCGGGGATGGGCAAAAGTTCAGACATGCTGGTGGGGAGGAATGGAAACACTGACCCCAAGAAAACCGCATGACCAGAACTTGCTGGACGGGCAGTGAGCGCTTTTGGCGATCTTGGGCAGGGCGTAAATCATGTGTGGAAATGATTCTCGCACAGCCCTTCGGCGCCCCCGGCATGCGTCTGGCACGCGTCTGGCACGCGTCTGGCGCGCGTCTGGCCCGGTGGCTCTGGCTCAGGCAACCGGCGGCTCGGACGGGAACACCACCGCCACCACCAGCCCCCGCCCCTGGCTGCCAGTTCCCAGTGTGAGTGCGGCGTGGTGCACGCGGGCAATTTCGTCGGCAATGGCCAGCCCCAGGCCAGTGCCCTCGCCCACCGTGCCGGGAACCCGATAAAAGCGCTGCGTCACGCGCCCGCGCTCGGCATCAGGGACACCGGGGCCATCGTCTTCCACCTGCAAAAAAACCCTGGGAGGGTTCATGGCGTTGCGCCGCACACCGCAGCGAATGGTGACCACCCCGCCAGCGGGCGTGTACTTGATGGCGTTGTCCACCAGATTGGAGAGCAGTTCACGCAGCAGCCAGCCATGACCGGTGACCCGCACCGACTGCACATCAAGCCCCAGGTCGAGCCCCTTGCCCGTGGCGGCATCCAGAAAGGTTTCGAGCAGGGATTCGCACAAATCCTTCAAATCCACGCGCTGGGAAGGCTGGGCATCCAGGCTGCGCGCGTCGGCGCGCGACAGCGCCAGCAACTGGTGCGCCAGCTGCGAGGTGCGCCGGGTGGCGTTGCGCAGTTTTTCGATTTCATCGACTCCTAAAACAATAGCACCTTGCGCTTTCTGCTGTTGGGCTAGAGGGTGTTTTTTATCAAAATTCAGCGACAACGGCGCAGGCACCGAGGCGCGCGCCATCAGGGCCCATGCCTCCACCTGGGCCTGCAGGCCGGCCAGCGGCGTGCGCAACTGGTGGGCCGCATCGGCCACAAAGCGGCGCTGCCCCTCTGCCTGCGCGTTCACCAGGGCAAACAGGCGATTGAGCGAGTGCACCAAAGGGCGCACCTCGGAGGGCGATGCGGCTTCGTCAATCGGGCTCAGATCGCGGGGGGAGCGGCGCTCCACGGCATCCGCCAGGTCCACCAGCGGCTTGAAGGCCCGGCGCACCGCCCAGTGAATGGCCAGCCCCGCCGCCGCCACCAGCACCAGGTTGGGCAACAGCACCCGCATCAGCAACTGCTGCGCCCATTGCTGGCGCGGATCCGACCCATCGGCCAGCGCCACCACCAGCTCGCCGGCGCCCGTGCGCCCGCGCTGCACCGCCACCCGGTAGGTGACGCCGCCATACTCCATGCTGTGAAACTCAGGCGCCTGCGTGGTGGGCACGCCGCCATGCACCCAGCCTTCTCCCAGCAGCAGCCGGCCCGTGGTGTCGCGCACGCTGTAAGCCGCATAGCCCGCGTTCTGGCGCAGGAAATCTTCTACCGGCGGGGCCAGCAGCAGCAAGGGCGGTTCGCGGTCGAGGAAGGGCGGGGCCAGCACGGAATCGGCCAGGGCCGGCAGCAGGCGCAGCAGGCGCAGATCGTGCCGCCCTGCGGCTTCGTCCGCCGAGCGGTAGTCGAGCCAGACGCCGACCGTGGCCAGCGCCATCAGGGGCAGCACCAGCAGCATCAGCAGGCGGTTGCGCAGATCGGAGGTCATCGCGCGAAGTCGGGGCCGCTGCATGGTGGTGCCCAGGTTTACTGCGCTTGCAATTCCAGCCGGTAGCCAAAGCCGCGAATCGAGCGCAGGGCCACGCCATGGGGCTCCAGCTTGCCGCGCAGCCGCGACACATACACCTCGACAGCGTTGGGCGTGATTTCCTTGTCCCAGCCGGTCAGCGCCTGCAGCAGTTTGTCTTTGCTGGCCGGTTTGGGGGCGTGGATCAGCAGGTATTCCAGCACCGTCCATTCGCGCGGGCCGAGATCAATCACCTGCTCGGTGTCGTTCGACCGGATGCTCGCGCGGCGCCCCGCCGTGTCGAGCTCGAGCGGGCCAAAACTCAGCACCGCCGTGGTGGCCGCCTGCGAGCGCCGCAACAACGCGCGCAACCGCGCCAACAGCTCGGGCAACTCGAAGGGCTTGACCATGTAGTCGTCAGCGCCCAGGTCCAGCCCCTGCACCCGGTCGTGCAAGGCATCACGGGCCGTGAGAATCAGCACCGGCATGGCGGGGCTGGCCATGCCGGGGCGGCGCAGGCGGCGCGTGAGTTCAAGCCCATCCATGGCAGGCAGGCCGATGTCGATGATGGCTGCATCAAACGACTCGGTGCGCAGCACTTCTTCAGCGCGCTCGCCACTGCCCACCCAATCGACGGCATAACCCGCGTCGGCAAGCCCCAGCTTGATGCCGCTGGCCACCATGACGTCGTCTTCGACCAGCAACAAGCGCATGTCAGTGCCACCCTGCGCCAGGGGTGGCTCGCAGTTGCTGGTACGAACGAGCGTCCCCCACCTGGCCGTGGCCCGTGACACTGGCGCGGCCGAGGCCAGCAGCCGACGCGCAAGGGCCGCCCCGCCGCGCTGGCGGCGTCCCCCTTGGGGGGGATGGCGCGAAGGGACTCAGGGGGGGCATATCAGTGGCTGCGAATCATGGTGCCGTAGGCCTGATCGGTCAGGATTTCCAGCAGCATGGCGTGCGGCACGCGGCCGTCGATGATGTGCACGGCATTCACGCCAGCCCGGGCCGCATCCAGTGCACCCGCAATTTTGGGCAGCATGCCACCCGAAATGGTGCCATCGGCAAACAGCGCGTCAATCTCGCGCGCCGTGAGGTCGGTGAGCAGCTTGCCCGCCTTGTCCAGCACGCCGGGGGTGTTGGTCAGCAGCATCAGTTTTTCGGCCTGCAGCACCGTGGCCAGCTTGCTGGCCACCACGTCGGCGTTGATGTTGTAGCTTTCGTTGTTTTCACCAAAACCAATGGGGCTGATGACCGGAATGAAGGCATCGTCTTGCAGCGCCTTGACCACGCTGGGGTCGATGGACACGATGTCGCCCACCTGGCCTACGTCGTGCTCAATGCTCGGGTCCTTGTTGTCCACCATCTTGAGCTTTTGCGCGCGGATCATGCCGCCGTCGCGCCCCGTCAGGCCCACGGCCTTGCCGCCGGCCTGGTTGATCAGGCCCACAATGTCCTGCTGCACCTCGCCGGCCAGCACCCACTCCACCACTTCCATGGTTTCGGCGTCGGTCACGCGCATGCCCTGGATGAAATGGCCCTTCTTGCCCAGCCGGTTGAGTGCTGTCTCGATCTGCGGACCGCCCCCGTGCACCACCACCGGGTTCATGCCCACCAGCTTGAGCAGCACCACGTCCTCGGCAAAGTCGGCCTGCAGGTCGGGGTCGGTCATGGCGTTGCCGCCATATTTGATGACCATGGTCTTGCCATGGAACTTGCGGATATAAGGCAGCGCCTGGGCCAGAATTTCAGCCTTGTCGCGGGGTGCTATCGAAAGAAGGTCGGTCATGGGGGCGTGCCATCCGGTGAAAACAATGAGGCGCAAATTGTGCCGCATTCGGGCGCACTGCAGGCAAGGGGCGCTAGCCCATGCTCAGCGCCTCAACCACTCAGGCACTTTGAACCGCACGATGGCCATGTAGGCCATCACATAGCTGATCACGAACAGCCCACAAAACGCCATGAGCAAGGGGGTGTTGTTCCAGAAAAGCACGGCTGGCACCACGGTCAGCAAAGTAAAGCCCCACAGGTAGGGCGACGTGCGGTTGTTGCGCATCAGCACTCTGCGCGACTCATCGTCGTGGAACACGCTGCGCACAATGCGCCGATAGATCAACTGGTGGAAATGCAGTGCATCGGCAACACCCGGCGACACCCCGCGAACCGTCTTGCGATAGATGGAAAACAAGGTCTCCCACACCGGGTAGATCAGCAGCAGCAAGGGGAACCAGGGCGAGACATCCGCGTTGCGCTGCACCAGGGAAATGCTGGCCATGGCAATCACCACACCCCAGATGTAGGCGCCACCATCTCCCGCGAACAACATGCCTCGGGGGTAATTCCACACCAGAAACCCACCGGTTGCAGCCGCAGTGCTTACCAGCAGCGCCGCCAGTCCCCGGTCGCCCACCTGCAGCGCCACATGGGCCAGCGCAAGACAGACGATGGCGGCCACCATGCCCGCCAGACCGTTGTAACCGTCAATGATGTTGAAGGCATGGGGCAGCCCGGTCACGGCCAGCAGCGCAATGCCCAGGCCCAGCCAGGGCGCAGCCACCAGCAGGGTGTCTAGCCATGGCATGCCCAGGCGCGGCACGGCCATGTCCAACAAGCTGATGGCCAGCAAACCCGACATTCCGGTGAAAGCAAGTCGATAGCGCACTGTTAACCGTTGGGTCAGATCTTCGGCAATGCCACTCACAGCCGCCGGCAACACCACCAACAACCACAGCCCCACCCAGCCGCCCAACCGAAGAGAACCAGAGTCCCCCCACCATTGCGATTGCGCCACCCCCAGCACCCAGCTGCAACACATTCCCAACAGCACCGCAGCGCCACCTACGCGGGGCACATCTCCCAGATGAAAGCGCTGGGGCATGCCATTGCCATACACGGACGCGTGACCGCTCAGCCAGCGGACGATAAGCCCCGCCACCAATGCTGCCACCACAAAAGCCACCAAAGACAACCAGATCATGAGCGGCCGATGGTATCCGTGCCCGCCGCCTCCCCACGTAACAAAAGGCGTGCCCGGCCATACACCGGCGAGCGCCACAACCGCCAAAGGCTGCGCACATGCCACTGCAAATGGCTCCAGCGCCGATGGCTGGCCCGCTGACCGGCATGGACCACCTGCGCCGGAACACGCACCAAGGTCCACCCCGCCAAACGCACGCGCAGGCACAGGTCCACATCTTCGCAATACATGAAATACGCTTCGTCAAAACCGCCCAGCTTCTGCCACACGGGCTGTGGCAGCACCAGGCATGCGGCATTCACCCAGTCCACACGCGTGTCACCGCGGCCCAGCAAGCGGCGGCGCCACAACGCCCGGGGCGTGGGCAATTCACGCTCGCTGTCCTGCAACCGCCCCTGCGTATCCAGCTGCACCGGATAGGCGCACCCGGCGCCCGGCTGTGCTGCCGCCTGGGCCAAGGCGGCAAATGGGTCCTGCGCGCCCAACCCTATGTCCGGATTCAACACGCAAACAAACGGCTCTTTTGCGCTGGCAAGCGCCCGGTTGTGATTCACCCCAAACCCCGCAGGCACCCGGTTTTTGACCACTTGCAACACAAATGGCCAACCGGTGGGGGGCGCCTCGGGCTCGGCCTCGGGCAGGTTTTGCGTCAGCACCACGCGCCGCACGGTGGCCGCCGACAGCCCGGCCAGCTCGTTCAGCAGAGCCTGCACCAGCGGCCCATGGCCATGGCTGACCACGGAAACCACGAGGCTGTGCGACAGAGAAGAGGAAGAATTCATCAAGGCGTCATTGTCCCAGTTCCGGCTTTCAGCGCTGTTACAAATTCCCTGCCCCCGCCGTCATAATCCCCGGATGACGCATTCAATGGAAGATTTGCACGTTTATCTGCGCAGCATCACACCCGGTGAGCGCACTTCGTTATCGGTATTGGCAAGCCTGGTGCACAACCAGGCCACGGTGCTGGACCTGGGTTGCGGCAGCGGCGCACTGGGGCAGCATTTGTCGGAAACACGCGGCTGCACGCTGGACGGCGTGACCTTGAGCGAAGCCGAGGCCACCCATGCGCGACCCCACTACCGGCGCGTGGTGGTGGACAACCTGGAGTCGTGCGACCTGGTTGCCACCTTTGCAGGCAGCCACTATGACTTCATCGTGTGCGCCGACGTGCTGGAACACCTGAGCCGCCCAGAACAGGTGCTGGCCGCATGCCGCCAACTGCTCCAGCCCGAGGGGCGGCTGCTCATATCTGTGCCCAATGCGGGCTACACCGGCCTTATCGCTGAACTGCTGGACGGCGAGTTCCTCTACCGCGAAGAAGGCCTGCTCGACCGCACGCACCTGCGCTTCTTCACCCGCCGTTCGCTAGCGCGCTTTCTCGGTGAACAGCGCTGGGCCATCGACTCGGTCGACACCATTGCACGCGAGTTGCCCGAGTCGGAGTTCGATGCCGCCTTTGACCGCCTGCCACCCCCCGTGGCGCGGCATCTGCTGGGCGCGCCCGATGCACTGTCCTACCAGTTCATCTGCATGGCGCACCCGGTTGCAGCGACGCAACCCGCCTGGGCACCTTCAACCACACCTGCCGCGCCGGCCCAGGCACGGTTCACCGCCCAACTCTATCTGGGCCACGACGGCCATTACAGCGAGGCGCGCAAGCTCACCGCGTCCGGCGTCATTGGCCAGGAACGCCAAACCCTGCGTTTCGAGTTGCCCAGCCAGCACATGCCCGTCACCCAGTTGCGCCTGGACCCGGCCGACCGCCCGGGGTTCGTGCACCTTTACCGCCTGGCCTTGCGCAGCGCAGACGGCGCCACCCTCTGGCAATGGTCGGCCGACACCGATCCCCGCTCGCTGCTGGCTGCCACACCCCACAGCCAGATCGTCTGGCAAGCCCCCTTGCCGCCAGCAGCGGGCGCCACACTGCTGCTGCTCGCCGGTGACGAGCCCTGGTTTGAATTGCCCATCGCCGCCACGGTGCTGACCGCCTGCCCCCAGGAAGGCACCACGCTGGAGGTAGAACTGGGCTGGCCCATGTCGGCAGACTATGTAGCACTGTCGGGCACAGTGCGCCCGCTGCACGACCGCATTGCCCAGCTGGAAAGCGACTGCCGCGACGCCGCAAGCAGGCTGAACCATGTGCAAACAGATCTCGCCGCAGCGCAAAACCGCAGTCAACTGCTGGAAGAAGCCAATCAGGCAACCGCCCGGCAGCGCGCTACCTGGCAGCAAGAAGCCACCCGCATCCAGAACGACCTGGCCGAACTGTCCCAGCACCTTCACACCATCGAAAATTCCACCGTGTTCCGCGCCACCCGCCCCATCGTTCACGCCAAGATGCGACTGGACCGCCTGCTGGGCCGCGGGCCGCAGGCCTCCCCGCAAGTCATGACGCCGACGCCCGTCACGCCACCGCAGCACCCAGTAGACATCATCGTCCCGGTGTACCGGGGCCTGGCCGACACCCGCCTGTGCATCGACTCCGTGCTGGCCAGTACCAACCAGAGCGCCTGGCGCCTCGTCGTTATCAACGATGCCAGCCCCGAACCCGAGGTCACTGCCTGGCTGCGCGAGCGCGCCGCGCAAGACAGCCGCATCACCCTGCTGGAGAACCGCGACAACCTCGGCTTCGTCGGCACCGTCAACCGCGGCATGGCCCTGAGCGACAGCAACGACGTGCTGCTCCTGAACAGCGACACCGAGGTGGCCAACAACTGGCTCGACCGCATCCGCAGCGCCGCCTATGGCGACAGCAAGGTGGCCTCGGTCACGCCGTTTTCCAACAACGCCACCATCTGCAGCTACCCCCGGTTTTGCAAAGACAACAGCCTTCCCGCTGGCTACGACACCGCGCGGCTCGATGCCCTGTGCGCACAAACCAACCCCGGTGCGGTGGTGGACGTGCCCACCGGCGTGGGCTTTTGCATGTATATCCGCCGCGACTGCCTGGCGCAGGTCGGCCTTTTCGATACCGAAAACTTCGGCAAAGGCTACGGCGAGGAAAACGACTTCTGCCAGCGCGCAGCAAAGGCCGGCTGGCGCAACCTGCATCTGCTCGACACGTTTGTGCTGCACACCGGCGGCGTGAGCTTTGGCGACAGCAAAAGCCCGCGCGAAAAAGCCGCTATGGAAACCCTGCGCCGCCTGCACCCGCGCTACGAAAGCGCCGTGATGGCCTTTGTGCGCGAAGACCCCGCCCAGGCATATCGCATGGCGATTGACGCAGCACGCATCGTGCAGGCAGGGCTTCCCGTCGTGCTCGCCGTGCTGCACGACCGTGCGGGCGGCACGGTGCGCCACGTCCGCGAGCTGGCCCAGCACCTGCGCACCCAGGCGACCTTTCTCACACTGACGCCCGCCCCTGATCGCTGCGTCAGCCTGCAATTGGCAGACGAAGGCGAAGGCTTTCAACTCGTTTTCCGCATCGCAGACCAATACCCCGGCCTGGTGCGGGTGCTGCGTCAACTGGGCGTGATGCACATCCACTATCACCACCTGCTGGGGCACGACCCTGCCATCGCGGACCTGCCCAGCCAACTAGGCACAACCTACGACTTCACCGCGCACGACTACTACAGTTATTGCACCCACATTTCCCTCACCGGCAGTGACAACCGCTACGCCGCAGAACCCCACCCGGGCGAATGCGCCTGCTGCAACCCGCACGACCCTGCCCCCGCAGGCCCCGGCACCGTGGCCGACTGGCGCCACCGCAATCGGCACTTTCTGACGGCAGCGCGCAATGTGTTGGCCCCCAGCGACGACACCGCTCGGCGCATCGCTGCCTTTGCCCCCGGTGCGCACGTGCACACCGTGCCACACACCGATATCACCGCCGAAAACAATACCCCGCAGCCCGCGCCACCGCCGCGCCAGGCCGGTGCGCCACTCAAGATCGTCGTGCTCGGCGCGCTCAGCGCCATCAAGGGCGCCGACCTGCTGGAAGCCGTGGCCCTCGAAGCCGCCCGGCGCCAGGCGCCGGTCGAATTCCACTTGCTCGGCTATGGCTACCGTCACCTGCAGACCCAGCCTCGCGCCCATCTCACAGTGCACGGAGCCTATGAAGACAGAGACCTGCCCGGCCTGCTGGCTTGGCTGCAACCCGACGTGGCGTGGTTCCCAGCGTTGTGGCCCGAAACTTACAGCTACACGCTGAGTGCCTGCCTACAGGCCGGCCTGCCCGTGGTGGCCCCCACTCTGGGTGCCTTCGCCGAACGCCTGGACGACCGCCCCTGGAGCTGGGTCATGCGATGGGACATGCCCCCGTCCGAATGGCTGGCCACC
This sequence comes from Acidovorax defluvii, assembly GCA_003268905.1. Classification (GTDB taxonomy): domain Bacteria; phylum Pseudomonadota; class Gammaproteobacteria; order Burkholderiales; family Burkholderiaceae_C; genus Acidovorax; species Acidovorax defluvii. The sequence continues at coordinate 20,162 of QLTU01000010.1, forward strand.
TTCCTGCAGCTGCGCGAGCAGCACTTCGCCAGCGGCCAGCCGCCCCAACCGCTCAAATCACAGGGCAGCATACCTGCCAATGGCTGGCACTACCGCCACGACTACCTGCAAGGCCCGCCCACCGTGGCCCCAGCCACGGCCCCGCCACAAGATTTCCTGCGCGCGCACCTCCCCCCCCCGGCCAGCGCCACGGGCGCCCGCTCGTTGCTGCTCTCGGGGGTGGTGCGCCTGCGCTCACACCCGCTGCTGCGCGGCGTGGTGCAGCGCATTCCACAGCACTGGCAAATGCGTGTGAAGAACTGGCTGCGCGCCTGAAAACATTCAAAAAAGTGAGCTGATTGCGCTTGCTTGTTCTATATTTCCGTATGTTTCATGCAGCAAACATAGAGCCAGCAAGCGGATGCAGCTCATTTTTTAAAAACGCAAACATGCTGAGTTAGGAGTACCGCAAACAAGGATGCAACAACGACTTTGCCCCAGGGCAGCCGTCTTGCCTGAACCCGTTTTGCGTAAGTCGTGTGAGTTTGTCTTCATCAAATCACCAGGCGGGGCGCCGAAGACACAGTGCTGCAGCACGGCAAGCGAAGCCGCCAAAGTCATCGGTTGATATGAAAATGAAACGAGCCGCGAAGGCTTTGTTCGCGCAGCGCCTGCACGGACAAGGCTGCGGATGTTATTCGCGGCTCAAGCCGCTCCTACAAGGTTAGGGGTGCATTCACTTGCCCAGCAGCAAGAAGATTTCGTTGTTCAGCAACAGCTCGTCCGGGTACTTGCCGCGCAGCGCCTGGGGAATCTCCATGTCCACGCTGCGCCGCTCCTGGCGCACCAGCTTGAAGCCTGCGCTGGTCGTGATCTCCACCAACTCGTCGGCAGTCAGGAGGTTGAGCGCGCGGTATTCGTTGAAAACGAATTTCTTGTAACCATCGACGCCGAAATCGGCAAAGCCGAAATCCACCTCATCGGCGGCCATTGGGCCCTTATGCTGTTCAATGGCCCGCCACAGATCGTCCTCGGACACCAGCAGATGCTGCCAGGGCGTTTCGATATAGCGGCGCAGGTGCGAGCCAAAAGGCGAATAGAACAGGGGCTCGATCTGGATGAAAAAATAGCCGCCAGGCCGCAGGCATGCATAGAGGTCGCTGAAGATCGGTGCCAGCTGGTCGCGCTGCACATGTTCAAAGGTAGACCAGCTCATGATCCCGTCCACCAGCGGCTGCCGGCCAGCCAATGGCGCGCCGGGCTGGATGGTCTCGAACGTCATGCCCGCCGGAATGCGCGACATGCCCAATTGCTCGCGCGCAATGCGCGGCAACTTGGCGTATTCGCGCCGAATATCCACGCCGTGGATGGCCGTGGCGCCATGGCGCAGCATCAGCGCCAGGTCGGTAATGCCGTCGCCACAACCAAAATTGAGCAGCCGCGCCGTGGGCAGATCAAGCACGCCTCCCACCCAGTGCTGAACCACGTCAGCCGCATAGTCAAAATGCGCGCGGAACCATTCGTCGGTAATGTGCTTCGCATCCCAGGGGGCAATGCCCCAAAAACGCTCTTGTAATCGCAGCTTCCAGTTCATATCGAAATCACCGTGTTGTTCAAACGCAGCCCACCGCTAACGCACAGAAAAGCACTATGCCCAGTGGTGAGGCAAGCGCACCAACCCCGGCAAAAGCTTGGGAAAAACAAAACTGAAATGCAAAAACTGGAACCATTCGTCGTACACCACCAGCCCCGTTTCATCGAACAAAAAGGCGGTAATCACATAGTCACCACTGTGCAACGGTAAATCGGGGAACGACAACACCGAACGCCAGCTCCCGTCTTCCAGTTGCACGGGCACCGCCCCCTCTTCATGCGTAGCCAGCGACGTGATGCCCACGCCTTTCGACTGCTCAATCATGAAGCCAATGTTTGGACGCTCGCTCCCCGCTCCCCGCACCGTGATGGTTACCACCAGGTCCTTGCTGTTAAGCACACCAAGCTGCTCGCCTTGTGCCTCACCCAGGTCTTTCACGTCCACCGACAAAATACAGGCACTGCTGCCGGCGTCATGAGCGGGCGCACGCGCCTGCGCCGGTGCAGATTGCTCAGGCACCACCGGCTCGGCACCGGCGTCAGCACCCGGCTCGGCGCCCTCCTCACGCAAACGCGTGTGCAAGCCATAAGCGGCCAGCACGGGCTCCGTGCCACCAAACTGCTGCATTCGCCCCCCCTTGAGCCACAGCGCCACATCGCACAAATGGCGGATGTGGTAGGGGCTGTGCGAGCAAAACAGGATGGTGCAGCCGTTGCGGCGAAACGCCATGATGCGTTCAATGCACTTTTTCTGAAAACTCTGGTCCCCCACCGCCAAGGCCTCGTCGATGATGAGCACATCGGGCTGCACCGCCGTCACCAGCGCAAACGCCAAGCGCACGGCCATGCCCGACGAATAGGTTTTGACCGGGCGATCGAGCGCCTCACCAAGTTCACAGAACTCGATGATCTCAGGCTCGAGCCGCGCCATTTCGGCGTGGTCGATGCCGATCAGGCTACCGCCAAAATACAGATTGTCGCGCCCGCTGAAATCGGGGTGAAAGCCTGCGCCCAGCTCCAAAATGGCCGTCACGCGCCCCACCCGCTCAATACTGCCCGTGCTGGGCTGCAAGGTTCCGGCCAGCAGTTTGAGCAACGAGCTTTTACCCGCACCGTTGTCACCGATGACGCCAATGCACTGGCCGCGCTGCAATTCGAAAGACACATCCTGCAGCGCCCAGTGGCTGCGATGGCGTGCACTGCCGGTGACCAGCGCCTTGAGCCGGTCGCGGGGCGAAGCGTAGAGCTTGTACTCCTTGCCCAGGCCCTGGACCTTGAGCACTGTGTTGCTGTTTGCGTTGTCCTTCATAGCCAGTCCACCAGTTGGTCGCGGCTGCGCGCCACCACCAAATTGAGCGCCAGCGCCAGCCCCCCAAGCCACAGCAAGCCCACCCACCAAACGCTGGCGGGCGGCCACGCACCTTGCAAAAGCACTTGCTGGTAGCCCAACACCAACGCTGTCACAGGATTGAGCCACAGCACCCAACGCCAGTTTTCCGGGAACAGGCTGAGCGGAAAGAGGATAGGGCTGAGGTAGATACCCACCGACAGCAAAAAACCCACCAATTGCACCGTGTCGCGCAAGGCGGCCGCCAAAATGGCTAGCAAATAACCCAACAACAAACACAGCAGGAACTGCAGTGCCAGCAAGGGCGCCAAGGCCAGCACCGCCAGGTTAAAACGGTGCAGCGGCGCATAGGCCAACGCGACAATCAGCAACAGCGGCCCGTAGATGACCACGCTGGCCAAAACGGCACGCATGACGATCAACACAGGTGGCAAGGGGTTCTTCTGCAGCAACCCACCCGCCTCGATCAGGCTGTTCATGCCACGCGAAATAGCGTCACAAAACGCCATCCAGGGTAACGCACCCACCACCAGAAAAGTGCCCACGGCATGTATGGGGGCGCCCTCCCCCAAGCGCATGGCAAAAACCACGTCAAACACCAGGTAGTAGGCAGCCACCGTGAGCAGCGGCTGCAGGTATGGCCACAGCACGCCCACCGCCGTGCCTGCATGGCGCGCGGCCACCTCACGCCGCGTGAGCACCCACACCAAGGCACGAGCGCTCCACACAGAGCGCAGTTCAGTCCACAAAGTCAACATGCGAGGATTGGAAGACTGCCCAGAGGCTGATAGCCACGACCGGCCACGCCAGGGGCATACAGCGCATCAGGGCGCGGATTTATAACCTGCAGCGAAAGCCTCTATGGCTTCCTTGTGAACGGTCACGCCTTGTTGGGCCTTTTGTGCCGCCAGGGCCCGGGCTTCTTGCTGCACCGTGGCGCGCGCACCTTTAATCAGATCGTCGCGCACCTCTTCAAACGGGCGTACGCCTGCAGGGCGGCGGTCTTCGAGCTGCAGAATGTGGTAACCAAATTTAGTCTTCACCAACCCACTGAGCTCACCCTTTTTTTGCAGCGCAAAAGAAGCCTCGTCAAACTCCGGCACCATGGCACCCTTGGCAAAGAACCCCAGTTCGCCCCCCTTGGCAGCGCTGCCAGGGTCGGCTGAATACTCTTTGGCCAGCGCAGCAAAATCAGCGCCTCCCTGCAGATCAACCAACACCTGGGCGGCCTTGGCCCGCCCGGCATCGTCCGGACTGGCAATCAGAATGTGGCGCACCTGCACCTGCTCGGCAACCTTGAAACGATCAGGGTTGGCGTTGTAATTGCTGCGGGCCAGGCCTTCGAGCTTGGCGTCAGGCAGGGCATTGTCCTTGTCGATCTTGGCCAACAGGGCGTCCGACAGCACCTTGTCGCGTGCGATCTGCAAGGCCGCCTTGGTTTCTGGGTTGCTTGCGAGGCCTGCGGCATCGGCCTGTTGGGCCAGGCTGCGCCGTACATACAGGTTGGAGGCAATCTGCGCCACCTGATCGGGGCGGGCGAGCACGCGCTCGCGCATTTCAAGGGGCATGCGCAACGCGTCGGCATGCATGTCTTGCTCGGTGATGGTGACTTGGCCACCATCCATCAGCACAGCCTCGGCAGCGTACACCACCGGGGCCGACAACACCATGACCAGAGCAGCGAGCCCACCAAAGCGCAAGGAATGAGTTTTCATGTGTAGATTTATCAACCGGTCAGCAATTAAAAAAAAAGGCGGGGAAAACCCCGCCTTTTTCAGTTCGCATTGCTGCGAAAAAGTTCAACCCTTAAAAATTAAGGATTAGTTCACCTTCGTGAAACGGTGAGCCCAAGTGATGCCGAAGTTGCCCGACACGCCAGCGGAGGCTTGTGGGTTCGTCAGCTTTTGCACGCTGTAACCCAGGATTGGCAGGCCAACGCCACCGTTGGTGGTATCCATCACACCCCAACCATTTTCGAACAAGGCAGCTGCGCCCACATCTTCGCGGGCGACCGAAGCACCCAGCACCGAAGCTGCCGTGGCACCCTCACCAAAGCTCAACACGTTGGCTTCACCGCACAAACGAGCGCTCTTGGCGGTCGAAGGCGAGAACACTGGCACGCCAGACTTGAAGGTCTCTTCGCGATCACGGAACACCGTACCTTGGGTGTCTACACAAACCTTGCCGTCCACTACCTTAGTGTTACCTGTGTAAAAGAACTGGGTCGCGCCAACAACGCCAGCAGCAACACCTGCTACCGCGACTGGGGAAGTAACACCAGTACCGGTTACGGGCGTAAACACGCGTGCCGGTGGCACAGTAGCCGTTTGCTTGCTGTAGTCGAGCGCCACGCTATAACGACGGGTAGGCATAGAGAACACCCAGTCAGTCTTAGCCGCAATCGATGCATCCTTAGCGTACTGATTTGTGATCGAACTCACTGCCAGCGCCTTCGTCAGGTTTGACGCTTGGGTCGCTGCAGCTTGAGCGGATGCAGCGGCATAGTAAGGCGTAGACAGATCAGGGAAGTCCAGCGCGATCGCGGTGATCACAGGCGCTGTGTTCGCGTCTGCCAGAACCCAATCACCAGTCACGCCCTTGGTATAACCGGCAAAACCCTTGCTCACCAGCGAAGGGTCGGCCGTGAACACTTCAGGCGTAGCGATTTTGATGGTGTCGTTTTGCGGGAAGGCAACAAAGTTGCCGATCTTGCCGCCCTGACCCACGAGTGCTGTAGCAGCGCCCGAGTAGGTGGTGGTGTTAGGCACATTCATGATGTACCAGTCACCGGTCAAGCCGCCCGTAGGAGCATCCAGACCGAGCTTGACTGCCGCATTTTGAGAAGCAGCGGCGGCTGTGAAATCCGTATCGTACAGAGCAGATTGGATCACGGAAGCCGTGCAAGGCGCCTTGCCGGCCACGTGCTTGGTAGCCGTGTACAGCGCGGAATTGGCATCATTGCCGCTGCCGTAGAACTTGCCGCCAGGAATGTCAGCCGAGTTGAAAATTTCAACATAGCCTTCACGCGTCTGGTTAGCCAGCGCGTCATCCTTCAGGTTGGGGTTCAGGCGGCCGTCCAGGAAAGAAACTGGCACACCCTTTTCGAAGGCGGGGATGGAGCAGGTGTTGTCAGCGGTGACCAGTTGTGCAAAACCGTTGTCACCCTTTGTGACAGCAGCAGTCCACACGTCGCCGGGCGACAGCAGAACCTGGAAATCCAGCACGTCGTCAGAGTTGGCAGCGCCGCGGAAACGGATCTTGGCAACCTTGCCGTTCTTGGTGTCGGTGTTCACCAGGTGCAAAATGGTGGCGTTATCGCCTTGCACGGTGTATTAAGGAACGATCAGAGCATGACCCACGCCGCCTTCAGACAACTGGAAGCCAGTGATGTTTGGCGTCAGCATTCTCCCATTAACAGCAGGCGCACCCACAGTCGCTGCCGAAACAGCAGCACCACCCGTACCCACAATCACGCTAGCCGAAGCTGCGCCGACAAAACCCAGGCCACCAATCATGGCAGCAATGCTCAGGGCCAGAACATTTTTTTTCATACAAGAAACTCCAGTTAAAAAGTTATTAAGCGCAACTACCACGATTGATTACGCAGGGGAATGGTAGCACAGCGTATTCACGACCTGTGCAACGAAGAAGCGGTAAAAACTCTTGTGTTGAAGAAACACAACACCTCACCCCAACCACGTTGCGACAGCCGCGCTTTATGCGATGGCAGTGGACATCAAAGATCTTGATGGCGCCACCACTGGCCGTCTTCCAACAGCCAGATCTCATCCACATGGGTTGCAATGGTAGCCATATTCAGACGCAACAGGGCCGCATTGACGCTGATTTTTATCTTCACCACACACTTGACAGGCTCACAGGTGGCCTTGAGCACATCTGCCGCCTGGACACTCGCGCCAGCACCAAACTGCATCTTGAATTGCTCGGCACTGCGCACCTGGCGATAGGAGGGCGTGGACAAGGCATAAGCGGACTGGTAATTGCCCGCGATGCGGGCCTTCCAATACTCGGCGGCACGCTTTTCGACGATCTGCTCGGGGGTAGCGGGCGCCAGGGCTGCGCAACCGGTCAGGGCAAGCATGCCCAGGGCCATGGCAGCAGCGCCCATACGACGGCTCAAATTGCGTGAATTCATAGTGTTATCAGACTCTTTCATATATGTAACGTCAGTTGGCCAAAAGGGGCTGCGTCGGGGCCGGCATGGGAACGGGCGAATCGCTGCGACCGCGTTCGTTCAAGTCCACCGCCTTTAAGCCCTTCATGCGATCACGCAAGTCATCACTCACTTCTCGAATGTCGATATCAGAACGAACAACGCGCGGAGTGATGACCACCAGCAATTCAGTGCGCACCCCCTTGATGCCATTCGTGCCAAATAGATTTCCCAGAATCGGCACATCTTGCAAAAAGGGCATACCAGCCTTTATTGTGGACTTGTTGTCCTTGATCAAACCACCCAAAACAATGGTTTCACCCGACCTGACAGCCACTTTGCTGCTGATCTGGCGCTGCAAAAAGGCTGGTTGCCCACCAGCCGACGCCTGCGTAGCCCCCACATCGGTCACCGTTTGATCCACTTGCATGGTGACGACGTTGCCGGCATTGACCGAAGGAGTCACCACGAGGTTGACGCCCGTGTCTTTGTATTGAATGGTGCTGGTGCTGGCGTTGACATTGTCCACGAAAGATGTCACGCTGGTCTGAATGGGCTGTTGGTCCCCCACATTGATAGTGGCCGTGTGATTGTCAAGCACCATAAGTGATGGGCTGGAGATCACCTTGATAAGGGACTTGGTGGCCAGGGCGTTGAGCACTGCGCGCACTTGCCCCAGAGGATTGCGAAGCTGATAGGTGAAGCCCTGGGCAATGCCACCTAACAGCCCATCTTTTCCTCCACTGATCTGGCCTTGCCCCGTGTAACCGCTATTGGCGCTGCTATCGCTAAAAGCCCATTGCAGTCCGTATTGGAGGTCGTCGTTGAGGGTCACTTCAACGATGGTGGCCTCGATCAGCACCTGCGTGAGCGGCAGGTCGAGCCGCTTGAGTGTTGCCTCTATTTTGGCGTACTCGGCCTTGGTACTCCAAATAAGCACCGAGTTATTCAGTTCGTCAGCCATGACGCGCACACTGCCCAGATTGGCTGCCATGGGCGCTTGCGCCGTACCGCTCTGGGTGTTATTGCGTGTCCCAGCCAAGTTATTGATGTTGCCAGCCTGCAAGCCTGCGGCCCGCAGACCCGCGCTGCTTCCCACACCAGTCAAACTGCCGTTCAACGCATTGCCACTAGCAAACGCGTTGGAACTGCCAAACGGGCTGATGATGCCTCCTTGACCGATCGAGGAGCCCGTGGTGCTACCCAGCCCCGGAGCCACGCCGCTATTGGCGGTATTGGTAGCCGCCGCCTGCCCGCCAAAAATGCCGCCCAGCACACTGGCCAAGTGGCGTGCATTGACGTTTTGCACTTGGTAGATGAAAAGTTGGGGTTCAGCGTTGTTGTCGCTGGGCTGGTCAAGCTTGTCAATCCAGCGGCGCGCCTCGTCCAGATAAGCCGCACGCGGGGTGACCACCAAAATACTGTTGAGCCGCTCGATGGGCATGATGCGCAGGGCGCCAAAAAGTGGGTTCGCTTCGCCCAGCAGCGCTGTGGGCTGGGCGGCGTTCGCCCCACCTGCTTGCCGGGCAGTACCCGCTGTAGCGGTGCCTGCAGGGGACGTGCCACCACCAGGGGCCGAGGCCCCACCTCCGCTCACGAGAAGCAGGGCAGCCTCCACCTCTTTGATGGAGGCGTATTTAAGCGGAAACACACCAACTGACATGCCCTTGAGCAGATCCACGTCAAAGGTATTCACTAAATCGAGCCAGCCTTCTGCCTGCGTGCGTGTACCGGCCAGAACCAACAAGTTGCGCATGGTATCGACGCGCACAATGGCATCCGCCGGGATCATGGGGCGCAAGATGGTGGCCATTTCAGCGGCACCAATGTATTGCAGGGGCACGACGATAGCGCCAGCCCCTGGCGGCAGAGGCCCATTGTCAGCCTGGCGCACGGCCCCGCCAATTGCTTTAAGGACATCGGGTTTGCCCACATGGTAGGTGCCACGCGCGTCGCGCAGCAATGCCAAGCCGTTGGCCTGCAAGGCACTTTCGAGCAAAAAGACGGCCTGATCGGGCGCGATGGGCGTACGGGTGGCCAGGGTGACCGTGCCACTCAGAGGCGGATGGAGCACATAGTCCGCCTTGATGATGTCACCGAGAATGGTGCGCACCACCTCGCCCACGGGCGCTTCTTCAAAATTAAAAGAGGCGGGGGCCCCTTCAATGCGCGGCACAGCCTTGGCGGGCGCGATAACGCGATCATTGCCCCTGATGATGCGCGGCTCGGAGCTGGCAGGGGTGCCACTGGTGGGCTGCGCATTGCCGGGGGCGTCGGGGGCCTTAGGCGCGGACACCTCTGATGCGGACACCACCGGCCCGGCGGAGTCGGTGGTCAGGGAGCTGCCGGGCGCGATAGGCGTGACAGGTGCAGATAGCTGTGTCTGGGCCGCGGCCATTTGGCAGGCGGCCAGCGCAATGGCGGTGAGTGCGTATCGGTAGAGAGTCATGTCTGCTCAGTGAGGTCTAATTGGAGGGGCGCGCACGCGCCCTGCTGGCGCCAAAAGAGGGCGAACCAGTGGCGGCCGTTGGCGGTGCCTCTGCCGGGACACGGGCAGACGGTGCCGCCTGTACGGGCGCGGGTGCGACAGGCGGTTTGGCCAGGCCGGTATAGGTAGTGAGGGCGGCGCGCGGCAGTTGCAGCACACGATTGCGTCCAGCACTGGCAAAAGTGACGCTGCGCCCCTGAATGGACTGGAGCTTCCAGCCGTCCACCACCGTGTTCAAGGCCAAGCGGCGGTCTTTGCCCCCCAGGTTGATGATGACGCCGCCGGTACCAGCACCCTGGTACAAGCCAGTCAGGCGCGCCGTGCTCAGGTTGTCCACCGGCTCTTGCGCTGCTGGCGGCGGCGGCGGCGGGGGTGGGCGACGGGTGGCGGCAAAAAGCGGCCGATCGAGCATGGCGATGAACTGGCTGGTGTCTGCCGTTGCAATGCTGGGCAGCACCGGCAGCATGGCGGCGAAGTCTGTTTTTTGGGCCGTGGGTGGCTGCCAGTGGACGTTGCGCACAGCTCCAGTGGGAGTGAACCACAACCAAGCCAACACCAGCGCCAGCGCGGCATTGGCGAGCAGCAGCAAATGCAGGGCATGGCGCTTCATGAACGCTCCCGCAAAACACTGAGATTGAACTGCGCGGCCAAGTGCGGCTCGGCGTTGGGCGGGCTGCTGCGCACCTGCACCTCCAGTTCATCGATCACGATCACGGGCACCTGGCTGGATATCACCGCCAGGGCGCTTTGCAGGGCCAGCAGGCCGCCTTCGGTGCGCACGATCACGGGGATGCGGTCAAAGCCTTTTTCGGCCTTGGGGGGCAGCACCTGGCTGCTGATGACTTGCAGGTCGGCGCCGCTGAAGATGTCGCGCACGCGCTGTTGGGCCGCATTGCCCGCCTGGGTGGCATCCTGCCCCGCCGGATACACATATTGCGCTCGCGCCGCCTGGGCTCGCGCAAGCACAGCCTCCAGGTCGGCACGTTGCTGCTCTAGCCCCTTCATCCGGGCATAGCGGGGTTCCAACTCTGCCAGCCGGGTCTGCGCCCATTGGTACTTGTGCGCAACGTATCCGCCCAGCAGTGCCAGAGGGAGCAATAGGACAATCACTGTTCCCGCCAGCACCAGATTTTCGCGGAGTTTGAGGTTGTTCATTGCGCGGGCTTGGGGGTTGGCGTGACGGGAGCAGGCGGTGTGGAAGGGCCCCCCGGCCGCCGGGATGAGCCAAACGACGGACCGCCGGCTCTGGGCGCGGCGCTGCTTTGTTGCACAACGGGCACCGTTGCCACCGTTGGCGGCGCCTTGCCAGCAGGTTCGACCGGCGGCGGAACTGCTGTTTTCATGGCTTCTGGCAGCGGCGCCGAGGCGAGGGGCACGGCAGCACCCACGACGCCAAAAAACTGGGGGTCCAGCGAAAATTCGATAGCGAATGTTTCTTTGCTGGCTCCGGCATTGCGCGTGGCCGCAGCGGGCGCACGCACGTCATGCAAGCCTGGCTGGTTACCCAGCAGTTGCATGAGTGTCGAAGCATTGACCGTGGTACCCACGATCATGACCTTGGTCCCCTGGAGCTTGAAGCTTTGCAGCGAAGTATCGTCAGGCAGTATCTGGGTGAGCTTGTCCAGAATGCGCAAAGGCTCGATACGGTCTGCCAGCATTTGGGATAGCGCCCCCAATTGCTCGGCAGACTGCAACAGCGCTTCGCGCTGGCGCACCAATGGAGCCGTTCGCTGTGCGATTGCATCGTAGGACTGTACAGCCTCAACGGCACGCAGCCTGAGCTGCGCCGTGGGTGTGATGGCTATGGCGGCCAAGAGGACGAATACGACCAGAAACAGTCCATACCCCACACGGCGCCAGCGTGTCGCATAGGATTCACGCAAACTTTCGCCATAACCGCCAAGCACGACCGGGGACAATTGGTCGGTGCGCACCCACATTTCAGGATTCACCGCGCCCTGCAGCCGTGCGGCCTGTGCCGCAAGATACTGCGTAGCTTGCTTGCGCGACACCAGAACAACCACGATCTGCACGACGCCCCGCTGCGGCGGGTATGTGCGGTACCCCCAGATCAGGTCCTGCGCGGCGAAAGGGCTCATCGTGCGCGCTTCAAGCGCCACAGCGGTGGCAGTGTCAGCCTCTCCCATGACCGGTATGGATAGGGTGCGCCTGAGCACACTGTCCTCGGGCAGTTCCAGCGCCGTAAACCGCGCCTTGGGCGAACCCGCAGGGTTTGGTTGCAAGACATCGCCATGCCAAAGAGATTGGCCTCCATCGGCTTGCAGCAGCAACACTGGCACCGCTGGCGTGAGCCAGCGCAACAATGGCCACTGGCGCATGCCTTGCCATGGCTGGCGTACTTCACGCCACAAGGCCGAAAAATCGACACCCAAAAAGCGGGCATCCGAAGAAATGGATGTCATGGTGTCTCAGGAGTTCTTACGATGTAGGTGTTCGAAACCATAACTGGTGCGAAACGTGTGCCAAGGCATGCCATCATGCCCTCTGGCGCCCAAGTCCACACTGCGCGAAATCCACAGCCATGCGCCATCGGACAATGGCACCCGCGCCTTGATGTGAAAACGCTGAACAGCCGCGATGTCTGTAAAGTCTGCCCCGAGAGCCGTGGTATCTATGCCTTCCAGCCCCGCTTCGCGGTCTGCAGCTATGCGTGCAGCTACTCCGGCATTACCACCGGCAAGGACTGTCAGCACCTCGGGCTGCGCAGCCAATGGATTGACTTTGCCTCCACCCCGACGAAGATCGGAGGTGATTAGCCCAGAAAGTCTAGCATAGAGGGCATAGCCGAGGCCTGGCACCTGCAACAGATCTTCCGTCGCTTCAAATGGCACCGGCGCCCCCCTGGAGTCCTTGCGTTCGCGTGCGTCCACGGTGGCCTGCGCCAGAGCTGCAGCGGCATCCGCCGGCAAACCGCCACCGACGACATACAAGCTGTTGAGCAATGACACCGAGGCTCCATTGATGTCGATCAAACCATTGATTGGCATGATTTGCACCACCATGGGAACGCCTCGGTAAACGGGTTCCACCTGGGTCAAGCGGCTGATGGGCGCAGTGCGCGAGACCATGTCCTGCAATACCAGCTGGATCGCTGCGTCGCCCAAGGCGTAGGCCTCAACGCCCTGGCGTGTCAGCGACATGATGCGCGCCTCGTCGCGCACGGAACGTGTAATGCCGGTCACGATGATGCTCAAGGCGACCACCATCCAGAGTACGGCAATCAACACCATGCCCCGTTGATGGCGGTTGCGGGCATTATGAGAATCACGCATGTTCAACGACTCCTGCCAAACGACGGGCCACCAGATCTTGGGTCACTGCCGGGAACGATACGCATCGCCACCACCAGTTCGGGCCAAGGCCCCGCGGCCGTTTGCACCGACAGCATGACGCGCTGGGGCAAGCTGTCTGGAGAAGACCATTGCGAAGTCCAGATCGGCGGCTCTGTCTTGGCATCTTCGTATTGGATGGACAGGCCGATCGCGTCAGTCACCAGCGCGTAGACCCCGGCCCGGTCCCAGTCTGGCAAGGCGGCATCGTCCACCCATGGAGTGAACCGAATGACGAGCGCACGGCCGCCAAGATGTTGTTCAAGCGCCAGCCGAAAGTGATAACGCCCGCCCGCCCCGTAGCGGGCCGGCATGATGCCGATCCAGCGCAGTTCGCGATTCTTTCCAAAAAATATGAACGGGTTTTGGCCCAAGGCGACGGGTGCCACAGTTTTTCTGGCCGAAACGCGCCCCAGAACATCGCGCAGAAATCCGCTTGCCACCCGAATTTCGTCCGTGCGCTGCAGCCGCTGGTCCACACGCTCTTCCGTCTGGGCCGTGGTGCGCAACGCGGACCCCATGGCCAACATGACCAGAGATAGCAAGGAGATCACCACCAGCACTTCAACCAGGGTGAATCCCCAATGGTTCGCAGCAGCGCGGCGCTCGCGCGTGGTATCCCTCATGGATTGCGCCCAGGTTCTGGCGGCTTGCGCTGTGGCCGCAGGGTGTTCAAGGTAAATTGACGTTGACGGTCAGCATCTGCCCAAGTGATGACGATGCTGATTTCATGCAACGGCGGCACATTGGGGCCGGTGATGGCGGTGGCATAAGGCGCGCTGCTAATGCGCCAGTTGTAACCCGCAGACTCCCCCGTCTGGTTCCAACCTTGCTCCGGCACGGCATCGCGTAGAGCCAGGAGGGATTCGCCCAGAATGACAGCGCGCTGATAATGCTCTATGTCGACCACGCTGCGCGCACCGCTGCCGCTGGCTCGATAGAGCATGCCCAGCGAGAGTGCCATGATGGCAAACGCCACAAGCAGCTCGAGCAAAGTGAATCCCTGTTGCCTCTTCATGGTGTCAGCGCCTCTTGCGTGACCCGGCCGGAAAGCCAGTCCACGCGCAGCCGGGTGCCAGCACCCGACGTCCGCAAGACCTCAATGCTGCCTCCGGTTGCGCCACCACTCGGAAGAAAGCGGATAGATGCCTCGCCCTGGCCGGTCAATTCGATGCCTGCCACGGTAGCGCGCATTTGTAGCGCTTCAGGCAAGGCGCAGGGAAGCCCTCCATACACGCCATACGTGCGTTGGTTCAGGTTGACAGAAAAGCGAATTTCTCGGCCTTCGGCCATAGCGCGGTATCGGGCTCCGCGCATTTGGCTGAGCATGGTGCGCACGGTGTCGCGGTATTGGGCTGAATCGCGCATGCGGTCAAAGGCCACGGGCGCCAGCCCGATCAGCAACGCCATGATGCCAAATACCACCAGCAATTCAATCAGCGTAAAACCGCGCTCACGCTGCATGTTGCATTGACCGCAAAAAACGGCGCTCAGTTGGTATTGCGGACGTCGGCGTTCTCGCCTTCTCCGCCAGCGGCTCCGTCAGCACCTAGGGACAAAATTTCAATACCGCCATTGGGGCCGGGATTGGCATATTTGTACGGCTTGCCCCATGGATCAGTTGGCACGCCTCCCTTGAGATAGGGGCCAGTCCAGCCGTTGACGCTACCAGGGCGCTTGACGAGAGCGTCCAGCCCTTCTTCGGTGGTGGGGTAGCGCCCCACATCCAGCTTGAAGAGTTCCAGCGACTTGTCGAGGTCGGCAATCTGTACGCCAGCGGTTTTGGACTTGGCACCGCCGAGCTGATTCAGCACACGGGGGCCGACCAAACCGGCCAGCAGCGTGAGGATGGCCAGCACAACCAGCAATTCAATCAGGGTGAAGCCGCGCGAAGACTTCCGGGCAGAGGCGATGCCGCAGGCGCGGCGGGCACGAAGACTCACCATGGGAGACGGTTCCTTGGGCAAACGAAAATTATACGGCGAGGTCATTGATGGACAGGATTCCGAGCAGGATGGACACAATGATGGCGGCGATCAGCATGCCCAGCACCAGAATCAGCACGGGCTCAACCAGCGTGAGAAGGCGTTTGATGCCGGTTTCGACCTCGCGGTTCAATATATTCGCCAGCTCCAGCATCATGGGGCCGATGCGGCCGGTTTCCTCGCCCACGCGGATGAGGTTGATGGCCAGGGGCTCGAAGATGCCCGTGGCGGAAAGCGCCTGCACCACCCGGCCACCCTCTTTGACGATGGGTGCCACGCGCGCCAGCGCCTGCTGCAGCACCACGTTGCCCACGGTTTCGGTAGCGATGTGCAGCGCAGTGAGCATGGGCACGCCATTGCCCAGCAAAGTGCCCATCGAGCGCGAGAACAGCGTGAGTTGGTATTTGAGCGCCAGCGGCCCCATGAGCGGCAGGCGCAGCACCAGGGTCTGCCACCACTTGCGCCCCGTCGGCGAGCGCAGCCAGCGCATCAGCAGCATGCCTCCGCCCACCGCCACCACGCCCATGAACAGGCCGTAGCGCGTGAACGCCTGGCCCAGGCCCATGACCAGGCGCGTGGGCATGGGCAGCGCATCGCCCATGTCGGTGAACAGTTTTTCAAACTGCGGCACGACAAAGCCGAGCATGGCGATGAGCGAGAGCACGGCCACGCCGAGCAGGATGGCGGGGTAGATGGTGGCGGAGATGACGTTATCGCGCAGCGCGCGCTGGCGTTCCATGTGCTCGACCAGGCGGTCAAGCACGGCGGACATCTGCCCGCTGGCCTCGCCCGAGCGCACCATGTTGATGTAGAAGTCGCCAAACAGCTCGCGGTGCGCGGCCAGCGCGCGGCTGAGCGGCGTGCCGCCCTTGACGGCGTCCAGGATGCCCTGCACCAGCGCGCCGACGCTGGGCTTGTGGCTCATGTCGATGAGCACGCGCAGGGCGTTGTCGAGCGCCAGGCCGGCGCGCAACATGATGGCCAGCTCGGACGTGAGCGCCAGCACGTCGGGCGCAGTGACGGGCCCCTTGGCCTGGCGCACCTTGGGTTGCGCAAAGCCGCCAGGGGCATTGACCGTGCCCGCACCTCCAGCCGATGCGGGAGCCCCGCTGGCGTCATCAATGCTCAGCGGCGTCAGGCCTTGGCCGCGCAGTTGCTTGAGGGCTGCAGCGGCACTAGCGGCACTGAGACGCCCTTCTTGCACCTTGCCCGAAGCCGAGGCGGCGCGCCAGACGAACTCAGGCATCGGCTTGGTCCTGTGTCACGCGAGCCAATTCGTCGAGCGTGGTGTGGCCTGCCGCCACCTTGCGCAGGCCGTCTTCGTACAGGCTCAGCATGCCGCTCTGCGCGGCAATGGTATTGAGGATGTTGGCGTCGCGCCCCTCGATGATGGCGCGGCGCATGGGCTCGTCGAGCAGCAGCAGCTCGTGGATGCCGGTGCGCCCACGGTAGCCCGACTGGCGGCACTGCTCGCAGCCCACGGCCCGGTACACCGGCTGGGTCGCAGCGCAAAACCGCGCCAGCCCCGTACTCTCGCGCACCTCGGGGCCCGGCTCATAGGCCTCTTTGCAATTGCCGCACAGGGTGCGCACCAAGCGCTGGGCCAGCACGCCGTTGACGGCAGAGGTGATGAGGTAAGGCTCCACGCCCATGTCCTGCATGCGGATCACGGCGCCAGCGGCCGTATTGGTATGCAAGGTTGAGAGCACCAAATGACCGGTCAGAGCGGACTGCACGGCAATTTGGGCAGTTTCGCCATCGCGCATTTCGCCAATCATGATGATGTCGGGGTCTTGCCGCAGGATGGAGCGCAGGGCGTTGGCGAAGGTCAGGTTGATCTGCGAATGCACCTGGATCTGGTTGATGCCTTCGAGCTGGTATTCCACCGGATCTTCGACGGTGATGATCTTCTGCGCCGTGGCGTCGATCTTGGCCAGCGCGGCATACAGCGTGGTGGTCTTGCCCGAGCCGGTGGGGCCGGTGACCAGCAGAATGCCGTGCGGGCGCGCCAGCAGGGTGTTGAAGCGCGCCAGGGTGTCTTTTTCAAACCCCATTTTTTCGAGTTCGAGGCGCACGCTGGCACGGTCAAGCACGCGCATGACCACGCTTTCGCCGTGCACGGTGGGCACGGTGGAGACACGCAGGTCCAGCTCGCGCCCCTTGACGCGGGTCTTGATGCGCCCGTCTTGCGGCAGGCGGCGCTCGGCAATGTCCAGGTGGGCCAGCAGCTTGACGCGTGAGTTGACGGCGGCGGACAGGCGCGGCGGCACCAGTTCGCCGGGGTGGATCACGCCATCGACGCGGTAGCGCACGTGCAGGCCGTCGTCGAACGGCTCCAGGTGGATGTCCGAGGCGCGCAGGTCGATCACGCGGCCGATGATGGTGTTGACCAGACGGATGACGGGCGCCTCGCTGGCCAGGTCTTTCAGGTGCTCGACAAAATCGCCGCCATCGGAGCCGTCGCCAAAACCGTCGTCACCCTCTTCAGAGGCCTCCTCGACCGGCTCGGCCAGGGCCTTTTCAATATCGCTTTCGAGTGCCAGGTGCGGCCGGATGGTGCAGCCCGTGGCCAGGTGCAGGGCCTTGACCACGAAGGCGTCTTGCGGCACGGCCATGGCCACGTGCAGCTCGCCGTCTTCGAGGCGCAGCGGGTAGATGGCGTTGGCGTGCAGAAACTCGGGCAGCAGCCCCTCGACCTCGGGCATGAGGTCGGGAAAGCCATCGGCCGGCACCAGGGGAATGCCCAACTGGGTGGACAGGGCCTGCGCCACATCGTTGTCGGACACCAGGCCCAGGCGCACCAGCACGCGCCCGAGCATGCTGCCCATTTCTTGCTGCGCGGAGAGCGCGCGATCCAGGTCGCGCGCGCTGAGCTTACCGGCCTGCACCAGCAGTTCGCCAATGCGCGGGCGCTGCGCGGCGGCGTCGCCCAGCAAAGCCCCCGGCATAAATGTCTGTGTCGTCATTGGAACCCAGGGTGTCGCGAATATATAATATTCAATTATTCGTCATTCTACAGCGGGCCTTAATCTTCCCCAAATGAATATTTTGTATATTATTCACCGGATCAAATCGAACCCCCCCATGAAATCCCGTAGAACTCTCAAGCCTAAAATGCAATAGCTGCAATGATTTATCTGCTGCCTTAATAATTAATTGCTTTGAATTCCGCTCACCAAACTCACTCTCACCAGGAGTGAGGTAGAAAATTTGCGCCGTCGCATCCTTTTCAACACCCATGCTTACAACAAAATCAATAACAGTGCACCCCTTCATTAATTTCTCAAGGTCGACGGGGAAGTTAACTTGAGAATCCAAACCCTGAGAAATGTAGTGCCCCGGCGACAAATATTTCAGATCCGAAAGAGAATATTCATAGCCATCCTCCTTTTCATCAAATAAATATTTTTCATCAACAGAAGCATTGTCTTCAAATAGAAGCGGAAACCCCCGAACAAAGGAGGCATTCTTTTTATATGCATATGCATATCCAGGAAAAGAATCTGGGATATCCTGATCCCCTCTAGGCGGCGCAAGCCCTTGGCAATGAATTTTCATGCCTCGTTGCACACTTTCCAGCAGACATTTTGCCGTCGCCTCGCGCACATCAGCAACACTTTTCTGAAAATCAAAATGAGAAAATATTCCGCTTTTTGCAGTTGCAAAAAATAACAATCCGCCCATTCCAATGAAGATGCATTTAATTCCTTTTCCCAGAAATATTTTCCTCTCTTTTGCCAGCACCATAAATCCAACCATCAACCAAGGCCAAAACAATGTCACCCAAAAATAATGAAACCGATAAAATCCATAGGAATAAATATCCAGCGGATTTTCAATATCTTCCGGCCTGAAGTTCGCTCTACCAGCAGACACCATTCCAAGATACACACAAATTACCGCCCCCAAAGAAAAATAAACAACGATCGCCTTCCGCCCTCGCAGGGAAGAATTCTGATTCTTCCGCCCCATAGAAAATAACAAACCGCCCATTACCAGTGAAATTGCGATAATCACTGCAGTAATGAAAAAAGAGGTCAGCAACCACTGTTGAGGCAGCAACAACGATCTTCCGATTTTTCCCATATAAAATAGCCAAAAATCAAGATCACTGGGAAGTGCTAAGGGCACGCCCGTGTGTGTTCCTCTTGCTTTCAAGAAAGCAAAATAAATTTGCACGGCTACAGAAAATAGGCCAGAAGCCAAAAGCCAAAGCGATTTACTCTTTAAATCCTTTTGATCATCACCAGAAAACAAGTAGATTGACAATATCAATATCGCAACAGCACAAACAAGTACGCCAATAGCGCCAGAGATATAGGTAAATCCTGAAATAATTCCTACCACAAACACCAATGGACCAGAAAATTCAATCGCGATTTTTGAAAAAACCACTAAAAAAATTGCCGCCAAAATAAAAACAAGAGGTAATACCTGATGGTATGCGAGATTTTCCCAGCCCCAGTAAGAATCAGGTTGCAACATGAAGAGCACAAGCAAAAAGCACACGGATGCCTGCAACCTATCTCCCAAAGATTCAATCAAAAGCTTCCATTGAAGCCACATCAATCCGCCAAGAACAACGATCATTGAAATCAGTTGATACGCTATGGAGTTTCCATCCAAATAACGTTGTGCAAGAGCATCCAGCGCAAACCCCACGGGAGCGAGCGTATCGTTTACCGGTCTAAAAAGATAAGCAGGCGCCAAAGAGTCAATATTACCATCCACATATCCACGCCAGTCATCAAACCATGGAATATCAATTCCATATCTCAGCCAGGCGAGCGCTCTCAAAACAAGACTCAGCACCGGAAAAAATATAAGTGCCAGACACATATACCGACATGAGAAAGATTTAATTTTCATGGAATTTATTCTTATTTTTCACAAAAATTAATCCGCTCAAAAAATATGTCATTGGAACAGTGCAAATTGCCGAAAAAAAAGTCGCCCACACAATAAATGCAGGAAAAATTTTTATCCATAAAACAACCAAAATCAAGCCTGCCAAATATTGAAAAAAATAGACCAATCCCAACAGCAACAGTCCATGGCGCCCACCACCACCTCTAAAGACAAAATATCGATTCAGAATATATGCAAAAAAAATACCAAAAACAAAAGCTAAAGTGTAGCTCCATCGATATGGCATTATATTTAGCAAAAAAACATAAATCCCCCAAGTTATAACCGTATTCAAACCACCGGAAATTAAAAACCTCAATACTCTCAATCTACGACCATGCAAAACCACAGGCATTTTAAGCATTTTCTATGCTTTTGCCAGCCTGAGAAAATCATCGTAATCTCGCACATAATCATCTGCATCGTAGTGCTCTGAAGCCAGCACCAACAGCACCGCATCAGGTGAATAACAGTATTGAATTCCCCAAGTCATAGGAGGTAGAAAGAGTCCCTGTGACGGCTGACTCAGCACAAATTCTTCACGACAGTCGCCATCGTCAGCAACCACATGCACACGGCCTTTTACAGCCACCAAAAACTGGGCGCATAGCAAATGCGCGTGTTCTCCGCGGATTTCGATGCTGGGCACGTCATAGACCAGAAAGTAGCGACGCGCTTCAAAAGGCACATCCTGCCCCAGCTCCGCCACCGACAGGCTGCCGCGCATGTCCACCACCTGGCGCAAGTTGTGCAAAGTCACACCACGTACCCGAGTGGAGCACACGCCGACTGTCGGCATGGCCGCAGCAACAAGCTCATCGGTCTGCTCGCTGGCGGCATGTGAAACCGTATCCACATAACCGACGATTTTCGCTGGATTGCCAACCACCACGGCGTTGGGAGGCACGTTACGGGTAACGACTGCCCCGGCCCCCACCATGGCGCGCGAGCCAATGGTCACGCCCGGCAGGATGGTGGCATTGGCGCCGATAGACGCTCCCCGTCGCACTTCGGTGTGCGCGAAAGCCTGCGGATACTGCTTGCTGCGCGGAAAAATGTCATTCGTGAAGGTGGCATTAGGACCAACAAACACGTCGTCTTCCAGACGCACGCCGTCCCACAGCTGCACGCCACATTTGATGGTGACGCGGTCACCCACCAAGACATCGTTTTCGATAAACACGTGGTCGCAAACATTGCAGTCAGCGCCAATGCGTGCCCCAGGCAAAACATGTGCAAAGGCCCAGATACGCGTTCCTGCCCCCAGATGGGGGCTCTCGCACAGAGCCTGAGGGTGGACAAATGCATCAGCCATGGGAAGGTACTCGGGGTTCGGGGGTATTGAAATTGTCGACACGCAAGCGGATGGCCAGCGGACGGGCCTTGGTGTTTTCATAAGCACGCCAAGCATAGGACCCGACGATACCCAGACTCAGCAGATTGAGTGCGCCAAAGAACACAATCATCAACATGGTCATGGCGTAGCCTGGCACCGTGATGGCACCTGCAGCCCTCGCCACCGCAACGATCAGCCCCACCATTGCGGCTGCAGCTGCCCCAATGGCGCCTCCGCGAATCAGCAGGCGAATAGGCAAGTCGGTAAAGGCGAAGACGCTGTCCATGAGGTAGTTGATTTTCTTGCGCAGTGTCCAGGCCGATTCTCCATGCTGGCGCGGTTGGCGTACATAGGGCACTTGCTGGCGCCTGAAACCCAGCCAAAAAATTTGCGCAATCAGCGAACTGTGGCGTTCCTCCAACTGCATGAGGGTGTCGCGAAAAACGCGATTGCAACCAAACACATCCACGCCGCCGGGCGGCACTTCAGGGACGACGTAGCGGCGGTACAAGCCCCAGAAAATTTGCGCAGGCAAGCGCTTGAGCAGCGGCTCCATGCGCGCCTCGCGCACGGCCACCACGATGTCTGCTTGGTCTTGCGCCAGAATGGCGTGCATTTTCAGGACGAGTTCGGGGGGCTCTTGAAGGTCAGCGGCCATTACAGTGAAGTACGGCCCATCGGCGATTTCGAGCCCCGCACGAATAGCCGCAAACGAGCCAAAATTGCGTGTGAGCAAGACCAAGCGCGAGCGAAACGCGCACTGTGGCAAGCGTTCGCGCAGAATTTCATAACACCTGTCGGGGCTACCATCCACCACAAAGATGGTTTCCATGGCTCCGCCAAGCTGCTCACTCAGGCCGTGCACCGCAGCAATCAGATCGGGTAACGACCCCTCGTTGCGATAAACAGGGATAACGAGGCTCAGCACGCCGCGCCTTTGTCTTGCAGGAAAAATTCCTGTACGGCACCAATGACGCGATCCACGTCAGATTGCAACATCCCGGGGTAACACGGCAACGACACCACTTCCGCGCAGGCAGCCTGCGTGACTTCCAGCGCACCCACCAGATGGGCATGCGGGTAGGCGGGCTGCAGATGATCCGCAATAGGGTAATGCACGTCGGTCGCAATGCCATGTGCTTGCAAGAAGACGCGCAGCGCGTCGCGCCGCGGGGAGCGGACCACGTAGAGATGGGCTGCATAGTCGCCATTCACCGAGGGTGGGCACTGCAAAGGCAAGACTGCGAAAGCCTGGTTGTAGCGCGCGGCAATGTGACGGCGCTGGGCATTCTGTGCGTCCAGCAAAGGCAACTTGGCGCGCAAGATGGCCGCCTGCATTTCGTCAAGCCGGCTATTGCACCCGCCTGGCACGGCGACTGTGTATTTATGCGACCAGCCGTACTGGCGCAGGGTGCACAGGCTGGCCGCCAAGGCGGCATCGCCCGTTGTGACGGCGCCGCCATCACCCAACGCTCCGAGGTTTTTGGTGGGATAGAAGCTGAAGCAGCCCAACCGTCCCCAACTGCCCGCCTTGCGCCCGGCCAACTCAGCGCCGTGAGACTGAGCACAATCTTCGATGAGAGGAACACCAGCACGCTCACACAACGCCGACAGCGCAGGCATGTCAGCCATGTGTCCGTACAGGTGGGTAACAATGACGGCCGCTGGTTGGCTGGCCAGGGCCTGCTCCAGCGCCACGGGCGACAGCGTAAGCGTGGCCTCGTCCACATCGGCATACAAGGGAACCGCACCAATGGCATGAATTGCCGTGCTGCCATAAAAACCAGCGTTAGCGACAGCCACGACCTTGTCGCCAGGGGCCACACCCACGGCCCGCAATGCCAGTTCCAGGGCATCAGTTCCGTTTGCGACAGACACACAGTGTGCTGCCCCGATATAACGCGCGAACTCTGACTCAAAGCCTTGCACCTGCTGGCCCAGCACGTACCAATGACTGTCAAGCACCTGCTGAATGGCAGTGCCCAGATCGATGCCTGCGTTGACTGCAGCGGCGGAGAACAATGGGATGGGAGCGGGATGGGCCATAACAGGTATTTTTAGAGTTTCAGGCAAACAATTCGGCATGCGCCAGCGCAAGACCATGTGCATCTTTGTCGGACAGGATGGGGCTACCACCCAAGCGCCAATCTATGCATAGATCGGTGTCGTTCCAGACGATGCAACGCTCATGCTCTGGCGCGTAGTAATCGGTGGTTTTGTACAAGAACTCTGCCGTATCACTGAGCACCAAAAACCCATGCGCAAACCCAGGCGGCACCCAGAGCTGGCGGTGGTTGTCGGCGCTTAGCACCTCCCCAACCCATTTGCCAAACGTCGGGGAGCTTTTGCGGATATCGACCGCCACGTCAAAAACGGCGCCCTGCGCCACGCGCACCAGCTTGCCTTGCGGTTGCTGGATCTGGTAGTGCAGGCCCCGCAGCACGCCTTTGCTACTGCGGCTGTGGTTGTCTTGCACAAACTGGTGGTTGGTGCCAGTGGCTTCGTTGAAGGCTTTCTGATTGAAGCTCTCAAAGAAGAAGCCGCGCTCGTCGCCGAAGACTTTCGGTTCGATCAGGACGACATCGGGAATGGCGAGGCGGGTGGCTTTCATGCGGGATTTCAGTAGATTTTTTCTTGAACGATTCGCAGCAGATACTGCCCATAGCCGTTTTTGGCCAAAGGCTGTGCCAGGCGCACCAGTTGCTCGCTGTCGATCCAGCGCTGGCGCCAGGCGATTTCCTCGGGGCAGGCGATTTTCAGGCCCTGGCGCCGCTCCAGCGTGGCGATGAACTGGCCCGCCTCCAGCAGGCTGTCGTGGGTGCCCGTGTCCAGCCAGGCGTAGCCGCGGCCCATGATCTCGACGCCGAGTTGGCCTTGCCCAAGATACAGGCGATTGAGATCGGTGATCTCCAGCTCACCGCGTGGCGAGGGTGCCAGGGACTTGGCCAGCTCGACCACCTGGTTGTCGTAGAAGTACAGGCCGGTGACGGCGTAGTTGCTCTTGGGTGCCTTGGGCTTTTCTTCGAGCGACAGCACTTTGCCGGCGGCATCGAACTCGGCCACGCCATAGCGCTCGGGGTCTTGCACATGGTAGGCAAACACGCTGGCGCCCTGCTGGCGTTGCATGGCGTTGCCCAGCAGCAGGTGCATGTCGTGGCCATAGAACAGGTTGTCGCCCAGCACCAGCGCACTGGGGTGGTTGCCGATGAAGTCTTCGCCAATGATGAATGCCTGCGCCAGGCCGTCGGGGCTGGGCTGCACGGCGTATTGCAGGTGGATGCCCCACTGGCTGCCGTCGCCCAGCAGCTGCTCGAAGCGCGGGGTGTCTTGCGGCGTGCTGATGATGAGGATGTCGCGGATACCCGCCAGCATGAGGGTGCTGAGCGGGTAATAGATCATGGGTTTGTCGTACACCGGCAGCAGTTGCTTGCTGATGGCCAACGTGGCGGGGTGCAGGCGCGTGCCAGAGCCGCCGGCAAGGATGATGCCTTTGCGGGTGGTGGCTGGGGTGGTTTGGAAAGTATTCATGGCGGGGACTGATGACCTTGATTCAGTGTTTTTTTTCGGTATGCGCCAAGCCCAATTCGGCGGCGATGGCGTGCAGCCTCTTGTCCCGCGTCCAGAGCAAATGCGCACCCAGCCGGGTGGCTGCCAGCAGGTGCATATCCACATAGCCTATGCCGCGCCCCATCAGCGCGTGCGCGTCCATAAAAAACAGCACTTCCTTGTCGGTGGCCACCTGGAGTTGGGGCAGCGCCTGCAGCAGGCCCAGCACCTCAGCGCGTGCTTGCAAGTTTCCACATGCCAACTCTCCCACCACAAATGGATGCATATCCACCTGCCCGACCTGAAGTGCTGCCGTCAGCTCAGCTTCACCATGGCGCAAATGGTCAATCCACACGGATGTGTCCACCAACATCACGCTTGAGGCTCTCGGCGGCGGGGAATGGGCTGCAATTGGGGTTCGGTCCCGCCGAGCCGGGCCAGACGGCGCGCGCTCTCGCGCTGCACCAGCGCCCGGAGTGCTTCGCGGATCAACTGGGTGCGTTCAGTCAAACCACTGATCTGCTGCGCCTGCGCGAGCAATTCATCGTCAAGAGTGAGTGTGGTACGCATGGGTTCCTCCTTTGGACACCAGACAATGCATCGGTTGTCGCATCAAATGATGGCCGATTTTATGCCAATGCCTCTTGCAGCATACGTGCCACGCCCTGCTGCCAGTGGGGCAGCGTGAGGCCGAAGGTGGCTTGCAGTTTTTGGGTATTCAGGCGCGAGTTGTGCGGGCGCCGGGCGGGCGTGGGGAAGGCACTGGTGGGCACGGGTGCCACTTCGGTTGCTTTTAATTCAATAGCAGGTTGCGCTTGTTGCGCCTGGGCTAGAACGTATTTTGCGTACAAATGCCAGTTGGTTTCGCCACTGGCCACCAGGTGGTACAGGCCGGCATCCTGCGGGCGGGCCTGCAGGTGGCGGATGGCGTGCGCGGTGACGTCGGCCAGCAGGTCGGCACCGGTGGGTGCGCCCCATTGGTCGTCGATGACGGTCAGGCGCTCGCGCTCTTGTGCCAAGCGCAGCATGGTCTTGGCGAAGTTGCCGCCGCGCGCGGCGTAGACCCAGCTGGTGCGCAGGATCAGGTGCTTGCAACCCGACTGCTGGATGCGTTGCTCGCCTTCCAGCTTGGTGCGGCCGTAGACGCTGAGCGGTGCCGGCGCATCGGTTTCCACCCAGGGGCGGGTTCCGCTGCCATCAAACACGTAGTCGGTGCTGTAGTGCACCAGCCAGGCGCCCAGGCGCGCCGCCTCTTGGGCCAGCACGCCCGGCGCAGTGGCGTTGAGGGTGCGGGCAAAGTCGGGTTCGCTTTCGGCCTTGTCCACCGCGGTGTGGGCGGCGGCGTTGACGATGATGTCGGGGCGCAGCGCGCGCACGGTGTCGGCAAGGCCTGCGGGGTTGCTGAAGTCGCCGCAGTGCTCGGTGCTGTCAAAGTCGAGTGCGGTGACCTGGCCCAGCACCGAGAGGCTGCGCTGCAGCTCCCAGCCGACCTGGCCACCTTTGCCCAAGAGGAGGATGTTCATGCGCTGGCGGGGGCAGAGGCAGAGGCGCAGGCAGGGGCTTGCGCGTATTGGGTCTGCATCCATTCGCGGTAGGCGCCGGTCTGCACGTTGGCCACCCAGTCGGCGTTGTCCAGGTACCACTGCACGGTTTTGCGGATGCCGGTTTCAAAGGTCTCGGCGGGCTTCCAGCCCAGTTCGCGTTCAATCTTGCGGGCGTCGATGGCATAGCGGCGGTCGTGGCCGGGGCGGTCTTTGACGTAGGTGATCTGGCTGCGGTAGCTTTGCCCGTCGGTGCGGGGGCGCAGTTCGTCGAGCAAAGCGCACACGGTGTTGACGATGTCGATGTTGGGTTTTTCGTTCCAGCCGCCCACGT
Organism: Acidovorax defluvii; assembly: GCA_003268905.1. Classification (GTDB taxonomy): domain Bacteria; phylum Pseudomonadota; class Gammaproteobacteria; order Burkholderiales; family Burkholderiaceae_C; genus Acidovorax; species Acidovorax defluvii. The sequence continues at coordinate 46,744 of QLTU01000010.1, forward strand.
TGTAGGTTTCACCCAGCTTGCCCGCTTCGAGCACGCGGCGGATGGCGCTGCAGTGGTCGCGCACGTAGAGCCAGTCGCGCACCTGCATGCCGTCGCCGTACACGGGCAGGTTTTTACCGGCCAGGGCGTTGACGATCATGAGGGGGATGAGTTTTTCTGGAAAGTGCAGCGGGCCGTAGTTGTTGCTGCAGTTGGTGGTGAGCACGGGCAGGCCGTAGGTGTGGTGCCAGGCGCGTACGAGGTGGTCGCTGGCGGCCTTGCTGGCCGAGTACGGGCTGTTGGGCTCGTAGGTGTGCTCTTCGGTAAACGCGGGCGCATTGGCCGACAGGGTGCCGTAGACCTCGTCGGTACTCACATGCAGGAACTTGAATGCTTCTCTATTGATAGCTGGTAGCGCTTGCCAGTAGTGCCGTACGGCCTCCAAAAGCCTGAAGGTGCCCAGCACGTTGGTCTGGATGAAGTCTTCGGGGCCGTGGATGGAGCGGTCTACGTGCGATTCGGCCGCAAAGTTGATCACGGCGCGCGGCTGGTGCTGCGCCAGCAGGCGGGCCACCAGGGCGGTGTCGCCAATGTCGCCTTGCACGAAGACGTGGCGCGCATCGCCTTGCAGGCTGGCCAAGTTGTGCAGGTTGCCTGCGTAGGTGAGTTTGTCGAGGTTGAGCACCGGCTCGTCGCAGGTGGCAAGCCAGTCAAGAACAAAGTTGGCGCCAATGAAGCCGGCGCCGCCGGTGACAAGAATCATGATGTGAACCGAGGAAGCAGCCTGTCGGCAAAGTGGCGAATTATCCCACCCGCTCGCGGCACGCACGTAACCAAGCGCAGCGCTTGCCCGGCACGACCGGCGCCAGCCGCGTCGACTGCACTTTTAGGAGCACACCCCTACACCGGCCGCCCCACGCGGCGTAAAGTGCATTTTTGTGCCAGCGGCAAGGGGCCCTGGCAACCCACCCTTACCCATTCCGGAGTCCCCATGGCCAAGAAAATGCAAAAGACCAGCAACGACAAAAAGCAGAGCAATGCCCAACTGTCCAGCACCGTCAAGGATTCGGCGCAGCAAATCTGGCTGGCGGGCCTGGGGGCCTTCTCGAAGGCACAAGAAGAAGGTGGCAAGGTGTTTGAAGCCCTGGTCAAGGAAGGCATGACCATTCAGCGCAAGACGCAGGCCGTGGCCGAAGAGAAGATTACTGAAGCCACCAACCGCATGACGCACATGGCCAGCGACATCGGCTCCAAGGCCCAGGGGCAGTGGGACAAGCTGGAGAACATTTTTGAAGAGCGTGTGGCCAAGGCCCTCGGCAAGCTGGGTGTGCCCTCGGCCCGCGACATCGAGGCGCTGCATGCACGCATCGAGGCGCTGACCAAGGCTGTGGGCAAATCCGCAAGCGCAAAGACCACGGCGAAGCCGGCAGCCAAGACCGCCGCCATAGCCAAACCTGCCGCACCGTTGGCAACCAAGGCCGCCCCGCGCAAGGCAGCCGCCAAGCCCGCAGCCAAGCCCGCCGTGAAAGCGGCTGCCGCCAAAAAGGCCGCTGCAAAGCCGCGCACGCCTGCGGCCCCCAAGGCCGTTGCTGCGCCAGACACACCCTTAGGCAACTGAGCACACTGCAGGCACACCGGGCCCATCCCTGGGGCCACGCGCCTGGGTCAAAGCGACTGACACGCCCGTGCGTGCAGTCGCTTTTTTCTTGCCTCCTCCATGCGCCACCGCAGCGTGGCAACCGGGCCGATGCGCCCGCAAGCGGCACCAGCGCTGCGCCTCGATGCTGCATTGCAGCAAATGCAGCTCGGTTAGAGTAGCCACAAGAGAGCAAAAAACAACGACATCAAAGGGCATGCATCCATGGTGAAGAAAGCGCCGCGCCGCACTGCCGAACGCATCCTGGAAGCATCGCTGGACCTGTTCAACCGGTTTGGCGAACCCAACGTTTCCACCACGCTCATCTCGGCCGAGCTGCGCATCAGCCCCGGCAATCTTTACTACCACTACCCGGCCAAGGACGAGCTCATCAATGCGCTCTTTGACCGGTATGAACACGCGCTGAACGAATTGCTGGGTGCCGGCGACAGCGTGCGCAATGTGGAGGACGCCTGGTTTTTCATGCACACGCTGTTTGAAATCATCTGGCAATACCGCTTTTTGTACCGCGATCTCAATGACTTGCTGTCCAAGAACCGCCGGCTGGAAACACATTTCCAGACCATCCTGAAAAGCAAGACCCGCGCGGTGCGGGCCATGCTCGACAGCATGGGCCGCGCAGGCGCCTTGCGCATCGAAGCGAGCGACCAGAAGGCCACTGCCACCAGCATGGTGGTGGTGCTGACCTATTGGCTCAGCTTCGAATATGTGCAGGACCCACGCCACGCACTCGAGCCCGAGAGCGCCCAGGCCGCAATGCAGCGGGGAGCGCACCATGCGCTGACCCTGCTCATGCCGTATCTGGAAGACGGACAACGGGCGCATCTGCAGCACATCGTGGCCGCCTACGCGCCAGCAAATGGCTAAACGCCAAGCGCAACAACCCCTACCGAGGAGATACACCATGGCCCGATGGACCCCTTTCCCCCATGCTGGTGACTACCGGTTTGATGTGGCCAGCGTGAAGAATCTGTGGAGCCAGCTGCACTGCGGCGATGCCGAGCCCTGCCCCCACGATGCCGCCGTGCTGCAGGCCTGGGCCCTGTACCACAACGGCGAATTTGAGCAAGCGGCGGCAGCGGGCCTGGGCGCAGGCGGGCCGGGCATCACGGTGGCCAACAAGGCCACCGCAATTTACGCCAACTACCTTGAGCCCAAGGAAAAAACCCGCCTTGATCTGTTCATGCAGGTGGCCGAGCGCGCCCAAGCCCAGGCGGTCCAGGAGCCAGCCAACGCCAACGCTTGGTACTGGCATGCCTACGCACTGGGCCGCTACAGCCAGGGCATCAGCGTGGGCAAGGCGCTGGCACAAGGGCTGGGCGGCAAGGTCAAGAATGCGCTGGAGACAGCCATTGCCCTGTCGCCCCGACATGCCGATGCCCGGATTGCACTGGGCACCTTCCATGCCGAGGTGATCGACAAGGTGGGCGCGCTGATTGGCGGCATGACCTATGGTGCCAAGAAAGACACAAGCCTTCAGTTGTTTCAGGAGGCGCTGCGGATCCACCCGGGCTCAGCCATTGGCATGATCGAATATGCCAACGCGCTGGTGATGCTGGAAGGCGAGCCAAAAATGCAGCAGGCCACGCAGCTATATGAGCAGGCTGCTGCCTGTGAGCCCCGGGATGCGCGAGAGCGCCTCGACGTGGAAATGGCGCGCGTCGAACTGGAAGCAGACTGAAAGCATGGGCCAGCGCACCCGGTGCGGTGCAGTGGCAAGGCCCGGAGTGACTGGCTCAGCCGAAACGCCGTGCGGCGATCTCCAGCAGGCCGTCAAAAATCAGGTTGTCCACCAGCTCAAATGGGCGCGTCATGCTGGGCGCCATTTTCCAGCCGGCACCACCGGTCATGACGCACGCCGGCTCGGCGCCGCAGTGGGCCATGACATGCTGCACCATGCGCTCGACCGCCCCGGCAATGGCATAGGTGCCGCCGCTGGTCAAAGCATCGCTGGTGTTGGTGGGAAAAAGGCGCACCTCGCCCGTGGGCACATGCAGGCCGGCCGTGCCGGCCTCCAGGGCGCGCAGCATGATGCCGTGGCCGGGCAGGATCAGGCCGCCCAGAAAGCGCCCTTCTGTGTCGATGCATTCCACGGTGACCGCCGTGCCCACCATCACCACCACGATGGGGCGCGCGGGGCTCTTTGCCAGCACATGGTGGCGCGCACCGATCATGGCCACCCAGCGGTCCGAGCCCAGGCGTGAAGGGTAGTCGTAGCCGTTGGTGACACCGGCCTCCTGCGCAGACGACACCACCCATTGCGCCGGCACATCCCACAGTTCCATCTGGTCTTGCACGCGGCGTTTGACGGCATCGCCCGCCACCACGCACCCCAGCATGCGGCTGGGCGCCGGCAGCTGCGCCCACGAGCCTTCGGCCAGGCGGTCGATGTGATCCAGGAACTCGGCGCCGTGCGCCAGCAACGCAGCGCCCGGGCGGTGAGCGTCGTACAACGCCCATTTGAGACGCGTGTTGCCGACGTCGATGGCCAAAAATGTCATGCGGCGGATTATCCAGAGTTTTTATTCCCCCCATTTGCACTTTTCGCAGGCAAGGTTGGCACCCCAACCCAGCCACCCGCACTGGGTGCGTGGCGACAAGCAGCAAGACCGGTACGACGGGTGCGCACGAGATCAGGCACTTGTCTGACATGGCGCGCAGCACCTGTTGGACTACAGTAACCGTTCAATACTTTGCAACCACAGGAGAATCGACATGGGTTTATTCAGTTTCATCAAAGAAGCGGGCGAAAAACTTTTTGGCGGCAAGGACGCAGAGGCGGCAACGCTGAACAACCCCGCGGCCACCGAAGAACTCAACGCCAAGGCGGCCAAGGCCATCGAGACCTACATCGCATCGCAGAACCTGGGCGCCAGCAACGTGCAGGTGGCGTTTGACGGCGCGCAGGGCAAGGTCACCGTAAAAGGCACGGCACCCACGCAATCGGCCAAGGAAAAAATCACCCTGTGCTGCGGCAACGTGGCCAATGTCACCAGTGTGGACAACCAGATGGATGTGACCAACCCCGAGCCCGAAGCCCAGTACCACGACGTGGTGCGCGGCGATACGCTCTCGGCCATTGCCAAGAAGTTCTATGGCGATGCCAACAAGTACCCGCAGATCTTCGAGGCCAACAAGCCCATGCTGACCCACCCCGACAAGATTTACCCCGGTCAGAAACTGCGCATTCCGCCCGTTTAAGGGCCCTGGGGCGCTTCAGCCTCTCAAGAAAAAAGCGGGCCCCTCCAACCGGAGGGGCCCGCTTTTTCATGGAGCAGCGCCGTTCACCCTTGGCGCCAGGGCAGCCCCTGCCTGCGCCAGCCGCCCTTTTTGCCACGCTGCGCATGGCTGTCGGGGTCGCCCTCAAAGCCTTCGAGGATGTTGTAGGCGGTGATGCCCAGGTCGGTCGCGCGGCGCGCGGCGGCCACCGAGCGCACGCCGCTGCGGCACAGCAGCACGGCGCGGCCACCTTCGGGCACGGCGGCGCGCAACTGTGCGTCGAAATCGGCATTCATCACCATGCCGGGCCATTGCTTCCAGGCCACGGCAATGGCGCCGGGCACCTGCCCTACCCATTCGCGCTCGGCATCGCTGCGCACATCGATCAGCACGGCCTGCCCGTCCTGCACCCATTGCCACGCCAGATGGGCCGACACATCGCCCGCATAGCCCTCGGCCGCGCGGGGAGCCTGCAGGGTGGCGCCATCGGCATCGTGCCGCAGGCCCGAGTGCTGGTTGGCGGGCACCGCCTCGTCGATTCGGCGCGGGCGCGGCAGATGCAGCGACTCCATCAGCGCCACAAACTCGGCCTGGCTGCGCCCGGCCACGCGGGCGTTGCCGGCCTTTTCGGCGCCGATGGTGGAGTGGCTGCGCCCGTTGTAATCGTGGCCGGGCCAGACGGTGGTGCCCTCGGGCAAGGCAAACAGCACGCCGGTGATGCTGCGGTAAAGGTCGGCCGCGCTGCCCGACTGGAAATCGGTGCGGCCGCAGCCGTTGATGAGCAGGGTATCGCCGGTAAAGACATGGTCGCGCCACCGGTACGACATGCTGCCCGCCGTGTGGCCGGGGGTGTGCAAGGCCTGCAGGGTTTCGCCGCCAAAGGCCAGCGTTTCGCCATCCACCAGTTGCACCGCCGCCGTGCCGATGCCGCAGCCCGCGGGCACCGCCGTGCGCGCCCCGGTGTGCTCGGCCAGTCGGCCCGCGCTGGTGATGTGGTCGGCGTGCGCATGGGTTTCCACTGCCCAGCGCAGCGTGAGGTGGTGCGACTGCAGCACCGCCAGATCGCGGTCGAGCTGCTCGTCCACCGGGTCGATGATCAGCGCATCGCGCGTGGCGGGGTCGTGCAGGATGTAGGTGTAGGTGCTGGAAGCGGGGTCAAACAACTGCAGGGGAATCATGGTGGGCATCCAGGCGATGGGATTCAGGCGGAACGGACCGCCATTTTGCCGCGCACTGCCCTGGACTTCCAACCCTGGCCGTGCGTTGCTGCGCGCTTATTCCCACAGCGGTGCCGGTTGTTCGCGCAGCGCGTGGCGCAGCACCGGGTAGTCGGGCACCACGGTGGCCACGGTGCCCCAAAAGCGCGGGCTGTGGTCCATCACGCGCAGGTGTGCCAGCTCGTGCGCCACCACGTAGTCGATGATGGCCGGGCGGTAGTGCAGCAGGCGCCAGTTCAGGCGGATGGAGCCGTCGGCCTTGGCACTGCCCCAGCGGGTCTGGGCGCTGGACAGGCGCAGGCTGGTCCAGCGCACATCAAGCAGTGGCGCGAAATGGTCGAGCCGGGCGGTGAAATGGCGGCGCGCATCGCGCATCAGCCAGGCCTGCACGGCATCGCGGATCTGCGCCGGGCTGGCGCTGTGGGGCAGGCCGATGCGCAGGCTCGGCCCACCAGCGTCTTCACTGCCAGAGTGCAAGGCGCCGCCCTTGCCAGTAAAGCCGTGGGTGGGGTCCAGCACCACGGTCAGCGCCTCGCCCAGGTAGGGCAGCTGCGCGCCATGGCCCCAGGCAATGCGACCGCCTTCGATGCGCTGCTGGCGTTCGCGCGACTCGTTCAGTTTGCGCAGGATCCAACCCGATTTCTCGCGCAGCGCCGCATCCACGGCCGAGAGCGTGACCCACGTGGGCGCCCGCACGGCCAGACCATCGGCCCCAACCGTGAAGCCAATGCTGCGCCGGCGCACGCGCTGCAGCGCATAGGCCACCACGGCATCGCCCAGCAGCACCTCGCGGTTGGCCTGGGGATGGCGAAACTCCGCCGGGGACAGCAGCGACGCCAAGGCGGGCGCCGGTGCAGCGGCGGGAGGTGCGGCGCTTGCTCCTGTTTCAGGAGCTTCTTGCGCTTTATCGATAAGGGCTACAGGCCGTTCTGGCTTGATTTTCTCTGTCGGCAAGCCCGCCACCGAGGGCGAAGCACCGGCAGCGCGCTCCTGCGGCCCGGGCGGGTCGAACAGGTCGAGCGCCAGTTGCACCAGCCGCTGCATCATGGCGCGCTCAGGGTTTGGCGGGATATGCCTCGGGGTCGAGGCGGCGCATTTCGGCTTCAATCCAGTCTTCGACCTCCCGCATCAGCTCGTCGGGCTTGCGGCCCACGCTGGGGATGGGCTGGCCGATTGACACATCCACCACCCCGGGGCGCTTGATGAAGGCCTTGCGCGGCCACACCCGTGCCGAGGTGACGGCCACGGGCACCACGGGCACCCCGGCGTCAATGGCCAGCCGCGTGCCGCCACTCTTGTATTGGCCCACCTGGCCGCGCTCTATGCGCGTGCCCTCGGGGAACATGATGACCCAGGTGCCCCGGGCCAGCAGCGCCCGGCCCTGTTGCACCACCTTGACAAAAGCCCGCACGCCCTGGCCCCGGTCGATGTGGATCATGTCCAGGCTGCCAATCGACCAGCCAAAAAACGGCACGCGCAGCAGCTCTTTCTTGAACACATAGGCCAGCGGTCGGGGCATGATCGCCGGCATGAGGAAGGTTTCGTAGGTGGACTGGTGCTTGACCAGCAGCACTACGCCCTGGTTTTCTTGCGTGGGCAGGTGCTCCATGCCGGTGATGCGGGTGCGGATGCCCATGATGACGCCGGCCGAGTCCACACTGAGCTTAAGCCAGGCCCGCGCAATGCGGTAGCGCGTGCGGCTGCTGGCACCGAACAGCCGCACCAGCAGGATGGCCAGCGTGTAGGGCACCACGGTGATGCCCATCCAGAGCATGTGAAGGATGGAACGGATCAAGGCCATATTTATAGTGTTTTTTGGTTCTGACGCTTACCAATCAAGCGCAAGTAGCTATTAAATATATAGCATCAAGAAAAGAGCGGCGGTGCATCCGCGGCGGGGCGGTGCGATGCGTCTGGCCCAGCGGCAGCCTGCTGCGCAGCCGCTGGCTGCGGCACAGGCGTTGAAGACGCCGGGGGCAGCAAATGCTCGACAAATGCTGCCAGGCTGGCATGCGCCCGCGTGGTGGCGGGAAACTTGATGGGCAAGGGCTGCCCGGGTTGCAAATGGGCCGCGCTGCCCGTGCACACCAGGTGCACCTGCGCGCCCAGCGCCGCGCCCGCCTGCAGATGCTCGGCGCAACTGCCCACCACCCGCGCATCGAAAGGCTCCACGCCATAGCGGTCGCAGATCTGTTCCAGCAGGCCGGGCGCAGGCGTGCGGCAATGGCAGGCCTCGTCGGGCGCGTGCGGGCAAAAGAACACGGCGTCGATGCGCCCCCCCACCGCCGCCACCTGCCGCAGCATCTTGGCGTGGATGGCGTTGAGCGACACCACGTCGAACAGGCCCCGCCCCAGCCCCGGCTGGTTGGTGGCAACCACCACACGCCAGCCGGCATGGTTGAGCCGGGCCACGGCCTCCAGCGCGCCAGGCTGGGCGCTCCACTCCTCGGGCGAGGTGATGAAGTCATCCCCCAGCGGGTTGAGGGTGCCGTCACGGTCGAGGATGGCGAGTTTCATGGGTACCCTTGCCAAGTTGAAGCAGCCAGCCTAGCAGACGGCTCAGGAAGCCAGGCGTGAGAGATCGGCCACGCGGTTCATTGCCTCGTGCAAACTTTTGAGCAGGCCCTGGCGGTTCAGGCGCAGGTCCAGTTGCTCGGCGTTGACCATCACATCGTCAAAAAACGCATCCACCGGCGCGCGCAGCACCGCCAGGGTCTGCAGGCTGGCGGTGTAGTCGCCCGCGTCAAATTGCGCATTGGCCTCGGGCACAAAGCGCTGCAGCGCGGCGTACAGGTCTTTCTCGGCCTGCTCCTGCAGCAGGTCGGGGTTGACATGGGCGTCCACAGGGCCTTCGAGCTCGGCCTTCTTGAGGATGTTGCCCACGCGCTTGTTGGCCGCAGCCAGGGCCGGGCTTTCGGGCAGTGCGGCAAAGGCGCGCACCGCCGCGAGGAACTGGGGCACCTGCGCCAGCCGCTGTGGGCGCAGGGCCAGCACGGCATCGACCTCTTGCGCGCTGTAGCCCTGCTCGCGCAGGCTGCCAGCGAGGCGGTCGTAGATGAAGTCAGCGAGTGCAACACGAGCATTTTCTTCCGCGACCCGCTTGGAATGACCGTATGCAACGATTCCCCCTTTGCCACCGTCCTTCAAAGCCTGCAAATCCTTCTCGCCTTGTGCTTTTCCCCATGCAATTTGAATGGACTCATCCTCATAGACACTCCAGGCGGAGTTCAGAACAACATCCAAACTCAACGGCAGGTCTTTTTCGACCAGCATGCGGATCACGCCCAGCGCATGGCGGCGCAGCGCAAACGGATCGCGGTCGCCCGTGGGCAGATTGCCGATGCCGAACATGCCGACCAGGGTTTCGAGCTTGTCGGCCAGGGCCACCACCACGCCGGCGGTGTTGCGCGGCAGCGCGTCGCCAGCAAAACGGGGCTTGTAGTGGTCTTCGATGGCATCGGCGACCACTTCGCCCAGGCCGTCATTGAGCGCGTAATAGCGGCCCATGGTGCCCTGCAGTTCGGGGAACTCACCCACCATGTCGGTCACGAGGTCGGTCTTGGCCAGCAGCGCGGCCTGGTCGGCATCCTGCACCAGTGCGGCGTCGCCCAACTGCGTTGCGATGGCCTTGGCAATCGCGCGCACACGCTCCACGCGTTCACCCTGCGTGCCGAGCTTGTTGTGATAAACCACCTTGGAGAGGCCCTCGACGCGCGAAGCCAGCGTCTTCTTGCGGTCCTGGTCGAAAAAGAACTTGGCGTCGGCCAGGCGCGGGCGCACCACGCGCTCGTTGCCGCCGGTCACAAAGCTCGTGTCCTCGGGGCTGATGTTGCTCACCACCAGGAACTGGTTGGTCAGCTTGCCTGCAGCATCGAGCAGCGGGAAGTATTTTTGGTTGGCCTTCATCGTGAGGATGAGGCATTCCTGCGGCACCTCGAGAAACTCTTTTTCAAACGAGCAGGTGAGCACGTTGGGCCGCTCGACCAGCGCAGTGACTTCATCGAGCAACGCGTCGTCGTCAATGGGGCGCGCGCCGTTGCCCACTTTGGCGGCAGCGGCGGCCAGCTGGCGGGCGATTTCGGCGCGGCGGGCGGCAAAGCTGGCAATCACGGCGCCGTCGCTTTGCAGCACTTCGGCGTATTGGTCGGCGTGCGGCACCACCACCGGGCTGACCAGGGCCTCAAAACGGTGGCCTTGCGTGGTGCAACCGGCGGTGAGGCCCAGCGCCTTGACGGGCACCACGGTCGTGCCGTGCAGCGCGACCAGGCCGTGCGCGGGGCGCACAAAGTGTACGCTGCTCCAGCCGGGCAATTCGCAGTCGGTCTCCAGCTGGTAGCTCATCACCTTGGGGATGGGCAGCTTGGCAATGGCCTCGTCCAGGGCTTTTTGCAGGCCGGTGTCCAGCGTGGCGCCGGTGACCAGGCTGTCGTAGAAAAGCGCCTCGGCCTTGCCATCGGGTGCGCGCTTGAGCGCGGCCACAGCGGCAGCCGGGTCGGACAGGTCAGCACCCAGCGCCTGCAGTTTTTTCAGCAAGGCGGGCGTGGCCTGGCCCTCGGCATTCAAGCCCACGCTCACGGGCATGAGTTTTTGCTGCACGGCCTTGTCCTCGGCCTTGAGCGCCACATGGCTCACATGGGCCGCCAGCCGGCGCGGCGAGGCGTAGGCGGTGACGGCAGTGTCTGCAGAGGTCAGGCCTTGCGCCCTGAGCTGGTCAGCCAGCACCGAGGCGAAAGCATCGCCCAGCTTCTGCAGCGCCTTGGGGGGCAACTCTTCTACAAACAGTTCAACGAGAAGGTTTTGGGTTGTCATGGGATCGATCAGCTCAAAGACGGCGTAACCGCGCTGTAGTGCAGCACGGTGGGAAAGGGGTCATAGAAATGGTGCAGCAGCGCACGCCATTCCTGGTATTGCACAGAGCCACGGAAGCCCTCGGTGTGGTCCTGCAGCCTGGCCCAGCGGACCAGCAGCACGTACTGGTGGTCGTCCTCCAGACAATGCTGCAACTCATGCCCTTCGTACCCGGGCATGGAAGCAATGATGCGCTGCGCCTGGGCAAACGCCTGCTCAAACGCGGCCGTCTGGCCGGGCTTGATCTGCAGGGTGGCAATCTCCAGAACCATCAGGCGGCCTTCTTGGCCGTGGGTGCCATTTGTGCCACCCACTCGCGGGGCGCCATGGGAAAGCCCAGGCGTTCACGGCTCTCGTAATAGCTCTGCGCCACGGCCCGGGCCAGGTTGCGGATGCGGCCGATGTACGCAGCGCGCTCGGTCACGCTGATGGCGCCGCGGGCATCCAGCAAGTTGAAGCTGTGCGCGGCCTTAAGCACCTGCTCGTATGCAGGCAGCGCGAGCTGCTGCTCCATGAGGTGCTTGGCCTGCTTTTCGTGCGCATTGAAGGCGGTGAACAAAAAGTCGGCGTCGCTGTGCTCGAAGTTGTAGGTGGACTGCTCCACCTCGTTTTGCTTGTACACGTCGCCATAGGTCAGCTTGCTGCCGTCGGCGCCTTCGGTCCAGGTCAGGTTGTAGACGTTGTCCACGCCCTGCAGGTACATGGCCAGGCGCTCCAGGCCGTAGGTGATCTCGCCGGTGGCGGGCTTGCAGTCGATGCCGCCCACTTGCTGGAAGTAGGTGAACTGCGTGACTTCCATGCCGTTGAGCCACACCTCCCACCCGAGGCCCCAGGCGCCGAGCGTGGGGTTTTCCCAGTCGTCTTCGACAAAGCGGATGTCGTTCTTCTTCAGGTCAAAGCCCAGGGCTTCGAGGGAGCCCAGGTACAGCTCCAGAATGTTGGCTGGAGCGGGCTTCAGGACCACCTGGAACTGGTAGTAGTGCTGCAGGCGGTTGGGGTTTTCGCCGTAGCGGCCGTCCTTGGGGCGGCGGCTGGGCTGCACGTAGGCGGCCTTCCAGGGCTCGGGGCCGATGGCGCGCAGGAAGGTGGCGGTGTGGCTGGTGCCAGCGCCCACTTCCATGTCGTAGGGCTGGAGCAGTGCGCAGCCCTGGGCGTCCCAGTACGACTGCAGCTTGAGAATGATTTGCTGGAAGGTCAACATGCGTTTGTCTGGCATGGCAGCAAGGCCATGCGCGGTTGGTGTGTGTGGGTGCGCCTGGTGCTGCGCAAGATCCCCTGATTTTACGAGCCGTGGCCGCAAACAGGGCTTATAAGCAAAAAGAGCCGCAAGCGCCCGTCCATCAAGCGCAAGCAGCTCTCACTTTAATAGCAACCAGTGCGCGCGACTCAAGGCTCCCAGCGGCGCAGCACCAGGCTGGCGTTGGTTCCGCCAAAGCCGAAGCTGTTGGACAGCGCGGTGCGAATGGGCGCGTCAACCGTCTTGCGCACCAGGGGCATGCCTTCTGCGGCGGGCTCGAGCGTTTCAATGTTGGCCGAGCCGGCAATGAAGCCCTGGCGCAGCATGAGCAGGCAATAGATGGCCTCTTGCACGCCCGTGGCGCCCAGCGAGTGGCCGGTGAGCGACTTGGAGGACGAGAACGGCGGAATGGTGTCGCCAAACACTTCGCGGATGGCGCGCAGCTCGGGCACGTCGCCCACGGGGGTGGAGGTGCCGTGGGTGTTGATGTAGTCGATGGGCTCGCTCACGGTGGAGATGGCCTGGCGCATGCAGGCAATGGCGCCGTCGCCCGAAGGGGCCACCATGTCGGCGCCATCGGACGTGGCACCAAAACCGACAACCTCGCCCAGAATGGTGGCGCCGCGCGCCAGGGCGTGATCAAGGCTTTCGAGCACCACGGCACCGCCGCCGCCCGACAGCACGAAGCCGTCGCGGTTGGCGTCGTAGGCGCGCGAGGCTTTCTCGGGCGTGTCGTTGTAGGCGCTGGACATGGCGCCCATGGCGTCAAACAGCAGGCCCATGCCCCAGGTGACTTCTTCTCCGCCGCCGGCAAACATCACGTCCTGCATGCCCCAGGCGATCTGCTGGGCGGCCGCGCCGATGCAGTGCGCCGATGTGCTGCAGGCCGAGGTGATGGAGTAGTTGATGCCCTTGATGCCGAAGTTGGTGGACAGGCACGCAGACACGGTGGAACTCATGCAGCGCGTGACCTGGTATGGCCCCACGCGGCGGATGCCCTTGCTGCGCAGAATGTCTGCCGCCTCGATCTGGTTGGCGGGCGAACCGCCGCCCGAACCCATGATGAGGCCGGTGCGCGGGTGCGACACCTGCTCGGGCGTGAGGCCCGACTCGGCAATGGCGTTGGCCAACGAAATGTGCGCATAGGCCGCCGCATCGCCCATGAAGCGCAGCTGCTTGCGGTCGATCAGCGCTTCCAGATCGATCTGGGGCACACCTGCCACGCGGCTGCGCATGCCCAGCTCGGCAAACTGCGGCATGGCACGGATGCCCGAGCGGCTTTCGCGCAGCGAGGCCTCCACCGTAGCCATGTCGTTGCCGATGCACGAGACGATGCCCGTGCCCGTGATCACCACGCGCTTCATGCTGCCTCTCCTTGCGGCGCTCCGTCTTTGGCCGCGTCTTCCTCACGCTTGAACAAGCCCACGCGCAGGTCGTTGGCCACGTAAATCTCTTTCCCATCGGCCAGCAGGCGGGCGTCGCCAATGGCCATGACAAGCTTGCGCTTGATGACGCGCTTGATGTCGATTTCGTAGGTGACGCGTTTCACGTCGGGCCCCACTTCACCGGTGAACTTGACTTCGCCCGCACCCAGGGCACGGCCACGGCCGGGCAATTGCAGCCAGGTCAGGTAAAAACCGATGAGCTGCCACATGGCATCGAGCCCCAGGCAACCGGGCATGACCGGGTCGCCCTGGAAATGGCAGGCAAAAAACCACAGGTCAGGTTTGACGTCGAGCTCGGCCCGGATTTTCCCCAGACCGTGCGCGCCGCCATCGCTGTCGATGTGCGTGATGCGATCAAACATCAGCATGGGTGGCAGCGGCAGACGCCCGCTGTCGGCGCCGAACAGCCGGCCCTCGCCCGAGGCAATCAGTTGTTCGTAGGAAAAGGAATCTGCCATATTCAGTCGTACTCCAGAACAGCGGCCGTGCCGCTTCAAATATTCACCGTTCGCAACCCCTGCTAGCGGTTGCAGGGCTCCATTATCAAGGCACATCAGGGCATACAGCCCGCACACCCGCTGATTCGCTTTCAGGACCATCATGACAGTCTGAAACTGCATGACACAAATCAACGCCTGCCACCCGTTATCGCCGCGCGCCGCCGTGAGGCTCAGTGCCGCAAGCGCCAGCGCCGCACGAACGCCGCCCCGGCGACCACGCAAACACCCACCGCCCACAGGGGCGCCAGGCCCCAGCGCGACACCCACCACGCATAAGGCGTGATGGCCCAGCCCTCTTCTGCGCTGAGCCCGCGCCCTTGCACCTGGCCGGTCAGCACCCCGCGGGTGTGGCGCTCCAGTGCATGGGTGACCACGCCCCGGTGGTCGATGATCGCGGTGGCCCCGGTGTTGGTGGCGCGCACCATGGGGCGCTCGAACTCGAGGGTGCGCATGCGGCTGATCTGCAGGTGCTGGTCGATGGCCACTGTGTTGCCGAACCAGCCAATGTTGCTGAAATTGACAAACAGCGTGGGCGCATTGGCCGGGTCGGCAAAGCCCGCGCCCAGCTCTTCGCCAAACAAGTCTTCGTAGCAGATGTTGGGTGCAATGCGCTGCCCGGCCCAGGCAAAAGACGACTGCCCGATGGCGCCCCGATTGAAATCACCCAGGGGAATATTCATCATGGCCGTGAACCACCGGAAAAACGGCGGAATGAACTCGCCGAAAGGCACCAGGTGGCGCTTGTCATACTGGTAGGGTGCTGGCTGGCCGGGCTTCATGCCCAGCACCGAATTGGTATAGCCCCGCCGCTCGTCGCCCAGCGGGATGCCCAGCAGCGCCGCCTGCGTGCCCTGGCCAAATCGTGCCGTGAGCCCCTCCAGATACCCCGGCATGAGCTGCTGCGGCAAAAGCGGAATGGCGGTTTCCGGCGCCACCACGAGGGATGCCTTGGCGGTGACCAGCACATCGGCATACCACTGCAGGGCCATCGGCACGCCGCTGCCAGCCTCGAATTTTTCGTTTTGCGGAATGTTGCCCTGCAACAGCGCCAGGCTGATCGGGGCCGACGGCTGCCGTGCCGGTGTGTGGCACGACTCAATGGCGCATTGGCGCTGCAGCCCCGCGCCCACCAGCACCAGCGCGCCCCCCGCCACCAGTGCCCAGGCGCGCAGGCTGCGCAGATCGCGGGTGCGGGCCTGCGCCAGCAGCATGGCCAACACCGCTGCCACGAAACCGACGCCATACACCCCCACGGTGCGCGCCAGCGCACTCAAAGGTCCTTGCACATGGGCATAGCCACCGGCGCCCCAGGGAAAGCCCGTCCACAGCGTGCCACGCGCCAACTCGGCCAGCAGCCAAAGCGCTGCAAAAACAATAGCTGCCAGCGCCCGATGGGTGGGCGCCAGGCGCGCAAAAAGCCCCAAAGCAACAGCGTAATAGGTGCCCAGAAAGGCCGCCAGCCCCAGCACGGCGGCCGAAGCCAGAGGCGCCGCGAGTCCGCCATAGGTGTGCATGGAGATGAAAAGCCACCAGAAGGTAGCTGCCAGCCAGGCCGTGGCAAACGCCCAGCCCAGCCACACAGCCCGGCGCCAGGGCGTTGGGGCGCGCACCAGCCAGGCCAGCACCGCCAGCGACACAATCTGCAACCACCATTGCGGCGCGCCGTTCCAGGGCCACGCGAGGGACAGCGCCTGCGCCACGCCCGCCACCACAGCCATGCTGGAATGCGCAGCGAACGCGGCCCCGGGCAGCCGTTGCAGCCGGGCCATCAGGCGGCTGCGCTGTTTTCGTCGACGCGCGACACCTTGAACCAGCGCACGGCGCCACCCTTGGTGTGCAGCACCACAAAGTGCAGTCCGCACAGCTGCAGGTGCTCGCCGCGCTTGGGCACATGGCCCATTTCATGGGCGATCAGACCGCCGATGGTGTCGAAGGTTTCGTCGGGATCGCTGCCCTGCACGGTCACACCAAAGGCCTCGGCCACACGCTCGATGGGGGTGTCGCCGCTCACGCGGTAGGTGCGGTCTGCCAGACCAAAGATGTCGCCTTCGTCCTCGGGGATGTCGAACTCGTCCTCGATCTCGCCCACGATCTGTTCCAGCACATCCTCGATGGTGATGAGACCTGCCACACGGCCGAATTCGTCGATCACGATGGCCAGGTGGTTGCGGTTGCCGCGAAACTCGCGCAGCAGGTCGTTGAGCCCCTTGGTTTCCGGCACAAAGGCGGCCGGGCGCAGCAAGGCGCGGATGTTCAGCTCGGGTGCCCGCTGCAGCTTGAGCAGGTCTTTGGCCATGAGGATGCCGATGATGTTTTCGCGCTCCCCCTGGTACACCGGAAAGCGCGAATGCGCGGTGCTGATCACCAGGCGCAGCAACTCGTCAAAAGGCGCCTCGATATTCACGAGATCCATGCGCGGAGCGGCCACCATCACATCGCCGGCCGTCATGTCGGCCATGCGGATGACGCGCTCAAGCATCACGCGGGAGTCGGCGCCAATGATTTCGTTGTCCTCGGCCTCGGCCAGGGTTTCAATGAGCTCTTCAGTGGAGTCCGGTCCGGGATGAATGAACTCGGCCACTTTTTGCAGAAAAGTGCGCTTGTCTTCCTTGTCGGGCAAGCGCTGGGGGTGCGGGTCGGACACTGTCTTGGAGTGCAGGACGTGCGGTAGTGAAACAGGCCGCTAGGATACCGGATTGTTGTGACACCGCCCCTGCCGCGGGCCGGCCAGTGGCTATTCGGCCGATTGGTGGCGGGCTTTGCGCACGCCTTGGCGTACTTCCTGCACACCCGCCAGAAAGTCCCAGAACTGCTTTGCCTGGCGCTTGAGGCGGTAGTCCAGCTCGGCGTATTGCTGCTCGACAATCTCGGCCATGCGCGTGTCCAGGCTGGGCGGAGAAATCTGCAGATAGGCCTCGGATTCAGATCCGTCGCGCTGCACCGTGGCACCCGCGTTGCGCGCAATCTTGAGCATGGCGGTGTTTTCCGTCAGTGCATGGATGAACACCATGTTCACCCCTTCATTGCGGGCGTGCATGACGGCCCGTTCAAACAGCCGCGCACCAAATCCCCGGCCACGCGCCTTCTTGAGCACCGACACGCCAAACTCGGCACATTGCTTGTGATCGGCGTTCTCGGCAAACGCCAGGTGGGCCATGGCGATGAGCTCCAGACGGCGGTTGTAGATGCCGAAGATTTCGTCGCGATCAAAATCGAGCTGCTCGGTGTAGCGGCGAATCTGCTCGTCGGTGGCGGCGTAGCCAAAGCGCAGGTAGCGGTCTGGCGGCTCCAGCTGCAACAGATGCTGCGTGATGCGCTCGCGGTAAGACGGGCCCAGCGCTCGGATGGGCACCATCACGGGAGTGGGCGCGTGGGCCTCACCCGACGAACGGCCAGAGAGGGGCGTCAGCATGTCCTTGCCAGCGTCCCACGAAGCCTTGAGCCAGTCTTTGGTTGCGATCATGGAGTCCACTTTACGGGTTTTCCCTCGTCAATTCCACATTTTTTGCTGCACTGCAACAAAAATAGTGGCGCCTGCCAAAACCCAACAAAATGCGCAAAGACCCATACAGATAAAGCGCTTACAGCTACCAATATCATAGCAACTGTTACACAACCACCCCGTTGCGGCGTCCTGCCAGCGTCACACGGGCACGGCGGTGGTGGCTTTTACCCGGTCGAGCACGAAACTCGTTTTGCAGTCCTGCACACTGGGGTGTTTGAGCAGCGTATCCATGATGAAGCGGCTGTAGTGCGCCATGTCGGCCACCACCACGCGCAGCAGGTAATCCATCTCACCCGTGAGTGCGGCGCACTCCACCACTTCGGGCCAGGTCTGCACGCTGGCGCGAAACAGGTCCATGGGATTGCGCTTGTGGCTTTCGGTGTGTTTTTCGAGCCGCACATTGAGGTAGGCCGTCAGCCCCAGCCCTACGGCCTCGGGCCGGACCAGTGCCACATAGCGGGCGATCACGCCGCTGTCTTCCAGGCGCTTGACGCGGCGCAGCACGGCGCTGGGAGACAGGCCCACCTGCTCGCCAATCACATCGTAGGTTTCGCGTCCGTTGTCCTGCAGGCGGCGCAGGATGGCCTTGTCCAGCTTGTCGAGGGCATTGGCGTCGTTCATTGCGCAGGATTCTACGAACAGGGCCGGCGTCAGGCGCCCCCGATTTTGGGGCACCGGGTATGTCCCGATAGTGACAACGCACACGCCGCTGAACAGTGAACTTCGCGAAAAAGTACGGTCGTTCTTTTTCGCGAAACAAAAAATCAAATACCAGGAGACAAACACATGACCGGTTTTACCAGGCGCCTCTTGCGCCACCTTTCGTTCGCTGTCACGGCCTGCGCGCTCATGCTGGGGGCCAGTGCCCACGCGCAAAGTGGCTACACCCAGACCCGCTACCCCATCGTGCTGGTGCATGGGCTTTTTGGCTTTGATTCGGCACTGGGCGTGGACTATTTTTATGGCATTCCGGACGCCCTGCGACAAGGCGGGGCGCGGGTCTTTGTGGCGCAGGTATCTGCCGCCAACAGCACCGAGGTGCGCGGTGAGCAATTGCTGGCACAGGTGAAGACCATTCTGGCCGTCACCGGCGCGTCCAAGGTGAACCTGGTGGGGCATTCGCACGGCGGGCCCACCACGCGCTACGTGGCCGGTGTGGCGCCGGGCCTGGTGGCATCGGTCACCTCGATTGGCGGCGTCAACCGGGGCTCCCGCGTGGCCGATATCCTGCGCGGCGTGGCGCCCGCCGGATCGGTCTCGGAAACCGTGGCCAACGGCGCCGCCTCGGCGTTGGTGGGGTTGATCAACCTGGTGTCGGGCGGCAGCGGCCTGCCACAAATGCCCACGCCAGCGCTCGATTCGCTCACCACCGCCGGGCTGGCAGACTTCAACCGCCGGTTTCCACAGGCTGTCCCCACGGGCTGCGGCAGCGGTGCCGAGCTGGTGAATGGCGTGCGCTATTACTCGTGGACCGGCACCCAGCAACTCACCAACGTGCTGGACGTGACCGACGGCCCTCTCGCCGTGATGGGGCTGGTCTTTGGCGAAGCCAATGACGGGCTGGTTTCGGCCTGCTCGTCGCGCCTGGGCAAGCATCTGGGCGACTACCGCCAGAACCATCTGGACGAAGTCAACCAGCTGGTGGGCCTGCGCGACTGGTTCTCTGCCGATCCGGTGACGCTGTACCGCCAGCACGCCAACCGCCTGAAACAGATCGGCCTGTAACCCCATGCCCCGCCGACGCACCCTGGCCGCTGCGGCGGCCGCCACCACGGTTGCCGCCAGCGCGCTGGTGTGGCTTGCCTGGCCGGCGGACCCCGCGCCACTGCGCACGCAGCAGCAGCCAGGGGGTGCGGCGGTGGTCGGCAACAACCCCGGCACCCCGCGCACCGCAACGCCCGCAGAGCACCGCCTCGCAGCGCAGGCAGCGGGCGCTGGCGTGGATGGGCATGATTCCTTTTTGACCCGCGAGCTGCGCAACACCCTCGAAGCCCTGCTGCTGGAGGCTGGCGACGCCGCCGACCCCGCCACGCTGAAGCAGCGCCTGGCCGCACTGGTGGGGCGGCACTTTGCCCCCGACCTTGCCACCCGCGCGCTGGCGATGGCCGAGCGCTACGTGGATTACCGCGTGGCCCTGGGGCAATTGCGCGCCCCCGCCGACCTCGCCGACCCGCGGGCCCTGCGCAGGGCACTGGCAGAACGCGAGCAATTGCGTCGCCAGCATTTTCAGGACGAGGAATACGAAGCGCTTTTTGCGCACGAGGCCGAGCTTGACCAGTACACCCTCGCGCGGCTCGAAATTGCCCACAACCCCGCGCTGACAGCGCAACAAAAGGAGCTGGCCCTGCGCGAGGCGCAAGCCGCGCTGTCCCCAGAGCGCCAGGCCGAGCGCGCCAGCGCCACCCTTCATATGACCGTGGCCCAACAGACCCAGCAATTCAATGCCCAGGGCACGGACGAGCGCACGCGCCACGCCACCCGCAGCGCCCAATATGGCGAAGAGGCCGCACGCGCCCTGGCCCAGCTCGACCGGGACGAGGCCGACTGGCAAAGCCGGCTCGACCAGTACAGCCAGGCCCAGGCGCAAACCACCGACAGCGCCGCCTTGCAGCAGTTGCGCCAGCAACTCTTCACGCCGCAAGAGCAGCAGCGCCTGGCCGCCGCACAGGCCGTGCGCAAGCTGCAGCCGGCGCCCGCCCCGCGCTAAGCCCTGCCCCAAAGAAGGCGACAAGACACCGCAGAGCGCCGCGAACCGGCTAGCACCATCCCCTCATCGCGCATTGATCTGACGCAGCATTCCTGCAAACAACCGTTCATTGCATCTCCAAATCGCCGCAAACATGAGACAGCACGCGCCTACAGTGCACGGCATTCCTATTTTTTTGGCCGGAGACAACATGAACGCAGCATTGCCGCAGCAAGCCACGCAAGACACCGCCGCCTGGGAGAACCCCATGGGCACGGACGGGTTTGAATTCATCGAATTCGCCGCGCCCGACCCGCAGGCCATGGGCAAGGTGTTCGAGGGCATGGGCTTCAGGCCGGTGGCGCGCCACCGCCACAAGAACGTGCTGCTGTACCGCCAGGGCGAGATCAACTTCATCATCAACGCCGAGCCCGACAGCTTTGCCCAGCGCTTTGCCCGCCTGCACGGCCCCAGCGTCTGCGCCATCGCCTTTCGCGTGCACGACACCAAAGCCGCCTACGAGCGCGCGCTGGGCCTGGGGGCCTGGGGCTACGCGGGCGTGGCGGGGCCGGGCGAGCTGAACATCCCCGCCATCAAGGGCGTGGGCGACAGCCTGATTTATCTGGTGGACCGCTGGCGCGGCAAAAACGGCGCGCAGCCGGGCGACATTGGCAACATCGGTTTCTTTGACGTGGACTTCGAACCCCTGCCCGGCGTGAGCGCCGACGAGGCCCTGAACCCCGTGGGCCATGGCCTGACCTACATCGACCACCTCACGCACAACGTGCACCGGGGCCGGATGAACGAATGGGCCGACTTTTACGAGCGCGTGTTCAACTTTCGCGAGATCAAATACTTCGATATTGAAGGCCAGGTCACCGGCGTCAAGAGCAAGGCCATGACCAGCCCCTGCGGCAAGATCCGCATCCCGATCAATGAAGAGGGCAAGGAAAAGGCCGGCCAGATCCAGGAGTACCTGGACATGTACAAGGGCGAGGGCATACAGCACATCGCCATGGGCTCGGACCACCTCTACGACACCGTGGACGCGCTGCGCGCCAGCGGCGTGCGCCTGCTCGACACGCCCGACACCTACTACGAGCTGGTGGAAAAACGCATCCCCGGCCACGGCGAGCCGCTGCAGGCCCTGAAAGACCGCAAGATCCTGATCGACGGCGTGGCCGGCAAGCTGCTGCTGCAGATCTTCAGCGAGAACCAGCTGGGGCCCATCTTCTTCGAGTTCATCCAGCGCAAGGGCGACGACGGCTTTGGCAACGGCAACTTCAAGGCGCTGTTTGAAAGCATCGAGCTCGACCAGATCCGGCGCGGCGTGCTCGAAGGCAAGAAGGCCTGAGCGGAATACGGCCATGGCCATCGAACCCGTCGTCTACGGCGCCAGCGAGCGGGCGCCGCGCGGCGACTACTCGCGCGCAGCCGCCAACTACACCTGCCCGCAAAACCATGCGGCCTACACCGCCGCCGACCACGACACCTACCGGCGCCTGTACGAGCGCCAGAGCGCCCTGCTGCCGGGCCTGGCCAGCGAGGCCTTCATCGCCGCCCTGCCCTCGCTGGGCATCAAGGACCACATTCCGCGCTTCGAGGAAATCAACGAGCGCCTGTACCGCGCCACGCGCTGGGAGATCGTGGCCGTGCCGGGGCTGATTCCCGAGGTGCCGTTCTTCACGCTGTTGGCCAACCGCCAGTTCCCGGTGACGGACTGGATCCGTACGCCACAAGAATTTGACTACATCGTCGAGCCCGACATCTTTCACGACCTCTTCGGCCATGTGCCGCTGCTGTTCAACCCGGTGTTCGCCGACTATGTGCAGCGCTATGGACAGGGCGGCCTGAAGGCGCAAGGGCTGGGGTCTTGCGAAATGCTGAGCCGCCTGTACTGGTACACCATCGAGTTCGGGCTGATCCGGGAGGCCGGTGGACTGCGTGCGTATGGCGCGGGCATCCTGAGTTCGGCGGGCGAACTGCCGTATGCCGTGCAAAGCCCCGAACCCCAACGCCTGCCCTTGCAGCTGGAGCGCACCATGCGCACGCGCTACAAGATCGACAGCTATCAGCAGACGTATTTTGTGATCGACAGCTTTGAGCAGCTGTTTGACATGACGGCGGCGGACTTTGCGCCGATGTATGAGCGGCTGCGGGGGATGCCGGAGTTTGCGGCGGATGAGCGGGGCGTTGTGGTTTGATTTTTGAATGGAATTGGCCGCTGGCGCTTATTCAGCAAGCGCTGACAGCTATTGTTTTCATAGTTGATGATGTGCTTTGGGTGAGGGCGGGGGCCGGGGTGTGCGCCCGGCGGCGCAGTAACTTTCTCTTGACTCGCCAAGAGAAAGTCACCAAAGAGAAAGCGACCCTACACGCTGCGTCCCTTCGCTTCGCTGCGGGCAACCTGCGGTGCTCGCGTCCAGCGGGGTCTCGCTCGAACTCGCTTCGCTCAGACAATCGCGAGCCCTGATCCGCTGGCCGCTGCGCTCCTCGGCGCATCCTGAAGGGAACCCGAACCCGGACAGCCACACGGGCCATCGCTGCGCTCGGCCTGGCGCTGCGCGGCGCAAAGCGCCTGCGCCCATCGGGGCCGAGCGCAGCAACGGCCCGTGTGGCTGTTGGGCTGTTGGGCTGTTGGGCGGTTCACCCCCTTCTGGCTGCGCCTGCGGCGGGGCGTTTGCGGGGTGAGCATGGGCGCCTTCGCGCGCATGCCTCGTAATCTGACTCGCCGTGGTTGTCCGAGCGCAGCGCGCCAGCGCGTAGCGAGTTCCACGGCGCACCCCGCAAGCGCCCCGCCGCAGGTTTGCCCCGTAGCAACGCGAAGGGGTCGCAGACTGAGGGTCGCCTTTCTTTTGCTTACTTTTCTTTGGCGAGGCAAAGAAAAGTGAGTCGGCCGCCGGGCCGAGACCCGGCCTCCGCCCTCACCCAGCGCACACACCTAGCTATAAAAACAATAGCTTCTACCGCTTGATACACAAGCGCCAGCGCCCAAAAACACCCAAACCGAGCATCACCCCCGCGCAATCTCCTCCAGACAAGCCCGCATCACCGCTGGATCAAAAGCCATCTGCATATGCGCAACCCCCTCCACCAACCGGTTGTCCGCGCCCGCCAACATCGCCGTGCCAGCGGGAAAAACGATGTTGTCGCAGTTCGAATACCAGCAGGTAAACCGGGCCGCACGGGCCGCAGGCTCTTCCTGCTGCAATTGCCGCACCCACTCGCCCCCCAGCGCCATTTGCTGGCCATTCACCGAGCGGCTGAAACGCCCGGCCCAGGTGCCGCCATGCGGCGTTCCCAGCGTGATGACCCGGTGCACGCGCGCCGCGGCGCTGTCCGCAGGCAACGAGCGCAGCCAGGCGCGGACCACCAGCCCGCCCATGCTGTGGCCCACCACCACCGGGGCCATGCCGGTGGCCTCTTGCACCCGCTGCACCGCGGCATCGATGGTGGCGGTGTAGTCGTCTATCGAGCCAAAGGCGGGTTCCAGCGTGACCGCTACATGGGCGTGGCCGCGCTCGCGCAGCGCGGCCATCCACGGCAGCCAGAAGCCGCGGTTGCACAAAAAGCCGTGCACCAGCACCACGCCCCGGCGCGTGGCCTGCCGGCCAGGCGACAGGGGTGACAGGGGTGACAGGGACGGAAGCCAGTCGGGCACGGCGTTGTGGCGAAAGGGCTGGCGCCAGCCAAACACCACCAGCGCCAGCCGCGCCTCAGCCCACCAGGCCGCCACCACCTGCTGCCACGACGGCCGTGGCGCGGGGTCAGAGCGGTTCACGCGCCGCATGATCACAAACTGCAGCCAGAGCACCAGAGCGAACAACGCCAGCGCGCCTGCCACGCCCGCCAGCGCCACCAGCGGCGAGCGGGGCCACTGCCATGCCAGCCAGGCGATGGTGGCCAGTGCATTGAAAAGGACCACAACTTGCTGCCAGCGTGCGTTCATGGAATCGGGTTTGTCGTTGTGAAGCAGCGCGCATTGTGCGGCCTGGCCCTTCAGCACTGCTTGGATGCGGCGACGCGAAACCCTGCAGACGCTCTGGCTGTTGGACGCCAACCCTGTCGCCTGCGAGACCGAACCGGCCCGCACCCTAGGACAAGCCCGGTAGTCGAATTCGCGCCCCTGCTCCCACAATCTGTGCCCACACCTATTCCCCCCTTTCAGAGCACCCGAGGACACCGCATGGAAAAGATCTGGCTCAAAAGCTACCCCCCGGGGGTTCCCCACGATGTGCAGCCCGAGCAATACCGCTCGGTGGCGCACCTTCTGGAAGAATCCTTTCGCAAGCACGCATCGAGCCCGTTTTCGGTCTGCATGGACCAGTGGATGTCCTATGGCGAACTGGAGCGCCTGTCGGCAGCCCTGGGTGCCTACCTGCAGGGCCTGGGGCTTGAGCCCGGTGCGCGCGTGGCCATCATGCTGCCCAACGTGCCGCAGTTTGGCGTGACCATGGCGGCCGTGCTGCGCGCCGGCTACACCTGCGTCAACGTGAACCCGCTGTACACCGCCCGCGAGCTGGAGCACCAGCTCAAGGACTCGGGCGCCACGGCCATCGTGATCCTGGAGAACTTTGCCCACACCCTGAGCGAAATCGTCGACCACACGGCGGTGCAGCATGTGGTGATGGCATCCATGGGCGATCTGCTGGGCACTTTTTATGGCCGGTGGATCACCTTTGCCGTACGCCACCTGGCCAAGTTGGTGCCCGCCTACGAGCTGCCCCTGTCCCATGGCCGCAAGGTCGTCAGCTTCAAAAAGGCGCTGGCGCTGGGCGAGCGCCGCACGCTGGCCCCCAGCCAGGCCACGCTCGACTCCATCGCCTTTTTGCAATACACGGGCGGCACCACAGGCTTGTCCAAGGGTGCGGTGCTCACCCACCGCTGCATTGTGGCCGCCACGCTGCAGGCCGAGGCCTGGTTCACCCCGGCTCTGGCCAAGGTGGGCGACCTCAGCCGCGCCAACAGCATTGCCGCGCTGCCGCTGTACCACATCTTCGCGCTCACGCTGTGCCTGCTGGCCATCCGCCAGGGCTCCAGCCTCACGCTGATTCCCAACCCGCGCGACATTCCCAAATTTGTCGAGGTGCTCAAAAAGCGTCCCTTCCACATGCTGCCGGCCGTGAACACGCTGTTCAACGCGCTGCTGCAGCACCCGCAGTTCAAGTCCATCGATTTTTCGCACCTGTGCGTGTCGCAGGCTGGCGGCATGGCGGCGAGCGAAGGCACGGCAAGGCAGTGGCAAAAGGTCACGGGCAGCACCATGATCGAGGGCTGGGGCATGAGCGAGACCTGCGCCATCGGCACCAACAACCCCGTGACCAACACCGAGTTCAGTGGCTCCATCGGCCTGCCGCTGCCGGGCATCGACATCGCCATCAAGGACGACGCGGGCAACAGCCTGGCGCTGGGCGAATCGGGCGAAATCTGCATCCGCGGCCCCAATGTGATGACCGGCTACTACAACCAGCCCGCCGAAAACGCGCTGGCCTTCACGGCCGACGGTTTCATGCGCACGGGCGACATCGGCATCATGGACGCGCAGGGTTACACGCGCATCATCGACCGCAAGAAGGACATGATTTTGGTGAGCGGCTTCAACGTGTTCCCCAACGAGCTCGAACAGGTCATCAGCCTGTGCCCCGGCGTGGTGGAGTGCGCGGCCATCGGCATCCCGGATGAAAAACAGGGCGAGGCCATCAAGGTGTTCATCATCAAGAACGACCCGGCCCTCACCGAAGACGAGGTGGCCAATTTCTGCCACGCCAACCTCACCGGTTACAAGCGCCCCAAGTACATCGAGTTCCGCGACGAGCTGCCCAAAAGCAACGTGGGCAAGATCCTGCGGCGCGAGCTGCGCACGGCCAAGTAATTTCGTTCACTCACCTATTCATAGCAGATGCCGCAACACCCACCTGCGCTGCCGCCCGATATCACGGTGCTGGAGCGCGGCTGGCTGTCGGCCAACAGCATCGTGTTCAGTGGGCGGCACGGCACGGCGGTGGTGGACACCGGCTACTGCAGCCACGCCGACCAGACGCTGGCGCTGGTGCACGGTGCACTGGCGGGCCG
Source organism: Acidovorax defluvii (assembly GCA_003268905.1). Taxonomy (GTDB): domain Bacteria; phylum Pseudomonadota; class Gammaproteobacteria; order Burkholderiales; family Burkholderiaceae_C; genus Acidovorax; species Acidovorax defluvii. The sequence continues at coordinate 73,109 of QLTU01000010.1, forward strand.
TGCGCTCGACCGCATTCTCAACACCCACCTGCACAGCGACCACTGCGGCGGAAACGCCGCGCTGCAACAGGCCTGGCCGGGGGCGGAAACCGCCATCCCGCCGGGGCAGGCCGCCCATGTGCGCCACTGGGACGCCTATGCGCTCAGCTACACCCCCACCGGCCAGCAATGCCCGCGCTTTCGCTTCGACACGTTGCTGCAGCCGGACACCACCACGCTGCTGGGCGACCGCCCCTGGCAGGTGCACGCCGCGCCGGGGCACGACACGCACTCGGTGGTACTGTTTGAGCCACACCACGGCATCCTGATCTCGGCCGACGCGCTGTGGGAAAACGGCTTTGGCGTGGTCTTTCCCGAGCTGGAGGGCGACAGCGCCTTTGCCGATGTGGCTGCCACCCTCGATGTGATTGAGCACCTGGCACCGCGCACCGTGATCCCGGGCCACGGCCCAGTGTTTACCGACGCGGCCCGCGCACTCGACGGCGCCCGCCGTCGCCTGGACGGCTTTGCGCGCAACCCGGCCAAACACGCGCTTTATGCCGCCAAGGTGTTGCTCAAATACAAGCTGCTGGAGTGGCAGCAGATTGCGCTGGCAGACCTGCTCGCCTGGGCGCGGGCCACGCCCTATTTCGGTATGCTGCACGCCCGCCACTTTGCCGACCAGGCCGAGGCCGAATGGCTGCACAGTCTGGCCGACGATCTGGTGCGGTCAGGTGCCGCCGTGCGCCAGGGTGAGTGGCTGCACAACGTGTGAGGTTGCGGGGTAGCATTGTTCAGGATCGTTGACGCCCTTAACGGGAAGTTGACACCAACTTCCAAAGCAGTCGTTGATGTGCCTATTGAGATGCATTAGTTTGAAGTTCTCAACAAGAGATATGGATTGGTCTTCTCCTGGTCTATTGCCTCGATGTAGTCCCCCCCGTTGATCCGTTGCGTGCGCAAGTAGTCAATCAGGTAGGGTTTGCTGGCGGCAGCATCGCTGGCATCGCGCAAAACCCTGACAGCAGCTAACCCTTGATCGGCCGCAGGGCCGAATGACAACGGGGTTAGGTGGGTGAACAGGTTGTTGTATTCGGACGAGACCGCTTCCGAGACAGCCAGTGCATGCCGCAATTCATTGGTCCGAATCCGGCAGTCGATGCGAACACTGTTGCAGATCATCAGCATCTGTACCAGTTGCCAGAACTCTTCTAAGTCGATTGGACCGCTTGTTTTGACAATAATGGCGATTTCACCTTCGAAGTAAGCGGCCTGATCGGCCAACCCAGCGGCCACCTCCGAATACTCAGGGCGATAATCAGACAGGGCGTGCGCCTGCTGTGCGCGCTGCAAGAGACTTTTAGTGAGATGCAGTTGCTTTCGTAAGTCCCTGTGTCCCAAGCTCTCAAAACCAGCCTGTATGGTTTCGCCGAGATGATCCATGCGCCTTTCCAGCGAGTTGAATCGCTTGTGCATGTAGTAAAAGCCCGCAACGCTGACTCCAACACCCGCCAAAGAAACCCCCAAGGTCGCCACCTGTAGTAACTGCAGAGTTTCCATCATCGCTTTGACCTGATCGATTTTCACGCCCGTGTAGATGCTCGCGCCGGTATTGACCAAGTCAGCCACCATCGAAATGGGCCCAAAAGGGCCGGGGGCCAAGTTGGACAGAACAGACTGTGCAACTCCCGTCTCTTGCACATGGCGAACGATTTGTCCTGTCACCGAGTCTTTCAGAATCGTTCCGTACCGGACCAACTCACCTGAAGCGACACGGCCCAAGAGCTCTGCCGGGATCTCGAAGGGTATGGTGCTTATCATGTTTCTTTTGCTTCCAGCAGTTTTCGGGAAAGATGCAGTCCTTGATCGCGAAAGTGCTCGGCTACGCCAGCAGGTCCGAGCATCAATACCTGAATTCTCGACAAAATCAAAGTCTGGTTCGAGGGTTTGAAGCCAACGTCATGAAGACTGGCGCACTCTGCATTCAGTTTGCGACTGTCAAAAACCAGTTCGACCTTGCCAAACAAAGCCCATTTTTCAGCAATTGCGTTCAGCTTCGCCTCTTCTTTGCGCAGGGCAGTAATCAACGGCAGGCGCACGATGCGAACAAAACTGTCCTGCAGGATTTCATCTGACGGTCGAGCAAGCATTTTCCTGAACAGGTTGGTATTGCCGAGTTCAGCATGCATCTGCTGAATGAACGCGTCCTGTAACCGAGCAACGGTGATCGTTACAGCGGCGTGGAAGTTGTCGCGCCAGTCAAGAACTTCGCGCCTGAACGCCAAATCCGGCAGCTTGTTGAAATCGACGAGGGATTCGACAGGTATCCCCGAAGCTGGGACGGCCGGTTCGCACCCAGCCTCGTTCAGCTCTTTCGAAACGCCATCACTGTCATCACCGGGGAAGAACGATTTGACGTCGCGTCTCAGGAATGCGACTGTTATGGCCCACCGCCCCTCTGGCACTCGCGATTTTTCTGGGGACTTCGATGGCTCCGTACGGGTCTGTGGATCGTTCATTTGGACTCTGTAGGTCGATCGGCATCTGGTTGCATCATGGATAGGTCATTCAGATAGCCCGAAAGTTGTTCGACCAGATGCTCGTGCCACTCCTCGGGGGACAAAATTCGCACACTCGGTATCCAGTACCGAACAATGGGCAATATCTGGTTTGGATGCCCGACAGTCGTTTCGACAATCAGCGCACCGTCCGCTGTTTCACGAAGGATCTCCTGGTGCGGGATCAGTTGTCGACGTTTGAAATACTCTGCGGCTTCAGGCGCCACAGACAACAGCACTTTTTGTGACTGCGGCGAATGCCAGATGCCTTCCTCGGTTTGAATCGAAGTCTCTACGCTTGTATCGCGGGAGAAGGTTTCGATCTGCACCTGAACAGATCTGATTTTCCCGACACCGAATGTCTTGATTCGGCCGTCATGCACCGCAGCCAGGTACCAGATGCCTTTGGTGTTGACCAACCGGTAAGGCTGGACGACTCGATAGGTTTTGATCTGTCCGTCTTTGAGCAGTTCGATATTCAGCACACGATTCTGGATGACAGCTTCTTCCAATTGACTAAATACGCCTGCGTGGGTGGACAGGTCCTCGTAGTGATGACCACGTACCAACCATGGTGCCTGAAACTGCTGGCCCAGCAACTCTTTCAAGAACTCTCGGCTTAGAGATGGGAACAGACCTTTGACCCCGGCAAGAGCAGAGAACCGTTCAATGTCCTTGAAGTTCAGCTTGCCAAGGTAGACGGCTTCAAGGTGATACCGCCCCCGTGTTTTGAGCAAAGGCAGGTAAGCCAGACGTACTTTGAGATCACGCTGGATGGTTCGGACGTGTGTGCCAAACTCATCAGCCAACTCAGCAGGATCGAGGTGATCGCCCTGATTCAGTTTGATCAGTATCTGTGACAGTCGGTACGCAATGGTGTCATGCTGGCCATGCGCCATGGACAAAAGCTCTCCTTGGTGTCGTAGTGGGGCCCCGTACTTTGCGATCCCACAGATTCTTTCAGTTACTTGAACCATACATGATGCTGGCTCATTGCTTGTCCGCAGTGCCTGAGGTCTTCTTGCGGAGCCAGAACCAAGCAGCGGCAATCGATCCGACCAAGATAGCAATCAGGAGCAACTTGATCGCCATGGTCAAGATGCCGACGGTCGCGGACAAAACGCCGAGTTTGATCAACAGCCAAGAGAAAAACAATCCAAAAATAGCGATCCAGAACATCTGAAACCTCCAATGAGCCAAGGGAAGTTTCAATGTAATGGTTGAGTTGGACAGGCTGTGTCGTTTTTGACAGCGACTTGTCACAGTGCTCGGATTGCCTTGCAAGCGCATAACGTCCCGCTGTTGGCGGCAGTTCAACTTGTACGTTGAGCGATTGCCTTTTTCGGTAGCCCGGGACTCCTCTTGCCCCCGTCGACTTAGAACTAAATCAACCTCTATCGCCCATTCATCATGCGTTAATAGCTATTATTTCAATAGCTATTTCATCACGGCAGATCGTTGTTCACCTCAGGCGCAGCCGAATCGCGCGGCCCCACCGTACCCAGCCGTGCCTTGAGTGACTGGGGCTGGCCCGTCAGCATGGCGGCGTAGTTGGTGGTGTTGGCCAGCACTTTTTTCACATAGTCGCGCGTTTCGGCAAACGGCACGTTTTCGGCCCAGATGGCGGCGTCGAGCACCGGACCATTGCGCCAGCTGCGCGGGCGGCCGGGGCCGGCGTTGTAAGCAGCAGCAGCCATGGGCATGGAGCCCGCGAAATCGTCCAGCGCCAGCTTGAGGTAGGCCGTGCCAATGGTGATGTTGGTGTCACGGTCGGTGATCTGATCGGCGGTGAAGCCGGTCAGCCCGATCTTGCGTGCCGTCCAGCGCGCGGTGGCGGGCATCACCTGCATCAGGCCCGATGCGCCCACATGCGAGCGGGCGTCCATGATGAAACGGCTTTCTTGCCGGATCAGGCCATACACATAGGCCGGGTCCAGCCCGATGCCCTGGGCACGCTCCACCACTGCGGCGCGAAACGGCATGGGAAAGCGTTGCGCCATGTCGGTCACGGTCTTGGTGCGCTCGCTGGTGTTGATGCAGCGGTCCCACACCTCGCGCTGGCAGGCAAAGTCGGCGGCGGCCAGCAGCTCGCGGTCGGCCATGCCGCCGGGCGTGTGCAAGTTGGTGGTGTAGTTCCACTCGCGCACGCCTTCGCTGCGCAGGCCCAGCAAGATGGCGTAAAGGCCGCGGTTGAGCCCCGGGTTGGCGCGGGCAGCGGCCTTTTCCTCGGCGGTCAGCGGCGCAGGCGCGGGCGGCACGGTGATGCGCTGGCCCAGCTCTTCCAATGCCAGCTGTTCATAGAAACCGCGCGTTCCGGCAATGCCCTCCAGCAATTGCCGCGCTTCGGCGCGCTCGGCTTCGCTGGGCTTGGTGGCCAGCATGGCGCGGGCTTTCCAGTACACCCAGGTGCTGTCCTGGCGGGCCTCGGCGCCCATGGCATCCACCACATTGCGCACAGCCTTCCACTGGCCGGCGCGCAACGCGGCGCGCACCTTCCAGCCCAGCAAATCGTCGTTCAGGTGGCTGTTGCGTGTCACGTTGGAGAAATAGCCGTGTGCGCTGCCCGAGAGCTTCTGTGCAGCAGACTTGCCGATGACGCCCCAGGCCCAGTTGCGCTCCTCGGCAGAAAGGTATTCGCTCCACTTGCTGTCGAGCTGGTGCGCAGCGCTGTCGGGGTCGCCGGAGGCCAGCTTGATCAGCGCGAGCAGCACCAGCTCCTGGCGCACCCTGCTGCCTGCCATGTTGCGCGCCAACAGGTATTTGCTGGGCGCGTCCAGCACCTCCTTGAGCTGCGTCAGCACCTCGGGTGCGACGATCTCCACCGCAGCCCGCACCACGCGGGAACGGTTGGCCTCGGCGCCCAGGCGGGCCTTGCGCCAGATGTCCAGGGCCGAGAGCTTTTTGTAGCTGTACAGCTCTCCCGCAGCGTGGGTGCAGCCGTCGTCTGCATCGCGCAGCGCATACCAGTTGCTGCGCACATCGTCGGCAGCGCTGGCGGGCGCCGTGCCCTTGATCTGGCCGATCAGCAGGGCATAGCAGCGCACTTCGCGGTCGTCGGACATGCGGTAGTGGGGGTGCAGATCGGCAAACTGACCCCACTCGCGCCGCTGGCCCAGCAGCAGCAGCCAGTCGTTGCGCAGGCGGTCTTCCTGGTAGCTGCCGGCATAGCGCTGCATGAAAGCCTGCACTTCTTGCGACGTGGCTTCGTTCAGGCGCGCCTTCAGCTCCCAGTAGGCGGCCCAGGGTTCCAGCGCATGGCCGCGCACGGCGGGCAGCAGCTGCTTGAGCTTTTTGCGGTCCCCCTTGCGAAAGGCCTGCTGCATTTCCAGCAGGGTGTCGTCACCCCGGTTTTGCGCCTGGACAAGGGGCGCACCGGCGGCCAGCACGGCGACGACGACAAGGGGTGTCAGAATCACTCTGAGTAATTGCATGGGGGAATTATCTGATGGACAAAGCAGCCCTTCGGCGCGCATTGGTAGAAGAACGCCTCAACTTGCCTGATCGCCTACAGCGCTCCGACCTGTTACAACAAGTGATGCGCATCTGGCTGGTGAACCGGCCGGACACCGTGATCGGCGCCTACTGGCCCATCAAGGGCGAGTTCGACCCCCTGCCCGCCCTGCACCGCTGGAAGGAAGACGGCGAACTGCTCGATGAACCCCAGCGCCGGCGCATCGGCCTGCCGGTGGTCAACAAGGTGCACAAAACGCTCACCTTTCATGCCTGGCACCCCGGCTGCCCCATGGAAGAAGACGCGTATGGCATCCCCAAACCCAAGGACACCGAGGTCATCGTCCCCACGCTGCTTTTTGTGCCCTGCGTGGGCTATGCGGCGGGCGGCTACCGCCTGGGCTATGGCGGCGGTTTCTACGACCGCACGCTGGCCACGCTGCAGCCCAAGCCGTTCACCGTGGGGCTGGGCTTTACCAACGGCTATCTGGACGACTTCGAGCCCGAAGCGTTTGACCTGCCGCTTGATGCCATCCTGAATGACAACGGGGTGGTCTGGCCGGTATAGAGGCCCGCATGGAAGCCCCCCTGTGTCGCCTGCGGCGCCTTCCCCCGAGGGGGACGCCGCCCGTGGCCTGGCGAAGCCAGTTCCACGGTGGCTCTGGCATGGGGGGCTCACTCGGAGCCGAGAGTCTGCACGCATTGCAGCTTTGATGCGCATCGTGCATCAAACAACGGGGCAATGAGCATTGGCGAAAGCCAGGGCCGGGGTTAGCATCCATTTTTCCGCCCCAGCAAGACTTTTCAATCATGCCCACGCTCTATATCGGCAACAAGAACTACTCGTCCTGGTCCATGCGCCCCTGGGTGCTGCTGCGCCAGGCCGACATTGCGTTTGAGGAAGTGCGCGTGCGCTTTGACAGTTTCGAGGCCGACTCCGAGTTCAAGCGCACCATCGGCCCCGTGAGCCCCACCGGCAAGGTGCCGGCGCTGGTCGACGGCGACCTGGTGGTGTGGGACACCCTGTCCATCGCCGAATACCTGGCCGAAAGCTACCCCGAAAAACATCTCTGGCCCCAGGACAAGGCCGCCCGCGCCCACGCCCGCAGCGTCTGCGCCGAAATGCACAGCGGCTTCACCGCCCTGCGCGGCGCCTGCCCCATGAACATCGAAGCCCACCTGCCCGATACCGGCGCCCTGATCTGGCGCGACCAGAGCGCCGTGCGCGCCGATGTGCAGCGCCTGGTGGATATGTGGAGCGGGCTGCTCGCGCAATATGGCGGCCCGATGCTGTTGGGCGAGTTCAGCATCGCCGACGCGTATTTCACCCCCGTGTGCATGCGCCTGCACACCTATGCCCTGCCTGTGCCCGCCCCCATCAAGGCCTATGTGGACCGCGTGCGCGAGCTGCCCGGCGTCAAGGCCTGGATCGACGAGGCCCTGGCCGAGAAGGACTTTCTGGACTTTGAAGAGCCGTACCGGCTGAGGCGCTGAAACGATCGGCCCGGCTGATTTCCCGAAACGCATGGCACATGTAGCACTTACGTGCTACATTGACCTACCATTGGAGCCGCGATGTCCACCACCACCATACGCCTTGAAGACGACCTGAAAGCCCGCATCAACGCCGCTGCTGCGCAGGCGGGAAAAACGGCCCACGCCTTCATTCTGGAAGCCATTGCCCAGACGGTGGAGCAGGTGGAGCTGGACAACACCTTTCATGCACTGGCCGACGAGCGCTGGGCCCGCATCCGCGCCACGGGCCAAACGGTGGGCTGGGAAGACGCCAAGGCCTACCTCGCCTCTCGCGCCCAGGGCGGGCGCCCCCGCAAGCCCGCTGCACGCCTCCCGAACGAGTAAACGCCAGCGCCTACCGCCACATGACCCGCATTGAGCTGGCCCCGGAAGTCCTGGACGACTTCGACCGTTTCTTCGAGCACATCGCCCAATACGACCCCGAATCCGCACCCGATCGCATTGGCGCCATTCTGGAAGCCCTGCAAATCCTCGCCCACAGCCCGCAGATCGGGCGGCCCGTGCAAGGCGGCAAGCGCGAACTGGTGATTGGCCGCGCCTCGCGGGGCTATGTGGCGCTGTACCACTACGTGGAGGCTATTGACACCGTGTTCGTGCTGGCGGTGCGCAGCCAGCGGGAGGCAGGATTCAAGCGCTGAGGCCTGGCCTCACCCCTGCCGGAACTGCTTGCGCAAAAACGCCTTGTGCCGTGCGATGTGCGCCAGCTGCGCGGCGGCGATGGTGCCACCTAGGGTTTCGTCCTCACTGTTGAGCACCGCCTTGGCGTGCCGCATGGCGCGGGCCACCACATCGTCTTCACTCACGCCCTGCTCCGCGGCCAGGTCCAGCGCCACGCGCTTCATGGCGCGCTGCGACAGCATCCACATGGCGCCAAAGGCGTCCCAGGCTAAGGCGGCGTCCTTGAACTTGTCGCGGTCGGCCAGGATTTCGCTGAGCGGCTTGGCCAAAATTTCCTGCAGATCGTCCACTTTGGTCTGCAAGGCTTCGAACTGCGCCTCACGCTGCAGGGCTTCGGCGGCGGCGTTGGCTGCGGCATCGGGCGCAGTGGGCACGGGAACGCTGCCGTCAGGGTTGAGCTGGGCAATGGTGAGGTCGGACGATAGGGACATGGTGGGCTGGAATATACGGCGCAGCGCAGGTTCTAAACTAGCCCAATGCAAATCTACATGGTAGGCGGCGCCGTCCGCGACAAGCTTCTGGGCCGGCCCGTGAATGACCACGACTGGGTGGTGGTGGGCGCCACGCCCGAGCAGATGCTGGCGCTGGGCTATCTGCCGGTGGGGCGGGACTTTCCGGTGTTTCTGCACCCCGACACGCGCGAGGAGTACGCGCTGGCGCGCACCGAGCGCAAGAGCGGGCGCGGTTACCGGGGCTTTGTGGTGCAAAGCTCGCCTGATGTGACGCTGGAAGAAGACCTGGCGCGGCGCGACCTTACTATCAATGCGATAGCTGTAGGCGCTGACCCATCAAGCGCTACAGGCCATTTTGATCCTTATGGAGGTGAACGCGACCTGCAAGACCGCGTGCTGCGCCATGTGACCGACTCGTTTCGCGAAGACCCGGTGCGCATCTTGCGCGTGGCGCGCTTTGCCGCGCGTTTCACCGATTTCACGGTGGCGCCCGAGACGATGCAGCTCATGCGCGAGATGGTGGCGCATGGCGAGGCCGACCACCTGGTGGCAGAGCGGGTGTGGCAGGAGCTGGCGCGCGGGCTGATGGAAGAGCGCCCCTCGCGCATGTTCGACGTGCTGCGCGAGTGCGGCGCGCTCAAGGTGGTGCTGCCCGAGGTAGACCGCTTGTGGGGCGTGCCCCAGCGGCCCGAATACCACCCCGAGGTGGACACCGGCGTGCACCAGATGATGGTGCTGGACATGGCGGCGCGGCTGGCCACGACGCTCACCGTGCGCTTTGCCTGCCTGGTACACGACCTGGGCAAAGGCACCACGCCCGCCGACATGCTGCCGCGCCACATCGGCCACGAGCAGCGCAGCGCCAAACTGCTCAAGGGCCTGTGCGAGCGCCTGCGCGTGCCCACCGAATGCCGCGAAACCGCCGACGTGGTGGCGCGCGAGCACGGCAACATCCACCGCAGCGGCGAGCTGGGCGCAGCCGCCCTGGTGCGCCTGATCGAGCGCTGCGACGGCATTCGCAAACCGGCGCGCTTTGATGAAATCTTGCTGGCCTGCGAATGCGATGCACGCGGGCGCCTGGGCTTTGACGAAGCGCCCTACCCGCAGCGCCAGCGCCTGCGCGAAGCACTGGCCGCGGTGCAATCGGTTGCTACCAGTGTGATAGCTGCTCGCGCAGCAGAGTCGGGCGTTACAGGTCAAAAAGTGGGTGAAATGATCCACGCTGCGCGGGTGCGGGCCGTGGCCGCCTGGCTTCTGACAACTGCGGCCGACTGAACCTGCGCAGGACCACCAATCACCTCACCAGCGCAATAGGCGCGGCCCCAGTGCAGCCCCCACGGCCGTGGGGATGGCCATGCCCAGCAGGTACCACACCGCCAGGAACGGCGCCGCCATCTCGGGGCAATGCAATGCATAGACCAGCGTCCCCAGGGCGCCCGCCAGCAGGCCAGCGCCAGCACCAGACCATGCCAGGCGGATAGGCGCCGCACCTTTCAGCGCCCACAAGCAGGCCGCCAGAGCCGGCGCCGACAGGGCCGCAATGTTGAACGGGCAGGTGCGCCAGGTGCTGCCCAGCAGCAGCGGCAGGCGCTCGGCCGGTGCGGCCTGCCACAGGGCCCATGCTGCCATGGCCCACACCACCAGGGGCGGCACAGCCAGCCACCAGGCCGAAAGCCCCAGGGTGGCGCCAGGGCGCGCCATGCGCCGCAGCAACGCCAGTCCAGCCACCGCGAGCGACGCAGCAAACATCAGCTTGCCCCAGAACATGGGCAAGGCCGCAGCCTGCGCCAGGTCTGGCCGCAAGCCAAACCAGGCCATCAGCGCCATCCCGGCACCTACCAACCCAGCCAAAGTGGCCAGGGCGAAGCGCTGCTCAATGCGGTGGCGGGCCACCGGCGTGGCATCGGCGGCCAGCAGATGAATCAATTCATCGGTTTTCATGCCATTCCCCTGATCTTGGCGGCCAGGGCCTTGAGCCCCCGATGCACGCCGATTTTGACCGCCGACTCCGACAGCCCCGTGAGTTGCGCCGTCTCGACCACCGAAAGCCCGTGCAACTTCACATGCACGATGGGCAAGCGCTGGCGGTCGGGCAGTGTCTGCAGCAACTGACCCAGATCGCGTCGTGCCTCAGCGGCTTCGGCATCGCTGCTGGAGAACAGCTCGTGGGCATCGTCCAGCGGATCGTTGCGCGCTTCTTTCACCGCGTGCGAGCGCAACCAGTCCACCAGCTTGTAGCGGGCAATCGCATGCACCCACGCCGTCACCGGCATTTCGGGCCGGTAGGTGTGGCGCTGGTTGTGCACGGCCAGCAGCGTCTCCTGCACCAAGTCTTCCACCGCGTCCGGCCACTGCGCCAGACGGCGCCGCAGGAACGCCCGCAGATGGGCGCTCAACTCCTTCAAAAACCGCTGGTAGGCCGCTGCGTCGGCGTCCAGCCCTTGCAGCAGCAGCGCACGCAGCCTGTCTTCAATCTCCATGGTGTCTCCCAGAAGGGTATTCGTGCGCTGGAGCCATCCGGTTACAGCAGGCTTCAAAAAAAGCTGCCCATTTTTTTGCACTCGGTGTAACCCGCCCCGCATGCAGCGCGAATTACATCGCAGATCGGGGACTGCGGCGCACCGCGCTCTGGCACCCAGGTCTGCTTTCCTGTCATTCATCTTTTCTGGAGAAACTGCCATGACCACACGCACCCTCACCCTTGGCGCACTCGCCTTTGCCGCCCTCGCCTCCGGCGCCGCCCTGGCGCAGTCGGACAACATGAACAAATCCGGCGACATGGCCAAACCCGCCATGGAAAAGTGCTACGGCGTCTCGCTGGCAGGCAAGAACGACTGCGCCGCGGGCCCCGGCACCACCTGCGCGGGCACCTCCAAGGTGGACTACCAGGGCAATGCCTGGAAGTTTGTTCCCGCAGGCACCTGCGCCAGCATCAAAACGCCCAAGGGCATGGGTTCCCTGGAAGCCATGAAGAGCTGACCGAAAGCCGCGCCATGACACCCCTTCTCACCGCAGGCCTGGGCCTCAAGCCCCAGCACTACGACGAGGCCCTGCACTGCACCGCCAGCGGCCTGTGGTGGGAGGTGCACCCCGAGAACTATCTCGCTGACGGCGGCCCGCGTCTGGCTTGGCTTGAAGCCATCCGGGCGCGGCACCCGGTGTCGCTGCATGGCGTGTCGCTCTCGCTCGCGGCAGATGCGCCGCCCGATGCAGAGCACCTGCAGCGCCTGGCGCAACTGGCGCGGCGCCTCGAGCCCGTACTGGTGTCCGAGCACCTGGCCTGGTCGGCCTGGCGCGGGCGCTACCACCCCGACCTGCTGCCCTTCCCGCGCACGCACGAGGCGCTGGCACGCATCGCGGCCAACATCATCGCCACGCAGGACGCCCTGGGCCGCACCATTGCCATCGAGAACCCCACGCATTACTTGCACCTCGACGGACACGACTGGTCTGAGACCGATTTCCTGGCCGAGCTGGCACGCCGCACCGGCTGCGGCCTGCTGCTGGACGTGAACAACGTGTACCTCAGCGCGCACAACCTGGGCACCCGCGCCCACGACTACCTGGACGCCTTTCCGGTCCAGGCCATCACCGAGATCCACCTCGCAGGCCACCATGCCGACCCGCGCCTGGGCGACGCGCTGCTCATCGACAGCCACGACGCGCCCGTGGCCGAACCCGTGTGGGCGCTGTACGAGCACCTGATCGCACGCACCGGCCCCCGGCCCACGCTGATTGAGCGCGACGACGCCATTCCGCCCCTGCCCGAGCTGCTGGCCGAGCGCGAGCGCGCGCACCGCGTGCTCACCACCCCGGAGGCCCTGCCATGCACCTGAGCGATTTCCAGGACGGCCTGGCCAGCGCCCTGCTGCCCCCGCCCGGCGCCAGCGTGCCGCCGCCCGCCTGGCTGGATGCGCTGCTCGCGCAGCCCGGCTTTGCCGTGTACCGCAACACCGTGGTCAAGGGCTGCATCGACGCGCTGCAGGCCAACTACCCCGCCGTGCACGCCCTGGTGGGCTCCGACTGGCTGCGCGCCACGGCACACGCCTTCGTACACGAACACCCGCCGACGGACGGGCGGCTGATGGGCTATGGCGCGGGTTTTGCCGAATTTCTGGAAGGCTTTGGCCCCGCCGCCAACCTGCCCTACCTGGGCGCCGTGGCGCGGCTGGACCGCTGCTGGACCGAATCCCACCTGGCCGCCGACGCACCCGCGCTGCAAGCCGCCTGGCTGGCCCGCCAGCCGCCCGAGGCACTGGCACTGCTGCACCTGCAGCCCCACCCGGCCGCGCGCTGGCAATGGTGCGCAGCGCACCCGGCCTACCGCCTGTGGCAACGCCAGCGCGCCGGCCTGGCGTGGGATGCCAACCTGCCCTGGCAGGGCGAAGGCGCGCTGCTGACCCGCCCGCACGACGCCGTGCAATGGGCGCCCCTTCCGCATGCGGGCTGCGCGCTGCTGGACGCCTGCGCAGCGGGCGCCACTTTTGAGGACGCCGCCGCCCAGGCTCTGCAGGCCGACCCCACCGCCGACCTGCCCGCACTCGTCGCGCTGCTGCTGCGCAGCGGCGCACTGCGCGCCCCCGAAACCTCGTTGAACTATTGATCCGGCAGGCTTTATTCGTAAACCTTGCTCGGGCTGAGGTGTCGAAGCCCCTCGACCGGCTCAAGTTGAACGGCATCGGGACTCTGCAATAAACCGTGCCGGATCAATAGGAGCACCCCATGCACACCACCCACTCCCCCATCGGCAATGCGCCCGCATCCCACCCCGGCCTGCGCGGGCTGTGGAACGGCCTGGCCCAGCGGCTGGAGCAGTGCACGCCGCACAGCCTGATCGCGCTGACCGCACGCCTGGCGCTGGCGGGCATTTTCTGGATGTCGGGCCGCACCAAGGTGGAAGGCTGGTTCACCATCACCGACACGACCTACCTGCTGTTCCGCGAGGAATACAAGCTACCGCTCATCCCCCCGGAATGGGCGGCGCAGATGGCCACCGTGTCTGAGCACCTGTTCCCGGTGCTGCTGGTGCTGGGGCTGGCCACCCGCCTGTCGGCCCTGGCGCTGCTGGGCATGACGCTGGTGATCCAGGTCTTTGTGTACCCCGATGCCTGGCCCACGCACCTTTCGTGGGCGGCGCTGATGCTTTACCTTGCCGGACGCGGCGCGGGCAGCCTGTCGCTGGACCGCTGGCTGGGACTGCGCTGAAACTCGCGCATCACAGCACCGAACGCACCCAGCGCTCGATGTCCGCCGCACCCAGCGCGCCCGAAATGCGTGCCACCTCGGCCCCGCCGTTGAACAGCACCATGGTCGGAATGCTCCGGATGTTGTAGGGCGCCGCCACCTGCGGATGCGCTTCGGTATCGAGCTTGGCCAGCCGCACCTGCGGCTCCAGTGCGCGCGCCGCCTGCGCAAAGGCCGGCGCCATCTGGCGGCAGGGACCGCACCAGGGCGCCCAGAAATCGACCAGCACCGGGATGTGGCTGCGCTGCACATGCTTGGCAAAGCTGGTGGCGTCCAGCGCCAGCGGCGCGCCCGTGAACAGGGGCTGGTGGCAACCGCCGCAGTCGGGCTGGCTGCCCAGTTGCGCCGCCTGGACGCGGTTGGTGGTGTGGCAGTGGGGGCAGACGATGTGCAGGGATTCGGTCATGCGGGCTCCAAGGGACTGCACCCCACATCGGGCCGCGCGGTGTGCAATTCAAGGGCGCGGGGTCAGATCCACTTCACGGCCAGACTCAACACCAGGCTCAGCAGTACCGTGCTGGCCAGCGGGATGTACCAATCGCGCCCGAAGAGGCGGAACCGGAAATCCCCCGGCAACTTGCCCAACCCCAGGCGCTGCAGCCAGGGCGTGAGCCCGTTGATGAGCACCAGCGCCAGGAAGACAACGATGAGCCAGCGAATCATCGCAGTGGCCCTACCGCGTGACACGCCACCCACAGCGCTGGACACCGGCGCGGCCCAGCCACTGGCCACCGCGCAAGGGCCGCCCCGCAGCGCTGGTGGCGTCCCTCTTCCCGCATCGCGCAGCGAGGCGAGGGAAGGGGGAAGGCGCGTAGCGCCTCAGGGGGATGCCTCATAACCTGTGCGTGCGGTCGCCGTTCGCAAAGCCCACCGGCTCCCACGGCTCGCCCTTGCACAGTGCCAGCACCTTGAACAGCTCGCCCATTTCGTGTTCCATGATCAATTTGGCCGCTATCGCCCGTTGGGCAAGCGCCTGCCGCTCCATTTTTGGGAGCAAACCGCAGTTGATGAGAAAGTGCGCCTGGGTGGTGTAGCCGAGCACGCTCCAACCCTGGCCCTCGGGCAAGCGCTGGTCCTGCGCGGCCAACGCCATGGCGGTGAAATTGACGTGGGCGGTGATGTCCTTGAGGCCCACCTCGGCGAGTGGATCATCGTCAGAGCGGTGCGCGCGGTGGCACATCACCGTACCCATGTGGCGCTGAGGGTGGTAGTACTCACTCTCGCCAAAGCCATAGTCCAGCAAAAGGACCGCGCCACGCACCAGCCGGTCACCCAGGGTGTGGATGAAGGCTTCGGCCTGCGGGTGGATCTCGGTCAGGTAGTCCTGCGGTCCCTCGATGTCGACGGGCGGGCGCAGGTCGGTGGGCCGGTCTTCCCAGGCAAAGGTGCCGTTCTGCACCGTCACGCCGCGCTCGTGCCACACGCCGCCCTGCGCACCGCCGTGGCGCGCGAGCAGCTTCACGGGCATGGCGTCGAGCACCTCGTTGCCGACCACCACGCCCTCCATGCGTTCCGGCAGCGCATCGACCCAGCGCACCTTGCCTTCGTGCGCCGTCAGCAGCGCCTGCTGGCGCGCGCGCAGGCTGCCCGAAAGATCGACGATGGTGTAGCGATGAACGGCATCCCCCAGGGCGTCCAGCAGCTGCAGCGCCAGCGCACCCGAGCCAGCGCCAAACTCCCAGACCTCATGGGTGCCGGTGCGCGCCAACGCCTCGGCCACCTGCACGGCCAGCGTCTGGCCGAACAGCGGCGTCATCTCGGGGGCGGTCACGAAGTCGCTGCCCGAACTGGGCAGGGCACCGAACTTGGGCAGGTCGCCCGCGTAGTAGCCCAGGCCCGGCGTGTAGAGAGCCAGCTCCATGAAGCGGTCGAAACCGATCCAGCCGCCAGCGGCGCCAATGGCCTGCGCGACACATTCCTCAAGCGATGTGCCATGCAGCATGTATGTAAACTCCCGCAACGATAGTCCTTCTAAATCTTTAGAACAATTGTATGGAATCCAATCAGCCGTCAGGCGCCAACGGAATCAAAGATGCCATAGTGACGCTTCCAGCGTGGGGTATTTTCCTCATCGGATTGTTATGTATCAGCTCACTGCTGACTGCGCTGTGGCTTCTAGCCTTCTCCAAAGAAGATAATCTCAAAGGCAATGCCATTCAACTGCTTATCGTTCTTATACCACTAACGTCTGCCGTGATTGCCGCAATCGCCATACGCCGCACATCAACACGGCAGATTGACAGATTGGTAACCGGATTTCTGGAAGAAACAGTGCTGGAACGATTTAAAAGCTGGGCCCACCCTTTGCAGAGAAATGGTCTCTCTGATTTTATTTACCCTTTTTCTGACGTAAAATTAGTATCACCCACTCAAAACCGCTCCTACGCTTACTTCAGTTTCAGATGGCGCGAAATGCCTCAGCATGAAGCGATCGTTGGAATAAAAACAAACGTTTTTAATTTTGAGATATTCGCAAGAATATCTATCGAAACACCAAATACAATAAATATCAATTCAGCACACGAGAATATATTAATCACAAAAGAAAATATTTCCACAATATCGAATCACCCAATACTAAGCCAGTTCATTGGGATAATTCAAGGCTCAGCAAGCGAGGGCTACGAAATCAAGATTGAATTTGGCAAGCCCGAAATCAAAGAACAATGCACCAATATATCCATGCATATATCGCTGCGCCAGAAGCTCAGGGAAAACTTCTTGGCCTCACCATTCTTAAAGCGCTATTTTGCAGAAGATGCAGCCATCGCAATTGGCGTACTTTTCTCCGAATGGCAAAAAAGCAGCTTCTGGCCAAAATCGACATATCCACTACCATCCAATGTCGAACATCCAAATGAGTGACGTCCTAATTATTGGCGCAGGACCTGCTGGCTGTAGTTGTGCACTATGGCTAGCCCAGCAAGGTATAGAGAGCATCATACTGGAAGAAACCAGTACTCCGATGAATACCCTGCGCGAGCTGAATCTTACGCAAGACTGGGTTCTTGGGCACCCCAACACCTCAACCGCAAAGCTTGCAGACCTCTACACACAACACATAAAAACCGAAAAACTCATCAGCATACTCTCCGATGTTCACGTGGAACAAGTGGAGCATCTAAGTTCCAACAGAAAAATTTTCAAACTCAGCAATGGCACGCGATTGGAGACTCGGGCTTTAGTTATTGCTACAGGTCTTCGTACCAAACGCCTTGCATCATGCGATGCACTTAATTCCCCAATGGATGCGGTGCAGCTCACAAAATACCGAAATACATTGCGATCACAGCGCATTCTTTTAATTGGCGGCGGCGATAATGCTGTTGAGAATGCATTATTTTTAGCCAATCAAAACAATGCGGTAGTGCTTTGGGCACGCAGCGAATTGCGCGCACAACCACACTTCCAATCCCAGCTAAAAAACAACAGGGATATTTATAAACGCATTGGCATCGCCATGCCAAACAAAATAGAAAAATTGAACGATGGAACATGGCAGGTGACAAGCGATATTTTCGGAAAAGAAATATTTGACGACGTCGCTGCACTCATTGGTTTCGAGCCCAATGAAGTTTTTTGGAGCCAGCTACAAAGCAGCAGTGCATGGGCAAGCGTCGGCTGGCCACATTGGCCGCTGCAAAAGCATGATCTTTCAGCAGCTCACGGTTTATTCTTCGCTGGCGATATCAGCCAACGCTTGCACCCCAGCGTCCAAACCGCACTTGCAGATGGTGTTACCGCATCCAAACAAATCTGCCGGTGGCTGCAATCACACGGACCTCAATTGGTTGCTCCACCGCTGTCAGAAGCAAGTTGCATGCCTTCTGTTGGCGTGGCACATGTATTAAATATTACCGGGTTGCGTTTCCACGCCAACCTGGGCATCCTTGCGCACGAAAAAAACGCGCCCCAGCCCATCCAGGTGGATGCCGAGCTGAGCCTGGGCGCGCAGCCGCTGCGGCCGCACGACGACGACATCGCGCATGTGCTCGACTACCGCAAGGTGCGCCAGATCATCATCGACGAGTGCACGGCCGAGCATGTGAACCTGCTGGAAAGCCTGATCGGCAAGCTGGCGCAGCGGCTCATGCAGCTGCCCGGGGTGCGCGGCGTGCGCGTGAAAATCGCCAAACTCGAAATTTTTGACGACTGCGAAGTCGCCATCCGCATGGAAACGGGACAGTGGTGAACGCAATGAATGCAATGGATAGCAGCGCCTGGACGGGCGAAGAAACTGCGGCGGCGCCAGAGCGCGTGCCCTTTGATTTCAAGATCGAGCGCGAGGCGCACAAGCTCGAAAAGCGCCTGTGCCGCGAGGCCGGCAAGGCCATCGTGCAATACAACATGATCGAAGAGGGTGACAAGGTCATGGTTTGCATGTCGGGCGGCAAGGACAGCTATACGCTGCTCGACATCCTGCTCAAGCTCAAGGCCCGCGCGCCCATTCACTTTGAGCTGATCGCGGTCAACCTGGACCAGAAGCAGCCCGGGTTTCCCGAGCATGTGCTGCCCGACTACCTGCGCAGCGTGGGTGTGCCCTTCCACATCGAGAACGAGGACACCTACAGCATCGTCAAGCGCCTGATCCCCGAGGGCAAAACCACCTGCAGCCTGTGCAGCCGCCTGCGCCGGGGCATTCTGTACCGCGTGGCCGACGAGCTGGGCGCCACAAAAATAGCGCTGGGCCACCACCGCGACGACATTCTGGCCACGCTGCTGCTCAACATGTTCTTTGGCGGCAAGCTCAAGAGCATGCCCCCGAAGCTGGTGAGCGACGATGGCCGCCATGTGGTGATCCGCCCCCTGGCCTTTGTGGCCGAAAAAGACACCACGCAGTGGGCCAAGGTGCGCCAGTTCCCCATCATTCCCTGCAACCTGTGCGGCAGCCAGGAGAACCTGCAGCGCAAGCAGGTGGGCGAAATGCTGCGCGAGTGGCAGAAAAAATACCCCGGCCGCGTGGAAAACATGTTCAACGCCCTGCAGAACGTGGTGCCCAGCCACTTGCTCGATGGCGCGCTGTACGATTTCAAGGGCGCACACGCCACGGGCGTGGCCGATGACAACGGCGACAAGGCGTTTGACGCCGAAGATTTCCCGGAGCCATCTGCCTTGCCTGGCGTTCAGGTGGTGCGCATCCAGTAAAGGCCGGCGCACCGCAGCCGGCGTTTTTTCTCAAGGAGTTGCCATGAGATGGATCACTTTGCCCCTGCTGTGCGCAGCACTGTGGCTGACCGGTTGCGCCAGCACCCGCCTGGTGGACAGCGACGTGCAATCGTTCTCCCAGCTCGCCGGCGCGCCCGCGCGGGCCACTTACAGCTTCGAGCGCTTGCCGTCGCAGCAAGCCCAGGGCGCCCAGCAGTCTGCCGTGGAAGACCAGGCCCGGCTGGCGCTGGCCAAGGTGGGCCTGCGCCAGGACAGCGCGGCCCCGTTTTACCGCGTACACGTCCATGCCCGCACCGACCTACTGGCCTATCCGGACTACTGGGATGGCCCCGGGTGGGGCTGGGGTGGCTGGGGCGGTGGCCGCGGCTTTTATGGCGGCCTGTCGATGCGTTTTCCGCCCCCCACGTTGTACCGGCGCGAAGTCGGCCTGATCTTGCGCGAAGCGGCCACCGGCAACGTGGTGTACGAAACCCGCGCCGTGCACGAGGGTGTGTGGACCGACAACCCGGCCGTGTTTGCCGCCATGTTCGACGCGGCCCTGAACGGCTTTCCCACACCGCCCACCGGGCCGCGCCGCATCGTCCTGGAAATACCGCGCTGAGGCGCGCCCAGTCCCCATGCATGCCACCCGCATCATTGCCATACGCCATGGCGAAACCGCCTGGAACGTGGACACCCGCATCCAGGGGCATCTCGACATCCCGCTCAACGACACCGGCCTGTGGCAGGCGCGGCAGCTGGCGCGGGCCCTCGCCGACGAGCCCGTGGCCGCCATCTACACCAGCGATCTGCAGCGCGCCCGGGCCACGGCCCAGGCCGTGGCGGACACCACGGGTGCACCCCTCACGCCCGAGCCCGATCTGCGTGAACGCAGTTTTGGCCACTTTCAGGGCCGCACCTTTGCGCAGATCGAGGCCGAGCTGCCCGAAGACGCCCTGCGCTGGCGCAAGCGCGACCCGCACTACGCGCCCGAGGGCGGCGAGTCGCTGACCGCACTGCGCGAGCGCATCAACGCCACGGTGCACCGCCTGGCAGCGCGCCACCCCGGCGAGCTGGTGGTGCTGGTGGCGCATGGCGGCGTGCTCGACGTGATTTACCGCCTGGCCACCGGCCAGGAGATCCAGGCGCCGCGCACCTGGCAACTGGCCAACGCCGCCATCAACCGGCTGCTGTGGACGCCGCAGGGCCTCAGCCTGGTCGGCTGGGCCGACACCCAGCACCTGGACAACGCGGCCCGCGATGAAACCACGGCCTGACCTTCCGCAGGCGCTGGCGGCCAGCGTGGGCCTGCGCGTGGACCGCATCGACACGCCTGCACTGGTGGTGGACCTGGACGCCATGGAGCGCAACATCGCGCGCATGGCCGACTTTGCCCGCAAGCACCAGGTGCTGTGGCGCCCGCACGCCAAGCTGCACAAGAGCGCCGAAATCGCCCTGCAGCTGCAGCGCGCCGGGGCCGTGGGAGCCTGCGTGCAGAAGACCGCCGAGGCCGAGGCGCTGGCCGAAGGCGGCGTGCGCGACATCACCATCACCAACCAGGTCATCGCCCACCCCAAGCTGCTGCGCGTGGCGCGGTTGGCCGCACACCTGCAAACCCAGGGCGGGCGCCTGGCGCTGGCCGTGGACAGTGCCGAGGGCATCCAGCGCCTGGCCGAGGCCATGGCCCAGGCGGCGCCGCAGGCACGCATCGACGTGCTGGTCGAGATCGACGTGGGCCAGGGCCGCTGCGGCGTGCCGCCGGGCGCGCCGGCGCTGGCGCTGGCCCAGGCGGTGGCGCGGCTCACGCCGCTGCGCTTTGCCGGCCTGCACGCCTACCACGGCCGTGCCCAGCACCTGCGCAGCGCGGCCGAGCGGCGCGAGGCCATTGCAGCCGCCGTGCAGGCGGCGCGCCACACGCGCGACCTCATCACCGCCGCCGGGCTGCCGGTGCCACTGGTCACCGGCTCAGGCACGGGCACGCTGGTGCACGAGGCGGCCAGCGGCGTGTATGGCGAGTTGCAGGCGGGTTCGTTCCTGTTCATGGACACCGACTACGCCCGCAACGAGCGCGAGCCCGCGCAGCCCGTTTTCGAGCAGTCACTGTTTGTCAAAACGCAGGTCATCTCGGCCTGCGGCAGCCATGCCGTGTGCGACGCGGGCCACAAAAGCCACGCCATCGACTCGGGCCTGCCCACCGTGGCCCTGCTGCCACCGGGGCGCGGCCTGCGCTACGCCAACGGCGGCGACGAGCATGGCGTGCTGTATGCCGACGGCCCCCAGGCCCGGCTGCCCGCGCTGGGCCAGATGCTGTGGCTGGTGCCGGGGCACTGCGACCCCACGGTGAATCTGCACAATTTCTTGATCGGCGTGCGCGGCGGGCTGGCCGCGGGCGTGGTGGAACGCATCATCAGGGTTGATGCCAGAGGCGCTTTGACCTGATTGGGGCAAGAATCGGCGGACATTTTGTTGCCCTGCCATGAGCCCCAGCCAGATCATCGTTCTTGCCACCCCGGTCTTTTTTGTGCTGATCGCCGTGGAGCTGGCCATTGGCCACAGGCGCCAGCGCAACACCTACCACCTGGCCGATGCCATGAGCAGCATCGGCCTGGGCATGCTCAGCCAGACCAGCGCGGTGTTCACGCGGCTGCTGCGCATTGGCATTTACACCGCCCTGTTCGAGCATGTGGCGCTGTGGCGCAGCGATGCGTTCTGGACCAGCCTGCCCGGCTGGCTGCTGGCACTGGTGTTCTACGACTTTTGTTACTACTGGCTGCACCGCATGGGCCACGAATCGGCCGTGCTGTGGGCCGCACATGCCGTGCACCACCAAAGCCAGGACTACAACCTCAGCACCGCGCTGCGCCAGACCAGCTCGGGCGCTCTTCTGGGCTGGGTCTTTTACGTGCCCATGGCGCTGGCCGGCGTGCCACCGCTGGCGTTTGGCGTGGTGGCGCTGATCGACCTGCTCTACCAGTTCTGGGTGCACACCGAACAGGTGGGACGCCTTTCGTGGTTTGACCGCTGGTTCTGCAGCCCCAGCAACCACCGCGTGCACCATGCCGTGAACGACGCCTATCTGGACAAGAACTATGGCGGCATTCTGGTTGTGTGGGACCGGATCTTCGGCACCTTCAAGGACGAGGATGACAAGGAAAAATGCGTGTACGGCACGCGCGGCCTGCTCAACAGCTGGGACCCGCTGTGGGCCAATGCCCAGGTGTATGCCGGGCTGGCGCACGACAGCTGGCACGCGCGCAGCTGGGGCGACAAGCTGCGCGTGTGGCTCAAGCCCCCGGGGTGGCGGCCCGCCGACGTGGCGCAGCGCTTTCCCAAGCCGGCCTTCGACATCGCCCGGATGCCGCGCTACAACCCCGCCATGACGCCCGCCACCCGCTGGTTCGCCAGCGTGCAGTTTGTGCTGCTGCTGGCGGGTGTTTCGGTGTTTTTGTGGCACGCCGACAGTGCCCCGCTGGCCCACAACACCGCATGGTTTGCGGCCCTGTTGGCCACGCAATGGGCCCTGGGTGCCGTGGTGCAGGGCCGCATCAGCATGCCGCTGGCCCTGATGATCGAAGCGGGTGCACTGGCGACCGCCACCAGTGCCGTGGGCTGGACCGAGTGGCACCTGGTGTTCAAGCCCCTGACGATGGTGATTGCTATAATATTAGTAGCTGCCTGCGCTTTATCCATAAGCGCTAGAGGCCGATTTTATGCAAAACCATGGGTCACCATGGTGCTGGCGCTGGTGTTATCGCTGGCGGGTGATGTGTTTTTGATGCTGCACGGGCTCTTCATTCCCGGCCTGGTGAGTTTTCTGGGTGCGCACCTGGCCTACATCGCCCTGTTTCGCCTGGGTGTGCCGTGGTTTGCCCGCCGCGGTGCGCTGGTGGCCACACTCGCCGTGGGCACTGCCATGTACGCTTTTTTGTGGGCAGGCGGCCTGCCCGCCGCCTTGCGCGGACCGGTGGCGGCCTATGTGCTGGTGATTGCCCTCATGGCGGCGCAGGCCCTGGGGCGCGCACGGGCCCTGGGCACCAGCGCGGCGCGCATGGTGGCCGTGGGCGCATGCCTTTTCATGGTGAGCGACTCGCTGCTGGCCACCAGCCGTTTCGTGCAGCCCTTGCCCATGGCGCAGTTCTGGGTGCTCTCCACCTACTACGCCGCGCAGGTGCTGATTGTCTGGGGCTGGTTGCGGGAGCCGGTGTCCGCACCGGCAGATGCCGCCCCGCGGGTGGATGCGCCCGAGGGCGTGCAGGCGACCCACGCGCTCCTCGACCATCGCCGGGCCGTGCCCAACCGCCCGGTCTGAGTCCGTCGCGTCAGGCGGTGCAGGCCAGCGCCTGGGGCGGTGCGGTATCGGCAAGCGCCGGAAACCCGGTGAGCACGCCGGTGGGCGATCCGATGCGCGCCTGCAACGTCACCGTGTCACCAATCATGATCAGCGCGGGCGGGTTCACGCCGTAGGCCACGCTCAACTGCGGCAGCGTTTGGAGCGTGCCCACAATGCTGCGCTGCCCGGGCAAGGTGGCGCGCTCGATCATGGCAGCGGGCGTGCTGGCCGGCAGGCCATGGGCGATGAGCTGGGCGCAGATGATGGGCAGGGTGCCCACGCCCATGTAGATCACCACGGTCTGGTGGGGCCGCACCAGCGCCGCCCAGTCCAGCGCCACGGTGCGCTCGCCTTCCTCGCCCTGCAAATGGCCGGTGGCAAACACCAGCATGGCGGCATGGTCACGGTGCGTGAGGGGGATACCCGTAGCCGCTGCGGCGCCCTGGGCCGCACTGATGCCCGGCACGGTGTCACAGGCAATGCCGGCGGCTGCCAGCGCCTCGGCCTCTTCGCCGCCGCGCCCGAAGATATACGGATCACCGCCCTTCAGGCGCACCAGCGAGCGGCCGCTTTGCGCCAGCCGCACCATGAGTTCGATGATGCCTTCCTGCGGCAGGGTGTGGTTGCGGCTTTGCTTGCCGACGTAGATGCGCTCAGCTCCCACAGCGACATGCCCGAGCACATCGCTGGACACCAGGTTGTCATAAAGCACCAGATCGGCACTGGCAAGCAC
The DNA here is from genome assembly GCA_003268905.1 of Acidovorax defluvii. Lineage (GTDB taxonomy): Bacteria > Pseudomonadota > Gammaproteobacteria > Burkholderiales > Burkholderiaceae_C > Acidovorax > Acidovorax defluvii. Next base: position 97,214 of record QLTU01000010.1, read on the forward strand.
GCGTGCCGCCTTGAGCGTGAGCAACTCCGCGTCACCGGGCCCCGCACCCACCAGCGTGACACGGCCCCATTCAGAAGGCGCGAGCCGGGGAAGAACCCCGCCAGAAGGGGCGGCGGCTGTGTTGCCGAGGGGGGGCTGCGAGGAGGGGTTGGCGGTGTCCATCGGGGATGGCCCATTGAAACTGGGCACGGTTGGTAAACAATGGCCCCATTGTCAAAATGACCGGGGTCATCGTCGTTGATGTGAATCAAGGACGATGGCTGCAAATCCAGCGATATTTCGCCATGCCTTGCAAGAACGCGCACCAGACGCCACGCCCCTCCAACGCCGACCATCATCCCACGGTCGGCGGGGTGTTTCGAGGTTGGCACCGTGCCGTTGCCTGGTTGGCGCTGATGGTCTGCGCCGCCGGGCTTCATGCCCAACCGGCCCCACCCACCGCACAACGCCAGCAAGAGCTGGTGCGCATGGTGCGCCAGGACTGCGGCTCGTGCCACGGCCTGCGCTTGACCGGTGGCCTGGGGCCCGCGCTCACCCGCGAGGCACTGGCCGACAAACCGATTGGTTCCCTGGCAGCCACCATCTACGGCGGTCGCCCCGGCACCCCCATGGCGCCCTGGAAAGCCATGGTGAACGAAGCCGAGGCCCTGTGGATTGCCCAGCAACTGATGGCCGGATTCCCCGAGCCGCAAAAGGATTCCCGATGAAACGCCGCGACTGCCTCGCCCTGATGGGCGCCTCCTCCCTGTTGCTGGCCGGATGCGCCGGTGTACCTGCCGCCACCGGCACGGGCGATCTCGGCGTCGTCGTGGCGCGGTCCACGGGCACGCTGGCCATCGTCAACACCAGCCAGCGCACGCTGCTGGCCGAGGTCAAGGGCTTGGGCGACCTCTCGCACGCCTCGGTGGTTTTCTCGCGCGATGGCCGCTACGCCTTTGTCTTCGGGCGCGATGGGGCCCTCACCAAGGTCGATCTGCTCACGCACCGCATCGCTGGCCGCGTGATGCAGGCGGGCAACTCGATTGGCGGCGCCATCAGCGCCGACGGCCGCCTGGTGGTGGCACAAAACTACACGCCCGGCGGCATCAAGGCCTTCGACACCACCACGCTGGAGCTGGTGGCCGACATCCCGGCCGAATACGAGAACGGCAAGCTCTCGCGCGTGGTCGGCCTGGTGGACCTGCCGGGCCGCCGCTTCGCCTACAGCCTGTTCGACGCGGGCGCCATCTGGATCACCGACCTGTCCAACCCCACACGCCCCGTTACCACCAAGCTGCCCGACATTGGCAAGCAGCCCTATGACGCGCTGGTCACGCCCAATGGCCGCCACTACATCGCCGGCCTGTTCGGCGAGGACGGCCTGGCCATGGTGGACCTGTGGGAAGACAAGCCCACTGTGCGCCGTATCCTGGGCGGCTACGGCCGGGGCCAGGAGCCCCTGCCGGTCTACAAGATGCCGCACCTGCGCGGCTGGGCCGTGGCCGGGCGCCGCGCCTACCTGCCCGCCATCGGCCGCCACGAGGTGCTGGTGGTGGACACCGACACCTGGCAGGAGGTCGGCCGCATCCCGGTGGCCGGCCAGCCCGTGTTCGTGATGGCGCGGCCCGACGGCCGCCAGGTGTGGGTCAACTTTTCCGTGCCCGACTACCACCGCGTGCAGGTCATCGACACCACCACACAACAGATCGTGCGCACCTTGGAGCCCGGCAAGGCCGTGCTGCACATGGAATTCACGCCGCGCGGCGAATCGGTCTGGATCAGCTCGCGCGACGACCACCGCGTGAGCGTGATCGACACGCAGACCTTCGCCGCCCAGGCGACCATGGCGGTCGATTCGCCCAGCGGCATCTTTTTCACCTCCCGCGCCGCACGGGTGGGGTTCTGAATGGAACCCCACTCTGATCTGCGCCTGGCGTTGCTGAACCCGTGGCAGCGTGACTTCCCTCTGGTACGAGAGCCCTTCACGCACATCGCCACCACCGTGGGCCTGTCCACCGATGCAGTGCTGGCCGGCTATGCCCAACTGCAGAACGAAGGCGCCTTGGGCCGCATTGGCGGCGTGTTCGCCGGCAATGCCGGCGGCGCCGCGCTGCTGGCCGCCATGGCCGTTCCGCCCGAGCGGCTGGACGCGGTGGCCGCCGTGGTCTCCAGCCACCCCGGCGTGAACCACAACTACCAGCGCGAGCACCACTACAACCTCTGGTTCGTGATGACCGGGCAGGACGATGCCGCCGTGCGCGTCGCCATGCGTTCGCTCGAAGACGCCACGGGATTGACCGCGTTGCAGCTGCGCATGCAGCGCGCCTACCGCATCGACCTGGGCTTTGATCTGCGCGAACGCACGGCCCCCGCACCCATGGCGGCCGCGCCCGAGGCCATGCCGGTGGCCGAGGCAGACCGGCCACTCGCCGCCCTCCTCGAAGACGGCCTGCCCCTGGTGCCCCGCCCCTTCGACGCCTGGGCACAGGCGCTGGGCCGCACCGGCGAATCGGTTTTGCAGACGCTGCAGCAGTGGCTGGACCAGGGCACGGTGCGGCGCATCGGCGCCATCGTGCGCCACCACGAGCTGGGCTTTGACGCCAACGCCATGACCGTTTTCAACATCCCGGATGCCGAGGTAGACGCCTGCGGCGAGGCCCTCGCCCGCGTGACCGGCGTGACGCTGGCCTATCGGCGCGAGCGCACCGGGGGCTGGCCCTACAACCTGTATTGCATGGTGCATGGCCGCGACCGCACCGCTGTGCGCGACGTCATCGCACGCGTCCTGGATCATTGCGATCTGGCGCAGTACCCGCACGAGGTCCTGTTCTCCTGCCGCCGCTTCAAGCAGACCGGCCCCCGGCGCTTTCGCGCCCTGCCCGAAGCCGCCGCCCCCAGCGTGGCCACACCGGAGGTGCTTGATGCTGTCGCCGGATGACGCCCGCCTACTGGAGCGCCTGCACGGCGATCTGCCGCTGACCGAGCGGCCGTTTGCCGACGTGGCCGCGGAGTTCGGCTGGACCGAAGACGATGTCATCGGTCGGCTGTCGGCCCTGCTGGAGAGCGGCATGCTCACGCGCTTCGGCCCGCTGTTCCAGATCGAACGCGCGGGCGGTTTGTTCGTGCTGGCCGCCATGGCCGTTCCCGAGGAGCGCTACGAAGCCGTCACGGCGCAAGTCAACGCCCACCCCGAAATCGCGCACAACTACCGGCGCGCCCATGCGCTGAACATGTGGTTCGTGCTCGGCACCGAAACCCCGGCGCAGTGCGCGGCGGCCATCACACGCATCGAGGCCGAAACGGGCCTGCCCGTGCTGGCATTTCCGAAGGAGCGCGAGTTTTTCGTCGAACTCAAGCTTCCCCTGCACCAAGCCACCGGAGCAGCCCATGGCGCTTGACGATTTCGACCGCGCCCTGATGGCCGCCACCCAGGGTGGCCTGCCGCTGGTGCCGCGCCCCTACGACGCCGTGGGGCAACAGCTTGGCGTCTCCGGCCAGCAGGTGCGCGAGCGTATGGCACAGATGCTCGAAACGGGCCTCATCCGCCGCATTGGCGCCGTGCCCAATCACTACCGCCTGGGCTTCACGGCCAACGGCATGAGTGTGTGGGACGTGGACGACGCCCTGGTGGACCAGCTCGGCGAGCGCATCGGCCAGCTGCCTGGCGTGAGCCACTGCTACCGCCGCCCGCGCCACCTGCCGAAGGCATCGCCGGGCCGCTCCCAAGATGCCGAGTCCCCCTCGGGGGGAGACGGTGCGCAATGCACACCGACAGGGGGCATCTGCTGGCCCTACAACCTGTTCGCCATGCTGCACGGCCGCACGCGCGCCGAGGTCGAGCATCAGGCCGAGCAGGTGCGCGAACTGCTGGGCACCGCCTGCCGGGGCCACGACATCCTGTATTCGACCGCCATCCTCAAGAAGACCGGCCTGCGTCTTCGGCAAAGCCAAGAAAGCTAATCATGTTCCGCATCAGCCAATACATGCGCGAGCTCGCGCAAGCCCAGGCCACCGGCGCCTATCCCGCCCCTGCACGCACCCGAGGCAACGGCCAGGCGCCGGGCCCGGTGGTGATCTGGAACCTGATCCGCCGCTGCAACCTGACCTGCAAGCACTGCTATGCGCTGTCGGCCGACCACGACTACGAGGGCGAGCTGTCCACGCAGGAAGTGTTCGGCGTGATGGACGACCTCAAGGCCTATAGCGTTCCGGTGCTGATTCTTTCGGGTGGCGAGCCGCTGATGCGGCCTGACATCTTCGAGATCGCCGAGCGCGCCAAGGCGATGAAGTTCTACACGGGTCTATCGACCAATGGCACCCTGATCGACGAGCCCATGGCCGACCGCATCCAGGCCATGGGTTTCGACTACGTGGGCATCAGTCTCGATGGCCTGCGCGAAACGCACGACCATTTCCGCCGCCTCGAAGGCGCCTTCGACCGCAGCCTGGCCGCTGTGCGACACCTGCACCAGCGCGGTGTAAAGGTGGGCCTGCGTTTCACCATGACGGCCATGAACGCGCACGACTTCCCGGCGCTGCTGGACCTGATGCGTACCGAGGCCGTGGACAAGTTCTATTTCTCGCACCTCAACTACGCCGGGCGCGGCAACATCCACCGCGGCAAGGACGCGCAGTTCCAGGCGACGCGCGATGCGCTCGACCTGCTGTTCGAGCGCGCCTGGCAGTCGGCACTGGAAGGCCGCGAAGAAGACTACGTGACCGGCAACAACGACACCGACGGCCCCTACCTGCTGCAATGGGTGCGCGAACGCATGCCGCAGTGGGAGGCACCGCTGCGCGAGCGCCTCATCGCCTGGGGCGGCAATTCGAGCGGCGTGAACGTGGCCAACATCGACAACCTGGGTACCGTGCACCCCGACACCATGTGGTGGCACCACGACCTGGGCAACGTGCGCCAGCGCCCGTTCTCGGCCATCTGGTCCGACACCTCCGAGCCGTTGATGGCGGGCCTGAAAGCCAAGCCCCGCCCGGTGGGTGGGCGCTGCGCTGTGTGCCACTACTTCAGCATCTGCGGCGGCAACACGCGCGTGCGTGCCCAGCAACTCACGGGCGATGCCTGGGCCGAAGACCCCGGCTGCTACCTGCGCGACGACGAGATCGGGCTGCAAGCAGGCAGCGACGCACAGCGCGTGGCGCTGACGCCTTTCAGCAAGGGCCGCCGCACCATCGACATCCACCCGGAGAACGAACATGCATGACACCCTGCGCCGCTTTGCTGCAGGCGCTGCGCACCTGGCCCTGAGTGCGGGCCTGCTCTGGATGGGCCACGGCCTGGCCCAGGCGCAGACCCACAGCGCCGCAGCTACGGTCAGCACGGCAGCCGCCAAGGCTGCCGCGCCCACCACCACAGCCTCTGCCGCCGCGCTGTACGGCGAACACTGCGCCAGCTGCCACGGTGCCCAGCGCACTGGCGGCATGGGCCCGGCGCTGCTGCCCGAGAGCCTGGCACGCCTGCGTCGCCCCGAAGCGCTGAAGGTCATCCAGCAGGGCCGCGCCGCCACGCAAATGGGGGGCTTCGCCGCCACGCTGGCCCCCGCAGACATTGCGGCACTGACCGAATGGATCTACCAGCCGGTCACCCCCGCACCGGCGTGGAGCGACGACGATGTGCGCGCCTCGCGCGTTGAAACCGCAGGCGCCAAAGACCTGCCGGGCCGCCCTGCCTGGAAGGCCGACCCCATGAACCTGTTTGTAGTGGTCGAAGGCGGTGACCACCATGTCTCGCTGGTCGACGGCGACCGCTTCGAGGTCATCCACCGCTTTGCCAGCCGCTACGCGCTGCACGGCGGCCCCAAGTTCACGCCCGACGGGCGCTTTGTGTTCTTTGGCTCGCGCGACGGCTGGATCACCAAATACGACCTGTGGAACCTTACCGTGGTGGCCGAGGTGCGCGCCGGCCTGAACATGCGCAACGTGGCCGTCAGCGGCGACGGGCGCTGGGTCATGGCCGCCAACTACCTGCCGCGCACCGTGGTGCTGTTCGACGCCGATCTGAACTTTGTCAAACGCTATGACGCCACCACGCTCGACGGCAAGGAGGCCTCGCGCGTGTCTGCGGTGTACGACGCTGCTCCGCGCAAGAGTTTTGTCGTGGCGCTCAAGGACATTCCGGAGGTCTGGGAGATTTCCTACGACCCCAAGGCACCGCCGATCTATGACGGCCTGGTACACGACTACAAGATGGGCGAGGCCATCGCCAAGCCGGGCTACCACGGGGTTCGCCGCACGCCGCTCGATGAACCGCTGGACGATTTCTTTTTCGACCAGGACTACCGCCATGTGCTGGGCTCGACCCGGCCCAAGTCCGGTGCGGCCGACGGCGCCCCCACAGCACAGGTGGTCAACCTCGATGTACGGCGCAAGATTGCCGAGCTGCCGATTGCAGGCATGCCGCACCTGGGCTCGGGCATCACCTTTGCCTGGAACGGCACCACCGTGCTGGCCAGCCCGAACCTCAAAGACGGCGCCATCGACGTGATCGACATGAAGACCTGGAAAACGGTCAAGACCATTCCCACCCCCGGGCCTGGCTTTTTCATGCGCAGCCACGAGGCCACCCGCTACGCCTGGGCCGACTCCATGATGAGCCCCACGGCCAAGGACACGCTCACACTCATCGACAAAACCACGCTGACGCCCATGGCCACGCTGCGCGAGCCCGGCCGCACGCTGGCGCACACCGAGTTCACCAAGGACGGCCGCTACGCCCTCGTCAGCGTGTGGGAGACGGACGGCGCCATCATCGTGTTTGACGCGCAAACCCTCAAGGAGGTCAAGCGCCTGCCCATGAGCAAGCCCGTGGGCAAATACAACGTGTGGAACAAGATCACGCGCTCGGAAGGCACATCGCACTGAGCATGCCTGCGAATTTTTGGTCAAATAGGCCTCTAGCGCTTATACAGCAAGCGCTAATAGCTATTAAATAAATAGCATTTTTTGCGGTGCGGAGCAACGCTCCACCGCCCCGCTGCCCTCACACCGGCAGCGCGCTGGGCGCAGGCTCCACCCCCGCAGTGACCGCCTCGTCGCGCGCAATGCGCCCGTCGATCAGCTCCACCAGCCGGTCGCAGCGTGCCGCCAACCGCGGGTCGTGCGTGACCACCACAAAACTCGTGCCGCGCTCGGCATGAATGCGGCGCAGCAGGGCAAACACCTCTGCGGACGAGGCGGTATCCAGGTTGCCAGTGGGCTCGTCGGCCAGCACCAGCGGCGGGTTCATGACCAGCGCGCGGGCAATGGCCACACGCTGCTGCATGCCGCCCGACAGCTCCCCCGGACGCTTGTCCATGGCCTGCGCCAGGCCCACGGCGGCCAGCAGGCTGCGCGCGTGATCGCGGTGCGTGGTGCTGACCCGACCCTCGGCCATGAGGGCGGGCAGCGTCACATTCTCGAGCGCCGAGAACGCGGGCAGCAGGTGGTGGAACTGGAAGACGAAGCCCAGCGTGCGGCGCCGGCGCAAAGTCAGCGCGGCATCCTGAAGACCCTGTACCGCTTCACCGTCGAGCCGGTAGCTGCCGGACGTCATGGACTCGAGCAGGCCCAGAATATTGAGCAGCGTGCTCTTGCCCGATCCTGAGGGCCCCATCAGGGCAATGAACTCGCCACGGCGCACCTGCAAGGTGATGTCATGCAACACCTCGGCCTCGCTGGGTCGGCCCACGTTGTAGCTTTTGCGCACGTCGCGTAGTTCGATCAACATTTTTGCAATCCATTGCGCTGCGCACCGCCAGTGGCGCAAAAAACCGGCGCAGCCAGTGCCAGCGCCCCCCGCGCAAGGGCAGCCCCGCAGCGCTGGGGGCGTCCCCCTGCCCGCAGTGCGCAGCACTGCGAGAGTGGGGGGAAGCGGCGCAGCCGCACAGGGGGGTGTCTCATCACTACATGCGAATGGCTTGCGCCGGGTCCAGCGCCGCCGCGCGCCGCGCTGGTGCCACGGCGGCCAGCACGCCACAGACCGACGCAATCAGCGCCACCTGCAACGCCATGGCAGGTGGCAGCGCAATAGAAAAGAGCGGCAAGCCGTCGGAGCCGCGCACGAAGTGGGTAAACACCCATATCAGCGCCACCGCCAGCAGCAGGCCCAGCACCGAGCCCAGCACCCCCACCACGGCGCCCTGCACCAGAAACACCCGCAGCACCTGCCCCCGGGTCGCGCCCATGGCGCGCAATATGCCGATTTCGCGGCCCTTTTGCACCACCGATACCACCAGCACGCTGGCGATGCCCAGCACCACCACGGCCAGCACCACGCCGCGAATGATGGCCGTGCTGATGGATTGCGCATTCAGCGCCGACACCAGCTGTGCATTGCTCTCCTGCCAGCTTTCAATTTTGTAGGGGAGTCGGGTCTGCAGCTCGCTCGCCAGGGTCTGGGCCACCCACACGTCCTTGAGGGTCAGGTCGAGCTGGGTGGCACCACCGGGCAGTGCCAGCAGGCTTTGCGCAGCCCGCAGCGGCACGATCACGGTGCGCCGGTTCAGGTCTTTCACGCCCAGGTCCACCAGCGCGGTCACGCGCACTGCGTCGCTCACGGTGCCGCCCGCACCGCCGGTCTGCACCGTGAGGCGGTCACCCACACGCACGCCCAGGTCCTGCGCCAGCTCGCGCCCCACAATCGCCTCGCCCGGCAACAGCCGTGGGCTGCCACTGACCACCTTGGAGCGCAGTCCCACCACCCGGTCATAGCGGTCCAGGTCCACGCCCATCAGGGCAATGGCCTGTGATGCCTCGCCGCGCAGCGCCAGGCCGCTGCCCGACACCATGGGCGATACGCCGACCACCTCGGGCAGACGCTCCAGCAGCGGCACCAGCGCCTGCCAGTTGGCCACCGAGCGCAGGCGCTGCGCGCGTGGCTGGGTTTCGGTGAGCACGGCTGCGCCAGCCACCGGCAGTGCCGCCGGCGTCACCAGGTCATCCGGCGCCCGCAGACTGATGTGCGCCTGGGCGCCCAGCGTCTTGGCCAGGGTGTTGGATTGCAGGCCGTTGATCAGCGCCGAGACATAGGCAATCACCGCCACGCCCGCCGCCACGCCCACGATGATGAGCAGGGTCTGCATGCGCCCCTCGCGCAGAAAGCGCAGCGCCACACGCCATTCAAAACCGGGCCAGATCAGCATGGCAGCTCAGCGGCCCATGGCGTTGGTCAGCGCGGAGCCGGCGTCGCCCCCCTGCCCTTTGCCCTGTGCGGCAGCACCGGGGGCGGCCGCACCTGCGGTCCATTCCACCATGCGAGCCCGCACGCGGTCGCCGGCCTGCATGGCGCCGCCGAGCAGCACGGCGTCACCTTCTTTCAGGCCATCCAGCACTTCCACCGCATCGAGCGTGCGCAAGCCCAGCCGCACCTGGAGGTTCTGGGCGCGGCCTTCTTGCAGCACCAGCACGGTACCCGCGTCACCCGCCACGGCACCGCGCAGTGCCGCCAGGGGCAGTACGAGCGCGCTTTCGCGCCGTGCGGTCTCCACCTCGACCGACAAGGTCATGTCCTCGCGCAGATACGCGGGCGCCAGGTGCTCCAGCGCAAATTTCACCTCGATGGCACCGCGCTGCGCATCCACCGCCGGTGCGATGGAGAGCACGCGCGCGGTAAAGCGCTGGCCGGCAAAAGCGTCGGCTACCACCGTGGCTTTCTGTCCCGGCTGCAACTGGTCGAGAAAGCGCTCATCCACCTGGGCCACCAGCTGGGTGGGCCCTGCCAGCGCCAGGCTGAGCAAGGCCTTGCCGGGCTGCACGATCTGCCCCGGCTCCACCTCGCGCACCAGCACGCGGGCATCGGCCGGTGCGAGCAGATCGGTCTGCGCCAGGCGCGCCCGGGCCGCCACGGTAGCCGCCTGGGCCAGCGCCCACTGCGCCTGCGCCTGCACTACATCGCTGCCGGCATCGGCATTGGCCTGCATCTGCGCCTGCGCGCTGAGCTGCTGCGCCCGCGCCACATCGACCGCCCGGCGGGCCTCGTCGAGCTGCGCAGGGCTGTAGAACCCATCGGCCACCAACTGCTGCACCCGCGCCAGGCTGGCGTTTGCGGCTTGCAGGGTGGCGTTGGCCTGTGCGCTCGCAGCCTGCGCAGCGGTACGGCCGCTGCTGCGCAGGCCAGTCAGTCGCGCCTGCGCCTGGCGCTCGGAGGCAACGGCCTGCGCCAAAGCGGCACGCAGTTCATCCGATTCGAGCTGCACCAGCACATCACCCTGACGCACCTGCGCGCCTTCGGCCACCCGCACCTGCGCCACCCGGCCGGTAACCGTGCTGCCCACATCCACGCGCGAGAGCGTGGCCACGCGGGCCGAAAACTGCAGGGTGCGCACCAGCGGTGCCGACTGCACCACCACGGCATCGACCAGCGGCCCGCGCAACGACACGGCCCCGACGGCGACGCCCACCGCCACGACGGCAGCGGCCAGACCCCATGCGATCCAGGGGCGCTTCACAACAAACTCCTCAGTACCACGGGTGTGATTCGATCATTCAGAAAACAGCCCCCCAGCAGCCTGCGGCGGCGTGACCCCGAGGTGCCGATAAGCGGCCAGCGTGGCGATGCGCCCGCGCGGTGTGCGCTGCAAATAGCCTTGCTGGATCAGGTAGGGCTCGATCACGTCCTCGATGGTGCCCGCCTCTTCACCAATGCTGGCGGCGATGTTATCGAGGCCCACGGGGCCGCCGTCAAAGCGATGTATCAAGGCTTCGAGCAGCTTGCGGTCCATCACGTCAAAACCCTGCGGGTCCACGTCGAGCATGGCGAGTGCCTTGTCGGCGATGGACTTGGTGATGCGGCCATCGCCCTTCACCTCGGCATAGTCGCGCACGCGGCGCAGCAGCCGGTTGGCGATGCGCGGCGTGCCGCGCGAGCGCTGCGCCAGCTCAAAACCGCCGGCCTCGTCCATGGGCGTGCCCAGCAATCCCGCACTGCGCGTGACGATGCGCGCCAGCTCCTCGGGCGTATAAAACTCCAGCCGCGCCACGATGCCAAAGCGGTCGCGCAGCGGGTTGGTGAGCATGCCCGCGCGCGTGGTGGCACCCACCAGGGTGAAGGGCTGCAGGTCAAGCTTGATGGAACGCGCCGCCGGCCCCTCGCCGATCATGATGTCGATCTGGTAGTCCTCCAGCGCGGGGTAGAGGATTTCTTCGACCACGGGCGAGAGGCGATGGATCTCATCGATGAAGAGAACGTCGTTCTTTTCCAGGTTGGTCAGCAGCGCCGCCAGGTCCTTGGGCTTTTCGAGCACGGGCCCGCTGGTCTGGCGCAGGTTCACGCCCAGTTCGGCCGCAATGATGTGGCTGAGCGTGGTCTTGCCCAGGCCGGGCGGGCCGAACAGCAGCACATGGTCGAGCGCCTCGCCGCGCTTCTTTGCGGCGCCGATGAAGATCTCAAGTTGCTCGCGCGCCTTGGCCTGACCCACGTATTCCTGCAGCAGCTTGGGGCGCAGGGCGCGCTCAATGGCTTCCTCCTGCGGCGATGCCGGAACGGCGGAAATGACCCGCTTGGCGGGCGCGGGAGCGAAGTCGTCGGTTTGAATGCTCATGCCATGGGGTGCCACTGCGGGCGTGGTGCGTGCGGGCTCATGGTGCCGGTTTCAGCCAGTTCCTGAGGGCCGCCTGGAATGCCAAGTCATAGCGGCCATAGTGGTCGTATCCGTTGGGGTTCTGGCAACTTGCAGCACCGCCCAGCAATTGCCCCACCACATAGCGCTTGCTGCCAATCGGCAGGAAAAGGCTTGAGCCGCTGCTGCCGCCCTCGGTGGTACCCACACTCCAGCCCACACTCAGGAAACGCCCGTCCTGCGCAGTGCTGACTTGGCAGGTTTCAAAAGTGCAATTGTTGAACTGCTTCACCACACCCTCACTGTACTTTTGCAGGTCGCCTTGGGGGTGGTGGATGCTGAGTGCTCCGGCACCTTCGACCACTGCGCCAAAATACGAACCGGCATACACAATACCGGCCGGTGGTGCGGCATTCAGGCGCATGAAGGCGGTGTCGGTAGCCGCCTCGGCATACAGCAAGGTGGCGCCACCGTAAAGGCGCTGCGTGCCCGCATTGACCTCATTGGTGTTGCAAGTGGCCGAGCGGTAGAACCAGTCGGTCGTCACGGTTGACGCGGCCGCCTGCGTGGAAACGCAGTGGTTGGCAGAAAGAAAATACGGTGTGGAACTCGACTGTGCGTCGTTGAGCAGCGTGCCGGTGCAAACGAACGCACTGCCATTTTCCACAAAAATCATGCGCGCAACCGAACGGCTTTCACTGCTGGAATCGGGCCGACACGACACGTCGATATTGCAAGTGGCCGCCTCGCCCACCTTGGTCAGGCCCGATTGCGCCGCACGGTCCGGCGAAACATAAAAGTGCGAAAGCGAGGGCACGGCGATGTCGAGCTGGGCCAGGTCGGCATTGGCCGGCAACTCCAGCTCCAGCGTGGTCTCGGCGCCGCCGAAATCGGGACTCCAGTAGGTGCGGGCCGCATCGCCGGTGTCTCCCGCCTGCAGGTTGCGCGCGATGGTGCCCAGCACCTCCTTGCCCGACACCTCGAACACCGCTTCACCGGCCTGTGCATAAAACCGCAGCGTGGTGCCCGCAGGCAGTGCGCGCACCAGCAGCCCCAGGCGCACACCCAGCGCACCTTGCGCTGCGAAGCTGACGGCGGCACGCTGCGTGCCGCGCTCTGTGGGGGACCACTGCAGCTGCGCCCGCAGTCCCGACGAAGTCGCCGTAGCGGCCACGCTGCGGGCCAGGCCAATTTGCTGGCGCACACCGGTGCCCTGGCTGGGCACCGCTTTGATTTTCAGGGATGGCAGCGCTGCGGACGCCAGCGGCCCCAGCCGCACCGACGTAGCCTTTGGTGCAGCCCCGGCCGCACGCGGCAACGGGGGGGCTGCCTTGAGCGCCTTGCCCAGGGTGGGATCAAACGGCTCGATCCGGTTCGCTGTCGACATATCCGGTGCAGGCGCGTCGCCACCACCACCACCGCCGCAAGCCGCCACCACCAGCGCCACACCTGCACCGCACACCCACTGCATCGACTGTCGAAATTTCATGGCTACCCGTCCTGAATCCGTTTGGTTAGGGGTTATTTCGCCAGCGCCTTCAGCGCCAGCTTGATTCCGTCACTGACGCCGACATCCGGCGGCAAGGCCTTCAAAGCGGCCGCCGCCTCCTTGTCGTTGTAACCCAGCGCCAGCAGCGCCTGCAGAATGTCCACCTGGGCATCGCTGGTTACCTGCGCATGCGCCCCCATGTCGGCGCCCAGCTTGCCCTTGAGCTCCAGCAGCAAACGTTCGGCGGTCTTCTTGCCGATGCCCGGCACCTTGACCAGGCGGCCCGCCTCTTGCAACGTGATGGCTTGCGCCAGGTCGCCCACGCCCATGCCCGAGAGAATGGACAGCGCCGTGCGCGGGCCCACGCCCGAAATCTTGATGAGTTCGCGAAACGCCTGGCGCTCGGGCTGCGTGGCAAAGCCGTACAGCAGCTGCGCATCCTCGCGCACGATGAACTGCGTGAGCAGGCTCACGCGTTCGCCCACGGCGGGCAGGTTGTAGAAGGTGCTCATGGGCACATTCACCTCGTAACCCACGCCGTGGCAGTCCAGCAGCACCTCGGGTGGATTTTTTTCCAGCAGGGTGCCGGTCAATTTGCCTATCATGGATGTCCTTTGCCGGCGCACGCACCTATTGCAGCGCCGTCTTTCTTGCCGTGTTTTCCGTTGCCTGACTGGAATTATCCGCGTGATCCTGCGCCACACCTTCACCCCCCACAACAATACCCGGCTCACGCACCTGTGCGGCCCGGCCGACGTGCACCTGCGCACCATCGAGGTGGCCCTGCAGGTACGCATTGCGCACCGGCACGAGCAGTTCAAGGTCGATGGCCCCAAAGCCAAGGCAACCCAGGCCATGGAGTTGCTGCAGGCCCTGTATGAAATGGCCGAGCGCCCCATCACTGAAGACTACCTGCAGCTCATGCTGGCGGGCGACCAGTCCCTGGTGGAAGCGCCCGAGGGCGCCATCGTGCTCAACACCCGCCGGGCCGACCTGCGCGGGCGCACGCCCACGCAGAACCTGTACCTCGAAAATATCGCCACGCACGACATCACCTTCGGCATCGGCCCTGCCGGCACGGGCAAAACCTATCTGGCCGTGGCCTGCGCCGTAGATGCGCTGGAGCGCAGCGCCGTGCAGCGCATCGTGCTGACGCGCCCTGCCGTGGAGGCGGGCGAACGCCTGGGCTTCCTGCCCGGCGACCTGGCGCAGAAGGTGGACCCGTATCTGCGCCCGCTGTACGACGCGCTGTATGAGCTGATGGGCTACGACAAGGTACAAAAGGCCTTCGAGCGCAACGCCATCGAGATCGCTCCGCTGGCTTTCATGCGCGGGCGCACGCTGAACAATGCGTTCGTCATCCTCGACGAAGCGCAAAACACCACGCCCGAGCAGATGAAAATGTTTCTCACCCGCATCGGCTTTGGCGCCCGGGCCGTGGTCACTGGCGACGTGAGCCAGGTGGACCTGCCCAAAGGCGCGATGAGCGGGCTGGTCGATGCAGAGCGGGTGTTGAAGCGCGTCAAGGGCATTGCCGTGACCCGCTTCACCAGCGCCGACGTGGTGCGCCACCCGCTGGTTGCGCGCATCGTGGACGCATACGACGCACCGCGCCGGGCGCCCGCCGCGCGCAGCCCCGCAGACTAGACAGGTTCCAGGTTCGCAAAAACTCCTTATTTGATAGCTGCAAGCGCTTACCCCATAAGCGCTAGAGGCATAAATGACCCTAAACACACTCTCCCTGTCACTGCAATTCGGCCGCTTTGATGGCGTCGCCGCCCACCGCGCTGTGCTTCCGCGCCACAAGGTCACGCGCTGGATTCGCCACGCCCTGGCCACCGATGCGGAGATCACCGTGCGCATCGTCGGTGCCGAAGAAGGCCAGCAACTGAACCGCGACTACCGCAAAAAGGACTACGCCACCAACGTGCTCACCTTCGATTACACGCAGGAGCCCCTGGTGACCGCCGACCTGGTGCTCTGCGCCCCCGTGGTGGAGCGCGAGGCGCGCGAGCAGAACAAAAGCCTGGAAGAGCACTACGCCCACCTGCTGGTGCACGGCACGCTGCACGCCCAGGGCTGGGACCATGAAACCAGCCCCGCCGATGCCGACGAAATGGAAGCCTACGAAACCGCCATCCTGCAAGAGCTGGGCTTTGCCGACCCGTACGCCAAATAGCGCCAGGCACCGGGATCGTCTGCGGCAAAGCAATCCCACCTTTTTTGCCTGCAATCAATCCAAAATACCCACTGATCTCCACCTAAGATCGCCACAATGATCCGGCGCCTGTGCGCCATCGACAAGGAGACATGTTGGAAACCGCCCTGCTGCTCGTGGCCGCCTTCGTGGCTGGCGCCCTCAATGCCGTCGCCGGAGGCGGCAGCTTTCTGACACTGCCCGCCCTGGTCTTTACCGGTGTACCGCCCGTGGTGGCCAATGCCACGGGCACCGTGGCGCTGCTGCCCGGCTACATGGCAGGCGCCTGGGGGTTCAGGGAAGACACGGCCCCGCCGCCCGGACTGTCGATGCGCCTGCTGGTGGTGCTGTCGCTCATTGGTGGGGCCGCGGGCGCTGGGCTGCTGCTGGTCACGCCCGACGCCACCTTCCGCCGCGTCGTGCCTTGGCTGCTGCTGGCGGCAACGGCGTTGTTTGCGTTCGGCCCCTGGCTGCGCCAGAAGCTGGCGGGCGGCACACCGTCCACCGCCAAGGCCACGGTGGGCGTGCTGGCCGTGGCGGCGTATGGCGGTTACTTCAATGGCGGGCTGGGCATATTGCTGCTGGCCCTGTTCGGCCTGCTGGGCCAGACGAACCTGAATGCCATGAACGGCCTGAAAAACTGGGTATCAGCACTGCTCACCGCGATTGCCGTGGCCATTTACGCAGCGGGCGGCCTGGTGCTTTGGCCGCAGGCGCTGATGATGATGGTGGCGGCCACTGCAGGCGGTTACGGCGGCGCGCGTGTGGCGCGCAAGCTGCCTGCGCCCGTGCTGCGCTGGGGCATCGTGGCCACAGGGCTGGTGATGGCCGCCCTGTTCTTCTGGCGCCAGTGAGCCAATGCGCCGGCGTGTGCGGGCGCCGGGTCACCGCCGCGAAACACCCCGGCAAGCGCTCACCCCAATGGCCCGCGCACTGGCCACTCAGAAGGTGTGAATGAATCCGGCGTGGCCGAGCAGGCCGCAAAAACGCGGCCGATCGTGCCGCAAAGCAAGCCACAAGCTCTTGCTATGGCGAGCATCTGCAACGACGAGGGGGTGCGTTTTGGCGGGATGAGCGGGCATGGCGGGTTTGTTCACACCTTCTCAGGCGCCGCGCACCAGCAGCACCGGCACCGGCGACTGGCGCAGCACCTGCTCGGCATCGCTGCCCAGCAGCATCCGGCCCACGCCGCGCCGGCCATGGGTGCCCAGCACGATGAGCTGCGCGCCCCATTCCTTGGCTTTCGTGATGACCAGATCGCTCACACGCCCGGCGTAGCTTTCGTACAGCTCGGCCTCCACCGGAACCCCGGCCGCACGCACCCGGTTCTGGGCGTCCTGCAGCACGTCCTGGCCCGTCTTCTTGAGCGTGTCAAACACTTCCGCGGTCAGTGCCATGCTGGACTCGAAGCTCGTCAAGAACGAGATTTCATCCACCACATGCAGCAACCGGATCGTCGAGCCCATCACCCGCGCCAGCGCAATGGCTTCTTGCAACCCTGTGAGCGAGGTGGCGCTGCCATCCACAGGAACCAGAATCTTTTCGTACATGGACAAATCCTCCGAAAAAACACATCGTAGCCCCGCACACCACCATCACCGTGACTGAAATGAAATCGCCGAAGGCGAGCACGAGTGGGAAGAGCGGCTACCCGGCAGCAGGCGCCACGCGCAGTGGAATCGTCACCGGTCCGTCGTTCACCAGGTGCACCTGCATATCGGCCGCAAACCGGCCCGTGGCCACCTCGGGATGGGCAGCGCGGGCCTGTGCCACCAGGTAGTCATAAAGCCTGCGGCCCTCATCGGGGGCCGCCGCCTGCGTGAAACTGGGGCGGTTGCCGCCCGTGGTGTCGGCCGCCAACGTGAACTGGCTGACCAGCAGCAGGCCGCCGACCCCGCCCTGGCCGTCCAGGTCCTGCACGCTCTTGTTCATCTTGCCCGCGTCGTCGCTGAAGATGCGCAGCTTGAGCATCTTGGCCAGCAACTTGTCGGCCTCGGCCTCGGTGTCGCCCCGCTCGGCGCACACCAGTACCAGCAGGCCCGCGCCAATAGCGCCTACGACCTGCCCGTCCACCTCCACGCGCGCCTGCCGCACGCGCTGCAACAGGCTGATCATTCTTCGCCAGTCACCAGCCGCGCCTTGACGGCCTTGCCCTTGACGCGGCCCTGGTTCAGACGCTGTGCAGCCTGCGCGCCAATGGCGCGGTCCACCGCCACGTAGGTGGAGAAATCGTTCACGTTGATCTTGCCGATCTGTTCGCGGGTGAAGCCCATCTCGCCGGTGAGTGCTCCCAGCACATCGCCCGCACGGATCTTCTCTTTGCGGCCGCCGATGATCTGGATGGTGACCATGGGCGGCACCAGGGGGCCGCTGCCCGTGGGCGTGAGTTCGGCCACGGGGAACCAGCGCGATTCGCGACCCTGCAGCACTTCGATCTTGCCCACAGAGCCCATCTCGTCCATGCTGACCAGGTTGAGCGCCAGACCTTCGGCATCGCCCCGGCCCGTGCGGCCGATGCGGTGGATGTGCACCTCGGGGTCGGGCGTCACGTCCACATTGATGACGGCGGCCAGGTTGGCAATGTCCAGCCCGCGCGCCGCCACGTCGGTGGCCACGAGCACCGAGCAACTGCGGTTGGCAAACTGCACCAGCACCTGGTCGCGCTCGCGCTGCTCCAGCTCGCCATACAGCGCCAGTGCGCTGAAGCCCTGGGCCTGCAGCACGCCCACCAGGTCGCGGCACTGCTGCTTGGTGTTGCAAAACGCAATCGACGACTCCGGGCGGAAGTGGTTGAGCAGCTGCGACACCGCGTGCAGGCGCTCGCTGTTTTTCACCTCGTACCAGCGCTGCTCGATCTTGCCCTCGGCATGCTGGGCCTGCACAGTGATCTGCACGGGGGTTTTCATGAACTGCGCGCTCAGCTTGGCGATGCCCTCGGGGTAAGTTGCCGAGAACAGCAGGGTCTGGCGCTCTTTGGGACACTGTTTGGCAACCACAACGATGTCATCAAAGAAGCCCATGTCGAGCATGCGGTCCGCCTCGTCGAGCACCAGGGTGTTGAGGGCTTCCAGGCTCAGGTGCTGACGTTCCAGGTGGTCCATCACGCGGCCTGGGGTGCCCACCACGATGTGGGCACCGTGCTCCAGGCTCAGCGTTTGCGCACGCAGCGGCACGCCGCCGCACAGGGTCACGACCTTGATGTTTTCTTCGGCCCGCGCCAGACGGCGGATTTCGCTGGTCACCTGGTCGGCCAGTTCGCGCGTGGGGCACAGCACCAGCGCCTGCACCGCAAAGCGGCGCGGGTTGAGGTTGGCCAGCAGCGCCAGGGCAAACGCGGCGGTCTTGCCGCTGCCGGTGCTGGCCTGGGCGATCAGGTCTTTGCCCAGCAACGCGGGGGGCAGGCTGGCCGCCTGGATGGGCGTCATCTGCGTATAGCCCAGCTGCTGCAAATTGGCCAGCGTGGCAGGGCTCAGGGCCAGCGCGCTGAAGTCAGTGCTGGCTTGGTTTTCTTTGGAGGTCATGGGGCGATTATCCGGTGCGCCCTTGTGCGCGGGCACGCCGGCGCCCCCAAAGGGCCGTAAAGCGCCGCAAGGTGGCCGCTCCAGCCGCACCCTGGTGGCTATTGCAGGGCGAACACGCCCACAAAGGCCAGCGTGTGCGCCACGATGCCCGGCGCCACGGCCAGCGCATAGCGCCAGCCACCGCTGGCCAGTGCCACGGCACATTTGCTGCAGGCGTGCACCAGCAGCGCCGCCATCAGGGCCGAAGCGATGGCGGGCCCCGCCGCGCTGTCCGGGCCGCCCCGCACCAGCACGGCTGCGGTGGCTGCGTGCACATCTGCCAGGGCCGCCAGCAGGGCGCCTGCGAGCATGCCCGCGTCGCCTAGCCACGCCGTGAGTAGATGCACCCCCACCTGAATACCCGTGAGCAAGGCGGCGATGATCAAGGCGTCGCGCAGCTTGAACATGGGGGCATCGGGCAGCACGCCGGGCGCCGCCTCGGCACTGGGTGCAGATGCCAGCCGGTGCGCCGTGCCCCGCCCGCTCCACCACCCCATAGCAGCCGCCACACACCCCCCCACCAGTGCGGGCAACCACAGCCGCGCCAGCCACTGCGGCTGTACGGTGGCAGCCACCACGGCGATCTGGACCATGGTGGCCACACACGAAAGCACGGCAGCCCCCGCATGGGCGCGCGGCGCGCTGTGCCCGGTGCGCACCTCCATGCCCAGACTGGCAATGGTGGCCGTGCTGGACACAAACCCCGATGCCAGCGCCGACAGCGCCAGCGCATGGCGGGCCTGCATCAGGCGCTTGGCCACATGCGCAAGAGACTGGATCACCAGCAGCACAATGACCAGGCGCACCATCACCTGGGGGTTCAGCACCCCCTGCCACAGGGGGGTGTCAGGCGCCAGCGGATACACCAGCAAGGCCAGCGCAGCCAAGATGAGCCCGCTGCGCACCTCGCCGGGCTGAAGCCACTGATTGGCAAACTGGTGCAATGTGTCCCGCAGCGCCATCAAGCCGGTCACCACCACCGCCAGGGCGGCAGCCAGCAACTGGTCGCGTGCGCAGGTCACTCCGATCAGGTAGGCCAGAAGCAGGGCAATCTCGGTGGTCACGCCCGGGTCGCCCGAGCGGTCCCGGGCATAGGCCACCACCGTCAGGGCCGCCACCAATGCCGCACCAACCGCCATCAGGGCAGGAATGCCCGTCAGGGCGGCGGTGGCACCGCCGATGGCGGCGAGGGTGAACGACCGGACCCCGGCCAGTGCCCGGTCGGGCCCCGCCCCCTTGCGGCGCTCCCGCTCGATTCCCATCAGCAAGCCGCATCCGGCCGCGCTCGCCAGCACGGCCAGCGCAGTCGAAAAATCTGCAAAATCCTGCATGGGACTCATACACCTTTCTTTACAGACCCTACAACATGGTGACAGAAATAACACAAAACAACCGGCGCCCCGTGCCGCCCACCATGCGGAGTTGCCCTTAGGTTTCGCGTCAGGTCAATCGGCTATAACTGGTTCAACTGGCCCCCGAACATGCACGAACTGACCTCAGAAGCCCCCATTTCTGGACCCCAAGGCTCCAGCGACGCGTTGCTGCGGCTGATCGCCGACTCCGTCCCGGCCCTGATGGCCTATTTCGACCTGCCCGGCCTGCGCTGCCAGTTTGCCAACCAGGGGTATGCCGCCTACAACGGGCATTCCGTCGCATCCATTGTGGGCCTGACCGTGCAGGAGGCCATTGGCACCAAGGCATGGCTGGCCATACAGCCCTATATCGAGCGCTCGACCCGCGGGGAGCATGTGAAGTACATGCGCGAACAGACCATCCCCAGTGGAGAGTCCCGCATGATCGAGGTCAACCTGATCCCGCACTTCAGCCCGCAGAAACAACAACTGGGCTCGTTCGTGCTGATCACGGACATCACCGACCGCTGGCAAGCCGAGAGTACCGTGCGCCAGAGTGAAGAGCGCATGCGCAAATTCACCGAAATCACCGATGAGGCCATTCTCTTTCACCGCGACGGGCTGATCACTGACGGCAACGACGCGTTGACGCGGCTTACGGGCTACACCCTGCCGGAAGTGATGGGCCTGTCGATCTTCAACTTCATCAGCCATGAGTGGCGGGCCGTGGCCTATGAGTACACGCGCGCAGGCCGCGAAGACCCCTATGAGGTGACCATTCGGCACAAGGACGGGCATACCATCCCCGTCGAGGTGGTGGGCAAGACCATGCCGCAACTGCATGCCGATTACCGCGTGGTGGTGGTGCGCGACATCACGGCCCGCAAAGAGGCACAGGAGCGCGAAACCTTTCTGGCACTGCACGACACCCTGACCCAGCTGCCCAATCGCCGCTTTCTGATGGAACAGCTGGGCAAGGTGCTGTCGATGGCACGCCGGCGCAAGTTCATGGTGGCGGTGTTGTTCATCAACCTGGACCACTTCAAGACCGTCAATGATTCACTGGGCCACCACGCCGGCGACCAGTTGCTGTGCGATGTGGCCGAACGCCTGCGCCAGAGCGTGCGCGACACCGATCTGGTGGCGCGGCTCAGCGGAGATGAATTCGTGGCGGTGCTGACCGACATCCACACGCCCGACGATGCCGCCATGGTGGCCGACAAGCTGATCGAAACCATGCGCAGCGCGTTCACCGTGGGGAACCTGCCGCTCACGATGTCGCCCTCCATCGGCATCAGCTTGTTTCCGGGCGACGACACCACCGTCCAGGGACTGCTGCGCTGCGCCGACACGGCGATGTACCACGCCAAGGACAGTGGCCGGGGCAACCGGCAGTTCTATCAACCCGGCATGGACGTGCACGCCACCGATGTGCTGCAGCAAGAGCGCCAGCTGCGCGAGGCCATTGCCAGCAATGCCTTCGTGCTGCACTACCAGCCGCAGATCTGCCTGGCAGACGGCTCACTGAAGGGCTTTGAGGCGCTGGTGCGCTGGCGGCACCCCGAGCGGGGCCTGGTCGGCCCGGATGAGTTCATCACCTTCTCCGAATCGCGCGGACTCATCACACCGATTGGCCGCTGGGTCACGCACGAGGCCTGCCGCCAGCTCAAGGCCTGGCAAGACGAAGGCCTGGCCATGGTGCCGGTGGCCGTCAACCTGTCGGCGCTGGAGTTTCGCCAGCGCGACGTGGCCGGCGAACTCGCTGCCGTGCTGCATGCCACCGGGCTGGAGCCCCGTTTTCTG
Organism: Acidovorax defluvii; assembly: GCA_003268905.1. Classification (GTDB taxonomy): domain Bacteria; phylum Pseudomonadota; class Gammaproteobacteria; order Burkholderiales; family Burkholderiaceae_C; genus Acidovorax; species Acidovorax defluvii. The sequence continues at coordinate 119,143 of QLTU01000010.1, forward strand.
GAAATCGAGCTCACCGAATCCGTGCTGATGCACCACACGGGGCAGGTACTGGAAACCCTCAACGCCATCAAGGCACTGGGCGTGGGCGTCACCATTGACGATTTCGGCACGGGCTATTCCTCGCTGGCATACCTCAAGCGCTACCCCATCGACAAGCTCAAGATCGACCGATCTTTCGTGATGGACACCCCCCAAAGCGCCGACGACGTGGCCATCGTCACCGCCATCATCCAGATGGGCCACAGCCTGCAACTCAAAACCGTGGCCGAGTGCGTGGAAACGGCCGAACAGAAAGAACTGCTGCACCGCCTGGGCTGTGACCTGGTGCAGGGCTTTCTGGTGTCGGCCCCGATGGATGCACAGGCCACCCAGCGCTGGTTGTCACCACAGGGCTGACCGGAGCGCAAGGCTGTCACACGCGCCCCATGCGCATGTGGACAATAGGCCCATGCCCCAGATTACCGACTTCATCGCGCCCACCCGCCACACCGACCCCGCCGATGCGCTGGCCCAGATCCAGCGCATCTACCAGCAACAGATCGGCCACCTGCGCGCGGCCATGCAACGCTTTGTGGCCGGCGACACCCCGCCCGCCCCGGTGCGGGCGTTTTATCCGTTCGTGCGCGTGCACACCACCACGGTGGCGCGCGCCGACAACAAACTGGCCTACGGCTTCGTCGAAGGCCCCGGGCGCTTTGAGACCACCCTCACGCGGCCCGACCTGTTTGCCGACTACTACGCCGAGCAGTTTCGCCTGCTGCGCAGCAGCCACAACGTGGACCTGGAGGTGGGCACCAGCGCTCACCCCATCCCCATCCACTTCTCGTTTGCCGAGCATGACCATGTGGAGGGTACGCTGACGCCCGAGCGCCGCATGTTGATGCGCGACCTGTTCGATTTGCCCGACCTGGCCGCCATGGACGACGGCATTGCCAACGGCACGCACCAGCACCGCCCGGGCGAGGCGCAGCCCCTGTCGCTTTTTACCGCGCCGCGGGTGGACTATTCGCTGCACCGACTGCGCCACTACACGGGCACGGCGCCCGAGTGGTTCCAGAACTTCGTGCTGTTCACCAACTACCAGTTCTACATCGACGAATTCGTGCGCCTGGGCCATGCTGAAATGGCCAAGCCCGACAGCGAATACATCGCCTTCATAGAGCCCGGCAACGTGGTCACGCGCCGCACGGGGCTGCCCGCGCAGGCGGGCGACGAACTGGGCACACAGCCCCCGCGCCTGCCGCAGATGCCGGCCTACCACCTCATGCGTGCCGACCGCAGCGGCATCACCATGGTCAACATCGGTGTGGGCCCGGCCAATGCCAAAACCATTACCGACCACATCGCCGTGCTGCGCCCGCACGCCTGGATGATGCTGGGCCACTGCGCCGGCCTGCGCAACACCCAGCAGCTGGGCGACTACGTGCTGGCCCACGCCTATGTGCGCGAGGACCATGTGCTCGACGAGGAGCTGCCGCTGTGGGTGCCCATTCCGGCGCTGTCGGAGATCCAGGTGGCGCTGGAGCAGGCCGTGGCCGACGTCACGCAAATGGGACGCGACGAGCTCAAGCGCATCATGCGCACCGGCACCGTGGCCAGCACCGACAACCGCAACTGGGAGCTGCTGCCCGACAACCTGCCCCAGCGCCGTTTCAGCCAGAGCCGCGCCGTGGCGCTGGACATGGAAAGCGCCACCATTGCCGCCAACGGTTTTCGTTTTCGGGTGCCCTACGGCACGCTCTTGTGCGTGAGCGACAAACCCCTGCACGGCGAGATCAAGCTGCCCGGCATGGCCAACCACTTCTACCGCGAGCGCGTTCAGCAACACCTGCTGATCGGCATGCGCGCCGTCGAAATCCTGCGCACCGGCGGTGTGGACCGCCTGCACAGCCGCAAGCTGCGCAGCTTTGCCGAAGTGGCGTTCCAGTAAGCGCCCCGACAAAAGCCCGGAATATCGGGCTTTTGCTATTTATTTAATAGCTATTAGCGCTTGCTGCATAAGCGCTTGAGCCACTTTTCATGCATATTCATGCCTGCGCCTCCGGCAGGGGCACCGGGGTGGGGGCGTCATCCTCCTGGTACAGCAGGCGGGCCGCTTCGCGTGCGGCCACACGGCCCTCGTCGGTGGGCACCACCCACACCTGCACCGCACTGCCCTCGGCATGGATGGCGTGGGCAGCGTCGCCCGGCGCGCTGGCATTGCGCCCCGCATCCATGCGCACCCCCATCCAGCCAAGCTGCTCGCACACCTGGGCGCGCAGCTGGGCGTCGTGCTCGCCAATGCCACCGCTGAACGCCAGCACGTCAAGCCCGCCCATGCAGGCCACCATGGCGCCCGATTCACGCACCACGCGGTAGGTGAACTGGTCGATGGCACGCTGCGCGGCAAGGCTGCCGTCGGCGCGCAGGCGGCGCATGTCGGCCGAGATGCCCGACACACCCAGCAGCCCGCTTTGCTTGTAGAGCAGCTTCTGGATGCGGTCGTGGTCCCAGCCCTGCTCCATCAGGTAAAGCAGCACGCCGGCGTCGAGCGTGCCGCTGCGCGTGCCCATCATCAAGCCGTCAAGCGCCGAAAAACCCATGGTGGTGGCCACGCTGCGCCCGCCCCGGGCTGCGCACAGGCTGGCACCGTTGCCCAGGTGGGCCATGAGCACGCGGCCGTGCGCGCGCGGCGAGTGCTCCAGCAGCGTGCCCATGATGTATTGGTAAGACAGACCGTGAAAACCATAGCGGCGCACGCCCTGCTCCGTCAGCGACTGCGGCAAGGCAAACGCGCGGGCCACATCGGGCAGCCCGGCGTGAAAGGCGGTGTCAAAACACGCCACCTGGGGCAGCGCCGGGAAGGCCTTGCGGAACGCGCGAATGCCCGCCAGGTTGTGCGGCTGGTGCAGCGGCGCCAGAGAGTTCAGGCGCGCCAGGCGCTCCAGCACCGCGTCGGTCACCAGCACGCTGTCGCTGAAATCCTGGCCGCCGTGCACCACGCGGTGCGCCACGGCTGCGATGCGGGGGGCGCCCTCCAGGCCTGCCAGCAGCGTGCGCAGGCAGTCCAGTGCCTGAAGAAAGGGTGTTGCGCCCGGGCCGCCCACGGCCTTGCGCTGGCGCTGGCCTGCGAAAGTCCAGGCCATTTCGGGCTGGCCGCCGGGCTCCAGGCCCTCGATGGTGCCACTGAGCACGCTGGGCCGCACCCGCCCGCCCAGCAGGGGGTGGAGCGAGAACTTGAGCGAGGACGAGCCCGCGTTGACGGCAAGAATGGCCATGGCAAGGAACCGCTTTCAGTCTTTGATGGGTGCCGCTGCCTTGGGCGCACGCACGCTCCGGGCGTCGTAAGCAGCCAGCACCGCCAGCAGGGCCGACGAAACGCGGGCCGTGGGGCCGTCGGAGCGGCTGGTCAGTGCTATGGGCACGCGCGCGCCCAGCACGATGCCCGAGCCGGAGGCGCCCGCCAGGTATTCGAGCTGCTTGGCCAGCATGTTGCCGCTCTCCAGGTCGGGAACGGCCAGGATGTCGGCGTCGCCTGCCACGCGCGACTCGATGTGCTTGATCTCGGCCGCCTGGGCCGAGATGGCGTTGTCAAAGGCCAGCGGGCCGTCGAGCAGGCCGCCCTTGATCTGGCCACGGTCGGCCATTTTGCACAGCGCGGCGGCATCGATGGTGGACGGGATGTTGGGGTTGACCGTCTCCACCGCTGAAAGAATGGCCACCTTCGGAGTCTCCACGCCCAGGATGCGCGCAAAGTCGATGGCGTTCTGGATGATGTCCACCTTCTCCTCCAGGCTGGGGCGGATGTTGAGCGCGGCGTCGGTGATGAGCAGCGGCTTGGGATACAGCGGCACATCAAAGCGGTACACATGCGACATGCGGCGGCCCGTGCGCAATGCGGGCTGGGCGAGCACGGCCTTGATCATTTCGTCGGTGTGCAGGCTGCCCTTCATCAGCACCTCTACCTCGCGGCGCGCAGCCATGCTGGCGGCCAGCTCTGCCGCTGCATGGCTGTGCTCTACCGCGTGAATCTCCACCCCTTCGAGGTCGATGCCCGCCTCGGCCGCCACGGCGCGGATGCGCGCCTCGGGGCCCACGAGCACCGGCACGATCAGCCCGTAGCGTGCCGAGTCCATGGCGCCACTCAGCGAGCCTGCGTCGCACGGGTGCACCACGGCGCAGCGCACGGCGGGCATGCCGTCGGCCAGCGACAGCAGCTCCTTGAAACGCGCCTCAGGGTCAAACAGCTGGATCTGCGGTGCATTCACCTTGGGAATGCGCACCTTGGTGGTGGGCGGCAGCACGCGGGCCGTGCCGTGCAGCACGCCCTGGCCCTTCTGGTTGACCACCGAACAGTCGAGTTCGATGCGTTTTTTCTCGTCGTCCTTGCTCGCCACGGTCACCGTCACGGTGAGCGTGTCGCCAATGCGCACCGGCTTGGTGAAATGCAGCACCTGCTCCAGATAAATGGTGCCGGGGCCCGGAAACTGCGTGCCCAGCAGCGCCGAGATGAGTGCGCCGCCCCACATGCCGTGGGCGATGACGCCGTGAAACAGCGTGTCGTTGGCGTATTCGGGGTTGAGGTGGGCCGGGTTCGTGTCGCCCGAGACGGCGGCAAAGGCCTGGATGTCGGCCTGCGTGAGGGTGCGCAGCAGGCGCGCGCTCTGGCCCACGCTCAGTTCGTCGTAGGTGACGTTTTCAATCCATTCGGTGTTGGGTGCCATGTTCATGTGGTTGCATTCCTTGGTGACGGATGCGATTGCAAAAGTGTGTGCCGGTTCCCAGGGAGCTTCAGGCGACTGCGTGGCAGCCGCCATCGACATAGATGGTCTGCCCGGTCATGCCCGAGGCGGCATCGCTGCACAGGAAGACGCTGAGCTGGGCGATTTCGTCGAGTGTGACCAGGCGCTGGAGCGGCGCCTTGAGCACCGCGTTGGCCATGAGTTCGTCAAAACTGGCGATGCCCGAGGCGGCACGCGTGAGGATGGGGCCGGGCGAGACGGCATGCACCCGAATGCCCTGCGGGCCCAGCTCCAGCGCCATGTAGCGCACCAGCGATTCGAGCGCGGCCTTTACCGGCCCCATCAGGCCGTAATTGGGCACGGCCTCGTCAGCGCCCAGGTAGGTCATGCTCAACAGGCTGCCGCCCGCCGCCATGTGCGGCACGCACAGCCGGGCCAGCTCGGCAAACGAGTGGCACGACACCTCCATGGCGCGCGAGAAGCCCTTGCGCGAGCTGTCGATCACCTGGCCGTGCAGGTCATCCATCGGCGCCCAGGCGATGGAGTGGATCACGAAATCGAGCTGCCCCAGGCGCTGCGCGGCGCGCGCCACCAAGGCTTGGAGCTCGCCGTCCTCCTCGACATTACAGCCCACCAGATCCACGCCCAGCGGCGCGGTCAGCGGCTCGACAAAGCGGCGCGCCTTGTCGTTGAGGCAGGACACCACCAGTTCGGCGCCCATCTGGTGCGCCAGCTGGGTGCAGCCCCAGGCAATGCTGTTTTCGTTGGCCAGGCCCAGGATCAGACCCTTTTTGCCGGCCAGGCTGAATGCGTTGTTGTTTTTTGTCATGGGTGCAGTGTTGAGGGCGCAGGAAAAAGGCGCTTGGCCAGGCAGTGCCCGGCCAGCGCGCGAGGTTTAACGTGGATCGACTGGCCGACGCAGCCTGCTGCCCGCCACGCCCTTCTTAACCGGCCTGAAATCTCGGCATGTGGATCGCCTGGGGGCAGGCACCGTGGTGCGGCACGCGGAATGCACTGCCACCCGTTTGTGCGCAAGCAAGTCTTCAGTCGGCATAGCGCACCATGACGTATTGGCCGGGTGCACACCAAAGTAGCGGTGCCGGTGGGTGCGTGGCGGTGGCACCAGCGCGGCGATGCGGTCGATCAGTTCCAGCGGTGTGAGGTGCAGCTCATCTGCCTTGGCACCACGCTTGTCACTGGTGGGCTCGCTGCGCTGTTTGGCACAGCGGTACACCAGTTTGCTTCCCTCTTTGCGTAGGCGCTCCATGGAAAACGGTGGACGCGCGCAATAGCGCAGCAGCCGCTCCAGCGCAGCGCG
>QLTU01000011.1 GCA_003268905.1 Acidovorax defluvii
CTTACCCACCTGCCGGGCAATCCTCTGCTAAAAGCAAGGGCCTGACCATGGACTCAGTGGGGAATGTTGTACGCCACCCGAAATAGAAGAGAACCGCATAAAAGGCCTGTAGCCCATATTGGTAAAGCGGAGAATGCTATAAAAATGATAGCATTTCGCAGTACTGATCAATGGCTGCGCGCAAAACGCCGCTGCATCCAGTTGCTTCGTGCTAAGCGGCCGAGCCCGTAACGCTGCCGGGCGCGCGAGGCGCCGCTCAGAGTTTCAGATCTGGCGGGTTGGCTGGTGGGTGCGGGGGGGCAAAGAGGTCCCAGCTGGCGATGAACAAGGCGGCAATCGCCGGGCCGATGACGAAACCGGTCAGCCCGAACATGGCCATGCCGCCCAGCGTGGAAATCAGCACCACGTAGTCCGGCATCTTGGTGTCCTTGCCTACGAGTATGGGCCGCAGGACGTTGTCCACGAGTCCGATCACGCCAACGCCATACAGCGTGAGCACCACGCTCTGCCATACGGCACCGGTGGCCAGAAAGTACAGTGCCACGGGCCCCCAGACAAGGCCTGCACCCACGGCGGGCAGCAGCGACAAAAAGGCCATGGCCACGCCCCAGAGCACGGGGCCCTGGATGCCCAGAATCCAGAAAATCAGGCCACCCAGCGCCCCTTGCGAAGCCGCCACCACGATGTTGCCCTTGACGGTAGCCCGAATGACGGTGGTGAACTTGCCGGCCAGCTGGTGCTTGTGCTCCGCGTCAAGCGGTATTGCGTGGCCAATGCGTGTCGCCAGTGCGGCGCCGTCGCGCAGCAGAAAGAACAGCAGATACAGCATGACGCCAAAACCCACCACGAACTCCAGCGTGTTCTGTCCTATGTTCAGCGCCTTGGTCGCAACGAACTGGCTGGCCTGCACTGCGAAGGAAGACAGTTTCTCCTGCACGTCGCCCAGGGTGGTGAGGTTGAAACGGTCCAGCAGGCCGGCGGCCCAGGCGGGCAGGGCGGCAATGATCTGCTGCAAATACTGGCCAAAGTTCAGCTGGCCGGATTTCAGGCGGTCGTAAATGCCGGTGGCTTCCTGGACCAGGTTCACGGTGATCAGTGCCATGGGCAAAATGACAATCACCAGGCACAGCGACAAGGTGGCAAGTGCCGCCAGATTGGGGCTCTTGGGCATGCGCCGCAGCAGCTTGCGGTGCAGGGGCGCAAACAGGATGGCCAGCACCAAGCCCCAGAACACGGCGCCATGAAACTGCCACAGGATGGCGCCGAAAGCGATGGTGACCAGCGTCAGGAGAATCAGGAAAACGCGGTTTTCGAAGGGTGAAGGCAGCATGGAGGTGCAAGGGCGGAAGGAATGTCCGTACTGTACGCGAGTGAATGCCCTGCACCCGGGCGGAATCTCGGCGGGGTGGGTAACCCCGGGGGCTGCAGGCTGGAGCGCTTTGCCGTTCGGTGGCACAATACCGCCCGTACAAAGGCCCTTCCCCAGCCACAGTCGCATCCGCCAACCGGTCCAGCCGTGTCGCGGAAGGTTTCTCAACCAGCTAATGCTTCCCCAAGGGAAGCGGAGGTCAGCGGAATATGAGCGATACGACATCCGTCTATCAAGCCTACCAAGGCAACACCTACCTCTTCGGCGGCAATGCGCCCTATGTCGAAGAGATGTATGAAAACTATCTCGCCAACCCCGGCAGCGTGCCTGACACGTGGCGCGAGTATTTCGATGCGCTGCAGCATGTTCCCGCTGTGGACGGCACCAACGCCCGCGACGTTCCCCACCTGCCAGTGATCAACGCCTTTGCAGAGCGCGCAAAGCAGGGTGGCACCAAGGTGGTGGTGGCCAGCGCCGACGCTGAAATGGGCCGCAAGCGCACCGCCGTGCAGCAGCTGATCGCCGCCTACCGCAACGTGGGCCAGCGCTGGGCCGATCTGGACCCCCTCAAGCGCACCGAGCGCCCCGCCATTCCCGAACTGGAACCATCGTTCTACGGCTTCAGCGATGCCGACCAGGAAACGGTGTTCGACACGAGCAACACCTTCTTCGGCAAAGACAAGATGCCGCTGCGCGAGTTGCTCAATGCGCTGCACGAAACCTACTGCGGCACCCTGGGCGCCGAGTACATGTACACCACCAACCAGGCGCAAAAGCGCTGGTGGCAGCAGAAGCTGGAAAGCATTCGCAGCAAACCCCAGTTCAATGCCGACAAGAAGCGCCAGATACTCGACCGCCTGACGGCCGCCGAAGGGCTCGAGCGCTTTTTGCACACCAAGTACGTTGGCCAAAAGCGCTTCTCGCTGGAAGGTGGCGAGAGTTTCATCGCCGCGATGGACGAGTTGATCCAGTCGGCCGGCGCCAAGGGCGTGCAGGAAATCGTCATCGGCATGGCCCACCGCGGCCGCCTGAACGTGCTGGTGAACTCGCTGGGCAAGATGCCCAAGGACCTGTTTGCCGAATTCGACCACACGGCGCCTGAAGACCTGCCCGCCGGCGATGTGAAGTACCACCAGGGTTTCAGTTCTGACGTGTCCACTGCGGGCGGCCCCGTGCATTTGTCGCTGGCCTTCAATCCCTCGCACCTTGAAATCGTGAACCCGGTGGTGGAAGGCTCGGTGCGCGCCCGCATGGACCGCCGTGACGACCCCAAGGGCAGCCAGGTGCTGCCGGTGCTGGTGCATGGCGATGCGGCTTTTGGTGGCCAGGGCGTCAACCAGGAAACCCTGGCGCTGGCCCAGACCCGTGGCTACACCACGGGTGGCACGGTGCACATCATCATCAACAACCAGATCGGCTTCACCACATCGGATCCGCGCGACATGCGTTCCACCGTGTATTGCACCGACATCGTGAAGATGGTCGAAGCCCCGGTGCTGCACGTCAACGGTGACGATCCTGAAGCCGTCGTGCTGGCCACGCAACTGGCGCTGGAATTCCGCATGGAGTTCCGCCAGGACGTGGTGGTGGACATCACCTGTTTCCGCAAGCTGGGCCACAACGAGCAGGACACTCCCATGCTCACGCAGCCTCTGATGTACAAGAAGATCGCCGCCCACCCCGGCACGCGCAAGCTGTACGCCGACAAGCTGGCCGCGCAAGGCCTGGGCGAAACGCTGGGCGATGACATGGTCAAGGCCTACCGTGCCGCCATGGATGCCGGCAAGCACACGGTTGATCCTGTGCTGACCAACTTCAAGAGCAAGTACGCCGTGGACTGGAGCCCGTTCCTGGGCAAGAAGTGGACCGACGCTGGCGACACCGCGATCCCGCTGACCGAATGGAAGCGCCTGTCCGAAAAGCTCACCACCATTCCCGAAACCGTCACGCCGCACCAGCTCGTCAAGAAGGTCTATGACGACCGCGCTGCCATGGGCCGTGGCGACACCCCCGTGGACTGGGGTATGGGTGAGCACATGGCTTTTGCGTCGCTGGTGGCCAGCGGCTACCCGGTGCGTCTGTCGGGCGAGGACTGCGGCCGTGGCACGTTTACGCACCGCCATGCCGTGATTCATGACCAGAAACGCGAGAAGTGGGACACCGGAACCTACGTGCCGCTGCAGAACGTTGCAGAAAACCAGGCACCGTTCGTCGTGATTGACTCCATCCTTTCCGAAGAAGCCGTGCTGGGCTTCGAGTATGGCTATGCGGGCTCCGACCCCAACACGCTCGTCATCTGGGAAGCCCAGTTTGGCGACTTCGCCAACGGCGCGCAGGTCGTGATCGACCAGTTCATCGCCTCCGGTGAGGTGAAGTGGGGCCGTGCCAATGGCCTGACGCTCATGCTGCCGCACGGCTACGAAGGCCAGGGCCCAGAGCACAGCTCTGCCCGCCTGGAGCGCTTCATGCAGCTGGCGGCAGATGCCAACATGCAGATCGTGCAGCCCACCACGGCCAGCCAGATCTTCCATGTGCTTCGCCGCCAGATGGTGCGTGACCTGCGCAAGCCGCTGGTCATCTTCACGCCCAAGTCGCTGCTGCGCAACAAGGACGCGACCTCGCCGCTGTCTGAGTTCACCAAAGGCAACTTCCAGACGGTGATCCCTGAGCAGGATGAGGCCATCGAGAAGAAGGCAGCAAAGGTCAAGCGCGTCATCGCTTGCTCGGGCAAGGTCTACTACGACCTCGTCAAGAAGCGCACCGAGAATGAGGCCAACGACGTGGCCATCATCCGCGTTGAGCAGTTGTACCCCTTCCCGCACAAAGCCTTCGCTGCCGAGCTGAAGAAGTACCCCAACGCAACCGATATCGTGTGGTGCCAGGACGAGCCACAGAACCAGGGCGCCTGGTTCTTCATCCAGCACAACATCCACGAGAACATGCTCGATGGCCAGAAGCTGGGCTACTCCGGCCGTGCGGCGTCTGCTTCGCCTGCCGTGGGTTATTCGCACCTGCACCAGGAACAGCAAAAGGCGCTGGTGGACGGCGCGTTTGCCAAGCTCAAGGGTTTTGTCCTGACCAAGTAAGGCCGGCATTCCCCCTCCAGAACAAAACCCCCTTCCGAAAGAATTGATATGGCTATCGTAGAAGTCAAAGTACCGCAACTGTCCGAATCCGTGGCCGAGGCCACCATGCTGACCTGGAAAAAGAAGGCCGGTGAGGCAGTGGCCGTGGACGAAATCCTGATCGAAATCGAAACCGACAAGGTTGTGCTGGAAGTGCCCGCACCCGCTGCCGGCGTGTTGGCAGAAATCGTCCAGGGTGATGGCGCCACCGTGGTGGCCGAGCAGTTGATCGCCAAGATCGACACCGAAGGCACAGCCGGTGTCGCCGCTCCTGCCGCTGCAGCTGCTGCGCCTGCAGCTGCTGTGGCCGTGGCCGTGGCCGCTGCTGCAACGGGTGGCTCAAAGGCCGATGTCGCCATGCCCGCAGCGGCCAAGCTGCTGGCCGACAACAACCTGTCGGTCTCGGCTGTGGCCGGCACGGGCAAGGATGGCCGTGTGACCAAGGGCGACGTGCTCGGCGCGGTGGCGGCTGGTGCGGCCAAGGCCGTGGCGCCCAGCGCCATTCCCACCGGTGTGCCCACCAAGGCATTGCCGCAAGTGGCTGCTCCGTCGGCTGCACAGAACCTGGGCGATCGTCCCGAGCAGCGCGTGCCCATGAGCCGCCTGCGCGCCCGTGTGGCCGAGCGTCTGCTGCAGTCGCAATCGACCAACGCCATCCTGACCACGTTCAACGAAGTGAACATGGCCCCTGTGATGGATATGCGCAAGAAGTTCCAGGACGCGTTCACCAAGGAACACGGCGTGAAGATCGGCTTCATGAGCTTCTTCGTGAAGGCGGCCGTGCATGCGCTCAAGAAGTACCCGGTGCTCAATGCCTCGGTCGATGGCAACGACATCGTCTACCACGGCTACTTTGACATCGGTATTGCCGTGGGCTCGCCCCGTGGCCTGGTGGTGCCCATCCTGCGCAACGCCGACCAGATGAGCTTTGCTGACATCGAAAAGAAGATCGCTGAATTCGGCAAGAAGGCTGCAGAAGGCAAGCTGGGTATCGAAGAGATGACCGGCGGCACCTTCTCCATCTCCAATGGCGGCACCTTCGGCTCGATGATGTCCACCCCCATCATCAATCCGCCCCAGTCGGCCATTCTGGGCGTGCACGCCACCAAGGACCGCGCCGTGGTCGAAAACGGCCAGGTTGTGGTGCGCCCGATGAACTATCTGGCGATGTCGTATGACCACCGCATCATCGACGGCCGCGAAGCCGTGCTGGGCCTGGTGGCCATGAAGGACGCGCTGGAAGACCCCTCGCGCCTGCTGTTCGACATCTAAGCGCTGAGCGCTGAAAGCATCGACCCACCCATGTGGCCTGGCCTGCGCTGGAGCCCGTCGGTGGGTCTTTCTCCAACTGATTGAGTGAGATTTCCCCATGAGCAAACAATTTGATGTCGTCGTGATCGGCGGCGGCCCCGGCGGCTACATCGCTGCCATCCGTGCAGCCCAGCTGGGCATGAACGTGGCCTGCATCGACGAGTGGAAGAACGACAAGGGCGGCCCCGCACCCGGCGGCACCTGCACCAACGTGGGTTGCATTCCGTCGAAGGCGCTGCTGCAGTCGTCCGAGCATTTCGAGCATGCCAACAAGCACTTTGCCGACCACGGCATCACCGCCACCGGCGTGAAGATGGACGTGTCCAAGATGGTGGCCCGCAAAGACAGCGTGGTCAAGCAGAACAACGACGGCATCCTGTACCTGTTCAAGAAGAACAAGGTCAGTTTCTTCCATGGCCGTGGCTCGTTCGTGAAGGCGGCGGCCGACGGTGGCTATGAAATCAAGGTGGCGGGCGCCACCGAGGAAACTCTGGTGGGCAAGCAGATCATCATTGCCACCGGCTCCAACGCGCGTGCTCTGCCCGGTGCGGAATTTGATGAAGTGAACATCCTGTCCAACGACGGCGCTCTGCGCATCGGCGCGGTGCCCAAAAAGCTCGCCCTGATCGGCTCGGGCGTGATCGGCCTGGAGATGGGCTCGGTCTGGCGCCGCCTGGGCGCGGAAGTGACCGTGCTCGAAGGCCTGCCAACTTTCCTGGGTGCCGTGGACGAACAGATCGCCAAGGAAGCCAAAAAGGCGTTTGACAAGCAGGGGCTCAAGATCGAACTCGGCGTGAAAGTCGGCGAGATCAAGAACAGCAAGAAGGGCGTCAGCATCGCCTACACCAACAGCAAGGGTGAAGCCCAGACCCTGGACGCAGACAAGCTCATCATCTCGATTGGCCGCGTGCCCAACACCATCGGCCTGAATGCCGAATCCGTGGGCCTGCAGCTGGACGAGCGCGGTGCCATTGCGGTGGACGGCGATTGCAAGACGAATCTGCCCGGCGTGTGGGCCGTGGGCGACGTGGTGCGTGGCCCGATGCTGGCGCATAAGGCCGAGGAAGAGGGCGTGGCCGTGGCTGAACGCATGGCCGGCCAGCACGGGCATGTCAACTTCAACACCATCCCCTGGGTGATTTACACCAGCCCCGAAATCGCGTGGGTGGGCCGCACCGAGCAGCAACTGAAGGCCGATGGCGTGAAGTACAAGGCTGGCACGTTCCCGTTCCTGGCCAATGGTCGCGCGCGGGCACTGGGCGACACAACGGGCATGGTCAAGTTCCTGGCCGATGCGGTGACGGATGAAATCCTGGGCGTGCACATGGTGGGACCGCAGGTTAGCGAGCTGATTGCCGAAGCCGTGGTGGCCATGGAGTTCAAGGCCAGCGCAGAAGACATTGCCCGCATCTGCCACGCGCACCCCAGTTTGAGCGAAGCGACCAAGGAGGCTGCCCTGGCCGTGGACAAACGCACGCTGAATTTCTGATTCTTTGAGTCAAATTGGCTGCTAGCGCTTATGCAGTAAGCGCTAGCAGCTATTTATTTTATAGCATCATAGTATCGGGGCATCTTCAACGTGACTGTCAAACAGACCTATCTCGCAGAACTTGCCGCCAAGGGGTTTCAGAGCGATCCGGCGCAATTGCGCGCGGTGGACGCCCTGCAGCGCTGCGCCCAGGACTGGGCGGCGTACAAGTCGCGCCGCTCCAACGCCCTTAAAAAGATCATCAACCGCCCCGAAGTTCCGCGTGGCGTATACATGTATGGCGGGGTCGGGCGGGGCAAGAGCTTTCTCATGGATTGCTTTTTCAACGCCGTGCCACTCAAGCGCAAGGTGCGACTGCATTTTCACGAGTTCATGCGCGAGGTGCACCGCGAGCTGGCTGGCCTGCAGGGCACGGTGAACCCGCTGGATGTGCTGGGTGCGCGCATTGCCAAGCGCTACAAGCTGATCTGCTTTGATGAGTTTCACGTCGCCGACATCACCGACGCGATGATCTTGCACCGCTTGCTGGCGGCGCTGTTTGACAACGGGGTGGGGTTTGTCACCACCTCCAACTTCAAGCCCGACGATCTGTACCCCGATGGCTTGCACCGCGACCGTATCCTGCCCGCTATTGCGCTGCTCAATGAAAAGCTGGAGGTCGTGAATGTGGACAACGGCACGGACTACCGGCGTCGCACGCTAGAGCAGGTGAAGCTCTATCACACGCCCCTCGGTCCCGAGGCAGATGCCGAAATGAATGCTGCCTTTGACCAGTTGGCCGAGGTGCACGATGAAGACCCCGTGCTGCACATCGAAGCGCGCGAGATCCGGGCGCGGCGCAAGGCGGGGGGCGTGGTGTGGTTTGACTTCAGGACGCTGTGCGGTGGCCCCCGGTCGCAGAACGACTACCTGGAGATCGCCACGCAGTTCCACACGGTAATGCTGTCGGATGTGCCCTATATGCCGGTCAACATGGCGTCGCCTGCGCGGCGCTTTACCTGGCTGGTGGACGTGCTGTATGACCGGCGGGTCAAGCTCATCATGTCGGCTGCTGTGCCGCCAGAGCAGCTGTACACCGAAGGACCTCTGGCCCACGAGTTTCCGCGCACGGTGTCCCGACTGCACGAGATGCAGTCCAAGGAGTTTCTCGCGCTGGATCGCCGCACTGTTGATACGGGACTGACGTAATGAAAAAGGCATGGGCAATTGGCGGGCTGGTCTGTTTGATCGCCGGGCCTGCGATGGTGCAAGCGGCGGATCCTGCCCCGCCTGAAAATCGTTACAGCGCCGTGCAGGCACAGCGGCAGGCCGAGCGCGAGCATATTCACCAGGAGCGCCAGGCCATCGCGGCCACGCGAAAGCGTGAGGAGACCGCGTGTTATCGCCGGTTTGCGGTAGAAGACTGCCTGCGCGACGTGCGAACCCAGGCGCGCAGGGCAGAACTGCAACTGCGCGGGCGCGAGCTGCAACTCAATGACGCAGAGCGCAAGGAAAAAGCCGCCGAGCGGTTGCGCTCGATCGAAGAAAAGCAACGCGTGGCTCCTGACCGTTCGCAACCCCAAGGCTCGGCACGAGGGGAGGGGCGTGGTGCTCCCGTCGGCGTGGAGGATTTGCGCGCGCAGCGTCAACGAGACGCACAGCAGCGGGCCGAGCAGCAGCGAGCCCGCCAGCAGTCGAGCGCTGCAAACCAGGCGCAGCGTGCCAGGCAAAGCGCTGAGCGGGCGGCCACGGCGCAGTCCCGCCATGCTGAAAACGTGAAATCCGCGCAGGAGCGGCGCGAACGGGTGCAGAAAATGCAGGCCGAGTCTGCCGCCGCAGGGCGCCAACCGGCTGCTCCCTTGCCCGCGTCGTCGGGGCTGCCGCCCGTTCAACCCTGAAGTGCGGGGTGACGGGGACTAAGGGAAGCACGCGCCCGCGCATGCGAGCTGGCCCTGCGCGCTTCAGGCGGTTTTTGAGGAAATGGGGCTCAGTCGTCCCATTTTTTTCTCTTCTTCCAGGGCTTCAATCTTCACGACGACCAGCGACAGGTTATCGCCACCCCCGCGTGCGCGCGAGCGTGCCTTGTCGATCAGAAATTCGGTGGCCTCGCGCGGCGACAGGGAATCGACCACCGAGGCCAGCTCGGTGGGAGAAAAGTAGTGCCACACACCATCGCTGCAGGCCAGCAAAACATCGCCTGGCTGCAAGTGCTGGATGGTGTGGGTGGTGGTGGGTGGATCGCTCTCGGTGCCCAGGCAGCCCACCAGAATGTTGGAATGCGGATGGATGTTGGCCTCGGCTTCGGTCAGCTCACCACGATCGACCAAGGCCTGCACATAAGAGTGGTCGCTGGTGCGAAAGGTCAGCCTGGCACCCTCAAAATGGTAAATGCGCGAATCGCCCGCATGAACCCAGTGGCAGTCACCGCGCGGGTTGATCAAAAACGCCGCAATGGTGCTGTGGGGTTCCTGTTCGGATGAAATGGCCGCGAGGCGGATGACGATGTGCGCCTCTTCCACCATGTTCTTGAGCATTGCGGCAGGGTCGTCGGACTCTGGCGAGTAGCGTTCGAACAACTGGCGGGCCGTCATAATCACCTGGTCGGATGCCTTGCGCCCACCACTGCGGCCACCCATGCCGTCGGCAATCACGCCCAGCACGCAGCCGTTGTAGCGTTCGTGGGAGATCAGGGCCACTTGGTCTTGCTGGTATTCGCGGTCACCCTTGTGGATGCCGGTCGAGGCGATAAGGCGGAACGCTTTGGTCATGCTGGTGATTGTGGGGGGCGGCGGCTCAAATGCGCATCGGCGCAGGGCGCCAGACCACGTATTATTCATTCGCGTGTGGCATTTTTGCCATGCCCGTGAGCGCTTGGCGCCGTCAATGCCTTGAAATCGAACCTCCACTCCTTGCCTCGTCCGTTGATTGTTTTGCGTATGGCCCCTGCCGTATTGAACGTGCGCATCGATGAGGGCCCGCAAGAACAGCCGCCAGACGACGTTTTGCGCAGGCGCCTGAAGAGCCGCCGCATGGCGTTGCGCAGCGCAATCGGCTGTTTCGCGCGCGCGCTCCAGCCCCAAGAGCCTGCGTGATGAGCCTGCTGGAAGCCGTGCACGCGGTATTTGAGCCCCAAGGGGTGCTGGCGCAGATGGGGTCGCACTACCTTGCGCGAGATGGCCAGATCCGCATGGCCGAAGCGGTGGCCCGAACCATTGTGCAGGGTGGCGCCCTGGTGGTGGAAGCGGGTACGGGTGTGGGCAAAACATTCGCGTACCTGGTCCCGGCGCTGCTCAGCGGAGAGCGTGTCTTGCTGTCCACGGCCACCAAGGCCTTGCAGGACCAGCTCTTTGCGCGGGATCTCCCCCAATTGGTTTCTGCGCTGGCCTTGCCGGTGCGCACGGCCCTGCTGAAAGGGCGCGGCAGCTACCTGTGTCTGCACCGGATGGAACAGGCGCGCCAGGATGTTGAGCTGCACGACCGCACCATTCAGCGGGTGCTGGCCAAGGTAGAGGTGTGGTCGCACAGCACGCGCTCGGGGGATCTGGCGGAACTGCCGGGTCTCGACGAGCGCTCGCCCGTCATTGCGCTGGTTACCTCCACCCGCGACAACTGCCTGGGGGCCTCGTGCCCGCGTTTTCGCCAGTGCCACGTCAACCTCGCACGGCGTGAAGCGCTGGCGGCGGATGTGGTGGTGGTCAACCACCATTTGTTCTTTGCCGATGTGGCCGTGCGGGAGTCGGGCATGGCCGAGTTGTTGCCAACCGTGCGGGTCGTGGTGTTTGACGAGGCGCACCAGATCAATGAAATCGGTGTGCAATTCATGGGCATGCACCTGACCACGGGGCAACTGCTGGATTTCTCCCGTGACATTCTGACCGCTGGTCTGCGGCATGCCCGTGGTTTGACCGACTGGAACATGGTGGCGGGCCGCATCGAGCAGGCCGCTGCCGATTTGCGGATTGCCGTGGGGCCGGGCGTGCCAGGCGCCAAGCTGCGCTGGCTCGGGGATGCGCCAGAAACGGTTGCACCCGACGGCTGGCACGAGGCCTTTCGACGGGTATCTCTTGCCTGTGCACAAGCCCTGGAAACACTGGACCCGTTCAGCGAAACATCCCCGGACCTCATGCGCCTGTATGAGCGCGGCTCGGAGATTCTGGCGCGCCTGGGACGCTTTGCAGCACCCTGCAGCCCGGATGCGGTGCGCTGGGTAGAGGCAGGTGGGCAATTGCGGCTGGTGGAATCACCGCTCGATATTGCGCAGGCCATGCAAACCCGGTTGCTGGCGGCTCCTGCCGAAGCTTGCGATGGCGAAGGCGAAGGCGACGGGTGGCCCGCGCCGCCGCAGCATGCTGGGCGGGCCTGGATTTTCACGTCTGCAACCCTTGGCGACGACGCCGGACTGACGTGGTTCACCGAGCGCTGTGGCCTGCAGGATGCTGAGATCTTGCGCGTGGAAAGCCCGTTCGACTATGCCTCCCAGGCCGCGTTGTATGTGCCGCGGCATGTGCCAAAGCCTTCTGATCCCGCGCACAGCATCGCTGTAGCCCGGTTGTCGGGGGCCGCTGCAGACCGCCTTGGCGGGCGCACGCTGGTGCTGACTACAACCCTTAAGGCTTTGCGGGTGATTGGGGATATTCTGAAAGACCGTTTCAGCAGCACTGAAGGGCTTGAAGTGCTGGTGCAGGGGGACTGGCCAAAGCGCCATCTGATGGAACGCTTTCGCGAGGGGGCGACAAGCGGCGGGCGCGGCTGCCTGCTGGTGGCCTCGGCCTCATTCTGGGAAGGTTTTGATGTCCCAGGCGACGCCTTGCAGCTGGTCATCATCGACAAGTTGCCCTTTCCTGCGCCCGGCGATCCGCTGATGGAGGCGCGCAGTCAACGCATTGAGGTCGCCGGTGGGCGTTCGTTTCAGATGCTTGCGGTGCCCGAGGCCGCTGTGGCACTCAAGCAAGGTGCGGGGCGGCTGATACGGCGGGAATCGGACCGGGGCGTGCTGGTCGTGTGCGACACGCGGCTGGTGACCATGGGCTACGGCAAGCGGCTGATGCGCGCATTGCCTCCCATGCGTGTTCTTGAAAGTCCTGAGGAGTTTGAGGCCGCGCTGGATGCGCTCACCAGAACTTCCACCAAGGATTGGACTTTGCCTTGACGGTGCCCGTGGCGTAAACGCCTTGGGGATAGGAAGACTGCATGACCCGGCGTGCGTCGTCGCGCAGCTGGGTCATTCCGAGGGCATCGTAGGACTGGATCAGGATGTAAAGCGCCTCTTCGAGTGCGGGCACACCCTGGTAATCGGCCAGCGCGGCCTGCGCGCGGCCAATGGCTGCCACATAAGCGCCGCGCTGGAAGTAATAGCGGGCGACGTGCACCTCATACTGTGCCAGCGAATTGACGATGTAGGTCATGCGCTGGCGAGCGTCTTTGGCATAGCGGGAGTCAGGGAAACGCGTGGCCAGTTCGCTGAACGACTCAAAGGAGTCCTTGGCAGCTTTCTGATCGCGTTCGGACAGGTCCTGCTGGGAGATCCAGGAAAAAAGACCCAGGTTGTCGTTGAAGTTGACCAGGCCTTTCAGGTAGAGCGCGTAATCCAGTGCCGGGCTGGCCGGGTGAAGCTTCATGAACCGGTCGAGCGTGGCGATGGCCTGTGCCTTTTCGCCAGCCTTGTACTGCGCATAGGCCTTGTCCAGCTGGGCCTGCTGGGCCAAGGGAGTGCCTGCTGCGCGGCCTTCCAGCTTTTCGAGCAATGGCACCGCCTTGTCGAAAGCACCGCTGTTGAGTTCGTCCTTGGCTTCCGAGTAAATGCGGTTGGGGCTCCAGCCCGCTGTCTTGTCTTCCGGAGTGCTCGAGCAGCCCGCAAGCAGGCCGGCGGTCAGCAGGGCAGTGATAAAAGGCAGTGAGGCACGCAGCATTGCAGGCAGCTTTCAGGCTAAAGGTGAACGTGTGTCTTGTGAGGGGCTGTAAAGGTTGCCGCACCGATAGGGTGCGGCTTGGCCTGCGACAGAACCTGGACCGACGCTGGCATTGTACCGACGCACGCTGCCGAGCTTTGCGCGCTGAATCGGGTCATTTTCGATGCCGGACCAGGTGGGGCTTCCTACAATGGGGCCCATGTTTGTTCACCTTCGCCTGCACACCGAGTTCTCCGTCGTTGACGGCACCAATCGCATCGATGAGTTGGCCAAGGCAGCGGCCAAGGATGGCCAGCCCGCATTGGCCATTACCGATCTCAGCAACCTTTTTGGTGCCATCAAGTTCTACAAGGAAATGCGCGGCAAGGGCGTCAAGCCGATTCTGGGCGCCGAAGTGTTCGTGGAAGGCGAGGCCGGAGCGGCGCCGTCGCGCATATTGCTGCTGGTGCAGGGGCACCAGGGTTACCTGAATCTGTCTGAATTGCTGGCGCGCGCCTGGACCCGCAACGTGGTCAAAGCCCAGGCCATTTGCACCTGGGAGTGGTTGCAGGAGCTGGGCGAAGGGTTGATCGCTATCGCCGGGGCCCAGGCGGGGCCAGTGGGGCAAGCCCTCATGAAAGGCGATGACGCTGGTGCGGCGCACCTGGCGCTCCGGCTGGCCGGCATCTTTCCGCACCGTTTTTATATGGAGGTGCAACGGGCGGGACGCGCCGACGACGAGGCCCATGTCGTGGCCGCAGTGCAACTCGCGGCTCGGCTCAATTTGCCGGTGGTCGCCACGCATCCCGTGCAGTTCGCCACCGCCGACGATTACGAGGCCCATGAGGCCCGGGTCTGCATCTCCGAGGGCGAAATTCTGGGCAACCAGCGGCGGGTGCGCAAGTTCACGCGCGAACAATATTTCAAGTCGTCGGCGCAAATGCAGGCGCTGTTTGAAGACCTGCCTGCCGCCCTGGCCAATTCGGTGGAAATTGCCCGCCGTTGCAACATCAGCCTGGTGCTGGGCAAGCCGCAATTGCCCAATTTTCCCATCCCACCCGTGAACGGGCAGGTGCTGTCAGTGGAGGATTACTTCCGCCATGTTTCGTTTGAGGGGCTGGAAGACCGCCTCAGGCTGCTATTCCCCGACGAAGCCAAACGCAATGCGCAGCGGCCGCGCTATGTGGAACGGCTCGAGTTCGAGCTCAACACCATTCTCAAGATGGGGTTCCCGGGCTACTTTTTGATTGTGGGCGACTTTATTCAGTGGGCCAAAACCCACGGTTGCCCCGTGGGGCCTGGCCGGGGCTCAGGTGCGGGGTCTCTGGTGGCCTATGCGCTCAAGATCACCGATCTGGATCCGCTTGAATACAACCTGCTGTTCGAACGGTTTTTGAATCCCGAGCGTGTGTCGATGCCCGACTTCGACATTGACTTTTGTCAGGCGAACCGCGACCGCGTGATCGACTACGTGAAGGACAAGTACGGCAAGGATGCGGTAAGCCAGATCGCCACCTTCGGCACCATGGCCGCCAAGGCCGCCATTCGTGACGTGGGCCGGGTGATGGACATGAGCTACACCTTTTGTGATGGCATTTCCAAGCTGGTGCCCAACAAGCCGGGGCAGTCCTATACGCTGGCCTACCCACCTGACCCCAAGAAAGAGGGCGACAAGAACAACTACGCGCTCGAACTGGAGCCGCTGCTGGCGGAGCGGGTGCAAAAGGAAGAAGACGTCAAGACCGTCATCGAGATGGCGCAAAAGCTCGAGGGTTTGACGCGCAACATCGGCATGCACGCCGGTGGGGTGCTGATTGCACCGGGCAAGCTCACCGATTTCTGTCCGCTGTACCAGCAGCCGGGCAGTGAGGCGGCCGTGAGTCAGTACGACAAGGATGACGTGGAGGCCATCGGCCTGGTGAAGTTCGACTTTCTGGGGCTGGCGACACTCACCATTCTGGAGATTGCGCGCGAATTCATCATGAAGCGCCACAAGGGGCAGGAGAACTTCAGCTTCGAGACCATTCCCCTTGACGATGGGCCCACCTACAAGCTCTTTTCCGATGGCAAGACTGAGGCGGTGTTCCAGTTTGAAAGCCGCGGCATGCAGGGCATGCTGCGCGAAGCCAGGCCCAGCCGCCTCGAAGATCTCATTGCGCTGAATGCCTTGTACCGTCCGGGCCCGATGGATCTGATACCGAGCTTTGTGAACCGCAAACACGGCAAGGAAGTGGTGGAGTATCCCCATCCGCTGGTCGAAAAGGTGCTGTCAGAGACCTACGGGATCATGGTGTACCAGGAGCAGGTGATGCAGACCGCTCAGGTGCTGGGGGGCTACTCTCTCGGTGGCGCCGACATGCTGCGCCGGGCCATGGGCAAGAAAAAGGCCGAGGAAATGGCCGAGCACCGCGCCATCTTCCGCAAGGGGGCTGCAGAAAAGAACATCAGTGAGCAGAAGGCCGACGAGGTGTTCGACCTGATGGAGAAGTTCGCGGGCTACGGTTTCAACAAGTCGCACGCGGCTGCCTATTCGCTGCTGGCCTACCACACCGGCTGGCTCAAGGTGCATTACACGGCCGAGTTCTTCTGCGCCAACATGACGGTGGAAATGGATGACACCGACAAGCTCAAGGTTCTGTTTGAAGATGCGCAAAAGAATTTCGGACTGACCTTTGAGCCACCGGATGTCAACCGCGGCACTTACCGTTTCGAACCAGTGACCGACAAAGTCATTCGCTACGGTCTTGGGGCTGTCAAGGGCACGGGCCAGCATGCCATCGATGCCATCGTTGCGGCCCGTGAGGGGCGGGGCCAGGGGCCGCAGGGCTCCACCACGGGTCCGTTCAAGAGTCTGTTTGATTTTTGCGTGCGGGTGGACAAGGCGCGCCTGAACAAACGCACGGTCGAAGCGCTCATCAAGGCGGGGGCCTTTGATTCACTCAACCTCAATCGTGCTGCCATGGTCGCGTCAATTGACCGAGCCTTTGACTTTGCCGCGGCCACGCTGGCCAATGTCAACCAGGGTGGGCTGTTCGACATGATGGGCGACGACGCCCACGGATCGAGCACGCAGGAGCCTGACCTGGTGGACGCGGTTCCCTGGGGCATCAAGGAGCGCCTCACCCAGGAAAAAACGGCCGTGGGTTTTTATCTGTCGGGCCATCTTTTCGACGAGGTGGCGCAAGAGGTGCGTCGCTTTGTTCGCACCCAGATCGACGAATTGCTGGACAGCCGCGAGCCCCAGATTCTTGCGGGCATCGTCAGCGATTTCCGGGTGATCAACGGCCAGCGGGGCAAGCTGGGCTTGTTCCGGCTGGACGATAAGTCGGGCGTGATCGAGGCATCGGCCGACGAAGCCCTGCTCAATACCTACCGCAACCAGCTCAAGGAAGACGAGTTTGTGGTGATGATGGGGCGCCTGCAGCTGGACCATTTCAGCGGGGGGCTGCGCGTGAAGGTTCAGCAGGTTTGGGATATGGCCGGTGCACGCGCACGGTTTGGCAAATACCTCCATGTGGTGGTGGGGGACAAATCCCCCGAAGTGCCACGTCTGGTGCAGGAGTTTCCGCCCTGCCGTGAAGAGTCGGAGCAGGGCACTGTGCTGCATGGACTGCGCGTGCGCATGGGCGTGCGCTGTGTCGCAGAGCAGGGCGCCGCGGTGGCCGAACTGCAACTGGGCGATGCCAGCCGGTTTTATCCCACGGACGCGGCACTGGCAGCCTGGAGCGCACAGGTGGGCACGGGCTCGGCCGTTGTGATCTATGAGTGACCCCGGCATTTTTGGGTGGGCGCTCTGGACGCGGTTGAAAAACACCCGGCCGTCATCAGATATCACTGTCGGCAGCGATGCTCCCGGGTCGCTAGAATGAAATTCATGGCAACAAAACCACCTTCTCCCCCCGTCGCGCTGCCCGTTACCCGGCCAGCGAAGGATGATGGCGGTTCGGTCGTGCTCGAAAGACGCGTGCAAAAGACCCGGCCGCCGCAGATGTACCAGGTGGTCATGCTCAATGACGACTACACCCCCATGGAGTTCGTCATCGTGGTGCTGCAGGAGTTTTTCAGCAAGGACCGCGAGCAGGCCACCCAGATCATGCTGAAGATACACCTCGACGGCAAAGGCGTCTGTGGCGTGTATTCACGCGATGTGGCCGCCACCAAGGTCGACCAAGTGCTGGAGGCCGCCCTCAAGGCGGGCCATCCACTGCAATGTGTCAGTGAGCCTGTTGAATAACAGGTTTCTCGTCCCGATCTACAGTTATCTCTTCCACGCAAGCACAAAGGAGTTCACATGATTGCCCAGGAACTGGAAGTCAGCTTGCACATGGCCTTTGTTGAGGCCCGCCAGCAGCGCCACGAGTTCATCACCGTGGAGCATCTGTTGCTTGCACTGCTCGATAACCCCAGCGCAGCCGAGGTGCTGCGTGCATGTTCGGCCAATATCGATGATCTGCGGTCATCACTGTCGAACTTCATCAAAGACAACACGCCGCAGGTTGCCGGATCGGACGAAGTGGACACCCAGCCCACACTGGGTTTCCAGCGGGTGATCCAGCGCGCCATCATGCATGTGCAGTCCACCGGCAACGGCAAGAAAGAGGTCAACGGTGCCAACGTGCTCGTGGCCCTCTTTGGCGAAAAAGACTCGCACGCCGTGTACTACCTGCACCAGCAGGGCGTGACGCGCCTGGACGTGGTCAATTTCATTGCCCACGGCATCAAAAAAGGCGAGCCGCCAGAGCCGGCCAAGGCCGAGAACCAGGCTGAAGGCGAGGAGGGCGGCGGTTCGGAGCGCAGTGAGAAAGCGTCTCCGCTGGAGCAGTTCACCCAGAACCTGAACCAGCTCGCCAAGGAAGGCAAGATCGACCCGCTGATTGGCCGCCACTACGAGGTAGAGCGCACGATCCAGATCCTTTGCCGCCGCCGCAAGAACAACCCGCTGCTGGTGGGCGAGGCCGGCGTGGGCAAGACGGCGATTGCCGAGGGCTTGGCTTGGCGCATCACGCAAAACGACGTGCCTGAAATTCTGGCCGAGGCCGTGGTGTATTCGCTCGACATGGGCGCGCTGCTGGCGGGCACCAAGTACCGCGGCGATTTTGAGCAGCGCCTCAAGGGCGTGCTCAAGTCGCTCAAGGACAAGCCCAATGCCATTCTGTTCATCGACGAGATCCACACCCTGATCGGTGCCGGCGCTGCGTCGGGCGGCACGCTGGATGCGTCCAACCTGCTCAAGCCGGCGCTTTCCAGCGGCCAGCTCAAGTGCATTGGCGCCACCACCTTCACGGAATACCGTGGCATCTTTGAGAAAGACGCCGCGTTGTCGCGCCGCTTTCAGAAGGTGGATGTGGTCGAGCCCACGGTGCAGGAAACCATCGACATCTTGAAGGGCCTGAAGTCGCGCTTTGAAGAGCACCACAGTGTGAAATACGCTGCGGCCGCCCTGCAGGCTGCGGCCGAACTGAGCGCCAAGTACATCAACGACCGCCACCTGCCCGACAAGGCCATCGACGTGATCGATGAAGCCGGTGCGGCCCAGCGCATCATGGTGCCGAGCAAGCGCAAAAAGACCATCGGCAAGGCCGAGATCGAAGAGATCGTGGCCAAGATCGCGCGCATTCCTCCCGCCAACGTCAGCAACGACGACCGTGGCAAGCTGCAGACGCTGGAGCGCGACCTGAAAAGCGTCGTGTTCGGTCAGGACAAAGCCCTGGAAGTGCTGGCCAGCGCGGTCAAGATGGCGCGCTCGGGTCTGGGCAAGGGCGACAAGCCGATCGGCTCGTTCCTGTTCAGCGGCCCCACCGGCGTCGGCAAGACCGAGGCGGCCAAGCAGCTGGCCTACATCATGGGTATCGAACTGATCCGCTTTGACATGTCGGAGTACATGGAGCGCCATGCCGTGAGCCGCCTGATTGGCGCACCTCCGGGCTATGTGGGGTTCGACCAGGGCGGCCTGCTCACCGAAGCCATCACCAAGAAGCCGCACGCCGTGCTGCTGCTCGATGAAATCGAGAAGGCGCACCCGGACATCTTCAACGTCCTGCTTCAGGTAATGGACCACGGCACGCTGACCGACAACAACGGGCGCAAGGCCGACTTCCGCAACGTGCTCATCATCATGACCACGAACGCGGGCGCCGAGACCATGAACAAGGCGACCATTGGCTTCACCAACCCGCGGCAGGCGGGCGACGAGATGGGCGACATCAAGCGCCTGTTCACGCCCGAGTTCCGCAACCGGCTGGACGCCATCGTCAACTTCAAGGCGCTCGACGAGCAGATCATTCTGCGCGTGGTGGACAAGTTCCTGCTGCAGCTCGAAACCCAGTTGGCCGAGAAGAAGGTGGAGGTCACCTTCACCGACACGCTGCGCAAGCACCTGGCCAAGAAGGGCTTTGATCCGCTGATGGGCGCCCGCCCGATGCAGCGCCTGATCCAGGACACCATTCGCCGCGCCCTGGCCGATGAGCTGCTGTTTGGCCGCTTGCAGGATGGCGGCCGCCTGACCGTGGACATCGAGGTCAAGACGGACGACAAGGGCGTGGAAACGTCTGAAGTGATGCTGGACATCCAGCCGCTGCCCAAGAAAGAGCGCTCGGCCAAGTCGGAGCCCGCTGAACCCGAAGAGGCCACCGCCGACTGATTGCGCTACGACCCCGCTCGCAGCCGGTGTGCCCCCATCGCGAGGCACCCACCCCAAAGCCCGTGGCGCAAACCCCGGGCTTTTTTTATGGTGGCAGAGCGTTCTGAACCGGTGCTGCGCCTGTGCGCGGGCGCTCTGTTTACCGGGGTGCCTGCAGCCGCTCAAGCAGCGCGTGCGTGGGATATCCGTCGGCCACGGTGCCGATGCTCTGCTGAAAATGGCGCAGGCCTGCGCGTGTTGCCGGGCCCATCACGCCGTCTGGCACACCCGCGTCAAAACCCTTTGCATTGAGTGCCTCCTGCAGCTGGCGCAGCTGGTCGCGATTCAGGGGGGCAATGTCGCGGGGCCACGCCGTGGCAACGGGTGGGCCACCGTCGATCTGGCGTGCCAGAAGGCCCACGCCCAGCGCGTAGTTGACGGAGTTGTTGTACCGCAGGATGGTGCGTAAATTGGTGCCCACCAAAAACGCTGGGCCGCGTGCGCCTGCGGGCGTGATGATGGAGGCTGCACCCACCTCGGGCAGGGGTTGCCCGTCCAGCGTGCGAACGCCTTCTGCCGCCCATGCTGCGCTGTTCTGGCGGGTGCTGATTTCGGCGCGTGCGTAGTCAAACCCGGCGGGCAGTTGCACTTCGACGCCCCAGGTCTGGCCACTTTTCCAGCCCATGCGCGCCAGAAAATGGGCCGTGGACGCCGTGACATCGGCAATGCTGCCCCAGATGTCACGATGGCCGTCGCCGTCGGCATCCACGGCGTAGGCCAGAAACACCGAGGGCAGAAACTGCGTGTGCCCCATGGCGCCCGCCCAGGAGCCGACCATGCGATCGGCCGGGATGTCGCCCTGGTCCACGATGCGCAGCGCGGCCAGCAGCTCGGCTTGCGCCCAGGCGCGGCGGCGCCCGTCGTAAGCCAGCGTGGCAAGCGCGTCCACCGCGCGGTAGGTACCAAAGTTGCTGCCGTAGTTGCTCTCCATGCCCCAGATGGCCGTGATCACTGCGGCGGGTACCCCGTGGCGAGTGGCGGCAGCGTCCAGTGCGGCGTGGTGCTGCGCCCGCATGGCCTGGCCCTGTGCAATGCGCTGCGGCGACACGGCGCTGTCCAGGTAGGCCCAGGGCGTGCGGGTGAATTCGGGCTGGGCACGGTCCAGCTCCACCACGCGAGGTTGCCATTGCGCGCTGCCCAGCACTTCGCGCACGGTTTGGGGCGCAATACCCGCCGCCAGGGCTTGTCTGGAAAACGTGGTGCGCCAGGCGTCGAATCCTTCTTCAGGGGGTACTTCGGAAGCCGTGCCAACCGGCGCGGAAACCTGCGCACTGTTGGCCGCAGGCGCCAAGGCCGTTGGCTGCGGCTTTGCCAGCCTGTCGGGGAGGCTTTCGGAAGCCGGCGCCGAGGCGCAACCTGCCAGGGCCATGGCCGCCACCAGTGTGGCAAGCGAGAGTGGCGCAACGAGGGGAGTGCGGTGGCGAGAGGAGCTGGAGGGGGCGTTTGGGGTGCTGTGCATGCGCCATTGTCCCGCGCAGCAGCGCTGGTGCAGCGTTGCAGGTGTATCACGGCGTGATGTGGTGGCAATCCGCATGACCCACTTTCACTACTATTTTGATAGCTGTTCGCGCTTTATCTGTATGCGCTAGGGGCAAAAATAGCCTCTAAACCCGGTTACAGTTGGCCCTTCGCCCTTGTTTGCCCCTAGACCATGGCCCCCCACACCTTTCTCTGGCACGACTACGAAACCTTCGGTGCCAACACCCGGTGCGACCGGCCGGCGCAGTTTGCGGCCATCCGCACCGACGCCGCACTGAACGAAATCGGCGATCCGCTGATGCTTTACTGCCAGCCGGCCAACGACTATCTGCCAGACCCGCAGTCTTGCCTCATCACCGGCATCACGCCGCAGCTGTGTCTGGAAAAGGGCGTGCCCGAGCACGCCTTTGCCAATCGCATCGAGGCTGAATTTGCGCAGCCGGGCACCATTGGCGTGGGCTACAACACCATCCGGTTTGATGACGAGATCACGCGCTTCATGTTCTGGCGCAACCTCATCGACCCCTACGCGCGCGAGTGGCAAAACCAGTGCGGCCGGTGGGATCTGCTGGACGTGGTGCGCATGACCTATGCGCTGCGGCCGGACGGCATTGCCTGGCCCAAAAAGGAAGACGGCACACCGAGCTTCAAGCTGGAGCATCTGTCCAAAGCCAACGGCCTGTTGCACGAGGCTGCGCACGATGCGCTGTCGGACGTGCGCGCCACCATTGCGCTGGCGCGGCTGATCCGCCAGCACAACCCCAAGCTGTTTGACTTTGCCCTGTCGCTGCACAAGAAAGACCGCGTGGCCGCCGAGTTGCGCCTGCCGGCAACGGCCCTCACGGCACGGCCGTTTTTGCATGTGTCGGGCATGTTCCCTGCCGAGCGCGGTTGCCTCGCGGTGATGTGGCCGCTGGCCAGCCATCCCACCAACAAGAACGAGGTGATTGCCTGGGACCTCGCCCATGACCCGCGCGAACTGGCCACGCTGGGGGCTGACGAGATCCGCTTGCGCATGTTCTCCAGGGCGGCCGACTTGCCCGAGGGCACCACGCGCCTGCCCATCAAGACCATCCACCTGAACAAATCACCCATGGTGGTGGGCAATGTGAACACGCTCACCCCTGCGCTGGCGCAGCGCTGGGGCATGGATCTGGCCCAGGCGGCGCAGCATGCCGACATGGCGCGGGCCTTGCCGGACATGAGCGGCATCTGGCCCGCCGTGTTTGCCCGCCCGGCCGAGCCTGCCCCCGATGTGGACCAGGACCTGTATGGCGGATTTGTGGGCAATAGCGACCGCCGCCACCTGAACGACTTGCGCACCATGAGCGGGGCGAAGCTGGCCACCGCGCGCACGGGCTTTGATGACCCGCGCCTGGCCGAGCTGGTGTGGCGCTACCGGGCCCGCAACTTCCCGGACACCCTGTCGCCCGAAGAGGCCGAGCGCTGGGAGGCGCACCGCGCAGCCTGCCTGTTCGACGGTGCGGGCGGGGCGCGCACCGTGGAGCAGTTGTTCACCGAAATCGACCAGATCTCGGAAACCGCCGACGACGATCGCACCCAGGAGATTCTGGGCGCCCTGTACGATTACGCCGAGCACATCGCGCCTGAACGCTGACCCCCCTGAGGCGCTGCGCGCCTTCCCCCCGAGGGGGACGCACCCAGTGGCCTGGCAAAGCCAGTTCCACGGGTGCGCTGGCATTTGGGGCGCGCCGGTTTCACGCTACAGCGCCCATTGCAAGCCGACAATCATCCGCAACCTTTTATGACGACACCGCAGAACCCCCATTTCACCACCCAGATCGTGCATGCCGACCGGCGGGGCGGTGCCGAGCATGGCGCCATTCACCAGCCTGTTCACACCTCGGTGCAGTACGGCTTTGACAAGGTGGAAGACCTCATTGCCGTGTTCCAGGGCACCGCCAAGGGCGGCTTCAACTATGCCCGCCAGGGAACTCCCACCACGGCGGCGCTGGAGGCCAAGCTCACGCAGATGGAGCAGGGGCAGGGCGCCATCGTCTTTTCCACCGGCATGGCAGGCATCTGCGCCATTTTTCTTACGCTGCTCAAGGCGGGGGACCATCTGGTGGCCAGCAAGTTCGTGTTTGGCAACACCAACAGCGTGTTTGGCACCCTGGCCGACCTGGGCATCGAGGTCACCACGGTGGACGTGACGGATGCCGCGCAGGTGGCTGCCGCCGTGCGGCCGCACACGCGCATGGTGTTTGTCGAAACCATCGCCAACCCCGGCACGCAGATGCCCGACCTCGAAGGCATTGGCGCACTGTGCAAACAGCGCGGGCTTCTCTATGTGGTGGACAACACGGTGGCCTCGCCGTATCTGTTTCGTCCGGGCACGGTGGGAGCCGGGCTGGTGGTGCATTCGCTCACCAAGAGCATCGGTGGGCAGGGCGATGCGCTGGGCGGCGCCGTGATCGACACCGGTGTTTTTGACTGGAGCACTTACCCAAACATCTTTCCGGCCTATCGCAAGGGCAATGCCAAGGGCTGGGGTCTGCAACAGGTGCGCAAGAAAGGCCTGCGCGACATGGGCGGTGCCTTGTCGTCCCATGCCGCGCACCAGATTGCGCTGGGCGCCGAAACGCTGGCCCTGCGCATGGACCGCACCAGCGCCACCGCGCTGGCCCTGGCCCGGTGGCTGGAGCAGCACCCTGCCGTGGCGCGGGTGCATTACCCGCTGCTGGAGTCGCACCCGCAATATGCGCAGGCCAAAAAGCACCTCAAGGCGGGCTCGTGGCTGCTGTCATTCGAACTGCGCGACCCCGCCCAGTGCCTGCCGCTGTGCAACCGCCTGCAGCTGCCCATCAAGGCCACGGGCCTGGCCGACACGCGCACGCTCATCATTCCGGTGGCGCACACCATCTTTTGGGAGGCGGGGCCTGAAGTGCGGGCCGCCATGGGTATTGGCGACAGCATGATTCGCCTGTCGGTCGGCCTGGAAGAGCTTCAGGATCTGCAGGCCGATTTTGAGCAGGCGCTGGCTGCCATTGCGGCGGTCTGATCGCTCGCCACTGCGCCCTGTGTCCGGGCGCAAGCGCTGCCAGACCATTCGCAGGGGCCGCAGCCTCGGGTGCCAAAATCCTTGGTTGCTATATTAATAATAGCTGCTTGCGCTTTATGGATAAGGGCTAGAGGCCAATCTGGCTTGAATTTTAGCCAAAAAACCGGTAGCACACCACAATGGCGGCCACCACCCCTGCCAGCTCTGCCAGCAGCGCGCAGGCCACCGCATGGCGTGCCCGCTGGATGCCCACCGCCCCAAAGTACACCGCCAGCACATAAAACGTGGTTTCGGTGCTGCCCTGGACGGTGGCGGCCACCAGCGCGGCGAAGCTGTCCACGCCCTGGCTCTGCATGGTTTCGATCAGCATGGCGCGCGCCGCACTGCCCGAAAACGGCTTGACCAGCGCCGTGGGCAGGGCGTCGACAAAGCGCGCATCCATGCCCAGCTGCTCCACGCACCAGCGGATGGCATCCAGCACATAGCCCAGCGCACCCGAGGCGCGAAACACCCCCACCGCGCACAACATGGCCACCAGGTAGGGCAGCAGGCCCTTGGCTACATCAAAACCCTCTTTGGCGCCGTCGATAAACGCCTCATACACGGCCACCTTGCGCCAGGCGCCCACGCATACAAACAGCACCACCAGCGCAAACAGCGTGAGGTTGCCCAGCAGCGAAGACAGCTGCGCCAGCGCCGCCGCGCTCAGCGTGGTCAACAGCGCCATGAAGCCTGCCAGTGCCAGGGCCACCGGCAGCAGATAGGCCAGCACCACAGGGCTGAACAGGGGCAACCGCTGCACCGCCGCCACGCTGAGCAGCCCCACCAGCGTGGAGGCAGACGTGGCCAGCAAAATGGGCAGGAACACCAGCGTCGGGTCGGGCGCGCCCTGCTGCATGCGGTACATGAAGATGGTGACCGGCAGTAGCGTGAGCGATGACGCGTTGAGCACCAAAAACAGAATCTGCGCGTTGGTCGCGGTGTCGGGATGCGGGTTCAGCTCTTGCAGCGCGCGCATGGCCTTCAGACCCATGGGCGTGGCGGCGTTGTCCAGCCCAAGCGCGTTGGCGGCAAAGTTCAGCGTCATCAGGCCCAGGGCCGGGTGGCCGCGCGGCACGCCCGGCATGAGCCGCGCAAACAGCGGCGCCAGCCAGCGCGCAAGGGCATTCACGATGCCGGCCTTTTCTGCAATGCGCAAAAAACCCAGCCACAGCGTGAGCGTGCCAAAAAGCAGCACCATCACCTCGACCGACAGTCTGGCCATGGAGAACAGGGCTTCGACCATGGCTGCAAAGATCTGGGCGTTGTCACCCACCAGCCATTGGGACAGTGCGGCGATGGCTGCGGTGACAAAAAAACCCAGCCAGAGGGTGTTGAGCAAGGGAGAAACTCCGTGTGGATGGTGGTCAGAAAGCGTCCGTTGGCGCCCGCTGGTATCCATTGTGCAGATGGGCCCGTTGCAGCGGCGTGGGGCCGCGCTTGCCAGTGCCCTGTCGAACTGGAGGCGCGGAGGGCAGTCAGCAGGTTAACCCGCTTCGTTCACTCCACATGCCAAAAGATGAGGCGAATCGCCGGGTGGTAATCTACAGGGTTCGGTTGCGTGCCAGGTTTTCTCTGGAAACTCCCGCGTGCAGCCGGCCCAGACACAAAACCAGGCGCCATTGAACAGGTTCATGGAGCGCCACAACACCAAGGAACATTCGCCATGGGCGCCCAGTGGAAAGCAAAAGGTAAGGCACAAGTCGCAGACGCCAGAGGAAAGCTGTTTGGCAAGCTGGCCAAGGAAATCATGGTGGCTGCGCGTGGCGGGGCCGACCCTGCCGGCAATTCGCGCCTGCGCCTCGTGGTCGAGCAGGCCCGCAAGGTCTCGATGCCCAAGGACACCCTGGAGCGCGCCATCAAGAAGGGTGCCGGTATCGGGGACGAGGCCGTCCATTTCGAGCGCGTCATCTATGAGGGCTTTGCCCCCCACCAGGTGGCCGTGATGGTCGAATGCCTGACCGACAACGTCAACCGCACCGCGCCCGAGATGCGCGTGCTGTTTCGCAAGGGCCAGCTGGGCACCTCGGGGTCGGTGGCATGGGATTTCAACCATGTGGGCATGATCGAAGCCGAACCCGCTACCCCCGGCGCCGACCCCGAGCTGGCCGCCATTGAAGCCGGCGCGCAAGACTTTGAAGCGGGCGACGAAGAAGGCACCACCACCTTCTGGACCGACCCGACCGACCTGGACCTGGTCAGCCGCGCGCTACCGGCGCAGGGCTTTACCGTGCTGTCGGCCAAGCTGGGCTACAAGCCCAAGAACCCGGTGAACCCCGCCAACCTGACGCCCGAGCAGCTCGAAGAGGTTGAGAGCTTTCTGGCGGCCATTGATGCCAACGACGACGTGCAGAACGTCTTTGTGAGCCTGGGCAGCTGACCGCCTATTCCCGCCCTGGCGCGCTGGCCATTACACCGGCCAGCGCGCCCATGTAAGCAATCCATGACCGCAGACCATTACGCAGCCCTTGGGCTGAGCGCCAACGCGTCGCTGTCCGACATCAAGAAGGCCTTTCGCCAGAAAGCCTCCTTTTATCACCCGGACAAGAACGATGCGCCCGACGCGGCACAGCGCTTTCAGGCCGTGCAAAAGGCCTACGAAGTCCTGTCGGACGACGAGGCCCGCCAGGCTTACGACGACAACCGCCGCCGCAACCTGCTGGACGACCCCCTGCAAACCGCGCAAGACATCTGGCAAACCTATTTCAAGAGCATTCTTCCTTCGTGAAACTTTCTTCCTACTTTTATGACTTGCGTTCGGCCTACCAGGCCGAGCTGGACGACCTGGTTTCGGACTCGGAGGGCAAGGATGTGCTGCGCAAGCGGCTGGCAGAAAAGCGCTCTGAAATCGGTTTCCTGGTGAAGATGATGGAGCTGGCGCCCGAGATGGTGGCGGTGGTCTTTCATCAGGGCTTCCGTTTTGCCAAGCCGTCGGTGATGGAGCACTTGCTCAGCCAGGGGGCCGACAACCTGCCCGAGTGGGGCACGCTGACGGGCGCGGTCTCGCTGGAACCTTGGGCCGCCAGCCTGGCTCAAACCGTTTTGCGCGAGCCCGGAGGAACCGCTTTCATGGTCGTGGCGGCAGGGCTGGAGTATCTGCACCAGCATGCCCGTCTGGCACCGGCGGCCGCGCAGGGCGATACCGATCACGATGCCGATGAAGACGCTGAGGATGGGGCCGAGCACGACGATGACTACAACGCCCTGAGCGCTGACGATGCTGCCGACCCGCGCAACAGCCGCACCCGTGACGAGGCCAGCTCCAACTGGCTGGCCGAGGTAGGCTTTGACCGCAAAGACTGAGATTTTCCGTACATGAACCACCTGGCCCTCATCACCAAAACCACCAGCCTGATTGCCGCCGGCGACATCGTGGGCGCCGAGTCGGCGCTGGCCGACCTGGCCGACACCGAAGGCGACAACGCCCTGATGGTCGTGCTGGACCAGCTGGCACCCAAAGACGTGCTGGCCGTGATGCGCGAGTACGACGATTCCAAGGCATCTGTCGTCAACCTGCTGGTCACGCCCGAGCAGTTTGCGCGCGCCATGGTGCTGGAAAAGCAATACAAGGATCTCACCCACACGCACCTGCGCAACATGGTCAACGCCGTTATTTTTCGGGACGACGCCGACCCGGTGGAGTTTTTGACGGCGATTGGTGATCTGGAAGGCGGCAGCGAGGCCCTGGCCAATTACTTTGCCGAGAAGTGGAGCCGCATCGAGGCTTTTGCCCGCACCGGCACTTTTGACGCCACCGAAGACTACGGCCCCACCTTGAGCGATGACGAGTTGCTGGCATCGGGCTACGTGCAGCCCCGCATCGACCAGGACGAAGTGGCCGACCGCGACTGGATGCAGCTGGCCTGGCTGCTGCGCTACGAATGCCGCGACCTCTTTATCGAAACGCTGCTGGTGCTGCGCGCCAAGGCGCGTGCCCACGACATGGGCATGGAAGAGGGCGATGAGCTGGCCGAAGAAGACGACGGCAAGTTTGAAACCAGCGACACCGATCGCGGCAAGGCGACCCCGGCGGCCCGCGCTTCTGACGAAGAATCCGCGATTTAGCATGTCCCCCCTGAGTCGCTTCGCGCCTTCCCCCAGAGGGGGACGCCGCCAGCGCGGCGGGGCGGCCCTTGCGCGGCGGCCGCTCGTCTTTGCCGCGCCAGTTTCAACGGCCTCGGGCGTCGCGTTGCGCCTTGAACAACTGGTATCGAAATGATGGCATCTACTACTGCGGCGCTGCAACTGCACGACGCCCGCCCGTTCTTTGAAAAAGCCCTGGTGCACGGTGTGCAGCACGGAATTCTGGATGCGGCAAGGCTGGTCGCCATCTGCGCCGATGCCCCCAAAGGCATGGTGCAGATCGCCCGCTACTTTGGCAGTGAATTTTTGCGGCCCGAACTCGAAAAAGCCCGTGACCGCATGGTCAACCTCATCAGCCTGTATTTGCTCGACACCACCGATGGTGATCTGACCAAGGCGGCCATCTCGTTGCGCGACCATTCGTTCCTGTCGCGCTCCAAGGGCGGCTCCGACATGCTCAAGCGCCTGATCGCCATGCCCGAGAGCAGCAATTTCGGCATGGCCGGTTACGCCGATGCCCAAACGCCTCTGCTGGCTTTGTGGTCGCTGCGCAGTTACACCGACTACCAGGCCGAACTGGCTCGCCGCAGCCAGATTGCCCACGCCATCCGTGCCGCACAGTGGCTGGCCGAGCAATTCGAGCTGGATACCGACGAGCTGGAAGCCGCAGGCGCCGATGCCGAGGCCGTCATCCGCACCGGTCTGCTCATGCAGGCCCTGGCGCCCAAAGCCATGCAGCTGGGCGAGTGGCCCAACGCCGTGGCCCTGGAGAAGCTGGTGACGGCGCTGCGCAAGAAAAAGCTGGCGGCGCCCAAGCAACTGCTGCTGCCAGCCGGCTTGCCCGCAGACCTGCGCGCGGTGATGCAGACGCATTGCGCCAGCGTGCTGGCCGACCTGCCCAAGTTGCTGGATGCCACCAATCTGCTGCGCAGCCTGCTGCGCCCGACCGGCGCTTTTCGTGCCCGATACTTCTTGCTCGACGACCCGCTGGCCGAGGTGGACCACTACCATCGCAGCCTGGATGCGCTGCAAGAAGGCGGTGAGCCTACCCAGCCCGCCAGCAAGACGTGGACAAAAACCACCCAGGGCAACGAAGACGAGCACTCGCTGCTCACGCTGTTCCTTTGCCTTGCCGCAGGGGCACCCAAAAAGACGCTGCTGACCGAAAAAACCGCCGCCAGCCTTGTGCGCAAGATCCGTAAAAGCGGACTGCAACCCGAACTGGCGATAGACTTTATTCGCAGCCATGCGCCAGGCGCGTATCAGGCAGACTACATCGATATGTGGAACAGTTTTTTGCAGGACTCGGCCAAAACACTGGGCAGCGACATGGATTACCAGATGCACGACGCGCTGGCCCTGCTGCGCCGCGAGTGCCTTGTGGCGGGGTGAAGCTGTGAAGGCGGGCGGCGTTGCGGTGGCGGGCCTGGCGTTCGCGTGCCCCATGGTCGTCTATGTGCCCGAAGGTAGTCGATGAGAAGATCAAAAGGCTTTTGCGCCCGTACTTCCCTGACGCAGACTATCTGTGCGTCTTTATCCAATGGTGTCTGGGTTTGGTTGCCGACTAGCGCAATGGGCCTGCCCAGATGAATCCGGGCTGTGGCGAGAGCCCATTGAGGTTTACTGCGAGCATTTGGCGAGGCTGATCTGCGGTTTGATTCGGTGCGTTGAATCGTTGGCTCATTTGAACTTGAAACCGCTCTTATGCGCCAAGCGCCTAAGCTGTTTGACCACCATTCTTTGAAATCTGTTCGCCGTTGGGACCTGCATGCTGGGCTGTGCCCCGCACGCTGTCGGACAGGACTTAGCGTGTGGGATGCTCCGCGAGTTGATTGCTTGTCCGGCTGCTTTCGGGCTTGCCCGCACGGCCCGCCTTGACCGGTTGTGTGGCCTGCGCCAGCAGGGGGGCGCACTGCGCATCGTCGTCGGCGCCCGGCACTGTCACGGGCAGCAGCGCCAGCGCTGCCGGGGCCACCACTGCCGCCGCGATCGCCGCGCCTGCGCGCAGCAGCAGCGGGCCGGGTTCCACACCCACATCGGGATTGGCAAAGCTGCCGCGCACATACAGCGGGGTGCGCAGCGAGAAGAACTTCCACTGCAGCGATTCAGGCTTGATGTGCAGGTTCAGGCGCTCCTGTGTCATATCGATGGTGCCGCTGGCGTCCACAATGGCCTCGTTGGTGCTGAGCTTGCCGGTGCGCACCGTGGCCACGCCTTCGCGCACGGCCAGGTCGGCCACGGCGCAGCGCAATTGCACCTCTTTGTCGTTGCCAAACAGCTTGGCCACCACGACGCTGCCCACGTTGAGCGCGGCGCGGTTGAGCAGTTCGCGGCTCAGGGTGCCGTCGCGCACATACAGGCGGGCTTCGCCGCTGCTGGTGCCCAGCCATTGCGCCACCGATTTGCCCTTGCCGTTGAGTGCCATCGCGCCATCGAGCCGGCCCAGGCTTTTTTTGGTGAGCTCGACCTCGGGAAACAGCGAAGCCAGTCGTAGGTTTTGCACCCGCGTGTCCAGCCGCACGGTCAGCGGTTTGTTGCGGCTGTCCAGTACCACTTTTGACTCGATCTGGCCCTTGGCCACGCCGAAGTGCAGCGGGTCCAGGCGCAGCACGGCATCGCTGAGCAGGGCGTGCACGCTGAGGTCTTCCAGCGGCAGGCTGCCGGGCCGGATCACACGCTGCCCCGAGAATTTCAGGTCCATGTCCATGGCGTTCCAGCGGTCGGTGGCAAACGGGGCATCGGGCAGTACTTTGCCGCTGCGGCCCGCGCTGGAGGTCGGTGTGGAGGCCGTGCCGAGCACGGGCCCCAGGTCCGCCAGGCGCAACTGCCGGGAGGTGACGCTGCCCGACAGCTTGCCGCGCGGCGCTCCCGACGCAAAGCGCAGATGGCCATGCAGATCGCTCTGGCCCACGGTGCCGGTGAAATCGCGGTAGTCCCACACCGCCCGGCCCGGCTGCAGGCTGCCTTGCAACCGGCCCCGGGTCTGGAAGGCGGGTGTGTTGGGCAGCACCAGACCGGTCAGCGCATACAGGTCGGCCATGCTGGCGCCCTTGAGCATCACCTGCAGGTCCATGCCCGACAGCGCGCCGGGGTTGGCCAGAATGCCTTCGACGGCGGTCTCCAGGCTGCCGGCTCTGGCGGTAAATTGCAGCGGGTAGTTCACCTCCTTGTTGCGCAGCGAGAGCACGGGGCCTGCCTTGCCCTCGCCCTCGATGCGGGCCTTGCCCAGCGTGCCTTTCAGGTCAAAGCGCACGCCATAGACCGGGGCCGCGGCTGGGCTGGCAGTTGAGGATGCGGTCGCCGAGGCGGGCATTGCCGGGCCTTCGGTTTCAGTGGCTGGTGCAGCTTCGTTGATGGTGTCGATGTGCGCGCTCAGGTTCAGGTCTCTGCCCGCATCCGCGTAGGCAAGCTGTCCCTTGCGCACCACCAGCCGGTCAATGCTGACCGTCCAGCGCGGCGTGGTGTCGCCAGGAGCGCGCTGGGTCTCAAAGGTCCAGTTGTTGCGGCCGTCGCCGAGGCGGGCCAGGGCGATGTCGGGGCCGGTGAGTTCGAGGGTGTCGATGGCCACCTCGCGCGCCAGCAGGGGCAAGAGGCGCAGCGATGCGCGGGCCGTTTCGGCCCGGGCCATGGGCCGGGGCCCGGCTGCCTTGCCGGGGCGGGCAAAACCGGCTGGGTCTTGCATGACCAGCTGCGCCCCTTGCAGCGTGACACCAGGCACCCAGCGGCGCCAGCCATCGTCCAGCGTTTGTGGCCACTGCCAGGTGGCCGAGAGATCGCCTTCCACTGCAACATGGCGGCCTGTGGCGTCGCTCAGGGTCTGGTTCAGCCAGGGTTTTGCGCGGTTCCAGTCAAGCTGGGTGAGCACGATGCCGCCAATCACCAACAGCCCGACCAAGCCGCCTGCCAGGCCCAGCGCCAAGCGCTGCCCTCTAGCGCGTCGCGATGGCGTCACGGGCTTTGAGGGGGCCGATGCCGGAACGGTGTTGGTATCAGTCTGGGGTTCTGTCATGGAGAAGCCATGCTAGCCCGCAGCGTGCGCTTTTTGGACGATCCCGCAGGATGAAAGGCGTATTGGCGCAGTTGTCCTACAGCCCCGGCACAGCACCGCGCGCCCTGCAGTTGGCGCGCCCTAAAATCCGCACGCCATGCACAACCCTCGCCATGCCTTTGTCTTGCCCCTGCGCGACGGCGTGGGCCCCAGTTGCGTGGTGCTGCCTTCGCAAGGGCAGGGCAGCATGCTGGATTTTCTGGCCCAGCGCCTGCCGGGCGTGCAGCGCAGCGAATGGCTGCAGCGCATGCAAGCGGGGGATGTGGTGGACGAGCGCGGTGTGGCCGTGTTGCCGCACCGGCCATTTGAAGGGGGCATTCGCCTGTATTACTACCGTCACCTGCAGGCTGAGTCCGCTCTGCCTTTTGCAGAAACGGTGCTTTACCAGGACGAGCACCTGCTGGTGGCCGACAAGCCGCATTTCATGCCTGTGACGCCATCGGGGCGGTATCTGCAGCAAACGCTGCTGGTGCGCCTCAAGCGCCGCCTGGGGCTGCCCGAGCTGTCGCCCTTGCACCGCATCGACCGGGACACCGCCGGGCTGGTGCTTTTCTCGGTACAGCAGCGCACGCGTGGCGTTTACCAGGCGCTGTTTCGCGACCGCCAGATCACCAAGCACTACGACGCCGTTGCGCCCTGGCACGGCGATGTGCACTTTCCGCGAGACCACCGCAGCCGCCTGGAGGAAAGCCCACAGTTTTTTCGCATGCACGAAGTGCCCGGTGAGCCCAACAGCCACACCCACATGCAGGTGCTGCAGGTGGCTGGCGTGTGGGCGCTGTACCGCCTGTCGCCCATCACCGGCAAGCGCCACCAGTTGCGCGTGCACATGGCGGCGCTGGGGCTGCCGCTGCGCAACGACCCGTTCTACCCGGTGGTCAACGACCCGCCCGAGGGCGACTATTCGCGGCCGCTGCAGCTGCTGGCGCGGTCGCTGGAGTTTGTGGACCCGCTTACCACAGAGCCCCGGGTGTTTGAGAGCCAGCAAAGATTGATTTTGTAAGACTGCGGGTTTACCACTAGATGCAATTTTTGTGCATCTATTACACAAGTTTCTGACGCTGCAACAGGGTTTGTCTGCGGCGGTCCGTGTATGGACACCTGTCAATTGAACCGAAAACAAGCTTTGTGCAGATAACCCCGGAGCGGAAATAACCCCATGAACCCCACGTCGACTAGCGCCCCCACATCTGGGCCCAAGCCTGCGGCCCACCGCTCTGTAGCCTTCAAGCTGTCACTGGCTGCGTTGGTCAGCTTGCTGGTGGTCTTGCTGATCACCATGGGTATCGTCAGCGGCCTGCTCTGGAAAGATTTTGGCCGCATGTCTACCGAAGAGGTGAGCCGATATGCCGCACAGGTGCGCGCGCTGGTGCAAACCTTTGACGAGACCGCGCAAGACCAGGCCCACCATGATTTCGCCATTTTCAAAGCCAATTTCCCGGGCAAGTTTGAAGTGGCCGAAGTGCCCGGGGCAGATGGCAAGGCCGAGGCCGTGCTGTCGTATGAGGGTGCGGCTCTCAACGGTGACTTCAATGTGGTGGACCAGTTTCTCAAAATCAGCGGGGGTGCCACGGCCACCATCTTTGCGCGCACGGGGGACGACTTCATCCGCGTGACGACCTCGGTCAAAAAGCAGGATGGTGAGCGTGCCTTCAAGACGTTGCTGGACCGCAACCACCCGGCCTATGCCCTGATGAATGAGGGCAAAACCTATGTCGGCCGTGCCAGCCTGTTTGGCCGCGAGTACATGTCCGTGTACGAGCCCATTCGTGAAGGCAACCGCACCATCGGGATTTTGTACATCGGCTCCGACATCGGCGCCATTCTGGGCAAGCTCGAAACCGTGATGGCAGCGCAAAAACTCTTCACCTCGGGTGCCGTGTATGCCGTCAACCTCTCGTCGGGCCCTGCGCGTGGCAGTGTCTTTGGCCTGCCCGGCGCCGGCAAATCGCTGAAGGTGGATGAAAAGGACGATGACGCCAAGACCTGGCTGGCTTCGCTGGCAGCCATCGAGCAGGCCGGCAATCTGGAGTCGAAGTGGTCACCACGCCGCAGTGCAGAGGGTGACCGCGCAACGCGCTTCGTGGCAATAGAGCGTTACAAGCCCTGGTCCTGGGCCATCGTTGCCGAGGCACCCCTGACTGAAATGATGGGCGAGGCGCGCTATGTACTCACCTGGCTGTGGCTGGGTCTGGCCGTGGCGCTTGCGCTGCTGGCCGTGGTGCTGGTGGCGGCCACACGTCGGCTGGTGGGGTTGCCGGTGCAGCAGCTGAGCACGGCACTCGGTTACCTGGCGCAGGGCGACCTCACACATGAAGTGTCTATCCGCTCCCGCGATGAAATCGGCTCTCTGGCCCAGGCCATGGAAGGGTTTCGCGTGCGCCTGGTGGAAAGCTTGGGCACGGTGCGCACCAGTGCCGACAGCGTGTCGGCCGCCAGCACCGAAATCGCATAAGGCAACCAGGACCTTTCTGGCCGCACCGAAAGCCAGGCCAGCGCGCTGGAGGAAACAGCCGCCAGCATGGAGCAACTGGGGGCCACCATTCGCCACAACGCCGACAGCGCCAGCCAGGCCAACCAGCTGGCCGTGGGCGCCAGCCGCGTGGCAGCGCAGGGCGGTGAAGTGGTGTCGCAGGTGGTGCACACCATGCACGACATCAACGCCAGCAGCCAAAAAATCGCCGACATCATTGGTGTGATCGACGGCATTGCTTTCCAGACCAACATTCTGGCGCTCAACGCGGCCGTGGAGGCAGCCCGTGCGGGCGAGCAGGGCCGGGGCTTTGCCGTGGTGGCCACCGAAGTGCGCAATCTGGCGCAGCGCACCGCTGCCGAAGCCAAGGCCATCAAGGAGCTGATAGGGGCCAGCAGCAGCATGGTGCAGCAAGGATCGGTGCTGGCCGATCAGGCGGGTACCACGATGCAGGAGGTGGTCGGTTCCATCCAGCGCGTGGCCGACATGGTGTCCGAGATCAGCGCCGCCAGCAACGAACAGACTGCGGGCGTGGGCCAGGTGGGCGAGGCCGTCACGCAACTCGACCAGAGCACGCAACTCGAACAGAGCACGCAACAAAACGCCGCGCTGGTCGAAGAAATGGCGGCTGCTGCCAGCAGCCTGAGCGGACAGGCCGAGCAGATGGTGATGGCGATTGCGCGCTTCAACCTGGGCAACACAGGCGATTCGGGCCAGCGCACATTGCAATCGCCGGCCTCTGGCCGGGCAGGCAAGAAACGGCTGGGCGGCTGAGCCAAAAGCCAGCCGGTGCGTGCCGCCGCACTCTGGTCTGTTGCACTTTTATGCAGCCCCCCGCGCCGCCCCATCGTGTGGCGGCGCGCACCCGGATTGCGCCGGTGCAGGCGCCTATAATGCAAGGCTGTGCGGGTGTAGTTCAATGGTAGAACTTTTGCTTCCCAAGCAAATAGCGTGGGTTCGATTCCCATCACCCGCTCCAGTCACCGCTTCAGCCTCTGGCTGAACGCATTCAGCCTCTTTCCTCTTGTTGTTCTGGCTTGCCCCGCGTGCGTTGTGCGGGAGGCGGCATGTTTGCGCTCCTTTGCGCCATTGCAACCGGGCTGTTATTCAGGGGCGGGCGGAGCGCAAGGCACCAACGCCCCGTTTCACGCAGGGGTGGTGCTCTCCATGGTTTTAGGTGTTTTTGGCCTCTAGCGCTTTACCATAAATCGTTAGTAGCTATTGAAATAATAGCAATTGACGCACGATCGTTCATTGCTTTTCCAGGATATCCCCCAGGCACAGGTACTTGATCTCGACGTAGTCGTCCATGCCGTGGTGCGAGCCCTCGCGGCCCAGGCCCGACTGTTTGACGCCGCCGAAGGGCACATGCTCGGTGGCCAGAATGCCCACATTGATGCCCACCATGCCGTATTCGAGCGCCTCGCCCACGCGGAAGATGCGGCCCACGTCACGGCTGTAGAAATAGCTCGCCAGCCCGAACTCGGTGTTGTTGGCCGCCGCAATGGCCTCCTGCTCGGTATTGAAGCGGAACACCGGGGCAAACGGGCCGAAGGTTTCTTCGCGTGCGCACAGCATGTCGGGCGTGGCGTTGGCCACCACCGTGGGCTCGAAGAACTGGCCCGAGCCCATGCTTTGCAGGCGTTTGCCGCCGGCCACCACCACGCCGCCCTTGGCCACCGCGTCAACCACATGGCGCTGCACCTTTTCCAGTGCGGCCTCCTCGATCAGCGGGCCCTGGTTCACGCCGTCCTCAAAGCCGTTGCCCACCTTGGCGGTTTTGACCTTGGCGGCGAACTTGGCCACGAATTCGTCGTACACGCCTTCCTGCACATAAAAGCGGTTGGAGCACACGCAGGTCTGCCCGGCGTTGCGGTACTTGCTGGCAAAGGCGCCTTCCACGGCGCTGTCGATGTCGGCATCGTCAAACACGATGAAGGGAGCGTTGCCGCCGAGTTCGAGCGACATTTTCTTGACCGTGGGGGCCGACTGCGCCATGAGGATGCGGCCCACCTCGGTGCTGCCGGTGAAGCTGATGTGGCGCACCACGTCGCTGGCGCACAGCACCTTGCCGATGGCAATGGAGTTGGCGGCATCGGCCGAGAGGATGTTGAGCACACCCGCCGGAATGCCCGCGCGCACCGCCAGCTCGGCGGCGGCCAGGGCGGTTAGTGGCGTCAGCTCTGCGGGCTTGATGACCACCGGGCAACCGGCGGCCAGCGCCGGGGCGACCTTGCGGGTGATCATGGCCAGCGGGAAATTCCAGGGCGTGATCGCTGCGCACACGCCGATGGGCTGCTTCAGGACCAAAAGGCGCCGGTTGTTGTCGAACTGGGGCAGCGTCTCGCCATTGACGCGCTTGGCTTCTTCCGCAAACCATTCCACAAAGCTGGCGCCGTAGGCCACTTCGCCTTTGGCCTCGGGCAGCGGCTTGCCCTGCTCGGCGGTCATGATGCGGCCCAGGTCGTCCTGATTCTGCATGAGCAGGTCGTACCACTTGCGCAGAATGATGCTGCGCTCCTTGGCGGTTTTGGTGCGCCAGGCCGGCCAGGCGGCGTTGGCGGCGGCAATGGCCGCCTCGGCGTCTGCTGGTCCCAGGTTGGCGACGTCGGCCAGTTTGGTGCCGGTGGCGGGGTCGTGCACATCAAAGCGGCTGGCACCGGCCACCCATTGCCCGTTGATGAGCGCGTCGGTCTTGAGCAGGGTCGGGTCTT
The DNA here is from genome assembly GCA_003268905.1 of Acidovorax defluvii. Classification (GTDB taxonomy): domain Bacteria; phylum Pseudomonadota; class Gammaproteobacteria; order Burkholderiales; family Burkholderiaceae_C; genus Acidovorax; species Acidovorax defluvii. Next base: position 37,699 of record QLTU01000011.1, read on the forward strand.
TGATCTGTGTAAGAGGCGAAGAGGACATGGCCGTGGGCATCCGGGTGAGTTGAGGGGTGAACGGGGTGGCTGGTGCCGAAATGCTGGCAAGCAGGCACAAACGAGGCAAAAGAATAGCCTGTTCACAGCCCAGTGGCTGCGCCGATGGTGACAAGGTTGCAAACTTATAATCGCCGGTTGGCCCACGCGTGCCAACCCTGTGCGGCATCGCCCCGTGCACAACCCAACGTACACACCATGAGCACTCCAACTTTTACCGTTGCCGACATCCGCAAGTCCTTTCTGGACTTCTTCGCCTCCAAAGGCCACACCATCGTGGCCTCCAGCCCGCTGGTGCCGGGCAACGACCCGACGCTGATGTTCACCAACTCGGGCATGGTGCAATTCAAAGACGTGTTTCTGGGCACCGACAAGCGCCCTTACAACCGCGCCGTTTCGGTGCAGGCCTGCCTGCGTGCCGGTGGCAAGCACAACGACCTGGAAAACGTGGGCTATACCGCGCGCCACCACACCTTCTTCGAGATGCTGGGCAACTGGAGCTTTGGTGACTATTTCAAGCGCGAGTCGCTGAAATGGGCGTGGGAGCTGCTGACCGAGGTCTACAAGCTGCCGCCCGAGCGCCTGCTGGCCACCGTGTACCAGGAAGACGACGAGGCCTACGACATCTGGACCAAGGAAATCGGCCTGCCGCCCGAGCGCGTGATCCGCATTGGCGACAACAAGGGCGGCCGTTACAAGAGCGACAACTTCTGGATGATGGCCGACACCGGCCCTTGCGGCCCGTGCAGCGAAATCTTCTACGACCACGGCGACCACATTGCCGGCGGCCCCCCAGGCAGCCCTGATGAAGACGGCGACCGTTTCATCGAGATCTGGAACAACGTGTTCATGCAGTTCAACATGGACGAAACCGGCGCCGTCACGCCGCTGCCCGCACCGTGCGTGGACACCGGCATGGGCCTGGAGCGCCTGGCCGCCATCCTGCAGCACGTGCACAGCAACTACGAAATCGACATCTTCGACCAGCTCATCAAGGCCGCAGCCCGCGAAACCGGCGTTGCCGACCTGGACAACAAGAGCCTGCGCGTGATTGCCGACCACATCCGCGCCACCGCATTTTTGGTGAGCGATGGCGTGATCCCCAGCAACGAAGGCCGTGGCTACGTGCAACGGCGCATCGTGCGCCGCGCCATCCGCCACGGTTACAAGCTGGGCAAGAAGACGCCGTTCTTCCACAAGCTGGTGGCCGACCTGGTGCGCCTGATGGGCGATGCCTACCCATCGCTGCGCGAGCAGGAGCAGCGCATCACCGACGTGCTCAAGACCGAAGAAGAGCGCTTCTTTGAAACGCTGGCCAACGGCATGGAAATTTTGGATCTAGCTCTTGACTTTGAACAGGTTAAGAAATTGACGTCAGGAGAGCTCGAAGGGCTGGTTACCCGAGCAAATGGGCTGCGATTCCATTCCGTTCTGAAGGATGGCTACACCGATGAAGCGATCATTTTGGAGGATGAGTCTTCTTCGGCTGAAGATCGTCATCGGATTGCTGGGATTTTGGACGACTATCCCCGAGTTTCTTTTGTGCCCCGTGATTGGCGCGGTCTTGTGCTTCGGGGTGACGTGGCCTTCAAGCTGCACGATACCTACGGCTTCCCGCTGGACCTGACCAACGATGTGTGCCGCGAGCGCGACGTCGAGGTGGACGAGGCGGGCTTCAAAACCGCCATGGAAAAGCAGAAGGCACAAGCCCGCGCTGCAGGCAAGTTCAAGATGGACAAGGCGCTGGAGTACACCGGCGTGGCCAATCAGTTCACGGGTTACGAAAACCTTGCCGAGACCGCAAAAATCGTAGCAATCTACGTAGACGGGACAAGCGCTGCGGCGCTAAAAGCTGGCCAAAACGGCGTGGTCGTGCTGGACACGACCCCGTTTTATGCCGAGAGCGGCGGCCAGGTGGGTGACGAGGGAGTCATCACCAGCGGCTCGGCCCGTTTTGCGGTGGAAGACACGCTCAAGGTCAAGGCCGACGTGTATGGCCACCATGGCACGCTCGAAGAGGGCACGCTGAACGTGGGCGACACCGTGCAGGCGCAGGTCAACACGGCTGTGCGCGCTGCCACCATGCGCAACCACTCGGTCACGCACATCATGCACAAGGCCCTGCGCGAGGTGCTGGGCAGCCATGTGCAGCAAAAGGGCAGCCTGGTCAACGCCGACCGCACGCGCTTTGACTTTGCGCACAACGCAGCCGTGACCGACGCCGAGATCCGCGAGATCGAGCGCCGCGTGAACGAGGAAATCCTGGCCAACCAGCCCACGCAGGCCCGCGTGATGGACATCGAGTCGGCCCAGAAGACCGGCGCGATGATGCTGTTCGGCGAGAAATATGGCGAGACCGTGCGCGTGCTCGACATCGGCACCAGCCGCGAGCTGTGCGGCGGCACGCACGTGCAGCGCACGGGTGATATCGGCCTGTTCAAGGTCGTGGGTGAGGGCGGTGTCGCCGCCGGTGTGCGCCGCATCGAGGCTGTGACAGGCGCCAACGCGCTCGCCTATCTGCAAACCCTGGAAGACACCGTCAACCAGGCCGCTGGCGCCCTCAAGTCGCCCGTGGCCGAGTTGAACGCCCGCATTGCCCAGGCACTGGAGAATGCCCGTGCGCTGGAAAAAGAAGTGGCCGCGCTCAAGGGCAAGCTGGCGTCCGCCCAGGGCGACGAGTTGTTGACGCAGGCGGTGGATGTCAAGGGCATGAAGGTGCTGGCCGTGGTGCTGCCCGGTGCGGACGCCAAGACCCTGCGCGACACCATGGACAAGCTCAAGGACAAGCTCAAGACCGCCGCCATCGTGCTGGCTGCTGTGGATGGCGACAAGGTGCAGATCGCCGCAGGCGTCACGGCCGACAGCGTGGGCCGTCTCAAGGCCGGTGAGCTGGTGAACTTTGTGGCCCAGCAGGTGGGCGGCAAGGGCGGCGGCAAGCCCGACATGGCCATGGCCGGTGGAACCGATGCGTCCAGGCTGCCTGCGGCCCTGGCCTCGGTGGTCGGCTGGGTGACCCAGCAGGTGTAACGGTCAGCGGCCATGCCCGCTGATCGTCAAAAAAAGGGGGGTGGTGGGACTTTGCCCAGCGCTATTTGCCTGCCACCCAATGCGATGCGGTGGACCTGGGTGCCATCGAACGGCTGCTGGACTCGAAAGCCATCCGCTGGATCGATGTGCGTCCGCAGGTCTTCACCAGGCTCTCAAAACAGCTCTACATCGTCGTTGGCCACCTTGGTTTTCAGCTGGCCGCTGGCGATGAGCTCATCGTAAAAGCAGACCTGGTTGCGGCCGTTTTCCTTGGCGTAATAGAGCGCCTGGTCGGCCTGGCCCAGGATCTCTACCGGCGCGCCCCTGGATGTGCTGACAAAGCCCAGGCTCACGGTCACCTGGCCCACCTGGGGAAACGGGTATTCCTGCACGGCAAGGCGAAAGCGGTTGAACACCTTGTGGGCCGTGGCCAGGCTGGTGGCGCGCAGCAGCACCACAAACTCTTCGCCGCCAAAGCGGAAAATGCGGTCGTGGCTGCGAAAGGAGCTGCGCAGGATGTTGGCAATCAGGATCAGCACCTCGTCGCCATACAGATGGCCAAAGCGGTCGTTGACTTGCTTGAAATGGTCCACGTCCACCACGGCCAGCCATTGCTCGACAGGGGGTTCGCAGCACGATGCTTCTTCGTCAACCGCCAGGCCCGTTGTGGCCGGGCGCACGCGGCGGGCCAGGCTATCGGCGGTGCTGTGGGAAAACTGCTCGTCAAAGGTCTTGCGGTTGAGCAACCCCGTGAGGGCATCGCGTTCGCTGTAGTCCAGCAGGCTTTGGTAGTTCTGGTAAACGTGAAAAATGCCCTGGATCACATCGAGCTTGTGGGCCGAAAAGGGGCGCGACTGTGTGATCTCCAGGCAGGTGCTGACCTTGTCGTGCATCCACACGGGCAGCCACAGCGTGTAGCGCCCCTTGTCCATGCTGGCCGCGTGGCCCGGATTTCGCGTTTTTCGATGCACTGGCGCAGGGCCGGGTAGTTGTGCAGGGGCTCGCGCTGCGGGTCGCTGGCGGCTTCCGAGTCCGTGGAGACCAGGTCCCCATCCTGCACCCAGGTGCGCGGGCGCACGTGGGTGGCACCGTCGTCGGTGAACACTTCGAGGGCTCGCACTTCGGTGGTGGCACTGAGCTTTTGCAGGGTTGAAAGCACGGACACTTCGAGGCGCAAATGGTCTCGGTGGCCGGTCATCTCGACCAGGTTTTGCAAGATGGGCTTCATGAAGGAGCTGCGGCGCTGGTAGAGGTGAGCGGGAGTGAGCGAAAGCCTGTCTGGAGCTCAGTTGCGTCGCACGAAAACTACGTCCCAGACGCCGTGCCCCAGTCGCATGCCACGGTTTTCAAATTTGGTCAAGGGACGGTAATCGGGTTGCGGAGCAAAGCCTTCGGCGGTGTTGGCGAGCATGGGTTCTGCGCCCAGCACCTGCAGCATCTGATCGGCATAGGGTTGCCAGTCGGTGGCGCAGTGCAAATAGCCGCCGGGCTTGAGGCGCTCGGCCAGCTTGGCAACAAGGGGCGCCTGGATGAGGCGGCGCTTGTTGTGCTTCTTCTTGTGCCACGGGTCGGGAAAGAAGATGTGAATGCCGTCCAGGCAAGCGGACGGCAGCATGCTGTCGATCACCTCGACAGCGTCATGCTGCAGGATGCGGATATTGGTCAGGCCTTGCTCGCCAATGCGCTTGAGCAGCGCGCCCACGCCGGGCTCATGCACCTCGCAGCACAGGAAATTGTCGCCTGGGCGCACCCTGGCGATGTGGGCCGTGGCCTCACCCATGCCAAAGCCGATTTCGAGCACCAGCGGCGCGCTGCGGCCAAAGGCGGCGTCGGCATCCAGCGGGGCCGCGGCATAGGGCAACACAAAGCGGGGCCCCAGGTCTTCGAAGGCCTTGGCCTGGCCCGTGGTGGTGCGGCCGGCGCGGCGCACAAAGCTTTTGATGGTTTTGGGGTAGGCCACGCCGGGGGGCGGTGTGCCGTCGGGGGCACCGGCGCCAGCGGATGAAGCGGCTGCAGGGTGCGCGGAGTCGGGAGAAATGATCGGTTCTGTCACGGTCGCCCATTGTAGGTTCGCTCCCAGGCGTTGGCCCACATCTCCAGGGCCTGCGCTGGCGTATTTTCGTGAAGCTGCTCCACGGCAGGAAGGCCGAGCACCCGGGCGGCTGCTCCCAGGGCCTGCAAGGGATCGTGAAGATCGAGCGCTGCGGCGCCATTCTGTTTGGAGAGCTTTTCGCCGTTGGCACCACAGACCAGGGGCGTGTGCAGGTAGCTGGGTGTCGGCACCCCCAAAGCCTGCTGCAGCAGGATCTGGCGAGGTGTGTTGTCGGCCAGGTCCTCGCCCCGTACCACATGGGTAATGTGCTGGGCCGCATCGTCCACCACCACGGCCAGCTGGTAGGCCCACAGGCCGTCTGCGCGGCGCAGCACAAAGTCGCCCACCGCGCTGGCCACATGCTGCGACTGGGGGCCGAGGCGGCGGTCAGTCCAACGCACTGTGCCATCTGCTATTGAAAATGTAGCTGCTTGCGCTTTATCTATAAGCGCTAGAGGGTGTTTTGGCTTGAAGTCCGTGGTGTTGAACCGCCAGGATCGGGCGGGCCGCCCGCGCAGGCCGTGGCGGCAGGTGCCGGGGTAGGGCAAGGTGGCATGGCGTTCGCGGGCATGGCCTTGCGCCGCGTGGGCGTCTTCGATGTCTTTGCGCGAGCAGGCGCAGGGGTAGGCATGGCCCTGCGCAATGAGCTGGTCCAGTGCCTGCTGGTACAGGGCGCCGCGTGCGGATTGCCACACCGGCGGTGCGTCGGGCAGCAAGCCGCAGGTGGCCAGCTGCTGCAAGATGACATCGGCCGCGCCAGGAAAGCAGCGCGGTGTGTCCACGTCTTCGATGCGCACCAGCCAGCGCCCGCCGCGCCCGCTGTGGCCAACTTCCCAGGCCCGCGCATCCAGCCAGCTGGCCAGTGCCGCCACCAGCGAGCCTGCATGCAGCGGGCCGGTGGGCGAGGGGGCGAAGCGGCCCTGGTAGGTGGTGGCCTCCCGTTGGGCCCCTTCGCCGCGCGTCATGCCACGGCGAGTGCCATCTCCAGGCCGGACACAAAGGCGTCTTCCAGGCGGTGGCCCAGGCACCAGTCGCCGCAGGCGCCCAAGGCCAGGCTGGCGTCCCACAGATGGCTTTGCCCCAGGGGCTGCGTGGTCTGGGCATAGCGCCAGCGGCGCGTGTCGGCATGGGCGGGTTGCGCCCGAATGCCGGTGACCTCGGAAAACGCCTTCAGCAGCTTGGATTGAACGCGATCCGCGTCGTCTTCAAGGTGTTCTGCCGACCAGGCCGGGCTGGCTTGCACCGTCCAGCGTTCGACGGTGGTGCGGCCGGGTTTGGACGACTCGCGTGCCAGCCACGAAATGCGGTGGTGGGTGCTGCGTGCCGCGTTCCACTGGGGGCCAAGGGTGGTCAGGTCCGGGCGCACGGCCTGCGGGTAGGCAAGCATGAGTGTCCAGCAGGGCGCAGTGGTCACGCGCGACAGGGCGGCGTTCAGCGGGGTGTCCAGCCCCGACACCGCCAGCAGTGCCTGGGCGGGCGTGGCGGGCTGGGCCAGCAGCACCGCGTCGAAACCGGCATAGACATGCTGTGCACCGCCCTGGCCTTCGGTGCGCACTTGCCAGTGGGTGCCATTGAGGGGGTCGCGTTCAATGCTGCTCACGCGGGTGTCGGTGATGAGCTGGCCTGCCTGCAGCAAGGGGGCGGCCCAGGTGGTGACAAGGGCGTTCATGCCCGGGCTGGCCACCCAGTGGGGTTCGCGCGTGGGTAGGCCCGCGGCCGCCACGCGGCCAGCCGCGTCGAGCACGCGCACGGCGTTGGCGCTCCAGGGCCGGCACACGCCGGGAACGGTGTCGATGGCCTGGGCAAAGCGCGGGTCGCGTACGGTGAAATATTGCGCACCCGCATCAAAGCTGCCAAAGGGGGAGTCGATGGTGGTGGTTCGACCACCGGCCTTGGACGATTTTTCAAAAACGGTGACCTGATGGCCTGCCTGCACCAGCGTGCGCGCACACACCACGCCGGCCATGCCTGCACCAATGATGGCGAAATGGCGTCGCGCCGTTGCGTTCTTTGCGGTTTTTGGGGCCTTGCCGGGCTGGCGCCGGGTGGGTGCTGCTGCGGGGGTGCCGGGGTGTCGGGGCCGTTTGGCGGGGCGGGAAACGGGTTTTGTCATGGAAGGCCTTTCGGAGACGGTCGGCTGGAAAAATCTAATAAGAGCCACTCTACACGCGTGGCGCGGGGTCGGACATCAGAAATGATGGTGGTTTTCCAGCAGGGCATGGCGCGTGGCCGTGCTTTGCAGCTGATTCAGCCACCATTGCAGTGCGCGCCCGGGCGTCGTGAAACCGGGACCGCCCCATGCATAGTGAATGCGCAGGCTGCGCTCGGGCCGGGCTACGCGGCGTGCCACCAGATGGCCGGCCTCCATATAGGGGCGCACCATGGGTTCCGGCAAAAAGCCTCCGCCCAGGCCGCGCAGCTGCGCCTGCACCTTGGCCTGCATGGTGTCCACCGTGAGCACATCTTGCCCGCCCAGCAGGCCCATGGTGGCACCGCCGCGCTGCGCCGAGTCGGCCACGGCCACCGCGCGGTGCTGCAGCAAGGTGGCGTCGGTGATGGGCTCTGGCACCGCCGCCAGCGGGTGGTGCGGTGCCACCACGTAGATGAACCGCAACTCGCCGAGCAGCCCTTGCTGCAGGCCGGCCACGTTCGAGCCCTCGGCCGAGACGCCAATGGCCAGATCGGCGTTGCCGGTGGTCAGAGCCTCCAGGGTGCCGGTCATGATGCCGTCACGCAGTTTGAGGTGGGTGGGCGGGGCCATGGCATAAAACGCATCGACCAGTTCCAGCATGGTGTGTGGGGAGACCACGCCGTCCACGGCAATCGTGAGCTGGGGCTCCCAGCCTGTGGCCACGCGGCGCACGCGGTTGGCCACGGCATCGATCTCGCGCAGCAGCCGTGCGCCTTCGCGCAGCAGCTCGGCGCCGGCTTCGGTGGGGCGTGCCTGGCGGGCTGTGCGATCAAACAGCAGCACGTCCAGGGCGTCTTCGATCTGGCGCACCCGGTAGGTCAGCGCGCTGGGCACCAGGCCCAGGTGCCGGGCTGCGGCCGCAAAGCTGCCGGTTTCCGAAATCACCTGCAGCATGGCAAGGCTGTCCGGGGTGAGAACGTCGTAGGCGTGGGGCATGGTGCAGCAATGTTAGTTCAGATTTTTTGAACGATTCCGACAATCCCCCAGACCCTGCAGCGCAGGCCCGCCCCCTACAGTCGAGTCTTGAAAGGAGCAATGACCGTGCTGACTGTTCGAAAATCGCAAGACCGGGGCCACGCTGACCATGGCTGGCTCCATTCCTTCCACAGCTTTTCCTTTGCGGGTTACCACGATCCGCGCCACATGGGCTTTGGCAACCTGCGCGTCATCAACGAAGACCGCATTGCGCCGGGCACCGGCTTTGGCACGCACAGCCACCGCGACATGGAGATCATCAGCTATGTGCTGTCGGGCGAGCTGGCCCACAAGGACAGCATGGGCAACGTGAAGGGCATTCCGCCCGGCGACGTGCAGCGCATGAGCGCTGGCACCGGTGTGACGCACAGCGAGTTCAACCACGCTGCCGGCCAGACCACGCATTTTCTGCAGATCTGGATAGTGCCCGACGAGCGGGGCATTGCGCCCAGCTACGAGCAAAAGACGTTCACTGCCGCCGAAAAACGCGGTGCATTGCGGCTCGTGGCCTCACCCGACGGAGCGCAGGGCTCGGTTACCGTGCATGCCGATGCCGCGCTGTATGCGGGGCTGCTGGATGGCCCGGAGGCCGTCACCCAGCCCCTGAGCCCGACACGCAAGACCTATGTGCACCTGGTGCGCGGTGCGCTGTGTGTGAATGGCCAGCCACTGGCCGCAGGCGATGCCGCGCTGCTCGAAAACGAGTCGTCCCTGGCGTTGACCGATGCCCAGGACGCCGAGGTGCTGGTGTTTGACCTGGCCGCCTGAGATTTGCGCCGCTGCCGGTTTGTCTGGTTCTTTTTTTCTGGCGCTCACCCTATCGGCCTCTTTGCAAAATCCGGTGGCCGTGGTGCCGGCGCCTGGAGCGTGGACGGCCAGCGCGCAGCCCGCTAAGCTCTGCGAACGTATTTCTCGGTCCACCCCACCTTTCCGAGGGTGACGCGTGGGTCTTTTTTCTCTTGCACAGAAGGATTCATCCATGTCTTTGATTGCAGTGGTTTATCACTCCGGCTACGGCCACACCCAGCGCATGGCCCAGGCCGTGGCCGATGGCGCGGACGCCCAGTTGGTGGCGATTGATGCCGACGGCAACCTGCCCGAAGGCGGCTGGGAGACCCTGCTGGCCGCCAAGGCCATCATCATGGGCTCTCCCACCTACATGGCAGGCCCAAGCTGGCAGTTCAAAAAATTTGCGGATGCCTCGTCCAAGCCCTGGTTCAACCAGTCCTGGAAAGACAAGCTCTTTGCGGGCTTCACCAACAGTGCCAGCATCAACGGCGACAAGCAGGTCACGCTCGACTATCTGTTTCATCTGGCCATGCAGCATGGCGGGCTGTGGGTGGGCGCGGGCATGATGCCTGCCAACTCGAAGGCGGCCACGCGCAACGATGTCAACTGGATGGGCGCGTTCAGCGGCGCCATGGCGCAGTCGCCCTCGGATGCCTCTGCCGCCGAAATGTTGCCCGGCGATCTGGAAACGGGCCGGTTGCTGGGCCAGCGCGTGGCGGCGGTTGCGGCACGCCTGGGCGACTGATACATCAAACCACTTTGGAGTCGCCCCATGGCCATTGAACTCAATCGCATCGTTTCCACGCCCATGGCGCAAACGCTGACCATTCGCAGCCACGCGCTGGTGGTGGATGGCACCGCTGCAGAGGGAGGCGACGACACAGCCCCCAACCCGCACGACCTGTACGACGCGGCGCTGGGCTCGTGCAAGGCGCTCACGGTGCTCTGGTACGCGCGCCGCAAGGGCATTCCCGTGACCGACGTGCGCACGGTGATCGAGCGCGACGCTTCGGCCGAGCGCGCGGGCACCTACCACCTTGCAGCCCGTATGCAGATCAGTGGCGATCTCAGCGATGCCCAGTTGCAAGAGCTGCAGGCCGTTGCGCACAAATGCCCGGTGCACAAGCTTATGACGGCCGTCACCACTGAAATCACCACTACCGTGGAGCGCATGGCATGAGCACGGCGCCACTGGTGCTCTCCGGTCATTTGAAGGACCTGGGTGGCGGTTTCACGGTGCGCCGGCTGCTGCCTGCCGTGCAACGCAAGTCGGTGGGACCGTTCCTGTTTTTCGACCACTTTGGCCCCGTCAACGTGCAGCCATCGGACGAATACGACGTGCGGCCTCACCCGCACATCGGTCTGGCCACGGTCACCTATTTGTTCTCGGGCGCCATCCTGCACCGCGACAGCCTGGGCGGCGTGCAGCAGATCGAGCCCGGCGCCATCAACTGGATGACCGCCGGGCGCGGTATCGTGCATTCCGAGCGTCGGCCTTTGGCATTGGCCAGCCAAAGCTATGTCAACCACGGCATCCAGCTGTGGTCTGCACTGCCACTGGGGCAGGAAGACTGCCCGCCCTCGTTCACGCACACGCCTGCCAGCGCCATTGCGCAGCGATCGGTGGGCGACGCCACGGTGCGGGTGCTCATCGGGACGGCGTTTGGCGTGACCTCGCCGGTGGCCGCGTTGTTGCCCACGCTGTACCTGGATGTGCAGCTGCCGCCACAAGGCGTGCTAGAGCTGCCCGCCCTGGCGCAGGAGATGGCGGTGTACCCGGTGGATGCCGCCGTGCGGCTTGATGGCCAGCCGCTGGCCGAGCACACCATGGGCGTGTTGCCGCCCGCCGTATCGGCGCGGTTGCAGGCGGGTGCCACGGGGGCGCGGCTGATGGTGATAGGCGGTGCGCCGCTGGATGCACCCCGCCACATGTGGTGGAACTTTGTCTCCAGCAGCAAAGACCGCATCGTGCAGGCAGCCCACGACTGGGAAACCGATCAGATGGGTCAGGTGCCCGGAGACACCGAGCGGATTCCCTTGCCGGCGCACCGTTTCAAGCCGTGATGCAAGGTTGTACGCAGGTTTGCAGCTAAATAGGCCTCTAGCGCTTATGGCGTAAGCGCTGATAGCTCATGTATTTATAGCGTCTTCAGCCTTGGCGCGGAGGGTGCCCACAGCGAGGTCGGCGGCCAGCGTGCGGCGCTCGTCAAACACAAAACAGCCGCCGTGGTAATGCGCGCCATCCGTTTCTTCGAAATATTTCAGGATGCCGCCTTCGAGCTGGTAAACATGCGCAAGGCCTTCCTCGCGCATCAGGATCGCAGCCTTTTCGCAGCGGATGCCCCCCGTGCAAAAGCTCACCACCGTCTTGTCCGCCAGTTCGGCCTTGTGGGCCCGCAGGGCCGGGGGGAACTCGGTGAACTTGTCGATGCGCCAGTCGATGGCGTTGTCGAACGTGCCTTGATCCACCTCGAAGGCATTGCGTGTGTCCAGCGTCACCACCGGGCGGCCCGCATTATCGTGGCCCTGGGCCAGCCAGCGGTGCAGGGTGGCCGGTGTCACGGCCGGTGCCCGGCCTGCCGAGGGCTGAATGGCGGGGTGGTCCATGCGAATGATCTCGCGCTTGACCTTCACCAGCATCTTGCGAAACGGCACAGTGCCTGACCAGCTCTCCTTGGGGGCCAGGTCGGCAAAGCGCGGGTCGGTGCGCAGGGCATCGACAAAGCCGCGTACCGCCGCTGCCGGGCCTGCCAAAAACATATTGATGCCCTCATGGGCCAGCAAAATGGTGCCCTTGAGCGCGGCAGCCATGGCGCGCTCGTGCAGCAGATCGCGCAATGCCGCTGCATCGGGCAAGGGCACGAACTTGTAGCAGGAGATGTTCAGGACTGGGTTCACGGCGGATATCTCAGAACGGCGCACCCGCCCGCGGGCAGGCGCTGCGCCGGTGCCGTGCGCTCAGGCGGTGGGCACCAGCAGCGTGGATTCGATCTTGTTGGCCAGCTGGGCAATGGCCAGCGCCGCAGCACAGCCCGGCGTTTGCAGCAGCAGCAGCTGGCGGCGCATGACGGCACCCCGCACCGCAGGATCGGCCGGGATGTCGCCCATGTGAATCAGGCGCATGGCGCGGCCCGATTCGGTGCTGACAAAGCGGTCGAGCACCTGCTGCAACTGGCTGGTGATGGCACGGCCATCGCCCGGGCGGGCGGCCTGGTTGATGACCATGCGCACATGCTGGCGTTTTTGCTGCATGGCCAGCACCTTGATGGCCGCATAGGCATCGGTGAGCGAGGTGGGCTCAGGGGTGGCCACGATCAGCACCTCGGACGCCAGCGAAACGGAAAACAGCACCACATCAGAGATGCCGGCGCCGGTGTCGAGCAGCACCACGTCGTACTTGGGCGTGATCGCCTGGATGACGTTGAGAAACTGGTTGCGTACCTCGGGGGTCAGGCGCGAATACTCGACCATGCCCGAGCCCGCCAGCAGCACCGAAAAACCGCCGGGCGCCTGGATGATGGCGTCCTGCAGGGCAGCCTTGCCGGTGAATACGTCGTGCAGCGTGATCTTGGGGTGCAGGTTCAGCACCACGTCAAGGTTGGCCAGGCCCAGGTCGGCGTCGAGCACCAGCACACGCTGGCCTCGTCGGGTCAGGGCTGCGGCCAGGTTGGCGGAAACAAAGGTCTTGCCCACGCCGCCTTTGCCGCTGGTGACGGCAATGATGCGTGCACCGGTGCCTGGCGCCGAAACGGGGGGCGTGGTGGGCGGCACAGGGGCAGCCGGGGTGTTGTTGGGGGGGGACAGCGCGTCGCTCATCTCATTACTTTCAGTAGACGCTGCCTGCGGGGTCCAGCGGAGGCAAATCGCCCCAGCCCGACGGCGTGTAGAGCGGGCCGAACAACAGGCTCTTTTCTTCTGCACTGACCGTGCTGTCGGGTTGCTCCTCAATGCTCACACAATTGCGGCCCATGGATTTTGCGTTGTACAACTGGTGGTCTGCGCGGTCTGTCCAGAGCAGGGTGGTGGAGCGGATCCATTGCATGGCGAAAGCGCCACCAATGCTGATCGTGACGTTGACTTCAACCGAAGGCGAAATGCGCACCGGCGTGTTGGCCACCGCACGGCGAATCCGCTCGGCAACCACCTTGCCAAAGCCTGCCTGGCAGGCGGGCAGCACCACAGCAAATTCTTCGCCACCGTAGCGCGCCAGTGTGTCCATGGGGCGCACGCAGGCGCTCAGGGTGCGCGACACCGACTGCAGCACCACGTCACCGGCCAGATGCCCGTAGGTATCGTTGATCTGCTTGAAATGGTCGATGTCCAGCATCAGCAGCAAGGCGGCTTCACCCGAGCGTGTCACGCGGTCGATTTCACGCTCTAGCACCGCACGGAAATGCCGACGGTTCGCCAGCCCGGTGAGGTGGTCTTTGAGAGAGAGTTCGCACAGCCCGTCGATCAGGCCCTGCAGGTACCGTGAGGGCTGATCGCGGCGCAGGGCAGCCTCGCTCCCGCTGGCCTGGGCTACCAGAGCGTGCGCAGTGTCCAGGCGCAGGTCGCGCAGGTCTACGATGTGGGAAGCCGGATCAGGCACGGATTTTGAGGGCCATAAGTAGCCTGCGAGTGTATCAGTCGGCCCTTGCTTTTTGGCTGTCTGCGACGCCATCACTGGCGTTGTGGGCCGGTCCCGGCAGTTGCTGCAGGGCCAGCAAGGCTTCGGCGTCGGTGCGGTACATGGCCAGCCCCGGGCCGGGCTCCAGCACCCCGGCGCGGCGCAGTACCTGTTCCACGGGCAGCTTGAGCCCGCTCAGGTGCAGCGTGCCCGTGCGGGCACGCAGTGTGGAAACCAGGTTGGCAAAGGTTTCCACACCCGTCACGTCGATGCGGTTGATGGGCTGGGCCAGCAGGCAGACATGCACCACATCGGGGTGCAGGCCCAGGTGGTCCATCACACGGCGTTCCAGCGCGCTGGAGGAAGCAAAGTCGAGTTCGGCATCCATGCGCAAGGCCAGCAGATGGGGCGCCAGCGCGGGCAGTTGCCAGAGATGCCGGTCGCGCAGGCTGCCGTCGGGGTGCAATCCCACCTCGATGATGCGCGGGTGCAGGCGCTGGTACAAAAAGTGGCTCAGGTTCATCAGCAGGCCCACCAGCACACCCCAGTACATGCGGGGGGCCGTGGCCAGCGTCAAACCGAAGGTAACGCCAGAAATGACCGCCTCGATGCGGGAAATCCGCCACAACCGCACAAAACTGCCTGGTTTGATCAGGCTGGTGACAGCCGTCACCACCACGGCGGCCAGCACCGATTGCGGCACATGGTAAAGCGCTGGTGTCAGCCACAGCAGCACCACCAGCACCAGGGCAATGGCAAACACGGTGGCCCAGCCGCTGCGGGCGCCGGCATACAGATTGATGGCCGAGCGAGAGAATGAAGCGCTGGTGGCAAAGCTGCCACACAGGCCGCTGCTGATCTTGGCCAGTCCCTGACCGATCAGGTCCTGGTTTTCGTTCCAGCGCTCTCCCGAGCGCTGGCTGTCCACCTTGGCGCTGGAAGCGGTTTCGAGAAAACTGACCAGCGTCACCACCAGCACCGGCATGACCAGTGCCGAAAAGCTGGACCAGGGCAGGGCGCCCGGCCAGTAAAAGCTGGGCAGGCCGGCCGGCAAGGCTCCCACCACCGCACCATCGGCCTCGGCGTAGCCCAGGGCCCAGCTGACGGCACCCGCAGCCCCCAGCACCACGATGGCAGCCGGAAAGCCCGGGCGCAGCCGACGCGCCACTATCAGCAACACCAGGCTACCCAGGCCGAAGGCCGCTGCTGTCAGATCGAAATGGCCCAGCGAGGGCGTCGTCCACAAGGCGCCCAGATCGGAGCGCAGACCGGTCAGTGCCCCGAGCTGGGACGAAAGAATCAGCAGCGCCGCTGCCTGGGTAAAGCCGCTGAGCACCGGTGAGGTCACCAGATTGAGCAACCAGCCAAAGCGCGCAAGCCCCATCACCAGCTGCAACAGTCCTGACAGGATCGCCATCCAGGCCGCCATGGCCACCCACTGCGCACTGCCGGGTTCGGCCAGCCCCGTCAGCGATGCGCCGATCAGAAGGCTGGTCAGTGCCGTGGGCCCCACGCCCAGGCGCGTGGAGGCGCTGAACAGCACGGCCACCAGAGCCGGCACGAGGGATGCATAGATGCCGGTCACCAGGGGCATCCCTGCAAGCGCGGCGTAGGCAACGCCCTGCGGCACCAGCATCAGGCCTACGGTCATTCCGGCCCAGAATTCGCCCTTTAGCAAGGCCGGTTCTGGGCGCGGCCAGTTCAGAAACGGAAGCCAGCGGGACAAGGTGTTCAGTGACATCGTTGCAATTGTCGCCGCTGCATCGGCCTGGCGCACCCGAAGGCATCCCCGCGCGCCAACTGTCTTTCGCGAGGGGCAGAGCAGGTTGGTGCTGTTGTCCTACAGCCCATTCGGCGCTGTCCGACCCCAGGCGTCACGATGTGCTGCCTACATTCACACCATCTTTTATCTGGAAGGAGTGATCACATGAATATCCGTCATTTTTCGCACAGTGGTTCGCAGCGCATCCTGAGCATTCTTGGTGTCAGCGCCTTGGCTTTGGGTCTGGCCGCGTGCGACAAGCAAGAGCAGCCCACCGTGGGCCAAAAACTCGATTCCGCCGTGCAACAAACCGAACAGGCCGCCGCGGATGCGAAGGTGAAGGCAGAAAACGCCCTCAAGAATGCGGAAACCAAGGTCGAAGAGGGCGCTGCCAAGGTGCAGTCGGGCGCCCAGGAAATGGGCACTGCTGCCATGGGCGCAATGGATGACGCGACGATCACAGCGCAGGTGTCTGCTGGCTTGGCCAAGGACCCAGATCTGAGCGCGTTCAAGATCGACGTCGACACCCGTGCCGGCGCAGTCACACTTTCTGGTCCCGCACCCAATGCAAGCGCCCGCGAGCGTGCTGAAACCATCGCCAAAGAGGTGAAGGGCGTGACATCGGTCACCAACAACCTCAAGGTGCCCAGCTAAGCCACAGGCATCTCGCCCCCACCTACGCATGGGGGCGCTGCACCCGGACTTGCGGCCCGGTGGTGCCGCAGGCTACGGCCGTGGGCGCGCTACCATGGCTGGCATGACTGAAGACACCATTTTTGGGCCTGCAACCCGCATCGTCCATCACCCTTATGTCCCGCCTGCCGGATTTGTCGCGCCCCAGCCTGGTGTGTTCAAGGCCTCCACCGTCATTTTCCCCAACGTGGCCGCGATGCGTTCGCGCGAATGGAAAGACAAGAGCGGCTACACCTATGGCCTGCATGGCACGCCCACCACGTTCACGCTGGAAGAGCGCCTGTGCGCCCTGGAGGGCGGGCTGCAATGCGTGCTGGTGCCCAGTGGCCTTGCGGCCATTGCCAATGTGGCCCTGGCCCTGCTCCAGCCTGGTGATGAAGTCCTGATTCCCGACAACGCTTACGGTCCCAGCAAAGACCTGGCCAACGGCGAGTTGGCTCGCTTCGGCATTCACCATGTGCTGTATGACCCGCTCGACCCCGCCGATCTGGCAGCGCGCATCACACCGGCCACGCGCCTGGTGTGGCTGGAGGCACCTGGTTCGGTGACCATGGAATTCCCTGATCTGTGTGAACAGGTCCGCATCTGCCGCGGCCGGGGGGTCACGTCGGCGCTCGACAACACCTGGGGCGCTGGCCTCGCGTTTGCGCCCTTTGATCTGGCAGGAGACGGCAGCGGCTGCCTGGCCGTCGATATTTCGGTGCATGCGCTGACCAAATACCCCAGTGGCGGCGGCGATGTGCTGATGGGCAGTGTGATCACGCGCGATCCGGCCCTGCACATGAAAGTCAAGCTCACGCACATGCGCCTGGGCCTGGGCATCGCAGCCAACGATGCCGAAGCCGTGCTGCGCGCCTTGCCCAGCATTGGTTTGCGCTACCGTGCACACGACGTTGCGGCGCGCCAGCTGGCTCAGTGGTTGCAGCAGCAGCCCGCCGTGGCGCAGGTGCTGCATCCGGTGCTGCCCGGTGCACCGGGCCACGCCCACTGGCAGGCGCTGTGCGGCGCTGCAAACGATGGCCATGGCGCTGCGGCGGGTTTGTTCAGCGTGATGATCGACGCGCGTTTCAGCCAGCAGCAGGTTGACGCGTTCTGTGATGGCTTGCGCCTTTTCAAGCTGGGCTACAGCTGGGGCGGCCCCATGAGCCTGGTGGTTCCCTACCAGCTTGCATCCATGCGCAGCCGGCCCGCGCCGCACCTGCAGCCTGGCACCCTGGTGCGCTTTTCGGTGGGGCTGGAGGAGGTGGAAGACCTCCGCCAGGATTTGGAGCAGGCCATGCGCGGAGCATTTGGAGCGGCCTGAAGGCGGGGCGGGTGTGCGGAGGGGTGGTAGTTTCCTCAGTGGCGCGTGGCGGTCAGGTGGCTTAGGGTGTTGATATGTGTCAACGGACGGTGTGTCCGTCGTCCCCATAAACCCTCTTGCACCTTCTGCCATTACCTCCATCACTGCCATGTCCGCACCTCCTGCCGCCCAAGTCCCGCCCGCCGCCGCCGTGGCGATCGCACTTAATCCCCTGCGCCTCGCAGATCCCTTTCGCTGGCTGCGCAAGGGCCTTCAGGATGTGGTGGCCGCGCCCGGCATCGCCCTGTTTTACGGTGCATGTTTCTGGTGCATGGCACTGGTGCTGGGCTGGGTGTTTCGCACACGGCCCGAATACACCATGTCGCTGGCCAGTGGGTGCCTGTTGGTAGGGCCGTTTCTGGCCATGGGCCTTTATGACACCAGTCGGCGCCGCGAGGCTGGCCAGGCGCCCGATCTGGGGCAGTCCATCACCTGCTGGGACAAGCAAATGGGCAGCATGGGCATGCTGGTGCTCGTGCTGGTGGTGCTGGAGTTGCTGTGGGGCCGGGCGTCGCTGGTGGTGTTTGCGGTGTTTTTCAATACCGGAATGCCCTCTACCACAGGGGTGATGGCGGCCATCTTCAACCCCCAGAACTGGGGATTTGTCGGCGTCTACATGGCGGTGGGGGGCGCTTTTGCAGCGCTGGTTTTCTCGACCTCGGTGGTCTCCATTCCCATGATCCTGGACCGTGATACCGATGCGCTGACCGCAGGCATCACCAGTATGCGGGTGGTGCTGGAAAACCCCGCCGTCATGCTGCTGTGGGGTTTGTTGATCACCCTCATCGTGGTGGTGTCACTGTGGTTCTGGGGGGCGGGCCTGTTGCTGGCCGGGCCGGTGCTGGGCCACGCCAGCTGGCACGCCTACCGCGCAGCGGTTTCCCCCAAGCAGTGAAGCGCGGTCTGGGCCCGCCTCCAGGGGCAAGCTGTTACAGTGGGCCCCTACTTTAGGAAGCAAATACCTTGGCAACACCCAACTACGGATACGAAAAGCGCCAGCGCGAACTCGCCAAAAAGAAAAAAAAGGAAGAGAAGCTCAAAGCCAAAACTCACCGCCGGCCTGACGAGCCGCAAGATGGGCAGCCCACCGACGGCCCCGCCGCTTTTGCGTCTCCCGCACCTGCAAACCCATCGGAGTCAACCGGCAGTTGATTTCCCCCGGGGCTCTTTAACGCAAGAGCTTCTGGAGTTCCGGCCACACATTGGCCAGCATCTGCGGATGCGCCTCGGCGCGCGGGTGGATGCGGTCTGGCTGGAACAGGCGGGTCGGGTCGGGGCCATCGGCCACGCCCTTGAGGAAAAACGGCACCACTCCCACCTTGCGCGCCTTGGCCACGGTTGTAAAGGTGGCCGCAAAGCGGTTGGCATAGTCGGTTCCGTAATTGGGGGGCACCTGCATCCCCACCAGCAGCACCTTGGCTCCTGATTTCTGGGCCGTCTGCACCATCCACGTCAGGTTTTCTTCGGTATTTTTGAGCGGCAGGCCCCGCAGGGCGTCATTGCCTCCGAGCTCGATCACTACCTGGCTGGGCTGGTGCTGCGCCAGCAGCGCCGCAAGGCGGGAGCGCCCGCCGGAGGTGG
Source organism: Acidovorax defluvii (assembly GCA_003268905.1). Taxonomy (GTDB): domain Bacteria; phylum Pseudomonadota; class Gammaproteobacteria; order Burkholderiales; family Burkholderiaceae_C; genus Acidovorax; species Acidovorax defluvii. The sequence goes on from QLTU01000011.1 coordinate 56,799, forward strand.
TTTCACCGCTCACGCTGGCATTCACCACGGTGGCTGCGATCTTTTCCTGCGCCAGGCGCTTTTCCAGCAAGGCCACCCAGCCTGTTCCGCGCGCCAGGCCGTACTCGGCGCTGAGCGAATCCCCCAGCACCAGAATGACCTGGGGCCGCGCCGGGGCCGCCTTCTGCGCCATCGCTGTCGTGCCATAAAGCCCCGCCAGCGCACTGCCCGAGGCGGTCAGGATAAAGTGGCGTCGATGCAGATCGCAAATCAAAATAAAAAACCTTTCATGTCCGAACCTACCCAGTCACCAGCCAAACCCATTATTGCGGTCGAGCATGTATTCAAGTCGGTGACGGATTCCACCGGCACACTGGACATTCTGCGTGATATCGATTTCCGCCTGGAGTCTGGGGAAACCGTGGCCATTGTTGGCGCGTCCGGCTCTGGAAAAAGCACGCTGCTGTCCATCATTGCGGGCCTTGATACGCCTACGCGCGGCACCGTGCGGCTTGACGGCCAGGATCTGTTTGCGCTGAGTGAAGACGGCCGGGCCGCGCTGCGTGCGCAAAAGGTGGGCTTCGTGTTTCAGAGTTTTCAGCTGATGGGCAACCTCACAGCACTTGAAAACGTCATGCTGCCGCTCGAACTGGCCGACCGCAGCGATGCCCGCAAGGCGGCCACCGAGATGCTCAAGCATGTCGGGCTGGGTCAGCGCCTGGGGCATTACCCCAAGGTGCTGAGCGGTGGCGAGCAGCAGCGCGTGGCGCTGGCACGTGCTTTTGTGATGCAGCCCGCCGTGCTGCTGGCCGACGAGCCCACCGGCAGCCTCGACTTCGCCACTGGCGAAACCATCATGCAACTGATGTTTGACCTCAACCGCGAGCAGGGCACCACGCTGGTGCTGGTCACGCACGATCGGGCCATTGCCCAGCGCTGCGACCGCCTTATCAGCATCGAGGCAGGCCGGGTCAGCACCTGACCCGGTCGGTGTCCGGTAACGTTTTAGCGCGCTGACGGGGGCTGTGGTTCTGCCCAGCGGCAGGCCACGGCCGTGAAGAGCACATCGGTCGAAGAATTGAGCGCCGTTTCGGCCGAGTCCTGCAGGATGCCGATGATGAAACCGATGGCCACCACCTGCATGGCGACATCGTTGCTGATGCCAAACAGGCTGCACGCCAGCGGAATGAGCAGCAGCGAGCCACCGGCCACGCCCGAAGCACCGCAGGCACAGACGGCCGCCACCACGCACAGCAGCAAGGCGGTGGGCACTTCAACCGCAATGCCCAGCGTGTGCACTGCCGCCAGCGACAGCACGCTGATGGTGATGGCCGCACCAGCCATGTTGATGGTGGCTCCCAGCGGAATGGCGATGCTGTAGGTGTCCTCGTTCAGGTTCAGGCGCTTTGCCAGCGCCAGGTTGATGGGGATATTGGCCGCCGAGCTGCGCGTGAAAAACGCCGTCACGCCGCTCTCGCGCAGGCAGGTGAAAACCAGCGGATACGGATTGATGCGCAGCGCCAGAAACACGATGAGCGGATTGACCACCAGCGCTACAAACACCATGCAGCCCAGCAACACTGCCAGCAAGTGTGCATAGCCCCACAGCGCCTGCGCACCGGCTTCGGCAAAGGTGCTGGCCACCAGGCCAAAAATGCCCAGTGGTGCAAAGCGGATCACCACCTGGATGATGACCGTGATGCCGGCCGACAAGTCGTGCATGACGGTGCGGGTACCGGCGCTGGCGTGGCGCATGGCCATGCCAAAGCCCACCGCCCAGGCCAGGATGCCGATGTAGTTGGCATTCATCAGCGCCCGCACAGGGTTGTCCACCACGTTCATGAGCAGCGTCAGCAGCACATCCTGGATGTGCATGGGGGCGTTAGCCGTCTGCGCCGGGGCTTGCAGCACCAGTGTGGACGGAAACCACAGACTGGCCGTAACGCCCACCACGGACGCCACCAGTGTGCCCACCAGATACAAAAAGAGCACCGGGCGCACGTGGGTGGCTTCGCCGGGCTTGTGGTTGCTGATGGCGGCAATCACCAAAATGAATACCAGCACAGGTGCCACGGCCTTGAGAGCTGAAATGAACAGCGTGCCCAAAATGGCCACCTTGGGTGTGGCAGCCGGAAACAACACGGCCAGCGCGATGCCTGCAATCATGGCGATCACAATTTGTGTGACCAGGCTCGTGCGCTGTGCCCAGCGAAGCGGGTTAAAAATCATGGTATTGAACAAAGGTAAAACAGGCCAGTGGCCGCGGCAACATGTGCACAAAACCGCGGGGCCATCAATCAAGTGGGTTGGAAAAAGTCCAACCCGTAAAGCCACATGGGCAGCAAAAACGGCACGAAAAAGCAGCGCCGTCCAGCAGATCGCTAAATGGAAGACCGCGATTTTAGGCGCTTGAGAGCAAGCCCTTTGCGCAACCCCGTTGCCTCTCGATGCAATTGTGCGGCCCGTTGCCTGAGGGGCGCAACTCTGGGGGCGCCGGCAATGCCCGGATAATCCCCCCATGTCCAGCCCCAAAGTTCTCTTCGGCTTTCACGCCGTGGGTGTGCGTCTGAAGACCGCGCCGAAATCCATCATCGAGATTTATTATGAGGTGACGCGGCGCGATGCCCGCATGCGCCAGTTTCTCGACCGTGCCCGCGAGGCCGGTGCCCGCCTGATCGAGGCCGACAGCGTGCGCATTGCCAAGCTGGCCGGAAGCCATGGCCACCAGGGCGTCGCGGCGCGCGTGGAGCCCGTGGCGCAGGTCACCTCGCTCGACGAACTGCTTGAAAACCTCGAAGCCGCCGGCATCGAGCAGCCCCTGCTGCTGGTGCTCGACGGCGTCACCGACCCGCACAACCTGGGCGCCTGCCTGCGCGTGGCCGACGGTGCGGGCGCGCATGCCGTCATCGCCCCCAAGGACCACGCAGTGGGCGTCAACGCCACCGTGGCCAAGGTGGCCAGCGGCGCGGCCGAGACCATGCCGTACTTCATGGTCACCAACCTGGCACGCACGCTGGGTGAACTCAAGGAGCGCAACATCTGGTGCATCGGCACCAGCGACGACGCGCCCAAAACCGTGTACCAGGTTGATCTGAAAGGCCCCGTGGCCCTGGTGCTGGGCGCCGAGGGCGACGGCATGCGCCAGCTCACGCGCAAGACATGCGACGAACTGGTGAGCATCCCCATGAAGGGCGCGGTGGAGAGCCTCAACGTGTCGGTGGCCAGCGGCGTGTGCCTCTACGAAGCGCTGCGGCAACGTGGCGGCTAGCCAGCCTGCACGGCCTGCGTCATTTCATTGAATGCAGGCCGATCATGTTGCCCTCGGTATCGTTCACCAGAGCGCATTGGCCATATTCGCCGATCGAAAATTTCGGCTTGAACACCTTGCCGCCGGCCTTTTCGACCCGGCCCTGCTCGACAGCGCAATCCTCGCAGGCAAAGTAAACCAGCGTGCCGCCGCCACCCCCGGAGGGCACTCCTTCCATCTTGACCAGCGCGCCGCTGGCGCCCATGGTGGTCATGTCGCCGGGGAAGGACAGCATCTGGATGCCGTTGGCTTCGCCCGCGGGTGATTTCAGTGTTTCCAGCTGGCACTGGAACACCGCTTCGTAGAACTTGCGCGCGCGCGCCATGTCTTGCACATGGATCTCGAACCAGACGACGGGATTGGGTTTCATGGATTGCTCCTTGCGTTGCTGTGGGTGAATCAGGCGCGGTGCTCGACGTACCGCGCGAAGTTGTCCAGGATGGCTTGCCATCCCTGGCGCTGCTGTTCGGCGCTGTGGCTCTCCTCGGCGTCGAAGGACTCGCGCACCTTGATGCCATTGGCCAGTGGAGTGAACTCGACGCGCACCTTGCGCCCGTCGCCCAGGGTGTATTCGATCAGGCGCTGCGGTGCGACACGGGTGTACGTGCCCTCGAAGTCGAAGCCGACGCTGCCGTCCCGCGCCTGCATGCGCGCGCAGAACTTGCCACCTTCGCGCAAATCCACGCTGGCGCGCGGTGTGTGCCAGTCGGGCGAGGCGGCGTTCCACTGCTCCATGGCGCGCGGGTCATTCCATGCGGCCCACACGCGGTCGATGGGCGCGTGGACACTGGTTTCGACGGTGATCTTCCTGGGCATGCCTTGTGCCGACGCCTGCTCAGGCGCCGGGTGAGCGTGGCGCCGCAGGACGGCATGCGTGGCCTTGTCGGACGCCACGAACTGAACGCATTCGTAGCCCAGCGCCCGCAGGTCGAGCCCCTGCAGCAGCGGCTCTCCCCGGCCAAGCAACACCGGCGCGATGGCGATGTGCAGTTCGTCGATAAGGCCTTCACGCAGGTACTGCCGGATGGTGTTGGCTCCGCCGCCGATCCGCACGTCCTTGCCGCCAGCGGCATCGCGTGCCCGTTCAAGCGCCTCATGGATGCCGCCGGTGACGAAGTGGAACGTTGTGCCACCTTCCATCTCGATCGGCGGCCGGGCATGGTGGGTCAGGATAAAGACCGGAACGTGGTAGGGCGGATCGTCGCCCCACCAGCCTTTCCAGGTGTTGTCCTGCCACTCGCCGCGCGAGGGGGCGAACATGTTGCGCCCCAGAATCCATGCGCCAACATTCTGAAAGCCCCGCGCGGCGAAATCATCGTCAACCCCCGTGCTGCCGCCGTCCTTACCGAACAGCGTGCGCTGGAGCGTGCGGGTCGGCAGAAGCCACTGGTGCAGCTGCGTTCCGCCCACGCCGAGCGGATCATCGAGGCTTTGGTCCGGGCCCGCTCCATATCCGTCGAGCGAGATGGTGAAGCTCTCCACGCGAACACTTGTCATGGTTTTTTCCTCGGTTTCGGCGCCTGATGTGTGCCGGCCCTGCATCCTTGGTCGGATCCGCGCTCTCAGCCGGCGTTCACGTTGACCATCCACGGCGTGCCAAAGCGGTCGGTCACCATGCCGAAGCCGGCCGACCAGAAGGTCTTGTCGAACGGCATGGTCACCTGGCCGCCTTGCGCCAGGGCGTCAAACACGCGCCGGCCTTCGGCGACATCGTCCGCCTGGATCGACACCCACAGGCCTTGCGGTTTGGCATAGCCGCCCGCGCACACGTCGCTGGCGCCGGGCAGGGTGTCGGATCCCATCAGCGCCTGCGCGCCGACCTGCAGGTGCACATGCATCAGGCGGTCTTTCGCCTCGGGCGGGATCGGCGGGTTCTGCGGGTCTGGCGGAATCTCGCCGAAGGTGCTCTGGTGCACCACGGTGCCCTTGAACAGATCCTTGTAGAAGGCAAAGGCCTCGCGGCAGTTGCCGTCGAAGTTGAGGTAGGGGGTGAATTGCATGGTGCCTCCGGGTTGAACAGGTGTGGGGTGCGGCGGGTCAGCGGCCCGCCACCGCGGCCTCGATGGCAGCGACGTCGATCTTCTTCATGGTCATCATGGCGTCGAAGGCGCGCTTGGCGGCGGCGCGGTCGGGGTGGGTCCAGGCCTGGGCCAGTGCCACGGGCGTGATCTGCCACGAGATGCCCCACTTGTCGCGGCACCAGCCGCATTCCACCTCCTGGCCGTCGTGGCCGACGATGGCGTTCCAGTAGCGGTCGGTCTCGGCCTGATCGGCGGTGGACACCTGGAACGAGAACGCGTGGCTGTGCTCCACGCCCGGCCCGCCGTTCAGCCCCATGCAGGGCAGGCCCAGCACGGTGAATTCGACCACCAGCACGTCGCCCGCCTTGCCTGCGGGATAGTCACCCGGTGCGCGGTGGATGGCGCCGACGGCCGAGTCAGCAAAGGTGCTGGCGTAAAACCGCGCTGCTTCTTCAGCGTCGTTGTCGTACCAGAGGCAGACGGTGTTTTTGGATGGGGTCATGGTGGGTCTCCTTGCAAGGGGGCGGAGCGCGGGCGGTATGTGTCGCGCCGCGCAGTCGGCACGGTGCAGAGGAAGCCGTTGAGAAAGCGGTTGGTATCCATGCGGGTCTCCTGTAGAAAGCGGCAAATGGAACAATATGTGTACGACGTCCACTTCATTGTGCCGTCGTAAAATGAACAGCGTCCACATTTAACCCTTCGCACAACAGGGACGCCGTCTTGAGCGCTTCACATTCCGTTCCTCTCACTCCTGTGACCCCTGCCGCACCGGCGGGTCAGACCGCGCGGCGCCCTACCTACCGCCATGGCGACTTGCGCCGCGCGCTGCTGGACGCCGGCATTGCCCTGGTGCGCGAGGGCGGGCCGCCGGCGCTGGTGCTGCGCGAGGCCACGCGCCGCGCCGGCGTAGTGCCCAACGCTGCCTACCGCCATTTCGCCGGCCATGCGGCATTGCTCGATGCCGTGCGCGGCGCCGCACTGGGCTTGATGGCACGTGCCATGGAGGCGGAGATCGACCACGCCACGCGCCACCTGAGCGCGCCTGTTGCACGGGCACGCGCCGCTTTCAAGGCCGTCGGCACGGGCTACGTGCGCTTTGCGTTGGCCGAGCCGGGCCTGTTTCGCACCGCCTTCGTGTCCCAGCCCTTCGACGTGGCCAACGGCAGCCGCGACGACTTTCGTGGCGACAGCGGGCGCGACCCGTTCGAGATCCTGTGCGGCACGCTCGACGACATGGTGACTGCCGGCGCACTGGGCGCGGCACAGCGCCCGGGCGCCGAGTTTCTGGCGTGGTCGGCAGTGCACGGCCTGGCCATGCTGGCGCTCGACGGCCCGCTGCGTGCGCTGCCCGCCGCGCACATCGAGGCCATGGCCCAGCGCGCCGTGGCGATGGTGGAGCAGGGGCTGGCGGGCTGAGCGCCTCCCGGGCAGCCGCGGCAGAAAGGATCGCGAGAATCCGCACTTCCCTGGCTTGCTAAGCTGCGCGCATGAACATCGCTCTTCCTGCGGGTGCTTACGAGGTGCGGCAATGGCTGCAGGGCGCAGCCCATATTGCCGTGCTGACCGGAGCGGGCATCAGCGCCGAATCGGGCGTGCCCACCTTCCGTGAGGCGCAAACCGGCTACTGGGCGCAGTTTCGCCCGGAAGACATGGCAACCGAAGCGGGCTTTCGCGCCCACCCGCGGCGTGTGTGGGACTGGTACCAGCACCGGCGCAATTTGCTGGCTGGCGTGCATCCCAATGCCGGACATGTGGCGCTGGCGCAGTTCCAGCAGCAGCACCCCGGGCGCCTCACGCTGATCACCCAGAACGTGGACGGCCTGCACCAGCGCGCGGGCAGCATCGGCACGCTGTGCCTGCATGGCGACATCTTTGCCGACCGCTGGCTCGACACCCCGCGCAACTGCTGCCACATCGACCACGCCGTGGCCGGCCACCCGCCGTATTGCGACCGCTGCGGCAACCTGGTGCGGCCGGGCGTGGTGTGGTTTGGCGAACCGCTGCCATATGCCACGCTGGAAGCCGCCCAACAGGCCGCCCGCACCTGCGAGCTGATGCTGGTGGTGGGCACGGCGGGCGCCGTGTATCCGGCAGCGGGCCTGGCGCAAGTGGCGCGCCAGGCGGGCGCCCGCGTGGTCATCATCAACCCGGCCGCGAGCGACCTGGACGATGTGGCCCATGCGCTGTTGAGTGGCACCGCAGCCAGCGTGTTGCCAGCCTTGCTGGCGGGCGTGTGATTCAGATTCGCCCGCCAGGCGAGATCACACCAGCCCCAGCGCCCCCAGCAGCGCCCCCGCGCCCAGCAGCCACAGCAGGTGCAGGCGCGTGCGCCACACCAGCAGCGCGCACACCGCCGTCAGCAGCCACAGCGGCCAGTCGGTGGCGGGGTTGCTGTGGGCGCTGCCCAGCAGCCAGGCGGTGGCCAGCAGCAGCCCTATCACCACCGGCGCCATGCCTTGCTTGAAGGCGCGCACGCTGCGCCGCTCGCGGTTGCGGTGGCCCCAGCGCGTGGCCAGCCAGGTGAGCGTGGTGCTGGGCAGCATGATGCCGACCATGCTCAGCACCACGCCCAAAGCGCCGCTGGCCCAGCCAGCCGGCCCGGCGCCGCCCGCGTTGATGCCCACGTTCCAGCCCAGCAGCGCAATGAACAGCACATTGGGCCCCGGCGCCGCCTGGGCGATGGCAATGGAGGCGTTGAACTGCAGATCGGTCAGCCAGCCCTGGCGCTCCACCAGAAAGCGGTGCATGTCGGGCGCGGTGGCAATGGCGCCGCCCACGGCCAGCAGCGAGATCGAGATGTAATAGAAAAACAGATTCAGCCAGTCCAGCGGCTGCAGTGCAATGGCGTGGTTCATGGCGCAATCTTTCGCCACGTCAGCACGCAGGCCACGCCGCCCAGTGCGGGCAGCACCCAGGCCAGCGGCCAGCGCAGCAGCGCCATGCCGGCAAAGGTGAGGGCGGCCAGCGCGGCGCACAGCCAGGGGCCCAGCGGGTGATTGCGCAGCGCCGCCGCCAGCTTGAAGCCCGTGCCCGCAATCAGCCCGGCAGCCACGGCGCCCATGCCCCGCAGCGCGCCCGCCACGGCCGGGTGGCTGGCAAATTGCGCATACACCAACGCCACCGCCAGCACCAGCAGCAGTGGAAACGCGAGCATGCCCGCCAGCGCCGCCATGGCACCGCGCAGCCCGAAATAGCGGTCTCCAATCATCACCGAGAGATTCACCACATTGGGCCCCGGCATGATCTGGGCCACCGCCCAGTCTTCCACGAACTCCTCATCCGTCATCCAGCGCTTTTTTTCCACCAGCTCGCGCTGCACCACCGCCAGCACGCCGCCAAAGCCCTGCAGCGCCAGCCAGGTGAACGACCAGAACAAATCGGCCGGGCTGCGCGGCTGGGGCCGCGATGGAGAATCGTCAACAGGGTACAAGGGCGCGGACATGGGTTTTTGGATAGAAATATGCCTCTAGCGCAATATCCATAAGCGCAAGCAGCTATCAAAACAGGAGTTTCCAGGCCGCCAGGCAAGGCGCCGGGAAAAGCTCACCATGTTAAGCCGCACCGGCCTGCTGCCCCATGGCCCCGGCATCGCCAACGGCGACAGGGGCATCATGAATGCTGATGGGTGAGGCGCGCGCGCAGCAGCAAGTCGCAGCTACCCGCACCGTGCCGCTGGACTAGGATAGTTGCCGCGCCGCTGCCCGCCCGCCTGCGACATGCGACATGCGACATGCGACATGCGACATGCGGCATGCGACATGCGGCATGCGGCATGCGACCGGACGGTACCCAAGACACACAAGTACAACCCATGAAACTGGTTCGTTATGGCCAACCCGGCGCCGAGCGCCCCGGCGTGCTGGATGCACAAGGCGTGCTGCGCGATCTGTCGATGCTGTTGCCCGAACTGGGCCCCGCTCAGTTGGCCCCGCGCACCTTGTCGGCCCTGGCGGCCCTGGATGCCAGCCGTTTGCCCGCCGTGCAGGGTGCGCCGCGCCTGGCTTGCCCGGTGGCGGGTGTGGGCAAGATCGTTTGCGTGGGGCTGAACTATGCCGACCACGCGCTCGAAGCCGGTATGCAGGCGCCCGCCGAGCCCGTGCTGTTCATGAAAGCCATCACCGCCCTCAGCGGCCCGAACGACGCGGTGCGCATTCCACCGGGCGCGCGCAAGACCGACTGGGAGGTCGAACTGGGCATCGTCATCGGCACCCGGGCCAGCCACGTCAGCGAAGCCGCCGCGCTGCAGCATGTGGCGGGCTACGTGCTGGCCAACGATGTGTCCGAGCGCGCCTGGCAGACCGAGCGTGGCGGCCAGTGGGACAAGGGCAAGAGCTACGACACCTTCGCCCCCATCGGCCCGTGGCTGCTAACCGCCGACGAGATGCCCGACCCGCACGCCATCGACCTGTGGCTGGAAGTGAACGGCCAGCGCGTGCAAAACGGCAACACGCGCAACTTCATCTTTGGTGTGCCCACCGTGGTGTCGTATATCAGCCAGTTCATGACGCTGGAGCCGGGCGACATCGTGCTGACAGGCACGCCCGCCGGTGTGGGCCTGGGCCAAAAGCCCGCGCCCTGGTTCCTCAAGCCCGGCGACGTGATGCGGCTTGGCGGCACGGGCTTGGGCGAGCAGGTGCAGACCTGCGTGGGCGGGTGAGGGCAGGGGCCCGCATTGGGGAGAAATATGGAGATGGCGCTGGCGTAGGTGCGGTGCGGCCTCACCCGGTGAGGTCATCGCCTTCAGCGCCATGCACAGGCCAGTCCCTCAGCCGATTTGCCCACAGAACCGGTGCGCCTTGTTGCGCCAGCCCGCCTGTTCTGGGTATTTGACCTTGAAAGTCTTGATGTCGGCCTGGGTGGCGTATTTGACGCGGAAGATCTTGAACGTGGCATCGGCCTCGTAGTCCACAAAGCACCACTGCGCGTCACCCTCGGCCTGCTGGCGGTAGGGCAGTTCATACCAGCACAGGTCGGCCTGGGTCTCAAAAGGCACCTCAAACACGCTTGCGTCGGCTTTGCTCGCCAGCGCTGCCACCAGAATCTTTGCCATGCGCAACCTCCTGCGAAAGGGGAAAAACCAACGCGTGCATGTTATCGAACTGCACACCTGAGTGCATGGTGGGCAACCCCATCACCCCCCATCACCCGAACAGCGGCGGTTGCGCGCGCCGTGGCGTGCGAAGGTGAAAATTCTCAAAGCGGGTTGCACCGCAGGCAAAAATGCCGGTGTGCACACGCCGGCCAGTGGTGCCTATGTGGGTGGGCACGGCTCGTGCACCTGCGCGGCGTTTTGCTGGTAAACGACGACGTGGGCAACGCGGTGCGGCTGTGGGCCTGCGCCCCGGCACCGTGCCCCCAGCGCAGGGCACCAGCAACGCAAGACCCAGCCTCAACACCATGCGGATCATGAGAGCCTCCACCATGCCGAGCCGTGGCAAGCGGCCACACCAGCCAGCCCGGCGCGGGGTTGGGGGCCTCGAGCATTGCGATGGTGCGCCTGCGCATGTCTGTATGCAACCCTTGAGCGTGGCGGCGGCGCAGGCCAGCCAGTCCACCATTTTGATGACGGCGGTGGCCGGGTTGGTGGCCGGGGCCATGTCGATGGCGGCGGGCGAATATGTGTCGGTGCACTCGCAGGCCGACACCGAAAAAGCCGACCTTGAACGCGAGCGCCGCGAGTTGGCCGCTGACCCCGCCGCCGAGGTGCGCGAGCTGGCCAGCATTTATGTGGGCCGGGGCCTGGACGCCGCACTGGCACAGCAGGTGGCCCAGCAACTCATGGCGCACGACGCGCTGGGCGCCCACGCGCGCGACGAACTCGAAATCTCCAGCACCATGACGGCCCGCCCCGTGCAGGCCGCGCTCACCTCGGCCGCCGCCTTTGCCGCCGGTGCCGCCTTGCCCCTGGTGGTGGCCGCCGTGGCGCCCGCCAGCAGCCTGCTTTATTGGGTGGCCGGCACCGCCCTGGTTTTTTTGGCCCTGCTGGGCGGCGTGGCCGCGCACACGGGCGGCGCGGGCGTGCTGGTGGGCGCATGGCGCGTCACCTTCTGGGGCGCGCTGGCCATGGCCATCACGGCGGGCGTGGGGGCGCTGTTTGGGGCGCCGGTGTAAAGGGGGGCGCTGCACGGCCCTGGGGTGTCGCGATACCGGGTTCGGTGTCGCAATACTTGAATCGCGACAAAAATTGGCGCTTAATGTCGCAATACAAAGTATCGCGACACTATGGCTCCATCCGTTTTATCCTCCACCCATAACGCGGTCCTGAAGGCCGTCGCGCAAGCTGCTGCGGGCGCAAACATTGAGCAGATCGAAGCCCAATTGCCACAACCGCCCACGCGGCGCACCCTGCAGCGCTGGCTGAATGCGCTGGTTGGGCAAGGGCGGCTGCGCAAGGAGGGCCAGGCCCGTTCAACACGCTACCTGCTGCCCGTGCAGGCAGCGCCCGAGGCCGCAGACGCCGCGCCGGGTGACGTGTTTTTTCCCCTTTCGGACGAGGCCCGCGCCATTGACATCGCGGTGCGCCAGCCCGTGCAGCACCGCACACCGGTGGGTTACCGGCGCAGTTTTCTCGACAGCTACCGCCCCAACACCACCTTCTATCTGCACGCGGCCTTGCGCGCAGAGCTGCAGGCCCTGGGCCAGGTCGCTGCACACAACGAGCCCGCAGGCACCTACGCCCGCAGCATTGCGAACCGGCTGTTGATCGACCTTTCTTGGAACTCCAGCCGCCTGGAGGGCAACACCTACTCGCTGCTCGAAACCGAACGCCTGCTGTCGGCGGGCGACGCCGCTGAGGGCAAGGGCGCGCTGGAGGCCCAGATGATCCTCAACCACAAGGCCGCCATCGAGTTTCTGATGGATTGCACACCCGACATGGGTTTTAACCGCTACACCTTGCTCAACCTGCACGCACTGCTGTCCGACAACCTGTTGCCCGACCCCACGGCCAGTGGCCGTCTGCGCACGGTGGCCGTGGGCATAGGGCAGGCGGTGTTTTTGCCACTGGAGGGGCCGCAACTCATTGCAGAGTGCTTCGCCCAGGTGCTCGACACCGCGGCCGCCATTCAAGACCCGCTGGAGCAGGCCTTCTTTGCCATGGTGCATTTGCCCTACCTGCAGCCGTTTGAAGATGTGAACAAGCGCGTGTCGCGCCTGGCGGCCAACATCCCCCTGATTCAGCACAACCTGTGCCCGCTGTCGTTTGTCGATGTGCCACCGGCGGCATACATCAGCGCCATGCTGGGGGTGTACGAACTCAACCGCATCGAGCTGCTGCGCGACGTGTTTGCCTGGGCGTACAAGCGCTCGTGCGCGCGCTACTCTGCCGTGCGCCAGTCGCTGGGCGAGCCCGATCCGTTTCGTCTGCGGTATCGCGCCCTTATTTTTGACACCGTGGCCGAGGTGGTGCGTGCAGCCATGAACAAACAACGCGCCATTGCCTTTGTGGCCCGGCAAGCCCGACAGCACCTGCCCCCCGCCGACCAGCATCGCTTTGTCGAAGTGACCGAAACCGAGCTGATGAGCCTGCACGAAGGCAACATGGCCCGCTACCGGCTGCGGCCCAGCGAGTTCGAGGCCTGGCGCCAGGGGTGGCGTTGAGGTTTCGCTTAATCTGCAAAAAACCAGTGCCAGCGCTTGATGGATAAGCGCTGGAAGCTACAAAAAATAGAGCAATTGCGTGGCTCAAAGCTTCTGTATCACCCGGCACCTGGGAAACGTAGAGCACCCCCAAAACTGTTTGCCCGCGTTTGCGCCCGATTTTGCGGTGCGCAGCGCCATGGCGCTGCCGCACTGGGGGCACTTGCGCTCGGCTTGCGGGTTGTGGCGCTCTTTGAGCTGCTGCACATGCGCGGTGTGCGTGGCCCGCGTGGGCGCCAGGCGGCCGGTTTGCAACTGCTGCACCAAGCGCTGCACCTGCCGGGTGTCAAACACGGGCTGCGTGAACGAGAGAATGAAACGCACGCACCCGCCGCCATAGGTCACGTTGGCGGGCATCTCGGTTTTGAACGTGCTGCCCCCCACAAACACAATCACCGAGTGAATGGTCTCAGGCGGCACCTGCAGCGTGGCCTCCAGCGCCCTGGTGTGCTTGTAGTTCTGGCGCAGCGGGTTTTGGAACCTGAAGCTGCGCTTGAAGATTTGTTGCGTCCACTCGGCCTGCCGCTCGCTGCCAAAAATCCAGCCCTGCATGTTTTTGGTTTCGATGGCAAAGATGCCAAAGCGCGACACGATCACATGGTCAATCTGCGTGCTGCCGTCGGGCGTGGCCAGGGTGACGTTGTGCAGCGGAAAGTACACCGCCTTGTCCAGTTGCCAGCGCAGCATGAAGCGCACAAACCACTCCCCGACATGCCCCTTGCCCCACGGACTGCCCAACAGGGCCGCCACCACCATGAACGGAACCACCCACAACAGGGTGGACATCAGCATGTGGACAAGCGGTTGAATGGCGTTTTGCATGGTTCATCAGGGCACGAGGCCGTAGTTGGGTGGATCGGGGCGGGGTTCAGTTGCTCAAAGGGCCAGGGCGCCACGGCGTATCACCCACGCCACGCCACTTCGCCATCGGTGGCCACGGCCTGCGCGCGGCCCAGGGCTTCCAGCGTTTGCAGCAGGGTGGGCAGGCCTTTCTTCCATGGGCCGCGGCCCTTGAAGCGGGCCTCGATGGCGCTCAATGTGAGCGGGGTGGGGCTGGCGGCCAGCGCATCGGCCACGGCGCGCACCTGCTCGGGCAGCGTGGCGGGCCAGGGGTTTTGCGCCGCGGGTTTGAATTGCTCTGTTTTTGATAGCGGTTTTTCACTATCCAAATCGGACTCTAGCGCTTGATTCTCTTGCGCCAGCAGCTCCTGTTTTTGCAGTGAATTTTGCGGGTTTTGAAAGTCGGGCCGCAGCCAGCGCACGCGGCCCTGGGCTTCTTCGGCTGCGCGCTGGGTGTTGAGCTGCACCAGGTGGGCCAGGATGTTGTCGGTGGTTGCCGGGGCGGGCAAGCCGTAGGCCGCCAGCACCGCCGCGTCCAGCTCGTCGTGCAGCTCGCGCAGCACGCCCACCAGGCCCTGGGTGTGGATGGTTTTTTCTTTGGGTGTGAGTGCGCGGCCTTCGCGCAGTGCGGCCAGCACGTTGTAGAGGCCGGTGAGGGTGAGGGCTGTGTTTGTGGTGTTGGCGGGTTGAGCGGGTAGTGCCGGGGCAGGCGGGGACTGCGGCGGGCTCATACGCGCTTCGCTTGCGAAATCGCCCCCCGCAGTCCCCGCCTGCCCCAGCACGCGCTTGCGGTGTGCGTCGATCTGCTCGGCGAGGTGGGCGATGCGTTCGCGCAGGTGCGGGGTCAGGCCGGTGTCTTCGTCGGGGAAGGGGAAGGTTTCGAAGCAGGTGGTTTTTACATACACCGGCCGATCCTCCAAGGTGCTTCCTGCGCCTAGAGCCCAGCAGCCGTGCAGCTGGCTTGACAGTACCCCGAGCGCAAAGGTGTCTTGCACGGCAATAGCGACCAGCTTGTTATCGGGCAGAACGCTGGCGTCGAGGAACTGGAATATGCGGTGCTTGGCGGTCTCGACGGTGGCGATGTAGCGGGGCAGGCCTGCTAGCTGTTTGCGCAGCTTCGGGTTGGTTTCGCCAAAAAGCCACCAGTTCTTGCGGCGGCTCTCACGGTTGTTTTGGTCGCGCTCGGGTTTGACTTTTTCCAGCAGCCATTGATAGGCCGCAGGCTGTTGTTCTCTCAATTCTTCCGCTGTCAATCCAAAAGCGTCTATGACCATGACGCCGCGAGGTTTGTCTGTCAGGTCGCGACCATTGCGGTAGTGACGAATAAGTGGGAAGTTGCCCAACGCGGCGGCTTGTCCTGGCTCCACGACGAAGCCCGCACCAAACAATTGAACCCCGCGATTGCTGAGGTTTAAATTGGCGTTCAGAGGGTGTGCGCTTGCCACATTGGCGCCCGCGCTCAAATCTGCATGAATCACTCCGGTGCGCTCGGCAAGCGCTACAGCAACTTCACCATGCTCACCGGGCTCCTCGCTAATCACCGTGAACAACTGCCCTTCGCCCGCACCGGGCGCCGCCACCGTCATGGCAATGCGCACGGCGGCGCCATTGGCGCCGTCCACCCACGGGTGGTCGGGAATCGCCATGAGCAGGTGGCAGCCTTTTTCTAGGGCCGCTTGCACCACGCGCCGATTGAACGTCTGGCGCAGGCTGTTGGTGGTGATCAAGCCCATGCGGCGCGTGTGCCCCGCAGCCACCTGCGCGGCGGCGTGGTGCCACCAGAACATCACAAAGTCCGCGCTCTCGGGCACCTCGGGCCAGGCGCCGCGAAGGGCTTGCACGTAGCCATCGCCCAGGGCAGCGCGCATGCTGGCGGCGCCAATAAACGGCGGGTTCCCCACAATGAAATCCGCCTGCGGCCACTGCGCCTGCCGGGCGCCCACGTAGCGCCATTGCGGCACTTGGGCGGCTTCGTCGGGCACCTGCTCGCCGGTCACAGGGTGGGTTTTGAACGTGCGGCCGTCCCAGCGGCTGAGCAACTGGCCCGCGTCGTCGTAGGCCAGCTCTTGCGCGTCCCAGGCCAGCACGGCGTCGCGGCATTCGATGTTGCCGTAGTTGTGCACCACGGGTTCGGCCACGGCGGCGTTGCCGCGGGTGCGGATGTGCCACTGCAGGTAGCCAATCCACAGCACCAGCTCGGCCAGGGCGGCGGCGCGTTCGTTCAGCTCGATGCCGCGCAGTTGTTGCAGCGTCACCGTTTCGCCTTCAAAGCCGAGCTGGTCTTGCGTGTGGCCTAACGCTTCGAGCTGGTTGACGACTTCGCCCTCCAGGCGCTTGAGGTGCTCCAGCGTCACATACAAAAAGTTGGCGCTGCCACAGGCCGGGTCGAGCACGCGGGTGGTGCACAGCTGGTGGTGGAATTTTTTGACTTCGGCACGGGCCTCGGCCAGCTTGGCCTGCGCTGCTTTGCCCTCCAGCGCGGCGGCCTCGTGCGCCAGCACCAGGGCGGCGGCCTGGGCGTTGGCCCAGTCGGCGCGCAGGGGCTCGATCACCGTGGGCAGCACCAGGCGCTCTACGTAAGCGCGGGGCGTGTAGTGCGCGCCCAGGGCGTGGCGCTCGGTGGGGTCCAGCGCGCGCTCCAGCAGGGTGCCAAAGATGGCGGGTTCGACCTCGCGCCAGTTCGACTTGGCGGCGGCAATGAGCAAATCAATCTGCTCGGGCGTGAGCAGCAGGCTGTAGCCGTCTTGCCCCGCGCC
Source organism: Acidovorax defluvii (assembly GCA_003268905.1). GTDB lineage: Bacteria > Pseudomonadota > Gammaproteobacteria > Burkholderiales > Burkholderiaceae_C > Acidovorax > Acidovorax defluvii. The sequence continues at coordinate 73,340 of QLTU01000011.1, forward strand.
TTTGAAGAGCTTGCCGTTGAAGTGCAGCACGGGCTTGGCAAGGGCCGCGCTAAAGCCGCCCCGGTCCATGTCGGCCCACAAAATGCGCAGCATTTGCTGCAGCGTGGCGGGGTCGCCCCTGTGGGCTTGCAGCAGGCCGAGAAAGGCGCCTTTGGGCAGCAGCTCCACGTCTTCGGCAAACATGGAAAACAGGCAGCGGGTGAGGTAGGCTGCTACTGTTTCAGGAGCTACTTGCGCTTGCTGCATAAGCGCTGGAGGCTGATTTGGCTTGAAGTTTGCGCCATTGCCCTCCAGCGACTTGGCCAGCTGGGCCAGCAGCGCGGCCACGTCGCGGGTGACCTGGGCGCTGATGCGGGCGGGGTTGAGGCTGTCGGGGTCGGTCCAGATGCGGCGCAGGCGGTCTTGCACCTCGGGCCGGGCCAGGTCGGCCAGTTGCAGGCGGTGGCTGCGCGGGTCGGGGTAGGGGGTGTAGGTGCCGCCGGTTTTGCTGAACTCGGCATACACCTCGATCACGGTGCCCACATCGACCACCAGCACAAAGGGCGGGCGGCCATCGGCTGCGGGCAGGGCGCGCGCATAGGCCTCGCCCTGGCTGCGGGCGCGCAGCAGGCCGTCGTCAAAACCCTTGGTGTGGCTGCCGGCCTTGAGTTTTTTGGCCTCCAGCACAAAGTGGCCGCGCCGGTAGCAATCAATGCGGCCGGCGCTGGTGCTGCCGTCGCCGTGGGCAAACGTGACCGGGCGCTCGAACATGTAGGTTTGCTCGGGCGTGGGGTGGGGCTTGTCCACGCCGAGCAGCTGGCACAGGTCCATCACAAAGCTTTGTGCGGTGGCCAGCTCGCTGGCCGTGTTGTGTTGCCAGCGCTGGATGAAGGCCTGGGTGGCGGTGGCGTCAATGGCGGCGGTGGCTGCGGTGGCGGTAGAGGTCATGCAATGGGGGTCGGCAAAGGGGTCAAAGGCCCAGGGCGGTGGCGCCTTGCAGGCGCTGCAGCACGGTGCGCTGCATGGCAGGCGGGGCGGTGTGCAGCAGCTGCGGCCAGTCGGCCTGCGCCAGTCTAACTACATCCCGTAACAAAGCCAGGTGCCGTGGCACGCGCAGCAGGCCTGCGGATTGGAGCAGGGCCTGCATGTCGGCCCAGGTGAAGGCGCGCAGGGTGCGGTCGATGGCGCGGTTGACGGCGTATTGGGCCTCGGGCACGCCGTCAAAAAAGGCGGCCACGCAGACGGGGTCGTACACCGGGGCGAGCTGGGGCGTGCGGCCATCGGGGTAGATGAGGGCCCAGTTTTTTAAATGCGCGTCGGTGTTGCCCATGAGGATGAAGGCCACCATGCGGGCCAAAAACTCGCGCGTGTCCTGCACGGGCTGGCTGCTCAGGCGGTTGAGCACGCGCAGCATGGTGGCCCAGTCTTGCTGGATGCCTTTGCCGTATTTCTGGCGCGGGGTGTAGCCCAGCACCTGGTTGAACTCTTCCATGTGCACACGGGCGCCGCCGGGCAGGTGGTCAAAGCGCTGCACGGCCAATATCTCGTTGAAGGGCACGGTGGCGGGCAGGTCGGCCTCGGCGCGGGTGATGACGCGGGCCTGGGCGCAGTTGAGGCCCAGCGCCTTGCACAGCTGGTAGCCGGTGTATTCGTTGGCCACCAGATCGGGGTGGGCGGTGGTGGGCAGCTTCAATATCACGCTGCCCGCCGCGCCCTGGCGGTGCACGGTGTAGCGGCGGCCTTCTTGCACGGCGCTGAACTTGGTGACCACGCCGGGCAGCGAGGCGGCGTCTTCCACGGGGTATTCGACAAACCCCGGCTCCAGCACATCAAGGCCCTGGGTGGTGTGCCAGTGGCGCACTACATCGGGTATGCCGTCTTGCGCGGGCACGGGCTCTACCTCCAGCGCGCCCATCAGGTCGTGGCCTGCGGCGGCGAGCAGCTCGAATTCGTCGTCGGGGCTGCAGCCGCGCTCGCGCGCGAGGCGCTCGCGGTTGTGGCCCTCGGGCAGCAGGTTTTGAAAATACACGGGCCAGCGCCCATCGGTGCGCACCAGCCGCGCATCGCGCGCCGAGGCCAGAATTTGCTGCGTGGCGGCCTCGTCAGCGCCCTGGTAGCTGAGCGAGAGCGTGGGGCGCTGCGGGTTGCGGATGTAGGCCTCGTCAAACGACACGCGCAGGATGTCGCCATATTGCGAGAGGTAGCCAATGGCCTCGCGCCCGCCCGCTGCGCCGTTGCCCTGGGCAGGGCGGTGCAGGTACAGGCGCAGGTAGCGGATGGAGGTGGACATGGAATGTGCGTTGTATGGGCGTGCAGCGGGCCGTTACGGTCAGCGGCGCAGGCCATCCACGACGGAGGGCGGCGCGTCTACCCCCTCGGGCTGGCCCAAAAATTTGCCGCCCGACTGGATGAACGCTTGCAGGCTGGGCCGCAGGCTGCTGGGTACGGCAATGATGTCCATGCCCAGCACGCGCGCCATTTCGGCCAGGGTGGAGTAGCGCGGGTCGAGGTCGCCGCCTTCGGTGCGCTGCACCGTCATGCGCGAAAGGCCCGCGCTTTCGGCCAACTGGGCCTGCGTCATCTGGTGGGCCTTGCGGGCGGCGGCGAGGGTGGTGATCAGGTCGTTGTGCATGATCGTAAATATACGCTTTTAATTAGAAATGTATAGTTTGAGTTTCATGCTGGCAAAAAAAGGCCGCCGGTTGAGGGCGGCCCGCGAGGGTTTACCTTGGAGAGGTTGGGGCTGGCAAAAACCTTGTGGGTTTATGCAAATGTGTTGACCTGGGTGCCGAGCGTTCCCGATGTGGCCAGGGCGGGCTGGGGCAGGGCTTGCAGCAGGGTGGCTGCGGCGCTGGCCTGCACGTCCAGGGCTTTTTTCAGCACGGTGATGTTGATGGCATCCGACGTCTGGCGGCTGGCCAGGGCGGTGGAGGTGCTGACGATGCTGTTGGTGAGGCCGACGTCCATGCAATGTTCCTTGGAGTATTGCCTTGTTATCGGCAGGTGCGCGCCGCGCTGGAGGGGTGTTACATCTGGGGCGCCCGCTACTCCAGCGCGGGCACACCGAGGGCGGGGCACGAGGCGAGGTCGGATTCGGGCGCGTTGGCAGCATCGGCCAGCTGGCGGGCCGCGTCGCGCAGCGCGGTGCGCAGGCCTTCTTCCAGCACCGGGTGATAGAACGGCATGCCCAACAGATCGTGCACCGTGAGCTTTTGCTGCACAGCCAGTGCCAGCAGGTGGGCCAGGTGCTCGGCTGCGGGGGCGCACATTTCGGCGCCCTGCAGGCGGCCGGTGGCGCGGTCGGCATACACATGCAGGGCTCCACGGTTGCGCTGGGCGGCGCGGGCGCGGCCCTGGTTGGTAAAGCGGACAGTGCCGGTGACGGTGTGGGCGCTGTCCAGGTCGGCCAGGCGCTTGCCCACCATGGCCACCTGCGGATCGCAAAAAACAATGGCCAGCGGTGTGCGGCGCTGAAAGCGTGTGGGTGTGGGGGGTGTGGGTATGGCCGCCGGTGCCGCAGCGGGCGCCGCAGCAGGTGTCAGGGCGCAGGCCATGGCGTTGATGCCGGCAATGTGGCCTTCGTCGGCGGCTTCGTGCAGCAGCGGCGCATGGGTGTTGGCGTCGCCCGCCAAAAACACGGGCAGGTCACCGATCTGCTGGGTTTGCGGGTTGACGGCGGGCATGCCGCGTTTGTCCAGCGGCACGCCCAGGGTTTCCAGTCCCAGGTGTTCGATGTTGGGCACGCGGCCCATGGCGGCGATGACCTGGTCCACCACCACGCGGTTGGGGCCGCTGCTGACCTCGATGCCGCCGGGCACTTCGCGCAGCTCGGCCGGGGCGCCGGTGTGCAGCAGCATTTCTTCTTTGAGCAGGGCGGCCAGCTCGGCGTTGAGGGTGGGGTCTTTCAGGCCGGCCAGGTGGGGGCTGGTGGTGAAGGCGGCCACCTCAATGCCCAGGCGGGCCAGCGCCTGCGCAATCTCCACGCCAATCACTCCCATGCCGATCACTGCCACGCGCGGGCCCAGCGTGGGCTGCTCGAACAGGGTGTCGGTGGTGAGGATGCGGTCGCCAAAGGCCAGCCATTCATCCGGTACGCGGGGGCGCGAGCCGGTGGCGATGATGATGCTGCGCGTGGCGTAGGGGGTGCCGTCAATGTCTACCGCGTTGGGGCCTAGCACCGTGGCGCGGCCTGCCATGCGGGCAGCGCCCAGGGTGTCGGTGGCTTGCAGGGCGCCGGCCACAAACTGGTCGCGCAGGGCGCGCACGCGCTGCAGCACGGCGGCGATGTCGGCGGTGAGGCCCTCGGCGCCGCGCAGGCCAAATGTTTCAAAAGCATGGCGGCGGTGAAAGGCGTTGGCCGCTTCAATCAGCGCTTTGGACGGCATGCAACCCACGCGTGCGCAGGTGGTGCCCCAGGGGCCTTCGTTGACGATGAGGTAACGGTCGGTGCGCTTGCGCACCTCGCGCAGTGCGGCCAGGCCTGCCGTGCCTGCGCCGATGATGAGGGTGTCGAGCGGTTGGCTCATGCGGTGTCTCCCCGGGGCCACAAAACCCGCAGTGTGCGGGCGCAGCGGCCGTTGGGTGTGTAGGCGTACAGGCATTGCGCGTGGCGGTGGGGGGCGGCAATGTGCGGGTGGGGTGCCTGCAGGGTGCGCTGGCGGGGTCGGACCGTGGGGCAGGCAGGGCCTTGTTGGATGCAGGCCGGATAACAGGGTTTTTGAGGCCTGGAGCTTGCTGGTAAAGCGCAGGCAGCTACTATTTATGTAGCGTTTTCAACGACCTGAACCTGGGCTTGAGCCTCGGCCTGCACTGCGCTGGTGGGCTGTGCGGTGTGCGCCGGGTGGGCCGCGCCCCGCTGGTGGGCCTGCAGGTTGGCGCGCACAAAGGTTTCCAGGTGCTCAGGCAGCAGCGGGCGGCTGTAGTGGTAGCCCTGCACCTGGTCGCAACCTTGCGCGCGCAGATAGTCCAGTTGCTCGGCGGTTTCCACGCCTTCGGCGATGGTGCTCATGCCCAGGCTGTGGGCCATTTGCACGATGGCGGTGGCAATGGCCTGGTCGTCGGGGTCGGTGCCGATGTCGCGCACGAACGACTGGTCGATCTTGAGCTGGTTGATGTGAAAGCGCTTGAGGTAGCTGAGCGACGAATACCCGGTGCCAAAGTCGTCTATGGACAGGCGGATGCCGCGCTGGCTCAGCTCTTGCATTTTTTGGGCGGCGGTTTCGGGGTCTTTCATGGCTACGGCTTCGGTCAGCTCCAGCTCCAGGCCTTCGGGCGGTACGCCGGTTTGCTGCAGCAGTCGGCCCACCAGGTCGGGCAGCCCGGGCTGGCCAAACTGCACCGCCGAGAGGTTGACCGCCACGGTCATCATGGGCAGGCCGCCATCGAGCCAGGTGCGCAGCTGGCACAGGGCGGTGTGCAGCACCCATTCGCCAATGGGCACGATGAGGCCGTTGGCTTCGGCCAGCGGAATGAATTCGGCAGGCGACACGGCGCCCCATTGCGGGTGGGTCCAGCGCAGCAGGGCTTCGACGCCGACGATGCGGCCGTCGTGCAGCGACACCTGGGGCTGGTACACCAGGTGCAACTCGCCACGGGGCAGGGCCTGCTTGAGGGCGTTGCCCAGGGCCAGCGCGCGCGCAGAGTGCGCCTGCATCTCGGGCGTGAAGAAGCGGTAGGTGTTGCGCCCGTCTTCCTTGACGCGGTACATGGCGGTTTCGGCGTTTTTGAGCAGGGCGTCGAGTTGGTCGCCGTCGTTGGGGGCGATGGCGATGCCAATGGATGCGGTCACAAAAATCTCTTGCCCCGCCACCTGCAGGGGCTGGGCCAGCGCATCCAGCAGGCGGGTGCAGAGCTTGGCGGCTTCGTCCTGGCTGGTGTGGGGCAGCAGTGCGACAAAGTCATCACCGGAATGGCGCGAGAGCGTGTCGTGGTCTTGCAGGCTGGAGCGCAGGCGGTGGGAGACTTCGAGCAGCAGCAAGTCGCCCTCGCTGTGGCCCAGCGAGTCGTTGATGTCTTTGAAACGGTCAATGTCGATCCAGAGCAGGGCCAGGGCGGTGCTTTGGCTGAAAGCGTGTTGGAAGTGCGCGCCCAGCAGGGTGCGGTTGGGCAGGCCGGTGAGCTGGTCGTAGTGCGAGAGCTGCTGTATGCGCTCGGTCACGTCTTCTTTGTGGGCAAGGTAGCTGGTGACCTCGCCCTCGACGTTGCGCACCGGGTAGATGAGCACCGATTCGGTGTATTCGCGGCCGCTTTTGCTGCGGTTGCACAGTTCGCCATGCCACGGTTTGCCTTGGGTGAGCTGGGCCCACATGCCGCGGTAGGTGGCAGAGGGCGTTTTGCCCGACTGCAGCATGCGCGGGTTTTGCCCCAGCACTTCGGCGGCGGTGTATTCACTGGAACGGGTGAAGGCGTCGTTAACGTATTCGATGCGGCCCTGCAGGTCGGTGATGACGATGGGCAAGGGGTTCTGCGCAACCGCCTGCGAGAGCTTGCGCATGGCCTCTTCGCTCTGCAGGCGCTGGGTGATGTCGCGCGAGATGACCACGTAACGCGGGCCCTGGCCCGGCTGCGGGGCCTTGCGCGCCACCGACAGCTCAAACCAGCGTTGGCCGTCGGGCACCTCCAGGGCAACCACGCGGCCGCGCGAGAAGCCTGTCTGGCGGGCTTCGTCCAGGGCGGCCAGCGAGATGCGCGCGGCTTCGGCGGGCAGGGCTTCTTGCAGGGTTTTACCAAGCAAAGAGACGGTGGGTGCGACCAGGGCGCCTGCGTGGCCGGCGCGTGCGTCTATGTAGCGCCCGTCGTCGTCGAGTTCGAGCAGCGGGTCGGGCAGGGCATCCAGCGTGGCCTGCAGCTGCCGTTGCGAGTTGCCCAGCAAGGTGTAAGGCCGCTGCACGGTTTCCACAAAAACCGCGCGGTACAAAAAGGCGTAGGCCAGCACTTTGTAAAAGTGGCCCGTGAGGTTGTAGATGTCGGTGACGCCGGTGTAGCGGGTAAAGAAAAACTCGCTTTGCGCCATGACGCACGCCGCCGCAAACAGGCCGCTGGCGTTGAAGCTGCGCTGGCGGCGCATGTGCCACAGCAGCCGGGCTGCGGCGGCAAGGTACAGCGCCATCAGCGTGTATTCGAAAGCGATCTTGAAGGAGGTCAGCCCGCCGCCCGGCACAAAGGTGACGGGCAGCAGGTGCGGCGCCAGAAAGAACAGCCCGTGCAGCGCGGCCACCAGCACCAGCACCGCCGCCGTCATCAGCGTGGCCTGCGAGCGCGTGGCGGTGCTGCCCCAGGGCAGCCAGGCCACCGCCAGCAGGGCCAGTGCACTCAGCAGCCGCGCCGACAGCCAGTAGTAGATGGCTTTTTCGGACGTGTTGGGGGTAATGAAATCGGGCATGCCGCTGTAAGACAGCATGTGGCTGAAGTCGAGCAGGCCCACGCCCAGGAAAGCGCAGCCCAGCAACAGGGCATTGAGCGGCAACTGCTCGCGCCGCACGCTCCATGCCATGCCAAAGGTGAGCGCCGCCACCACAATCGCCAGCGTTTCCAGCGCCATGTGCAGGGGCAGATAGTGCGAAACGCCCTGCAGGCCTGGAAGCATGGGCAGCGCCATGACCAGCAGCGACAGCACAAACAGCGCGACCACGGCACGGATGGCTTGGCGGGCTGCAGGCTGGTGGCTTGGGTGGATCAGCATGGGCGGGGGTGGTGCCGGTTACCGGGGGTACCGCGGGGGGCGGCGAAACAGGTCTGTGTGCAAGTGTAGTAGTTGTAAAGCTGTGTACCCCGGGCTGTTTATGACCCGCCGGTCAGTTGGTCGGGCCAGCCGACACGGCCCTGGCCATGGTCGTTGACGCGCTGCACAAAGGCGCTCGCCCGGGTCTGGGGCAGGCGCAGTTGCAGCGTGACGAGCGAACCATGCTGCACGCCCAGCAGCTCGGCGCCCGCGGCCTCGATTTCGCGGCGCAGCAGGCCTTCCAGTGCATAGGGCACCAGGCATTGCAGCGTGGCCATGCGCTGCAGTTGCACCTTGGGCGCGTGGAGCAGGGCCTGGGCCACGCAGTCGGTGTAGGCGCGCACGAGGCCACCCGCACCCAGCTTGACGCCGCCAAAGTAACGCACCACGGTGGCCAGAACGCCTTCGAGGTCCTGGTGGCGCAGCACATCGAGCATGGGGCGCCCGGCGGTGCCGCCGGGCTCGCCGTCGTCCACGGCGGCCGATTGCCCGCCCGCCAGCAGCGCCCAGCAGATATGGGCTGCGGCGGGGTGCTGCTTCCACAGCGCATCGACATGCGCCTGGGCGCTGGCGCGGTCGGGCATGGGCTGCACGCAGCCGATGAAACGGCTTTTCTTGATGATGATTTCGCTGTGAACGGGCGCGGCCAGGGTCTGGGACATGGGCCCCAAGCTTACCGGCACGATGGCGGGGTGCCTGGCAGGGGCAAGCGGCCCCAGCGGCGACAAAAATGGCCTGCCGCCGTAAAATGCCCGGTTACCCACCAAGACCGCGCCCCCACCATGGCCCCACCAGCCCATGGGCGGCCGCACTTCCCCCTCGCATGAACGCCTTCGTCGACGTCTCCCTGTTTCCGCGTGCGGCCAAGCCGATCACCAGCTACCGCCCGTTCTGGGCCAAGCGGTTCGGCACCGCCCCGTTCCTGCCCATGAGCCGCGCCGAGATGGAGCAGCTGGGCTGGGACAGCTGCGACGTGGTGCTGGTCACCGGCGATGCCTATGTGGATCACCCGAGCTTCGGCATGGCCGTGATTGGCCGCACGCTCGAAGCCCAGGGTTTTCGCGTGGGCATCATTGCGCAGCCCGACTGGCAAAGTGCCGAGCCGTTCAAGGCGCTGGGCAAGCCCAACCTGTTCTGGGGCGTGACGGCCGGGAACATGGATTCGATGATCAACCGCTACACGGCCGACCGCAAGATCCGCAGTGACGACGCCTACACCCCTGGTGCCGAGGGCAACCGCCGCCCCGACCGCGCGGCCATCGTCTACAGCCAGCGCTGCCGCGAGGCCTATAAAGACGTGCCCATCGTGCTGGGCGGCATTGAAGGCAGCCTGCGCCGTATTGCGCATTACGACTACTGGAGCGACAAGGTGCGCCGCTCCATCGTGGTGGATGCCAAGTGCGACCTGCTGCTGTATGGCAACGCCGAGCGTGCCCTCGTCGAGGTGGCGCACCGCCTGGCCGCGCGCGAGCCGGTGGAAAACATCACCGACGTGCGCGGCACCGCCTTCGTGCGCCGCACCACGCCCGAAGGCTGGTTCGAGATCGACTCCACCAGCGTGGACCAGCCCGGCCGTGTGGAAGACCACATCAACCCCTACCAGACCACGAGCGAGCAGGCGGCGGCCCAGGGCGCCAGCTGCGGTGCCCCGAACACTACGGTTTCGATAGCTGATGGCGCAGACCCAGAAAGCGCTGAAGGCCAAAATGGCTTAAAAACGGCAGACGGCAACACGCACAAGCTCAACTTCGTGCCCAACCCCGCCCTGGCGGCCAGGCGCAAGCTGCCGCCGCAGGACCGCACCGTGATCCGCCTGCCCAGCTACGAGCAGGTGCGCAGCGATGCGGTGCTTTATGCCCACGCCAACCGCGTGATGCACCTCGAAACCAACCCCGGCAACGCCCGCGCCATGGTGCAGGCGCACGGCGAGGGCACGACGGCGCGCGATGTGTGGCTGACCCCGCCGCCCATTCCGCTGACCACGGCCGAGATGGACTACATCTTCGACCTGCCCTACGCGCGCAGCCCGCACCCGCGCTACGCCGACGAGCGCGGCCGCCACGACGGCGCGACCAAGATCCCGGCGTGGGAGATGATCCGCTTTTCCATCAACATCATGCGCGGCTGCTTTGGCGGCTGCACCTTTTGCTCGATCACCGAGCACGAGGGGCGCATCATCCAGAGCCGATCGGAAGAGTCCATCATTCGCGAGATCGAGGACGTGCGCGACAAGGTGCAGGGCTTCACCGGCACCATCTCCGACCTGGGCGGCCCCACGGCCAACATGTACCGCCTGGGCTGCAGCACGCCCGAGATCGAGGCTGCCTGCCGCAAGCCCAGCTGCGTTTACCCCGGCATCTGCCAGAACCTCACCACCAACCACGACCCGCTCATCAAGATTTACCGGCGCGGCCGCGAGATCAAGGGCGTGAAGAAGATCCTCATCGGCTCGGGCCTGCGCTACGACCTGGCCATCCAGTCGCCTGAATATGTGAAGGAACTGGTGCAGCACCATGTGGGCGGCTACCTGAAGATCGCCCCCGAGCACACCGAGGCCGGCCCGCTCACCAAGATGATGAAGCCGGGCATCGGCAACTACGACAAGTTCAAGGTGATGTTCGAGAAGTACACGGCGGAGGCGGGCAAGAAGCAGTTCCTGATCCCGTACTTCATTGCTGCCCACCCCGGCACCAGCGACGAGGACATGATGAACCTCGCCATCTGGCTGAAGAAAAACGGCTTTCGCGCCGACCAGGTGCAGACCTTCTACCCCAGCACCATGGCCACCGCCACGGCCATGTACCACACGGGCATCAACACCTTGAAGGGCGTGCACCGCGACGAACGTGGCGAAAAGGTGGACGTGGTGCGCGGCGAGAAGCGCCGGCGCCTGCACAAGGCATTTTTGCGCTACCACGACCCCGCCAACTGGCCGCTGCTGCGCGAGGCGCTCAAGAGCATGGGCCGGGCCGACCTCATTGGCAACGGCAAGCACCACCTGATTCCGACCTTCCAGCCCTTGAACACGGGGGGCGGCTGCGCGTCACGCAAGAAGGACAATTTCCTCACCATTCCTTCCATGGTGACGGAAAAGCAGCCGTCCAAGGCGGGGCCGAAACCGGGCCAGATCCAGACCCAGCACACGGGCCTGCCGCCACGGGCGGGTGTTCAGGGTAAAAAACCGCAAAAACCCAATACCAGCAAGCGCTGATAGCTATTAAATTAGTAGTGAAAGCGCGCTGCCCTGCCGCGCTGCGCTTTCAAAGCCAGGGCTGGAACGCGCCCATCCCGTACAAAAAACCTGCCAGCGCGGCGCAGTGCAGCACGATGGTTGCCCAGTAGATCGCGCGGAACGCGGTCTTGCGGGATTTGTGGCGCATGTTCTGCTGCGCCAGCCAGGCGGCGGGCCAGCCACCGAGCAGCGCCAGCAGGTGCAACTGCTTTTCCGCGATGCGCCACTGGCCCTGGCGTGCGGCGTTTTTGTCGGCCGCGTAGAGCCACAAGGTGGTCAGGTTCAAGCCCGCCAGTGCCGCCACGGTCCACAGCGGCAGGTGCCGCGTCCACACAGCCCAGGCCACCAGCGCCGCCCACGCCAGCATCAGGCCATAGGCCAAGGCGGCGCCCGCAGGCGCGACTGGGGTGGCTTTGCGGCGCGTGCCGGCGCTTGTTTCGGTGCGGGCTGTGCTGCGGCCTGCGCGCGTGGTTTCGGGGCGGCGTGCACCCCGGGCTTGGCTGCCATGGTTGCCCGCTGGGGCGCCTTGCGCGCCTGCGGCCTGCACCGCTGTGGCGCGCGGGCCTTTGTCGCCCCCACGGATTTCTTCAAAGACCACGGCCAGGCCTTCGCGCGGCGGTGTGGTGCCCCGGTAGTCTCGGATGTGAAAGAACACATCGGCAGCCGAGCCCGGGCTGCGGATGAAGCCAAAGGCGCGCTCGGCGTTCCAGCGCACCACGGTTCCCTGCTTTGGCATGGGTGTGTGCTGCCCCGTCAAGCCAGGGTGTGCAGCGGAATGTCTTTGGCGTGCGCCAGCGCGCTGAGCTGCGCGCGGGTCTGGCCTTGCAGGAAGCGGGCAATGGCCTCGTGCGTGGCGGGGTTGCGCAGGTGCTCCATGGTGCCTGCGGCAGGCAGGCCCGCGGCCTCGCACAGGCGGGCGGCGAAGTGGGGCTCCAGCGCCGCCACGGCCACGCGGCCATCGGCACAGGGGTAGATGCGGTAGCCCGCGTGCGCGCCGCCCACGTCGCCCTGGGGGGTGGTCAGGCCCCAGTGCAAGGGCAGGGCCAGCCACTGCGCGGCTTCGGCCAGGCCCACGTCGATGCACACGCCCGTGCCTTGCTTGCCGCGCGCCAGCAGGGCCTGCAGCACGGCTTCGCTCGCCATCAGCGCGCCTGCCATGTCGGCAAACAGCGTGGGCGGCACCTGCGGGCCGGTCAGCAGCCCGGCCTCGGCCTGGTAGGTGAGATCGTGGCCGGGTTCTTCGGCACGCTCGCCCAGCGCGCCCACGATGCGCACCAGCGACAGGCGCGGGTAGCGCGCCTGCAGCGCCTCCCAGCCCAGCCCCAGCTTGGCCAGCGCTGAGGGGCGAAAAGACGTGATCAACACATCGGTGCGCGCCAGCTCTGCATGCAGCGCAGCCTGGCCTTCGTCGGTCTTGAGGTGGGCGTGCAGCACGCGCACGCCCTGGTGCAGCTCGCCATAGGCCGCCGGGCTGTAGATGCCCATGGGGTCTGCGCTGGTGTGGCCGGGCGCTGGCAGGGGTTCGAGCTTGGTGCACTCTGCCCCCAAGTGCGCGCAGCGCAGCAGGGCGGCGGGGCCGGGCAGGTTGAGCGCCAGGCTCAGGATGCGGGTGCCATGCAGGGGTTGCAGGGGTGTCATGCGGTGGTGTCTCTGTTGATTGCTATTTATTTAATAGCTGTTGGCGCTTTGTGGACGGGCTTCAAGGGCATTTTGGCCATGAAAAAGCCGCCCGGGGGCGGCTTGGGGGGCAGCGCCACTGTAGCGCTTACATCACCTTGGCGATCGCCTGGCAGACGTAGTCGATGTTCTTGCTGTTGAGCGCAGCCACGCACATGCGGCCGGTGTCGGTGCCGTACACGCCGAACTCGTTGCGCAGGCGCACCATCTGGTCCTTGGTGAGGCCCGAGTAGCTGAACATGCCGATCTGCTGCGTGATGAAGGACATGTCCTGCTTCACGCCAGCGGCCTTCAGGCCATCGACCAGCTTTTGGCGCATGGCCTTGATGCGCACGCGCATTTCACCCAGCTCTTTTTCCCACATCGCGCGCAGCTCGGGGTTGTTCAGCACGGCGGCCACCACGGCACCGCCGTGGATGGGTGGGTTGGAGTAGTTGGTGCGGATCACGATCTTGAGCTGGCTCAGCACGCGGCCGGCTTCTTCCTTGTCGGCGCACAGCACCGACAGGCCGCCCACGCGCTCGCCATACAGGCTGAAGCTCTTGCTGAAGGATGTGGAGACAAAGAAGTTGAGGCCAGCAGCCACAAACTTGCCGATCACGGCGCCGTCTTCGGCGATGCCGTGGCCAAAGCCCTGGTAGGCCATGTCGAGGAAAGGCGTGAGGTTCTTGGCCTTGACCACGGCGATGACCTGGTCCCACTGCCCGGGGGTGATGTCGTAGCCGGTGGGGTTGTGGCAGCAGGCGTGCAGCACGACGATGGTGCCGGCAGCGGCAGCGTTCAGGCTGGCGAGGAAGCCCTCGAAGTTGACGCCGCGCTTGGCCGCGTCGTAGTAGGCGTAGGTGCCGACTTCAAAACCGGCGTTGGTGAACAGGGCGCGGTGGTTTTCCCAGCTAGGGTCGGAGATCAGGACCTTGGCGTTGGGGCTGAGTTTCTTCAGAAAGTCGGCGCCGATTTTCAGGCCGCCAGTGCCGCCGATGGCCTGCACGGTGGCCACGCGGCCAGACTTGACCGGTTCGCTGTCGGCTCCGAACACCAGGCCTTTGACGGCGTTGTCATAGGCCACGATGCCGTCGATGGGCAGGTAGCCGCGTGCGGTAGGCGTGGACATCATGGTCTTTTCGGCGGCCTGCACGCATTGCAGCAGGGGCAGCTTGCCGTTGTCGTCGAAATAAACGCCAACACCCAGGTTGACCTTGTTGGGGTTGGTGTCGGCGTTGAATTGCTCGTTGAGGCCCAGGATGGGGTCGCGGGGGGCCATTTCGACGGCGGTGAAAAGAGACATGAAAATCCTTGAAAGGTTGTCAGTAGCGAAGAATCCGGGCGTGGTGTACTGTGCCGGGTTGGGCTGATTTTAACGGCCCGCCAACTCCCATTGTTGACCGCCCCCATGCCGGATATCACAGAAGTCATCACCGAAAAGCAGGACGGCGAGTTCGTCCGTTTCCCCGATTCGCCGTTCGAGCTGTTCCAGCCGTACCCGCCTGCGGGCGACCAGCCTGAGGCCATCAACAAGCTGGTGGAGGGGCTGAACGACGGCGAGACCTTTCAGACGCTGCTGGGCGTGACGGGCTCGGGCAAGACCTTCACCATGGCCAATGTGATTGCCCGCATGGGGCGCCCGGCCATCATCTTTGCGCCCAACAAGACGCTGGCCGCGCAGCTTTACAGCGAATTTCGAGAGTTCTTCCCCAAGAACGCGGTCGAGTACTTTGTGAGCTACTACGACTACTACCAGCCCGAGGCCTATGTGCCCCAGCGCGACCTGTTCATCGAGAAAGACAGCGCCATCAACGAGCACATCGAGCAGATGCGGCTCAGTTGCACCAAGAGCCTCATGGAGCGGCGCGATGTGGTGATTGTGGCCACGGTGTCGGCCATCTACGGTATTGGCGAGCCCGAAAGCTACCACCGCATGGTGATGACGCTGCGCACCGGCGACAAGCTGGGCCAGCGGGACGTGATCGCCCAGCTGATCCGCATGCAATACCAGCGCAATGAGGCGGATTTCAGCCGGGGCAAGTTCCGCGTGCGCGGCGACACTATCGACGTGTTCCCGGCCGAGCATTCCGAGCTGGCCATCCGCATCGAGCTGTTTGATGACGAAGTGGAGAGCCTGCAGTTGTTTGACCCGCTCACGGGCCGCGTCAAGCAGAAGATTCCGCGTTTTACGGTGTACCCCAGCAGCCACTATGTGACGCCGCGCGACAAGGTGCTGGCGGCGGTAGAGACCATCAAGGTAGAACTGGCCGAACGACTGAAGCAACTGGTGGCCGACGGCAAGCTGGTGGAGGCCCAGCGCCTGGAGCAGCGCACGCGGTTTGATCTGGAAATGCTCAGCGAAGTGGGGCACTGCAAGGGTATTGAAAACTACACACGCCACCTCTCAGGCGCCGCGCCGGGCGATCCACCCAGCACGCTGACCGACTACATGCCCAAGAACGCCATCATGTTCCTGGACGAGAGCCACCAGATGATTGGCCAGCTCAATGCCATGTACAGCGGCGACCGCTCGCGCAAGACCACGCTGGTCGAATATGGTTTTCGCCTGCCTTCGGCGCTGGACAACCGGCCGCTCAAGTTCGAAGAGTTCGAGCAGCGCATGCGGCAGGTCATTTTTGTATCGGCCACACCGGCCGACTACGAAAAGACGCACTCCGGCCAGATCGTCGACCAGGTGGTGCGGCCCACAGGCCTGGTGGACCCGGTGGTCGAGGTGCGCCCGGCCACGCACCAGGTGGATGATGTGCTTCAAGAAATACGCATTCGCGCAGAAAAGCACGAGCGCGTACTCATCACCACGCTCACCAAGCGCATGGCCGAGCAGCTGACCGACTACCTCACCGACAACGGCGTGAAGGTGCGCTACCTGCACAGCGATGTGGACACGGTGGAGCGCGTGGAGATCATTCGTGACCTGCGCCTGGGCGCGTTTGATGTGCTTGTGGGTATCAATCTGCTGCGCGAAGGGCTCGACATTCCCGAGGTGTCGCTGGTGGCCATCCTCGATGCGGACAAGGAAGGCTTCCTGCGTGCAGAGCGCAGCCTGATCCAGACTATTGGCCGCGCGGCGCGCAACCTCAACGGCCGCGCCATCCTGTATGCAGATCGCATCACCGAGTCCATGAAAAAAGCCATGGGCGAGACGGAACGCCGACGCATCAAGCAGATCGCACACAACGAGGCCCACGGAATCACGCCGCGCAGCATTGTCAAGCGGGTGAGAGACCTGATTGACGGCGTTTACAGCGAAAAAGCCGGCAAGGACGCCGAGCGGCTGGAGCAGGAGGCCTTGCAGCGGGCGCAGGTGGAAGACATGTCAGAGAAAGATGTGGCGCGGGAGATCAAACGGCTCGAAAAGCTCATGCTGGATCACGCGCGCAATCTGGAGTTCGAGCAGGCAGCGCGGGTGCGAGACCAATTGACGCGACTCAAGGATCAGGCCTTTGGTGCGCATGGCAGCGATTCGATCGCTCTTTGATGTCTGTCACTCCGAGGCGAAAAAAACCAAACAGTGGAATAGTGACTTGTTGGTTTTTTAACCCGACAAATTCGATAGGGATTTGTGGTATACTCCTACAAAACACTCAAGAACAGAGCCCAACGATGAAGGGCCCGTATCAGAAGGCTGAGCGGGATAAGGGGCGGAGACGGTGCTGACGCATTGCATACGCAGGTGTCAGCAGTATTTATAACGAACAAGCCTAGACAAGGAGCTTGCGATGCGTCTCACAACCAAAGGCCGTTTTGCGGTCACCGCCATGATTGACCTGGCCCTGCGCCAGAACAATGGCCCCGTCACGCTGGCGGCCATCAGCCAACGGCAACAGATTTCGCTGTCTTACCTGGAGCAGCTTTTTGGCAAGCTGCGTCGTCACGAACTCGTGGAATCGACCCGTGGCCCCGGCGGCGGCTACACGCTCGCCCGCAAGGCGGCCGACATCACGGTGGCGGACATCATTGTGTCGGTGGATGAGCCCATTGATGCCACGCAGTGCGGTGGCAAGGAAAACTGCCTGGGCGAAGCGGGCCGTTGCATGACGCATGAGCTATGGGCTTCGCTCAACCAGCGCATGGTCGAATTCCTCGATTCCGTCACATTGCAAAAATTGGTGGACGAGCAGTTGGCCAAGGGCGTCCAGATTGAGGACAAACCGGTGGCGCGGCGCGCAATTTCGACCACCCCCGTGGTCAAACCCATCCGCGTGAATGCACCGAACTCGGTCTTTGCGTTGGGCAACGTGTTCGCCAAATCCTGAGCTGCACGCCAACCGTTTCGGTCCTGGGGCCAGCGACGCCCTGAACGATTTTTTGATTGCTTGCTTTTTTGTTGCCAGCCAGAACCCTTTACTGAGCCAGCCATGGACATGACCCCGCATTTCCCCATTTATCTCGATTACGGCGCCACCACCCCCGTCGATCCACGCGTTGTGGATGCCATGATCCCTTGGCTGCGCGAGCATTTCGGTAACCCGGCATCCCGCAGCCACGCCTGGGGTTGGGAAGCCGAAGAGGCGGTTGAGAAGGCGCGTGTGCAAGTGGCCGATCTGATTGGTGCAGACCCCCGCGAAATCGTCTGGACCAGCGGTGCCACTGAGTCCATCAACCTGGCCTTGAAGGGCGCTGCCCACTTCTACCAGGGCAAGGGCAAGCACCTCATCACCCTCAAGACCGAACACAAGGCCGTGCTGGACACCATGCGCGAGCTGGAGCGCCAGGGGTTTGATGTGATTTACCTGGATGTCCAGGAAGATGGATTGGTGAACATGGATGCCCTGAAGGCTGCCATTCGTCCCGACACCATCCTGATCAGCATCCTGTTCGTGAACAACGAAATCGGCGTGATCCAGGACATTCCGGCCATTGGTGCGTTGTGCCGCGAAAAAGGCATCCTGCTGCACGTGGATGCCGCGCAGGCTACGGGCCGAGTCGAGATCGACATGAATGTGTTGCCCATTGATCTGATGAGCATGACCGCCCACAAGACCTATGGCCCCAAGGGCGTGGGCGCCTTGTTTGTGCGCCGCAAGCCCCGTGTGCGCCTGGAAGCGCAGATGCACGGCGGTGGCCATGAGCGCGGCATGCGCTCGGGCACGCTGCCTACGCACCAGATCGTGGGCATGGGCGAGGCCTTTCGCATCGCCAAGGAAGAAATGGCCGAGAGCAATGCCAAGGCCAAGGCGCTGCAGCAGCGCCTGCTGGATGGCTTGAAGGACATCGAACAGGTGTTTATCAATGGTAGCCTGGAGCGTCGGGTACCGCAGAACTTGAACATGAGCTTCAACTTCGTCGAGGGCGAATCCCTGATCATGGGTATCAAGGGCCTGGCCGTGTCGTCGGGCTCGGCTTGCACTTCTGCCAGCCTGGAACCCAGCTATGTCTTGCGCGCCCTGGGCCGCAGCGACGAACTGGCGCACAGCAGCCTGCGCATGACCATCGGCCGTTTCACCACCGAAGAAGAGATCGATTACGCCATTGGCACCATCCGTGAAAACGTGGCCCGATTGCGTGAGCTCAGTCCCTTGTGGGAGATGTACAAGGACGGCATCGACATCAGCACCATCCAGTGGGCTGCACACTGAATCCCTGAAGAATTGAAGAGGTACACATCATGGCTTACTCAGACAAAGTGGTTGACCATTACGAAAACCCCCGCAATGTGGGCTCGTTCGACAAAGGTGATGATTCAGTAGGGACCGGCATGGTGGGTGCGCCCGCATGCGGCGACGTGATGAAGCTGCAGATCAAGGTGAACCCCGAAACCGGTGTGATTGAAGACGCACGCTTCAAGACCTACGGCTGCGGTTCGGCCATTGCCTCGTCCTCGCTTGTGACCGAATGGGTGAAAGGCAAAACGCTGGACGAAGCGGCAGCGCTGAAAAACAGCGAAATTGCCGAAGAGCTGGCCTTGCCGCCCGTCAAAATCCACTGCTCCATCCTGGCCGAAGACGCCATCAAGGCGGCGGTCAACGACTACAAGGCCAAGCACAGCAGTGCGGTGGCCGCAGCCTGAACATGGCCATCACGCTGACTGAAGCTGCGGCCCGGCATGTCACCCGTTACCTGGCACGCCGTGGCAAGGGGCTGGGTGTTCGCCTGGGGGTGAAGACCACCGGGTGTTCGGGCCTGGCTTACAAACTTGAATATGTGGATGACTCCGAACCCGAAGACATCGTTTTCGAGAACCACGGCGTCAAGGTGCTGATTGATCCCAAGAGCCTGGCCTACATTGACGGTACCGAGCTGGATTTTGTGCGTGAAGGCCTGAACGAAGGCTTCAAGTTCAACAATCCCAATGAACGGGACCGCTGTGGCTGTGGAGAGAGTTTTCGGGTTTGAAGCCTTCTGCTGCGCTGCCATCCAACCGCCATCGCGCTCTGTGCTGGCGGTTTTTTATTGATCCGGTGTGACCTGGTGTGGGCATGAATCTGCAATCTGACGATTTTGAGCTGTTTGGCGTGCCGCAACGCTTCGCCCAGGACCGGGCGGCACTGGATGCACGCTGGAAAGAGCTGCAGCGCGAGGCGCACCCTGATAAATTTGCCGCACAAGGGGCCGCAGCCCAGCGTGTGGCCATGCAATGGTCGGTTCGCATCAACGAGGCCTATCAGCGCCTGAAAGACCCGATGCGCCGCGCCGCCTACCTGTGCGAACTGCATGGCGCGCCCATTCAGGCCGAAGACAACACGGCCATGCCGACAGCCTTTTTGATTCAACAGATGGAATGGCGCGAATCGCTGGAGGAAGCGCGGTCGGCAGCCGAGCTGGACGCCCTGGATGAGGGTGTGCAGCAGGCACGTGGCGAAGCGCTGGCCCTGTGCGGACAATTGCTCGATCAGCAGGCAGACTATGCCGGTGCCGCGCGGCAGGTCAGAGCCCTCATGTTCATTGCGCGATTTGCCGACGATATCGAGCGTCGTCGGGATCAACTGGGACAATAGAGGCACAACCCCTTTTCGAGGCATTTTCCGCGGGGCGGGGCTTCATTACGTAGAACACAGAATTTCCATGGCGCTTTTGCAGATTTCCGAACCCGGGCAATCCACGGATCCGCACCAGCGGCGCATCGCGGTTGGCATTGATTTGGGCACCACGCATTCACTGGTGGCCGCTGTGCGCAACGGCGTGGCCGAGTGCCTGCCCGATGATGAGGGGCGTGTCCTGTTGCCTTCTGTGGTGCGTTACCTGAAGCAGGGTGGGCGGCAGATTGGCTACGACGCGGTGGCGGCGCAGTCCAGCGATGCCCGCAACACCATCGCCTCGGCCAAACGCTTCATGGGCCGCGGCCTGCAGGACGTGGCAGAGGCGGGACAGTTGCCCTATGAATTCGTCCAAAACCCCGACGCCAGTGCAGGCGGCATGGTGAGTGTGGTGACGGCGGGTGGCATCAAGTCACCGGTTGAAATCAGCGCCGAGATATTGGCCACGCTGCGTTACCGCGCCGAAGACACCTTCAATGACGATCTGTACGGTGCGGTCATTACTGTGCCGGCTTATTTCGATGACGCCCAGCGCCAGGCCACCAAGGATGCGGCCAAGCTGGCGGGAATTCATCTGCTGCGCCTGATCAATGAGCCCACCGCGGCGGCCATTGCCTATGGCCTTGATAACGCCAGCGAAGGCGTCTATGCCGTTTACGACCTGGGCGGTGGAACCTTCGACATTTCGGTTTTGCGTCTGACGCAAGGCGTTTTTGAAGTGATCGCTACGGGTGGCGATTCTGCTTTGGGCGGCGACGACTATGACGCGGCGCTTGCCAACTGGGTGCTTCAGCAGCAGGGTCTGACCGCCGATACGCCCGCCGACAAGGCCGCAATCCGCCTGGCGGCCAGAGCCTGCAAGGAGTCCTTGACTGCTACTGAAATGGTAGCGTTTACCGCTGATTTGACGGGCGGTAGAGTGCATTTTGATGTAAGAAGATCAGATTTTGAGACAGCTACCGCCGAGTTGACTGCGCGGTCCATGGCCGCTGTGCGCCGCGTGATGCGCGATGCCAAGCTTGCGCGCGATGACGTGCAGGGCGTAGTCATGGTGGGCGGTTCCACCCGCATGCCCCAGGTGCAGCGGGCGGCAGCCGAATTTTTTGGCAAGGAACCCCTGACCAATCTCAACCCCGATGAGGTGGTTGCATTGGGTGCCGCCATCCAGGCCAACCAGCTGGCGGGCAACAACACGGCGGGAGATCTGTTGCTGCTCGACGTGATTCCGCTGTCGCTGGGCATTGAGACCATGGGCGGCCTGGTGGAGCGCATCGTGGCGCGCAATGAAACCATTCCCACCGCCAAAGCGCAGGACTTCACCACCTACAAGGACGGGCAGACCGCGCTCGCCATCCATGTGGTGCAGGGCGAGCGTGACCTGGTGCAGGATTGCCGCAGCCTCGCACGATTCGAGTTGCGTGGCATTCCGCCCATGGCGGCGGGCGCGGCCCGTATCCGCGTCACCTTCACGGTCGATGCCGATGGCCTTTTGAGCGTGAATGCGAGAGAGCAGGGCAGCGGTGTGGAGGCCCATATCGATGTGAAGCCCTCCTATGGCCTGTCGGACGACCAGATCGCCCGCATGCTGCAGGATGGCTTTGCCACGGCCGCGCAGGACATGCATGCACGGGCCGTGGTCGAGGCACGCGTGGATGCCGAGCGCATGCTGATCGCCACCCAGAGCGCCCTGGATGCCGATGGCGATGTATTGTCTGCATCCGAGCGTGCCGATATCGATGCCTTGATGTCGGCTTTGGCCCGGCAACGCGATGCCGACGATGCCGCCGTCATTGAAGCAGCAACCCAGGCCCTGGCAAAGGGCACCGAAGCCTTTGCCGCCCAGCGCATGAACCGCGGCATTCGGCAGGCCCTGGCCGGCAAGAACGTGCAAACCCTTTAACCCCTTCATGGCTTGCCGCAACGCAGAGGCTCCATCGCCGATTCCGGCGATACATTCTTGTGGAGCACTGCACTGCCTGTGCAAGCCCTGACCATCCGAGCGCTGCCATGCCCGTCATCAAGATACTTCCCCATCCTGAATATTGCCCCTCGGGTGCCGAGATCACCGCGCCAGCGGGCACATCCATCTGCGAAGCGCTGCTGGAGAACCATATCAACATCGAGCATGCCTGCGACATGAGCTGCGCGTGCACCACCTGTCACGTCATCGTGCGGGCGGGCATCGAGTCGCTCAACGAGGCCGAGGAAGAAGAAGAGGATCTGCTCGACCGTGCCTGGGGGCTGGAGCCCCAGTCGCGCCTGTCCTGCCAGGCCATCCTTGCGCAGAAAGATCTGGTGGTGGAAATCCCCAAATACTCCATCAACCATGCCAAGGAAAACCACTGATATGCGCTGTGTTCTAGGCCAGTCGGGTCTCAGTGCCCTTCGCCGCACGGCGGTTCTGCAAGGGGAGGCCTGATGTCACGCCAGATAGTTCTCGACACGGAAACCACCGGTCTGTCCGCCGAAGGGGGCGACCGCATCATTGAAATTGGCTGCGTGGAGCTCGTGGCACGCAAGCTCACGGGCAACAACAAGCATTTTTACCTGAACCCTGAGCGCGACAGCCACGAGGACGCGCTAAGGGTGCACGGCATCAGCAACGAGTTCCTGAAGGACAAGCCCAAGTTTGCAGCCGTGGCGGACGAGTTGCTTGATTATCTGCAGGGCGCCGAGATCATCATCCACAACGCGGCGTTTGACGTGAGCTTCCTGAACAAGGAGCTGGAACTGGTGGGGCGCCCCGCGTTTCGCAGCTTTGTGGACAGCATTACCGACACCCTGGCCATGGCCAAGGAACTCTATCCCGGCAAGCGCAATTCGCTTGACGCGTTGTGTGACCGCTTGGGCGTGGACAACTCCAGTCGCACGCTGCACGGCGCCTTGCTCGATGCCGAGCTGCTTGCCGACGTGTACATCAACCTCACGCGGGGCCAGGATGCACTCTTGATCATCGACGATGCGCAGGAAGGCGGCGGTTGTGCCGATTTTGTTCCGATCGACCTGCGCAGCTTCACCCTGGCCGTGATCCAGGCCAGCGAGCAGGAAGCCCAGGCCCACAATGAAGTCTTGACACAGATCGACAAGGCCAGTGGTGGCAAAACAATTTGGCGATCAGCTCAGACAGTCTGAAAAGCTGTGCCATAATTGAAGGCTGTCACAGCGGCAAGGGTGATTAGCTCAGCGGTAGAGCACTGCCTTCACACGGCAGGGGTCACATGTTCGATCCATGTATCACCCACCAAGTCTGTTGACAGCATCGCAATTCCTGTAATGGGGTGTGCGACGGGTGATTAGCTCAGCGGTAGAGCACTGCCTTCACACGGCAGGGGTCACATGTTCGATCCATGTATCACCCACCAGTTTTTCGAATGAAATCAAGGGCTTGGCAGAAATGTCAGGCCCTTTTTCTTTGGCTCGTCCCCATCGGGCACACAGACAATATCTTGACCGGCTTCGGTGCACATGCGCATTCAGGCAATGCCGGTGCTGGCTGTGGTGGCCTGCGCCAACCCGCTGCGTGCGAGCTTTCGATGTTGCAGCCGTTGGGGGTGACAATTTTGGGGAGTCGCTTTTCAAAAGCGCCCTGCGCCAGCCTTTAAAGTAGGCTGCTTGTCTTGAACAAAGGACCACAAAGATGACAGACCAGGTCGATTGCGTAGTGGTGGGGGCGGGCGTTGTGGGCCTTGCCGTGGCCCGTGCGCTGGCGCTGCAAGGGCGGGAGGTGATGGTGCTGGAGGCCGCTGACGCCATCGGTACGGGCACCAGTTCGCGCAACAGCGAAGTCATTCATGCCGGGTTGTATTACCCCACGGGCTCGCTCAAGGCTCGCCTGTGCGTTCAGGGCCGTGATCTTTTGTACGCCTATTGCGCCGCCCACGGCGTGCCGCATCGCCGCTGCGGCAAGCTGCTGGTGGCGACTTCGGCGGAGCAGTTGGCAGGCCTTCGGTCGATTCAGGCGCGTGCTGCGGCAAATGGTGTTCTGGATCTGCAGTGGCTGGATCACGATGCAGCCAGGGCGTTGGAGCCTGCCCTTGAATGCGTGGCGGCCCTGCATTCGCCCAGCACGGGGATCGTGGACAGCCATGCGCTCATGCTTGCACTGCAAGGCGATCTGGAGCATGCCGGGGGGCTTGTGGCATTAAATTCACCTCTAGCCCTTGCCAAGTGTGCGCAAGATGCTATTTTTTTAGAAGCTAAGGATGGCACGCGGCTGCAAGCCCGCACGGTGGTCAATGCCGCGGGGTTGCATGCGCCGTCCCTGGCCCGGCAGTTCTCCGGGCTCGACGCACGCCATGTTCCTGTCGCGCACTTCGCCAAGGGCAGTTACTTCACGCTGACTGGAAAGGCCCCCTTTAGCCACCTGATCTACCCGGTGCCAGAGGCGGCAGGCCTGGGGGTGCACCTGACGCTGGATCTGGGTGGGCAGGCCAAGTTCGGGCCGGATGTGCAATGGGTCGATTCAGCCGGTGACCTGCTGGTCGACCCGGCGCGGGGTGACGCCTTTTACGCCGAAGTACGCAAATACTGGCCCGACTTGCGCGACGGAGCGCTGGCGCCGGGCTATGCCGGTATCCGCCCCAAGATTCATGGCGCCAGTGCGCCCGCGGCGGACTTTCTGATCCAGGGGCCGCGAGACCATGGCGTGCCAGGGCTGGTGAATCTTTTTGGCATCGAGTCTCCGGGCCTCACCAGCGCACTGGCCATCGCTGACCATGTGCGTCACTTGGTTTGACCTGCGTTAAGGTTTTGTCTGTTGGTAACGTTTTGCGACCAAGCGATATGAAAGGTTTTTGGGCATGTCGCTAAGATAGTCCTTATGCCGGCGCAACATCTGTGCTGCATGGCTGCTCACTTATTGCAATGAAAGGGATGTATGACTGCTTCTGACACCACCACCACCCAGGGCGAACTCGAAAAACTGGTTTCCGATCTGCGCGGCTTGTTGGCCAGCAGGGATCTGGACTCCTTTCCCGAGATCAAGGTGCTTCGCCAGCGTCTGGATGACGGCATGCATTCGGTGCGTGAATCGGCAGTGCGCGCCGCACAGGAAGCTGCCCGCCAGGCCAAGGATGCGGCACTTGCTGCCGATCGTTATGCACATGATGAGCCTTGGCGCGTAGCCAGCGCAGCGCTGGCGGTAGGGGCTTTGGTAGGCTTTTTGCTTGCGCGCCGCTGATCGTTGTCAGGTCATCGCACCGTTGCAGGGAGGGTTTGTATGAACTGGCTTTCCTTGCTTGGGCTTGAAGCCTTTATGGCGCGGTGGCGTGCGAATGTCATTGAAGGTGCCATAGCCGCTGAAGACCGGCTGGAACTGGCGCGCCTAGAGTGGCTTGATCAAAAGCAGCGCCTGCAACAACTGCTGGTGCTGTTGATTGCTGTAACCGGGCTCACTGTGGTGACCCTGGTGCTGGTGTCGATGGCCATACTGGTGCAGTTCTGGGACACGCCACACCGCGTGATGGTCGCTTGGGTGGTCGCTGGCGTATGGCTGGTGGCCTGGTGCGCCGCCATCATCAAACTCGTTTCGGTGGCGCGGAGCACAGGCAGTGGTTTTGCCCTCACCCGGCGCGAATTGTCGCAAGACTGGCGTGATATCAAGGAGCGCTTGTGAGTTCTTTTGAACAGGCATTGCCTACACACGCAACACAGGCGCAACAGCGGGTGCTGGAACGCATTGCCGTGCAGCGGGAGCGCTTGCGTGCGCGCCGCGCCGCCCGAATGCAGTCCCAGGCCCTGGCCGAGGTATCGGCGGGGGACGACGCAGATGCGCCGCTGCTGGCACGCACAATTGCCTTTACCCGCCAACACCCTGCCGCCGTGGCCGCCCTGGCCGGCGTAGCGATTGCAGCCGGCCCACGCCGACTGATCCGGTGGGCGGGGGTCGTGCTACCTCTCGTGATGCGCCTGCGGCGCTGACCCAAAAGACGGAGCCAGTGATGGCTTCGTCTATCCGCTGGATGGTGGCTGGCGAGTTTCTCGAGCGGCTTAGCCCATTGCCTTGATGGCGCGTGCCGCTTTCGCGACGAGGGCGGGGCCTTCGTAAATCAGGCCGGTGTAGATCTGCACTACATCGGCGCCTGCACGAACTTTGCTCAGTGCATCTTCCGCACTCATGATGCCGCCCACTCCGATGATCGGAAAGCGGCTTCCCAGCGCTGAGCGAAGCTGCCGGATGACCTGGTTGCTGGATTCGAGCACTGGCGCACCGCTGAGCCCGCCCATTTCACTGGCATGGGGCATTCCTTTGACGGCTTCCCGACTGATTGTGGTGTTGGTGGCGACAACGCCATCCATGCCGTGGCGTTGAAGGGTGGCTGCAATCACCGACACCTGCGCTTCGTCAAGATCGGGGGCGATCTTGACGAAGATGGGAACCCGGCGGGGCTTTGTTGCGCCCCTGCCATCGGTCTGGCTGTATTGCTCGGCCAGGGCTTCACGGCGCTCGGCAATGGCGCCCAGCAGCCTGTCGAGTGCTGCGTCACTTTGCAGTGCGCGCAGGTTTTGCGTGTTTGGAGAACTGATATTCACCGTGACGTAGTCCGCGTGCGGATACACGCCCTCCAGACAGGTCAGGTAATCGCTGGTGGCGTTTTCGATGGGTGTGCTGGCGTTTTTTCCAATATTCAGTCCGAGCAGCATGGGGTGCTTGCGCGGGAGCGCGCGAAAGCGTGCCTGTTGCACGTTGTGGAGAAATGCGTCCAGGCCATCGTTGTTGAAGCCCAGACGGTTGATCAGTGCCTGTGCCTCGGGTAGGCGGAACATGCGCGGTTTGGGGTTGCCAGATTGCGCCTTGGGCGTGACGGTTCCTACCTCGACAAACCCGAAGCCCATGGCGCCCAGGGCATCGATGCAGCGGGCGTTTTTGTCCAGGCCTGCCGCAAGGCCCACGCGGTTGGGAAAGGTCAGGCCGGCCAGCTCGATGGGGTCATCCACCGTCTCATTGCACCAGGCCCACTGCAGCGGCGTGCGCTGTCCGCGCGCCAGCATGTCCATGGTGAGTTCGTGGGCAGCTTCGGCATCCATGCCAAAAAGAAGGGGGCGGGTGAGTGCGTAGGGGATCAGGGACATGGAGGGATAATTCGACAATTACCCTCTGATTCTCCCCCATGACGACTTCACACCCTCTGACCCAAGACGAACTCAAGGCCCTGGTAGGCCAGGCGGCCCTGCAATACGTGGTGCCTGGCGGCATTGTGGGCGTTGGAACGGGCTCCACGGTCAACAAATTCATCGATGCACTGGTCGGCATGAAGGACCAGATTCGGGGCGCGGTGTCCAGCTCGGTGGCCAGCACCGAGCGGCTCAAGGCGCTGGGAATCCCGGTGTTCGATGCCAACGAGGTGGAGTCGCTGGCGGTGTATATCGACGGTGCCGACGAGATCGACGGCCACGGCTATATGGTCAAGGGAGGGGGCGCTGCACTGACACGCGAAAAGATCGTGGCCGCCCTGGCCAGCCGCTTTGTCTGCATCGTCGATGAGTCCAAACTGGTGGCGGCCCTGGGCCGCTTTCCGTTGCCAGTCGAGGTGATTCCCATGGCGGCGCATCACATCACGCGGCGATTTGCCGCGCTGGGTGGCGCGGCGCGGGTGCGCATGAAAGATGGACAACCACTGCTCACGGACAACGGGCAGCAAATTCTGGATGTGACGGGCCTTACCATCGCCGACCCACTGGCGTTCGAATCTGAAGTGAATCAGTGGCCGGGGGTGGTGACGGTGGGAGTGTTTGCGCACCAGAAGGCATCGGTGTGCCTTCTGGGTACAGCGCAGGGTGTGGTGAAGACCTTCACCTACTGATGCACGAGCCCGCATAGCCGGCACATGCCGGCTTCAGCCGCCGGGCTTAGAAACGGATACCTGCCGGATTGCTAGGCGTGGGCCCGTCTGTTGCAGGAGCGGGGCGCTGGCGCTCTGCAGGCGCCCTGTTTTCGGGTGCCGTGGGCGCCGCAGGTTGCGCGGCCTTGACGGCCACCAGCGGTGTGGCGGGCGGGCGGCGGTAGTTTGAGGGCAATTGCGATTGCTTGGGGTAGCCCGCAGCGTTCAGGTACTGGGTCCACTCGCTGTCGGAGAACCCGGCCAGTTGCTGGCCGCCAATCGTGCCGAACGGCAGGCCGTTGCCTCCGCTGAGCCGTTGCAGCGCATCAATGTCCTCATTGGTGGTGATCGTGCGCTCGGTAAAGGGAATACCGCGCCCCACCAGCAGATTGCGCGCGTTGTTGCATGGCGTGCAGTCAGTGCCCGTGTAAAGCGTGACCGGGAAACGCGTGGCGACTTGCTGCAGCTCATAGGGCAGGGCCGCACCGGTGGCACCCGTGCCCGACGTGGTGCTTTGAGCAGGCTTGGCGGCGGTGTCTGGTGCCCGGTCGGAGAAGGTTACTTTTCCATCGGGGCCGACAATCCGGTACACGGCCTGGGCATGGGCGCCGACACCCGCCAGGGCCAACAGCAACGAGGCCAGCAACGGGGTACACAATGGCTTGCGCATGGGTCAATCTCCTGGTGAGTCAGAGTCGGTACAAAAGAATGATGGGCCGAGGGATTAGTCTGCCATGCCTTGGTGGCGGAGCAGTGCGTCCAGATTGGGCTCGCGCCCGCGGAATGCCTTGAAGGATTCCATGGCAGGGCGGCTGCCACCCACTTCCAGGATGGCCTCGCGGTAGCGGCGACCCGTTTCGGTGCTGGGCAAACCGTCGCTGAGGGCGGTTTCTTCAAAGGCCGCATAGGCATCGGCGCTCAGCACTTCTGCCCATTTGTAGCTGTAGTAGCCTGCGGCATAGCCGCCGGCAAAAATATGGCTGAAGGTGTGGGCCGTGCGGCTGAAGGAGGGCGGTGGCAGCACCGACACTTCGCTGCGCACCTCGGCCAGCAAGGGCATGAAGTCCTGGGCAGGATCGTGGTCGGTGTGCAGCAGCATGTCGAACAGCGCAAACTCGATCTGGCGCAGGGTTGCCATACCGCTCTGAAAATTCTTGGCGGCGGTCATCTTGTCGAACAGCACGCGCGGCAGCGGCTCGCCAGTGTCAACGTGGGCGGTCATGTTGCGCAGCACGTCCCATTCCCAGCAGAAGTTCTCCATGAACTGGCTGGGCAACTCGACCGCATCCCACTCGACACCGCCAATGCCGGACACGTCGCGCTCGTTCACCTGCGTCAGCATGTGGTGCAAGCCGTGGCCGAACTCGTGAAACAGGGTGATCACGTCGTCGTGCGTGAGCAGCGGTGGCTTGCCGTCCACGCCATCGGCAAAATTGCACACCAGATGCGCCACGGGCGTCTGGAGCACGCCGGTGTCGGGCCGCAGCCAGCGTGTGCGCACGTCATCCATCCAGGCGCCACCGCGTTTGCCGGTGCGGGCGGGTTGGTCGAGATAGAACTGGCCCACCAGCTGCCCGTTGCGCTCGATGCGATAAAACTCTACGGCGGCGTTCCATACAGGGGCGCTGTCGCGGCGGATGCTGACCTCGAACAGTGTTTCGATGATCTTGAAAAGACCCGCCAACACCTTGGGTGCCGTGAAGAACTTTTTGACTTCCTGCTCGCTGAAGGCATAGCGCGCCTCCTTGAGCTTCTCGGCAAGATAGGGCCAGTCCCATGCCTGTGGATCCTGCAGGCCCAGCTGGCTGGCTGCGAAATCGCGCAGATCGGCCACGTCTTTTTCGGCGTAGGGACGGGCGCGGCGCGCCAGATCGCGCAGGAAGGTGACCACTTCTTCGGGCGACTGGGCCATCTTGGGCACTACAGACACCTGTCCGAAGTTGTCGTAACCAAGGAGCCGGGCTTCTTCGCGGCGCAGCACCAGGATTTCACCGATGAGCGCCGAGTTGTCAAAGCGCCGGGCGTCGCCTTCGGCCTGGTCAGAGGCACGCGTGACGTAGGCGCGGTACATGGTTTCGCGCAGTGCGCTGCGGGTGGCGAACTGCATCACCGGCAGATAGCAAGGCATCTTCAGCGTGAGCTTGTAGCCGCTTTTGCCTTCTGCCTGGGCAGCAGCCAGCGCCGTTTGCTGCACGTCAGCGGGCACACCATCCAGTTCTTCGGCCGTGGCGTAGTAGGCAAAGGCGTCAGTGGCGTCGAGCGCGTTTTCGCTGAATTTCTGGCTCAACTCGGCCTGCCGCTCCTGGATCTGGGCGAAACGCTCCTTGGCGGCCCCCGTGAGTTCGGCGCCGCTCAGGACGAAGTTGCGCACGGCGTTTTTGTGGGCCTGGCGCTGCTCAGGGGTCAGACTGGCAGGGTCGATGGCCTTGTACTTGGCGTACAGGCGCTCATCGGCTCCGAGGCGGGTCCAGAACTCGGTGACCCGGGGCAACGCCGCGTTGTAGGCGGCGCGCAACTCTGGGGTGTCGGCCACGCTGTTCAGATGACTGACGGCCCCCCAGGCCGTGCCCAGATGTTCTGTGGCGACATCCAGCACCTTTGCAATGGCGTCCCAGCGGGCCGGAAAATCGGCGGCCGTGACCGTTTCAAGGGCCGCGCTGGCCTTCTCCAGCAACGCGTTCATCGCAGGGGCAACGTCAGCGGGCGTGATCCGGTCAAACTGGGGAAGGTCGGAGAAGTCGAGGAGGGCGTTGCTCATGCGGTGGTAGATGGCGCCTGGGGGCGCGGGTTCAAGTTGCGAAACGGCGATAAGTGGGCGGCAATTGGCAATCAGCGCTCGACAGGTGTCATGCACCCGCAGCGCGCTCGGCGGCTTCAAGGGTGTTGACCAGCAGCATGGTAATGGTCATGGGCCCCACCCCTCCGGGGACAGGGGTGATCCAGCCGGCCACGTTTTTCACGCCCTCGAAATCCACATCACCGCACAGCTTGCCTTCGTCGTTGCGGTTCATGCCCACGTCGATCACCACGGCGCCGGGCTTGACCATGTCGGCAGTCAGCACGTTGCGCTTGCCCACGGCGGCGACGATCACATCGGCCTGCAGCGTCTGGGCCTTGAGATCGGCTGTGCGCGAATGGCAGACGGTGACGGTGGCATCTTTTTGCAGCAGCATCAGCGCCATGGGCTTGCCCACGATGTTGCTGCGTCCAATGACCACCGCGTGCTTGCCCCGGAGGTTGTAGCCCTTGCCGTCATTGAGCGACTCCAGCATCTTCATGCAGCCATAGGGCGTGCAGGGCCAGAAACCGGGCATACCGGTCATCAGCGCCCCGGCGCTGGCGATGTGAAAACCGTCCACGTCCTTGGCGGGCGAGATGGCCTCGATGACTTTTTGCGCGTCGATGTGCTTGGGCAGGGGCAGCTGCACGAGGATGCCGTGGATGGCGGGGTCGTTGTTGAGTGCCTGCACGCGCGCCAGCAGCGCGGCTTCGGTCATGCCGGCTTCGTATTTTTCCAGCACCGAATGCAGGCCACTGTCTTCGCACGCCTTGACCTTGTTGCGCACATAAACCTGCGACGCCGGGTTGTCGCCGACCAGTACTACAGCGAGGCCGGGCGTGGTGCCCCGTGCTTTGAGGGCTGCAGCGCGCTGGGCGACTTCGGTGCGTAGTTGGCGGGACAGGGCGTTGCCGTCGATGAGTTGTGCGGTCATATCAAAAAATACAAGTCAAAATGGCCTGTAGCGCTTTATGGATAAGCGCTAGTAGCTATCAATTAATGAGCAATCAGGTTTTGGGGGCGCTCTGGCCCAAGGCGATCTTGAGCAGATCGGTCACCGTGTTGGCGTTGAGCTTTTCCATGATGTTGGCGCGGTGCGCCTCCACGGTCTTGATGCTGATGCCCAGGTCATCGGCGATCTGCTTGTTCAGACGGCCGGCGACGATGCGCTCGAGCACCTGGGATTCGCGGCCCGTGAGCTTGGAGAGCAGCGCGTCGCGGCTGGCCGCCTGCTGGAAGCCGGCAAAGGCTTCGCGGGCGTGGTCGAGCATGCGTTCGACCAGCCCGACAAGCTCTTCTTCATCAAAAGGCTTCTGAATGAAGTCGAGCGCGCCTTTTTTCATGGTGTTGACGGCCATCGGAACATCGCCATGGCCGGTGATGAACACGATGGGCAGGGGCGACTTGCGCTCGATCAGGCGGTCCTGCAGCTCCAGCCCGGTCATGCCGCCCATGCGGATGTCGACGATCAGGCAGGCCACCTCGCGCGGGTCGTAGCGCGAGAGGAAGGTTTCGGCCGAATCAAAGCAGCGTACCCGGTAGTCCTTGCCCTCCAGCAGCCACTGAAGCGAGTCGCGAACCGCCTCGTCGTCATCCACCACGTAAACGGTGCCTTTTTTCGGAATCAAACTCATGCAATTGTCCTTGGGGGTTGTGCGTTTGCTACAGAATTTGTAGTGGCATCCACAGGCTTGGCAAGCGGAAGCCAGAAGGAGAACCGGCAGCCTGTGACCTCGGAACCATTGTAGAGGTTCTCGGCCTGCATCCGGCCGTGGTGCGATTCGACGATGCTGCGGCACAGGTTCAGGCCCATGCCCATGCCCTCCTCCTTGGTGGAGAAAAAGGCTTCAAACAGTCGTTCGAGCACTTCGGGCGCCAGTCCTTTGCCAGTGTCCTGCACCGAAAATTCCACGACGTCGTGGTCTTCGATGCGCTTGGGCACCACACGCAGCTCGACGCTGCGGCCCGAGGTGGGTCGGTTGGCCATCTGGATCGCCTCGGCCCCGTTTTTCATGAGATTGACGAGCACCTGCTCAATCAGGATGGTGTCCGCCATCACCGGCGGCAGTCGCGCCGCCACGTAGTGGGTCAGGCGCACGTTGTGGCGGCGCAGCTCGATGTCGGCCAGCTCGACGGCCTCGTTCACCATCGAGTGCACATCGGCCAGTGCACGATTGGGTTCGCTTTTTTTCACAAAAGCCCGGATGCGCTGGATGATCTGGCCCGCGCGCTGGGCCTGGTGCGCCGTTTTTTGCAGGGCGGTGAGCAGGGCTTCTTCGGTGATCTGGCCGCTCTGGATGCGCGAAACCATGCCGCTGCAGTAGTTGCTGATGGCCGTCAGGGGCTGGTTGAGTTCGTGCGCCACGCTCGACGCCATCTCGCCCATGGTGATCAGGCGGCTGACCGACTGGGCCCGCTCGGCCTGGCGGGCCGACTGCTCCTCGGCCAGGCGGCGCGGCGTGATGTCGGTGGCAATCACCATCTGGGCCAGGCGGCCGTCCACCCAGTTGAGGTAGCGAGAGCGCACTTCCAGCCATTTGCCCAGCTCGGGCAGGTAGATTTCGGCGTTTTCGGTGCGTGCGCTGGTCAGAGAGTCAGTGGGCAAGCCCATCAGCCCGTCCTCGTCGTCCATGCCCGTGGGGTTGCTGTCGGAGGCCGGCAGCACGCCCGCCTGGGCCACCAGCTGCAAATGTCCAACGGTTTGCGAGCCAAACCACTGGCGGTAGAGCTTGTTGGCAAACAGCAATTCCTGGCTGCCCAGCGGCGCCACCGAAACCGAGGCGTCCAGCGATTCGAGCACGATGGTGAAACGCTCATGCGAGGCCGTCAGCTGCTCGCGAATGCGGTTGGGCTCGGTGATGTCGGTCATGGACGTCATCCAGCCGGTTTGCTGGCCGTGGGCGTCGATCAGCGGAGACACATACAGCCGCGCATCAAACTGGGTACCGCTCTTGCGCCGCACGCGCACATGAAACCCGCCGGGCACGGTCTTGCCGCTGATCTCTTCGCGCAGCTTGGCGTACAGCGTTTCATAGTCGGATTCGGGCCAGTAGGGGAAAGGGGGTGTCAGGCCCACCAGTTCGGACTCGCTCCAGCCGGTCATCTGGCAAAAAGCCGCATTGACATAGGTGATGCGCCCCTCCAGATCAAGCGCGCGCATGCCGGTGAGCACAGAATTTTCCATGGCCCGGCGAAAGTTGGTTTCGGCCACCAGCGCTTGCTGGGCCTGCATGCGCCGGCGGGTGTGGCGCCAGGTGGCTATCAGCATCCAGGCCGTCATGGCGCTGAGCGTGCCCACCAGCCAGAACAGGCCGCTACCCACCACACCGAGGGACGTGCGGTAGGCCTGCGCCCGCAGCACCAGTCCGTTGCCCACCGGCGAGACGGGCACTTCGTACTGGTTCGCGCGTTGGCGCCAGGGCAACACCGGGATGCTGGAGTCGCGAGGGCCCAGCGGCGTGCCGGCCAGCAACTGGTTGTTGCCATCGAGCAGCGTGACGGCATAACGTGCCAGCACCTCGGTGGGCGTGCCATAGCGCAACAGGCTGTCGATGGAATATTCCCCCAGCACCACGCCACTGAATTTGCCCTGGTGGCTCAGGGGCACCTGCAATTGCAGCAGCGGCGCGGAGTCGCCCTGGGTTGCAGTGGGCTGCGAATACACGGGTTGCTGAAGGTCGCGTGCCAGCTCAAAGGTGTCTGCGGTGTCGCCAGGGGTCAGCACTTCACCGGCCACGCGCAACTCGCTGCTGCCCAGCGTGGGAGCGGCATGGCTGGCGCGGATGCGTTTTTTTTCATCGATCCAGGTGATGGCCTGCAATTCGGGGTGCTGGCTGATCAGGGATTCGGCTTGGCTCACAAAACCTGCGCGATCCACTTCCTGGTTGGACAAATCGCGCGCGACGCGCATCAGCTGTTCCTGGCGCTCCAGCAGCCGCAGGCGCACGCGCTGCTGGGCGTATTCCACATCGCGCTTGAGGGCTTCGTGTTCGCGTTCGACCTCTTCTGCCCGCAAATACCAGAAAGCCGCCACGATGGCCGCCATGAACAGCAGCACGGCAGCCAGCGGTGCCAGTGCAGCAAAACGGTCTTGCCGGGCCGGCGAGAGGTTGCGCCACCACGAACGCCACCAGTGCGCGGGGGTGGCCAGGGGGGCTGCCGGCGTGGTTTGGTCCGTGATGGGGGTGGTGTTCATAGGTGCCAAGTGTAGAGGGGCAGGCCGGGGCTTTGGGTCTGCGGGGGTTGTGGTTGTTGGCACGTAAATTCCATTATGCGGAATGTATAAACGCAATTTGAAATTAAAGAAAAATATGCGAAACTTCGGGCAACGTACTAAATTGCACCCCTATACACAGGAGACAAGCATGTCAGCTCAGCCCGCCCCCCTGGCCGGAAACGGCGCAACGCCCGCCACCGACACAGATCAGCAAGAAACCCGTGAGTGGATGGACGCGCTGTCCGCAGTCATCGACAAGGAAGGTGCTGAGCGCGCCCATTTCCTGATCGAACAATTGCTCGAACATGCCCGCCAGAGCAGCATTGACATGCCGTTCTCGGGCAATACGGGTTACGTGAACACCATCGAGCCCGAGCAGGAGGCCCACTGCGCCGGCAACATCGCCATCGAAAAGCGCCTGCGCGCCTACATGCGCTGGAACGCCATGGCCATGGTGGTGCGCGCCAACCGCCTGGACCCGGCCGACGGCGGTGATCTGGGTGGCCACATCGGCTCGTTCGCCTCAGTGGCCAGCATGTTTGGGGCAGGCTTCAACCATTTCTGGCACGCCGAGAGCGAGGGCCACGGCGGCGACCTGCTCTACATTCAGGGCCACAGCTCGCCCGGCATCTATGCCCGCGCCTTCCTTGAAGGCCGTCTGACCGAAGAGCAGCTCGACAGCTTCCGCCAGGAAGTGGACGGCAAGGGGCTATCGAGTTACCCGCACCCCAAGCTGATGCCTGAGTTCTGGCAGTTCCCCACCGTGTCGATGGGGCTGGGCCCGCTGATGGCCATTTACCAGGCGCGTTTTCTCAAGTATCTGCACGCCCGGGGCATTGCCAACACCGAAAACCGCAAGGTCTGGGTGTTCTGTGGCGACGGCGAAATGGACGAGCCCGAATCGCTGGGCGCCATTGGCCTGGCCGCGCGCGAAAACCTCGACAACCTGATCTTCGTGGTCAACTGCAACCTGCAGCGCCTGGACGGTCCGGTGCGCGGCAACGGCAAGATCGTGCAAGAGCTCGAAGGCGAGTTCCGTGGCAGCGGCTGGAACGTCATCAAGCTGCTGTGGGGCGCTGGCTGGGATGCGCTGCTGGCCCGCGACAAGACCGGCAAGCTCAAACAGCTGATGATGGAGACGCTGGACGGCGACTACCAGGCCATGAAGGCCAACGACGGTGCCTTCGTGCGCAAGAACTTCTTTGGCAAATACCCCGAGACGCTGCAACTTGTCGAGCACATGACCGACGAAGAAGTGTTCGAGCTGCGCCGGGGCGGCCATGAGCCCACCAAGGTTTACGCCGCTTTTCATGCAGCCAACGAGCACAAGGGGCAGCCCACGGTGCTGCTCATCAAGACCGTCAAGGGCTACGGCATGGGCAAGGCCGGTGAAGGCAAAAACACTGTGCACCAGACCAAGAAGCTCAGTGATGAGGACATCAAGTACATCCGCGACCGGTTCAACATCCCGATCCCGGACAGCGAGCTGCACAAGATTCCTTATTACAAGCCTGCCGACGACACGCCGGAAATCAAATACCTGCACGAGCGCCGCAAGGCACTGGGCGGTTACCTGCCCAAGCGCCGCGTCAAGGCCGACGAGCACTTCACCGTGCCCGCCATCGAAACCTTCAAGGCCATCCTGGAGCCCACGGCCGAGGGCCGCGAGATCAGCACCACGCAGGCCTATGTGCGCTTTGTCACCCAACTGCTGCGTGACCAGGCCCTGGGCCCGCGCGTGGTGCCCATCCTGGTGGACGAGGCCCGCACCTTCGGCATGGAAGGGCTGTTCCGCCAGATCGGCATCTACAACCCCAAGGGCCAACTCTACACCCCGGTCGATCGCGACCAGGTGATGTATTACCGCGAAGACAAGGCCGGCCAGATTTTGCAAGAGGGCATCAACGAAGCCGGCGGCATGGCCAGCTGGATTGCCGCGGCCACCAGCTACAGCACCAACAACCGCATCATGGTGCCGTTCTACGTGTACTACTCGATGTTCGGTTTTCAGCGCATTGGCGACCTGGCCTGGGCAGCAGGTGACATGCAGGCACGCGGCTTTTTGCTGGGCGGCACGTCGGGCCGCACCACGCTCAACGGCGAAGGCCTGCAACACGAAGATGGCCACAGCCACATCCTGGCCAACACCATCCCCAACTGCGTGACCTACGACCCCACCTTCGCCCACGAAGTGGCGGTGATCATGCACCACGGCATGAAGCGCATGGTCGAGCAGCAGGAGAACGTTTTCTACTACATCACGCTGCTCAACGAGAACTACCCCATGCCCGGCCTCACGGCGGGCACCGAAGAGCAGATCATCAAGGGCATGTATATGTGCAAGCCCGGCGCCGTGCCACCGCAGGGCACCTCCGGCGCCAGTGAAAAGCGCGTGCAGCTGCTGGGCTCGGGCACCATCCTGCGCGAATCCATCGCCGCCCAAACCCTGCTGGCTGCCGACTGGGGCATTCAGGCCGACGTGTGGAGCTGCCCCAGCTTCAACGAGCTCACCCGCGAAGGCCAGGACGCCGAGCGCTGGAACCTGCTGCACCCGCTGGAAACGCCGCGCGTGCCCTTCGTGGCGCAACAGCTGGGCACCAGCTCCGGCCCGGTAGTGGCATCCACCGACTACATGAAGGCCTATGCCGAGCAGATCCGTCCGTTCATCCCGAAGGGCCGCACCTACAAGGTGCTGGGCACCGACGGTTTTGGCCGCAGCGACTTCCGCAGCAAGCTGCGCGAGCACTTCGAGGTCAACCGCCACTACATCGTGGTGGCCGCCCTCAAGGCGCTGAGCGAAGACGGTGTGCTGCCCGCCACCAAGGTGGCCGAGGCCATTGCCAAGTACAACATCCAGGCCGACAAGGTCAACCCGCTGTACGCGTAAACCGAACCAACTGGAGACAACAATGGCATTGGTAGAAATCCAAGTTCCGGACATCGGTGACTTCGACGAAGTCGGCGTGATCGAGTTGCTGGTCAAGCCCGGCGATACCGTCAAGGCCGAGCAATCGCTGATCACGGTCGAGTCCGACAAGGCATCCATGGAGATTCCCTCCAGCCATGCGGGCGTGGTCAAGGACCTGCGGGTGCAGGTCGGCGACAAGGTCAAGCAAGGCTCGGTGGTGCTCACGCTCGAAGTGGGTGGTGCTGCTTCTGAATCAAATTCAACACCAGCCCAATCGCAGCAAGCGCAAGCAGCTATTGAAAAAATAGCAAAAACACCGACGCCCAGCGCCGCTCCCGTTGCTGCACCGGCGCCCGACGCAGCGGCGCCTGTCGGCCCCATCGAAGTGCGCGTGCCCGACATCGGCGACTTCAAGGACGTGGCCGTGATCGAGCTGCTGGTCAAGCCCGGCGACACGGTCAAGCTGGAGCAATCGCTCTTCACGGTCGAATCCGACAAGGCATCCATGGAGATCCCTTCGCCCGCTGCGGGCGTGATCAAGGAACTCAAGGTCAAGATCGGCGACACCGTCAACATCGGCGACCTTGTGGCCGTGCTGGAAGGCTCGGCGGGCAATGCGCCAGCGGCGGTTGCTCCAGCCGCACCGGCCGCATCAGCAGCGCCAGTTCCTGCTGCCGCTGTGGCAGCGGCTGCGCCCCCCGCAACCGCTATCGCCTCTGCCTCCGTGCCCGCGCACCAGCCCGGCACGCCCGCTGCCGGCCTGCCACACGCCAGCCCCTCGGTGCGCAAATTCGCCCGCGAACTCGGTGTGCCGCTCGACGAAGTCAGGGGCACTGGCCCCAAGGGTCGCATCACACAGGACGACATCCAGGGTTTCACCAAGGCGGTGATGGGCGGCGCCACGCAAACCAAGGCGCAGGCAGCCAAGGCACCCGCCGCCAGTAGCGGCGGCTCGGGCGAGGGCCTGAACCTGCTGCCCTGGCCCAAGGTGGACTTCGCCAAGTTCGGCCCGGTGGAGCGCAAAGACCTCTCGCGTATCAAGAAGATCAGCGGTGCCAACCTGCACCGCAACTGGGTGGTCATCCCGCACGTCACCAACCACGACGATGCCGACATCACCGACCTCGAAGCCTTCCGCGTGCAGTTCAACAAAGAGAACGAGAAAAGTGGCGTCAAGGTCACCATGCTCGCCTTCATGATCAAGGCCGCCGTGGCCGCGCTCAAGAAGTTCCCCGAGTTCAATGCTTCGCTCGACGGCGACCAGTTGGTGCTAAAGAACTACTTCCACATCGGCTTTGCCGCCGACACGCCCAACGGCCTGGTGGTGCCCGTGATCCGCGACGCCGACCAGAAGGGCATCGTCCAGATCAGCCAGGAGATGGGTGACCTGGCAAAGAAAGCGCGCGACGGCAAGCTGGGCCCGGCCGACATGACCGGCGGGTGCTTCTCCATCAGCTCGCTGGGCGGCATTGGCGGGCGCTACTTCACGCCCATCATCAACGCGCCCGAAGTCGCCATCATGGGCGTGTGCAAGAGCAGCACCGAGCCCAAGTGGGACGGCCAGCAGTTCGCCCCGCGCCTCATGCTGCCGCTCAGCCTGAGCTGGGACCACCGCGTGATCGACGGCGCCAGTGCTGCGCGCTTCAACGTGTACTTTGCCTCGCTGCTGGCGGACTTCCGCCGCATCGTGATGTAACGAAAGGGCAATGCACATGGCAACAATCGATATCAAGGTGCCCGACATCGGCGACTTCGCCGAGGTGGCCGTCATCGAGGTGATGGTCCAGCCGGGCGACACCATCAAGGCCGAACAGAGCCTCGTGACCGTCGAGTCCGACAAGGCCTCGATGGAAATCCCCTCCAGCCACGCAGGCGTGGTGCGCGAGGTGCGCGTCAAGCTCGGCGACAAGATCGCTGAGGGCAGCGTGCTGCTGACGCTGGAGACTGCCGACGCAGCGGCTGCCGTTGCGCCTGCACCCGCAGTTTCAGAGCCAAAACAGGCTCCAGCGCTTTTGGATAAAGCGCCAGCAGCTATCAAAACAGAAGCGTCCAGCTTCACCGGCAGTGCCGATCTGGAGTGCGACCTGCTCGTGCTCGGCGGCGGCCCCGGCGGCTACAGTGCCGCGTTCCGCGCCGCCGACCTGGGTCTGAAGGTCGTTCTGGTGGAGCGCTACGCCCAGTTGGGCGGCGTGTGCCTGAACGTGGGCTGCATCCCCAGCAAGGCCTTGCTGCACGTGGCAGCGGTGATGGACGAAGTGGCGCACCTGTCGGCCGCAGGGATTGACTTTGGCGCGCCCCAGGTCAATGTGGACACCTTGCGCGGCCACAAGGAAAAGGTCATCGCCAAGCTCACCGGCGGCCTGGGCCAGATGGCCAAGATGCGCAAGGTCACCATCGTGCGTGGCTACGGCGCCTTCGTCGGTGCCAACCACCTTGAGGTGGAAGAAACCACCGGCACCGGCCAGGACAAAACCGGCAGCAAGAAGGTGGTGGCGTTCAAGAAGGCCATCATCGCCGCTGGCAGCCAGGCCGTGCGCCTGCCCTTTATGCCCGACGATCCGCGCGTGGTGGACTCCACCGGCGCACTGGCCCTGCAGGGCGTGCCCCAAAAGATGCTCATCGTCGGCGGCGGCATCATCGGCCTGGAAATGGGCACGGTGTACAGCACGCTGGGCGCCCGCCTGGACGTGGTCGAAATGATGGACGGACTGATGCAGGGCGCCGACCGCGACCTGGTCAAGATCTGGCAGAAGATGAACGCCAAGCGCTTCGACAACATCATGCTCAAGACCAAGACCGTGGGCGCCCAGGCCACACCCGAAGGCATCGAGGTGACATTTGCCGCAGCGGAAGAGGGCGGTACCGCCCCCGCACCCCAGGTCTACGACCTGGTACTACAAGCCGTGGGCCGCACGCCCAACGGCAAGAAGATCGCTGCCGACAAGGCTGGCGTGGCCGTGACGGACCGCGGCTTCATCAACGTCGACATCCAGATGCGCACCAACGTGCCGCACATCTTCGCCATTGGCGACATCGTGGGCCAGCCCATGCTGGCGCACAAGGCGGTGCATGAGGCGCATGTGGCGGCAGAAGTCATCGCCGGTGAATTGCAGGGCAACAAGGAGCTGGCAGCCGCCGCCTTCAACGCCCGCGTGATCCCGAGCGTGGCCTACACCGACCCTGAAGTGGCTTGGGTGGGCCTGACCGAAGACCAGGCCAAGCAGCAGGGCATCAAGGTCAAAAAGGGCCTGTTCCCCTGGACGGCCTCCGGCCGCGCCATCGCCAACGGCCGCGACGAAGGCGTCACCAAGCTGCTGTTCGACGACTCGCCAGAGGCGCATGGTCACGGCAAGATCCTGGGCGGCGGCATGGTCGGCACGCACGCGGGCGACATGATTGGCGAGATCGCCCTGGCCATCGAGATGGGTGCGGACGCTGTCGACATCGGCAAGACCATCCACCCGCATCCGACGCTGGGCGAGAGCATCGGCATGGCGGCGGAAGTGGCGCATGGCAGCTGCACGGATGTGCCGCCTGCGCGCAAGTAAGTCCGCAGCCAAGCTACCCTGACAAGGCCCGAACTGGCGACGGTTCGGGCCTTGTGCTTTGCGTACCCAAACAATCGCCGCAGAATACTGTGCATTTGTAAGGGGTATCCATTTAGCTCCAGCAATGCCAGAATAACTGGATGGAAACCCAGATATTAGCGCCCACTCCCGGACAGGACTACCCCCGCACCTGG
>QLTU01000012.1 GCA_003268905.1 Acidovorax defluvii
CCAGGTGCGGGGGTAGTCCTGTCCGGGAGTGGGCGCTAATATCTGGGTTTCCATCCAGTTATTCTGGCATTGCTGGAGCTAAATGGATACCCCTTATATTCATACAGTTATGAAAAGCGATGCTGATCCCGCTGATTCGCCCGGCGGCTCGCCGCCCGAAGCGCGCATTCCCATCCACGCCATTCGCGGCCGGGGTGCCGCCACGGCCATGCCGCACCGGTTTTCAAAGGACTCGCGCACGGTGGTGGACGATGGCTGGGATTTTCCTTGGGATGGCGAGGCGCAGGCCACGTCGCAGCCCACCCGGGTGCACCGGGAAACCGCCCGCAGCGCGCTGTGCGCCAACGATTCCCCCGACATCTTTTTTGAACACTCGGTGAACCCCTATCGCGGTTGCGAGCATGGCTGTGTCTATTGCTATGCCCGCCCCACGCACAGCTATCTGAACCTGTCGCCGGGGCTTGATTTCGAGACGCAGATCATTGCCAAGCACAACATCGGCGAGGTGTTGCGCGCCGAACTGGCGCGCCCCGGCCATGTGCCGCGCATGCTGAACATCGGTTCGGCCACCGACTGCTACCAGCCGGCGGAGCGCGAGTTACGCCTCACGCGGGGCGTGATCGAGGTGCTGCGCGATGCGCGCCATCCGTTTTCGCTGATCACCAAAAGCAGCGGTGTGGAGCGCGACCTCGACCTGCTGGCGCCCCTGGCGGCGCAGCGCCTGGCGGCGGTGTATGTGACCATCACCACGCTGGATGCCGCGCTGGCCCGGCGCCTGGAGCCGCGCGCAGCCGCGCCGCACCGGCGCCTGCGCACCATCCGTGCGCTGGCCGATGCGGGCGTGCCCGTGGGCGTAAGCGTGGCGCCGCAGATCCCTTTCATTACCGAAGACATGGAGCAGGTGCTGGCAGCCGCACACGATGCCGGCGCCCGCAGCGCTTTCTACACGGTGATCCGGCTGCCCTGGGAGCTGGATGCGCTGTTTCGCGAGTGGCTGGCGCTGCATTACCCCGACCGCGCCGCACGTGTGATGGCGCGCGTGCAGGACCTGCACAACCTCAGCAACGCCCAGCGCGGCGCAGGCAAAACCTACGACAGCAACTACATCACCCGCATGAAGGGCAGCGGCCTGTGGGCCGACCTGCTGCGCCAGCGGTTTGCCACCACCTGCCGCCGGCTGGGGCTGAACCGCGAGCGGGAAGAGCTGGACCTCACCCAGTTCAGACCCGGGCTGGCGCAAGGGCAGGGGAGTTTGTTTTAGGCTGCGGCGTCGCGCCTGGGCACGATTGATCTAGAGGCGCAATCAACGCGCAGAGGCAGGCATTGGCTGCAAAGAGTGACCGGGCAGGGTGCGCATTTCCGGCCTCAACCCACCCAGGCCCACTGCACCACTTGCGTGTAAAGCGGAATACCCAGCACGATGTTCAATGGAAACGTCACCCCCAGTGACAGGCTCACATACAGCGATGGTTGCGCTTCGGGGATGGCATAGCGCACCACTGCAGGCACGGCGATGTAGGAGGCGCTGGCGGCCAGCACCATCAAGAGCGTTGCATCGCCCGCAGGCACCTGCAGCCACCACGCCAGCACCAGCGCCAGGCTGGCGTGCACCAATGGTCCTACCACGGCATACGCCAGCAGCCAGGGCGACTGGTGTCGCACCGCCGGCAGGCTGCGCGCGGTGTTCAGCCCCATGTCCAGCAAAAACAGGCACAACATGCCTTTGAACAGGTCCCCCGAAAAAGGCTGCATTGCGGCCTTGCCCTCGTCGCCCGTCACCAGGCCAATCACCATCGCACCCAGAAGCAGCAGTTGCGTGCCATCGGTAAACGACTCGTGAAGGATCTTGCCCACCGAAAGGTTTGGGGCTGGCGATGCCGCTGCGACCGCACTGCCATGGCCCATGCTGTGACCGCCCGGCGCACCTGCGCCCGCAGAGGCCATCGCCATCACCGGCTGCCCTCGGTGTGCGGGCACCATGCCGGTCGATGCCGTGGCTTGACGCTGGCGCAGCGCATTGGCCAGCATCACCGCCAAAATAATCGCGGGCGACTCCATCAATGCCATGGCGGCCGCCATGTAGCCGCCGTAGGCAATGTGCTGCGAATCCAGGTACTGCGTGGCCGTCACAAACGTCACCGCACTCACCGACCCGTACGTGGCCGCCACCGCCGCGGCGTTAAAGCCCGAAACCACCCGCCGCAGCAGCACGTAGCCCACCAGCGGCACCACCACCGCCAGCAGCACCGCAAGGCCCAGGCTGCTGGCCACGCTGGGCGTGAGCCCCGATGCCGCCAGCGCAAAACCGCCCTTGAGCCCCAGCGCCATCAGCAGGTAGATCGACAAGAACTTGGAGATTGCTGCAGGCATCTCCAGGTTCGATCGGACCAGGCCCGCAAACACCCCCAGGGCAAAAAAAAGGACCGCGGGGTCCAGCAAGCTTTGCATTGTTCAACTCCTTTTGCTCAATGCTAGAAGTTGCCGGGGGCAAAGTAAAATCGATTTGAATGTGCTTATCTATAGATAAAAATCTATGAACATCACTTTTCGCCAACTGCGTCTTTTCTTGGCGCTGGCCGAAACCGGCAGCGTCAGTGCCGCCGCCAAGGTCATGCATGTGATGCAGCCCACGGCGTCCATGCAGCTGCGCGAGGTGACACAGGCCGTGGGCCTGCCGCTGTATGAGGTGGTGTCGCGCCGCGTGTACCTCACCGAGGCCGGCCAGGCGCTGGCCCGCACAGCGCGGGCCATTGCCAGTGAGTGGGATGGGTTTGAACAGCGCGTCTCGGGCGCCAAAGGGCTCACCAGTGGGCGCCTCAAGGTCGCCGTGGTCAGCACTGCCAAATATTTCATTCCGCGGTTGCTGGGCAGCTTCTGCAAGCTGCATCCGCAGATCGACATCTCGCTGGAAATCCTCAACCGCGACCATGTCATCACCCGCCTGCGCAGCAATCTGGACGACCTCTATGTCATGTCCAGGCCGCCAGAAGAGCTGCTGCTGGAAGACCAGATCCTCATGCCCAACCCGCTGGTCGTCATTGCGTCCGCCGGCCACAAGCTGGCTGCCAAAAAGCGCGTCAATATGGCGCAGCTGCAGGGCGAGCGCCTCCTCCTGCGAGAAAAGGGATCGGGCACCCGCATGGCGACCGACGCACACCTGCGCCAGCTGGGCTTTGTTCCCACCGCCGTGCTAGAGCTGGGCAGCAACGAGGCCATCAAAGAATCGGTCGAGGGGCAGCTGGGCGTGTCCATCCTCTCGCGCCACGCGCTGGGCGCCCACCACGACGGGCTGGCAGTTCTTGACGTGCAGGGCTTTCCCATCCAGTCGCACTGGCACCTGGTCTGGCCCAAGGGCAAGCAGCTGTCACCGATTGCGGAGGTGTTTCGGGGGCATCTGGTCGGTGAGGTGAAAGGATGGCTGGGGGCGCGGTAAGCGGGGCGACGGTGGACGAACGGGCGAAGGAGCGCAAAAGTTGGCAGCGGCTTCGGAGAGTTTCTTGAGGCCGGCATGCGCTCAATCAGAGCGATCAATTGGGCCTGGCCTTTGCCGTGTCACCCGGCCAACGGACCGTTTGGCTGCTGCCTGCACCCGGCAAACATGTCCAGCGCCGGGCTGTAAGCCCCGGTCTGCACATCCATCAGACCCAAAACCGAATGAAAGTAGTTGTCGTGCGTAACGCGCCGTTGAGCCACATCCTGCTGCAGGCAACCGGTGGTCA
The DNA here is from genome assembly GCA_003268905.1 of Acidovorax defluvii. Classification (GTDB taxonomy): domain Bacteria; phylum Pseudomonadota; class Gammaproteobacteria; order Burkholderiales; family Burkholderiaceae_C; genus Acidovorax; species Acidovorax defluvii. Next base: position 3,720 of record QLTU01000012.1, read on the forward strand.
CATGGGTGCGCGCCTGCATCGCGGGTGACAGCCAGGTGATCCAGGGCACATGCTTTTGCACATCGGGCGCGATGGAATAGGGCAGGCCATGCAGGTAGATGTTGTTTTCGCCCAGCGATTCCCCATGATCTGCTACATAAATCATAGCTGTTTGCGCTTTATCTGATTGGTCTGAGAGCCAATTGAGCACTGAATCGAGAAACTGGTCGGTCTGCACGATGCTGTTGTCATAGGCGTTCACCACCTGTTCTTGCGTGCATTCCTGCAGGTTGGTAGAGGTGCATTCGGGCTGGAACTTCTTCAGGGCCGGGGCCGAGCGTTTGAAGTAGGCGGGGCCGTGGCTGCCCATCTCGTGCAGCACGACCACGGTGCCGCGGCGGCGCTGTTCGGCGGGCAAGTCGGCCAGGCGCTGGTCCAGGTCCTTGAGCATGATGGGGTCGAGGCACTCTCCGCCAGGGCACAGCACCGGGTCTGGCAGTGCCGTGGTGCGCACTTCGCCGATGCGTTCGCACACACCCTTGCAGCCAGCCTGGTTGTCCACCCACAGCACGGCCAGGCCCGCGTGGTGCAGCACGTCGATCAGGCTTTCGTAGTTGGCCTTGCGCGATTCGAAGCCGTCGCGTCCCAGGTGCGAAAACATGCAGGGCACCGATGCGGCCGTGCTGGTGCCGCACGACCATGCGTTGCGCGCCGTGGCCAGGTCGGTGCGGGCCGACAGCAGGGGTGTGGTGGGCCGCTCATAGCCGTTGAGCCCGAAGTTCACGCTGCGTCCGGTTTCACCCAGCACCAGCACCAAGAGGGGTGGCTTTTGCTGGCCCGCATAGCTGGCGCCCAGCTGGGCGTCGCGGCCCAGGGGCATGAGGGTGTTGGTGTCCAGCCGCAGCGGCTTGGTGGCGATATTGCCCAGCGCGTACACGCTGTTGAGCGGGTTGATCAGGTAGCGCAGCCGGGTGTGGTTGCGCATGGTGGATGCGAAATCCTGGAACACCAGCAGCAGGCAGACCACGATGACAACGACAGAGCCCACCAGCAGCATGCCGTTGTGGGCCATGTGCCGAAAAGCTGGCATCTGGCGCACCGGGCGGCGGTACAGCCACAGCAGCGGCGGGGCCGTGAGCGCCAGCACCGTAGACACCATGCGCCAGTTCAGCAGATCACCGGCCTCTTTCACATCGGTCTGCATGACGTTGACCAGCATGCTTGCGTCGATGGCAATGCCGTAGGCCAGCATGAAATAGGCCCCGAAAGCGGCCAGCAGCAGCATCACGGTGATGGCGGGTTTGAGCGTCCAGCGCCAGGCCAACACGCTCAGCAAGGCGGCATTGCCTGCCGCCACGATGACCGCAAACGCCAGCGCAAAGCCCCAGCCGCGCAGCGTGCCCTGCCCCGGCAGGGCCGCCACTTCGCGCCACAGCGGCACGTTGCAGGCTGTGGCCAGCCAGGCGCTGGCCAGCACCACGACCCACGCCGGGTGGATGTCGCGGGAAGGGTGGGTTGGGTGGGCAACGGCACGGCGGCCAGACACAAGGCGCCACAGGCGCTGCAAAAACAAAGGCATGGGACGATTGTCTGTAGTGCCGCTTAACTGGGCATTAATGTTCAGCCAAGCGAGGTGGCATGGTGCTGCAGGTGGTCGGCCAGGAAGGTCTGGATGAAATAGTAGCCATGGTCGTAGCCTGCATGGCGGCGCAGCGTGAGCGGCTGCCCGACCTGGGCGCAGGCGCTTTCGAACAGGTGCGGGTGCAACTGCGTGGCAAGAAACTGATCGGCCAGGCCCTGGTCGATCAGGATGCCCAGGGGATAGGGCGCGCTGGTTTGCTGGCCCATCAGCACACTCGCATCGTGTGCGCCCCAGGTGCTTTCATCCTGCCCCAGATACCCGGTGAAAGCGTTGTGCCCCCACGGGCACTGGGTGGGCGCGCAAATCGGCGCAAAGGCCGAGACGGTGCGGAAAACGCCAGGGTGCCGCAAGGCGAGCGTGAGCGCACCGTGCCCGCCCATCGAATGCCCGAACAAGCCCAGGCGCTGGGCGTCGAGCGCAAATTGTGACGTCACGTCGGGCAGCAACTCTTTGATGAGGTAGCTTTCCATGCACCAGTGGCCCGCCCAGGGCGACTCGGTGGCGTCCAGATAAAAGCCGGCGCCCACCCCGAACTCCCAATGGTTGCTTTCACCCAGAATGCCCGCGCCGCGCGGGCTGGTGTCGGGGGTGAGGATGGCCAGACCCAGCTGTGCCGCCAGGCGCTGGGCACCGGCCTTGATGGCAAAGGTTTCTTCTGTGCACGTCAGGCCGGCCAGGTAGGTCAGCAACGGCACCTGCTGCCCGGCCAGGGCCTGGGGCGGCAAATACAGGCCAAAGCGCATGGGCAGGCCGATTTCGGACGAGCTGTGCTTGTAAAAGCGCTGCACGCCGCCAAAGCAGGCGTGTTCGCTGGTCAGTTCAAGGGCGGTGAATGTCATGGATGTCAAATTTGATAGCTGCTAGCGCTTATGGATAAAGCGCTAGAGGACAATTTCATCAATAAAGAACCACGCCGCGGATCGACTCGCCGCGCTTCATCAGGTCAAAGCCCTTGTTGATGTCTTCCAGCGGCATGGTGTGGGTGATCAGGTCGTCGATGTTGATCTTGCCCTCCATGTACCAGTCCACGATTTTTGGCACATCGGTGCGACCGCGCGCGCCACCGAAGGCCGAGCCTTCCCACTTGCGGCCGGTGACCAGCTGGAACGGGCGGGTGCTGATCTCGGCACCGGCCTCGGCCACGCCGATGATGATGCTGCGGCCCCAGCCCTTGTGCGTGCATTCGAGCGCCTGGCGCATCACGGTGGTGTTGCCGATGCATTCAAAGCTGTAGTCGGCGCCGCCGTCGGTGAGCTGAACAATGGCATCCACCACGTTCTCCACCTCTTTCGGGTTGATGAAGTGCGTCATGCCGAACTTGCGCGCCATCTCCTGGCGTGCAGGGTTGATGTCCACGCCAATGATCTTGTCGGCGCCCACCATCTTGGCGCCCTGGATCACGTTCAGGCCGATGCCGCCCAGGCCGAACACCACCACGTTGGCGCCCGCTTCGACCTTGGCGGTGAAGATCACCGCGCCAATGCCGGTGGTGACGCCGCAGCCGATGTAGCAGACCTTGTCAAAGGGTGCATCCTCGCGGATCTTGGCCAGCGAGATCTCGGGCGCCACGGTGTAGTTGCTGAACGTGCTGGTGCCCATGTAATGAAAAATGGGCTTGCCATCCAGGCTGAATCGGCTGGTGGCGTCGGGCATCAGCCCCTTGCCCTGCGTGCCGCGAATCAACTGGCACAGGTTGGTCTTGCGCGAGAGGCAAAACTTGCACTGGCGGCATTCGGGGGTGTAGAGCGGAATGACATGGTCGCCCTTCTTGAGGGTGGTGACGCCCGGCCCCACGTCCACCACGATGCCCGCGCCTTCATGGCCCAGGATGGCCGGGAAGATGCCTTCGGGGTCGGCACCCGAAAGCGTGTAGTAATCGGTGTGGCAGATGCCGGTGGCCTTGATCTCGACCAGCACCTCGCCAAACCGGGGGCCTTCAAGGTCCACGGTTTCAATGGTCAGGGGCTGGCCTGCTTGCCAGGCGACGGCGGCTTTTGTTTTCATGGGAGGACTCGTTGGACGGTGACAGGGGTGACCACTATACGAGGGCGCGAAGCCGAACCGGCGCACCACAAAAAAGCCCGCCGGGGTGCGGCGGGCTTTCATGGGTCGGCGGGCGGGGCCCGTCAACTATTAGCGCTTGGCGATGGGCTGCACATCACGGCGCTCGGAGCCGGTGAACAGCTGGCGTGGGCGGCCGATCTTGTACTCGGGATCGCTGATCATTTCGTTGAGCTGAGCGATCCATCCAACGGTGCGGGCCAGTGCGAAGATGCCGGTGAACAGGTTCACTGGAATGCCCATGGCGCGCTGGACAATGCCGGAGTAGAAGTCCACGTTCGGGTACAGCTTGCGCGACACGAAGTAGTCGTCTTCCAGAGCGATTTTTTCCAGCTCCTTGGCCAGCTTGAACAGCGGGTCGTTTTCCAGGCCCAGCTCTTTGAGCACTTCGTTGCAGGTTTCCTGCATGAGCTTGGCGCGCGGGTCGTAGTTCTTGTAGACGCGGTGACCAAAACCCATCAGCTTCACGCCGGAGTTCTTGTCCTTGACCTTCTCCATGAACTCGCCCACCTTCGAAACGCCGCCCTGGCGCTGGATGTCTTCCAGCATGTTCAGGCAGGCTTCGTTGGCGCCACCGTGTGCGGGGCCCCACAGGCAGGCCACACCGGCTGCAATGGCAGCAAACGGGTTGGTGCCCGACGAGCCGCACAGGCGAACCGTGGAAGTGGAGGCGTTTTGCTCGTGGTCAGCATGCAGGATGAAGATGCGATCCAGGGCGCGCTCGAGCACCGGGTTGACCACGTAGTCTTCGCACGGCGTACCGAACATCATGCGCAGGAAGTTGCCCGCGTAGCTCAGGTCGTTGCGCGGGTACATGTAAGGCTCGCCCTTGCCGTACTTGTAGGCCATGGCGACCAGCGTGGGCATTTTGGCAATCAGGCGGATCGCGGCGACTTCGCGGTGCTGCGGATTGTTGATGTCGGTGCTGTCGTGGTAGAAGGCCGACAGCGCGCCCACCAGGCCCGTGAGCACAGCCATGGGGTGGGCATCGCGGCGGAAGCCACGCAGGAAGAACTGCATCTGCTCGTTGACCATGGTGTGGTTGGTCACGCGGCTGGTGAAGTCTTTCTTCTGCGTTTCGTTGGGCAGGTTTCCGTACAGCAGCAGATGGCAGGTTTCGAGGAAGTCGCAGTTCACGGCCAGCTGCTCGATGGGGTAGCCGCGGTACAGCAGCTCGCCCTTGTCGCCATCAATGTAGGTGATGGCCGACTGGCACGACGCAGTGGACAGGAAACCCGGATCGTAGGTGAACATGCCGGTCTGCGCATACAGCTTGCGGATGTCGATAACGTCAGGGCCAATGCTGCCCTGGTATACCGGCATATCCACGCTGGGGCTGCCGTTACTGAACGACAGGGTGGCTTTGTTGTCAGCTAGCTTCATTGTTACTTTCCTTTGGGTTTCCGATGATCCGGTCTGGGGGTATCGATTCAGTGCCAAGGCACTACGGGCACTAGTGCGCGGCCGTGCTGCCACCTTGGCGCAGCATGCCCAGCACTTCGTGCACTTCTGGTGTGTCCAGCGGGGCCTGGGGCTCGCGGCGACGCAGCAACAGGTCCAGCAGGTCGTTGTCCGCCAGGTCCATCAGGGCCATCAGGCCGTCGGCGTGGCGTTGGGTGAGCTCGGGCTCAAAGCGGGTGAAAAACTGCTCGATGAACAGATCGTTCTCCAGCAGTCCTCTTCTGCAGCGCCAGTGCAGCTTGCTCAGTGCGCGCTCGTCCAGCAGCGGCGAGGCCGCATTGCTGGCGATGGTGGAAGTTTCACCCATGGCTTGAACTCGCTTCAGATGGCGCGACGCACCATCAGTTCCTTGATCTTGCCAATGGCCTTCGTGGGGTTCAAGCCCTTGGGGCAAACGTCCACGCAGTTCATGATGGTGTGGCAGCGGAACAGGCGGTAGGGGTCTTCGAGGTTATCGAGGCGCGCGCCCGTTGCATCGTCACGGCTGTCAGCGATGAAACGGTAGGCCTGCAGCAGACCGGCAGGGCCCACGAACTTGTCGGGGTTCCACCAGAAGCTGGGGCAGGACGTGGAGCAGCTGGCGCACAGGATGCACTCGTACAGGCCGTTGAGCTCTTCGCGCTCTTCGGGCGACTGCAGGCGCTCGCGGTCCGGTGCCAGTTCTTCGTTGATCAGGTAGGGCTTGATCGAGTTGTATTGCTTGAAGAACTGTGTCATGTCCACGATCAGGTCGCGGATCACGGGCAGGCCCGGCAGCGGCTTGAGCACGATGGTGCCCTTGAGCGTGTTCATGTTGGTCAGGCACGCCAGGCCGTTCTTGCCATTGATGTTCATGGCATCCGAACCGCAAACGCCTTCACGGCAGGAGCGGCGGAACGACAGCGTGGGGTCCTGTTCCTTGAGCTTGATCAGTGCGTCCAGCAACATGCGCTCGTGGCCATCGAGCTCGATCTCGATGGTCTGCATGTAGGGCTTGGCATCCTTGTCCGGATCGTAGCGGTAGATTTGGAATGTGCGTTTTTGCATGTTTCTTCTCTCGTGACGATTTAGAACGTACGGACCTTCGGAGGAACGCTGTCCACCGTCAAAGGCTTGAGGTTGACCGGCTTGTAGTCCAGGCGGCTGCCTTCGCTGTACCACAGGGTGTGCTTGAGCCACTCCTTGTCGTTGCGACCCAGCGGGAATTCGGCGTGGTCAGCGGGGTGCTCGTAGTCGTACACGGTGTGGGCGCCACGGCATTCCTTGCGGGCGGCGGCAGACACCATGGTCGCCTGGGCCACTTCGATCAGGTTGTCCACTTCCAGCGCCTCGATGCGTGCGGTGTTGAACACCTTGGACTTGTCCTTGAGCGTGACGCCCGCCACACGGTTGCGCAGCTCGGCGATCTTCTTGACGCCCTCGTCCATGCTGGCCTGGGTGCGGAACACACCGGCGTGCTGCTGCATCGTGGTACGGATGTCGCCAGCCAGGTTTTGCGCGTAGATGCCGTCGCTGGACTTGTCGAGCTGGTTCAGGCGCTCCAGGGTGCGGTCGGCCGCATCCTTGGGCAGGGGCTTGTGCTCCTTGTTCTTGTTGTTGAACTCGACGATGTGGCGGCCTGCGGCCTTGCCAAACACCAGCAGGTCCAGCAGCGAGTTGGTGCCCAGGCGGTTGGCGCCGTGCACGCTCACGCAGGCGCATTCGCCCACGGCGTACAGGCCGTTCACCACAGCGTTGTTGATGCCGTTGGCCTGGGTGATCACCTGTCCATTGATGTTGGTGGGCACGCCACCCATCTGGTAGTGGATGGTGGGCACCACGGGAATGTCTTCCTTGGTGATGTCCACGTTGGCGAAGTTGACGCCAATTTCATACACCGACGGCAGGCGCTTGTGGATGGTGTCGGCGCCCAGGTGGCTGAGCTTGAGCATGACGTAGTCCTTGTTCGGACCACAGCCACGGCCTTCCTTGATTTCCTGGTCCATCGAACGTGACACGAAGTCGCGCGGTGCCAGGTCTTTCAGGGTAGGCGCGTAGCGCTCCATGAAACGCTCGCCATTGCTGTTGAGCAAAATGGCGCCTTCGCCGCGGCAGCCTTCGGTCAGCAGCACACCGGCACCGGCCACGCCGGTGGGGTGGAACTGCCAGAACTCCATGTCCTGCAGCGCAATGCCCGCGCGCGCCGCCATGCCCAGGCCGTCACCGGTGTTGATGAAGGCGTTGGTGGATGCGGCAAAGATGCGGCCGGCGCCACCCGTGGCCAGCAGCACGGTCTTGGCTTCCAGGATGTACAGGTCGCCGGTTTCCATCTCCAGCGCGGTCACGCCCACCACGTCGCCGTCGGCGTCGCGGATCAGGTCCAGGGCCATCCACTCCACGAAGAAGTTGGTCTTGGCCTTGACGTTCTGCTGGTACAGCGTGTGCAGCATGGCGTGGCCAGTGCGGTCAGCGGCGGCGCAGGCACGCTGCACGGGCTTTTCGCCGTAGTTGGCGGTGTGGCCGCCAAACGGGCGCTGGTAGATGGTGCCGTCAGGGTTGCGGTCGAACGGCATGCCGAAGTGTTCGAGCTCGTACACCACCTTGGGTGCTTCACGGCACATGAACTCGATGGCGTCCTGGTCGCCCAGCCAGTCAGAGCCCTTGATGGTGTCGTAGAAGTGGTAGTGCCAGTTGTCCTCGGACATGTTGCCCAGGGATGCAGACACGCCGCCCTGTGCAGCGACGGTGTGCGAGCGGGTGGGGAACACCTTGGACAGCGAGGCCACGTTCAGGCCTGCACGGGAGAGTTCGAGGGCGGCGCGCATGCCGGAGCCGCCGGCGCCAATGATGACGACGTCGAACTTGCGCTTGGTGATGTTAGCGTTGGTGTAGCTCATTATTTGCCTTCAGTCGCGGGAATCAGAGACGCCACAAAACCTGGATACCCCAGCCGGCACAGCCGACCAGCCAGACGATGGTGAAAATCTGCAGCACAAGGCGCAGGCCCACCGGCTTGATGTAATCCATCCAGATGTTGCGCATGCCTACCCAGGCGTGCCAGATGAGTGCCAGGATCACGCAGAACGTGAGCACTTTCATCCATTGGCTGGAGAAAATGGACGCCCAGCGGTCATAGCCGATGGGGCCTTTGGTCAGAACCAGTTGCACGAGCAGGATCAGCGTGAACAGTGCCATCAGAACGGCAGTCACGCGTTGGCTCAGCCAGTCGCGCAGGCCATAGTGGGCACCTACGACGGTGCGTTTGTAACCGAAGTTGTCGGACATGGTGGGTTTCCTCTTAGTCATTGCGCGGCACGCCGGACCCGGCGCCGCCGCGGGGTGAATCAATACAGGCCGAACAGCTTGGCTGCAAGCACCAGCGTCAGGCCAATGCTGATGACCAGTGTCACCAGGGCAGAGGTCTTGCCGAACTGCTTGCTGACGGCGTCATGGCTCACGTCCATGCACAAGTGGCGCACACCGGCGATCAGGTGGTGCAGATAGGCCCAGATAAGACCCAGCGCCACCAGCTTGATGAACCAGCCGGGAGCGAAGCCCAGGCCAGAGTTGAAGGCGGCTTTGAAGGTGCCAAAGGAAATTTCGGAGGACACCGAGGTGTCGAACATCCACAGCACGAACGGCAGCAGCAGAAACATCACAGCGCCACTGGCACGGTGCAGGATCGAAACCCATGCAGCCGGCGTCATGCGGTAAGTAGTGAGGTCCTTGAAGGCGTTGATATTGCGGAATTCAGGCCGTTTTTTGGCTAGCTCTGTCATGGCGGGTGCTTTCGTGGATGTAACTGCTTTGTAATTTGAAGATGCAAACAACGCAAAATTCTATTGCAACGCAACAAGTAGGGTTGTCCACCGGCGCAATATTTTGACGATTCTTCTCAAGTGCAGGCGTGTTTCAGCTCAATTCGTTGTGGTAATGGTGTGTGTCGGTGCGGTAAAGACCACGCCGTAACTCCATGGGAACATCGTTGTAGGTGTAGGCGGTGCGCTCCACGCTCAGCAAGGGCGTGCCAGCGGGAGTGTGCAGAAGCTGGGCCTGCTCACCGTCGGCCAGCACGGCTCGGATTTTTTCTTCGGCCCGCACCATGCGCACACCGAAATCCAGCTCGAACATGGCATAGGTCGGACCCTGGTAGTTCGCCATCTGCTCAGCTGTCAGGCCCTTGAAGGCCTGGCCGGGGAGCCAGATGTCTTCGAGAATGGTGGGTTCGCCGGCAAACGACAGAATGCGCCGCGCCTGTACCACCGGGTCGCCACTTCGCAAGGCCAGGGCGCGCGCCACGTCGGCGCTGGCGCGCACGCGCCGGCAATCCAGCACGGTGCGTTGCGCCGGCCCCTCCACACTGGCATCGCCGGTGTCGGGCAAAAGCTTCAGAAAACGGTATTGCACATGCTGCTCGGCATGGGTGGCGACAAAAGTGCCCTTGCCCTGTCGCCGCATCACCAGATTGTCGGCCGCCAGCTCGTCAATGGCCTTGCGGACCGTGCCCTGACTCACCCGAAACCGCGCCGCCAAATCCATCTCGCTGGGAATGGCTTCACCGGGCTTCCATTCACCCTGCTGCAGGCTTTGCAGGATCAAGGCCTTGATCTGCTGGTACAGCGGGCTGAATGCCGGCGTCAATGCACCAACACCGCCGGGAGGCGGCGAGGGCGCGTCAACATTGAACGGAAGCGAGGACATGGCAAATGGCTGGGGTGGGGCGGTTATGCGAGGCGTATTCTCTGGCTGGTAACCGGGTTGGATCATATCTTATATAAGACATAAGACAAATTGACCTTTCGCAGCAATCGGCGGTAAACTCCAAGGCTGTTTTGCAGAGCACGGGTTGCTGGTGACAGGGGCTGGTGCTTGCGTTGCATCCACATCTGTTTTTTCCACTTCCTGGAGTTTTCACCATGAGCAAGAAGCCCGTCCGTGTTGCCGTTACCGGCGCTGCTGGTCAAATCGGTTACGCCCTGCTGTTCCGTATCGCCTCGGGCGAAATGCTGGGCAAGGACCAGCCGGTCATCCTGCAATTGCTCGAAGTTCCCGTGGAAGGCCCACAAAAAGCGCTCAAGGGCGTGATGATGGAACTCGACGACTGCGCTTTCCCGCTGCTCGTGGAGATGACCGCCCACAGCGACCCCATGACCGCCTTCAAGGATGCCGATTACGCCTTGCTGGTGGGCTCGCGCCCCCGCGGCCCCGGCATGGAGCGCGCCGAGCTGCTGGCCGTCAACGGTGCCATCTTCACCGCACAAGGCAAGGCCCTGAATGCCGTGGCCAGCCGCGACGTCAAGGTGCTGGTGGTGGGCAACCCCGCCAACACCAACGCCTACATCGCCATGAAGAGCGCGCCTGACCTGCCACGCAAGAACTTCACCGCCATGCTGCGCCTCGATCACAACCGCGCTGCCAGCCAGATTGCTGCCAAGACCGGCAAGGCCGTGGCCGACATCGAAAAACTCACCGTCTGGGGCAACCATTCGCCCACGATGTACGCCGACTACCGCTTTGCCACCATCAACGGCGAGAGCGTTGCCAAGATGATCAACGACCAGGAATGGAACGCCAACACCTTCCTGCCCACCGTGGGCAAGCGCGGCGCAGCCATCATTGAGGCACGCGGCCTGTCGTCGGCGGCATCGGCTGCCAACGCCGCCATCGACCACATGCGCGACTGGGCCCTGGGCACCAACGGCAAGTGGGTCACCATGGGTATTCCTTCGGATGGCCAGTACGGCATTCCCAAGGACACCATGTTCGGCTTCCCCGTCACCTGCGAAAACGGCGAGTACAAGATCGTCGAAGGCCTGGAAATTGACGCGTTCTCGCAAGAGCGCATCAACATCACACTGGCCGAACTGCAAGGCGAGCAAGACGGCGTCAAGCACCTGCTCTGATCCCATGAGCGTTGTGCGCCGCGCAGAACCATCCTCAGGCTCCGTTCCTCCCGGGAGGGGCGAAGCAGCCCACGCCGTGAGTGGCGGGGTCGCGCGTGCCCATCCTCGCGATGTGCTGCTGGGTGCGCAGGCGGCTTCTGCCGCCTTGCCGGTTTGCGATCACTACAGCGGTGCGCCGGCGCGCATGCTCAAGAGCCTGCAATTGCAGGCACAGATGACCGAGGAATTCGGCGCTTGCGTTTTTGACGTGACGCTGGACTGCGAAGACGGAGCCCCGGTGGGCGATGAAGCGGCGCATGCGGTCCTGGTGGCCGCCCTGGCGCGCGATGCCGCCCCGGCAGCGCGCGTGGGCGTTCGCGTTCACCCCGTGGACCACCCCGCATTTGCCAACGACATGGCCACCATTGCCGGCGAGGCCGGTCATCGGCTCAACCACATCATGCTGCCCAAGGTGGAGTCGGTGGACGATGTTTTGCGGGCAGAAAAAGCCCTGCAGGGCACATCGGCGGCCCATCTGCCCCTGCAGGTGCTGATCGAATCCCCGGCCGCAGTGCACCGGGCTTTCGAGATTGCCGCGCATCCCCGCGTGCAAAGCCTGAGCTTTGGCTTGATGGATTTTGTGTCGGCCCACGGCGGTGCCATCCCCGCATCGGCCATGGCCTCTGCCGGGCAGTTCACGCACCCGCTGGTAGTGCGTGCCAAGCTCGAAATCGCCTCGGCCTGCCATGCCCATGGCAAGGTGCCATCGCACTGCGTGGTAACCGAATTCAGCGATATGGTGGCCATGCAGGGCGCAGCCAGCCGCGCTGCCCGCGAATTTGGCTACACGCGCATGTGGAGCATCCACCCCGCGCAGATCCGCCCCATCCTGGAGGCCTTTGCGCCCACGCAGGATGACATTGACGTTGCTTCAAAAATAATAGCTGCTGCCGCAGACGCTGATTGGGCTCCCATCAGTTTTGAGGGCGCATTGCATGACCGCGCCAGTTTTCGCTATTACTGGCAGGTTCTGGAGCGTGCGCACAGCACCGGGCGCAGCTTGCCCGCGGCCGTGTGCCCGTGGTTTACTCCGTCTGTCTCTCTCTGTCCCTGAACCCTCACCTGCAGGATCCCTGATGAAAACCTTTATCGCTTCTGCCCTCATGCTGCTGGCGCCCGCCTTTGTGCTGGCCCAGACACCCGCCCCGTCTGCCGCCAAGCCTGCCACCAAGGCAACCGCCAAGGCCCCTGCCAAAGCCGCCGCCGCCAAAACCGCCAAGGCCAAGCCCACCAGCAGCCGCGTCCAGCTCAAGTCCGCCACCGGTCAGGTGGCCGCAGGCATCATGGCTGCCGAGGCCGCCCTCTCGCCGGACGAACTGGCCATTGCCGAGCGCGTGCATGTGGGCCACATCGCCTGCGAATTGGGCGCGCACGTCACGCTCAAGGCCGACCCTGCCTCGCCCGGCCGCTTCGATGTGGAAGGCAAGGGCTTCAAGTACCGCATGACCCCCGTAGCCACATCCACCGGCGCTGTACGTCTGGAAGACCAGCGGGGCGGCGCTGTGTGGCTGCAGATCGCCAACAAGTCCATGCTCATGGACCAAAAGCGTGGCCAGCGCCTGGCAGACGAATGCATGAGCCCCGAGCAGAACCTGGTTGCCGAGGCCATCAAGAAGAACCCGATCCCCAGCGTGCTGGAACCTCTGCCCGTCGCCAAACAATAACGATTCCCGTGCGCCTGGCCCCCGGGCCGCACCCACCCCACTTTAGAACGCAACCGGAGAAAATTGATGTTGAAAGCCTACCGTGACCATGTGGCCGAACGTGCTGCATTGGGCATTCCGCCACTGCCCTTGAGCGCCAAGCAGACCAGCGAACTGATCGAGCTGCTGAAAAACCCGCCTGCTGGCGAGGAAGCAACCCTGGTCGACCTGATCACGCACCGTGTGCCTGCAGGCGTGGACGATGCCGCCAAGGTCAAGGCCAGCTACCTGGCCGCCGTGGCCCATGGCACGGAAGTGTGCAGCCTCATCGGCCGTGAGAAGGCCACGCAACTGCTGGGCACCATGCTGGGCGGCTACAACCTCACGCCGCTGATCGATCTGCTTGACGACGCTGCCGTGGCCTCCGTGGCTGCCGAAGCGCTCAAGAAGACGCTGCTCATGTTTGACCAGTTCCATGACGTCAAGGAAAAGGCCGACAAGGGCAACACCTTCGCCAAGGCCGTGCTGCAAAGCTGGGCCGACGCCGAATGGTTTACCAGCCGCCCCGAAGTGCCCCAGAGCATCAAGCTCACCGTGCTCAAGGTCACTGGCGAAACCAACACCGACGACCTGTCGCCCGCGCCCGATGCCTGGAGCCGCCCCGACATCCCGCTGCACGCGCTGGCCATGCTCAAGAACAAGCGCGACGGCATCACCCCTGAAGAAGACGGCAAACGCGGCCCGGTGAAGTTCATCGAAGACCTGCGCGCCAAGGGCAACCTCGTGGCCTATGTGGGCGACGTGGTGGGCACCGGTTCCAGCCGCAAGTCGGCCACCAACAGCGTGCTGTGGTTCACCGGCGAAGACATCCCCTTTGTGCCCAACAAGCGCTTTGGCGGCGTGTGCCTGGGCAGCAAGATTGCCCCCATCTTCTACAACACCATGGAAGACGCGGGCGCGCTGCCCATCGAGCTCGACGTAAGCCAGATGAACATGGGCGACGAGATCGAGCTGCTGCCCTACGCTGGCAAGGCTTTGAAGGACGGCAACGTCATCGCCGAATTCGAAGTGAAAAGTGAAGTGCTGTTTGACGAAGTGCGCGCCGGTGGCCGCATTCCGCTGATCATCGGCCGTGGCCTGACCACCAAGGCGCGCGAGGCCCTGGGCCTGGCGCCCTCCACGCTGTTCCGCCTGCCGCAAGTGCCTGCCGCCACCGGCAAGGGTTTCACGCTGGCGCAGAAGATGGTTGGCCGTGCCTGCGGCCTGCCTGCAAAGGATGGCAACCAGATGGGCGTGCTGCCCGGCACCTATTGCGAGCCGCGCATGACCTCGGTGGGCTCGCAAGACACCACCGGCCCCATGACCCGCGACGAACTCAAGGACCTGGCCTGCCTGGGCTTCAGCTCCGACCTCGTCATGCAGTCGTTCTGCCACACGGCCGCTTACCCCAAGCCCGTGGACGTGAAGATGCACCACGAGCTGCCCGAGTTCATCAGCAACCGTGGCGGCATCTCGCTCAAGCCCGGCGACGGCATCATCCACAGCTGGCTCAACCGCATGCTGCTGCCCGACACCGTGGGCACCGGCGGCGATTCGCACACCCGTTTCCCCATTGGTATCAGCTTCCCCGCCGGCTCTGGCCTGGTGGCCTTTGCTGCCGCCACGGGCGTGATGCCGCTTGATATGCCTGAATCGGTTCTGGTGCGCTTCAAGGGCCAGATGCAACCCGGCGTGACGCTGCGCGACCTGGTGCACGCGATTCCGCTGTATGCCATCAAGGCGGGCCTGCTGACGGTGGAAAAGCAGGGCAAGAAGAACATCTTCTCGGGCCGCATTCTCGAAATCGAAGGCTTGCCTGACATGAAGGTCGAGCAGGCGTTCGAGCTGTCCGATGCCTCGGCCGAGCGCTCTGCCGCCGGTTGCACCGTGCGCCTGAACAAAGAACCGATCATCGAATACATCAACAGCAACATCGTGCTGCTGAAGAACATGATCGCCCAGGGCTACGCTGATGCACGCACCATCGGCCGCCGCATCCAGGCCATGGAAGCCTGGCTGGCCAAGCCTGAGCTGCTGGCACCCGATGCCGACGCCGAATACGCCGCCGTGATCGAGATCGACCTGGCCGAGATCACCGAACCCATCGTCTGCTGCCCCAACGACCCCGATGACGCCAAGACGCTGTCGGACGTGGCCGGTGCCAAGATCGACGAAGTGTTCATTGGCTCGTGCATGACCAACATCGGCCACTTCCGTGCGGCTTCCAAGCTGCTCGAAGGCAAGAAGGACATCCCCGTCAAGCTGTGGATGGCACCGCCCACCAAGATGGACGCGCACCAGCTCACCGAAGAAGGCCACTACGGCGTGTTCGGCGCCGCTGGTGCCCGCATGGAAATGCCGGGCTGCTCGCTGTGCATGGGCAACCAGGCACAGGTGAAGGAAGGCGCTACCGTGATGTCCACCAGCACGCGTAATTTCCCCAACCGCCTGGGCAAGAACACCAACGTGTACCTGGGTTCGGCCGAGCTGTCGGCCATTGCTTCCAAGCTGGGCCGCATCCCGACCAAGGCCGAGTACCTGGCTGACATGGGTGTGCTCAGCGCCAACGGCGACAAGATCTACAAGTACATGAACTTCGATCAGATCGCCGAGTACAAGGACGTGGCAGACGGCGTATCCGCCTGAACGATTCACGCCCTTCGGGGCTGAAAAAAAGCCCGGTGTTCGCAAGAGCACCGGGCTTTTGCTATTTAGTTAATAGCTAGTAGCGCTTGCTGTATAAGCGCTAGAGGCCGATTTGACCTAAATTTTTTCAGCTTCGAACACGCGCGCCAGCAAGGCGCCTTCGGCTGGGCCTGCCAGTGGGATGCGCACGCGCAGCGGGCTGCCCGAGGCTACTTGCAGTTCTTCGCCTTCAAGACCGCGCATCTGTTCCAGTCGCACCGTGCGGTTGCCGCTGGGGTGGATGATTTCCAGCAGGTCGCCCACAGCGAAGCGGTTTTTCGTTTCCACCTCGGCCCAGCCATCCTGCACGGCCTTGACCTCGCCGACAAACTGGCTGCGCCGGGCCTCGGAGCTGCCGGTTTCGTAGTTCTGGTAGTCGTTGGCGGGGCGGCGTTCCAGGAAGCCGGCGGTGTAGCCGCGATTGGACAGGCCTTCGAGTTCGGTGATGAGCTCGGGGTTGAACGGGCGGCCCGCCACGGCGTCGTCGATGGCGCGGCGGTAGATCTGCGCCGTGCGCGAGACGTAATACTGGCTCTTGGTGCGGCCCTCGATCTTGAGGGAATCGACGCCGATTTCCACCAGGCGCTGCACATGCTCGACGGCGCGCAGGTCTTTGCTGTTCATGATGTAGGTGCCGTGCTCATCTTCCATGATGGGCATGAGCTGGCCGGGGCGCTCTTTTTCTTCGAGCAGGTAGACCTTGTCGGCCAGCGGGTGGCGTTCGCCCCCGCCGCAGGCGGCAAAGGCGGCGTTGTCGTCCTCTTGCGCCTTGTTGAAGTTGAAGTCACCCTCTATGCGCACGGCCATGGCTTCGCCGGTGTTGGGGTCTACCGCTGCGGGCTGGGTGGCGTAGTTCCAGCGGCAGGCGTTGGTGCAGGTGCCCTGGTTGGGGTCGCGCCGGTTGAAGTAGCCCGAGAGCAGGCAGCGGCCCGAGTAGGCGATGCACAGTGCGCCGTGCACGAACACTTCGAGCTCCATGTCGGGGCATTCCTGGCGGATCTTGGCGATTTCATCCAGGCTCAGCTCGCGCGAGAGGATGATGCGCGCCACGCCCACCTTTTGCCAGAACTTCACGGCCGCATAGTTCACGGTGTTGGCCTGCACCGAGAGGTGGATGGGCACCTCGGGCCATTTTTCGCGCACCATCATGATGAGGCCCGGGTCGGCCATGATGAGGGCGTCGGGCCGCATGGCGATGATGGGTTCGATATCGCGCAGGTAGGTGCGCACCTTGTCGTTGTGCGGCAGCAGGTTGCTGGTCAAAAAGAACTTTTTGCCGCGTGCATGGGCTTCAAGGATGCCCTGCTCGATCTGCTCCTGGCGGAATTCGTTGTTGCGTGCGCGCAGGCTGTAGCGCGGCTGGCCGGCGTAGATGGCGTCGGCGCCAAAGTCGTAAGCGGCGCGCATCTTGTCGAGTGAGCCGGCGGGCAGCAGCAGTTCGGGGCTTTTCAGGGTCATGGTGCATTGTGGCCGAGGCCATGAAAACCGCTCTGCCTTAGCGCAGCAAAGCAGTCGGGCGCAAGGATCTTCAGTCTTGTGGGCGAAAGCCTATTTCCAGCGTGGACGGAACACGTCCATCTACATCGCGGGGCAGCGACTCGGTTTTGTCCAGCGCGCGCAGCACGGCATCGTCCCAGGCCTTGTTGCCGCTCGACTGGATCAGTTTTTTGCCCACGATGGTGCCATCGGGCGCAGCGCTCACCTGCACCACCGCGCGCGGATTGCCTGCGATGGCATCCGGGTACACGATATTGGGCCGAACCTTGGCTGCCACCTTGCCACCGTAGCTGCCCGAGGGGCCGGAATTACGCAGGGCGGTGCCTGTGGCGTTTTCGCCGCCTGTAGCACCCGCCAGGCCCTGCATGCGACGGATGTTCTCTTGCCGGCGGGCCTCTGCGGCCTGGGCGCTGGCTTTTTCCAGGGCTTCCTGCTTGCGCTGGGCTTCCTGCGCCTGGCGCTTCTTGTCGTCAGCCAGCTGCTTTTGCTTGTCCAGTTTTTCCAGGCGTTCTTTTTCGCGCTCGGCTTTTTGCTGCTCGGCCTTTTCTTTTTGCAGGCGTTCCTTTTTCTCCTGCTCCAGCCGTTCGCGGCGCTCGTCTTCCTTGCGCTCACGCTCGCGTTTTTCGCGTTCGAGTTGCTGCTGGCGTTCTTTCTTTTCTTGTTCCAGGCGCTTTTTCTCGCGCTCGATGGCGATGTCGGCTTCGCGGGTGTCTGGCTCTGCCTGCCGTGGTGGGGGCGGAGGGGGCGGGACCGGCGTGGGTTTGGGCGGCTCGGGCTGCGGCGGGGGCGGGGGCGCCGGGGTTTCAACGGCCCGTGGCGCCGCCTGCTGCGGCACGGCCGACCACAGTTCGGCCTGCACAGCGGGCATGTCGGAGCTGCTTTTCCAGTTCACGCCCCAGGTCAGGGCTGCAATCAGAATCGCATGCGCCAGCACGGCCAGCGCAATGGCGCGCAGGCGTGCCGGTGGGCGGGGCGGGGCAAACTGGTCGCGGTCGTCGTGGGCGTGCATGCGGGGGTGTGAGGGCGGGCTGGCGGTCAGCCGCCCTGCTTGACGGAGAGGGCCACGCGCTGCACGCCGGCCTTTTGCAGTGCGTCCATGGCTTTCACCACGGTCTCGTAGGTTACGGTTTTTTCTGCGCTGATGAGGATGGGCGTGTCAGCGGGCTGGCTGGCCTGCCATGTTTTCGCGGCACTGCCCAGCTCCTGCAAGCTCATGGGGCGTTCGTTGCCATCGGTCTTGAGTTTCAGGCTGCCGTCCTTGTTGACAATCACCTGGCCAAACGTCTTGGGTGGCTTGCTGCCTTTGCCCACCGAGGGAACGTTGATGGCGCTGGGCGTCAGCATGGGCGCTGTCACCATGAAGATGATCAGCAGCACCAGCATCACATCGATGAAGGGCACCATGTTGATTTCGTTCATGGAGCGGCGGCGGCTGCCGGTGCGCGAGGCCATTGCGGGCATGGTGGGCTCCCGCTTCAGTGGCCTGAGGGCGAGCCGGGGTGGGTACCCAGGTTGCGCTGCAGGATGTTGGAGAACTCTTCGATGAAGGTCTCCTGGTGGTTGGCCACGCGGTCGATGTCGCGCGCAAAACGGTTGTAGGCAATCACGGCCGGAATGGCGGCAAACAGGCCCAGGGCGGTGGCCACCAGCGCCTCGGCGATGCCGGGCGCCACGGTGGCCAGCGTGACTTGCTCCATTCCCGCAAAGCCCGTGAAGGCGTGCATGATGCCCCACACCGTGCCAAAAAGGCCCACATAGGGGCTCACCGAGGCCACCGAGCCCAGGAACGACAGACTCGATTCGACCACATCCATCTCGCGCTGAAAGCTGGCACGCATGGCGCGGCGGGCGCCGTCGAGCAGCGTGCCGGGGTCGGTGATGCGGCGCTCGCGCAGTTTCTGGTATTCGCGCATGCCGCTGGCAAAGATGCGTTCCATGGGGCCGGCGTTCTTGGCGTTTTGTGCGGCGCTGGCGTACAGGTCGTTGAGGCTGGTGCCCGACCAGAAATCGCGCTCGAAATCCTCATTGAGCGCCTTGACGCGTTTCAAGGCAAACAGCTTGCGAAAGATGGCGGCCCAGCTGGAGACGGAGACGATCAGCAGCAGCAGCATGACGAGTTGCACCACCCAGCTGGCTTGCAGCACCAGGGAGAGGATGGACATATCTTGGGAATTCATGAAAGTTGTTCCAGAAGGGTGCTCGGGATTCTTGCGGGGCGCATGCTGGCGGCATCCACCCAGCCGATACGGATGGTGCCTTCGCTCAGCAAAGCGCGCGGCTGATTGGGTGCTTGCTCATTATTCAATAGCGCCTGCTGCACGATTGTCAAGGATGCGCGGCCGGTTTCCTGCAATTGGGCGGTAACAATGAGTTCATCGTCCAGGCGTGCCGGGCGCAGGTAGCGCAAGCGGGCATCGGTTACGACGAAGATCCCGCCCGTTTGTTCCCGCAGCTGTTGCTGGCCAATGCCCAGCGAGCGCAGCCACTCGGTGCGGGCGCGCTCAAAGAACTTGAGGTAGTTGGCATAGAACACGATGCCGCCGGCATCGGTGTCCTCCCAATAAATGCGAACGGGAAATTCGAAGGGCATGGTTCTTTCAGCCCAGCAGCCCGCGCAGGCGTGCCACCGATTCCTGCAACTGTGCCATGGAGTTGGCCGTCGAGAAGCGCACGAATCGCTGCGGATCAAAGGTGCCGAAGTCGCGCCCTGGCGTCACCGCCAAATGGGCGCGGCGCATCACCTCGTAGGCAAAGTCCCAGCTTCCCTGCACGCCGAGTTTTTCGCAGGCGGCTGTGCAGTCGGCCCAGGCATAAAAAGCGCCGTCGGGCATCACGGGCACGGCAAGGCCCAGTGCCTGCAGTTCAGGGATGAAGTAGTCGCGCCGGGCCTTGAACTCGGCGCGCCGGCGTTCGTATTCGGCAATGCTCTCGGTCTCAAAACAGGCCATGGCTGCCATTTGCGACACGGTGCTGGCGCAGATGAACAGGTTTTGCGCCAGGCGCTCGACCACGGGCACCATGGCATCGGGCACCACCATCCACCCCAGGCGCCAGCCGGTCATGTTGAAGTATTTGCTGAAGCTGTTGATGCTGATGACGTTGTCGTCAATGGCCAGGGCCGTCTGGCCGAAGGCATCGTCGTACGAAAGGCCGAGGTAGATCTCGTCGATCATGGTCACGCCGCCCCGGTCCTGCACCACGCCGTGGATGCGGCGCAGCTCGCCCTGCGCAATGGAGGTGCCCGTGGGGTTGGAGGGCGAGGCCAGCAACACGCCCCGTGTCTTGCTGTTCCAGGCGGCCTGCACCTTCTCGGCGCTGAGCTGGTAGCGCTCGGCGGCGGTGGTGGGGATCAGTATGGCGTTGCCTTCTGCGGCGCTCACAAAATGCCGGTTGCAGGGGTAGCTTGGGTCGGGCATCAGCACTTCGTCGCCGGCCTCGATCAATGCCAGGCAGGCCAGGTGCAGCGCTGCCGAGGCGCCCGCCGTCACCACGATGCGGCGCGCGGGCACGTTCACGCCAAAGCGCTGCTGGTACCAGCCACTGATGCGCTCGCGCAGGGGCTCGTAGCCCAGCGACTGGGTGTATTGCGTGGCGCCGTCGTGCACAGCGCGTGCGGCGGCTTCCTGCACCAGCGGGGGCGCCGTGAAATCGGGCTCGCCAATGTTCAGAAATATCATGGGCTGGCTGCTGTCGGCCACCTTGCGGGCCATGGCCTGGGCGGCCTTGGCCACTTCCATCACATAAAACGGTTCAATGCGCTCGGCGCGCCTGGAAAACTTCATGGGGAGGGATCCTGCCCGCGCTGCGCGGGGGTGGCGGGAAAAAGCGGGCCGCAGTGCGGCCCGGGGCCGGTTCAGGCGCCAGCGTCGGTGCTGGCGGGGGCGGCAGCAGGCGCTGCGCCTTTGTCGGCGGCCACTTCGGCCGTGCGCAGGCGGGGCGCCAGGCCGTTGAGCACGGCATTCACATATTTGTGGCCGTCGGTGCCGCCAAATTCCTTGGCCAGCTCGATGCACTCGTTGAGCACCACGCGCCAGGGCACATCCAGGCAGTGCTGAAACTCGTACACCCCGATCCACATGGTGGCGTGCTCGATGGGCGAGATCTCGGCCATCTTGCGGTCGAGCAGCGGCGTGATCAAGGCGTCGAGTTCGGCTGCCGTGTTGATGCAGCCGTGCAGCACGGCGTTGTAATGCGCGGCGTCGGCCTTGTGAAAACCGGCCAGATCGCGCGTGAACGAGTCAATGGCCGTGGCTTCGTTGCGCCCCACGATGTGCTGGTAAAGCGCCTGCAGCACGAACTCGCGGGCGCGGCTGCGGTTGGACTTGGACGCCGCCTTGCGCACGCCGTTGCTCTTGACGCCAGTGCGCGCCTGCTTGGGTGGGCGTGCAGCGGGGGATGCACAAGGGGGCGCAGCGGGCGTGGTGGGATCGGTCATGACAGTTTTTCCAGCAGGTTCGCCATTTCCACGGCCACGCGGGCGGCGTCGCGGCCCTTGTCGGTCTGGCGGGCAATGGCTTGTTCCAGGTTTTCGGTGGTGATGATGGCGTTGGCAATGGGCAGCTGGTAGTCGAGCGCCAGCCGGGTCACGCCAGCGCCCGATTCGTTGGCCACCAGTTCGAAGTGGTAGGTTTCGCCGCGGATGATGCAGCCCAGCGCGATCAGAGCGTCGAATTCATCGCTTTCGGCCATGGCCTGCAGCGCCACGGGCACCTCCAGGGCTCCCGGCACCAGCACATGCTGGATGTGATCGTCTGGCACGCCCAGGGCCTGCAGTTCTTCGCGGCAGGCCTTGGCCAGTGCGTTGGTGATGCCTTCGTTGAAGCGCGCCTGCACGATGCCGATGTGCAGCTTGCTGCCGTCGAGCCCGCTTGCGGCTCCCTTGTCTGCATTCAACATGGTTTATTCCTTGGGGATGTAGCCGGTGATTTCGAGGCCATAACCGGCCATGCTGGGCATGCGCCGTGGCTGGCCCATGAGCTGCATCTTTTGCACGCCGCATTCGCGCAAAATCTGCGCGCCCACGCCGTAGGTGCGCAGATCCATGCGGCCGCGCTCGGGTGCCTGGGCCGCGCGGGCGGTGCCTTCAAACTGGGCCAGCAGCTGCGCGGCGCTTTCGCCGCAGTTGAGCAGCACGGCCACGCCCTTGCCCTGTGCATTCAGATAGTGCAGGCTGGTGTCCAGCCCCCACGAGTGCATGGAGCGGTTGACTTCGAGCGCATCCAGCACCGACAGTGGCTCGTGCACGCGCACGGGCACCACGTCGTCCGCGCCCCACTTGCCCTTGACCAGTGCCAGGTGCACCGCGCCGCTGGGTTTGTCGCGGTACGCGTGGGCGGTGAACTCGCCGTAGGCCGTTTGCAGCGTGCGCGTGCCCACCTTTTCGACCAGCGACTCGGTGCGGCTGCGGTGTTCGATCAGGTCGGCGATGGTGCCGATCTTGATGCCGTGCTCGGCCGCAAACACCTGCAGGTCGGGCAGTCGCGCCATGGTGCCGTCGTCCTTCATGATCTCGCAGATCACGGCGGCGGGGCTGCAACCGGCCATGGCCGACAGGTCGCAACCGGCCTCGGTGTGGCCTGCGCGCATGAGCACGCCGCCGTCCACCGCCTGCAGCGGGAAGACGTGGCCGGGCTGCACCAGGTCGCTGGCCTGGCTGCTCCTGGACACGGCCACCTGCACGGTGCGCGCACGGTCACCGGCCGAGATGCCGGTCGTCACGCCCTCGGCGGCCTCGATCGACACGGTAAACGCCGTGCTGTAGGCGGTGCCGTTGCGCGTGGCCATGGGCGGGAGCTTGAGGAACTCGCAGCGCTCGCGCGTGAGCGTCAGGCAAATCAGGCCCCGGCCAAAGCGCGCCATGAAGTTGATGGCCTCGGGCGTGACGTGGTCGGCGGCCAGCACCAGGTCGCCTTCGTTTTCACGGTCTTCTTCATCCACCAGGATGACCATGCGCCCGGCGCGCATCTCGGCCACGATTTCTTGCACCGGCGAGATGGGCGCGGGGGTGAGGGGGGTGTTCATGGGAGGGCTTTCGTTGGGGGCCGCAGTGAGTGGTCGGGCTGCAGCGCAGGTTCCCGAGAGGCCAGACGGCTGTGCAGGCCTGAAAGGCCCGCCCCAAAGAACATGCGATGCGGCGCGGCCGCACGGTGCAGAGATCAGCGCGGTGCGCAGAGCTCCAAAGCCCATGATTTTAGTTCAGACCGGGGTGCCCTGCCGCCGCCTCCGGCAAGTTCAGGGCGATACCGTGCAGCCTTGCCGCCGCAATGCGACGTGCCACGGGGTTCAGGCTTGCAGTTCGACATCGCTCACGGGATAGGCCACGCACGGCAGCACGCAGCCCTCGGCCATTTCTTCGGTGGACAGGCCCGGCCACTCGATCTCGTAGCGCACGCTGCCCTGGCGCAGCTGCCCCAGGCAGGTGCGGCAGGTGCCGTTTCGGCACGAGCTGGGCCAGTCAATGCCGCCTTGCTCCAACGAAACCAGCAGGGGCTGGTCGGGCCAGGCATCGCATTGCGCGCCGTCGGGGGCAACGCGGGCAATGAAAAAGGGCGCTGTCATGGGGGAAAGGGAAGAGTCGCTCATGGTTTCAGGGTGGGTGGGGCGCTGGGGGTGGCGTGTTGCCACACCAGCAGCAGGTTGTTGGCGGGCAGCGCGTGGCGCGCGGCCAGACGCAGGCCGGCGTGCTGCGCTTGCCGCGCCACATCGCTGAGTGCACGAATGCCCCAGGCCGGGTTCTGCGCGCGCAGGCTGGCATCAAACGCCAGGTTGCCGGGGGATGTGGGCACATTGATTTCGAGGTAGGGGCCGTAGGTCACCAGGTGCCCCGTGGGCGCCAGGTGGCGGGCGGCGCCCTGCATCAGACCGGCGCAGCAGGCCCAGGGCGCAATGTGCAGCATGTTGGCGCAATAAATGAGGTCAAAGGGTGCATCGAACGCAGGGCCCGTGCTGGGCCAGCGGTCGGACAGCACGTTCAGCAGCAGCGGTGCGTGCACGTTGCCAGCGCCTGCGTTGGCGCTCCACGCGGTGATCGAGGCGAAGCCCGCTGGCTGCGCATCCGTGGGCTGCCAGGTCCAGCCGGGCAAGGCCGCCGCAAAGCAGGCCGCATGCTGGCCCGTGCCGCTGGCAATCTCCAGCGCGGCGCCCTGCTGGGGCAGCAAGGTCTGCAGCACTTCCAGGATGGGGCCACTGTTGCGCGCGGCGGCAGGGCTGTGTGCACAGGCTTCGGAGGACATTTTTGAATAAAAAGTGGCTCTGGCGCTTATGGGTAAAGCGCTAATAGCTATTAAAAAATGAGTGCTTTACGCAAACTGCTTTTCACCGGGCGCATGCTTAAAAAGTAGGCAATGCGACGGATTCCTTTACCAATCAAAGACTTGGCGCGGCCATACAGGGCTTGTCAAAAGTTATCCACAGCATTGTCCCGTGTGGGCTGGGATAAGCCGGTGCCCCTGGGGCCTGTGCTGCCTAAAAAACAGGCGGTGCAGGGGATTCCTTTACAAATCAAGCACTTGGCGTTGCCATACAGGGCTTGTCAAAAGTTATCCACATGATTGTCCAGTGCGGGCAGGGATAACCCGAGGGGGCTGGGTGCGGCTTCCATGCGCCGTCAGGGTGCATCAGGCGGCTACCTTGACGCCTTTCCAGAACGCAATGCGGCCACGGATCTCTTCGGCCTCAGGCTTGGGGTCGGCATAGGTCCAGGCGGCATCGGGGTTGAGCTCGCCCTGGACCAGCAGCGACAGATAGGTGGCCTGGCCTTTGCGAGGGCACATGGTCTTGTGGTTGCTGAAGGTAACGAACTCGCGTTTGAGCGCACTTTCGGGAAAGTAGTGGTTGCCGTCCATCAGCACGGTGTCGTCGCTCTCGGCAACCACCACGCCGTTCCAAGTTGCTTTCATGGAAATCCTTTTATAGTAAAAACGGGCTGTAGCGCTTGCTGCGTAAGCGCAAGCAGCTATAAATTCAGTAGCAATGGCCAAGGACCACCACCGGTGTGCAGCACGGCCATGCCACCGCTGTGCTGCCCATGAATTGTCGCGGGTCAGCGAAACAGCGCCTCAAACCCGTCTTCGGGGGTGAAGCGGCGCGCGTGGTAGTGCAGTCGCGTGGGGCCGGGCAGGGCGCGCTCGCGCACCGGGTGCATGGCGTCGCCGGGGTAGCAGAGCACGCGCACGCCGTCGTGGTCAAACGGCTCGGGCAGGATGAGGGGCGGTGGCTGGCGGCGCGCGGCATCCAGCACGCTGGCCACGCTGGCGTGGCGCGCCAGATGGGCCAGGCTCATGATTTGCGGCGGCGCCAGGTCGATGCGGCCATCGCGGTATTGCTCTAGTGCCGCGCGCGGCGCCAGCCACACGCTGTCGGTGGTTTCTTCGTTGTCGTGCAGCGCGGTCTGGTCGGCGGGCGCCTGGGCGACAAAAAAGCGCGTGTCAAAGCGGCGGGTGCCCATGGTGGGTGCCAGCGGCGTCACCCAGCGCGACCAGGGCGCGAGCTGGCGGGTTTGCAGGCGCAGCTGTAGTGCGCCCAGCACCTGCGCAAACGGCTGGCCTTCGCGCAGCATGGCGCGGGCGCGGGTGGCATTCACCGCCGAGGTGCCGCCCAGGGGCTCGGCCAGCAGCAGGCCGCATTCCTCCAGCGCTTCGCGCAGCGCGGCCACATACAGGCCGGCAGCGGTGGCGCTGTGGGTGTCGGGTTCGTTCAAGTTTGCATGCAGGGTGGCGTGGGGCTGGTCGAGGTGGGTGTCAGCGTCCAGGGTGGCGTCGTCGGCATCGAGCTTGCCGCCGGGAAACACATACACCCCCGCCATGTTGGATGCCTGGGCGTTGCGGCGCAGCAGCAGCACCTCGGGGCCAGCGGTGCTGTCGCGCAGCAGCACCACGGTGGCGGCCGCGCGGGGAGTTTCGGGAAGGCCTGGGGCTGCGGGTTGCATGGAAATCCTTCAAAGCGTTGGGCAGTCGCACCCGCTACTGCAATCGGGCGTGGCGTGCCTTAAAGTGCAGGGCAATGGCGCAGCGTGCACGGTAGCAGAGCCTGCGCACATTCTTTATCCCCCAGACGACAGGAGAGCAACAGCATGGCGATCAATTTCAACGGCCGCGTGGCCATCGTGACGGGCGCCGGTGGCGGCTTGGGCCGCCAGCATGCGCTGGCACTGGCGGCGCGCGGCGCCAAGGTGCTGGTCAATGACCTGGGCAGCGGCGTGCACGGCGAGGGCGGCTCGGTCAGCCCGGCGCAGGCGGTGGTCGATGAAATCCGCGCTGCCGGTGGCGAGGCGCTGGCCAATGGCGCCTCGGTCACCGACTTTGCGGCGGTCGAAGCCATGGTGCAACAGGCCATCGACGCCTGGGGCAGGGTGGACATTCTGGTGAACAACGCCGGCATTCTGCGTGACAAGAGCTTTGCCAAGATGGACATGGCCGATTTCCGCCTGGTGGTTGACGTGCACCTGATGGGCGCCGCCAACTGCTGCAAGGCCGTGTGGCCACACATGGTGGCGCAGGACTATGGCCGCATCGTCATGACCACATCGTCCACGGGCCTGTATGGCAACTTTGGCCAGGCCAACTACGGCGCGGCCAAGCTGGCCCAGGTGGGCCTGATGCAGACGCTGGGCATTGAAGGCGCCAAGCACCACATCCATGTGAACGCCCTGGCACCGACGGCCGCCACCCGCATGACTGAGGGCCTGATGCCCGAAGAGGTGCTGGCCGCCCTGAAACCCGAGGCCGTGGTGCCCGCCATGCTGGTGCTGGCGCACGAGAGCGCGCCGACGCGCACCATTTTGTGTGCGGGCGCGGGCACGTTCGAGGCGGCGCACATCACGCTCACGCAGGGCATTCACCTGGGCTTGGGCGCCGATGTGCCCGAGCAGCTGGCCGCGCGCCTGGCCGAGGTGACCGACCGCGCCGGCGAGCAGATACCACAAAGCGGCGCAGCCCAGGGCACCAACGAAGTGGGCAAGGCGCTGGCGGCAAGGGTTTGACCCGGCCGCAGGCGGGCAGCGCTGCGCCGTGCTAAGTTCCGGGCCGACCCCGTAGATCGGTAACAAAGATATGAGCACCTTGCAGCAAAAAATCACCGCCTGCCCCCCCGATGCCCTGGCTGGCATCCGCCGTGGCATCGAAAAAGAAGGCCTGCGCGTGCTGCCCACGGGCGATCTGGCCCTTACGCCGCACCCGGCGGCGCTGGGCTCGGCGCTCACGCACCCGCACATCACTACCGACTACAGCGAGTCGCAGATCGAGCTCGTCACCGGTGCACACCGGGGCGTGCAGCAGTGCCTGGATGAGCTCACCGAGATCCACCAGTTTGCGCTGCGCACGCTGCACGAGCAGGGCGACGAAATGCTGTGGGTGTCGAGCATGCCGTGCCGTCTTCCCACCGACGAAACCATTCCGCTGGCGCGCTACGGCAGCTCCAACGTCGGGCGCGCGAAAAGCGTTTACCGCATGGGCCTGGGCCACCGCTACGGCCGGCGCATGCAGACCATTTGCGGCATCCACTACAACTGGTCGATGCCCGGGGTGACGAGCGAGCAGTATTTCGCCCTCATCCGCAACTTTCGGCGCAACGCCTTTGTGCTGCTGTACCTGTTTGGCGCCTCGCCCGCGCTGTGCCCGTGCTTTGCGCAAGGGCGCCCGCACGCGCTGCAGCGCCTGAGCGACCAGGCGCTTTACCTGCCTCACGCCACCTCGCTGCGCATGGGCCGCCTGGGCTACCAAAGCGACGCGCAGGCCACGCTGGCCGTCAGCTACAACGGCCTCGATGGCTATGCCGACTCGTTGCACGAGGCGCTCACGCAGCCCTATCCCGCCTACGAGGCTGTGGGCATCCGCAACCCGGGTGGCGACTACAACCAGCTGGGCACCAGCCTGCTGCAGATCGAAAACGAGTTCTACGGCACCATCCGCCCCAAGCGCGTGATTCAGCCCGGCGAGCGCCCGCTGCACGCGCTGCGTGAGCGCGGGGTCGAATATGTCGAGGTGCGCCTGATGGACCTGGACCCGTTCGTACCCGTGGGCATCACCGCCGAGACCATGCGGCTGCTGGATGTGTTCCTGCTGCACTGCCTGCTGTCAGACAGCCCGCCCGACACGCCGCAAGAGATCACCGAACTCAAGCGCAACCAGCACCTCACGGCCGAGCGTGGCCGCGAACCGGGCCTGTGCCTGGTGCGCAATGGCCAGAATGTGCCACTGGTGGACTGGGCCGCGCAGGTGCTGCAAGAATGCGCGCCGCTGGCAGCCGCGCTGGATGCCTCGCACCACAACACCGACTACAGCGCCGCGCTGGCCAGCGCCCGCGCCACCCTGGCCAACCCGGTGCAAACGCCCTCGGCCCGCGTGCTGGAGCAGATGGCACGCGAGCACGGCAACAACTTCACCAGCTTCAGCACCCACCAGTCGGCCCAGGCGCGCGATGCGCTGCTGGACCTGCCCTGGAGCGACGCCCAGCACGCGCGCTTTACCGCAATGGCCGAAGAATCGGTGGCCGCACAAAAGGCCATCGAGGCGGCCGACGCGCTGCCCTTTGAAGAATGGCGCCAGCACTACATGGCGGCGCAGGGGTTGGGCTGAGCTGAGCCCTGCGGCGGATTCAGGGCAGGGCCGGCTCAGGGTGGATGGTGTTTGACGGGGGCTGTGCAGAGTTGGCGCACTGGTGAGCATCCATGGTGATGATCGTGAGCGCGGCAATGGGCCCATGTGCCCGCGGGTTCTGTCGGTGTGGCTGCGACCCGTTGCGAATGCCCTTTCTGGCAGCGCGAAGAACGGGGCGCGGAGCAGCATCTCGCCGCCTGACCGCAAACGCCTTCAGACGAACGCGTCAAGCGGATGTGTCGGGCTGCATTTTCACAATCCAGCCCGGCGGCAATGCAGCTTTGGCGGTCGATACGATTACTTGGCTGCCCGGGCCCTGGAGAAACCGACACCGGCCAGGGCGAGACCGACCAGCAGCAGCGATGCTGGTTCTGGCACGGACCCGCCAGTCAAGTTTGCGTCATCGAAAACGATCGTTCCCGCCGCGCCTGAGGCACCAGAGGCAAACAAACCGCTCACGCTCTTGCCATCGGCAAAAAAGATCGTTGCCAACTCGTCACCCCGGAAGTCTGGAATGAGCAACTCATCAACGAAAGTTCCGTTCCAGCCACCGTAGTCCATGCCCGAATAGTTGAAAGCGTTGCTGCCGGCAAAGTTCCATGTCGCAGTAAATGCGCCTTCGGGATGAGGCGAATTGGTAAACGTAGCCACCGGTGTTCCGAGGGCTCCAATCGGCGGCAATTCCCAGATGGCCGAAGGGGGTGCGCCGCTGTCGGCCACAAAGTCAATTTGAAAACCGACCATGTTTGAAGAGTAAGTCGATGTCACCGATCCGCTCTGCGCGAAGCCGCCAAAGTTGAACACGCTGACGGTGGCAGCGTGCGAGGCGCATGCAGCGAACGCAAGGCCGGCTGCCAGAGCCAGGCGTTTGAACTTGAAAAATTGCTTCATGTCTTTTCTCTCGTCGTTTGAAGCAGTGGGATTACTGCCCTGTCCTGTCGCTGGAGCACGTTTGATGCCACCGCTGTAACTTGTTGTCGCCATTGAGAAAGACCTGCCGTGGCAACTTGATGTGTAAAAAAATCCGACATTCGAGAGCAAGTCTTTTCAACGCGCTTTCGTGACGCTGGGGTCGCGATGGGATGTTCAGACCTGTTGGTCGAGGCTCTGACTGGGGTGTCTGTGGTTGGTGGCTACCGGTTGAGTGCCGTTGCCCATGGTCGAGAGCGCATACCAGCGGCCTGGGCACTCCCGGGTGCGCGAATATCTTCTCGGTCACAGCACGCCATATGTTGGCTGCGGTGAACGCATCTAGTCTAGACGCGGCCAGTCGCCGTTGACGGTTTGTGGTCGACAGCAGCCGACCCAATACAGCACGGTTGGTTTGCGACTGCCATTGAAGCGGTCACATTCACGCAGAGGTCTGGCTGCGAGCCATCAACCAACCGGTCATTTCCATCGGCATCCGCTCGTATCACCGAGAATTCAAAAATAATAGCTGCTAGCGCTTATGCAGCAAGCGCTGCGGGCATATTTCACTCAAAATTGGCAGGGTCGATCTGCAGCAACGCTTCTTGGCGCCAATATTCGGCCGCATCGAGGTACCCCTCCCATACGCAGCCGTTGCAGCCGCGCCCGCAGCAGGTGGTGGGCTCTGGCGGGGGTGCCCGCAGTAGCACGCTGTGCGCCCGGGCTTGCTGCTGCAGCGCCTCGAACATGGCGCGGGCCGAGGGGGCGTCGGTGGCGCGGGCGGGCACCTGCACCCGTGGTTCTGGCGTCACGACTGGTTGCGGGCCTTGGTTGCCGCCGCCCGGCGCATGGCATAGCGCACCAGAAACCCGCCGCCCAGCACCAGTGCAAACCAGCCCGCCAGGGCTGACTGGGCCATGATGTCCTGCACGCTGGGCGAACGCGCCACATAGGGGCCAATCAGCACCACCAGCCCGATCAGCGCGCAGGTGACGCCCTTGAACAAAAGCTCTTTGTCGGCCTTGTCGGCGGGGCTGGCGGGGCGGTTGGCGGGTGAGGGCATGGCAGGGGTGCAACGGTGGGGAACGGGACGCGATTATCCTAGGAGGCTCTCGAACTTGGAAATCGTCGGCTGCAAAGCGGCCGCAGCGGTCCATTTATTCCCGTCTTTTTGCCCCATAGCCGGGCTATGGCGCTGCAAACCCGGCAAAAACTGTCCTCGCTGGGGCCGCTTTTCGCTATCGACGCTCCAAGTCCGACCGCCTCCTGGCCACCCTCAGCCCGCACCGAATCAACAAGAAAGTACCCCTTCGCATGGCCATCCAGTGGTTCCCCGGTCACATGCACCTGACCAAGAAAGCCATCACCGAACGCATCAAGGACATTGACGTGGTGATCGAGGTGCTGGACGCGCGCCTGCCCGGCTCCAGCGCCAATCCGCTGCTGGCCGAGCTCACGGGCCACAAGCCAACCCTCAAGGTGCTCAACAAGCAGGACGTGGCCGACCCCGAGCGCACGGCGCTGTGGGTGGACTGGTACAACGCCCAGAGCGCCACGCGCGCCGTGGGGCTGGATGCCTCAGACCCGGCGCCCGCCCGCAAGCTGATTGACGCCTGCCACCTGCTGGCGCCCAACCGGGGTGGCATGGCCAAGCCCATGCGCGTGCTGATCTGCGGCGTGCCCAACGTGGGCAAGTCCACGCTCATCAACACCCTCACCAACAAGCGCCAGGCCAAGACGGGCGACGAGGCGGGCATCACCAAGCTGGAGCAGCGCATCACGCTGGCCGACGACTTTTACCTGTGGGACACGCCCGGCATGCTGTGGCCGCGCATCGTGGTGGTGGAAAGCGGCTACAACCTGGCCGCCAGCGGCGCCATTGGCCGCAATGCATACGACGAAGAACTGGTAGCGCTGGAGCTGCTGCGCCGCCTGCAAACGCACTATGCGCCCCTGCTGGAGGCACGCTACAAGCTGGGCCTGCCGGCCGGCACAGTGGCCAGCATGCACGACGAAGACCTGCTGGCCGCCATTGGCAAAAAGCGCGGCGCCATGCTGGGCGGCGGGCGCGTGAACCTGCAAAAGACGGCCGAGATCGTGATGACCGATTTCCGCACCGCCATTTTGGGCCGCATCACGCTGGAAACGCCTGCCGAGTTCGAGGTCTGGCGGGCCGCCGGTGCGCTGGCGGACGCCGAGCGCGAGGCCAAGAAGCAGGCCCGTGAAAACCGCAAGAAGAAGGGCAGCGGCACCCGCGAGCCCTGAGTCCAAAGCCCTACGCGGACCCGACGCGCGGCACCACCGGGCAGTCAATCGGGCAGCTGGTAGTTCTTTTGCCGCACCAGCCGGCCCATGGCGTCGGCCACCTCGGGGTCGTAGAGCTGGCCCCGGTTCTTGTCGATTTCGGCCATCGCCACATCCAGGCCCAGCGCCGCGCGGTAGGGGCGGTGCGCCGCCATGGATTCGATCACGTCGGCCACGGCCAGCACGCGCGCTTCGGGCAGGATCTCGTCACCCCGCAGGCCGCGTGGGTAGCCGCTGCCGTCCATGCGCTCGTGGTGCTGGCGGATGATTTCGGCGATCGGGGTGGCAAAGGTCACGTCCTTCAAGATGTCGTAACCCGCCTGTGCGTGGCATCGCACCAGTTCCATCTCCAGCGGGCTCAGGCGCCCGGGTTTGGACAGGATCTCGGCAGGCACGGCGATCTTGCCGATGTCGTGCACCAGGCCCACCAACTCCAGGTTTTTGCAGCGCTCTGCTTCCCAGCCCATCTCGCGGGCAATGGCGCCCGCAATCAGGCCCACGCGGCGTTCGTGGCCGGCGGTGTAGGGGTCGCGCAGCTCGACCATGTTGGAGATGGCCTGCAGCGTGCCCTGCATGGCGCCTTCGAGCTGCTGCACATAGCTGGCGATCTGTTCCTCGGCGCGCTTGCGTTCGGTGATGTTCTGGGCCATCACGATGGTGGCGGGCTGGCCGTCGTCCCAGGTGATGATGGAGGCGTTCAGGCCCAGCTCGATCAGCTGGCCATCCTTGCGGCGCATGGGCAGGGTGTACTTCACGTTGCGTGCACCGGCCGCCAGCTGCTCCCAGGCCCGGTGGATGCGCGCCAGGTTGTCGGGGGCGGTGGTGGTGAACTGCAGCACATCCTGCCCCAGCAGGTCTGCTCCAGACCAGCCCACGATTTCGCAAAAGCGCGGGTTCACGTAGATGAAGCGGCCGTCGCGGCGCACATAGATGCCGCTGATGGTCTGCTCGATCATGTTGCGAAAGCGTTGCTCGCTCTCCTGCAGCACCCGTTCACGCTGGCGGATTTCCGTCAGGTCGGTCCAGACGATGATGGCCTCGTCGCCCACCAGCGTCATCGTGCCGCGCGCCATGCGTTTGCTGCCGTCTTTGCAGCGCAGGTGCATTTCAGGCAGCACCATGCTCTCGCCTTTCGGGTTTTGCGGTGCGGCACGTTGCCACAGTTCCAGCACCTGCTGGCACTGCGCGTGGTCAGCACAGACGCGCTCGGCCCATATCGACAGGGTGGAGATCTCTTGGGGCGTGTAGCCCAGCCACTGCTGCAGGGCCGGGTTGCAGGCAAGCAGCCTGCGCGTGCCCAGCGAGAAAATCTGCATGGGCAGCGGCGAGGCGGCGAACACTTCGCTGAACCGGTACTCCGAGAGTTGCGCTTTTTGTTCGGCCTGTTGCAGGCGGTTTTCGCTGGCCAGGCGGCCGAAGGCTAAAGATAGCTCGGCCGCCATTTCGGTGAGCAGGCGTATTTCGTCGGCATCGAAAACGGTGAGCCCGCGTGCATACAGGCCAAAAACCCCCAGCAACCGCCCTTCGCAGGCCAGTGGCATCACGGCGCGCTCCTGAATGCCTTGTGCGTGCAGAAATGTCAGCCAGGGGTCGGTGTCGTCTGCGTAGGTTGCCGGGATGGAATGCAGCTGGATCTCGCCCTTTGCCAGGCCGCCCATCAGCTGGTACCACGGGCTTTGAGGCGATTGCAGCGCCTGGGTCAGCAGCAGCAGATTTTCTGCCGGGATGCCATGTGAGCGGTGAAGGTGCAGCGGGAAACCACCCGTTTCCGTGAGCGCGATGAACATCATCGGAAACTTGCCGTGGGTGAGCAGCGCTTCGTAAAGGTTGGCCAGCAAGGCGTCCTGGTTGTTGCTGTGCGCCACGGCGTGGTTGGTGGCGCTGAGCATTTCGTACAGGTTGGACAGGCGCTGTACCTTCTCCGCCGCCTGCATGCGCTCGATGGCGCCGCCGATCTGCTGCACCACGTTGTCGAGCAGGGCCTCGTCTTCGGGCAGGAAGGATGCGCCGGCTGCGCCGGCTGCGCTGGCCTCGGGCGGGTACCAGGCGTGCAGCTGCGCGCGGGGCGTTTGGTGTACGTGGATGGCGCGCTCGAGCCACAGCGCGGGGCGGGGCGTGGGGGGCTGATTTCCAAAACGCCCCCAGGCCCCGGTGATCGCCACCCCCACCTGTTCCGGCAGGGCAAACCCCGCCGCAAGCCGCTCGGTCACACCCTGCAGCAATTGCGCAAGTGTCAGGCCCGGCGTTTCGATCAGCTGGGCGATGGCCTGGATGCAGCGCAGCTCCTTGATGCGCTCGCCCAGCGCCAGCACCAGGGCCTCGCGCTCGGCTGCCAGGCGCCGCCGGTCGGTGATGTCGCGCACCCCCTGCACGTAGGCGTTTTGGGCATGGGGGGCGTGAAACGGGGCCACGCTGCATTCAATGGCATTGCGACCGTGGTTGCGTTCGATTTCCACCTGAAAAGCTGCCTTGGCGGTCTGCATGCCCTGGCATACCGGGCAGGCGGCGGCGCTGACCTCGGCGTCATGGAACAGCGCATGGCTCGACTGGCCCACCAGTTGCGCGGCAGCCTGGCCCGCAAAAAGAGCCGCCACCGCATTGGCCTGGTGGATCTTGCCGTCGGCCGTGACGATGAGCGTGGGGTCGGGCACCGCGTCGTAGGTGCTGGCAGCACGCGCCAGCATGCTGAAGGGCTAACGCAGGGTGCTGTGCACCAGTGCCAGGTAAACGTACCAATACGCAAAGATCTTGAGCAGGTGCCCGACCAGGTTGGCTGTTGCGTACACGCTCACATAGCGGGTAAAGGCCAGTTCGGACAAGATCATGAACACCACGGCTGCCATCAGGTTGGCCAGCAGGCGCGTGGACATGAGGGCACGCTGGCGCCACAGCAGTGCCAGCGCACCGGTCAGCAGACCAATGATCACGTATTCGGCGTAAATCTTGAACGGCGTCAGCCCCTGGCCGTCCACATAGGCGGCGGGAAAGAAATCGTTGGCAATCAGCGCTGCGCTCAGCACCGCGGCCATGCCAAAGCCCGCCTGCATCAGCAATGGGCGCACGCTGCGGTACAGAAGCAGGGGCGCAGAGACCAGCGCC
This sequence comes from Acidovorax defluvii, assembly GCA_003268905.1. Lineage (GTDB taxonomy): Bacteria > Pseudomonadota > Gammaproteobacteria > Burkholderiales > Burkholderiaceae_C > Acidovorax > Acidovorax defluvii. The sequence continues at coordinate 38,533 of QLTU01000012.1, forward strand.
ACGGCCTGGATGAAGCGGGCGGCTACCCACAGCTGGATGGCCGGGTCGGCACTGTTGCCGGGCAGCAGCTGCATGCCGTCGAGCACGACCATGTGCAATAAATCGAGCGCCCCGCACCAGCCAATGGCCACCGCGATGTACACCACGAAATGGTTGCGCGTGAAGCGCTGCGATGTGGTGACCACCACCATCGCCACCATGGCAATCACGATGGAGAAAAGCTCGGCCAGCGTGTGGAACAGCAGGTAGTTCACCCCTGCGCCCACCCAGCAGATGGCAGACATGAGCACGGGCACAGGCAGGCTGCGCAGCACCAGCTGCCAAAGGGGCGCAGGCGGTGCGAGTACCGTGGATGCTGCGGCAGGGAAGGGGGCTGGCGGCATGGGCATGGTGCCCGTGTGTCAGGGCGTTGTTCGATGGGCCATCGGCGTCAGCAGGCGGCGCTGATACCGGCAGAAAGGGTGTTCGTGGCTCAGGTGAAACGGCATAACCCCTCTTTCTGCACTGGTGAGCAGCTTTTTAACCAATAGCAAGCAAAGGCGTCGCCTATTTGTTCTTGTCCTTGCCGCGCGGGATCACTGCTGTCGTCGGTGGAGTGGGGCGGTCAGAGCCGTGGCCCTCTTTGGGTGGTGATGTGTCTTTCTTCGGCTTTTTTGCCATCTTGTTGTTGTGCATTTGTCCTTTGGCCATGGATCCTCCTGGGTGGGTCTCGGGATGGGACCACTGTGGGACGGATGGTACGTCACAAACCGGCCGCTCCGGCCTGTTGTGCCTGTTTTGCCGCAGCCCTGGTGTGCCCGTCGCTGTGGGTGTTGTTTTGGCACTGGCGTGCAAGCGGGGAATGGCCGCTGGAGGCCCCTGGTTTTGCGCATACCATGGCGGGCCGCTTTGTTTTGAGTGCCCAGACATGACCCAGAATCCGCCCGTCTTTGAAGCGCTGCCCCGTGACCTTTCGGCCTACCGCGTGGGCAATGTGGGCGTGGACTATGTGCACCGTTTCGAGTCGGGCCAGCCCGGGCCGCATGTGCTGATCAATGCACTCACCCACGGCAACGAGCTGTGCGGCATGGTGGCCGCCACGCACCTGCTCGACACCGGTGTGCGGCCCCGGTGCGGCACGTTGACCATCAGCTTTGCCAACGTGGCCGCCTACGAATCGTTCAACCCCGCACGCCCCTTTGACAGCCGCCAGCTGGTGCACAACCTCAACCGCGTGTGGTCGGCCGCAGAGCTGGACGGCACCGCCGACAGCCCCGAACTGGCCCGTGCCCGCGCCCTGCGCCCCGTGGTAGCCGCTGCCGATCACATTCTGGACATCCACTCGACCAGCCAGGATGTCGAGCCCTTCTGGGCGTATCCGGCCTATGCGCGCAATGCGGCGGTGGCCCAGACCATTGGCAGGCCGCCTGTGCACCTGGTGATGCCGCAAGGTCTGGGTTCGGGCACGCCCCTCATCCAGCACGGCCGCCATGGCCTGGCCGACGGGCCTGGTGCGGCGCTGGTGGTGGAGTGCGGGCAGCATTTTCTGCAATCGGCGGCCGACATGGCGACGGCGGTGGCGCTGGATTTTCTGGCCCATTTCGGGCTGATCGAAGCGGCCCCCGGCAGACCGGCGCCTGGCCCGCAGCGCCGCTATGAGCTGCTGCAGACCTGCATGGTGCGCACGCCCGATTTTTGCTTTGTGCGCCCGCTGGTGGGCTTTGAGGTGTTTGCCAAAGATGCGCTCATTGCCACCGACGGGCCCCACGAGATTCGCGCCCTGTGCGATGGCTGCACCGTCATGATGCCCACGCGCGAGCCTATCGTGGGCCGCGAGGCGGTCTACCTGACGCGGCCCCTGTGAGGGCCAGTGGCCGGGGCCTCAGAAAGACGAACCCGGCTGGGCCATGAAGGCCAGCTCGCCCGGCGTGGACACGCGCCCCAGTGCGGCATTGCGGTGCGGATAGCGGCCAAACCGCGCAATGACGTCGCGGTGCAGCACCTCGAAGCGCAGGTTGTTCTCCAGCCCCGGCTGGTCAAACAGCACCATCGCCTGGGCGTGCACCACCAGCGACTCGCTGTGCATGTAGGGCATGTAGGCAAACGCGCGCTGGGCAGGGGCCAGCGCCTGGTCGTGCCGCCCGGCCACCAGCTCCTGGGCCAGGGCCAGTGCCTGGGCATCCTGTGCAAACGCCAGCGGCGTGCCGCGATGGATGTGGCGCGAGAACTGGTCGAGCACCACGATCTCGGCCAGCCGCCCCTGCGGCGTGGCGCGCCACTCCCACAGCTCGCAATGCTGCGCCGCCTGCCAGATGGGCCCAAAACGCACGCGGATCATGGCGTCGATCGCGTCTTCCTGGGCAAAGTGCTGCGCGGGCGAGAGTTCTTCGAACCAGAAATGAAGGATGTCTTCGGCTTGCATGGCAATGGTTTATGTGTCAAAAATGGCTCTAGCGCTTGATGATAAAGCGCGGCGTGCTATGAAAAACATAGTTGCCGGTTCGGTGCCCCGCACAGGCCTTCGGCCACTGGCCGTGCCTGGCTAGCGTGCACCCGGCGAGGCGTGCCAGGGCAGCCGTGTCAGCAGCCGTTGCCAGTCTGCCGTGGGGACTGCATCACCGTTGTCTGGCTGCACGGCCTGCACTTCTGCGGCACGGGGTGGGCTCCACGCAGGCAGCTGCAAGCCGCTGTCAAATACCAGGGCCGCGCCCGACACGGGGTGCGGCACGGTCAGCTGCCAGGCGTGCAGCCACAGCCTTTGCTGGCCCAGCCGATCGGCCCACCAGCGGTTGATGGGGCCCTTGCCATGGGTGGCATCGCCAATGATGGGGTGCGCCAGGTGCTTGAGGTGGCGGCGGATCTGGTGGCGCCGCCCGGTGGTGGGCACGGCCTCTACCAGCGAGGCGCGCGTGGTGGCAAAGCGGGCGTCGCTGGCCTCGGGCAGCGTGAGCTGTGCCAGGCGGAAAAAGCGGGTGTGGGCATCCTGCACGGCGGCATCCGCCGGGGCATCGTCGGGCTTGAGGGCATGATCCACTTCCACCGCTTCGGGCGCCCAGCCGCGCACCACGGCCAGGTAGCGTTTGTGCGTCGCCCCGTGCTCAAACGCCTGCGACAACGCGCGTGCAGCCGCGCTGTGCAGCGCCATCACCAGCACGCCGCAGGTGCCTTTGTCGAGCCGGTGCACGGGGTACACATGCTGGCCCAGCTGGTCGCGCAGGGTCTGCATCACAAAGCGCGTTTCGCCTGCATCCAGCCCCGTGCGGTGCACCAGCCAGCCAGCGGGCTTGTAAACCGCCACGAGATGCTCGTCGCGCCAGAGGATGTGCAAGGGGGGCATGGGAGCAGGGGTTAGGGAAGGCGCGCATTGTGCAGCACGCCCGCCTGCCTACACTGCATCGACTACCGTTTGTGCAGAGGATTCACGTTATGTTAGGTGGAGACTGGAAGGATATGTACGCCGCCGCAGTGGAAGGCGATTTGGCGCTGGTGCGCTACCACATCAACGCGGGCGTCAACCCCAACTACCAGCACCCCGAGATCTTGTGCACACCGCTGGTTGCCAGCCTCATCCACGGCCATAGCGACATCGCGCGCTATCTGCTGGAGCATGGTGCCGACCCTCAGTTGCGCTCGGACTTTGACGACATGACCCCACTGGAAGCAGCGCGCCGCCACCAGCGCACCGAGCTGGTGGCCCTGCTGCAGGCCCGGGGCGCGCAGGAGGAGCGCAAGCCCTTCTGGTGGCGCTGGCTACCGGTCTGATTGGACGGCCGCGGGGGGCGTTCAGCCCAACTGCGCAGCTTCCTTGGCCCGTAATTTGGCCGCGATGTATTCGCCATGGGTCACATGCAGCAAGCCCGCCACCTTGCTGATGGTGTGGTTCTCGTTGGCATCAACATGGGCATCGGCATAGGCCACCTGCCACATGGCCTCGACCAGGTGGATTTTCTGGTCCTGCGTGAAGTGGTCGTTGAGGCTGCTGGTAAAGCGCTGGTAGTCGTAGGCCGTGCGCGAGGTGGTCACGGCCAGCTCCAGCAGGCGCTCCAGCTCGTCATCGCTCAGCGCAAACTTGCCGCGCAGCGCAGCCACCATGGTGGTGCGCTCGGCCGTGTCCATCGATGATTCAGACCGCACCACCTCGACCAGCAGCACGGCGGCGGCCAGTTGCACGGCGTGCTCGCGCTGTGCGGGCGATTGGCTGGGGGCAGGCTGGGCAAAACTGTCAAACAGATCTTTGAGTGTCTTTAGCATGGGGCTTTGGGGTCTGGCGCAGGGCGGCGTGAGAAAAGGACAACGGTGGAGGGGCGCAGCGCGGCATTGGTTCCCATGGCGCACGGTGTGCGAACGGGGCTGGCAAGGACCGGCAAGCAATGGCAAGGGCTGGCAAGGGCTGTTGAGGCCTGGTCAGTTTGCCGCAGGGCATGTGCCACCGTGCCTTCGCCCACCGCTGGGCGGCCCGGCGACAATCGGCGCCCATGATGAAGAAAACCATACTCCCCCTGCAACTGCTGGTTGCGCCCGACAAGAACGACCCCGCGCCGCTGGTTTTGTACCACGGGCGCAACTGCCCCGACGGCTTTGGCGCCGCGCTGGCCGCGTGGCTTTATTACGGCGAGGGCGCCGAATACCTGGGGCTGGATCACGGCGATGTGAAAACGCTGGACGATCTCCCGCCCGTGGCGGGCCGGGCTGTCTACATCCTCGATTTTTCGTTCTCAGCCGAGGTCCTGCACGCCATCGAAGAGCGCGCCACCAAGCTCGTGATGCTGGACCACCATAAAAGCGCCGCCGAAAAACTCACCGGCTTCGCTTGCCGCTGCGGCGTGGTGCACTTTGACATGAACAAGTCGGGCGCCCGGCTGGCATGGGAGTTCTTTCACCCCACGCAGCCCGTTCCGCCACTGCTCCAGTACATCGAAGACCGCGACATCTGGAAATGGGAGTTCCCCGAGAGCGCGGGCTTTCTGTCGGCCCTGGACATGGAGCCCCAGACGTTTGTGCGTTGGCACGAGATTGCCGCCTTCACGCCCGAGCAGCTCACGCAGTTCATGGCGCGCGGCGCGGCCATGGACGAAAAATACCGCAAGCTCGCGGCCGACATTGCCGAGGGCGCACAGCCCCTGGTGTTCAACGGCATTGAGGGCCTGATGGTCAACGCCCCCGGCATGTTCCACAGCCTGGTGGGCGACCTGTTGTCCGCCAAAACCGGCACCTTTGCGCTGATGTGGAGCGCGGGCACCAAGGGCGTGAAGGTGGGCCTGCGCGCGCAGCGCAATTTCGACTGCATTGCGCTGGCTGAAAGCATGGGCGGTGGCGGCCATGCGCAGGCCTGCGGTTTCAAGATGGGGCCCGAGCGGCTCGTCGAATTGCTGAGCGGCGTTTTCAACGCCCAGCCTGCAGCCACTGCCTGAAGGAAGGCGGGGCGCGGAGCTGCCCCAGTTGCCTCATTCGCCCCAGTCGCCCCCCAGTCTGGGTCAGCGCTGGTGCCGCTGCCGATAGCTCCACGGCGCCAGCGGGCGGGGCTGTGCCCACAACCCCTTTCGGCTGGCACGGGCCTGCTGCTGCAATCGCACCAGGTGCGGATGCGCGCTGGCATAGGGCGTGTACACCCACGCCATGCCCGCGCCCACCTGCGCCGCTGCCACATCGGTGCGGCCGCAGCGCACGTTGGCCACAGTGCGGCCATAGGCATCGCGCGCGAGGGGGCGCAGCGTGGCGCGTTGCCTAAAACACAGCTGCGCCAGGTGTTGCCGTGCCCGCTGGCCAAACGCCTGTTTGCGCTCGGGGGCATCAATGGCGGCGATGCGCACGGTGACTTGCTGGTAAGCGCCGGGCGTGCCGCAACGGGCGGTGAGGGTGTCGCCGTCGCTGATGGCGACGACCAGGCAAAGCAGGGCAGAGACAGGCAAGGGTGAAGCGGATAAATAAATGGGAGCCGTTTCAGGGCGCGCATGGCGCGTGGCGGGCGGCTTGCCGCACGGGTTGCGCGGCAGCACTGCGGCAAGTTGGCCGCGCAACGAAGGGGCGACTATAAGCCCGGCGGTGGCGGTGGTGTCTGCATCGGCATCGGCAGCCGCTGTTTCCGCAACCCCGCCGCCGGGTGCCGCATGCCCAAACCATGCCCAAACCATGCCCAAACCATGCTCAATCGATGGGCAACGCGTTCCAGCCCAGTGCGGGCGCGGGTTTGGCGGGTTATGCCCGTGGTTTTCCACAGACCAGCCCACAGGTGCTGGGCATAACCCAATGGCACTGCCCGGGCGTGCCGCCAGGCAGATCGCCTGGGGCGCCGGCCGAGGATGGGAGTAGAGGGCGTAATTTAACGTCAAATACGGCTTTTGTCCTTATGTATAAAGCGCGAGTAGCTATTAAAGTAATAGCGATTGGGCGCCGCTGATTCTGGGTTTGCACAGGTTTCTGGTGCGCCATTCAACTTGCGTGCCTAAAAATGCGGCATCGCCCGCAAAGCCAGTGGTGGCGCGGGTAACGCGGCTTCTTCAGGGGCTTATCCACAGGGTGTTGCACACGGGGCGGGCATAACCTGCAGGGGATGGCCTGCGCAACCCTTGCACGTCGATGGTGCTGCGGATCGAAAGGGGCCACCAGGCGTCTTTTTGCATCCAATGGCTGGGATGTTGGCAACAAAAGCAACGCAGAAGACTGCGCGAGACCGCGCCATCGCCGACTGCAGGCAGCGATGCAGGCCGCCCCAGGAGCGACAACAAATGGCGAGGTGACGCAGCGGCCAACCCAGGCGGACAGGCGGGGGGGGCCTGGGCTGGGTGCATCAGCGCGGCGTTGGTGTCTGCGCTGTGGGCTGGGCGGGCAGGGCGATCAGGCGCCGGGGGTGTGCGGCCAGTGCGCTGCCTGCCGCCAGGCCCACTGTGTCGGCCAGCCAGTCGGACCATTCGCCATAGCGCCAGCCGGTGGCGGCCTGCGCCAGTTCGATGGCGCCGCCAAAGGCCAGCAGGGCGATGGCCACGCGCCAGGGCTGGCGCGGGTAGGCCAGCAGGCCCAGCGAGGCCAGTGCGGTGAAGGCCAGCGCGTGCTGGGCCTTGTCCCACAGGCTGAAGACCTGTGCCGGCAAATAGTTGGTGGGCATCAGCGACAGCACCGCCACGCACAGCGCCAGCGCCCAGAACCCCCACACCAGAACCCGTTGCTGCTGGCGCAGCATGTGCACTGCGGCCCTCATGCGGCACCGTCTGCCTGCGCGGGCAGGTGGCGCTCCAGCAGACGCACCAGCGTGTGCAGCTGCCGGTTGACGGGTGTGGCAATGCCCAGCGCCTCGCCCCGGCGCACGATGTAGCCATTGAGGTGGTCGATCTCGCTGCGCTTGCCGCGCGCCAGGTCTTGCGCGGTGGACGACATTTGCCCAGGCATGGTGGCCGCCAGGTGCAGCACGGCGTCAAGGGTGTCCGCCGGCAGAGCGATGCCGCTGGCCTGCGCTACGCGCTGGCACTCGTGCACGATGTCTTGCATCACCTGGGGCACGGCCAGGCCGGGGCTGTTCATGATCTCGCCATAGGGCAGCCGGGTGATGGCCGACAAGGCGTTGTAGGCGCAGTTGAGCACCAGCTTGGCCCATAGCGCGCTGGCCACGTTGTCGGACACCTGCACGGGTACGCCCGCCGCGCTCAGGGTGGCGGCGATGTCTGCGCTGGCGGGCGATGGCGCAATCACCAGCTCGCCGCGCCCGTGGTGGCGCACATGGCCCGGCCCCGCCATCTCGGTAGCCACATACACCACGGCCGGGATGACGGGGTGGCCAATGGTCGCCTGCAGGCGCTCGGCGTTGTCCACGCCGTTTTGCAGGCTGAGCACCACAGCGCCCTCGGCCAGGTGCGGGGCCAGCGCGCGGCCCGCGCTCTCGGTGTCGGTGGATTTGACGCAAAAAAGCACCCATTGCGCGCCATCTGCGGCGCTGGCATCGGTGCTGGCGGCCACGCGCACCCGTTCAGTGAAGGCCTGCGTTTCAAGCAGCAGGCCGCTGGCGTTGATGGCCGTGGCGTGGTGCGCGCGGGCAATCAAGGTGACCTCGTGGCCTGCGCGCGCCAGCATGCCGCCGTAGTAGCAGCCCACCGCCCCCGCGCCCATTACGGCAATTTTCATGGAACAACCTTTGTCTCAAGCCCGGCGGGCGCTGGTGGCAGGCTGAGCACCGCCCTGCCGTCGCAGCCAGCCCGTTTTCGGGCAAAGGCGCCATTGTGCGATGCCCGCGCCCACCGCATGGCCCGCCGGGGAACCGGCCACCCCCTTTGTGGTCAGATGCCAGTGGCATGATGATGCGATGCCCGCGAAAAATTTCACCCCGAGGAGTGCCCGGCTTTGAGTCTTTTCTGGATGCCCCAGCGCACCTCTTTTCACGCTACTGCACCTGCGCCCATGGGGCGCCGTGCTTTGAGAGCCGCCCTGTGCCTGTGGGCCGGGTTGGGCGTTGTTGCCCTGTTGGCCGGGTGCTCCGCGCCAGCCAAGGTGTATTCGCCCCAAGAGAGTTTTGGTTCGGTGGCCACCTATTCGCGCCTGTTCGACGCCGCGCCCGCGCAAACCTGCGAGGCCGCCCGGCGTGCGCTGCTCAGCCAAGGCTACATCATCAACACCCATGTGCCCGAAATGGTGGAAGGCCGCAAGAACTTTCAGCCCGAGGCCAATGCGCACCTGCAGATGATGATTCGGGTGGTCTGCGTGCCCGAAAGCGCCAACGGCAAGATCAGCCTGGGCTTTGTGACCGCGCTGCAAGACCGCTACACCCTTAAAAAAACCAACAACTCCGCCAGCCTGGGCGTGGGCGGCGTGGGCTCGGTGTCGTTGCCCTTGTTGTCCACGGACGAAGCCCTGATCAAGGTGGGCAGCGAGACCATTGCCTCGGATGGCTTTTACGACAGTTTTTTTGAGCTCGTCAGCCGTTACCTGGTCATGGGTGAGGGGGCGGTGGAATAGTGCGTGCGGGGTGAGATTCGTCCAGCCCCCGCCTCATTCAAGCCATTTCAGTCGGCCCAGTCGCCCGGCGCCAATCCCTCCAGCGTGTGCGGCCCGATGGCCGCGCGAATGAGCCGCAGCGTGGGGTGGCCCACGGCGGCCGTCATGCGGCGCACCTGGCGGTTGCGGCCCTCGCGGATAACCAGCTCGATCCACGCCGTAGGGATGGCCTTGCGCTCGCGGATGGGCGGGTTGCGCGCCCACACGGCGGGCGGTGGCTCCAGCAGGCGCGCGCGCGCTGGCAGCGTGGGGCCATCGTTGAGCTGCACGCCCCTGCGCAGCGCGTCCAGTGCGGGCTTTTGGGGTATGCCCTCTACCTGCACCCAGTAGGTTTTTTCCATCTTGAAGCGCGGGTCGGCAATGCGGGCCTGCAGCTTGCCGTCGTTGGTCAGCAAGAGCAGGCCCTCGCTGTCGGCATCCAGCCGCCCGGCCACATACACGCCGGGCAGATCGATGTAGTCCTTCAGCCCCTGCCATTTGCCCTCGGCCGTGAACTGGCTGAGCACGCCATAGGGCTTGTTGAAGCGGATCAGGCGGGCGGTCATGGGCGTTGGGTTGACGGGGTGTGCGCGTTGAGCGGGCTGCCGAGCATAGCTGCTGCACGCCGCGTGCCGGAGTGCATGGATGCTGGTGGATCGATGCTGCCAGATCAGTGCCGTCCGCTGCCGCTTTCACGGTTTCGGCGGGCTCTGCGCTTGCGGTCTTTCGCGCTTGTACGTGCGGGCGCCCCAGGCCAGCGCCTGATATTTTTCAACGCCGGGTCAGGCGAGAGGGCGTGGTTCCAAGGGTAAAATCGCAAGCCAGCGCTACTGGCGCTTGCGCTAGTCGCTATCTATTCAATAGCGCATTATTCTGGCATGTGTTGCCTGACCCCCACCAAGGAATCAAGGAGACACCCCATAGTCACCATCCAGCTCGACATCGCCCAAACCATCGGCATCGCCGCCATCTTGCTGGTGGTGGGTGAGTTCATCAAAAAGCGCGTGAATGTGCTCGCGCGCTACTTCATCCCCGGCCCCATCATTGGCGGGCTGGTGTTCTCGGTCATTGCGCTGGTGGGCCACCAGACGGGCCTGTTTGCGTTCGAGTTCTACGACAACATGCGCGCGTTTTTGCTGCTGGTGTTTTTCACCACCATCGGCTTTTCGGCCAGCTTTGAACTCTTGAAAAAAGGCGGCGTGGGCGTGGCGCTTTTTCTGGCGGCTGCCGTGGGGCTGGTGGTGCTGCAAAACCTGCTGGGCGCCGGGCTGGCGGCCGCGCTGGGCGTGCATCCGCTGATTGGTGTGGCAGCCGGGTCCATCTCGCTCACGGGCGGGCATGGCACATCGGCGGCGTTCGGACCGCTGCTGGAGCAGGCGGGCGCCGCGGGTGCGCTGCCCGCTGCCATTGCGGCGGCCACCTACGGCCTGGTGTCCGGCTGCGTGATTGGCGGGCCGCTGGGCACGCTGCTCATGCGCCGCAACGGTTTGCACCCCACCGGGGTAGCCGCGGGCGTGAAGCCTGATGCCACCCTCTTGCAGGCACCGTCATCCGCACTCACCGGCGACACGGTGATGTACGCCAGCATCCTGATCACTGTGTCCATTGGCGCGGGCACGCTGCTGGTCAACTGGCTCAAGGGCATGGGCATCACGCTGCCTTCGTACCTGGGGCCCATGCTGGTGGCCGCCGTGGTGCGCAACATCATCGACTGGCGCGATGCCGAGCTGCCGCTGCGCCAGTTCGAAGTGGTGGGCACCGTGTCGTTGGCATTTTTTCTGGCCATGGCGCTCATGTCGATGAAGCTGTGGGAGCTGGCCGAGGTGGCCGGGCCGCTGCTGGTGATCCTGCTGGCGCAGACCGTGCTGATGTTTGCGTATGCCTACTTCGTCACCTTCCGCGTGGTGGGGGGCGACTACGACGCCGCCGTCATTGCCGCTGGCCACTGCGGCTTTGGCATGGGCGCCACGCCCAACGCCATGGCCAACATGCAGGCTTTTACGGCTGCCAATGGCCCATCGGTGAAGGCGTTTTTTGTGATCCCGCTGGTGGGCTCGCTGTTCATCGACTTCTTCAACGCGGTGATCATCACCGGGTTCATGAACTATCTGAAGTGAGGCCCTCCTGAGCCGCTTCGCGTCGGCCACCGAGGGGCTGCTTCGGCGCCGTGCACGCGTGAAATCACGCGGGTACAAACAGCGCCGGGTCCACCATGGTGCGGTTGAGCATCACGCCCCAGTGCAGGTGCGGTCCCGTCACGCGGCCGGTGGCGCCCACCTTGCAGAACGCTTCGCCGGCCCTCAGCACATCGCCCACGCGCACGTCCATGCTGCTCAGGTGGCAGTACATGGTGAGCAGGCCCTGGCCATGGTCCAGCCACACGGTGCCGCCGTTGAAGAAGTAGTCGCCCACGTCAATCACCTTGCCCGGCAGCGGCGCCACGATGGGCGTGCCCGTGGCGGCGGCAATGTCCATGCCGCTGTGCGGATTGCGCGGCTGGCCGTTGAACACGCGGCGCAGCCCGAACGAGCTGGAGCGCCGCCCCGGCACCGGCACCTGCATGCGCAGCGACTGCAGCGCACCGCCCGCGGGCTGCTCGCTGAACGTGGCCATCACCTGCGCCTGGTGGTCGCGCTCGCGCTCAAAGCGGGCCTGGTCCTGGGGCGACAGGTCCACCGTGCGTGGCGACACCTTCAGGTGCTGCTCTTTGTACTGCTTGGGCGCCACGGTGTAGGCCACCTGCCGGGTGCCGCCATCGGCGGTGGCCACGGTGATGTGCGCATCGCCCGGCATCGCCGACAGCGGTATGCCGACCACGGCCGTCCACGCGATGGCATCGCCCACCACGAGCACGGGCACATCGGCATGGCCCTGGCGCGCCTGCGCCACCGGGCGCGTGGCTGCCGGGCCCAGCGACAGGCGTGCCACGCCGCCCGGCACCGCCAGCGCGTGGGGCCACACCGTTGGGGCTGCGGGTTGCGGCTTTGCATCGCGGCCCAGGGCCGGCAGCGCAAGCAGGCCGCCTACGCCCAGCAATGCGGCGCGGCGGGTGAAAAGGGGCAAGGTAGGGTGGCGGAGGGCAGGTGCGGGCACGGCAGTGGCAGACATCGGTGAAGCAAAAAAACAAGGGCGCAGGGCCCCGGTGCAGCGCACCCAGGCCCCACGGCAGCCTGCCATTGTGCCGCCGCAGCGGGCCGCCACGCCGCATAACCACGCGCTTTCGTTGGCGGCGTTCGCCTACATCGCGCCGCGCAGGCGCCGCCCACAATCGCCCCATGCAAAAAGCAGCGGGCCGCCGCCGTTCCACCATGCTCACCGTTGTATTGACCGCCCTGGCCACGGGCGCCCTTGTGTTGCTGGCGCTCAACTTCACCGCGGGCGAAAAAAAGGTACAGCAACAACTGCCACGCCTGTACAGCACCGCCAGCCCGGATTTCGAGCGCGCGCTGGGTAGCCTGCTGGGCCCTGGCATCGTGGGCGGCAACGCGGTGACCGAGCTGCTCAACGGCGACCAGATTTTTCCGCCCATGCTGGCCGCCATCCAGGGCGCAAAAAAAAGCATCACCTTTGAAACCTACATCTACTGGTCGGGCGATATCGGCAAGCAGTTTGCCGACGCCCTGAGCGAGCGCGCCCGCGCCGGTGTGCGCGTGCATGTGCTGCTCGACTGGGTGGGCAGCGCCAACATGGACGAAAGCTACCTCACCGAGATGCAGCAGGCGGGCGTGCAGATCGAAAAATTCCACAAGCCCCACTGGTACAACCTGGCTCGCCTGAACAACCGCACCCACCGCAAGCTGCTGGTGGTGGACGGGCAGGTGGGCTTTACCGGCGGCGTGGGCATTGCCCCCCATTGGATGGGCAACGCCCAAGACCCCGACCACTGGCGCGACTCGCACTACCTGGTGCGCGGCCCCGTGGTGGCGCAGATGCAGGCCACCTTTCTGGACAACTGGCTCAAGGTCACCGGCAAGGTGCTGCATGGCGAGCTGTATTTCCCGCCCATTGCGCCCGCCGGTGCGCAAAAGGCGCAAATGTTCTCCAGCTCGCCATCGAGCGGCAGCGAGAGCATGCAACTCATGTACCACCTGGCCATTACGGCGGCCGAGCGCAGCATCGACCTGTCGGTGGCGTATTTCGTGCCCGACGAACTGACCCAGAAACACCTGATGGACGCCCTGGCGCGCGGCGTGCGCGTGCGCTTCATCACCCCCGGCGAGCACACCGACACCGACACCGTGAAAGCCGCATCCCGCGCCACCTGGGGCCCGCTGCTGCAGGCGGGCGCGCTGATTTATGAATACCAGCCCACCATGTACCACTGCAAGGTCATGATCGTGGACCAGTTGCTGGTGTCGGTGGGCTCCACCAACTTCGACAACCGCTCATTCCGCCTGAACGACGAGGCCAACCTGAACGTGTACGACGCCGCGTTTGCCAGGCGGCAGACCGAGGTGTTTGAAGACGACCTCAAAAGATCGCGCCGCGTAACCTACGAAGAATGGCTCAACCGGCCGCTGCGCGAGAAGGCGCACGAAAAGCTGACCGGCTGGCTGCGGTCGCAGCTTTGAGTCAAAATACGGCGCTAGCGCACGCTGGATAAGCGCAATGTGCTATATAAAATATAGCGATTGATGTGCCTGCGTGCAGCCTGAAACACGTGCGCTGCAGCGCCCGCAGTGCTTGTCACGGCATGGCCATGGCTACGTGAGTGGCCATGACCACCACCGCGCCACACTCAGTGCGTGATGAACTCGTAAGTCACCGCCTCGCTCTCCACCATGTCCAGAATGTCGTTGAGCACATCGTCGTCATCGGTGCTGCTCCAGGTTTCCTCGGGATCGCTGGCAAACAGCGGCTCGATGGCCACGTCCATGAACACGCCGTTGGGCAGCTTGAGCACCGGCGTGCCTTCGGACGTTCCTACCAGTTCCCAGTCGTCCGGCACGGACATTTCAAGCTGGATGGTGACGTTGAGTTTTTTCATGGCGGGTTCCTCAGAAGTAAGGCGGCGAGGGTAACCCAATTTGATGGCAAACGGGCACTTTGAGCAGAAGGGATAAGCGCGAGCAGCTATGAAAAAACTAGCTAAAGAAGCTCGTCAGCCCTTGCGATGTTGCGTTGCACCCGTCTGCCGCACACCTCCGCGTTCGCACTGGGCCACACCATTGCACGCGCGCTGGGCGCAAGCCGGCCACAGCAGGTGTCAGCCCGGAATTTCCGCCTCGACCAGCAGCGCCAGCAACTGCAGCGACTCTTGCCAGCCCAGATAGCACGCCTCGGTGGGGATGACAGCCGGAATGCCCGCCTGCACCACCGCCAGCTCGGTGCCGACCGACGCGGCCTTGAACGTGACCGTGGTGAGCATCTCGCCCGGCAGGTGGGGGTCGTCAAACCGGTCGGTGTGCACGATGCGCTCGCCCGGCACCAGCTCGACATACTCGCCGCCAAAAGCATGGACGGCGCCGCTGCCCAGGTTGGTGAACTGCATGCGATAACTGCCGCCCACGCGCGCGTCCAGGCTCAGCATCCGGCCCGTAAACCCGTGCGGCGGCAGCCACTTGGCCATGGCGTCCGGGTCGAGAAACGCGCGGTACACCCGCTCGGGCGGCGCGCGCAGCACGCGGTGCAGGGTGACGGTGCCCGTGGTGGGGCCGGTGGTGGTCATGGTCGGTGTCCTTTCAGGTGGAAAGCGGTGCGGGTGACCGCACGCGCAGCGACAAACCGCCCACCTTTTTACGACGAATGAACCGGGGCGTGTTCGAAACCCTGTAACCAAAAGAGCACCTCCGCCACCTGGCCATCACGCGGCCACGGGCTGGGCGCGGTAGCTCTCGGTGCCCTGCGCCCACGCCAGCAGCCGGTCGATGTTGGGGTGCTTGCCGGGGAAAGCCCGCGCATCGGCCACATGCTCGGCATACCACTCCAGCCCCAGGCTGGCCGCCGCAGGCGTGATGCTGCCGCCATACAGCGCCGCCAGCGCGGCATACACCACCAGCGAACCCGTCTGGCCGGGCTTGTTCTCGATGGTGGCGAGCACCTGGCCGTTAGCGCCCAGCAACTGCAGGGCGGCGAGGTGACTGGCGGAGGGGAGTTGCTTGAGGCGGTCTGCAAAGTTCATGGTGATGGTGATGGTGATGGTGATGGTGATGAAAGTTTGAATGAAATTGGCCTCTAGCGCTTTATAGATAAGCGCAAGAAGCTATGAAAATATGAGTAAACCTTGATGTTAAAGATGAGCGGGGTAAACGCATCACGCCTGCCACACCCCAAACCCTGCCGAGCGCAGGTCAATGCCCATCTCGATCTCCCGGTCCACCGCCTCTTCGTAGCCCATGGGGTTGAAGCCATCGTACAAGTCAGGCAGCAGGCGCAGACCATATTGCGTCACAAACCGGTTGGCCTGAATGCCCGCCTTGTGCTTGTCAAACCGCACATCCGGGTCCAGGCCCGTCATGCCCACGTACACGCAGGGCATGCCTTCCACGTAGCCGGGGTTGCACTTGCGAAAGCGCGGCTCGTTCAGCACGTCCTTGGAGAGTTCGACCACGTAAACGTGGTGGTGGGGTTTGCGGCGGCGCATGGGGCTTGTCAGTCTTTTCAAACCTCGGGCAGAACGCGCCGCAGGGCGCGCACCTTTTGCCACAGCACCGCCTTGGGCATCTGCATCGCCATGGCCTGCATGCAGCGCTCCAGCCAGCCGGTGCGGGTCTGCAACCGATCAATCGCCTTGCCCAGGTCGCGCGCCACCGAGGGGCCATAAGCCTCTGCCGCCTTGGCCAGCGCGGCGCGTAGCGCGGGCAAGGGCAGGCCCATCATGGCCAGGTCAATCACGTCGCGGCTGAACACGCCGTCGTCAGCCTGGCGGTCGGAATTGGCCAGCAGCTTGGAGGCAGCCAGATCCAGCCGCGTCAGCGTGCTCACGCCGCACAGCGTGTCATCGGCCACCGGGGGCTCCAAAGCAATGCGGGCCTCGCGCACGATTTCCAGCTTGATCGGCTGCCCATCCATCTGCACCTGGGTGCGTATGCCGTACTGGTCGGCCCTTATCTCACGCAATGCCTCCAGTGGCTGCGCGTGCGCGTGGGTGATGGCGGCCAACCCGTGCGGGCCGGTGAGCAGTTGCCGCAGCTCGCGGTAACCCGCCGCGTCGGACACCAAAAAATCAATGTCCACCGACTCGCGGTATTCGCCATGGCGCAGCGCAATGCAGGTGCCGCCGCCAAACAGGCAGCCATGCTGGCGCAGCGTGTCCCCGTTCAGTGCTTGCAGTACATGCGCAATGCGCTGGTGGTGCGGGCGCTCAAACTGCATCGCTGGCCCCGGTGTTGATTTCTGTGCTGGGCGGCAGGGCCAACCGCAACGCCTGCAGCAGGGCTTGTTCGTCGGCAGACATGGCCTGCATGTCGAGGTGCCGCGCATTGCGCTCGTAAATGCCCAAGGCCTCTGCGGGCGTGAGGGTGTCGGTGCCATGCACCTGCCAGGCCAGCGCACGCAACTGCGGGTAGTCGGCCAGCGGCACCCTGGCCGGAATCCAGCCGGTGCGGTCGGGTGCTGGCTTTGCTGTATCGGCTGTGCTGGGTGTTGCCTGCAGCCCCATGCCCAGCGCCGCCATGGCGTTGCACCACGCGCCCATGGTGACCGATGGCTCGCCCTTTTCGATGCGGTGCAGCGTCACCCGCGACAGGCCCGCTGCCTCGGCGGTCACCGTCGCGCTCAGCCGCAGCGC
This sequence comes from Acidovorax defluvii, assembly GCA_003268905.1. Taxonomy (GTDB): domain Bacteria; phylum Pseudomonadota; class Gammaproteobacteria; order Burkholderiales; family Burkholderiaceae_C; genus Acidovorax; species Acidovorax defluvii. Next base: position 55,199 of record QLTU01000012.1, read on the forward strand.
CTTGCGCTGGGCACGAATCTCTGCGCCCAAGGCTTGTAGTTGGGCGGCGCATTGCTCGGGGGTAAGGGGTGCGGGTGATGGCATTTGTTTCTCATTATTTCCAAAACATCAGTTTTGTCAAATATGAGAATCACTTTCTCGTCTATCGAGCGCTATGGTGCGTAACCTCCGTGCCTATTTCGATTTTTAAAGCCAAATTCGGCTCTGACTCTTGATAGGCAAGCGCAAGGAGCTATAAAAACAGAAGCAAACTGGGCGCGCAAGGAATCAAGGCGATGAATCTGGTGTGCCCGCCAGTGCCCCCAGCAACCGCGCGCTCACCTCGGCCGCATCGGGCGTGGCGAACTGCATGTTGTGCTGCTCCGTCAGCGGGCCGTGGCCGGGCTCCATGCCACCGGCTGCGTCGTAGCCCATGGCCTTGAACTTCCAAACCCCGCCCACCTTTTTTAGCGAGCCCACATTCGCCCCATCGGCCGTGTGCACCGCCACCACCTCTGCGTTGATGGGCAACAACTGCAAGGGGCCTGCCAGCGGGCCGGGCGGTATGTGGGCGTAGGTGGGGGTGAAAGTGGGCGTCATTGATGGGCTTTGGTGGTGCTGCAGTTCTTTGGATGAAATCGGCCTCTAGCGCTTGATGGATAAGCGCAAGCAGCTATCAAAACAGGAGTTTTCTAAATGGCGTCTCCCGGCTCCGCCCCCGTTTGTGCTGGCTCCAGCAACCGGGTGCCCATGTGCGCTGGGCGGCAGCTTGTACCTTGGCAATCACACCCGCAGCGGGTGCGCCCGGCTCATACGGCCATCGCCTCGCGCAACACCTGGTCCCGAAAGGCGGCGGGCAGGCTGTTGGGCGTGAGCACATCCACCTCCATGCCCAGCAACTGCTTCAGCTCAAACCGGATCGCGCCAATGTCCATCAGCGTGGTTTGCGCGGTGGGTTCCACCAACAGGTCGAGGTCACTGTCGGCCGTGTCGTCCCCATGCAGCGCCGAGCCAAACACCCGCACACTGCTGACGCGGTGGCGCAGTGCGATCTCGCGGATTTGTGATCGGTACCGGAATAGGGCTTCTGACGGGCGCATAGCTTGGCGTTTAGCGGTGCTACATGTCTTGAATCAAATCGGCCTCTGGCGCCTTTGAATATTACGCTAATAGCTATTAAATAAATAGCAATTTCTGTTTCAATCGTTGTTCTTGGTGGTGGACGGCGTTGTCTGTTCCTGGCGCTTACGCAAATACTCCTGCGGGCTTTCATGCAGCACTTTGCCGTTTTCCTCCACCACCATGTAGGTGTTGGCTCGCCGAGCCTCTTCCGCTGCGCGCAACCCCGCGCGTGAAAGGGCCGCCAGTGCCGCTTGGGCAGGGTCGAGGATGGGAGTGGGTATGGGAATGGCGCTCATGGATTAACTCCTTTGGCCAGTAGCACGGGTTGGTGATGCTGGTTGTTGTACAGAAACCAGGCGTTGACGATGGGCTTGTAGGTCATTTCAAACTGGTTCAGCCCGGCTTTAAAACGCCGCCGAACCACATCGTCCGGGATGTTGTGTCCGCCCTGGGCTACTCGCAACCGCACCCGCTCAATGGCCATTTCAGCGGTTGGCAGCTGCAGAAAATACAAGCTGACGTGGTAGCCAAGTGATCGCCAGTGCAGCACCTTCGCTGCATAAGCCCGCCCGGACAGGGTCGTTTCCAACGCAAAGCTGCGCCGATGGGCAACGTGGTCGTCTATTTCCGCCAGCATGATGCGCCCCGCCTTGATGGCGGCGACTTCGGGCGCGAAGGGTGACAACCCCGCCGCAATCAGGTCTGCATTGACGAATACTGGGCAGTGAGCCTCTGCGGGTAGAAACTCGCGTGCGAAGGTGGTTTTACCGGCGCCGTTGGGGCCTGCAATGATGATGGCGCGCGGCTCGGTTTCAGTCATGGATGGGGGGGCGTCCTGCGGGTCAGCTCAACGCCAGATCCTGCGGCCACAGAAAGTAAGGGCCAAAACGGGACTTGGCGACAAACTCCACCCCCGCCTGCTCACCCTTCGCCGTGAGCGCATGTTTGTCTCCCTGTTGCGAGAGGTAGCCCAATTCGGTGGCCCGGTCCAGCAGTTGTGCCGTTTTGAGGCCGAACTTCTGCGCCAGCTTGGACGAAGGAATCTTGTCGCCGGCGGATGTTTCGCTGTCGGTGCCGGAGTCTCCCGCAGCTGGCGTTGCCGCAGGTTCGGGATCGCTGCTGGCGACACGCTCCAGCGAGATGCGCACCTCGTCGCTGATGCGAATGATGCGCTGTGCCTCTTCGTAAGCGTCTTTGTAGAGCTGTCCGTCGTCGCTGCGCTGAATCAGGATGCCCATCTCGTTGTTGTTCACCTGGCTGAATTCGTACAGATTCAGGCTGGTGATGATGCACATCTCTTCATTCATGTAGCACTTGGCGTGCAAGTTCTTGCAGAAGCTGGTGCGTATGTAGGTCAGGCCGCGCAGCCACTCAATCTCTTGCGGCTGTAGCTCGCTTTTGCCATAGACGATACGGACGTCGATTTTCAGGCGGTTTTTGTCTGCCAGCAGTTCCTTCATCCGGTCGTTGAGCTTGAGGAAAGGGCTGATCAGGATCAAGCGGTCTGACGCGCCTTTGATCAGTTCTTCAAGGTGGTAATTGGTGCCGGTGGTCGATAAGAACTTTGCCATTTGTAGTTTTTCCCTGGGATTCGTTGATCTTCGCGACTTTGCGCCTTGCTATGACGGGTGAGCTTGAGCGCTGCAGTTCCGCTCAATGGCCGCTAACCCCTTGCGCCAGCGCGTCGTGCACAAAGGCGTGGCGTGTCGCGGTACACGTTGCGCGAGAACTGGTCCAGCACGATGATCTCCGCCAGCCGCCCCTCGGGCGTGGCGCGCCATTCAAACAGCTCACACCGCGCCGCAGCCTCCAGCATGTCGCCAAACCGCGCGCGAATGGTTTCGTCCAGCGCGGCGTCTTTGACGAAGTGCTGCTTGGGGGTTAGCTCTTCGAACCAGAAGTGGAGGATGGATTGGGGTTGCATTCCGCTCAATTATTGGGACAAACCTTTGGTCTTTGATTCACCAGAAAATATGGGAATATTCCCCAAGGTTACGGATGCCACCCTATGTATCGGTGTATTCGGAACGTTCTCAATTTTCTTTTTTATCAACGCCGTAAGTTCGGTGCTCTTGGTGGATGCGAGCGGGGTGAGCAGATTGAGAAACAAGGCGTCTCGCAGTAGGCTTTCCGTTGCCCAGGGTTGTGACTCAATTGTCTCAATGCTTTTGATTGCAGCTTCAGGATATCCGGGTATAGGGGTCCTTAAGATTTCGTTCGACAATTTCTTAAAAGGCAATAAGGCAGTTGAAAGGCTTGGCCTTTTTGTTTGGTAATAGTAAGGGTGCCTGATGCCGTCCGCGAGTAGCTGTGACATTGGGAAAACACCGCCTTGTCCATATATTCTTGCAATTTCAAATTGAGATTGAACAAGATGATTTATTGCTGCTTGCCGTGTTTGGAAACTAATATAAGGTCCAGTAGCCAAGCAGCGATAAAGTAAACGCAACCAATCTGTGCGTTTTGCCATTGGGGGGTAGTTTGTCAAGCCCTTTAGGCTACTCTTTGTTATCAAAAAGTCAATAATTTCATCGGCGTCGTGCTGTTGTGCGACTATAAATTCAACGATGCTATTCCAATCTGGATTGTCTAAGTTCTTTTGAATTACTTTGAGACCACAACCCCGATTCACAATTGCACGTGCGGCGAAGAATTCTTGAAATGATGTGTGACTAAAGCCATAGTGATCTTGAGAAAACTGTTCCAATATTCCATGATGACTATCAATTTCTGAGAGCATTCCAACGGCATCATCTGGCGGCAGAGTAAGTCGCACACAAAAATCTGACACGAGCTCAACTGTCTTTGCCTTGGGGAATATGAAGGTGAGTGCATCTACGGAAAAGTGATAGGCGATCTCTTCAAAGAGTCGCTCTTTTGCCTGATCGGTCAATGACTGGTACGACGAATCTCTTCTGAAATTTCTAGTGGTATCCCATTCACGAAGTAGTGTTTGAGAGCAACGATTGAATAGCTCTACCTTGCGTTTTGGGAGTGCTAGGTCATGACGAAATTGGATACAAAGTAAGCTCAAAAGCAAAGGCGTTTCTGTAAGCGCAGAAATACCTGGATCATTTTCAATGATTGATAGCAAGTTCTTCGCTTTGTCCGTTTCACTTGCGAACCAAGCCTTAACAATCTTTTGGACGCTGGCCTTATCTAATTTTGCAATTTCAATTTCATGAAATGCATCAAGCATATCTGCTTGATAATCGGCAGTTCTACAAGAAATTACAACTTTCGTCTCAGGGTATTTTGAGCAAAAATCTTTAATTTTTTGAAGTAATGCCACTCTATCTGCAATAGGAACTTCATCCAATGAATCCAATAGCACTACGGCGAGTCCTTTAGTGAGGACTCTTGTTAAGAATGCTTTTGCATATTTATTTGTTTTGGCCTCAATTGGGTCGGATAGATATTCAAATAGATTTTTGGTGCTCTTGGAGAATAACGGCAGCGGTATGAAGAAGGGGACTAGTGGAGTCTTCAGCTGAGCCTTGGCAAAAATATCCTTATCGGCGTATGCCAGAGCTAAAAATCTCAAAAAAGTAGTTTTTCCAGCGCCCGGTCCACCAAGGATCGCAATTTTACTTTTATCTTCGACATAGCTGTCACCCGAAATTAGTTTCGTACCATTTGAGCTTGCATTAGCACTTAAGCCTGCGGTAATCCACTCATCAGTGAAAAGACGTCTGCGAATAGTTGTGGATACTCTTGCTGGGTTATATATATCAACCAATTGGGCAGGGCTTGGCATGCCAAGGAGTTTGATGTGTTGAACATCTGCTTTAAGGCTTTGTATATGTGCCGAATAATATTTTTTCAATAAATCCAGCGATTCAACACTCGCATTCAATCCCTCAAATACTGAGTTGATTGATTGGGTAATTGGTCCATCAAACCAACTTGGAATACCACTAACTTCTTCTGTCTCCATTTTCTCTCCCTTTTTTTGCTACTGTAGTTCTTACTTCACTTGCCCCAACTATCCTTCAACCCCACCGCCAGGTTAAACACCGGCTTGCTGCCTTGCACGTGATCCACCCGATCCGCCACAAAGTAGCCATGCCGCTCAAACTGAAACTTGTCGTCCGGCTTGGCATTGGCCAATGACGGCTCCACGATGGCGGTCACCACTTTCAGGCTGTTCGGGTTCAGGCTTTCGATGAAGTCTTTGCCGCCCGCGTCGGGGTGGGCGTCCAGGAACAGGCGGTCGTACATGCGCACTTCGGCGCTCACGCCGTCGGCCACGCCTACCCAGGTGATAGCGGCTTTGACCTTGACGCTGTCGGCGCCGGGGGTGCCGCTCTTGGTGTCGGGCACCACGGTGGCCAGCACGTCGGTGATGACTCCGTCCGCGTCTTTGTTGCAGCCGGTGCATTCGACGACATAGCCGCCTTTCAGGCGCACCTTGTTGCCTAGGAAGAGGCGCTTGTAGCCCTTGGGGGGCACTTCTTCAAAGTCTTCGCGTTCAATCCACACTTCTTTGCCGATGGTGAAGTGGCGCACAGGGCTTTCTGTGCCTTCGGGCGCTGCACCAGAAGACGCGCCATGCGGCGCGTGAGGCAGGGCGGGCAGGCTGCAGGGCTCGAGGTGGCCGGCGCCCATCACTTCGTCCCAGTTGGTCAGCACCAGCTTGACGGGGTTGAGCACGGCCATGCCGCGGTGGGCTTTCAGCTCCAGGTCTTCGCGCAGACAGCCTTCGAGGGTGCCGTAATCGATCCAGCTGTCGCTCTTGGTCACGCCAATGCGCTCGGCAAACATTTGCAGCGCGGCGGGGGTGTAGCCACGGCGGCGCAGGCCCACGATGGTGGGCATGCGCGGGTCGTCCCAGCCGCTGACTTTGTGGTCGTACACCAACTGGGCCAGCTTGCGCTTGCTGGTGATGACGTAAGTGAGGTTCAGGCGCGCAAATTCGTACTGGCGGGGGGGCGGGCTGGCCAGCAGGCCGCCTTCGGTCAAACGCTCCAGCAGCCAGTCGTAGAACGGGCGCTGGTCTTCAAACTCCAGCGTGCACAGGCTGTGGGTGATTTGCTCCAGCGCGTCCTCGATGGGGTGCGCGTAGGTGTACATGGGGTAGATGCACCAGGTGTCGCCCGTGTTGTGGTGCGTGGCGCGGCGAATGCGGTAGATGGCCGGGTCGCGCATGTTGATGTTGGGGCTGGCCATGTCGATCTTGGCACGCAGCACCATGCTGCCGTCCTCATGCTTGCCGTCGCGCATTTCGCGAAAGCGCGCCAGGTTTTCGGCGGGGGTGCGGGTGCGGAAGGGGCTATCCACGCCGGGCTTGCCGAAGTCGCCCCGGTTCACGCGCATCTGCTCGGCGGTTTGCTCGTCCACGTAGGCGTGGCCGGCTTCGATCAGATATTCGGCCGCGCGGTACATGAAGCCGAAGTAGTCGCTGGCCTGGTACAGGTTGCTTTCGCCGCCGTTGTTCCAGCCAAAGCCCAACCACTGCACCGCGTCCTTGATGCTGTTGACGTATTCGGTGTCTTCTTTTTCGGGGTTGGTGTCGTCAAAGCGCAGGTGGCACACGCCGCCGTAGTCGCGCGCCAGGCCAAAGTTGATGCAGATGCTTTTGGCGTGGCCAATGTGCAGGTAGCCATTGGGCTCGGGCGGGAAGCGGGTGCGGATTTTTGCCGGGTCGGGCTGGCCCGCCGCGTGGTGGGCAGCATCGCCGGGGCTGCCGGCCCAGTGGCGGCTGGCGTAGGTGCCTTTGTCCAAATCGGCTTCGATGATCTGGCGCAAAAAGTTGCTGGGTTTGACGGCTTCGGGGGCTGCCGCTGGGGCGGCGGGTGTGGTGTTGGCAGGGGTGGGGGTGCTCATGCGGCCATTTTAGGGGGAGGCTTGCTGAAATGAGGCGCGTGCGCAGGTGGGGGCCGATGGGGTGTGTACGTCCGGAAACAATATGGGGCCCGTTTCATGACATCCTTTTGGCCCTGTGGTGCGTTGTGTACCAGTGAGGCATGTCCAGTTGGTTGGCTGCCTCTGTCCCTCAAGGAGATTTCCATGACGAAAACCCGTTCTATCTATGCCATGGCCGCAGCTGCCGGTGTGGCGCTGGCCCTGCTTGCGGGCGCTGGCACTGCACAAGCACGCGACGTGTATTGGTCGGTGGGCGTGAATTCGCCAGGCGTGGCGGTAGGCGTCAGCAATGGCGGCTATCCCGTTTACGTGGCCCCCGCGCCGGTGTATGTGGCGCCCCGGCCTATTTATTACCAGCCGCCGCCACCGGTGTATTACGCACCGCCCCGGCCCGTGTATTACGCCCCTCCGGGCTACTACGCGCAGCCACCGGGCCATTACTACCGCGATCGCGGGCACCGTCATGGGCACCGCGACCATGGTGGTCGGGGCGGTCGTGGCGACCGCTGGGATCGCTGACGCGCCTCTTGCGGTGAGTCATATCTGGCTGTAACCGAGCGGGTGGGCACCGCATAATCCGGCGTCTGGCCTGCCAGTGTGGCAGGCGGACCGCCCGGAGTGCATGCCTGTGAAAACCGTTTTTGTCCTGAATGGCCCCAACCTCAACCTGCTGGGCACCCGCGAGCCCGCTGTGTATGGCGCCCAGACACTCGCCGATGTAGAGCAACTGTGCGCCGCCGCCTGTGCACACCACGGGTTTGCGCTGCGCTTTCACCAGAGCAACCACGAGGGCGCGCTGGTGGACTGGATTCACGAGGCCGGTCGCATGCACGCTGCGGGCGAACTGGCGGGCGTGGTGCTCAATGCCGGGGCCTACACCCACACCAGCGTGGCGCTGCTCGATGCCATCAAGGGCACGGGCGTTGCGCTGATCGAGCTACACATCAGCAACGTGCACGCACGCGAGAGCTTTCGGCACCACTCCTATATTGCTTCTGCCGCCAAGGCCGTGATGTGCGGTTTTGGCGTGAAGGGCTATGGCCTGGCCATTGACGGCCTGGCCGGGCTGTAAGGGCCTGATTTTTTTCTTCTGACCCCCCTCGTGCCTGTGCAATGAGCGATTTGGTAATTTCTCCCGATGTGCAGCGCCTGGCTGCGCAAGCCGTGCGCCGCACCACGCCCTGCGGGGCGGGCGATCTGGTGTGGCATGTCTGGGGCCAGGCCCGGCCGGGCGTGCGCCCGCTGGTGATGCTGCATGGCGGCAGCGGCAGCTGGACGCATTGGGTGCGCAACCTGGATGCACTGGTAGCAGCCGGGCACCAGCTTTGGGTGCCCGATTTGCCTGGTTTCGGTGATTCAGCCGCGCCGCTGTCCGGGGGCGATGCCGACGCGATGGTGGCCCCGCTGCGTGAGGGCTTGCAAATGCTGCTGGGCAACGCGCCCTGTGATCTGGTGGGGTTCTCTTTTGGCGGCATGACGGCGGGCCTGCTGCTGGCGGCCCACCCCGAGCTGGCCGAGCGGCTGGTGCTGGTGGGGGCCCCGGCCATGGGCGTGGTGCCCAACCGGCAGTTCGAGCTGAAGGCCTGGCGCCACCTGACCGACCTGGACGAGCAGCTCGCCATTCACCGCTACAACCTGGGTGTGTTGATGCTGCACGACAAGCGCCTCATCGACGGCCTGGCCCTACAGACGCATGTGGCCAACGTGCTGCGCGACCGCATGCCGCGCCGCCGCCTGGCGCACACCGACATCTTGGCGCGGGCGTTGCCCCAGGTGGCTTGCCCGGTGCACGCCATTTATGGCGAGCACGACGCGCTGTACAAAAGCTGGATCCACCAGCTTGAAGCGGCCTTTGCTGCGACTGCGCCTGTTTTTCGCGGCATGCACCTGGTGCCCCATGCCGGCCACTGGGTGCAGTTTGAGCAGCCCGAGGCGTTTGATGCCGCGCTGCTGGCGGCGCTGGCCTGAGCGCTATGCCACCGGTTTGGCTTTTTTCATGACCGCCGCATTGCTGCAGGTTGCCGAAGCCGAAGTGGAGTTCACGGCCATGCGCGCCCAGGGCGCCGGTGGCCAGAATGTCAACAAGGTATCCAGCGCAGTGCACCTGCGCTTTGATGTGGGCGCCTCGTCGCTGCCCGAAGATGTCAAAGAGCGCCTGCTGTGCCTGCGCGACACCCGCATCACACAAGATGGCGTGGTGGTCATCAAGGCCCAGCAATACCGCAGCCAAGAGCAAAACCGCGCTGACGCACTGAGTCGGTTGAATGCGCTGGTGCAATCGGTGGCGCAGCCGCCGCGCACGCGCCGCGCCACCAAGCCCACCTATGGCTCACGTCAGCGGCGGCTGCAGGCCAAAACCCAGCGCGGCGAAACCAAGGCGTTGCGCGGCAAGGTGCGCGACTGAAAGGCATGGTGTCTGGCTGGGTCGGCTGCATGTGTCGACCTATGGCGAGATTGGCTCGGTTTGCAGAACGATGTGTCTGTTGGCGGGTTGATTGAATCGCTGCCTGATAGCTTCTACATTCAGGGTATCCATTGAAAGCCTGCCATGTCCACTTCTGCCCCTGTTGCCAGCCACGCCGCCAGTCCCACCGTTGTCCCGGCGCTTTATGTGTCGCACGGCGCGCCCTTGTTTGCGGTGGATGCGGGCGAAACCGGCCCCGCGCTCACACGCTGGGGCCAGGGTCTGCGCGCGCAGTTTCCGGTGTTGCGTGGCGTGGTCATCATGTCGCCGCACTGGATGGCCCGCACCACGCAGGTCATGACCGGCCCGCAGCCCGCCACCTGGCACGACTTTGGCGGTTTTCCGCCCGCGCTGTACCAGTTGCAATACCCCGCGCCCGGCGCACCGGCGCTGGCGCAGGAGGTGCTGGCCCTGCTGCAGGCGGCTGGCGTGGCCGCCCAGGGCGATGCAGGGCGCCCGTTTGACCACGGCGCCTGGGTGCCGCTGATGCACTTGTTCCCAGAGGCCGACCTGCCGGTGGTGCAAGTGGCGCTGCCCGTGGGCGCTGGCCCCGCCGAGGTCTATGCGCTGGGCGCCGCGTTGCGCGGCCTGCGCAGCCAGGGCGTGCTGGTGATGGGGTCGGGCAGCATGACGCACAACCTGGCCGAGTTCTTTGGCGGGGAGCGGGAACCCGCGCCCTATGTGCTGGAGTTCAGCCGCTGGATCGAGTCGGCCCTGGAGCGCGGCGACCTCAAAGCCTTGCTCAATTACCGCAGCCTGGCGCCCCACGCCGAGCGCGCCCATCCCACGGAAGACCATTTTTTGCCGCTGTTCTTTGCGCTGGGTGCAGCAGGCGATGATTTGCACGCAAACTACTTGAGTCGCGAAGTGATGTACAGCATGCTCGCGATGGATGCCTTCGCGTTGCAGCCGGTTGCCTGACAGTGAAAGCTTGCACAGTTTACTAACCAAAACCGCCTCTGGCGCTTGACCATGCTTGATCTACCGCTCACATTTTTACAGCGCCCTGCAGCCGCGGGCACCCCTCGGCCCTGGTTGCTGGTGCTGATGCACGGCGTGGGCAGCAACGAGCAGGACCTGTTTAGTCTGTCTTCGCAGATTCCTGAGCGCTTTCATGTGCTGAGCCTGCGCGCGCCCCACCGCATGGGGCCGGGCTCGCACGCGTGGTTTGATTTTTCGATCGAGCCGGGCAGCGGCGCGCGCAGCATCAACGAAGAGCAAGAGGCCCACAGCCGTGCCCTGGTGGCGCAGACCATCGAGGCGGCTTCGGCCCAGCTCGGTATTGCGCCCGAGCGCGTGGTGGTCGGGGGCTTCAGCCAGGGCGGCATCATGGCCCTGTCATTGTTGCTGACGCGGCCCGAGTTGCTGCATGCCGCCGTGGTGTGGCACAGCCGGCTGCTGGCGCAGGTGGTGCCGCTGCAGGCCTCGTCCGATGCCTTGCGTGGCAAGAAGCTGTGGCTGAGCCACGGCACACACGACAACGTGATTCCGCTGGCCAACGCCCAGGCCATTGCACACCACATGGCAACGCTGCCCGTGTCGGTGACCTTCCGCGAGTATCCGAGCGAGCACGAGATTCGCCCGTCCGAGCTGGCCGCCACGGTGGCGTGGCTGGAGTCGCTTTCAACCAGCCCCACGCCCTTTTGAGGCACTTGGTCCACACGGGTGCGGCTGTTTGATTGCTATATAAATAATAGCTGCTTGCGCTTATTGGATAAGGGCTACGACCCTATTTGACTCTGATATTGCTCTGATTCAAGAGCGCGGCGCGGTCATTCCGGCAGAGGGTGCCCGGGCCGGAAGAACGCATCCAGCACCGGCATCAGCGCCGCGAATTCGTGCGCAAATTGCGCCCGGTTCACAAAATACGCCTCGCATGCCACCGCAAAAAACTCGGCCGGCGCCGTGGCGCCATAGGCATCCAGCCAGGGTTGCGCGGCGCCAAACCGCTGGGCCATGATGACGCGCTCACGAAAGTCCGCATAGGCCGGCTCCCATGCGGCCCACCACACTTCATGCGCGGCGCGCGCACTGCGGGTGCCCAAAAAGCCCGCCGGCAGGGGTGGGCAGCCGTTGGGGGCGCCGCTGCGCATGTCGAGCTTGTGCACAAACTCGTGCACCACCACATTGGTGCCGCGCTCGGTGTTGTGGTGGGCATCGGCCACATGTTGCCAGCTGAGCATGATGGGGCCGCGCTCCATGGCCTCACCCAGCAGCACCTCGGTGTGTTCGTGCACCACGCCGGCCTGGTCCACCGTCTGGCGGCGCGCCACGGCCTCGCCCGGATGCACCACGATGCCCACAAAATCGTCATACCAGCCCAGGGCTGCGGCCGCATCGCCCCAGTGCAGCAACGGCAGGCAGGCCTGCGCGGCGATGTCGATGGCCATGGCATCGGTCACCACCAGACCATGGGCACCGTGAAATTGCTTGCGGTGCAGGAAGAGGGCACTGAGCGCGCGCAGTTTTGCCTGGTCGTGCAGCGGCAGCGCCGCGAGAAACGGGTAGCGCTGCAGGGTTTCCAGCCACAGCGTGGCCGAGATGTCAGGCACAGGTGCCACGGTGGCGCGAACGCGGCTCCAGAGCCGGTCAAGAAAGGGGGGCATGGCGATCAGGCAGCAGGAGGTCAAGCCCCGCGCAGTTCAGGATCGTTCGTACATGGGGGCCCAATTCACGCGTTCCAAGCCCTGTGCAGTCAGGCGCAGCACTTCGGCGCGCGGCGGGTGGGCGGCGGCGTCCCAGTCGCTGAGCACCACCCGCTGCAAGCCAGGGGCCAGGGCGTGGCGCGCGGGTTTGTGGGTATGGCCGTGGATCAGGGTGTGCGCATGGGCGGCGTTAAGCCAGTCGATGGCTGCGGGGCCGTCCACATCGGCGTAGATGGCGCCCGACTGTTTGCGCGCTTCGCTCTCCTGGCGGATACCGCGTGCCTGCGCCCGGCGCACGGCCAGGGGCTGCGCCAGAAAGCGCTGTTGCCACGCGGCACTGCGCGCCTGCACGCGAAAGCGCTGGTAGTCCACATCGTCAAGGCACAGCAGGTCGCCATGGCTGAGCACAAAGCGCTCTCCGCCGAAGACCAGCAATGTGGGGTCGGCCAGGCCGATGATGCCGCAGTGCGCGAGGAACGCCGGGCCCGCCAGAAAGTCGCGGTTGCCGTGCATGAAATACACGGGCAGGCGCTGCGCTGCAGCCCGCAGGGCCGCGCAGCCCTGGGCTTCGAAGCTGCCAGTTTCGTGCAGGGCATCGTCGCCCACCCACACCTCGAACAGGTCGCCCAGGATGAAAAGCGCGTCTGCCGTGGTGGTCTGCAGGTAGTGCTGCCAAGCGGCCACAGTGGCGGGTTCGCCGGCCTGCAGGTGCAGGTCGGAAATGAAATCGACCGTGCGCCAGTGCGTAGGAGCGGCAAGCTCCTCGAACCTGGGCACGGTCGGGGTCGCTGCAGGCCCGCCGATATCAGGCATCCCTTGCGGCGCATGCTGCGCGCGGACAACGGTACTGGCGCGGCCCAAGCCAGGGACGCCGAGCAAGGGCCGCCCCGCAGTGAGGGCGTCGTCCCCCTTCCCGCACCGCGTAGCGATGCGAGAGAAGGGGGAAGGCGCGCAGCGCCACAGGGGGATGTCCCATGTTCAGAGGGCCACTGCCTTCTCGATCACGACGTCTTCCTTGGGCACGTCGTCATGAAAGCCGCTGCGGCCGGTCTTGACGGCCTTGATCTTGTCCACCACGTCAGCGCCGGACACCACCTTGCCGAACACCGCATAGCCCCAACCTTGGGCCGAAGGCGCGGTGTGGTTCAGAAAGCCGTTGTCGGCCACGTTGATGAAAAACTGTGCCGTGGCCGAGTGCGGGTCGCTGGTGCGGGCCATGGCCACGGTGTAGTTGGCGTTCTTGAGGCCGTTGTTGGCTTCGTTCTGGATGGGCGCATCCGAGTTCTTTTGCTTCATGCCGGGCTCAAAACCGCCGCCTTGCACCATGAAACCGGGGATCACACGATGGAAGATCGTGTTGTTGTAGTGGCCCTTGTTTACATACGACAGGAAGTTTTCAACCGACTTGGGTGCCTTGTCGGCGTCGAGTTCGAGGGTGATGACGCCGTAGTTGGCGATGTGCAGTTCGACTTGGGGGTTGCTCATGGCATGTTCCTTAAGAAAAAATGAATTACTTCACCAGCGTGGCGGACTGGATGGTGACGGGGGTGTTGGGCACGTTCTGGTGACCGCCCTTGTTGCCGGTGGCCACGGCCTTGATCTTGTCCACCACCTCGGTGCCGCTCACTACCTTGCCGAACACGGCATAACCGTGGCCGTCAGGCTGGGGGGCATTGAGCATGGCGTTGTCTTTGACGTTGATGAAGAACTGCGCGGTGGCCGAGTTGGGGTTGCCCGTGCGCGCCATGGCGATGGTGTAGGTGTCGTTCTTGAGGCCGTTGCTGGCTTCCAGCGGGATGGGGGCCTTGGTGGGCTTTTGCACCATGTCGGCCGTGAAACCACCGCCCTGGATCATGAAGCCGTCGATGACGCGGTGAAACACCGTGCCGTCGTAGTGCTTGTCTTTCACGTAGGTCAGAAAGTTTTCGACCGTCTTGGGTGCCTTGGCCGGGTCGAGCTGCACCACGATGTCACCCATCGAGGTGGCGAGTTTCACCTTTGGGGCGTCTTGTGCCTGCACCGGAGATGCTATAGAAAACATAGCTGCCAGCGCAATGCCAGCAAGCGCAATGGTCGATTTTCTTTTGGAAATCATGCAAAACTCCTTGATTGAATCGGGGCCGCGAACCGTGGTGGACGGGCCGCCGCGGCGATGGGGAATATGGCGCCAAAGTTACCACCGGACCGTTTGCGGTGCAGGCGGCATCGCCGCAAGCCCCTGCGCGCGGACGGTCGTCAGGGGCGCGAAGCTGCGGGCTTGCCTGCAGCACCGGCCGCAGTGGACGAAGCCGGCTGGAACAGCGTGCGCAACTGGGTCAGTTTTGACTTGACGGCGGGGTTGCTGGCCTCCAGCTGCTGCGCTTTGGCGTAGGAATGGTAAGCCAGCCGGGCGTAGATGTCGCCCAGGTTTTCGTGCGCTGCTGCGTACGAAGGGTTGTTGCGCACTGCCATCTCCAGCGCTGTGCGGGCCTTGTCCAGCTGGTTCTGGCTGGCGTAGATCACCGCCAGGTTGTTGTAGGGCTCGGGCAGCTCGGGGTATTCCTGAATGAGCTGGGTGAAGGTGGTGATGGCCGCGTCGGTCTGGCCGACGTCGGTTTGCGCTACGCCGCGCAGAAAGCGCAACTGCGGATCGCGCGGGGCGGCCGTCAGGCGCTGGTCTGCCTTGCCCAGGGCTTCGGCGGCCTTGCCGGACTTGAGCAACTGGGTGATTTCGACGTAGTCGCTGGCGTGGGCCATGCCTGCGCCCAGCCATGCGGTCAGGGCCAACAGGCGCAAAAGTCGTGGGAGGGTGCTGCAGACTTGCTTCATGGCGGGTATGGAGGAGGTGCGCGCCGTCCGGGGCCGGGCGGGGCTTATACTTCGGCGGATTGTAGCTGAGGGGGTTGTCATGACGGTGCGTTGTTGCCGCTGGTGATTTCGCTGGGCGCCCAAGGCTGGGCGCATCCCCTCGCAGGGCCCAACCCTTTCGCTGCAGGGTGAGCTGGCTTCACCCGTCCCCCCATCAAGTCTCTCGTTACAGAAATCCCATGAGTTTGCGCATCTACAACACGCTGTCGCGTGCCTTGGAAGATTTTTCCCCGCTCGAACCTGGCCATGTGCGCATGTATGTGTGCGGCATGACCATCTATGACCTGTGCCACATTGGCCACGCCCGCATGATGATGGCGTTTGACGTGGTGCAGCGCTGGCTCAAAAGCAGCGGCTACCGCGTGACCTATGTGCGCAACATCACCGACATTGATGACAAGATCATCAAGCGGGCACTGGAGCGGGGCATCACCATCCGCCAGCTCACCGACGAAATGATCGCCGCCATGCACCAGGACATCGGCCTGCTGGGCATAGAGCCACCATCGGTCGAGCCCCGCGCCACCGAATACGTGCCGCAGATGCTGTCGCTGATCGGCCAGCTCGAAGGCAAGGGCCTGGCCTATCGCTCGCCCCATGGCGACGTGAACTACTCGGTGCGCAAGTTTGCGGGCTACGGCAAGCTCTCGGGTAAATCGCTGGATGAGCTGCGCGCTGGTGAACGCGTTGCGGTGCAGGACGGCAAGGAAGATCCGCTCGACTTTGTGCTGTGGAAATCCGCCAAAGAGGGCGAGCCGCCCGAAGCCAAGTGGGACAGCCCCTTTGGCGCGGGCCGCCCGGGCTGGCACATCGAATGCTCGGCCATGAGCTGCGCCACGCTGGGCGAAACTTTTGACATCCACGGTGGCGGTGCTGACCTGCAGTTTCCGCACCATGAAAACGAAATCGCCCAGAGCGAAGGCGCCACGGGCAAGCCGCTGGCGCGCTTTTGGGTGCACAACGGTTTCGTGCGCGTGGACAACGAGAAGATGAGCAAGTCGCTTGGCAACTTCTTCACCATCCGCGATGTGCTGAAGCAATACGACGCCGAGACGGTGCGCTTTTTCATCGTGCGCGCCCACTACCGCAGCGCCCTCAACTACAGCGATGCGCACCTTGACGACGCGCGCCAGTCGCTCAAGCGGCTTTACACGGCATTGAGCCTGGTGGCGCCAGCCAGCGTGGCCATCGACTGGGCCGAGCCCCATGCCGCACGCTTCAAGGCGGCCATGGACGAAGACTTTGGCACGCCCGAGGCCATTGCCGTGCTGTTCGATCTGGCCAGCGAGGTCAACAAGACCCGCTCTGCCGAACTGGCGGGCCTGCTCAAGGCGCTGGCGGGCTGCCTGGGCCTGCTGCAGGGTGATCCCACTTCGTATCTCCAACGGCGTGTATTCCGAGACTCAGCTTTTTCTGCTACCGCAGGTGTGGGCGTGAAGCTTGAGGCCGAGGTCGTCTACGGGCCAAAGCGTATTGAGGGGCTAATTGCGGAACGAGCGGCTGCAAAGGCTGCGAAAAACTTCGCGGAAGCTGACCGCATCCGCAATGCCCTGCTGGCCCAGGGCATCGTGCTCAAGGACTCGGCCGCTGGAACGACCTGGGAAGCTGCACAGTGATTTTTTTGAATGTGAAATACGCCGCCAGGGCAGATGGGGCGAGCAGTGGCAGCTTCTAAAAATGTAGCGACTGAGGCACTCGGCCCATCCAGCCCGGCGCTGGCTACGCCCGACTACTGGGCCGATGCCTGCAAGCACCTGATGAAGAAAGACCGGGTGATGAAGCGGCTGATTCCCCAGTTTGGTGATGCAGCTTTGCAAACGCGCGGTGACGCATTCACCACGCTGGCGCGCAGCATCGTCGGGCAGCAGATATCGGTGAAGGCCGCGCAAACCGTGTGGGAGCGCTTCGCCGCGCTGCCGCGCACCATGAAGCCCGGCAACGTGCTCAAGCTCAAGATCGACGACATGCGTGCGGCCGGCCTGTCGGCCCGCAAGGTGGATTATCTGGTGGACCTGGCGGTGCACTTTGATGCGGGCAAGCTGCATGTCAAAGACTGGGCGGCCATGGACGACGAGGCCATCATTGCCGAGCTGGTGGCCATCCGTGGCATTGGCCGCTGGACGGCCGAAATGTTCCTGATCTTCTATCTGATGCGCCCGAATGTGCTGCCCCTGGATGATGTGGGGTTGATCAACGGTATCAGCCAGAACTATTTTTCGGGCGATCCGGTCAGCCGCAGCGATGCCCGCGAGGTGGCCGAGGCCTGGAAGCCCTGGTGCAGTGTGGCGACTTGGTATATTTGGAGATCGCTCGACCCGTTGCCCGTGGCCTATTGAGGCCAGTTTCAACAGTCATGAACCGGTTGCAACACAGGCCTCGCACCAGAGGCACTGAGGGAGCGACCCAAGGAGAAATACGTTGGCGAAAAAGACCTTTCTGGATTTCGAGCAGCCTATTGCCGAACTCGAATCCAAAATCGAAGAACTGCGCTACGTGCAGACCGAGAGCGCGGTGGATATCTCGGAAGAAATCGACCAGCTCAGCAAAAAGAGCCAGCAGCTCACCAAGGACATCTACAGCGATCTGAGCCCGTGGCAGATCACCAAGATTGCCCGCCACCCCGAGCGCCCCTACACGCTCGACTACGTGCGCGACATCTTCACCGACTTCGTTGAACTGCACGGCGACCGCCACTATGCGGACGACCTGTCCATCGTGGGCGGCCTGGCGCGTTTCAATGGCCACGCCTGCATGGTGCTGGGCCAGCAAAAGGGCCGCGACACCAAAGAGCGCGCCATGCGCAACTTCGGCATGAGCAAGCCCGAGGGCTACCGCAAGGCCCTGCGTCTCATGAAGACGGCCGAAAAATTCAAGCTGCCCGTGTTCACGTTCGTGGACACGCCCGGTGCCTACCCCGGCATCGACGCCGAAGAGCGCGGCCAGTCCGAAGCCATCGGCCGCAACATCTTCGAGATGGCGCAGCTTGAGGTGCCCATCATCACCACCATCATTGGCGAAGGCGGCTCGGGCGGCGCGCTGGCCATCAGCGTGGGCGACCAGGTGGTCATGTTGCAATACGCCATTTATTCGGTCATCAGCCCCGAGGGCTGTGCCTCCATCCTCTGGAAGACCAGCGACAAGGCCCAGGAAGCGGCCGACGCCCTGGGCATCACCGCGCACCGCCTCAAGGCGCTGGGCCTGGTGGACAAGATCGTCAGCGAGCCCGTGGGCGGCGCACACCGCGATCCCAAGCAGATGGCGGCTTTCCTCAAGCGCGCGCTGGGCGATGCATTCCGCCAGGTGGCCGACCTCAAGACCAAAGACCTGCTGGATCGCCGCTATGGCCGCCTGCAAAGCTATGGCCGCTTCACTGACACCAAGGCCGACAGCCGTTGATTGCCTGGTGATGAAGGCTGCCGCCTTCTTCTCGCCCCTGTGCCATGGCCCCGCAAGGGGCCTTTGCATTGGTGCGGCTGTCTGGTTGTTGCGGGCGGACGAGGGTATGCCATGACTGTCTCGTTCGACGTGGCCATTGCCGATTTTTCGCCTGCGTTGCCAATGGCGGTGGGGCTGAGTGGTGGCGCCGACTCGACGGCCCTGTTGCTTGCCTGCGCACGCAAATGGCCGGGGCAGGTGCAGGCCATCCATGTGCACCACGGCTTGCAGGCGGCAGCCGATGGCTTCGAGGAGCATTGTGCTGCCCTGTGCCAAAGCCTCAATGTGCCACTGTGGGTAAAGCGGCTGGACGCCCGCCACACCCCTGGCCAGAGCCCCGAAGACGCTGCCCGGCAGGCGCGATACAAGGCTTTTGAGGCTGCAGCCATTGCCAGCAAAGCGCAAGCAGCTATTAAATCAATAGCAATTGCGCAGCATGCGGACGACCAGGTCGAAACCCTGCTGCTCGCGCTTTCGCGCGGTGCGGGCATTGCCGGGCTGGCCGCCATGCCCGCCCGCTGGGAGCGGGCAGGGGTGGTCTGGCATCGCCCGTTGCTGCAGGTGGCCGGTGCTGATATCCGCAGCTGGCTGCGTTTGCAGGGCCAGCCGTGGGTGGAAGACCCCACCAACACCGACCAGCGCTACACCCGCAACCGCATTCGCGCGCAATTGTTGCCTGCGCTGGAGGCCGCGTTTCCGGCGTTTCGCGAGACATTTGCCCGTTCGGCATCCAACGCCGCACAGGCGGCCGAATTGCTGGACGAACTGGCGCAGCAGGACTTGCTGCGGGTTGGCGCACCGCCGCACATCACCGTGCTGCAAGGCTTGAGCCGTGCGCGCCAGGCCAACGTGTTGCGCCACTGGTTGCGTGTGGCGTATGCCACCACGCCCTCCGCGGCGCAGCTTGGGGAGTTGCTGAACCAGCTTGCCGCCTGCACCACGCGCGGCCATCGCATTCACATCAAGGTGGGGCGGGGATTCGTGGTGCGATCGGGGCCGCAGCTCGGTTGGTACAATCCCGAGGTTTTGGTCTAACAACGGCACGAAAAACGGCGGCGCACCAAAACAGTGTCCAACCTGCGCTGCGGCTCCAGTTTCGTCACCCCAATATCCAATGGCATTGATCGTTCATAAATACGGCGGCACATCGATGGGCTCTCCCGAGCGCATTCGCAATGTCGCCAAGCGCGTGGCCAAATGGGCACGCGCCGGCCACCAGATGGTGGTGGTTCCGAGCGCCATGAGCGGCGAAACCAACCGCCTGCTCGGCCTGGCCAAAGAGCTGGCGCCCGAGCGCGCCATGCAGTCTTACCATCGCGAACTGGACATGCTCGCCGCCACCGGCGAGCAGGCCTCGTCAGCGTTGCTGGCCATCGCGCTGCAATCCGAAGGAATGGAAGCGGTCAGCTACGCTGGCTGGCAGGTCCCCATCCGCACCGACAGCAGCTACACCAAGGCGCGCATCGAGTCGATCGACGACCAGCGCGTGCGCGCCGACCTGAACGCCGGCAAGGTGGTCATCGTCACCGGCTTTCAGGGCATCGACGGAGAAGGCAACATCACCACGCTGGGCCGCGGTGGCTCGGACACCTCGGCCGTGGCCGTGGCAGCCGCCATGAAAGCCGCCGAATGCCTGATCTACACCGACGTGGATGGCGTTTACACCACCGACCCGCGCGTGGTGCCCGAGGCACGTCGTCTGCATACGGTGAGCTTTGAGGAAATGCTGGAAATGGCCAGTCTGGGCAGCAAGGTGCTGCAGATCCGCTCGGTCGAGTTTGCAGGCAAATACAAGGTGCCCATGCGCGTGCTCTCCAGCTTCACGCCCTGGGACATCGACATCAACGAAGAAGCCAAGTCCGGCACGCTGATCACTTTTGAGGAAGACGAAAAAATGGAACAAGCCGTCGTATCCGGCATCGCTTTCAACCGCGACGAGGCCAAGATTTCGGTGCTGGGCGTGCCCGACAAGCCAGGCATCGCCTACCAGATCCTGGGCGCCGTGGCCGAGGCCAACATTGAAGTCGACGTGATCATCCAGAACGTCAGCAAGGACGGCAAGACCGACTTCAGCTTCACCGTCAATCGCAACGACTACGCGCGTACGGTCGAGCTGCTCAATGAAAAAGTGCTGCCGGAGCTGGGTGCACAAGAAGTGGCGGGCGACACCAAGATCTGCAAGGTGAGCATTGTCGGCATCGGCATGCGCAGCCATGTGGGCGTGGCCAGCAAGATGTTCCGCACCTTGAGCGAAGAAGGCATCAACATCCAGATGATTTCCACCTCCGAGATCAAGACCTCGGTGGTCATCGACGAAAAATACATGGAACTGGCCGTGCGCAGCCTGCACAAGGCGTTCGAACTGGACCAGCCGGCGGCCTGAGACTGCCAGAAACGCCTCGAAAATGAGGCATAATAGCTGGATTGGAAACGTGACCGAGTGGCCGAAGGTGCTCCCCTGCTAAGGGAGTATGGGGTGTAGAGCCTCATCGAGGGTTCGAATCCCTCCGTTTCCGCCAAACAACAAAGCCCCGCATGTCGGGGCTTTTTTGTTTTTGGCGATTGGCGCGGTGGTGTCGGTCGGCCAATAAGCACCTTCAGAGACACAACAGCGCCAGCGCGTTACTCATCGATAGATGCGCTCCAGCGGTCGCCCCAGTTCTGGGCGCGGTCGATGTTGCGCCGGTCCCGTTTTGTGGGGCGTCCTTCCTGCAAGGCGGCGGCGGGCTCGGGGGCCAGCCGGCGCTGTTCGGCGGCTTTTTCACGGGCGGCGATGCTGTCGGGTGTTTCTTCGTACAGCAGTTGTGCCACCGGGGCCGGGCCGCGTGCGCCGCTCAATCCCCGCACGATCACGGTGCGTGCGATAACACCCTGGCGCAAGGCCACGGTGTCGCCACAGCGCAGGTCGCGGGCCGGTTTGGCTTGCTGGCCATTGACGGTGACACGGCCCTTGCCGATTTCTTCGGTGGCCAGGCTGCGGGTTTTGTAGAACCGCGCGCACCACAGCCATTTGTCCAGTCGCATCGTTTCGGGGGAATTCATGGGGAGGATTGTGCCGTGGCGGCGGTGTTGAGGGAGCCGTCTGTGGGCGGGGGCAGTGGCAGGTGAACGACGGCGTCCAGCCCCGCCACACGGCCTGATTCCATGCGGTTGGTCAGCGCGATGCGGCCACCGAGCGCCTGAACGATCTCGTGGCAGATGGCCAGGCCCAGGCCGCTGCCGGTGCGTACGTCACGTGCAGAGAAGGGCTGGAAGAGGCGTGCGGCCAGTTCATCGTCGACGCCGCTGCCATGGTCGCTTATGCAAAGCACTGCCTGGTGATCGGCGCAGCGCAGGTCGACCGCCAGATCGCTGCCTTGCGGGGCATGGCGGATTGCGTTGTGCAGAAGATTGCGGGCCAGCTCGCGCAGCATCCATTCGTGGGCCGCTACCGTTGTCGGTTCGGTGTGGATGCCAAAGTCGAGGTCGCGCTGCGCGATCAGGGGTGACAGGTCCAGTGCCACGGTGCGCAGAATGTCATCGAACCGGTTTGGCGGCGGCGCGCTTTGCTGGCGCAGCTGCTCGACCTTGGCCAGCGCCAGCATCTGGTTGGCCAGTTGTGTGGCGCGGTCGACCGTGTCGCTGATCTCCTGCAGTGCTTGCAGAGCCGACACATCGCCGCGCAGGGCCGACTGCACCTGCGTCTTGAGCACGGCCAGCGGCGTGCGCAACTGGTGCGATGTGTCGCGCACAAACCGCTTTTGGTGGCGCAGCAGGTGCTGCAGCCGTTGCATGACCTGGTTGGTGCTGTCGATCAGGGGTTGCAGCTCACGGGGGGCAGAGTTGGCGGCGATCGGGCTCAGGTCGCCATCGGGCCGTGCCTGCAGTTGCTGGCTGAGCTGGCGCACCGGGCGCGTGGCCCGTTGCACCACGATGACCACGGTGAGTGCAATCACGCCGATCAGCAGCGCCTGCCGGGCCAGTGTGTTCCACAGGATTTGCAGCGCCAGGGTTTCGCGCACTTCCAGGGTTTCCGCCACCTGGATGACCGCCATGCCGCGGCCATTGGCACTGGACACGGGTTGCAGCAACACGGCCACGCGCACGTTCTCGCCGCGGAACTGGTCGTCATAGAAATCCACCAGCGCGGCATAGGGGGGGCGATCCGGAATGCGCCCGCGCCATGCCGCAAGTTCGGCAAACCCCGAGACCATTTCGCCCTGCAGGGTGGAGACGCGGTAGAACATGTGACTTTGGTTGTCAGCCTCGAAGGCCTCCAGCGCGGCGTAGGGCACGATGGCCCGCAGTTGGGCGGCATCGTCGTAGCCCGACACATCCAGCTGTTCGCTGATGGTTTTGGCCGATGCCAGCAAGGTGCGGTCGTAGGCGGTGTTCAGCGATGCCAGTGCCTGGCGGTACAGGCTGAACGTGTTGAAGGCGATGAACGCCACCACCGGCAGCAAAATGCCCATTAGCAGCCGCCTCCGCAGTGACGGGGCGCGCAACGCAGCGGGCCTTGTCACGTATCGGCCCTGAGCAGATAGCCCAGCCCGCGCAGCGTCATGAGGGTCAGGCCCGTGCCGGCCAGCTTTTTGCGCAGGCGGTACACCACCACCTCGATGGCTTCGTACTGCACGTCCAGCTGGCCGGGGAACACCAGTTCATAGAGGCGCTCCTTGGTGACGGCATGGCCCGGCTGCACCAGCAGGGCATGCATCAGCGCCAGTTCGCGGGGCGTGAGTTCCATCACCTCGCTGTTGCGGTACAGCGCGCCACTGTCCTTGTCGTAGCGGATGGCCCCGATCTGAACCGAGTGGCCTGCCGCTGGCGTGGGGTCTGCGCTGCGCCGCAGCAGGGCGCGCAGCCGCGCTTCCAGTTCGTCCAGATCGAACGGCTTGGGCAGGTAGTCATCGGCACCGGCATTGAGGCCTAGCACCCGGTCGCCCACGGTGCCGCGTGCGGTGAGGATCAGCACCGGCGTGCGCAGTCCGCGGGTGCGGGCCTGTTGCAGCACTTGCAGGCCATCGAGGCCGGGCAGGGTGAGGTCGAGCACCACGGCATCGGGCAGACGTGCGGCCCACTGGCGGAGCGCCGCCGCGCCGTCGCCCACGGCGGTGACCTCCATGCCCCGGCGCGCCAATGCGCGCTGCAGCGTGAGCTGCATGGTGGGGTCATCCTCGACGAGAAGCAATTGCATGCGCGGCACCATAGCACCGACCGCGTCCGGTCGTGGCATGGGTGTTTTCCCTGAGTCTGCGGACAGCCGTTTGACAGGCTGCGCGCGCATCATGAGGCGGTTCGCCAACCCTATAAGGAGACATCGATGCGTCGCGACACCTTTCTCAAATCCCTGGCCGCGCTGGCCGCTGCCGGGGCTCTTCCCCTGTCGGCCCACGCCGCCAGCGCCATCAAGATGATGCTGCCCGCCAACCCCGGCGGGGGGTGGGATTCCACGGGCCGCGCCCTGGGCAAGGCGCTGCTCGAATCGGGGGCGGCATCCTCGGTCACCTACGACAACAAGGGTGGCGCCGCGGGAGCGATCGGTCTGGCGCAGTTCGTCAACTCCAGCAAGGGCGACCCGAACGCCCTGATGGTGATGGGCGCGGTGATGCTGGGCGGCATCATCACCGGCAAGCCACCAGTGAGTCTGTCGCAGGCTACGCCGATTGCGCGGCTGACCAGCGAGTACAACGTGTTTGTGCTGCCCGCCAATTCGCCCTTCAAGAGCATGGCCGAGGTCATTGCCCAGCTCAAAAAAGACCCCGGCAGCGTGAAGTGGGGTGGCGGCTCGCGCGGCTCTACCGAGCACATTGCCGCTGCGATGATCGCCCGCGAAGTGGGCGTGGACCCGGCCAGGATCAACTACGTGGCGTTCCGGGGAGGTGGCGAGGCGATTGCAGCCATCCTGGGCGGCAACGTGACGATTGGCGGTGGCGGCTATAGCGAGATGGCCGAGTACATCGCCACCAAGAAGATGACGCCCATTGCCGTGACCTCAGGCCAGCGTCTCAAAAACTCCACGGTGCCGACGCTCAAGGAGCAGGGCATCAACGTTGAGATTGGCAACTGGCGCGGCGTGTATGCCGGCCCCGGCATCACGGCCGAGCAGCGCAAGGCGCTGACGGAGATGGTCGCCAAGGCCGTCAAAAGCAAGAGCTGGGCCGAATCGCTGCAGAAGAACGACTGGACCCCGGCCTGGATGGCGGGCGACGAGTTTGCGAATTTTGTGGACAACGAATTTGCCAGCCTGCGCGCCACCATGGTCAAGGCGGGCATGGTCTGAACCGTGCCCCTGCGCCGTGCGGCCGCCCGGTGGGCGCACGGCGGTTTTGTGTGCGATCACTGCAGTGCGCACCGTATTGCGCACGGTATTACGCGCTGTGTTGCGCACCTTGGGCCCTGTGCCCAAGGGCTTGAGAAAGACCCCGCATGTCTGATCCGACAACCCCTGATTCCTCTAGTTCGGGCACCGAACCCGGCGTTGCCAGCAACCTGCAGGCCACGCGCATGCAAACCGTGGTGGCCGCAGGCGTGCTGCTGACCGCTGCTGCGCTGGCGCTGGGCGCCATTGATATTCCATCGAACGCGGGCTACAGCGGCGTTGGCCCCAATTTTCTGCCGTGGCTGGTGGCAGGCGTGCTGGCGCTGTGCGGCGGCGTGCTGCTGTGGGAGGCGCGATCGGGCGGATTTCGTGCGATGGAAGAGCCCAATGGCGCCGCCCGTGCGGACAAGCCTGCCTTTGTGTGGGTGTCTGCCGGCCTGTTGCTCAACGCCGCCCTCATCACCACGGTGGGCTTCATCCTGAGTTGCACGCTGTGCTATGTGCTGGCCGTGCAAGGGCTGCGCCGGGCTGCGGGGCAAGACGCCGGCACAGCGCGCACCTGGGCGGTGGACGGAGTGACGGGCGTGCTGATCTCGGCGCCTGTCTATTGGACTTTCACGCAGTTCCTGGCCATCAACCTGCCAGGGCTCACGCAAACCGGGTGGTTGTGATGGAAATCTTTGATGCACTGATGGCGGGCTTTGCCACTGCCGCCACGCCCGCCAACCTGCTGTGGGCCCTGGTGGGCTGTGCGCTGGGCACGGCTGTGGGGGTGTTGCCCGGCATTGGCCCTGCGGTGGCGGTGGCCATGCTGCTGCCCATCACGGCCAAGGTTGAGGTCACGGCCTCGATGATCTTTTTTGCCGGCATCTACTACGGTGCCATGTATGGCGGCTCCACCACCTCCATCCTGCTCAACACGCCGGGCGAAACCGCCAGCATGGTCACGGCCATGGAGGGCAACAAGATGGCCAAGAGCGGCCGCGCCGGGGCGGCGCTGGCCACATCGGCCATTGGCTCGTTCGTGGCGGGCACCGTTGCCACCGTGGTCGTGACCCTGTTTGCCCCCTATGTGGCCGACTTTGCCGTGAAGCTGGGCCCGCCCGAATACTTCATGCTGATGGTGCTGGCCTTCACCACCGTGAGCGCGGTGCTGGGCAAGAGCACGGTGCGCGGCATCACCGCGCTGTTCGTGGGGCTGGCGGCCGGCTGCATTGGTATGGACCAGATTTCTGGCGCGGCGCGCTACACCGGCGGCAAGCCTGAGCTGCTCGACGGCATCGACATCGTGCTGGTCGCCGTGGGCCTGTTTGCCGTGGCCGAGGTGATGTATGCGGCGATGTACGAAGGCCGCGTGGTCGAGTCGCGCAACCGCATGAGCCGCGTGCACATGACCGGGCGCGACTGGAAGCGCTCCATTCCCGCGTGGCTGCGCGGCACGCTGATCGGCACGCCGTTTGGCTGCATTCCGGCGGGCGGCACCGAGATTCCGACCTTTCTGAGCTACGCCACCGAAAAGAAGCTGGCCAAGGACACCGACAAGGCCGAGTTCGGCACCGTGGGCGCGATCGAAGGCGTGGCCGGCCCGGAGGCCGCCAACAATGCCACCGTGACGGCGGCCATGATCCCGCTGCTCACGCTGGGCATTCCCACCTCCAACACCACGGCGGTGCTGCTGGGCGCGTTCCAGAACTACGGCATCAACCCCGGTCCCCAGCTGTTCACCACCTCGGCCACGCTGGTGTGGGCGCTGATTGCCTCGCTGTACATCGGCAACGTGATGCTGCTGGTGCTGAACCTGCCCATGGTGGGCCTGTGGGTGAAGCTGCTGAAAATCCCCAAACCCCAGTTGTATGCGGGCATCCTGATTTTTGCCACGGTGGGTGCCTACGGCATGCGCCAGAGCACCTTCGATCTGTTCCTGCTGTACGGCATTGGCCTGCTGGGTGTGCTGATGCGGCGCTTTGACTTTCCTACGGCGCCCGTGGTGGTCGGCATGATCCTGGGGCCGCTGGCCGAGGCACAGATGCGCAATGCGGTGTCGATTGGCGAGGGCAGCTGGCTCGTCTTTGTGCAGCGCCCCATGTCGCTCACGCTGCTCATCATCGTGCTGGCGGTGCTGATCCTGCCGCGTCTCTTTCAGCACATGGCGCGGCGCAAGCTGGCGCGCCTGCAGCAGCTCGATGCGTGAGGCTGCCGGCTGGTGGATGGGGTGCTTTGCCGATTTTTGCATTAAATCGGGCTGAAGCCCTTGATGGATAAGCGCGAGCAGCTATTGAATAAATAGCAATTGTGCGCACGACTCCGATAGCGCCACGGCGGGCCGGGGCGCGCTACCATCGCGGCCATGCCCTTGCTCAATGAAGAAGCCCCCGCACTGCCGATGGATGCCCAGGGCATTCTGGAGCTGGCGGCGCGCTCCATGTTCCAGTTGTTCTCCAGCGTCAGCCAGGGCATGTTTTTGGTGGACCGCAGCGGCCGCATCGTCTGGGTGAACGAGGGTTACCAGCGCTTTTTGCCCGCCCTGGGGTTCTCGTCGGTGGACCAGTTTGTCGGCCGCACGGTCGAAGAGGTGATCCCCAACACCCAGATGCGCCGCGTGCTCGAAACCGGCCAGCCGGTGCTGATTGATCTGCTCACCAACAAGGCGGGCACCTTTGTGGTCAGCCGCATACCGTTGCGCGACGACGCCGAGCGGGTGATTGGTGCCATTGGCATCGTGCTGTTTGACCACCCCGAAACCACGCTGCAACCCCTGATCGGCAAGTTTGCCCTGTTGCAGCGCGACCTGGATGATGCGCGGCGCGAGCTGGCCAGCCAGCGCAGCCGCTCGCTGGCCGTGTCGGGCGACGGCCAGCGGCGCGCCAAATACACCTTTGCCAGCTTTGTCGGGTCGAGCCCCGCGGCATCCGAGGTCAAGCGCCAGGCGCGCCGTGCCGCGCAGTCGTCCAGCCCCGTGCTGCTGCTCGGCGAAACCGGCACTGGCAAAGAGCTGCTGGCCCATGCCATCCACGCGGCGTCCAGCCGTGCCAGCGGCCCCTTTGTCAGCGTGAACATTGCCGCTGTGCCCGACACATTGCTGGAGGCCGAGTTTTTTGGCGTGGCCCCTGGCGCCTACACCGGCGCAGACCGCAAGGGGCGCGATGGCAAGTTCAAGCTGGCCGATGGCGGCACGCTGTTTCTCGATGAAATCGGCGACATGCCGCAAAGCCTGCAGGCCAAGCTGCTGCGCGCCTTGCAAGAGGGCGAGATCGAGCCGCTGGGCTCCAACAAGCTGGTGCCCTTCAATGTGCGCGTGGTGGCCGCCACCTCGCGTGACCTGGGTGCGCTGGTGCGCGAGGGCCGGTTTCGCGAAGACCTTTTCTATCGCCTGCATGTGCTGCCGGTGCGCGTGCCGCCGCTGCGCGAGCGGCGCAGCGACATCCCGGCGCTGGTCGAAGTGCTGGGCGAAGACCTGGCCCTGCGCAACGGCACGGCGCCGCCTGAGTTGCAGGCCGATGCCATGGCGCTGTTGGCGGGCCAACCCTGGCGCGGCAATATCCGCGAGCTGCGCAACGTGCTGGAGCAGGCTGCCATGCGCAGCGATTCGCAATCCATTGATGCCTACCAGCTCGAAAACATCCTGCGCGAAGCAGGGGTGGAGCCTGCGGCACCCGTGCCCCATGCCGTGTCAGAGCCCAGGGCGCTGGGCGACGAGTGCTACCTGCGTCCCCTGGCCGAGCAGGTGGCCGAACTGGAGCAGCGCGCCATAGCGGCAGCGCTCAAAGCCCATGGCGGCAACAAACAGGCGACGGCGCGGCAACTGGGCATCTCGCGCGCCACGCTGTACGGACGTCTGGAAAACCCTGAGTAAAAATCAAACAAATGTCTGAATGTCAGGCATTTAATCTGTCTGAAATTCAGACATGGTTATTCGATGCGGATAAATAAACCATACAAATCAACAGTTTGATGCGTGGCACGAACTGTGCAATGTTCAGTCAAAACACAAGGAGACAACCCCATGCAACGCCGCACCCTGGTCGCACTGGCCACCCTGGCTGTCACACTGTCTGCCCCCGTATTCAGCCAGTCGGGCGAAATCCGCATAGCCCACGTTTACAGCAAGACCGGTCCGCTCGAAGCCTATGGCAAGCAGACGCAAACCGGCCTGATGATGGGCCTGGACTACGCCACCGGCGGCACCATGGCCGTCAACGGCAAAAAAATCGTGGTGATCGAGCGGGACGACCAGGGCAAGCCCGACCTGGGCAAGAGCCTGCTGGCCTCCGCCTACTCGGACGACAAGGCAGACATCGCCGTGGGCCCCACGTCGTCGGGCGTTGCGCTTGCCATGTTGCCCGTGGCCGAGGAATACAAAAAGATTTTGCTGGTGGAGCCCGCTGTGGCCGACGCCATCACGGGCGACAAGTGGAACAAATACATTTTTCGCACCGGCCGCAACAGCAGCCAGGACGCCATCAGCAATGCCGTGGCCATCGATAAGGCCGGGGTGACCATTGCCACGCTGGCACAGGATTACGCCTTTGGCCGTGATGGCGTGAAAGCCTTCAAGGGTGCCATCAAAAATGCCAAGCTGGCGCACGAGGAATACCTGCCCACCAGCACCACCGACTTCACCGCTGGCGCGCAGCGCCTGATCGACAAGCTCAAGGACCAGCCGGGCCGCAAGATCATCTGGATCTTGTGGGCCGGCGCGGGCAACCCGTTCAAGATTGCCGACATGGACCTCAAGCGCTACGGCATCGAGATCGCCACGGGCGGCAACATCCTGCCCGCCATGGCCAGCTTCAAGAACTTCCCGGGTATGGAAGGCGCCACCTACTACTACTTCGGCATTCCCAAGAATCCCGTGAATGAAGCCCTGGTGGCCGCGCACTACAAGCAGTTCAAGGCGCCGCCCGATTTCTTCACGGCGGGGGCTTCAGCTCGGCCATGGCGCTGGTCACGGCACTCAAGGCCACGGGCGGCGATGTCAACACCAACAAGCTCATCAAGACCATGGAAGGCATGAGCTTTGACACCCCCAAGGGCAAGATGACCTTCCGCAAGGAGGACCACCAGGCCCTGCAGAGCATGTACCACTTCAAGATCAAGGTGGACCCGGCCTTCGCCTGGGGCGTGCCCGAGCTGGTGCGCGAGATCAAGCCTGAAGAGATGCAGGTTCCGATCCGGAACAAGCGCTGACGGCCAGGGCCCACCGCGCGCTGGTGGGCCAGTTACTCCTGTTTTGATAGCTTGAAGAGCTTTCCCATAAAGCGCTAGGGCTGCTTTTCCTTTAAATTCCTGTGGAGCCTCGACCTTCGATGCTGGCGACCCATGACCTGACCATCCGCTTCGGTGGCCATGTGGCGGTGAACGCCGTGACCTGCTCGTTCGAGCCGGGCACGCTCACCGCCATCGTGGGCCCCAACGGGGCAGGCAAGACCACGTACTTCAACCTCATCTCGGGGTAGCTCAAAGCGACCAGCGGCACGGTGACGCTGGGCGGGCAGGACCTGACGGGGCAGTCGCCATCGGCCCGCACGCGCGCCGGGCTGGGGCGGGCGTTTCAGCTCACCAACCTGTTCCCGGGCCTCAGCGTGCTCGAAAACGTGCGCCTGGCCGTGCAGGCCACGCGCGCCGGGGCGCACCGCCGGGGGCTGAACCTGTGGAGCATCTGGAGCGACCACCGGGCGCTGACCGAGCGGGCCGAAGCCATCCTGCACACCGTGTCGATGCTGGAACGTCGCGATACCCCCGTGGCCAGCCTGCCGCACGGTGACCAGCGCAAGCTCGAAGTGGCGCTGCTCATGGCACTGGAGCCGCAGGTCTACATGTTCGACGAGCCCACCGCCGGCATGGGCCACGACGAGGCCCCCGTGATCCTGAACCTGATCCGCGAGCTGAAAACGGACAAGACCAAGATCATCCTGCTGGTCGAGCACAAGATGGACGTGGTGCGCGAGCTGGCCGACCGCATCATCGTGCTGACCAACGGCACGCTGGTGGCCGATGGCGCCCCGGCCGAAGTGATTGCCTCGCCCGTGGTGCAAGAGGCCTATCTGGGCATTTCCAAAGATGCTGCCAAAGATGCCGACAAGGAGGCCGCATGAGCATGGTCCTGATGACCGCCGCCGGGTTGTCCCATGGCGCAAGCTCCGCCCCGCTGGGGCGCGGCGCACGCGCAGTGGCACCTGTGGATGCCTTGCTGGAGTTGAAGGGCGTGCACACGCACATCGGGGCGTATCACATCCTGCATGGCGTGGACCTCGTCGTGCCCAAGGGCCAGCTGACCATGCTGCTGGGGCGCAATGGCGCGGGCAAGACGACCACGCTGCGCACCATCATGGGCCTGTGGCAGGCATCCAAAGGCGCAGTGCGCTTTGCCGGCAGGGACATCACGGCACTGCACACGCCGCAGATCGCGGGCATGAACATCGCCTATGTGCCCGAAAACATGGGCATCTTTGCCGACCTCACGGTGAAAGAAAACATGCTGCTGGCTGCGCGCCAGGCGCGCAACGCGGCGCAGATGGACGCACAGCGCCTGCAGTGGATTTTCAAGCTCTTCCCGCCGGTCGAGACGTTCTGGAACCACCCGGCCGGCAAGCTCAGCGGCGGACAAAAGCAGATGGTGGCCGTGGCGCGCGCCATGGTCGAGCCGCGCGATCTGCTCATCATCGACGAGCCCAGCAAGGGCCTGGCGCCCGCCATCATCAACAACATGATCGAGGCGTTCGACCAGCTCAAGAAGAGCGGCGTGACCATTTTGCTGGTCGAGCAGAACATCCACTTTGCCAAGCGCCTGGGCGATACCGTCGCCGTGATGGACAACGGCCAGGTGGTGCATGCGGGCAGCATGGCCGCGTTGGCCGAAGACGAGGCGTTGCAGCGTTCGCTGCTGGGGCTGGCGCTATGAGATGTTTTGATTTGAAGCCATTTTGGCATCTAGCCCTTTATGGTAAAGCGCTAGCAGCTATAAAATTAGTAGTGTTTTGCGGTGTGGCCAACGCCGGGTGCGCGGTGAGGTTTGTGCGTGTGGCCACTGGCGGCGCAGCAGGAGCCCACGCATGAACACCCGCGATTTCGACTGGAAGCCGCTGGCGCTGGTGCCCGCGCTGGCGCTGCTGGTGCTGCCCTTCATCGGCTCGCCCAGCACCTGGCTCACGCTCACGGTGGCGGGGCTGGCCATGGGCATGATCATTTTCATCATCGCCTCGGGCCTCACGCTGGTGTTCGGCCTGATGGATGTGCTGAACTTCGGCCACGGCGTGTTCATTGCGCTGGGCGCTTTTGTGGCCACCAGCGTGCTGGGTGCCATGGGCGACTGGACGGGCTCTGAGCAGCTGTGGCGCAACATGGTGGCGGTGCTGCCCGCCATGCTGGTGGCCATGGCGGTGGCGGGCGCCGTGGGCCTGGCGTTCGAGCGCTTCATCGTGCGCCCGGTGTACGGCCAGCACCTCAAGCAGATCCTCATCACCATGGGCGGCATGATCATTGGTGAAGAACTCATCAAGGTCATCTGGGGCCCGGCGCAGATACCGCTGCCGCTGCCCGAAGGCATGCGCGGCTCGCTGTTGGTGGGCGATGCCGCCATCGAAAAATACCGTCTGATCGCCGTGGTGGTGGGCCTGGTGGTCTTCGGCGTGCTGGCCTGGACGCTTTCGCGCACCAAGGTGGGCCTGCTGATCCGCGCTGGCGTGCAGGACCGTGAAATGGTCGAAAGCCTGGGCTACCGCATCCGCCGCCTGTTCGTGGGTGTGTTCGTGGTGGGTTCGGCGCTGGCGGGCCTGGGCGGTGTGATGTGGGGGCTTTACCAGCAGAGCGTGGTGCCGCAGATGGGCGCGCAGGTCAATGTGCTGATCTTCATCGTCATAATCATCGGCGGGCTGGGCAGCACGGGCGGTGCGCTCATCGGTGCGCTGCTGGTGGGGCTGATGGCCAACTACACGGGTTTTCTGGCCCCCAAGGTGGCGCTGTTCTCGAACATTGCGTTGATGGTGGCCATTTTGCTGTGGCGGCCGCAGGGTGTGTACCCGGTCACCAACCGATGAAACCCCCTGAGTCGCTTCGCGCCTTCCCCCTGGAAGGGGGACGCCGCCAGTGCGGCGGGGCGGCCCTTGCACGGCGGCCGCTGGCTTCGTGCACGCCAGTTGCGGGCGCAGTGATCCGTGAACAGCATAAATAACGGAAACATATCCATGTTCCAACGACTTCTCTCAGGCGACTACCCGCGCAGCAAGGTGCTGGCGGGCATTCTCGTGGCCATTTTTGTGGGCCTGGCGTTCGCGCCGTTTCTGTTTCCCGGCGTCAAGGCGCTCAATGTGGCGGCCAAGGTGCTGGTCTTCGTGGTGCTGGTGGCCAGCTTCGATCTGTTGCTGGGCTACACCGGCATCGTGAGTTTTGCGCACACCATGTTCTTTGGCATTGGTGCCTACGGCATTGCTGTGGCCACCACGCGCATGGGGCCCACCTGGGCTGCGCTGGGCGTGGGTATTGGCGGTGCGCTGCTGTTGTCGCTGTTGCTGTCGCTGGCGGTGGGGCTGTTTTCGCTGCGGGTGCGGGCCATCTTTTTTGCCATGATTACGCTGGCCGTGGCGGCGGCGTTCCAGACGCTGGCCTCGCAGCTGTCGGACATCACCGGCGGCGAGGACGGCCTGACCTTCAAGGTGCCCGAGCTGCTCTCGCCGAGCTTCGAGCCCTTTGAAAACGAAGTGCTGGGCGTGCTCATCGACGGCAAGCTGATCACCTACTACGTGCTGTGCGTCACGGCCGTGGTGCTGGTGCTTGCGCTGCTGCGCATCGTCAATTCGCCCTTTGGCCGTGTGCTGCAGGCCATCCGTGAGAACGAGTTCCGCGCCGAGGCCATCGGCTATCGCGTGGTGGTCTACCGCACCACATCGAGCGTGCTGTCGGCACTGTTTGCCACGCTGGCGGGTGCCATGCTGGCGCTATGGCTGCGCTACAACGGGCCCGACACCTCACTGAGCTTTGAAATCATGATGGACTGCCTGCTCATCGTGGTGATTGGCGGCATGGGCACCATCTACGGCTCGGTCATTGGTGCTGTGCTGTTTGTGGTGGCGCAAAGCTACCTGCAGGATTTGTTGCGCCTGGGGCATGAGGCCACCACTGGCCTGCCATGGCTGTCGGCGCTGCTCTCGCCCGACCGCTGGCTGCTGTGGCTGGGCGTGCTGTTTGTGCTCTCGGTTTATTACTTTCCCTCCGGCGTCGTTGGACGCCTGCGATCTCTGCGCGCCCAAGCCTGAGCGCGTTTTTGTGTCAGTGAAAAAGGAGACAACATGAAAGTGAATCTGCACGACAACCGCGCCCTGAAAGTGGCCATGACTGCGTTGGCAGGGGCTGTGATGGCCGCATGCGGGGGCTCATCCAACCCGACCAATGACCTTCCGGCCGGCATCACACCGGTGAGCGCCACGGTCTACCCGGCTACAACAGCGGGCAAGGGGGACACTGCCGCCACGCAGGACTTGTTGACCGGTGGCATTGGCAAAACCGGGCTGGGCGCCGCCACGCCGGCCTATGCCGATCCCGCCAACCCCACAGCGGCAGAGCTGCGCCGCAATGCGCTGTATTCCAACTACCGCGGCATTCTGGATTACTCAGTCAATGGGGGCTACGGCAGCCTGTATGGCCCCAATGTCACGGCTGCAGGCGCAGTCACGACCGGCGAGGGGCTGATTCCGGGCCGCGAATACGTGGCGGTGCTCGACGACGGCTCGGGCCGCAAGCGGACGGTGATTGCGGTGCAGGTGCCCGACAGCTTCAACCAGGCCAACCCCTGCGTGGTACTGGGCGCCTCGTCGGGATCGCGCGGGGTTTATGGCGCCATCGGCACGGCCGGCGAGTGGGGCCTGAAAAAGGGCTGTGCCGTGGCCCTGACCGATGCCGGCAAGGGCGTTGGCCTGTACGACATGATGGACGACACCGTGCACAAAATTGATGGCACACGCGCCACCCGCACGGCCGCAGGCTCTCTCAATTTCTTTGCCGCCAACATCACCGATGCAGCGCGCACCGCCTACAACGCGCTGTTCCCGAACCGCCTGGCCATCAAGCAGGTGCACTCGCAGCAGAACCCCGAAAAAGACTGGGGCAACGACACGCTGGCGGCCGGGCGTTATGCCATGTTTGTGCTGAACGACCGCTATGGGACGGCCGCCAATCCGGTGCCGTTCACGCCGGAAAACACCATCGTGATTGCCGGCTCTGCATCCAACGGCGGTGCTGCTTCGCTGGGTGCGGCCGAAAAAGACAGCGGTGGGCTGATTGATGGCGTGGTGGCCTCTGAGCCCGTCACTGAAATGCCAACCACCAGCGGCTATGGCATCCAGTTTGGTGGTGCCGCAGTCAGCGGTTACGGCAAGACGTTGGCCGATTACACGACCTACGGCAACATCTACCAGCCCTGCGCTGCGCTGGCGGCGGACGCGGCCATGAGCGAGACGTCCATCTTCAACTACATCCAGCTGGTGGGCATGACGGCGCGGGCCGCGGCACGCTGCGATGGCTTGGCGGCCAAGGGGCTGGTCAGCGGTGCCGATACGGCCGCCCGGTCGCAGGATGCGCTGAACAAATTGCGCGCCTATGGCTGGACGCCGGATAACGACCAGATGCACAACGCCCACTATGCCCTGGGCAACGGACCCATTCTGTCGGCCATGTACCCGGTGAGCTACGGGCGATTCCCCGTCGAGGCCAATGTGTGCAACACCAGCTTTGCGGCGGTGAACGCCACAGGCGTGCCGGTGGCGGTGGCGCCTGCAACGCTGGCGCAGAGCTTTGCCACGGCCAATGGCACCGCCAACGGCACACCTGCGACGGTGGTTTACAACGACTCGGTGGGCGGGGCGAAGGCGTGGCAGTTTGCCGTGTCGCCATCCACCGGCGTGGCGGACTTTGGCCTGGACAACGCCTTGTGCCAGCGTGCGCTGGTCACGGGATCTGACCCGGTCAGCGGCGCGAGCCTGACGGCCGCATCCACACCCACCAAGGCGCAGAGCGACGCGGTGCGGGCGGGCATTGCCGAGGTGGTGCTGAACGGCAACCTGCGCGGCAAGCCCACCATCATCGTCAGTGGCCGCAGCGATGCCCTGGTACCGGTGAACAACAACTCGCGCGCCTACGCCGCCTACAACAAGGTAGTGGAAGGTGCCGCCAGCAAGCTGCGCTACATCGAGGTGACAAACGGCCAGCATTTCGACACCTTTCTGCCGTTCGGCGGTTTTGACACCCGCTTTGTACCCTTGCACCCCTACTTCAACCAGGCGATGGATGCGATGTATGCGCACCTGAAGTCGGGTGCCGCCTTGCCCGCGAGCCAGGTGGTGCGCACCACGCCGCGCGGCGGTGTGGCAGGTGCTGCCCCGGCCATCACGGCTGCCAACGTGCCGCCGTTTGTGGCGGTGCCTGTAGCTGCGAACCAGATTGGCTTTGCCGGCACGTCGCTGAACGTTCCCAACTGAGCGCCTGTGTCACGCGCCCCGCACTGGAGTCTGCTGCGATGCCAACACGATGGAAGCGATGCGCCGCCATCTGCTTGGCAGCCTTGGCCCTTGATTCCGGTGCGGGACTGCACCGCCCATCCGGGCGGATGAGAACGTCATTGTCCAAGTGGCGCCGTGGGTGATGCTGCGGGCTAGCGCTGACGCGTTGATGCATAACATCTTGCGCGTTGCCTCCTTTGCACGCGACACGCTCACAGGCCTGATCAATGCCCACCAGCTGGGCGTGATGCAGGTGGCTCCTTGACGCGATCGGCCCCAGGTGGCCTTGGTGCTGTTGGCGTCTGATTAGAACCAGCCGCATGGGCACGCAGCCACCCCGTTTCTGTTTCAAAAGGCTGAGCACCATGCTTCCTTCCTCACGCTACATCCGCTGCGCCGGTTATGAAATTCATTGCACCGAATGGGGTGCGCCCGAGGCTCCCGTGGTGATCGCCTGGCACGGGCTGGCGCGCACCGGGCGTGACATGGACGCGCTGGCGCGGCATTTGAGCAGCCGCTATCGCGTGATCTGCCCCGACACCATTGGCCGGGGCCTGAGCCAGTGGGCGCGGACGCCGAGGGACGAATACCGGCTGTCGTTTTATGCGCGCATTGCCGCCGACCTGTTCGCGCAGCTGGGTATCGACATGGCGCACTGGATTGGTACCTCTATGGGCGGCGCGATTGGCACGGTGTGCGCGTCAGGGCTTTTCGAGCCGCAGCTCAAGGGCCGCATCATGCGCCTGCTGCTTAACGACAACGCCCCCCGCCTGGCCGATGCCGCGCTGGAGCGCATCAAGGCCTATGCGGGCCAGCCG
The DNA here is from genome assembly GCA_003268905.1 of Acidovorax defluvii. GTDB lineage: Bacteria > Pseudomonadota > Gammaproteobacteria > Burkholderiales > Burkholderiaceae_C > Acidovorax > Acidovorax defluvii. Next base: position 92,164 of record QLTU01000012.1, read on the forward strand.
CCTGCGTTTGACACGGTGATGGAGCTGGAGGCATTTTTTCGGCAGGTGTACCAGCCTTACGGCTGGCTCAGCGATGCCCAGTGGCGGCAGTTGACCGAAACCTCCATTCGCCGCCTGCCCGATGGCCGCGTGACGCCGCACTACGACCCGGCCATGGTGCAGCAGTTCACGCACCATGCCAACGATTACCTGATCTGGGACCACTACGACGCGCTCGACATCCCTGTGCTGTGCCTGCGCGGCGCCCAGTCGGATCTGGTGTTGCCCGAAACCACGGCCGAGATGCTCACCCGGGGCCCCGGCATGCGCGGCCTGCTGCAGGTGGTCGAGGTGCCGGGTTGCGGCCATGCGCCCGCCCTGAATGTGCCAGAGCAATTTGCGCTGGTGGACGGGTTTTTGTCGGACACCTGAGTCCGCAACCATGGGGCAGCCCAGAACTGCGCATCGGGCGGCGAGCTGGCGCATTTCACGCCCCGAGGGGGGTGTGCTGGGTTACTACAGTGGGGGGCTGATGATCACTGCCATTTTTGCAAATGAGCTACCATTTGGTTTGTTTTGCGACTGATTGGTAATACATGCTGTTTTCCTCCCCCTTGGTTCGTCGGCTCGCGCTGATCTTTTCTGCAACGGTTTTGCTGGCCGTCAGCGGTTGCACATCCACCAGCCCGCCCTCCGGCATCTCCGCCGTCACTCCGTTTGACCTGGCCCGCTACGAAGGGCGGTGGTACGAGGTGGCGCGCCTGGATCACTCGTTTGAACGCGGCATGACGGACGTGAGCGCCACGTACCAGCGTCAGGCCGATGGCAGTGTGCGTGTGGTCAACCGGGGCTTTGACACCGCCAAGAACGACTGGCGCCAGGCGCTGGGCAAGGCGCTGTTCACAGGCGATGTGCAAACGGCCTCGCTCAAGGTGTCGTTCTTTGGCCCGTTTTACGGTGGCTACCATGTGGCAGCGCTGGATCCGGATTACCAGTGGGCGCTGGTGGTGGGGCCAGACCGCAGCTACTGCTGGATCTTGTCGCGCACCAAGCAGCTTGCGCCCTCCGTGCGTGCCCGGCTTGTTGCACGCGCCAGTGCTTTGGGCATCGACACCCAGTCACTGATCTGGGTGACCCACGGGCGCACCGATCCGCAGCCATGAGTGCCGCTGGTCTGCGGCCCGTCGCCGTCATTGGCGCAGGCCTCTCGGGCTTGTCGTGCGCACATGCGCTGCTGCAGGCGGGCCACACAGTGCATCTCTTCGACAAAAGCCGGGGCCCATCGGGCCGCATGAGCACACGGCGCGCCGAAGACGCCCACGGCCCGTGGCAGTGCGACCATGGCGCGCAATACTTCACCGCGCGTGACGCGGCGTTCCGCGCCGAGGTGGCGCGCTGGCAGCAGGCCGGCGTGGCCGACTTGTGGAATGCCCGCCTGGCCAGCTTTGACGGCAGCGCCTTTGCCCCGCTGCACACGCCGCTGGAGCGTTTTGTGGGCACACCGCGCATGACATCACCCGCCGCCTGGCTGGTGCAGAACCTGGGAGAGCGCGCCGGAGCATCGGCACGCACCCAATGGCAAACCACTGTGCAGCGCCTGGATCGGCATACGGATGGCTGGGCCATCACCTCCGCAGAGCAGGGGGCGCACCCCGAGCGGTATGGCGCCGTAGTACTGGCCGTGCCTGCCCCGCAGGCAGTGCCGTTGCTGGCACCTGTAGCACCTGCAGGCACCGTCGTAGCCGCCAGCGTCCGCATGCGCGGCAGCTGGGCCGTGATGCTGCGCTACGCAGCCCCTGTGGCCATGCCGTGGGAGGGCGTGTTCATCAACACCGGCCCGCTGCGCTGGGTGGCCCGTGACAGCAGCAAACCCGGTCGCACTGGCCCCGAGACCTGGCTGCTGCACGCCAGCCCCGAGTGGAGCGATGCGCACATGGAAGATGACGCTGATGCAGTCACCGATGCATTGATCGCCGCTTTTGTCGCATTGGGCGGCCCCGCACCGTTGGCCGCCACAGCCCATCGCTGGCGCTATGCCGACAGCGAGTCCCCGCTGGCGCTGGGCAGTTGGTGGGACGCATCGCTGCGGCTGGGTATGTGCGGAGATTGGCTCAACGGCGGCAAGGCTGAAGGCGCCTGGCTCAGCGGCCGTGCGCTGGCGCAGCAGGTGCAAGCTGCGTGACACTCTGAACAAGGCACGCGCCATGGCCTACACCGTTGTCTGGTTCAAGCGCGACCTGCGGGTGCACGACCACGCACCCCTGGCCCAGGCCGCGCAGCGCGGACCCGTGCTTTGCCTGTATGTGGTCGAGCCCAGCCTGTGGGCCCAGCCCGACGCCGCGTTGCAGCACTATCGGTTCTTGCAAGAGAGCCTTGCCGACCTGGCGCAAGACCTGCGCCGCTGCGGAGCCGAGTTGCAAGTGGCCGTGGGCGAGGTGCCCGAGGTGCTGGCCCGCCTGCACGCGCTGGCCCCGTTTCACACCCTCACTTCGCATGAAGAAACCGGCAACGGCCACACCTATGCGCGCGACAAGGCCGTGGCCCGCTGGTGCGCAAATCAGGGCGTAGCCTGGCGTGAGTGGGCCCAGCACGGCGTGGTGCGCCGCCTGCCCACGCGCGATGTGTGGCACCAGCGCTGGCAGGCTTTCATGCACGCGCCTCAGATGCCAGCGCCCGCACCCGGCAGCCTGGCGGGGCGAGCCTTGCCCTGGCCCACAGAGCCCTGGCCCGAAGGCGCATGGCCGGGCTTGGACATTCACGATCCACCCCAGCGCCAGCGCGGTGGACGCTTGCGCGGCTGGCAGGTGCTGCAAGACTTTTTGCACGAGCGCAGCCGGGGTTACCGGGGTGGCATTTCATCGCCCCTCACGGCGCCCACGGCCTGCTCGCGCCTTTCGCCCTACCTTGCCCTGGGTTGCCTTGGCATGCGCGAAGTGGTGCAGGCCACCCAGCGGCGCCAGCAGCAACTGCAGGGCAGCGCCGAGCCCGGTGCGGGCTGGCAGCGCCAGGGTCTCACGGCCTTCATGAGCCGCATGCACTGGCACTGCCACTTCATCCAGAAACTCGAATCCGAACCCGCGCTGGAGTTTGACAACCTGCACCGCGGCTACAACGGCCTGCGCGAGGGCGACTGGAACGAGGCCCACTTTGCCGCCCTGGTGGCCGGGCGCACCGGCTGGCCCATGGTGGATGCCTGCGTGGCCATGCTGCGCGAGACGGGCTGGGTCAACTTTCGCATGCGGGCCATGCTGGTGTCGGTGGCGTCATACCCGCTGTGGCTGCACTGGCGCCCTGTGGGCCAGTGGCTGGCGCGGCAGTTTCTCGATTACGAGCCCGGCATCCACTGGAGCCAGATGCAGATGCAGGCGGGCACCACCGGCATCAACACCACCCGCGTCTACAACCCGATCAAGCAGGCGCAAGACCACGACCCGCACGGCCACTTTGTTCGCCACTGGCTTGCCGCAATGCGCCGCGTACCTGACGCTTGGTTGCTGGAGCCCTGGCGCATGCCGCCCGATGTGCAGGCCCGCTGCGGCGTGCGTGTGGGCCACGACATTGCTGTGCCGCTGGTAGACCTGGACACCGCCACCCGCACCGCCAAAGCCCGCGTACACGGCCTGCGCGCCCAACCCGCCGTGCGCGCCGCCCAGGCCGCGATTGTGGAAAAACACGGCTCCCGCCAGTTTCGCGATGGCGGCAGCCCGCAGGCGCGTACCCAGGCCCGCGCACGCCACGCCACCCAGCACCCCCAGCAGCAAACCCTGGACTTTTGAACCATGCGCATGCGCAAAAAATCAGACCTTCCGCAAAAGACCTGCCAACACTGCGGCCTGCCCTTTACCTGGCGCAAGAAGTGGGAAAAGGTGTGGGACGAGGTGAAGTACTGCTCCGACCGCTGCCGCAGCGAACGCAAGCGCACCGACAAGTCGGCAGGGGAGGGCGCAGCATGAGCACCGTGCTGTTCTGGTTTCGCAACGACCTGCGCCTGCACGACCAGCCCGCGCTGGCTGCAGCGCTGGCCAGCGGCGCCACCCACCTGCTGCCCGTGGTGTGCCTGCCCCGGGCAGACGAAGCCACGCCCTGGGGCTTTGCCCGCGTGGGCACGCACCGCCGCGCCTTTGCAGCCGCCGCGCTGCGCGACCTGGGCACCCGCATGGCTGGGCAAGGCAATCCACTCATGGTGTGCCATGCCCCGCCCGCCACCGTGTTGCCCGCATTGGCCCACGCCGTCGGGGCGAGCGCCGTGGTGTGCGAAGACATTGCCGCCCCCTTTGAGCAGGCCCAAGTCGCCGCCCTGCGCGCCGCCGGGCTGCCGGTGCGCGCTGTGTGGCACAGCAGCCTGCTCCAGCCTGAGGACATGCTCTGGCCTGCGGCAGAGCTTCCCGGCGTGTTCACCACGTTTCGTCAGAAGGTGGAGCGTGCGGGCATCATGCCCACAGCGCCTTTGCCCCCGCCCACATCGTTGTTGCCGCCCCCGATGGTGCCGCCCGATGTGATGCTGGCGGCGGGCGCCGTGCCTGCGTGTGCAGGGCAGGGCGCCGATACCGCTGTTCCCAATAACGCAGCCGGGTGTGACCCACGCTCGTCCTTTCCCTACGGCACATCCGCCTGCAACGGTGGCGAAACCGCCGCACTCGCCCATTTGGCGCAGTACCTGGCGCGCAAGCTGCCCCACAGCTACAAGGCCACGCGCAATGGACTTACGGGGTTGCATTACTCCAGCAAGTTCTCGCCCTGGCTGGCTAGCGGCGCGCTCTCGGCCCGGCAGGTGTTTGCCGGCCTGAAAGCGTTTGAACGCGAGCACGGTGCCAACGACGGCACCTACTGGCTGTGGTTCGAGCTGCTGTGGCGCGACTACTTTCGGCTGCTGCACCTGCAATACGGGCCGGCGCTGTATGGGGCTCGTGGGCTTTCACAGCTGCGCCAGTCCCCGCACAACCACCAGGGCTTTGAGCGCTGGTGCCAGGGCCGCACGGGCGAACCGCTGGTCGATGCCGCCATGCGCGAGCTGGCCACCACCGGGTATCTGAGCAACCGCCTGCGCCAGGTGGTGGCCAGCTACCTCATCCACGACCTGTGCGGCGACTGGCGCGCGGGCGCCGCGTGGTTTGAATCGCAGCTGGTGGACTACGACGTGTACAGCAACCAGGGCAACTGGCTTTACATCGCCGGGCGCGGCACCGACCCGCGTGGTGGCCGCCGCTTCAATGCCACCAAGCAGGCGCACGACCATGATGCCGACGGTACTTACCGCCGGATGTGGGGCACGGCATGAACACTCCACGCGCGCACACCCTGCGCCTGCTGCTGGGCGATCAGCTCAATCCCCAGCACGGCTGGTTTGCCACGCGCGACGATGGCGTGGTCTACGTGCTGATGGAAGTGCGGCAAGAGACCGACTACGTGCTGCACCACGCGCAAAAAATCCTCGCCATCTTTGCCGCCATGCGCGACCTGGCCCGCCACTTGCGCGACGCGGGGCATCGAGTGCGCTATGTGGCCATAGACGACCCCAGCAACCGCCAGTCGCTCACCGACAACCTGGCCGCCCTGATGGCGCTCTACGGCGCCGAGCGCCTGCAATACCAGCACCCCGACGAATGGCGGCTGGACGCGCAGTTGCGCACCTGGGGTGCCCTGCAAGCTTTTGACGTGCAGGCCGTCAGCAGCGAACATTTCTACACCACCCGCACCGAGCTGGCCGAGATGTTCAAGGGCCGCAAGCAGTGGCTCATGGAGCACTTCTATCGCCGCATGCGCCAGCGCCACCAGGCGCTGATGGACGAGGCGGGCGAGCCCGAAGGCGGTCAGTGGAACTACGACCACGACAACCGCAAGCCCTGGCCTGGCACGCCAGAGCTGCCGCCCGACGCCAGGCCATCACACGACCACAGCGCCCTGTGGGCCACCATAGAGGCCGCAGGCGTGCAAAGCTTTGGCAACCCCCAGGCCGCCGCGCTGCGCTGGCCGCTGAACCGGGCCGAGGCGCTGGTGTGGCTCGATCATTTCATCACCACCACGCTGCCCGACTTTGGCGCGTATGAAGACGCCATGAACACCAAGAGCGCGCGGCTGTTCCATTCGCTGCTGTCGTTCGCGCTCAACACCAAAATGCTGCGCCCGCACGAGGTGGTGCAGCGCGCCGCGGCTGCGTACCACGCAGGCGCCGCGCCCTTGCCAGCGGTGGAGGGTTTCATCCGCCAGATATTGGGTTGGCGCGAATATGTGCGCGGCATCTACTGGGCCCACATGCCCGGCTACGACGAGCGCAACGCCCTGGGCCACAGCACACCCCTGCCGCAGTGGTTCTGGTCGGGCAACACCCGCATGCGCTGCATGCAGCACGCCGTGGGCCAGTCGCTGGAGCATGCGTATGCCCACCACATCCAGCGCCTCATGGTCATCGGCAACTTTGCGCTGCTGGCGGGGCTCGACCCCGCCGCCGTGCACCGCTGGTACCTGGGCGTTTACATCGACGCCTTTGAATGGGTGGAAGTGCCCAACACCGTGGGCATGAGCCAGTTTGCCGACGGCGGCCTGCTGGCCACCAAGCCCTATGTCAGCAGCGCCGCCTACATCGACCGCATGAGCGACTATTGCAAGGGCTGCCGCTACGACAAGAAGCTGAAAGTAGGCGACGGCGCCTGCCCCTACAACGCACTGTACTGGGACTTTTTCGCGCGCAACGAGGGCACGCTGGGCAACAACTTTCGCCTTGGCATGGTGTACCGCCAGCTGCAGAAGATGCAGGGCCCGCAGCTGGATGCGCTGCGTGAGCATGCGGCCAGCTTGCGCACGCGGCTGGATGCGCTGTAGCCCGTTTGCCTCACCATCTCAAGACCCCTCACCGCAGGACTGCGCCATGTCTCAAGCTCAACCCGCCGCAAGCCCGTTCACCTCTTTGCAGTCATTGCCCGACGGCTACCGCGCCCTCGTCATCGGCGCCACCGGCGCCATCGGCAGCGCCTTCCTCGCCCACCTGCAGTCCGACCCACGCTGCGCCCTGGCCGTGGGCCTGGGCCGCCACACCCAACCAGCGGTCGATTTGGACGACGAGGCGACCATTTCCGCCGCCGCACAGCAGCTCAAGGCCCAGGGGCTGTGGCATTGCATCATCCACGCCGCAGGCCTGCTGCACGGTCCTCACGGCATGCCTGAAAAGCGTCTGGGCCAGTTGAACTACGCGCAGATGGAAGCCACCTTCCGCACCAACACTTTCGGCCCCGCACTGGTGCTGGCCCACTTTGCACCGCTGCTGCCCAAGCAGGGGCGTGGTCTGCTCGCTGTGCTGTCTGCCAAGGTGGGCAGCATTGGCGACAACCGCCTGGGCGGCTGGTACAGCTACCGCGCCAGCAAGGCCGCGCTCAACATGCTGGTCAAAACGGCGTCCATCGAACTGGCCCGCACCCACCCGCAGGCCGTGCTGGTGGCGCTGCACCCCGGCACGGTCAATTCAGCCTTGTCGGCCCCGTTCAACGGCGCAGAAATTGGCCGCCCGGCGGCGGATGCGGCGGGCGACATGCTGCGGGTGCTGGATGGTCTAACGCCTGAGGAGACGGGCAGCTTCTACGCCTACAGCGGCGCGCCACTCCCCTGGTAAGCGTGGCGGGTGGTGCTATGGTTTTGATACCGCTTCCGCACCAGTAGTAAGCGCTGGCGGGCCTTTTGCTCAAAGGCACGCCATGTGCCACCGTCCGTGCGCATCCGTCGTATGGCTCGCATGCAGAATGCCGCATGCATCCAACCCCATCGCCTGACACGGTCCTGTTTGCCTCCCACACCACGGCCACAGCCGCGTCTGTGGCGCAGTGGGTAGAACGTCACTACGGCCTGCCCGTGCAGCAGTGCTATCTGATCCGTCGCAACCTCAATGACAACTACGCGGTGCGAGCCGCGGATGGCAGCCGTTACGTGGCAAGGCTCTGCGCCATTCGTCCGCGCGGTCCGTTCAATGTGGATTTTGAGCTGGCGTTGTTGGCCCACTTGGAGTCGCAGGGCGCGGGCGTGGCCTCTCCGGTGTTGGCTGCAAACGGTGCAACCAGCGTGACCCTGCCGTTCCCCGAGGGCCCGCGTGTGCTGGTGCTCTTCCGCCACTGCGAAGGTGTCGTCCCCGACACACCCGAAGACCTGCACCTGACCGGCGCCACGCTGGCGCAAATTCACAGCGCCGCGCAAAGCTACACCGGCCCCGCCAGCCGCTATGTGCTGGACGGCCACCATCTGGCAGGCCGCACGCTGGACTACTTGGCCGCCCACCCTGAGGTGGCCCCCACCGTGCTGGATGCCTACCGCGAACTGATTCACCGCCTTCTGGGCCAGTTGGCGGAGGTTGAAAGCACCTTGACCCGTGTGATGTGCCACGGCGACACGCATGGCTTCAACAACCATGTGTACACCGATTCAGAGGGCGTGCGCCGCGCCGCGTTCTTCGACTTTGATGACGCCGGGCCTGGGTTTCTGGCCTATGACCTGTGTGTGTGGCTGTGGTCGAACCTGCCGCGCAAGGCCTCCATGGAGCCCGACGAAGCCTTGCTGAAGCGTTGGCAGCAGTACCTGGCCGGCTACCGCGCAGGCGGCGGCCATGTCACCGATGCCGACCTCGCCGCCCTGCCGCTCTTCGTGCAATTGAGGCACCTGTGGAACATGGGGGAGGGCGTGGCGCGTATCCACCACTGGGGCGCCAACGTGATGTCGGCCGACTGGATCAAGAAGCAGCCGGAGGTGATGGCTGCCTGGGCCCGTCTGGATTTGCGCGCTTGATGGGGCTTGTTCAGGCCCCGCTGGGTTGCGCAGACACCCAGGCTCAGGTCATGTGGCGTGGGGCTGTGGGGTGCGTCAGCTGCTGCGCGTCGCTGGGGTCTTGCTCTAGGCTGTACGGCACCGAGACAAAGGCCACGCTCAACACAAAAAACAGCGTGGCGGAGACGGCCCGGGCGATGGGGAGTACAAAGTTCTTGAGGTCGGTGTTCATGGTGGTTCCTGCAGCGGCTAAAGGTGGAGAAGGGTCGGGGGTCACATGCCGCCTTGTCCCTTGCCGCCATGTTGCCGGTGCAAGGCTGAACGGGTGCTGAACACGTGCTGAAAAGGTGCCGAGCGGCGCTTGCTCACCGCCTACTTGTAGTTCTCCCGCCGTTCTCCAAACTTTCTCACCCGCTTGCGCCACGCCCTGTAGCTGCCCGGCGCCAGGTGGGTGCGCATCAGTGCCTTGACTTCATCGTGGTGCAGACCGTGCGCGGCGCGGATTTGCGCAAAGCTCACGTGGTCGCTCAGCGCCATCTGAATGATCTCGCCCACGGTAGCAGCGTCAAGTGAGGCGTGTGGCGGTTTCACGGAGGGCAGTGTCGTCATGTTCATCAGGGTGCTGGCGTTGTTGCGAGGGTAGTGCGCCTGCATTCACCTTGCGCTGCGGTGGCCCTTTCTCCGTTGCCATGCTCGCCCTCCACAGACCTTCGGTGCGGGCGCTCAGCGATCCACCGCCAGCCCCTCTGCCAGCGCCTCAAACACCACCCGTATCCGCCGCGATGTGCGCAACTCGCGGTGCGACACCAGCCAGACGGGGAAACGCACCGGCGCCACGTCGTCCAGCACGCGGACGATGCCCGGCGTTTCGCGGGCGATCTCGTCCATCATGGCGCCGATGCCCATGCCCTGGCGCACCAGCGCCCAGTGGGTCACGGTGTGATCGGCATAGCAGGTGAAGTTGTCTTCGCTCAGGTTCAAGCCGTAGTGACGCAGATAGGCAAGGTACCGGCCGGCGCGGTCTGAACCCACAAACTCCGCATTCACCGCGTCCTCCGCGCTGCGCGGGTGGCCGTGGGCCTGCACCCAGCTCTCCGACGCGTAAAAGCAGGCCCGGGCCTCGCGCACCAGGCGGGCAATCAGCTCGGGCTGCTCGGGCTGCACGTGGCGGATGGCAATGTCGGCCTCGCGGCGCTGCAGGTCGCTCAGCGCGTTGGACGGGATCACCTCCACGGCAATACCGGGCGCCTGCACCCGCAGGCGTTGCAGGATGGGGGGCAGCAAGTGTGTCGCCACAGCATCGGTGGCAGACACCGACACCACGCCCCCTACGGCTTGCGACCGCCCGCTGGCAGCCAGGCTCAGGGCCTCTGCCGCAGCGCCCATGGCGCGGGCATGTTCCAGCAGGTCCAGCCCGGCGGGCGTGAGCACCATGGCCTTGCCCACGCGCTCAAACAGGGTCACGCCCATCTGCTGCTCAATGGCCGCCACCTGCCGGCTCAGGGTGGGCTGGGTCAGGCCCAGCTTGCGTGCGGCGGCCGACAGCGAGCCGGTCTGCGCCGTTTGCAAAAAGGCCTTCAGTTGGTTCCAGTCGAGGTTATCCATGCGTAAACGTATATGTTCACTGCAATTTATCGCAGTTTCCTGCGCTTCAATGCATGGATAGCATCTGGGTGTTGCTCATTGCACTTGCCTCAGCAACTTGCCTCTGTACCTCGCTGCTTCAGCACTTCACCCGGTCTGCACACCATGTCGTCTTCTGCCATTGCTCCCGCCTCCCGCGCATTGCCCTCCGCCGCCAAGCCGTCGGCTGCGTCCGCCAAAGCGCGCTTCTGGGACCGCATTGCGCCCAAGTACGCCACCGACCCCATTGCCGACCTGGCTGGGTACGAGGCCACGCTGCAGCGCGTGCAGGGCCTGCTGTCGCCCCAGCATGACGTGCTGGAGATTGGCTGCGGCACCGGCAGCACGGCGCTGCGCCTGGCGCCGTTCACCCGCAGCCTGCTGGCCACCGATGTGTCGTCGCAGATGATCGACATCGCCCACCAGCGGCTGGCCGCGCAGCCGTCGCCTGCATTGCGCTTTGCGGTGGCCGACGCCGAGGCCATGGCCCCGGGGCCCGAGGTGTACGACGCCGTGCTGGCCTTCAACGTGCTGCACCTGATGACCGACCTGGACGACGCGCTCAGGCAGCTGGTGAAGGTGCTGCGCCCCGGCGGGTTGCTGATCTCCAAGACCGCCTGCGTCGCTGAGATGAACCCGCTGATCCCGTACCTAGCCGTGCCCCTGATGCGCGCCATTGGCAAGGCCCCGCCGGTGCTGTGTTTTGACGAGCCGCGGCTGCGCTTGGCCATGGTGCAACAGGGCCTGCAAATCGTCTGCATCGAGCGGCACGGCACGCGCGGCAAGGACATCCGCGCCTTCATCGTGGCCCGCAAACCGGGCTGAGTTTTACCCCCCCCTTCAACACAGGCTGGCGGCTTTGCAAGGCCGCCGGGCGGAGCTTTGCCTGCGCATGCGCTACCGGGCCCCTGCGTTCACCCCAGGGACTGCAGAAGGGCACCCTGGCATTCGCCCTGCTGCGGCCCTGCCGTCATCACCCACCTCATTGCCCACACGCCTTCGCTCGTTCACCCACCACCTCCCATTACTGCCACTCACACCATGAACCATCGCAACCACCCCCTGTCTCTCACATCCGTCGCTGGCCTTGTCGCGGCCGTGGCATTCCTCACCGGCTGCGCGTCCACCCTCGACCAGGCGGGCCTGGAGCAGCGCACGGGGCAAGCCATTGGCCGCACGGCAGGCCAGTTCACCATCACCGACCGGCAGGAGGAAACTGGCGGCCGCATCAACTACACCGTCAACACCCGCGATGGCGCCAGCTACCGGTGCTACGTGTACGGAGTAACGGGCTTTCAGAAGGCCATGACCTTCGGCCAGACACCACACTCCGACGCCATCTGCACCGCCATGGTGGGCAGCGCAGGCAACGGCGGCGCCCAGGCACCGGCAGCCGCCGCCCAGCCACAGGGCCGCGCAGCGCCCAAGGAATGCAATGCGCTGCTGCGCACGGCAGGGCGCTGCTAAGACCGGCTGACAAAACTCTTCTGGCGTCGTCGCTGTGTCTTGTCGTACTGCTCGTACTGCCTGCGACACAGCGCCTGGCCAGAACCGCTTCGCTGAGTTTTGTGAGCCGCTCTCAATGGCACCGCGCTGCTTTGGCCTGCGGGCCATGAACCTGTATGCAAAGGATTTGAGACCATGAACCGATGGCACTGGGCCAGCCTGCTGCTGGCGGCCTGCTTGAGCGGTTGCGCCAGCTTGCCCGGCGCCACCACCGACACGGTGGACGGGCGCACGGTGGAATACGTGCAGGCGGGGCAGGGCACCCCCGTGGTGGTGTTTGAGAACGGCCTGGGCGCCCGGCTGGACTGGTGGGCCAAGGTCTGGCCTGACACCGTGGCAGAAACACGCGCGCTGGCCTACCACCGCGCGGGCTATGGCCGCAGCGACGCGTCCCCCCAGCCGCGCGAGGGGGCGCAGGTGGTGCAAGAGCTGCGCGCCTTGCTCCGGGCCCGCCAGCTGCCGCCGCCCTATGTGCTGGTCGGCCACTCGCTGGGCGGCCTGTACATGCAGCTGTATGCGCGCCAATACCCCGCCGAGGTGGCAGCGCTGGTGTTGGTGGACTCCACCCACCCAGAGCAGATGCGAGGCGCTGGCAACCCCGACCTGTGGCCGACCTGGCTGAAAGTGGCCTTCCGCCTGGGCACCTCTGACGTGGTCAAACAAGAGCTGGCAGCGCTGGACGCCACCGGGCAACGCGTTGCCAGCCTGCCGGTGGATCCATCGGTGCCCGTGTTTGTGCTCAGCGCACTGCAAACCCCGGGGGCTTCATCTGCGCTGGCCGAAGACGTGCGCCAAAAGCGCGCCGACTTCGCCCACCTGTACCCCGGGTCCACCCAGGTGTGGGTGGACAGCGGGCACGGCATTCCGCTGGAGAAGCCCGAAGCCGTGGTCAGCGCAATTCGCGCAGCACTGCAGTCGGCCCGCGCGCTTCGCTGAAGGTGGTGGCGGCCACGCCAGTGGCAATTTCATCGTGGCGTGGCGACCAAACTGCGTGCCAGAATGACCCGATGAGCACCACCACTTCCTCCTTCCAGTCCAACGCCGACGGCACCCGGGTCACCACCTACACCTGGGCACAAACCCCGGGCCAACCGGTGGGCGTCGTGCAAATCTCCCACGGCCTTGCCGAGCATGGCGAGCGCTACGACCGCTTTGCGCGGGCCCTCAACGCCGCAGGCTTCATCGTCCACGCGGTGGACCATCGCGGCCACGGGCGCACGGCCGGTGGCAAGCTGGGGCACTTTCGCAGCGCAGGCTTCGGCGGCCTCATTGCCGATGTGGCCCAGTTCGGCGCACTGCTGCGTGCGCAGCATGGGCCGCAGCAGCTCCCGCTCTTTTTGTTCGGCCACTCCATGGGCTCGTTCGCTGCGCAGGCGGCCATCCTCGACCATTCATCCACCTGGTCCGGCGTCATCCTGTCAGGCTCCACCGCCCTCGACCTGTTCGCCGCCGCCATGGCCAATGCCCCCGCCGACGCGCCCGCCGGGCTCGCGGCCTTCAACGCAGGCTTTGAGCACCGCACCGGCTACGAATGGCTGTCGCGCGACGCTGCGGAGGTCGATGCTTACGTGGCCGACCCGTGGTGCGGCTGGGACGTGCCGCCCGACGTCATCCCCTCACTCTTTGCCCCCGCGCCGCGCCTGGCAGACCCCGCACAACTCGCCCGCATCCGCAGCGACTTGCCCATCCTCATCGCATCCGGCGACGCAGACCCGCTGGCCGCAGGCGGGGTCTTGCTGGAGCAACTGGGGCAGCGGTATCGGAATGCCGGAGTGGCCGATGTCACGGTCAAGCTGTACCCGGCGGCGCGGCATGAGATCTTGAATGAAACGAATCGGGATGAGGTGACGGAGGAGGTTGTGGCGTGGTTGTCAGCACATACCTGTACGAATTAATTGACGCACAACGAAATCGTGGCAGCTAGGCGACGTCTTTCAGGGGCCGGTCTTCTTTGCTACTTGTGTCTAGATCGTTGCGCGCCGCTTTGGTAGGTAGCGGGAACTCACATGGTTGTGAACTTTTCACTGAAGTTATTTGCTGACAAGAGTCATGGATGTATGTGGTGAAAAGGTAACTGGTTGATTGAATCTGAAAGATCTGCACTACTCTGTCGCGATTGTTTTTAGTTTGGTATTCACCATGTCAACAGGTCCCCGAGCGGGTGCGCTTCCAGAGGAATTATTCGTCGAAGTTCAAAAGATCTTTCGAGCCTCCCCGGCCGTGTTGGTCGGGTCTGGGTTCTCCTGCGGCTATGGGCTTCCTGGCATGTGGGACCTGGGTGCGCATCTGTTGGCCAGTGTCGAGTCCGCGCTGAAGACAGATGAGGCGAAGGCGCTGTGGCTTAGTGCGTCTGACGCCATCAAAGCCAACCTTGAGGCCGGGCTCAACACCATTCCGCAAGGTGCGGCAGGTCGAGAAGAACTCGTTCATGCGATTCGCTATGAGACTGCCAAGCTGATTCTCTCGGCGACGGTTCAAGCGGAGCAGGCCATTCTCGATCAGGGCCTTGGCGTCGGTCATGCTCCCGCGCGTTTGCTTCGAATCCTCTTCAATGGGTCTGCGCAAAACGCAGAGAGCATTCCAGTTATCACAACGAACTACGACACGCTGTTGGAGCTCTTCTGCGATTTGGCTGAACTCCCCATTGACACAGGTTTCACTGGCTTTCGTCGTCGTAAACCGCGAGCGGCGCCGATCTTTCAGACTCAGTACAGCCGGATTTGGGCAGCGGAAAAGAAGGGCGGCTTTCAGGCGGATCATCGACCGTGCAAGACGGTTCGCCTTCACAAGCCGCATGGGTCAATCAGTTGGTTGGCGACACCCACTGGGCCGGTGGAGGCTCTGAATGACAGCTCGGATGCATCCCGAGCCATCGTCGTGCCAGGCCCATCCAAGTATCAAGACGCGCTGGTCAACACGTTGTTTGATTCGATGCGTACCGAGATGAACGCAGTGCTCGGTGGCGCATCGGCTCTCTTGTGCCTTGGCTTTGGATTCAACGATGACCACCTTCAAGGTGTCATCAAGGCCAGACTGAAAGAGCACATGCCGCTGATTTTGTTGACCCGGGGGCCAACCGAAAGTATCGAGAAGTTGCTGCATGCACACCCCCATTCCATTGCGATCTTCAAAGAGGATTCGGGCGCAAGGTGTCACTGGAATGGCCGGATCTACGTATCAGATGAGCCGCTTTGGCAGCTGGATGACTTCCTAAAAAAATTCTTGGAGTAAAGGCAGGCAATGACAATCTTCACATTCAACGAGCAACAGTCGATTGGTGAGGTTCGTAGCGTCGAAACTTCACGCATCACCATTCGAGTCACTGATGGGCAACGTCTGCAAAAGGCGCGAGTCGGGCGACTGGTAGCGATTCAGGCGACCGGCGATGAGTGGTTGATTGGCATCGTCGAGCGTGTCTGGCGCCACCCTGTTGAATTGCCGACCTTGGACGAAGGCGAAGTTGCAGAGGGCGCTGCCGCCATTCAACAGGAAGAGAACGGTGTGGCTATCAGCTTGGTGGGCACCTTCCGCGCTCGCGACGGACAGCGGCACAACACCTTCAGTCGCGCCGTTTTTGCGCTCCCCGAGATCAACCGACCCGTCTACCCTATTGAAGAGAAGTCTCTTGAGGACTTCATGGGCATCTTGAGCGCGTCCTCCAAAGCGGATGCTGCGACGCCACTGAAGGTCGGAACCTATACGTTGGATGGCAAGGCCAGTGCTTATATCGACGGAGACAAGCTCTTTCAGCGCCACGCCGCACTGCTGGGCAGCACGGGCTCAGGTAAGTCCTTTACCGTTGCGTCGATATTGGAGCAGACAGCGCAGTTACCTCATGCCAACGTTGTTGTACTCGATTTGCACGGCGAGTATTCGAGTATGAAGTTCGCATCGCACTACCGCATCGCAGGGATAGGCGACATCAAAGTGAAGAAGGATGGGGCGATATTTCTTCCCTTCTGGTTGCTCACCTATGACGAAATGCAGTCCGTGTTTGTGGATCGGTCTGGAGACAACGCGCCCAACCAGGCGCTTGCACTTATGGATTCCGTCGTGGAGATGAAACGTGCGGCAATCAATGCACTCGGCAAGCCGGAGTTGCTGGAGGGATTCACGGTAGACACGCCGGTTCCTTACAAGCTGAATGACCTTGTTGATGCCCTCGATAAGAAGAACGATGAGGTGATTCCTACTGGTGAAGAGTATGTCTCCGGTGCTAAGAAGGGTCAGCCAAAGACGGAAAAGGGTCCACTTAACGGCAAGCTGTCTAGGTTCCTCATTCGATTGAAAACGAAGATGAACGACCGACGCTATGCGTTCATGTATCAGGCACCAGCGGAGTACGAGACCTACGAGGCCCTGCACGACCTCGCGAAGAAGCTGCTTGGAACCGGCAATGTTAAGGATGGCATTAACCCTGGTATCAAGATCATCGACTTCTCCGAGGTTCCCTCAGACATCCTGCCGGTTGTGGTTGGACTGGTCGGCCGCCTGATCTACCAGATTCAGTTCTGGAGCAGCCCTGGCGACGACGGTGACGCCAGGCACCCGATTGTCATCGTCTGCGATGAGGCGCATCTGTACCTACCTAGTGGTGCTGCCTCTACGGGGCCGCTGGAAAAGCGCGCCCTGGAAAATTACGAGCGCATCGCCAAGGAGGGGCGCAAGTACGGCGTAGGCCTAATGGTGGTCAGCCAGCGTCCCTCGGACGTCAGCACAACCATCCTCAGCCAGTGCAGCAACATCATCAGCTTGCGATTGGCAAACAAGACCGACCAAGCGGTGGTGAAGCAGTTAGAGGTGGCCCCGGTTGTTCAGACAGTTTCCCGGGTTTGCTAAGTGGGACTCTGCGGGGTTGATGTCGGTGTAGGCAACGTTGGGGTTGCCGGTC
>QLTU01000013.1 GCA_003268905.1 Acidovorax defluvii
CTTACCCACCTGCCGGGCAATCCTCTGCTAAAAGCAAGGGCCTGACCATGGACTCAGTGGGGAATGTTGTACGCCACCCGAAATAGAAGAGAACCATTTTTACTCCAAATTGCGCCGCCAGAGCCCGCTGACCGGTGTTTTGAGCACGATCCGCCTCGAAGGCTCCTTCGGGGCGTGCCTCAGTCGTCCTGCGCGCGTGGGGGCAGCCCGGCGGCAGAGCGCAGGGGTTCGAGCAGCTGCGAAAGGCCGTTGTGGTCGATCTCGTGCATGAGCGCCAGCAAACGCCCCAGGTCGCTGCGCGGAAAGCCCTCGCGGGCAAACCAGTTGAGGTAGTTGCCGGGCAGATCGGCCAGAACACGGCCCTTGTATTTGCCAAAAGGCATGGACACGGTGACGAGGCGTTGCAGCTGGCTGGGGTCCATCATCAGCCCCCGGCGCGCTTGACCTGGTGGCCGAGCTTTTTCAGCGCCTCCATCACGCGCTCCACATGGTCGCCCTGCACCTCGATCACACCGTCCTTGACCGTGCCGCCGCTGCCGCACGCGGCCTTGAGCTGCTTGCCCAGCCCGGCCAATGCGTCGGCATCCAGCGCCACGCCCTTCACCACTGTCACGGCCTTGCCGCCGCGCCCCTTGGTTTCGCGCGAGACGCGCACGATGCCGTCGCCTGTCGGCACGGGCGCCCGCTTGCAAACGCACTG
The DNA here is from genome assembly GCA_003268905.1 of Acidovorax defluvii. Lineage (GTDB taxonomy): Bacteria > Pseudomonadota > Gammaproteobacteria > Burkholderiales > Burkholderiaceae_C > Acidovorax > Acidovorax defluvii. Next base: position 701 of record QLTU01000013.1, read on the forward strand.
CGCCTGGGGCTGGCGGCAGTCGGGGCACATGCGGCCATGGTCGGTGGAATACACAAGGCCGCCCAGGCCCGCAAGATCACGCAAGGATTTCATGGTTCGGGCCTCAGGGCTGCGGGGTGGCGGGTGTGGGCGTTGGCGCCGGGGCAGGTGCAGGCGCCGGGGCGCGCAGCATGTGGAAATTGAGGATGCGCGTGGCCATCACCGTTTCCACAAAAAAGAGCACCAGCGCCAGCAGGAACGAGAGCACGCCGCTCAAAAAGCTTCCCAGCGCCCAGGTGTGGCCGCGAAAGTTGGTGGTCTCGCCCAGAAACAGCAGGATGATGGTCACACCGATCAGAAAACCGCACAGCGTGAGCAGGCCAATGCAGCCATTGGCCATGCGCCCACGGGTGCGCAGGTAACCCAGCTCCATCACGGCGCGCTGCAGAAAATCGGCCTCATCGGTGTGGCGGGCCCGGTCTTCCACCACACGGGCGCGGTCGATGATGCGCGCCAGGCGCCCCGCCACCGCGCCAATCATGCCGGCCACAGCGGTCAGCAGGAACACCGGAGCCACCGCCAGCTGGATGCTGTGGGTGATGGTGGATGAATCAAGAGCGAGGTTCATGGTGTCGAAAAAACAGTGCCGCACGCGGCGCGCACGGGCAGCGATTATCGCTACCCCCGTGGGTAGCGCACAATGCACGCCCACAGGCGGCGCGGCGCCAGGCACTGCGCCATGTGGCCGGCCGGCCCCTTCAAAGCACCGGCAAGTCGGCATTTTTTGGGGTTGCACCGCGTGGAGGCCCTTCTGCCGGCTGCCAGGCGGTGAACAATGCAGCGCTACAGCCGCTTTGCCTGCGGCCCCTGAAGTTGTCGCGCAGTTCTTCTTGCTGGCCATGATCTTTTTGCGCGTTGGCGCCGGGTGCATGGCCTGAATTTTTTGTCTTACACCATGCCATTTTCTGCCCTCGGTCTTTCTCCCGCACTCACCCAGGCCGCCACGGCCATGGGTTTTGTCGCCCCTACACCCATCCAGGAGGCGGCCATTCCGGCCATTTTGCGCGGAGCCGATGTCGTGGGCTCGGCCCAGACGGGTTCGGGTAAAACGGCAGCTTTTGCCCTGCCCCTGCTGCAACAGTTGCAAGCCGGTGCGACCCACACACCGCGGCGGGTGCGCGCGCTGATTCTGGTGCCCACACGCGAGCTCGCCGCCCAGGTGGGTGAGGTGGTGCGCAGCCTGGCCCAGCACCTGCCCCAGCCCGTGAAAGTGGCCGTGGTGTTTGGCGGCGTCTCCATCAACCCGCAGATGATGGGCTTGCGCGGTGGGGCCGATGTGGTGATCGCCACACCGGGCCGCCTGCTCGATCTGGTGGAACACAACGCAATCAGGCTTTCGTCCGTGCAGCTGCTGGCGCTGGACGAGGCCGACCGCCTGCTGGACCTGGGGTTTGCCGAGGAACTGCAGCGCACCCTGGCGCTGCTGCCAGCGCGGCGCCAGAACCTGTTCTTTTCGGCCACCTTTCCGGCAGACGTGCAAACGCTGGCCGAGTCGTTGCTGAAAGACCCCGTGCGCGTGGCCGTGGCCGACACCCCTGCGAACGAACCGTGCATCGTGCAGCGCGCCATTGCGGTAGACGCCAGCCGCCGCACGCAGTTGCTGCGCCACCTGGTGAAGGAGAACGAATGGAGCCGCGTGCTGGTGTTCGTGGCCACGCAATATGCGGCCGAACATGTCGCCGAAAAGCTCTACAAGGCCGGCATCTTTGCCACACCGTTCCACGGCGGTCTGAGCCAGGGCGCGCGCAAACAGGTGCTGCAAGAGTTCAAGGACGACCGCTGGCAAGTGGTGGTGACCACCGACCTGGCAGCGCGTGGCATCGACATTGCCCAGCTGCCTGCGGTGGTGAACTACGATTTGCCCCGCTCTGCGGTGGACTACGTGCACCGCATCGGCCGCACGGGCCGCGCGGGCGAAAGCGGCATGGCCGTGAGCTTTGTCAGTGCCGACACCGAAGCGCATTGGCGCCTGATCGAGAACCGCCAGCACCTCACCCTGCCGCGCGAACAGATCCCCGGTTTCGAGCCCACCGAGGTGGCCCCCGAGGGCACGGCAGCGGGTACGGGCGGCATCAAGGGCAAGCGGCCCAGCAAGAAGGACAAGCTGCGCGCTGCCGCTGCAGCAGCGCAAGCGGCAACAGGTGAGAAAGAAGCGTGATCAGTCGGCGTCTTTGACGTTGTTGGCGTCGATGGTGTCGCCGCCCTCGCCTTCTTCGGCCACTTGGGCAGGACGGGCCTGGCGATGCCCGCCCTTGGCCAGAATTTCGACATAAAACTGCGCACCGCCTTCGCGGGCCACGCCGTCAATCAGGCCGATCAGGGCAGCAAGGTGGGCCACTTCGGCAGTCTCTTCAGTACGGCCGAACTTGCAGTCGAAATCCCAAAAATCTGCCCCGGCGGGCACTGGACGGCCGCGCTCGCGCTTGATGTACTTGCGGATTTCATGCTTGATGGCTTCGAGAACGCGGTCGCGGTTCTTGCCTTCAATGTGGAGCTGGAAAGTTTTTTTCATGGTCGATCGTACCGCCTGCGGCAGCGGCATCGCCAAAGAAGTTATCGAACCTGGACAAAGCGATGCCGCGCACACAGGGTTTTGGCGCCTTGCCGCCCCCCGCCTGCCCGGCCAGTCCATCAGTAGTGGGGCGGCAGCTCGTCGCGCAGGTTGCGCGGGGCCGCGCCGCCGCCCTCGGGCACCTGCTGGCGCAAGCGCAGCAGTTCACGGGCCAGGTCGTCAATCTGCTGCTGCTGGCGATACACGGCGAGGTTCAGCTGATCAAGCAGATCTTCGGTGTAGCTGGCCTTGATCTCCAGATCGTTCAGGCGCTGTTCGAGGGGGGAGGAATCTTGCATGGCGCTATTGGAACGCAATCCGGGAAAAGCAATCCGGGAACGGAATGGAGGAAAGCCATTTGCAGCGCAACCCACGGGCCCGTGGGAGCGCTGCGGCCTACCGCCCATCCAGCGGATAGGCTGGATCGTTGTATCCCGGCGTGGACGGATGGCCCGGCGCCACCAGCGAGTTCACCAGCGCTTCGTCTTCTTCGGTCAGGGCGTAGCCAAGCGCGGGGGCATAGTCTTGCCACTGTGCCAGCGTTCGGGGCCCGGCGATCACCGAGCTCACGGCCGGGTGGGCCAGCACCCAGGCCGTGGCAAATTGGGCCAGCGTCACTCCCCGCTCGTGCACATGCTGCTGCAGTGTCTGGGCGATCTGCAACGACTCTTCGCGCCACTCGGTCTGAGCGATGCGCTTGTCACCCCGGGCGGCCCGCGAGCCGGCCACCGGTGGCTGACCGGGCAGGTATTTGCCCGTGAGCACGCCGCGCGCCACCGGGCTGTAAGGGGTGACGCCCACGCCATGGTGGGCGCAGGCCGGCAATATCTCGACCTCGGGCATGCGATTGAGCAGGTTGTAGTAGGGCTGGCACACCACCGGCCCCGGCATGCCCATCTGCCGGGCCAGGTGCACCAGCTCCGTGATGCGCCAGCCCCGAAAATTGGAAACGCCCCAGTAGCGGATCTTGCCCGCGCGCAGCATGGCATCGAGCGCCCGCAGGGGCTCCTCCAGGTTCATGCCGTTGTAGTCGCGGTGCAGATAGAGAATATCCACATGGTCGGTCTGCAGCCGCCCGAGGCTCGCCTCGACCTCGCGCAGCATCCAGCTGCGCGAATAGTGCGCCTCGTTCACGCGGTCCGACATCGGGTTGCCGAGCTTCGTGGCCAGCACCCAGTGGTGGCGCTGGCCGCGCAGCAGTTCGCCCAGCATGGTTTCAGAAGCGCCCTTGGTGTACACATCGGCCGTGTCGATGTAGTTCACCCCCTGGGCATGGGCATCGGCCACGATGGCGGCGGCCTCTTCACGCGGGGTTTGGTCACCAAACATCATGGTGCCCAGGCACAGACGGGAGACCTGGAGATTGCTTTTGCCAAGGTTGCGGTATTGCATGGAATGGGCCTGGAGTGTGGGTAAGAGCGGAAAGCACCGGCCCGGCACTCTCTGCCCAGACCGGCACAGGATGTTACTGCGGCCAAAGCCTCGACCTAGCGGGCCCTTGGAACCTGTTCAAGATCTTTTCATGGGGTCCGCATGGCTTCAAAACCGCGACGCTCTAGGCGCACGCCGCAGCCCATACCCATGTATGGGCAAGGTGGGCAACGACGAGTGTGGCGGTTTTGGAGCCATGCCCTTCGGGTTGCCCCGCAAAGGCTGCGTTCGCGGCGTTGCAAATCCTCGCCGGGCCAACAGCCCGGCTGTGGTTTGCGCCTTGCGGCCACAGCCTTTGCGGGGCAACGTACCCCATGAAAAGATCTTGAACAGGTTCTTACAGCCGTGCCGCCAGCCGCGCCGCCTGGTCGATGGCGCGCTTGGCATCGAGCTCGCCCGCCTCCAGCGCGCCCCCAATCAGGTGCGGCTTGATGCCCTGGCCCTCCAGCGCCTGCGCCAGAGCGCGCAGCGGCACCTGCCCGGCGCACAGCACCACGGTGTCGCAGGCGATCCAGGTGGGGTTCTCGCGCTTGTCGCCGTACGAGACGAGCAAACCCTCGTCGGCAATGCGCTCGTAGTTCACGCCGCCCACCATCTCCACCGCTTTCATCTTGAGCGTGGTGCGGTGAATCCAGCCCGTGGTCTTGCCCAGCCCGGCGCCCAGCTTGCCCTTTTTGCGCTGCAGCAGTGTCACATGGCGCGCTGGTGGCGTGACATGCGGGCCCGCGGTGGCAAGACCTCCGCGCGCCTCGGCCGGGTCGGTGATGCCCCACTCGGCCTTCCAGGCCGGCAGGTCGAGCGTGGTGGAAGGGTGGTTGCCGTGCACCAGAAACTCGGTCACATCAAAGCCGATGCCCCCCGCGCCAATAACGGCCACGCGCTGGCCCACGGGCTTGCCGTGGCGCAGCACGTCGATGTAGCTCAGCACCTTGGGGTGGTCCTGGCCGGGGATTTGGGGGTCGCGCGGCTCCACGCCGGTCGCGATCACCACCTCGTCGTAATCCATCAGGTCAGCGGCCTGCACGCGCTGGTTCAGGTGCAGGTGCACACCGGTGTCTTGCACCCGCGTGGCCAGGTAGCGCAGCATTTCGTGGAATTCTTCCTTGCCCGGCACCACCTTGGCCATGTTGAGCTGACCACCGATGGCCGCTGCGGCATCGAACAAGTGCACCTCATGCCCGCGCTCGGCCGCCACCGTGGCAGCGGTCAGGCCTGCGGGCCCTGCGCCGACCACGGCAATGCGCTTGCGCGATGAAGGCGCGGTGACCGGCCGATAGACCAGCTCGGTCTCGTGGCAGGCGCGCGGGTTCACCAGGCAACTGCTGGTCTTGTTCTGAAACACATGGTCCAGACAGGCCTGGTTGCAGGCAATGCAGGTGTTGATGCGGTCGGCCCGGCCCTGCGCGGCCTTCTTCACAAACGCCGCATCGGCCAGCAGCGGCCGCGCCATCGACACCATGTCGGCACAGCCATCGGCCAGCACCTGCTCGGCCACCTCAGGTGTGTTGATGCGGTTGGAGGTGACCAGCGGCGTGGTGATGCCCGCCGCCGCAAACTCGGCCTTCATCTTTTGCGTGACCCAGGCAAACGCCGCGCGCGGCACGCTGGTGGCAATGGTGGGCACACGCGCCTCGTGCCAGCCGATGCCGGTGTTGACGATGTTCGCCCCGCCCGTGGCCACCGCCTTGCCCAGGGTGACGATCTCGTCCCAGGCGCTGCCGCCCGGCACCAGGTCGATCATCGACAGGCGGTAGATGATGATGAAGTCCGGCCCCACGGCCTCACGCATGCGCGCGAGGATTTCGACCGGCAGGCGCATGCGGTGGCTGTAGTCGCCGCCCCAGGCGTCGGTGCGCAAGTTGGTGGCTTGCGACAGGAACTGGTTGATGAAGTAGCCTTCCGAGCCCATCACCTCCACGCCGTCGTAGCCCGCCTCGCGCGCCTTCATGGCGCAGTTCACAAACGCGCGGATCTGTCGCTCCACCCCGCGCGCAGACAGCGCGAACGGCGTGAAGGGTGAAATCGGCGACTGCAGGCGCGACGGGGCCACCGCCAGCGGGTGGTAGGCGTAGCGGCCCGTGTGCAGGATCTGCAGCGCGATCTTGCCGCCCGCACCGTGCACAGCCTCGGTCACCACGCGGTGGCGCCTGGCTGCGCCCGAGGTCGCAAGCGTGCCCGCAAACGGTTTGGCCCAGCCCGCGATGTTGGGCGCAAAGCCGCCGGTCACGATCAGCCCCACATCGCCCTCGGCCCGCTCACGGAAGTACGCCGCCATGCGCGTAAGGTCGCGCCCGTCTTCCAGCCCCGTGTGCATGGAGCCCATGAGCACGCGGTTCTTGATGGTGGTGAAGCCCAGATCCAGCGGGGCGAGCAGGTGCGGATACAGGGCGGCACCGGAGGCCCCGTCGGGGGTGGCGGATGTGGCGGGGGCGGAGGAATACATGGCGTCTCGTGAGGAGTAGAAGGCTTTTTCTAGAACTTTATTCTAGAATCCTGTTCCATGGCAAGCCGTATCACCCCTACCCTGTCCGCCCCGACCTCCGAAGCAACCACCGACCGCCGCCAGGACATCCTTAACGCCGCGCTGGCCTGCGCGGTGGATGGCGGGGTGGATGCCGTTTCCATCGACGGCGTGCGCGCCCGCTGCGGGGCCAGCGTGGGCAGCATCTACCACCACTTCGGCAACAAGGACGGCATCGTGGCGGCGCTGTTCTTCGACATCTTTCACGACCAGTCGCGCAGCGTGCAGGCGCAGCTTGATGCCGCGCGTGGTGTCGAAGCAGGCGTGCGCGCCCTGGTCACGGGCTATCTGGACTGGGTAGTGGCGCAACCCGAGCGGGCGCGCTTTTTATTCCAGGCGCGCAGCGCCGTGGCGGCAGGCCCGCGCACGCCCGATCTGGCCCAGGCCGCCAGCCGCCGCAACCAGGCCCTGGTGGCATGGTTCGAACCCCACCGCCAGGCGGGCGCGGTGCGCAACCTGCCCTGTGAGCTGATGCCTTCGTTGGTGATGGGCCCGGTGCAAAGCTATTGCCGGGCCTGGCTGTCGGGCCAGGAGGGCCCGAACGCCCTGACCTCGCCCGCCATCTACCGGGAAGAACTGGCCGCCGCTGCATGGCGGGCGGTGCGGGCGTAAAAAGCTGTTTACAACGCCTGCGCCAGGCGGGCCACGCCTTCGCGGATCTTGTCGGCATCGGCCGTGGCGAACGACAGGCGGAATGTGGCGTGGTCGGGGTTGGCACAAAAGAACGGCGTGCCAGGCACAAAGGCCACGCCCTTTTCAATGGCGCGCTTGGCCAGCACATTGCCATCCTGCACCTTGCCGCCCGCGCCCGTAAGGCGCGCCCACACAAACAGGCCGCCCTGCGGCTGCACGAACTCGATGGCATCGCCCAGCTCCTTGCGCAGCGCATCGCCCATGGCCTGGGCGCGCTCTGCATACACCTTGCGCACGTTCGCCAGCGTGCCGGGCATGCGGCCGGCCTTGAGGTACTGCGCCGCCGTGGCCTGGGCAAAGGTGCTGGTGTGCGCATCAGAGAACTGCTTGCACATGGTGGCTTTGGCCAGCAGTTCGGCCGGGCCAATCATCCAGCCCACGCGCAGGCCGGGCGAGAGCACCTTGCTCAATGATCCGCAGTGCACCAGCAGCTCGCGGCTGCCGGGCACGCTGGCCGACAGGTTGAGCAGGCTGGGGGGCGGCGCGTCGCCAAAGTACAGGTCGCCGTAGGGATCATCCTCGACGATCAGCGTGTTGTGCTTCACAGCCATCTCCAGCACGGCCTTGCGGCGTTCCAGGCTCAGCATGGCGCCACTGGGGTTGCCGAAGGTGGGGATCAGGTAGACGAACTTGGGTTGGTGCTCGGCGATGAGTTTTTCCAGCTCGTCGGTCTTTACGCCATTGCCATCAATGGGCGCGCTGATGAGTTCAGCGCCATACAGGCGAAAGCACTGGATGGTGGCCAGAAAGGTGGGGCCTTCCACAATGACCTTGTCGCCGGGGCTGATGAGCGTCTTGCCCAGCAAATCCAGCGCCTGCTGGCTGCCGGTGGTGACGATGAGGTTGTCAGCCGCCACCTCATTGGCGCCCTTGGCTGTCATGAAGGCCGCCAATTGTTCGCGCAGCGGGTTGTAGCCCTCGGTCGCGCCATATTGCAGCGCGGCGCCGGGCTCTTCCGTCAGCGCGGCATTGCTGGCGGCGCGAATGCCCTCCACGTCAAACATGGCGCTGTCCGGAAACCCCCCCGCAAAGCTGATGATGCCGGGCTTGCCCAGCAGCTTGAAGAGCTCGCGGATGGCGGAAGTTTCTACGTTGTTCAGGCGGTCGGCAAATTGCATGGACGGTGCTTTCAGTGGACGGGCAATAGCGCATTGTCGCCAATCGGCGGCCGCAAATTGCTGCTTTGCCGACCGCGCCCCGCAGACATGCCGCGCCCGCGCCCTACACTGCCCGCCATGAAAACCGCGCAGATCGAACCCTTTTTTGCCACCTTGAAGGCGGCCAACCCGCTGCCCAACACCGAACTTGAATACACCACGGTGTTCGAGCTGCTGGCCGCCGTGCTGCTAAGCGCGCAGGCCACCGATGTGGGCGTGAACAAGGCCACACGCAAGCTGTTCCCGGTGGCTGGCACACCCCAGGCCATTCTGGACCTGGGGCTGGAGGGCTTGGAGGGCTACATCAAGACCATCGGCCTCTACAAAAGCAAGGCGCGCCACCTGCTGGAAACCTGCCGCATCCTGGTGGAGCAGCACAGCGGCCAGGTGCCGCGCACGCGCGAGGCGCTCGAAGCCCTGCCCGGCGTGGGCCGCAAAACGGCCAACGTGGTGCTCAATGTGGCTTTCGGCGAGCCCACCATGGCGGTGGACACCCACATCTTTCGCGTGAGCAACCGCACGGGCCTGGCGCCCGGCAAGAACCCGCTGGCAGTGGAGGTGCAGCTGATGAAACGCGTGCCCCCCGCCTACGCCGTCGATTCGCACCACTGGCTCATCCTGCTGGGCCGCTACGTGTGCCAGGCACGCAAGCCACGCTGCTGGGAATGCGCGGTGAGCCCGTATTGCGACTACCGGCCCAAAACGCCGGCGCCCTGATCTCAGCCCATTAGCTACATTTTTAATAGCTGTCAGCGCTTTTCCATAAAGCGCCAGCGGCCAAAAATGCTTGAAAATCTGGCTGTAACCACCGCCCCACACCAGCGTCACCCAAGGCCTTCCGCCGCAGCGGGCCGTGGCTATACTGAGCGCCGCGTAGAAACATTTTTTTACGCCTTGTATCCCCCAAGCCCGCACCACTGGATGACGAACCTCGACCCGCGTTCCATGATTGCCCTGGGGGCTTCATGTCCGCCGTCATGGCCATGGTGCTGCTGTTCATGCGGCGGCACTACCCGCCCAGCATCCGGGGCGTGGGTGGCTGGGCGGCGGCGCCCCTGATCTGGCTCGGCTCCACCCTGCTGTTTGGCATGCGCGGTGCCATTCCCGACTGGCTGGGCCTGGTGCTGGCCAACCAGCTGCTGGTGCTGGGCAACGTCACCTACTACATGGGTACGCGGCAGTTCATGGGCCAGCCCCCCCCCACCTGGCGCACCTGGAACTGGGTGATGGCGGGCAGCACCGTGGTGTTCATCTACCTCACGTACTGGGCCCCCAACTACCCCGCGCGCGTGGGGTTTTTCACCCTGTTGATGGGCGTGCTGTATGCCGTGCAGCTCCGCTTCATGCTGCGCCACGGGGGCCGCAACTTTCCTGTGCGGCTGGTGGAAGTGGTGCTGGCGTTGCACATGCTCGTGCTCGCCGTGCGGCTTGGCTCCATCCTGGCTGGTAACGCGGGCAGCGGACTGATGGAAGCCTCGGTGTTCCAGACCCTCTATGTGGGTGCCTACGTGCTCACGGTGCTGATGCTGTCGATCGGCGCGGTGCTGATGGCCACCGACCGCTTGCGCACCGAGCTGGAACACCTGGCCACCTACGACTCGCTGACCCAGGCCCTGAACCGCCGGGCGCTGCTGCAACGCTGCGAGGACGAGCTGGAACGCGCCCAGCGCTATGGCAACGGGCCGTCCATCATGATGCTGGACCTGGACAACTTCAAGGCCGTGAACGACACGCACGGCCACCAGCATGGCGACGCCGTGCTGGTGCACTTTACCGAACGCACGCGCCAGGTGCTGCGCCGCGCCGACCGGCTGGGCCGCTACGGGGGCGAGGAATTTCTGGTGCTGCTGCCCGGCGCGGATGCGGCCGCGGCCGAAGGCGTGGCCCAGCGCATCCACGCCACGCTGGCCTCGGGCCACCCGCTGGACTGCCAGGTGAGCATCGGCCTCACCAGCTGGAGCGGGCCGCAGGAAACCCTGGACGCGATGCTCTCACGCGCCGACGCCGCGCTCTACCGGGCCAAGAGAGAGGGGCGCAACCGGACCGTGGTGGGATAGCCCGCAGGCCCAGATCCCGAGCGGGCCGCTGGCCCTCAGGCGCTGGCGCGGGCGAGCAGTCGCCTGGCCGCGGCCAGCACCGGCGCATCCACCATGCGGCCATCGAACCGGAACACTGCCCCGTCCTGTGCAGCGGCGGCCTGCAGTACGCGGCGTGCCCAGTCGAGTTCGGCGGCGTCCGGTGCAAAGGCGGTATGCACCGGTGCCACTTGTGCAGGGTGGATGCACAGCTTGCCGCCAAAACCCATGCGCCGGCTGCGCGCGGTGTCGTCGACCAGACGCTGAAGGTCTTGCGTGGACGTGGTCACGCCATCGACCGGCGCGGCCAGTCCGGCGCGGCGCGAGGCGCGTACCAGTGCCAGGCGCACGGGCAGCAGTTCGGCCTCGTCCGGTGCGCAGTCCATGCCCAAATCGACCTGGAAGTCAAGGTGTCCGAAAGCCAGACGCACTACCTGGGGCGCCTGTGTCAAGGCATCCAGGGCATCAAGCCCCGCATTTGATTCCACCAGCGGCACCAGCAGCCCTCGTGGGCCCAGCGCACCGGCCATCGCGCCGAGCACCGCTGCCGATTCGGCCTTGGCCACCATTGCCCCGGCCAGGCCCTGGGCCACGCAGGCAGCCACGGCCGCCACGTCGTCGGTGTGCCAGGGAGTGCCTGCGGCATTGACGCGCACCAGCAGGCGTGCGCGCTGCCCCGCGTCCAGGCTGGCCACGGCGGTCTGCAGCGCTGCACGTGCCGCCGCTTTTTCACCGGGCGCCACGGCGTCCTCCAGATCCACGATAACGGCGCCGGCACCGCTGGCCAGGGCTTTGGCGATGCGCTCGGGACGGGTGGCGGGTACGAACAGAAAGGTACTGGCGCGCGCGATGGCGGCGTGGGCGGACATGTCGGTCATACGGTCTTCAGATGGCGCCCTTGGCGCGCAGTGCTGCCACCTGTTCGTCGCTGCGGCCCAAGGCACGCAAGATCGCATCGGTGTGCTCGCCCACGCCGGGAATCGGGTCCATGCGGTAGTCAAAGCTGCTGTGGGCACCAGGCGGCAGCAGCGCGGCAATGGGGCCTTGCGGGCTTTGCACCTGCTGCAGCCGGCCACGCGCCTGCAGTTGTGGGTGCTCCCACACCCCGGCCATGGTGTTCATGCGGGCATTGGCGATGCGCGCTTCGTCCAGCCGCGCTATCACCTGCGCGGCGGTCAGCGTGCCGAACACGGACAGAATCAGCTCCCGAAGCTCGCCGCGGTGCTCGTTGCGCCGCGCGCTGCTGTCAAAGCGCGGGTCGGCAGCGAGGGCGGGCTGCAGCAGCACCATGTCGCAGAACAGCTTCCATTCGCGCTCGTTCTGCAGGCCCAGCATCACCGTGCCACCGTCGCCGGCGAGGAAGGGCCCGTAGGGGTAGATGGTCGCGTGCGAGGCTGCGCTGCGCGGTGGCGGCTCCGCCCCCCCGTAGGCGTAGTACATGGGAAAGCCCATCCACTCGCCCAGCGATTCCAGCATGGACACGTCGATGCGCGAGCCCTGTCCGGTCTTGTCGCGCTGCATCAGCGCCGCCAGCACGCTGGTATAGGCATACATGCCGGCCGCGATGTCGGCGATGGAGTTGCCGGATTTACAGGGTTCTTCGGGCGTTCCCGTGACCGATAGATAGCCCGCCTCGCTTTGGATCAGCAGGTCATACGCCTTCTTGTCGCGGTAGGGGCCGTCGCTGCCATAGCCAGAGATGTCGCAGACGATGAGCCGTGGGTACTGGGCGCAAAGGGCGTCGTAGGACAGCCCCATGCGCGCCGCCGCGCCGGGCGCGAGGTTCTGCACCAGCACGTCGGCGCTGGCCAGCAGCTCCCGCAGCACGGCCAGTGCCTCCGGCTGCTTGAGGTCCAGCGCCAGGCTTTCCTTGGAGCGGTTGACCCACACGAAGTGCGAGGCCATGCCCTGCGCCCGCTCGTCGTAGTCGCGCGCAAAGTCGCCACCACCGGGACGTTCCACCTTGATCACACGCGCGCCCAGATCTGCGAGCTGGCGGGTGCAGAACGGTGCGGCGATCGCATGCTCGAGCGACACCACGGTGATGTGGTCCAGGGGGCGGGTCATAGTGCTCTTCATCGGTTCCATCAATCCACGGTCGCGCCGGAACTTTTCACCACCCGCGCCCATTTCGCGATGTCTTCCTGCAGCAGCGCGGCGAACTGCTCGGGCGTGGTCTTGGGGGCGATCTCCACGCCCTGCAACTCCAGTCGATCCCGCAGGTCCTTAGCGGCCAGGGCGCGGGCCATGCCTTCCTGCAGCTTGGCCAGGGTGTCGGCGGGCACGCCTGCCGGGGCAAACAGGCCGATCCACAGCGTGCCGTTGTAGCCGGCCACCGTCTCGGCGATGGTGGGCACGTCGGGCAGAACCGGGGAGCGCGTGCCGCCACTGACGGCCAGTGCGCGCAGCTTGCCGGCCTTGATGTGCGCCAGGGCCGAGGGCATGCTTGCAAAGACGATGGGCAGCTGGCCGCCCAGCACGTCATTGATGGCGGGGGCCACGCCCTTGTACGGCACGTGCTGCAGCTCGATGCCGGCCATGCTGTTGAGCATCTCTCCCAGCAGATGGTTGAGCGTACCGTTGCCAGCCGAGGCGTACTGGTAGTGGCCGGGCTGCGCCTTGGCCAGCGAGACCAGCTCGGCCAGGCTGCGTGCGGGAAAGGACGGGTTCACGAGCAGCACGTTGGGCACGGCGCCGATCAGGCCCACAGGTTTGAAATCCTTGACCGGGTCAAACCCCGGATTCTTGAAAAGCGCCGGGTTGATCGCCTGGCTGCTGCTGATGGTCATCAGCAGGGTGTAGCCGTCCTTCTCAGCTTTCGCCACGTACTGCGTGCCGATGTTTCCGCCCGCGCCGGGACGGTTTTCCACCACGGTGGAACCGCCCAGCACTTCGCCCAGCTTCTGGCTGACCAGTCGGCCCACGATGTCGTTGGTGCCGCCGGCCGCCTGGGGCACGACCATCACGATGGGTCGGCTCGGGTAGCTCGCCTGTGCGGCCGCCCACAACGGGGCGGCCAGCAGGGCGGCAAGGCAGGCGCGGCGCGCAATACCGTGGGCGGTGGCCGAGGTGGTGAACTTCATGCTGTGTGTCTCCTGGGTGTTTTCAACGATGGGCCGCATGTTCGCTGCACGGCCGCAGCAGCACAATCACGCATTTCAGAACCGAGCCTTCGCCAAATCCGAAACCTCGCAGGCCGCCAGTTACCATGGCGCCCATGCAATTCGATCTGACGGACCTGCGACTGTTCGTGCTCACGGCCGAGGAAGGCGCCCTCTCGCGCGCGGCTGCGGCGCGCCACCTGTCGCTGGCCGCGGCCAGCGCGCGCATCAAGGCGCTGGAGCAGCAGGCGGGCATGCCGCTGCTGTACCGAGAGGCCCGCGGCATGCGCACCACCCCTGCGGGAGAGGCCTTCCTGCACCACGCCCGCGGCGTGCTGCGCCAGACCGAGCAACTGCGCGCGGACCTGCAGGAGTACAACGGCGGCCTGCGCGGCCATGTGCGCGTGTTTGCCAACACCACTGCGGTGACGGACTTCATGCCCGAAATCCTGCCCGCGTTCCTCGCGGCCCATCCGCGCGTGAACGTCGAGCTTCAGGAAAAACCGAACGCCGAAATCCCGCGCGGCGTACTCGACGGGCGGGCGGACATCGGCATCGTCGCCGGCCAGGTGGACACACTGGGGCTCACGGCAATTCACTTCAGCACCGACCGGCTGGCCCTGGTGGTGCCGCGCGGCCACCGCTTCGCGCGGCGCCGGCGCATGGCCTTTACCGAAACCCTGGACGAGCCCATGGTCGGCATGCACCCGGCCAGCACGCTGCAGACCTTTCTGGCCCAGGTGACCGAGCAGCTGGGCCAGCCGCAGAAGCTGCGGGTGCAGCTTTCCAGCTTCGACGCCATGTGCCGCATGATCGGTGCGGGCGTGGGCATCGGCATCGTCCCCGAGAGCGCGGCCCGGCGCTACCTGGACCCCACGGGCCTGGTGCTGATCGAACTCACCGACGCCTGGAGCGTGCGCGAGCGCTACATCCTGGTGCGCGAGGCAGCCCGAGTGCCCACCTACGCGCAGGCACTCATCGACCTGCTGCGCGCGCACCACCAGACGGCGCCTGCAGCGGCGCGGGCCCGGCCGACGCCACGCCGCAGGCGCTGAGGATCAGGGTGCGCGGTTGTCCACGCCCGCGGATTCGAAACTCGCCATCTCCGCCAGCACCGCACAAGCCGATTGCAACAGCGGCCAGGCCAGGGCCGCGCCCGAGCCTTCGCCCAGGCGCAGGCCCAGGTCGAGCAGCGGTTGGGGCTGTTGGCCAGGCAGCAAGTGCGCCAGCATATGCGCGTGGCCGGGCTCAGCCGAGCCGTGGGCGAACACGCAGCGCTGCAGCACGTGGGGCTGCAGGCGGGCAGCCACCAGCACAGCGGCGCTGGTGATGAAGCCATCGACCACGATCACCCGGCGCTCCGACGAGGCTTGCAGCACGGCGCCCACCAGCGTGGCCACCTCGAAACCGCCCAGCGCGGCCAATGCGTCGAGCGGGTTGACCGCGCCTTCATTGGCCGCCAGCGCCTGCGCCAGCACGGCACGCTTGCGTGCCACCCCGCCCGCATCCAGGCCGGTGCCGGCGCCGGTGCAGTCCTCCAGCGACACGCCGCACAGGCGCGACAGCAACAGCGACGCCACCGAGGTGTTGCCAATGCCCATTTCGCCCAGCAGCAGCGCATTGCCGGGCAAACCACGCACCACATCCATGCCGTTGTGCAGCGCCTGGGCACATTGCGCAGGCGTCATGGCGGGCCCGATGGACGCGTCTTGCGTGCCGGCAGCCACCTTGCGCACCAGCAGCTGGGGCTGGCCGGGTACGGCAGCGCGCGGCGCAAAGTCGCGCGCCACGCCGCAGTCCACCACGGTGAGCGCCAGGCCGTGCTGGCGCGCCAGCACGCTCACGGCAGCGCCACCCGCCAGAAAGTTCTCCACCATCTGCCACGTCACGTCGCTGGGGAAAGCCGACACGCCGCGCGCGGCCAGGCCGTGGTCACCGGCGAAGACGACCATTTGCGGCTGCTCCAGCCGGGGCGAGTCGGTGCCCAGAATCTGTCCGATGTGCAGCGCAAGCTGCTCCAGGCGACCCAGCGAGCCCAGGGGCTTGGTCTTGTGGTCCAGCTTGTGCTGCAGGGCTTGGGTGAGCTGCGGGTCGGCGAGGTCGGCAAGAAGAGGCAGTGGGGCGGTCATGGTGTGGTTCAACTTTCAAGAAGGGTTGGGCGCGGTCTGTACGTACGGGACTGCGCGTCGTGTGATGGTGGTGGTGCGGCCGGCAAGCCCCGTGCACCGACGCAGCTTTATGCGGGGGTGGTCTGGCGACTGCGCTGCGCTGCCGCCTGGTCGCGCTGCAGGTGCGCGATGAGCGGCTGCTGATCGTCGCGCTGGCCCCATTGGTCGAAGTACACGAGGTCTTCCATGGGCAGCCGCGGCAGCCAGCCGGCGGTTTCCAGCTCAGGCTTGGCATGGAAGTGGCTCACGTAGCCCACGCACAGGTAGGCGATGGGGGTGATGCCCTTGGGAATGCCGAGCGCCTCTTGCAGGTCGGCCTGGTGGAAGATGCTGACCCAGCCCACGCCCAGCCCTTCGGCGCGCGCGGCCAGCCACAGGTTTTGCACGGCGCAGACGCTGCTGTACAGGTCCATGGTTTTCATGTGGGTGCGCCCCACCACCACGGGGCCGGTGCGCTCGCGGTCGCAGGTGATGCAGATGCCGATGGGCGACTCGATGATGCCTTCGAGCTTGAGCTTTTGGTAGGTGGCCCGCTTGTCGCCCTCGAACATGTCGGCGGCTTCGGCGTGCGCCTTGGCAAAGGCGTCGTGCACGCGGCGCTTGGTCTCGGGCGAGCGCACCACCAGAAAGTTCCAGGGCTGCATGAAGCCCACCGAGGGCGCGTAATGCGCGGCGGTGAGGATGCGGCTGAGCACCTCATCCGGCACCGGCGTGGGCAAAAACTGCCCGCGCACGTCGCGGCGTGAAAAGATGGCGTGGTAGATGGCGTCGCGCGCTTCTTGCGTGAAGGCGTGAACGCTTTGCGTGGCTTGCGCCGGTGCGGTATTCATGGCAGTCCCCTGTGCGTGAATAGGTAGCGCGCTGCCTGGCCTTGCAGCGCGTTGGATATTCAGGCCGGTCTTCTGGCTTGGAGTCGTCTGGCCCCCGCGCCTTCCCGGCCTTGGCAGCCAGTGGCATTGAGCGGGGGTCATCGTCCTTACAGCGTTGGGCACGCGGCGGATTTGCACCGCCTTCACGATTCTCCCGTTGCGTCATCGCATTGGGCACCTGAGGGGCGCGATGATAGCAGCCGCAAGCCGCGCATTTCTTACGCGATCAGCGCGTCCAGCACGCCCGGGTCGAAGTGCCGGGCCACGCCATCGGCCAGGCCGTCGAACACGGTCTCCAGCGTGGGCGCCTGGGCGCCAAACAGGGCGTGCAGCACGGCGGCATCCTCGAACAAACCATGCAGGTACACACCCAGCACATTGCCCGCCGGGTTCTGCCAGGCGATGCCGGGCATGACTTCGCGCACCACGTCGCCCTTGGCGGCCATGGCGGGGTGCTGGGCGGTCTGGCCGTGGTGGATTTCGTAGCCCTCTGCACGCACGCCCGAGAGCGGTGCCCAGGCGCCCGTGAGCTGCCCGAAGGCTGCGCTGGTGCGCCGCACGGTCTTGGCGGGCTCGAACACGGTGACCAGCGGCAACAGGCCCAGGCCGGGGCCGTTGCCGTCGATGCCCTCGGGGTCGATCAGCGCCTCGCCCAGCATCTGCAGGCCACCGCACACGCCCAGCACGGTGCCGCCCCGGCCTGCGTGCGCGGCGATGGACTGGTCCAGCCCCTGCGTGCGCAGCCAGGCCAGATCGGCGGCTGTGGCCTTGGAGCCCGGCAGCACAATCCAGTCGTTGGGCCGCAGCCCCGCCACGTCGGCCGGGCTGCGCACCCACTGCAGGCGCAGGCCGGGCACGTTCTTGAGCGGCTGGTATTCATCGAGGTTGCTGATGCGCGGGTAGGCAACTACGGCCACCGTGGTGTGCACGGCACCGGCGGTCAGCGTGCGGTCGTCAAAGACGCCGTCTTCTTCGGGCAGGCCGTGCTGCCACCACATCGGTATGGTGGCCACGGTAGGCACGCCGGTCAGCGCTTGCAGCATTTGCGGCGCGGGCGCCAGTAAGGCAGCATCGCCCCGAAACTTGTTGAGCACAAAGCCTGCAATCAGCGCACGCTCGTCTTCGGGCAGCAGCGCCCAGGTGCCGTAGAGGTGGGCGAAGGCACCACCCCGGTCGATGTCGGTCACCAGCAGGCAACGCGCCTGCGCATGGCGCGCCACGCGCATGTTGACGATGTCGCTGGCGTGCAGATTGATCTCGGCAGGCGAACCCGCGCCTTCGATCACCACCACGTCGTTTTCGGCGCGCAGCGCATCGAGCGCTGTCGCGATCTGCGGCCAAACCTTTTCACTGCGGCCGCGCCAGGGCATGGCTGTCAGCTCTGCGCTTACCTGGCCCATCAACACCACCTGGCTGCGCGTGTCGGCCTCGGGCTTGAGCAGCAGCGGGTTCATGCGCACATCAGGCACAGCGCGCGCGGCCAGGGCCTGGAAGTACTGCGCCGAGCCGATCTCGCCCCAGGCGCCGTCTATGCCCTCGACCACACGCGCGTTGTTGCTCATGTTCTGCGCCTTGAAGGGCGCCACCTTGAGGCCCTGGTTGCTGTAGTAGCGGCACAGCGCGGTGGTGAGCCAGCTTTTGCCGGCTCCGCTGGTGGTGCCCAGCACCATCACGCAGCGGGCCAGTCGTGTGTTTGCAGTGGAGTGGGTGATTGTTGCCATGGGCGCAACGATACCCGTTACACCCGAGGCGTCGCGCTATCAGCGCACGCAATGGTTTCGCAGCGCATGCGTGAAGGCGACGCATTTTGTCGCAGCACTGGAGAGAATGGTTGCCGTACTCCTCTTCCACACAAGCGCCAGCCCAGTCCAGGCAGGGCCCAGCAGAAACGGAGCAAACCATGTGGCTACTGATTGACGACGTGCGCGACCTTAACGCCGACGCCATTGCCCGCACGCCCGAGGCGGGGCAGCGCCTGCTGGCCAGTGGCCCCTGGGCCTGCCTGTGCCTGGACCATGACCTGGGCACGGCCCAAACAGGCCTGGACGTGCTGCACTGGGCCATAGGGCACGACTGCTTGCCTCAGCGTGTGCAGCTTGTCACGACCAACCCGACGGCCCGCAGCAAAATGGCCGCCGCGCTGCATGCTGCCGGATACAACAGTGCAGACGGTCTGAACTTCAAAAACACCGATGGCGTGAACTCTTAACCCCTTTCAGATAAACCACACCACACCCCCATCCAACGCAGACTGCGCAACTCACTGGCTACGATGCCGGGGCAGCATGAACCAGACGTTTGCCCCACACCCAACCACCCGAAACACCCATGCGACTGATCATTCTTGACACCGAAACCACCGGCCTATCACCTGCTGAAGGCCGCATTGTGGAAATTGCCGCAGTAGAAATGCTGGACGGTAAGCCGACCGGACGGGAGTTCCACCATATGCTGAACCCCGAGTGCCCCATCTCCGAGGAGATTTCAGAGATTATCGGCATCAACGACGCCATGGTGGCAGACAAACCCGCATTTGCTGATATTGCCCAGGCCTTCATCGATTTCGTTGGCGACGACAAATTGTGGTTCACCGTGCGGAATTCGATAAAGCATTCCTAGACCAAGAGTTCTTTAACATTGGCCTGGATTGGCCCCATTTATCCAAACCAGAATTATGGATTGATACCTTGGCGTATTTCGAGGAGAAGCATCCAGGCGAGCGATGCAGTCTAGATGCTTTGTGCGAGCGCTACCAAATTCAGAAGCCGGAAGCTACTGGTCCGGATCTGATCCAAAGCGCAAAAATGCTGGGGGCACTCTACATCACTGTGGCGCCAGCGTGTTAATAAAGTTCGGAACGAAATACAAGTTGCCGCTTTGCGGCGCATCCCTCCGGGTGTATTTTTTTGATCAATATCAGTGAAAGAAAGGTCAACATGCAATGTTTTGCAAGATGGGAAAAAGACGATGCCTCGGGTGTGTTTTTTCGCGATCAAACCATTCTTCAATTTGGCAACAACTGGGATCTACTCGCCAGCTTCATCTTGCTGAATCCTGGAAGTGCTTTGCCCTTGAACCATGAATCCAAAACAGAATATTTGCGCTCCAAAAAACTGCCCTACTTTGTAGAACCAAAAGCAGGTGAAAGCTACCTTGAATTTTCCATCGATCGCCTGATGCGTGATGTTCTCAAGCTGTTTTCCACCCACTACGACGGTGGATCAATCAGGTTACACAACTTGTTCAATCTAAAGAACCAAAATTCTGGCGAAGCGTTGACCCAATTCGAGAAGAACAAAGAACATCCTAAGATGTTCTCTTCAGAATCAGAAATAAAATTTTGCGGCGCACCCGTCATTGTTGCGTCCGGTGACAATGCCGCAGGTACTGAACTAAAAATTCAGCCAATCAAACACATACAATTAGCACCAAACGAGAGTTTGTACGCACTTGGTCGAAAAGATTCTACAAAGTTCCATTTCAAGAAAGCCGAAGCGGATGCGTCGGATTTTGTGAGAAGCTACCACCCCTCGTACACATTCAAATATGGCAATTCAACCGAGATCGGTGATTTGGGAGAGTAAGCGTTATATACCGGACACTAATTTTTAATATTGAAAACCAATCGGCAGGATGCCCGGTGTGTGTCCTTATTTGCACTACGAATCAGCCGTGCCGATGCAGCTCCACACGTGCACACTAACTATTCCGCCGGCTTTGCCAGGGGAATAGTTACTTCGGATCTACAACTTCAATACCAGCAAATTCAAGCCTTGCGAGAATTGAATCCTCCCTCCAATTCCAATGTTCTGGCATAGTATATTTATGCATGGAGTCAACCTTCTTGTGTTGATCTACTGTAATGTATGCAATTCTCAGCAATCTAGAAATCATCTTAGCAACATCATCAATACTACCGTTCTCGTGATAAATCTTGAAGGACAAATTCCGTATATATGCACACGGGACAACATGCTCTCCGTAAGTTCGGTCGCCCGCTTTTGAATTTAATTCAATATATACACTAGGAATCATCGATTCAAATATTCTTGAGTGTATGCCAGCTTCAGTTTGATACCTTGGGTCATACCTTTGCTCCTCCCAGAACGAATAGAGGGCCACGGCCGCACGTTGATAACCTCGATAAATACGCTCTTCATTTGTAAAAATTTTCATAATTCAATTTGTAAATTTTTTAAAAATCATTGCCGGATTCTTCACGATAATCGTAACCAATTTTATTATATTCTCCGTAGCCTCCAAGTCAATCACCCCGAGTTCCTTCAAAACCATATAACTTTGAGCCTGCGTCGCAAGCACGGCATCTCTGTCAACCCCTACACGGTGCGGGCGAACAATCTCCAAACCCAGTTGTTGGCTGGTGGCAAACACCTTGTTTTGCCAATAAGCATACCATTTCCTGCGCTCTGCCCGATCTTCGAGTCGCAATATGAAACTCAGATGGTGCTTGTTGCTGATGCGCAGGAACAACACCCCGCCCTCAACAACCCGATGTTCCATGTCAAAAAATTCTTGACTTGTATGGGCACTCTCTAGCAACAACCCATGGCGGCCATTGCCAAAACGCAAATACAACTCATGGCAATAACCCGCCCACTGCGCCCATTTCCATTCGGATGGAGGCAAGCGAAGGAAACGTTGCGCTTCGTTCTCCAATTGCAATAGATATTTCTTGAAATCAGAGTACGTGTCGCTTTCCAACTCGGCCTGAATACCGATGAGACTGGAAAACAAACGAAGCAAATCACGACGATCAATCAGTGGGAAGCCTTGATCTGTCAAACCTCGAATGTCGTTTGCAAAATCTTGACAATCATAAGTAAACGCACAAACCCGACTGGAGGCAATATTGTATTCGGCAACTAGTTTGGTACGGTTTTTCTGAATCTCATCGGGCACATGGTCATACAGGTTACCTGTATTAATCTCCAGCGCGGCATCATCGTTCAAGATAAACCACAAACCATTCTCACTACCCAGTTCATGCGTAACATCCCTCACACGGTCAATTTCAAAATCCAGGTGAAAATTAGCTCTGGAGCAAACTAAAGTCAAAAATGATTTTGCCGTTGCATGCAAATGTGGCTTGACAGTTTTATTTGACTCAATCGTCCATTGCAGAAACCACCGCAAGAATGCTTCTTCCTGCGAAAACGAATATTCCGAGATGAAAAAGTTGGGGGTCATTTTCAATTCTGCTTTTCAATGGAATTTCGGTATAAAGGCCCGCATCACGATTCGACCGCCGTTTTCCGGATATTTCTGACAGCCTCCCCAAACCCCCTGAGCCACCATTGCAGCATGGCGCTGTCCACCACGGTGGCCGTTATCTGCATCCAGTCGGCGTCCAGCGCCTGCACCTGTTGATCGCGTGACAAAGGGGTTTCTGTGAGGTGAAAGCCTGCTTCGGTTTCAATTTCGAACGTGAGGTGCACCTGCTCGCCATACCCAAAACCAAAGCGCCCGTCGGCGTCGTATTGGGCGAGGTCGAATTCCGGTGGCCGGTCAAAGCCCAGGGTGGACGCCTGTGCCTTGCGGATGCGGTGCAGGGCAAGGCTGCGTTCGTCGTCGAAGTCTTCAAACCGGCAAACCAGGTACAGACGCGGGCCTTGCTGGGCCAGCCCCAGGGGCATGACCTTGGCTTGCTGGCGCTTGCCAGCGGCGTTCTGGTAGTCCAACTCCAGCCAGCGGTTGGCGTACAGCGCTTCGCTCACCTCTTCCAGCACGCCGGGGGCGATGGTAGGTGGCAGCAGCGGCTGGCTGGTGGCCACCACACGCACCTTGCGCGGCCATTCACGCTCCAGGTGGGTGGACTGGGGGTTGTCCGGGTAGCCGTCGAGGTTGCGCCGCGCTTTGTCAAAAAAACCGGACATCGACTGCATGAGGCGCGGGGGCAGCAGGTTGCGCAGGTGTTCTTGCGCCAGTTGCAGCAACAAAGACTCTTGGGGCGTGAGGTGCGACACCGCCATGCCACGCGACGCTTCCTGCCACCGAAAGCCGTAGGGTTTGCTGCGGTCGTCACGCTCTATTTCGAAATGCTCGCTGAAGGTTTCAAGCATGCGCTGGATGGTTCGCAGATCCCGATCCATGCCAGCGTTTTGGAGCTGTTCTTGCAGCTCCCTCGCAGTGATTTTGTTTTTGCGGGGGATGCGGCGTAATAGCTCTAGCGCCAGCAGCAGAGTTTCCAGGGTGTCGGGGCGTTTCGCCATGTCATGGGGCTTTCTTCTTCAAGGTGTTGGCGGTGAAGGCCGCCCACAGGCGCACCATGGCCCAGGTGTCGAGATGGCAATAGGCCAGCAATTGGTCTTGCAACTCGGCTTTGCGCGGGGCGGTGGTGGTGGGGGCAATGGCCTCCAGGTAGGCCTGCTGCGCCATGCCGCCGTCTTGCACGCCGTCCAGGTCGCTGTAGCGCAAGTCTGGGCACAGGGCGGGCAGCACGGCCTTGATGCTCCAACTGCCCTGCTGGCTGGGGTGGTAGTAGTGCTGGCGCGCGATGGGCAGCAGATCCACCACACGCTCGTTCAGTGCCA
Source organism: Acidovorax defluvii (assembly GCA_003268905.1). GTDB lineage: Bacteria > Pseudomonadota > Gammaproteobacteria > Burkholderiales > Burkholderiaceae_C > Acidovorax > Acidovorax defluvii. The sequence continues at coordinate 23,857 of QLTU01000013.1, forward strand.
GCAGGTGCGGGGCCAGGTCGGCAAAGCGCTCGGCCAGTTCACGGATGCGGGTGGTCTCAAACGCGGCGTTGTACACAAACACGGGGCCTTGGGTTCCGCAGGCCGCAACCAGATCCTGGGCAAACGTGCGGCAAGGGTTGTGGCCCGACAGATCGAGAAACGCGGTGTGGGTGGCGTGTCCCTCGGCGTCCAGATGGTGCACGCTGAACTGGAAAGGGATTTGCTGATAGGGCCGCGTGCCAGCCCAGATGGGCACAGCGAACTGTATGGTTTCAAAGTCGATGAAGTACGCGGGCAGCGGGTGGCCCGACAGCGCCTGCGCCGCGCCCGCTTGGTCAAAAAAAGCCTGGCCCGACAGCGTGGCGTGCTTGACGCGCAATTGCAGCGGATTGAGCAGGTCATCGGGCAGGTCACGCAGTTCCGTCACGCCGTGCGCCTGCACATGGTTTTGCACCGCCTGGCCGGGGCGCGGCAGCCAGTGGATGGGGTGCTCGGCCTGCGGTTCCAGGCTGGCGCAGTGGTTGTAAAAGCCGCACTCAAAGGGGTGAAAGCACTGCGCACCAGTGGCCAAGGTCGGCGCACTGTCGCAGTGCACTACTGCCTGGGCTTGTGCCACCCAACCTTTCACCTCATCGGCACGGGCAAAGGCCTCTTCGCTCAAGTCGCTTTCACGCAGCAAGCCCCGGTAGTCGCCCTGGCCAGGGTAGGTCCAGCCGCTGTCGATATGCGCTAGGGCAAAGGCCGTGAGCGCGAGCCCGCTTTCACGCGCCACGTAGGCCTGTATGGCGGCGTCGTCGCGGTGGTAATCCTTGACGCTGGTCGACGACTTGACCTCCACCATGCGCCAGCCAAGCTGATCGCCTTCATCGCTGGGCAGCAGCACATCGGCAAAGGCCAGCGCACCGCCCGCACGAAAACCTGCCTCAAAAATAGGTTGGCGGCTGTGGGTCAGCAGGTGCTGGGTGCGGGCAAAGGCGGCGTCAAAGCCTTCGGCCTGTGGATTGATCAGCTCTCCCTGGCTTTGCGGGTCATACAGCTGGCGGGCAATGTCACCCACTTGGAGGCCCGTGGCAAAACGGGCAACTGCCGGGCCAGAGTCCGCGCGCAGTTCGGGCTGGTGCACCTCCAGCCAAAGGCGTTTGGGGCACTGGCGAAAGGCCAGGAGTTTGGATTTGGAGAGGGGGCGCATAGACAGCAAAAGAGGTATGGCGCAAGCCGCTCAGCAGGCCACCGCATTGCTGGCGATGAAGATCAGAGAAAAGTTGTCCGGCGCCCCGGCCCTGATCACCGCTTTGCGCAGTATCTGGGCTTGCGCTAATGCAGAGGTGCCCGGCACGATGAGTTGCTGCAGCGATGCACTGTCCAAGGTGTCGTGCACCCCATCGGTACACAGCAGCAAGGCATCACCCGGCAAAAAGGGGGCAGCGCATTGGTGGATGTCAAAGTCGGCCTCCTCGCTGTCTGCCGCCAGGCAAGAGTCCAGCGTGTTGTAGACGGTGGCGTATTCCTCGCCTTCTTCGGCCTCGCCACGCGCAATCATGCCGCTGAGGACGGTGTGGTCGCGTGACAGTTGCTGCCACTCGCCCTGTGAGGAAAGGCGGTACACCCGGCTGTCACCCACGTTCATGACCGAGCATTGCTCACCCTGGATTTGTACCGCCGCCAGCGTGGTGGCCGATCCGATGGTTTCGCCATAGGCTAGCCGATCACACAGGCGGCCGTGAATGCGCCGCACCAGGCCTTTATCAAACGTTACGCCGCCTTGTATGGCCGTGGCCAACTCCTCCAGCACCGTGCGGCTGGCACGCTCTGCCAGGGGGCTACCGCCTAAGCCATCGGCCACGGCCAGGGTGACTACGTCGGCAGCCGTCTGGTGGCAGGCGGGGCGCAGGTTGCGCGCCTGAAAAACTTCCACACCGCTCCAAAGCGCATCCTGCTGTACGGGGTAGCGCCAGTCTGTGCCTTGGTGCTGGGTGTAGGCAATATCCAGAATCATCGCAATCCTTTCTGTGGGGGAGGACGAACGCGAACCGAGGAGGCCGCAGCATGGCCATTATTGTGATTAATGCGACAAATTGTGTCGCATCACAAGAAGAGTCGGATTGCACCCGGCTTGAACCATTTGACTGCACCCGTGCTAGCATTGCGCATGCGCACCATTGTTCTCGATACGAATGTGTTTGTCTCTGCCTTGCGTTCGGGCGGCGGTGCGTCACGCGAGGTATTGCGCCGCATCCTGCTGGGTCAGATTTCTCCCCTGTTTGGCAACGCTCTGTGGCAGGAGTACCAGGATTTGTTGGGGCGAGACGTCTGGACGCCCGCCACCACCGCGCAAGAGCGCTTGCAAGTGCTTGCCGCATTGGCGCGGGCCGGTCGCTGGGTGCATGTGTACTACGGCTGGCGACCCAATTTGCGCGATGAGGGCGACAACCACCTGATTGAACTGGCCGTGGCTGGCAATGCCCAGGCTGTGGTTACACACAATGTGCGCGATCTGGCGCGTGGCGAACTGGCCTGGCCACACTTGCGCATTCTCACCCCCGCCCAATTTCTACAGGAGCAGCCATGAGCACCTTGACCATCCGCCTCCCTGACGACACCGCACAGCGCCTGAAGGATCTGGCCCACACCCGGGGCCTGAGCATCAACAAACTGATGGAAGAACTCAGTACCCAGGCAATAGCTGCTTTCGATATGGAAACGCGCTTTCGTACGCTGGCCGCCAGTGGTGACCCAGCGCAGGCGCTGGCCATTCTGGACCGTCTTGATCAGCAGGACGCAAAAGCAGCGCAGCATTGACACCGGTGCGAGCCGGGCCAGGCATCTTTGATGGGGGCAGAGCTTGGACTGCCAAAAGGGGGCACGCCAGCAGCTGACCTTTCTGTCCGGCGCTTCTCTGCATAGCGTGTCTTGGTGTTGATGTTGAGCAACATCGAAAAACTCCTGTCAGAACCCTGATGGTAAGTTCGCCGACATCGGCATAGCCATCGACACCCGCCTGCCAAAGCCCGCCGTCAATGCAGGCGCACAGCAGTTTGCTGGGCCAACAGTTCGCACACCGGCCGCGGGTTGTGGGGCGATGCCGGGTACAGCGTGGCGGTCAACAAGGTGCGTAAGCCTTGCGCCTGGCGCTCCCGCATCAGATCGGCAAAGGCCTGCTGTGCTTGAGGTATGCCCCACAGGCGGTCGGCATCGTCCAGTGCCAGCAAGTCCTGGCAGGCAAAGTGTTGCAGCACGCAGCCCATGTCGGCAAAGTGCAGCCCGGCGGCCACTTCCTGCGCCCATTGCGTGGCCGACAGGCAGGCAATGCTGTCAATGACCCCGTTGCCGCGTGCATGCTGCGCCAGAGCGTGGAGCAAGTGGGTTTTGCCGCTGCCCGGTGGCCCTGCCAGCAACAGGGTGCTGAGCGCGGGGCACTCTTGCGCCACAAAGCGGATGCCTGCTGCACGCGCATGCTGGCTGCTGCGCCGGGGCACAAAGCTGGCCAGCGTCCATTGGCGCCGGGGGTGATAGAGCATGCTGCGATCCTCTTGTTGCTGACGTGCGCAGCTTAGGCGCGGCCTGCGACAAGTTGCGCCGCAAAGAAGCCACTGCGACGAACTGAGCACAAACAGAGCAGCAGAGCGCTCACCGCAGGCGTGGAGCACCTTCAGATCGGCAGCAGCTTGACGGGTGGCTTCCAACCCTTGGCACTGGCACGGCGAGCCAATTTTTTGTCATCAAACGTGGCCATGCTGCTGCAATGGCGGCTGGAGGCATGGTGCAGCGCATCGGCAAAGTCAAACCCATCGCCCAAAGCGGTTGCGGCCAGTTCCACTGCCACGCGGTCTTCGACCTCCAGGTTGGGCATGGCCAGCAAATGCGACAGCACCGCCAGCACATCCTCAGGTGGGCTCTTGTAGTAACCGCGCAGCACCCACTCCAGCTCCAGCACCACGGTTTTGCTGACAAACAAGGACTTGCCGCTTTCCAGCAACTTTCTGGCCGCCGCGCTTTGCTTTTGTGAAGGCGCATCGCTGCTGGCCACGTAGTAACGGGCCAGCACATTCGTGTCCAGCGCGATCATGGCGCTTCAGTGACCAGACTGGCCACATCAAAATCTGCGGGCACCCCTTTACGCCGACTTTGGATCATCCCGAAGCCGCTGTCCTGCGCCTGCCGAACCGAGCGCGCGGGCCGCAGGGCAATGTGGTCACCTTCGATCTCGAACGTCACCGCCATGCCTTGCTTGAGTCCAAAATGCTGGCGCACATCCCGCGGAATAGTGACCTGTCCTTTGCTGGTCAGTGTGGTTTGCATGGCAATGCCCCAAATGTATTACCCTGTAATACTAGCATGCCGATGTGTGCCTCCATACCGCCGCCCGCAAGGCCTCTTGCGGCTCGGGCGCCAGCACGCCCAGGCGCACCACGCCGGGAAGGCCGAACGAGGCGCAGTCGCGCAGCTTGATGCCCTGCGCCCGCAGGTGGTGCAGCAGCGCGGGCAGGTCGGCCACCGGGGGCCGCGCGCAGAAGTAGTTGGCCTGGCTGCCGGGCAGCACCTCCCAGCCCAGCGCGTCGCACAGCGCCAGCTGGCGCGCCTTCCAGTCGCGCAGCACACCCAGGCATTCGGCCAGCCAGTGCTGCACGCGGGGCTGCACCCAGGCCTGCAACAGCGCCACGCCGTGCGCGCCCACGGGCCAGGACGGCGCCAGCGCAACAAGGGCTGCCGCATCGGCCTCGCAGCCCTGCGGCGCGATGGCGTAGGCGGCGCGCACGCCCGTCAGGCCCAGGGCCTTGTTGGGGGTCCACAGTTGCCAGACGCGTCCCAGGCGCCCCGGCGGCGGCGCATGGCCTTCGAGGCGCAAGGGGTGGTAGGCGCAGTCGAGCACGCGCAGGGCGTCCTGCCCACTGCCGTCCAGCAGCCAGGCGGCCAGCGCCGTGTCGCTCCGGCCCAGCGGACTGGAGGGCTCGCAGGCCCATTGCAGCGCGGCACCGGTACCGGGTGCGTGACAGAAGACCAGGCCCCAGGCGCGGGCGGCCTGGGCATAGTCGCCATAGCCATGCGCAGGCACCGCCACGGCGCCTGCACCGCGCCGCACGGCCAGCGCCGTGATGCGGTGGATGAACTCGCTGGCGCTGCCCGCCAGCACGATGCGTGCGGGCGCCACGCCATGAAACACGGCCAGCTGCGCGCGCAAGGCGGTGTAGGCCGGGTCGGGATAGCGCGTGGCGTCGGCCTGCTGCACGGCGGCGAGGGCCATGGGGCACGGGCCGCAGGCGTTGCTGTTGGTCGAGAAGTCGTTCGGCGCGGCGCCGAGGCCGTCGGTGCCGCCGTGGCAGGGCATGGCTGCGGCATCAGGCATTCCAGGCCCCTTGAATAGCTACGATAAAAATAGCTGACACCGCAATACCAGAAAGGGTCCAAGCCACTTTTGAAGCAAATTTTTGCGCCCACCCCACATCCCGTGGCGTGGGCGCCCGCCCCTGCGCATGCAACTGGTACACGCCCGGTTTGGTGAGCCGCACACCCAGCGTCAGCCCCATGGCCTTGTTAGGCGTCCACAGCTGCCAGCAGGCCGATGGCAGGTGCGGCGATGGCGATCCAGCCCAGGCACCCTCCTCGTCCAGCCGCAGTGGTGCATAAGCGCAGTCGAGCACGCGCAGCGCAGCGACGGTGCTGCCGTCCTGCCATGTGCGCACCGCAGGATCTGCCCGACCCAGCGGGCTGGAGGGCTCGCACGCCCATTGCAAACCCGCCGCAGCACCACCTCCCCGCACAACATCGAGCCCGCGCACTTGCGCAGCCTGGGCATAGTCGCCATAGCTGTGCGGCGGCACTGCCACCTGCACCGCGCCTTGCTGTGCGGCCAGGGCGGTCATGCGGTGAATGAACTCGCTGGCACTGGCCGCCAGCACAATGCGCGCCGGGGTCACGCCATGAAAAGCACCCAAACCCTCGCGCAGCGCCGTGTAGGCCGGGTCGGGGTAGTGCGTGGCATCGGCCGACTGCACGGCGTGCAGTGCCTCGGGGCACGGGCCACAAGCGTTGCTGTTGGTCGAGAAATCAAACACCGGAACGCCCGCAGCATCCGGCCCACCGTGCAATGGCACGGGCGTGGAGAAACAACTTGGGGAGGTCATGCGTGCGCCCAGGCAACCCCCACCAGCACCAGCAGTTGCAGGCCCGCCACCACGGGCACCATCGCCAGCACCACCTGCGTGCCCAGGCGCGCGGCACGCCGCGTATCCAGAGGCCCCGCCCTGCGGCCCTTGCTGTGCAGCGTGTACACACCGGGCTTGGCCAGGCGCACGTTCAACGCCAGCGCCATGGCCGCCATGGGCCAGCCGCTGTTGGGGGATGGCGTCTTGCGCGCCTGGCGGGCCAGCGTGGAAAACGGCTGGCCCCTGGCGACCACCGCCAGCAACAGGGCGGTGATGCGGGCTGGCACCCACGACAGCACGTCGTCCGCCCGCGCCGCCCACTTGCCCGCACATTGCCAGTAGCGCCCGCCGCGCATGCCGGGGTAGCCCCACATGGCATCGGCCGTATTGGCAAAGCGGTACAGCGCAGCGCCCGGCAGGCCCAGCAGCGCAAACCAAAAGAGCGGCGCCACCACGGAATCATTCAGGTTCTCGGCCAGCGACTCGATGGCCGATTCGCGCACCTGTACGGCGGTGAGCGCGCTTACATCACGGCTCACCAGCCGGGCCAGTTGCGCGCGCCCGGCGGGCAGCGACTGACCCAGCGCCACCTCCACCGCCAGCACCTCGTCGTGCAACATGCGCCAGGCCAGCAGCGGCTTGAGCAGCAGCGCCAGCAAGGCAGCCGCCACAAAGCCGTGCAGCATCAGCACCAGATGTTGCGCCCCCCAAGCCACTACCAAAACAATAGCTGCCAGCGCAAGCCAGACAAGCGCTGAGCGCCAAAAAGCCTTCAAATCGTCAGCGACGGGGGCCGTGGGCGCCAGCCGGTCGCCCCACCACTTCAGCGCCCGCCCCATCCAGACCACAGGGTGCCAGGCGGCGGGTGGCTCACCCAACCACCAGTCCACCGCCAGCGCCAGCAGCGGCACGCCGATCCACACCGCCAATTGGGGCCAGCCCCCTGCGGGTGTGAGCAATAAAAGCCAGTGGTCGGACACGGCAGCCTGACTAGTCCTCAATGCCGCGCTGCGCGGGAATGCCCGCCTTGAACGCGTGCTTGACCATCTGCATTTCGGTCACGGTGTCGGCCAGTTCGATGATCTCGGGCGGGCAGCGGCGGCCGGTGAGGCACACATGCACGTCCTTGGGCCGCTCGCGCAGGGTCTGCAGCACGCCTTCAAGCGGAAGCCAGCCGTAGATCAACGGATAGGTGATTTCATCCAGCACCACCATGAAGTATTCACCCGACAGGATGGCGGCACGCGCCTTCTCCCAGCCGTCACGCGCCAGCTGCGCGGAATGCTCCAGGTCCTGGCTCTTCCAGCTGAAGCCGTCGCCCAGCCCCTCGATGGGCAGGCCAATCTGCTCGAACATGCGGTGCTCTCCAAAGCGCGCCGTGGGCACCTTCATGAACTGGAAGATCTTCACGGCCTTGCCACGGCCGTGGGCACGCAGCGCCAGGCCGAAAGCTGCGGTGCTCTTGCCCTTGCCGTCGCCGGTGTTGACGATGACGAGGCCCCGGCGTTCGCCCTCGGGTTTTTCATAGCGCTTCTCGGTGGGAGGTGTTTCAATTTGCATGGCGTTCATTCTTTCAGAGTGGTAGGGCGTCACATCGCGGCCAATTGCGACGGCGGGGACAGGGAAGATGGGCGACGGGCCTGCCAGGTAGCGCCAGCGAGCACCACAAGGGACATGGCCAGCAGCGCCACGATGCCCGCCATGCGCTCCAACAATGTGGTTTCGGTCACCGCGGCTTCACGCTCGGGCTGGCGCTCCAGCAGCACGCCCATCGCGGGCACCGCGGACGCGGCGGGTGGAGTGTTGGCCTGGGGCGGTGGTGCAGGCAGATCGGCGGATGGGGGCACAGGCTGCGCCAACGCAGCTGCGGGCGACTGCGGCGCCGCCACGGCCATACCGGTCGGTACAGAAGCGGTGCCCTGCGCGGCCTGCTCCACCCAGCGGCGCACGCTGGGCAGCTCGGCCGCCAGCGACGCGGCGCGCGTCAGCTCCTGGTACATCTGCGCGAGCTGTTGTTGCGTGTCGATATCGGCCTGCCAATAGCCCTGGCGCTGCGCCTGCACCAGGCGCTCCAGCGACTGGGCGTAGGCCTGTGGATGCTCCTTGAGCCATTCGGGCAGGCCCAGCTGGTGCTTGTCGCGCACCAGCACGTCAAAGAAACTCTGCCAGTGGTCACTGCGCACCGTGTCGGGTGCCACGGCCTGCCAGCCCCAGGCGTACTGCACGGCTTTGAGCACTTGCAGCGTGCCCGAGTACCCCTCGGCCTTCTGCGCCTGCAGCCAGCCGGGGTGCAGGTAGCGCGACTGCATCTCCAGCGCTATGGCGCGCTGTGCCGTCTCGGTGGTGGGCTCGGCCACGTCGTGCAGTTGCGCCACATGCAGCTCCAGCCCCTGCGGCCGGCCGGCCACGCGGGCGGCGGCCGAGAGGCCGCCCAGGTACTGGAATGGGTCGTCCGAGCTGACCATGGCGTACAGGTGCGAGCTGCGCGAGAGGATGGCTGCATCGGTCCGGCGCAGGTGGGCACCCAGGGCCTGCGCAGCCCTCGCACCCGCCACGCCTGTCACGGGTTCGCCGTCCAGATACGGCTGGCTCATGCGTTCGAGAAACATCTGGCCCAGACGCGCATCGTTGGCCTGCAGGCCGTCGCTTTGCACCGCGTCGGACAGGCCGGTGCCGTAGTCGCCCACCGCATTGCCGAACGAGCGCACGCGCGCCAGTAGCTCGGCCTGCGCGCGGGGCACGCCTTGCTTGCGCAGCTCCTGGTCGATCTGCTCGGTGTTGCGTGCGATCACGTTGCCGGGCTCGGCCGTGGCGGCCTGGGCCACGGCGCGGTCCAGCAGCGCCATGAGCGCGGGGAACTGGTCGCGGTACGAGCCGGTGATGCTCATGAGCACATCGACGCGCGGGCGTTTGAGTTCTTCTGCGGGAATGGTTTCCACGCGCACCGGGCGGCCGGCATCGTCCCACACCGGACGCATGCCCAGGGCCACCAGCGCCTGTGCTTCCATGATGCCCTGGTGGCGCAGCGTCTCGCCCGCCCACAGTGACAGCGCCATGCGCTGCGGCGCCTGGCCGCCGTGGCGCGCCTGGTAGTCCTTGAACCAGTCGTTGAACAGCGTCTGGGCCACGGCATAGGCCTGGCGCGTGGGCAGTCGGCTCGGGTCCAGCCCCGTGAGGTTGCGGCCCGTGGGCAGACTGTCGGGGTTGCGGATGGGGTCGCCACCGTAGGCAGCGGGCAGGTAGCGGCCCTCCAGCGCGGCCAGCAGGCCGGGCAGCTCGCCCTCGGTGGCGAGCAGGCGCTCCAGCTCTTGCGCGCGCCGGGCCAGCTGCAGCAACGCGGGGGTGTCGATGGGCTGGCGCGCTGCGCGGTTGGGCACGTAGTCTTCGGCGCGCACCACGTCGGATGCCGCCTGCGCCGGCAGCGCGGGGCGCAGGTCGAGCACACTCGCGGCCTCGGCGTCCTTCAATGCCACCTCCAGCCAGCGCGCGGGGCGCGCGGCCAGCACCGCGTCGTGCTGGATGAGAAAGGCTTCGTCGATGTCCTCGCCCAGCGCCTCAATCAGCGGCTTGCGCAGCGCCTGCAGGATGGTTTCGCGCCGCTGCTCGGGCGCGGGCACGCGGCCGAACACAGCCAGGCCCTTGGGTTGCGAGCTTTGCGCGAGCTGGTCCAGGTAGGGGTGCAGGATTTCGAGGAAGCCGTGGAAATCGGCCGCGATGCGCTCGGCGCTCCAGCCCAGGTCGCGGTGCAGCTGGTGCTCCACGAACTGCGCCACCAGCTGCTTTTCGAGCGCGCGACGCGTGGGGCCTTCGTCCACGGTTTCCCATTCGTGCATCACCTCGTGCATGTGGGCCATGCGCGCCGCAAAGCCCGCCGGCGCAAACACCGGCGTGCGGTGGCTCACCAGCATGGCGCGGCCCCGGCGCTTGGCCGTGAGGGCCTCGCCCAGGTTGTCCACGATGTAGGGGTAGACCACGGGCAGGTCACCGAGCGGCAGCAGCGCGTCGTCGTGCACATCCAGCGCACGCGCCTTGCCACCCGCCCATTCCTGCGTGCCGTGCGTGCCGAAGTGGATGAGCGCATCAGCCTCCAGCTGCGCCCACAGGTACACGGCCAGGTAGTGGTGCGACAGCGGCGCCTTGGATTTGTGCATGAAGGGGTTCTGGCCCTGGCGCAGGGTTTCCTCGCGCGGCGGCTGGGGCAGCACGGCCAGCTGGCCCACCTGCAGGCGCGGGATCGCAAACACTTTTTCGCCCTGCCAATCGACCACGTAGCGGCTCTTTGCGGGTGCGCCCCAGTGCGCGTTCATGCGCTCGCGCACGGCCTTTGGCAAGGTGGCCAGGTGCTGCTCATAACGCGCCAGTGGCAGCGCGGCGGCCTGGCCGTTTTGCAGCAGCGCGTGCACATCGGCGCCGGGGTAATAGGCAGCGAGCAGCGGCTTGAGCCCATCAATCCAGCCCTGCTCGGGCACGCGCTGCGTGCGGTAACCCGCCTGGGCCAGGCCGCCGGACACCTGCTCCAGACTGCGCGGCACGTTGAGAAACGAGGCGCCAAAGTTGGTGCCGCCCGGCGGGTAGTTGTAGACCATGGCCACCAGGCGCTTGTCGGCGGCAGGCTTGGTCTGCAGCGCGATCAGGCGCCGCGCCTTGGCGGCCACGGCCTGTGCCTGGCGCTCAATGAGTCGAAATTCTTGCCCCTGGGCACCGTGGGCGGCCACCAGGACCGGGTCGATGGCACCGGCCGCCTCGGGCTGCGCCAGGTAAAACGGCACGTCGGACAGCGACAGGCCCGTGTCGCTGGCCTCCCACGCCGCCGCATCGCCCGCACGGTAAGGCTGTGTGCCCAGCAGGGGCACGCCCCAGCGCGCCAGCAGCGGCTGCAGTGCGGCGGCCTGGGGCACGAGCTGGTGTAGCACCAGGGCGGAGGCATGCAGGCGGCCGGGGCCAGAGCCAGCGCTTGCGGGCAGCTCCAGCACCTCGGCCAGCGTCTGCGCCGTGACCTGCTGGCCAAAGGCGGCATAGGCGAACAGGCCCTGCTGGCGGAAGGTGCGCAGCCAGGCGTCGAGCCATCCGGTGCTGCCATCGACAAAATGGTGGCGGTGCACCAGCACGGCCACGGCGGGCAGGCCCTGCAGTTCGGGCTGGCCCCGGCGCCATGCCTCCAGCGCTGAGGCATGGGGCAACAGGCGGGGGGCATCGGGGTGGTAGATGCCACGGGCGGGCAGGATCGCGGGCGCGGGCAAGGCGGGCATGGCGACACCCGCTACGGTGGCACGCGCCAGGGCGATGGCGCTCTGCAGGTTGCGCGGGCCACCGGCCTGCAGGTAAGCCGCCATGCGGGCTGGCGCGTCCAGCGCAGCCATGTCGATTGCGGGCACTCCGGCAGGCACCCAGACCAGGCGGCCGGGGAAACGTGTCGCACGGGCATCGAGCTGCGCCCCTGCCATGCGGCGCAGGCGTGCCTCCACGCTGGCATGCGGCGCGTCTACCCACACCAGCGCAGCGCCCGCCAGCGCGCGCTGCAGCTTCCGGGCATCCGCCGCATCCAGCACCGCCGGGCCCGCGAGCGGGTAGTCGATGTGCGCAAAGCCCAGGCCCGCCTCGGTGGCCAGGCGCTGCACCATCGCCGTGCGCGTGGCGGTGGTGATATCGGAGGTGAGCCACAGCAACACGGGCGCAGCCTTATCGGCGCGATCGGCTGTGCCAGCCGGGACGGCATGCACCTGCGGCGCAGCCAGCAGCAGGCACCACAATGCCGCGCACAAGATGAGCGCGTTCATGGCTGGGCGGATGGTCCACCGGCCGCTTCAGGGGCTGACACAGCGCGCGTTTCAGGGATGTAGACGATGTTGCCGTCTTCGAGCTGGTAGGCCACGCCCGCACGCACGCCCTGCCCTTGCGCTGCGCTGCCAGCGCCCTTGAAGCGCACTTCCTTGCCCTGCTCGCGCACCACCACTTCCATGTCGGGCTGACCCGCGTTGCGGATGATGGTGACGCTTTCGTTGGCGCTGGTCTGGCTCTGCACGGCCACGGCCGTGAGCAGCGCCACCACCAGCACCAGGAACACGTCCACCAGGTTCACGGCGGACAGCATCGGGTCGTCGTCGTCCTCGGCCAGGACACTCAGGTGATTCAACATCATTGCGCCACCCCGCGCTCCTTGCGCACCACCAGCAGCTCCGCCAGCAGCCAGCGACGGCGCACCGAGTACACCACCAGCCCCACCGACGCGGCAGCCAGCGCCAGCACCACGCCGGCAAAGGCGCCGCTGAACACGGCCAGGGCCTGCTGCCCGTTGCCCGCCGCCACGCTTTGCAGCGCGGGGCCCAGCGGGATCATCGTGGCGATCAGCCCCAGCATGGGCGAGAGGCGGCTGAGCAGGCGCACGGGCTCCACCTGGCGCACCAGTTGCAGCTCCAACTCTTCCATCGACAGATGGGGCGCCGCACCCAGCGAGCGGTACTGTGGCTGGCGCCAGCGTTGCCAGGCCTCCATGAGCGTAGCGCCGCCCACCCACAGCGCGTAGACAAACGCCAGTCCCACCAGCACCAGCACGGGCCACAGCAACGACTGCGCAACCTGCGAAAAACCCGATTCGATGTTCATGCGTCAATTTCCCTGGTCTTGTTGTGACGGTGTATCGATGGCAGCGCCATCCACATGCCATCGAGATGCCGCACATGGATGCGGTGGTCAAACACCTGCTCCAGCGCAGCGTGGGTGTCGGGCGCGTCGCAGGCGCCCTGGTGCAGCACGCGGCCTGCCGCCATCACCACCATGTTGTCGGCCTGCAGCGCGAGCGACACCTCGTGCAGCACGCTGACCACCGTGCCGCCCGCATCGACCAGCGCGCGCATGGTGTGCAGCCAATCGGTCTGATGGGGCGGGTCGAGGTTGGCCAGGGGCTCGTCCATCAGCAGCACCTGCGCCTGCACGGCCAGGGCGCGGGCCAGCAGCACGCGCTGGCGCTCACCGCCCGACAGCTGCGACAGCGGCCGGTGGCGCCAGTCCCAGGCCTGCGTGGTGCGCAGCGCCTGCTCCACAGCGGCATGGTCGGCCGCGCTGGGCGAGGCCAGCCAGGCCTGGTGCGGCAGGCGGCCCAGCATGGCCACGTCGTAGCTGGAGAGGTCGTCGGCCGAGCCTTCGTTCTGCCCCAGCCAGGCGAATTGCCGGGCACGTTCGCGTGCGGGGATCTGCGCCAGTGGCCGCCCGAGCAACTGCACCTCGCCCTGCACCGAAGCGCCGGGTAACAGGCCCGCCAGCACCTTCAGCAGCGTGGACTTGCCGGCGCCATTGGGCCCGACGATGCTGGTCCAGCGCCCTGCTGGCAGTTGCAGGTCAACGCCCTGCAATATCAAATGATTTCCGATGCTGGCGCTTATCTGGCAAGCGCTGATAGCTACTGAATTCATAGTGCACCACCTTGCGATGTGCGCCGGTGCATGAGCCACAGCAGGTAGGTACCGCCCAGGGCCGCCGTGAGCACGCCCACCGGCAGCTCCTGCGGCGCCAGCAGCCAGCGCGCCAGGATGTCGGCCGCGAGCAGCAACACCGCGCCCATCAGGCTGGAGAGCACGATGTGCCGCTCGTGCGTCACGCGCACGATGGACCGCACCAGGTGCGGCGCCGCCAGCCCCACAAAAGCAATCAACCCGGTCTGCGCCACGGCCGTGCCCGTGGCCAGCGCCATGGCCGCCACCAGCCCGGCGCGCATGGGCGCGAGCGGCAGGCCCAGACTCGCGGCCGTGGCCTCGCCCAACGTCAGGCCGTCGAGCGCGCGGGCCAGCATCCATGCCACCACCGAGCACACAACAAAGGCCCCCACCATCAGCACGCAGGCCATCCAGCCGACAAAAGCCGTGCTGCCCAGCGTGAAGGCCTGCATGGCCTGCAGGATGTCGGGCGAGGCCAGCTCCACCAGGTCGCGCAGGGCGCTCAGCACCACACCCACGATCACGCCCGCCAGCAGCAGGCGCAGCGTGTGTTGCACGCCTTTAGCCAGCAGCAGCGTAAGAACCACGGCGCCCGCCGCGCCCAGAAACGCCATGCCCGTGATGCCGATGCGTGCCAGCCACTGCGCCGCCACCGGCGACACACCAAACAGCGCCATGGCCACGGCCCCGCCCAGCGCTGCGCCCGAGGCGCTGCCCAGCAGGTACGGGTCGGCCAGCGGGTTGCGAAACAACCCCTGCGCCACCGCGCCCGACAGGCCCAGCAGCGCGCCCGCCAGCCAGGCGCCCAGTGTGCGCGGCAAGCGGATGTCCCACACGATCTGCCAGGCCACCGGGTCGCCGTGCATGCGCAGCACGCTGTCGAAACCCGTGCTGCCCACGCTGGCGCCACACACGGCCAGCACAGCGCTGGCCAGCAACAGCCAGGCACCACACCAGGCGGCTCGGCGGCTTTGGTGGTGATGATCTATGGCCGTGGTCATTCAGTTCACCGCGACGCTGGCACTGCTGTCAGCCGACGCAACTGGCGCGGCCCAACTCAGTGCACCCGTGGAACTGGCTTTGCCAGGCCACTGGGTGCGTCCCCCCGAGGGGGAAGGCGCCGCAGGCGACTCAGGGGGAGCTTTCTCCGCCAGGCAGCGCGCCATGATGCGGGCGGCCTCGGCCATGCGCGGGCCGGGGCGTACCACCACGTCGGAATCGCCGGGGCCAAACACGCACAGCCGGTTCTCACGGATGGCGCGCATGCTGGCCCAGCCCGGGTACGGCACCATGGCCTGCATGCTGCGGTTGCCGATCATGATGATGTCGGGGTTGGCGCGCACCACAAACTCGGGGTTCAGACGGGGAAAAGGCCCGAGCGATGCGGGCACCACATTGCGCACCCCCAGCCGTGCCAGGGACTCGCCGATGAACGACGATTCGCCCGCCGCATAGGGCCCGCGGCTCACCTCGAAGTACACGCGCGCATTTTTGGCCTTGGGTGGCAGCGACTGCGCCGCCGCCTGCACACCCGCATCGATCACGCGCCAGAGGCGGTCGGAGCCCTGCGCGCGGGGCACGCCCAGTAAATCGCTCACAACGCCCAGCACGCGGCGCACGTCGGCATGCGTCTTGGGCTCCAGCGCCACGACGGTGAGACCCAACGCCTCCAGCCGGTCGCTGGCGCGTGAGCTGACGGACAACAGCACCACATCGGGCTTGAGGGCCACGATGGCCTCAATGCTCGGGTCCAGCCCGCCGCCTACTTTAGGCAGCTTGCCCACCACCGCGTCGGGCCAGTTGGAATAGCGGTCCACCCCAACGAGACGGTGGCACTGCTCCAATTCACACACGCTTTCAGTCAGCGAGGGCAACAGGCTCACGATGCGCTGGGGCGAACGCGGCAGCGCCACCGCGCGGCCCCGGTCATCCGTGATTTGCACCGGCTGCGCCTGCGCCAGCCCGGCCATGAGCAAGCCCAGAGCAATAAGGATCGCAATCACCCACAGGATGCGGCGCACGGGGGTCGGTTTCATGAACAGGTTTCTTTCAAAGTCAACGGCAGCCCCGCTGCCATGAGGGTGACGCGGGGGCACACCTGGGCCACCTGCTGGTTCAGGGTGCCCAGGGCATCGACAAAGGCGCGCACCTCTCGCCCAAGCGGGATGACCCCCAGGCCGATTTCGTTGCCCACCAGAACCACGGGGCCTGGGGATTGCCGAACTGCTTCCAAAAACATAGCAGCTTGCGCTTTCCAGTCAAGCGCAAGAGCCTGTTTTTGCTCGAAATTCATGCCTTCGGCACCCACAGGCATCGTCCAGTGGGTGAGCCACAGCGTAAGGCAGTCCACCACCACCAGGGTGTGCGCCGTGCTCAGGCGCGCCACGGCAGCAGCCACATCGCGCGGCTCTTCCACGGTTTGCAGGCCGGGCACACGCAGGGCACGGTCGCGCTGGTGGCGGGCGATGCGCTCGCGCATTTCGTCGTCCCATGCTTCCCCCGTGGCGATGAGCACGGCGCGGTGCTCGCCCGATTGCGCCAGCCAGTCGCGCGCCAGCAGCTCGGCGCGGCGCGACTTGCCGCTTTTCTGGCCACCCAGGATGAGTTCGGTGGTGATGGCTGCGTGCGGCATGGTCATAGGGGCACTCCGCCCATCAGGTGGGCCACAGCCTCGGGGCTGGAAGGAAACCACGCGTGAAAGTAGCTGGCGTGGATGCTGCCCTGCTGGTACAGCGCCTCGCCAGCATCCGGCACGGGCACTTCACCCGGCCGGGCCGTGCGGGCCACCACGGTGGCGCTGCTGTCGCAGGTCGAATAATGAAACGTGTGGCCACGCAGGGTATGCCCCGCCACGGCCAGTTGCTGCGGCCCCAGCGCTGCCAGGCGCTTTTGCATGGTCACCTGGCCGGGCAGCAGCCCCCACAGTGGGGCGGTGCTGCCATCGGCCAGAGCAATGGATTCCATCAGCGCCATCATGCCGCCGCACTCGGCCCAGAGCGGCTTGCCTGCGCCCACATGTGCACGCAGGCTGGCCTGCATGCCGGTGTTGGCGGCAATCTGCGCGGTGTGCAGTTCGGGGTAGCCACCGGGCAGCCACACGGCGTCGCACTGGGGCAGCGCCGCGTCGTGCAGGGGCGAAAAAAACACCACGCGCGCGCCCATCTGCGTGAGGCACTGCACATTGGCGGCGTAGATGAAGCAGAACGCGGCATCGCGCCCCACCGCCACCGTGCGGCCGGCCAGCAGGGGTGGCACGGGCGCGGCCTGTACTGGTGCCGGAAAGTCCACCGACCAGCGCCGCAGATCATCCAACGTCATCTGACCCAGGGGCGTGGCAGCCAGTGCGTCGGCGGCGGCGTCCAGCCGCTCCAGGCTGTCGGCCAGTTCGTGCGCGGCCACCAGGCCCAAGTGGCGTTCGGGCAGCAGCGCCGCACCGGCCTTGCCCACACCAGGGGCGGCGCCAGGCTGCACACGCATCAGCGCCCCCATCCAGTCGTCGGCATCGTTCAGGCCACCCTGCAGCATGTCGGCATGGCGTGCGCTGCCCACACGGTTGGCCAGCACCCCGGCCCACGGCAAACCCTGGCGGTAGTGGCGCAGGCCAAATGCCAGCGCACCAAACGTGCCGGCCATGGCCGAGGCATCCACCACCGCCAGCACCCGCACACCGAAGTGCTGGGCCAGATCGGCGGCGCTGGGGTCGCCATCGAACAGGCCCATGACGCCTTCGATGAGGATGAGGTCGGCTTCCTGCGCCGCCGCATGCAGGCGCTGGGCGCAATCGGTCTGGCCGGTCATCCACAGGTCCAGCTGGTGCACCGGCGCACCGCTGGCGAGTTGGTGCCAGTGCGGGTCCAGGAAATCGGGCCCGCATTTGAAGACCCGCACGCGGCGACCCTGGCGCGCATGCAGGCGTGCCAGGGCCGCCGTCACCGTGGTCTTGCCCTGGCCAGAGGCCGGGGCCGCAATCAGCAGCGCGGGGCTGCGTGCAGCGGCGGTGGTCGGCAGGGTCACTGCGGCGCCCACTTCACGCCGACATACAGCGTGCGGCCCGGCGTGGCATAGCCGTTGGCCAGGGTGTAATTCTTGTCGGCCAGGTTGTCCAGGCGCGCCAAGATCTGGTAGTCACGCGCCAGGCGGGTGCTGGCGTAGAGATTGAGCAAGGTGTAGCCGCCCAGGCGGGTCTTGTTGGTCACGTAGTCATAGCGCTGGCCCGAGACCTGCGCCTCGCCGCCCAGCGTCCAGCCCGCCACGCGCGTATCAGCCCCGAAACTGGCGTGCTGGCGCGCGCGACGCGCCAGCAGCTTGCCGCTGTCGAGGTTCTTGGGGTTCTGCAAATCCAGCGAACCACGCAGCTGCACCTGGGCGACACGGGTACTGCCCGCCAGCGTAAGGCCCTCGTAGCGCGCCTTGCCCACGTTGGCATAGCAGCCCGGGAAGGGGCCCGTGCCACCCGGGCAGGGGCCCGCGCCGTTAACCCAGTCTATGAGGTTGCTGACGTTGTTACGGTACGCCGTGGCCGAGAAGCTGCTTGCGTCCCGGGCCCATTTCACGCCCAGCTCGACGTTGCGGCTGGTTTCGGGCTGCAGCGTGGCATCGCCATACATGCTGAAACGCTGGTACAGCGTGGGGGCTCGAAAGGCCGTGCCGGCCGAGGCCGTGGCACGCCAGTTCGGCGCAAAGGCGTAGCCATAGGTCGCGCTGCCGGTGCTCTTGCCACCAAACTCGCTGTCGGAGTCGTGGCGCACATTGAGCTGCAGCGTGTGGCGCCCCGCGTTGAAGCCATAGCCCAGTGCCAGGGCATCCTGCGAGCGGCTGCTGTCGATGGGACTGTTTTGCAAATCGTCTTCGCGGCGCTCCAGGGCGGCACTGAAGCGGTGGGCACCCCAGCGGAAATCGTTCTGCCAGAGGTAGCCGCGCAGCTGGGTCTCGGTGAGGTAAAGCGATGGCGTGGTCTCGTAGCGGTTGACCGAATCGGTAATCGACACGCGCGTGCTGTACACGTCCGACCATTGCGCCGCCCAGCTGAGGCCTGCCGTACGCAGGCGGTTCAGGCTGCGGTCATCCACGGGCCTGGACACGCTGTAAGAGGTATTGTCGTAGCCCGCATTCATTCGGCTGGCCAGCAGCGTCGCGTCCAGACGGTGCCGGGCATTGATGCGAAATCCCAGCCGGGCGTTACCCGAGGTGCTTTGGTAGCCGTCGCGGTCAGGGTTGTGTGAGCCGCTGACCTTGGCATCAAACCCGTCGCTGATTTCGCGCGCAATGCCCAGCGAATAATCGAACGCGCCATCCTGCCCGGCCGCGCCGCTGACCCCGGCCTCGATTTTGCGGGTGCCCTGGCTGCCAATGCCCACGCCCACATAGGGCCTTGCAGGGCCTTCGCCCCGACGGGTGAATAGCTGGATCACGCCACCAATGGCGTCCGATCCATAGACCGCAGCGGCCGGACCGCGCAACACCTCGATGCGATCGATCTGCGACAGCGGAATCTGCTCCCACTGCGCACCACCGGTGGACTGCGAGTCAATGCGGACACCGTCGATATAGACCGCCGTGAAGCGCGATTCGGCGCCGCGCAGAAAAACTCTGCTGGCATTGCCCACGCCGCCGTTGCGCGAAATCTCGATGCCCGGAAGGCGTGCCAGCACATCGGCCAGGCCCGTGGCACCGCTGCTCTCGATGGTCTCGCGGTCCACGATGGACACGTCGGCCACCAGATCGGCCAGGGGCTGCTCGGTGCGCGTGGCGGTCACCACGGTGTCTTGCAGTGACGGCATGCGTGCGTTTTACGCCAGCAGCACGGGCGCTGCCCATGGCTGCGCTTGCGCCACCACCTGGGCAGACACCAGCGACAGGACAGCCAGCACGCAGGGGCGCAGGCACAGCGGCGCCATACGGCGCGCACGAGGGGTACGGATTTTCATAGGAATCATCATCAACAAACAACCCGAGCCGGCTTCCCCGCCAGCATGTGGGTGACAAGGCTTCGTTTGCCCTGAAAGGCGCGCGAAACCACCGTGTTGGCCGGTATCCGGGCTGGCGGAGCACCCTCCAATGCCTTCCCAGGCGCTTGTTCAAGGCACCCAGTGGCGTGTGAATGGAGAGGGAATCGGATGATTCGTCCGCTGACCGTTGCGGGGGCAGCGCAGGCTGGGCCCACCATGTTTGGCGGAACCTCCCTGCTTCCCGTTGAACTGCGGTATGTGAACCACACCGCGAGCACCAACGGCGCGATTTTAAGGGCATTCCAGGTGCACCCCTCTACAATCGCCGGCAGTATGGACGCTCCTTCCACCACCGACCAGATCGCCGAACGCGTTGAGCGGCTGCTCTTGCGCCACGCGGAACTCCAGCGCACCAACGCCCTGCTGGCAAGCCAGGTGGCTAGCCTCACGCAAGAGCGCGACTCCCTCAGATCACGCTTGAGCGCCGCCCGCGCCCGGGTGGATGCCCTGCTGGAACGCCTGCCCACCGCCCCCTCCCCCAAGGACGCCGAATGAAACAAATCGAGGTGCAGATCCTGCAGCAAAGCTACCTGCTGTCCTGCCCCGAAGGGCACGAGTCAAGGTTGCTGGAAGCGGTGGAGCGTGTAGACACCGCCATGACGCGCATCCGCGATGCCGGCAAGGTGCGGTCGCGCGAACGCATTGCCGTGCTGGCGGCGCTGAATCTGGCGTTTGACATTGCCGACCGCGAAGCCGCTGACCTGGCGGCCGAGCGTGCACAACCAGCCGGTCACGCCCACACCATCGGGTCAACAAGCCAGCCTTCCGACGCGAGCACCGATGATCAGCAGCTGCAGGCGCTTGTGCGTCGCCTGGATGACGCCTTGGGGGAAGACGGGCGACTGCTCTGAGCAAATCGCACCTGCAGCCACTGCTTACAACGGCAGCGCCTGCAGGGCATGCATCCAGCGCCTACAATGGAGGTGTCTGCGGTGCTGCCGGGCTTTATATTTCCTTGAACCAATGCTCATTGAGCACGGGCTTGGTACATCGCCCGGTGAGCGTGATCATCTCGCGTCAGATGAACCCAACGCCTGGCTGCCCTCGCCCACCTGAACCCCCGGTTCAGGATGCCGGTCCGGTGGCACTTGCAGACACCCTCTTTTTGCCCCCGTCAGTGCAGCAACGCTCTGCGCAGACGTCGCGCCTTCAGTACCCCCGGAATCCTTTGCATGATGCTCGACCCCCTTCTGATTGTTGAACTCGGAATCCTAGGTCTGGGCACAGGTTTTCTGGCGGGCCTGCTCGGCATTGGTGGTGGCATGCTGCTGGTGCCCTTCCTGACCTACATCCTGGGCCACCAGCAAGTAGCCCCCGATCTCGCCGTCAAGATGGCCATTGCCACCTCCATGGCCACCATCATGTTCACCTCGATTTCCAGCGTGCGCGCACACCACAAGCGGGGTGCAGTGCGCTGGGACATCGTGAAGCGGCTGGCGCCGGGCATCGTTATCGGCGGACTGGTGGCGAGCCTGGGCGTTTTTTCGCTGCTCAAGGGTGCATTTCTGGCGATCTTCTTCGGGCTTTTTGTGAGCTTCTCCGCATTTCAGATGTTTCTGGACAAAAAACCGGCGCCGTCCCGACAGATGCCGGGACCCGGCGGTCAATTGGCGGCCGGGGGGCTGATTGGTTTCCTGTCCGGCCTGGTGGGTGCCGGTGGTGGTTTTGTCAGCGTGCCCTTCATGACCTGGTGCAACGTGGCCATTCACAATGCCGTCGCCACCAGTGCCGCACTGGGCTTTCCGATTGCCTTGGCGAATGTGGTGGGTTATGCGGTGGGCGGTCAATCCGTGGACGGCCTGCCCGCAGCCTCGCTCGGCTATATCTGGCTACCGGCTCTGGCAGTCATCGCCACCTGCAGCGTCATGACAGCGCCCTTGGGCGCCCGCGCCGCGCACCAACTGCCCGTGAAACAGCTCAAACGTGTGTTTGCCAGTTTGCTGTTCATGCTGGCGGCCTACATGCTCTGGAAGGGCGTGTCCGCGTTCTGAGGGAAACCCCCTGCGATACGGTAAGGCCACATGCTGAGCGCCCTCCCCGTGCTCTTGCGCTGCGGGAGCAAGCTATTCGCCCAGTCTAGGAGCCTGTCGGACTTGGAGCGTCGAAAGCGAAAATCGGCCCCAGCGAGGACAGTTTTTGCCAGATTTGCAGCGCCATAGCCTGGCTATGGGGCAAAAAGGTGGTGAAAAATGGATCGCTGCGGCCGATTTGCAGCCGACGATTTCCAAGTCCGACAGGCTCCTAGGTGGCAGGCATCTCTGGCGCAAACTGCGCCAGCCCGAGGGTGGACTTGCCCAGCAGTTGCCGGAACTCGGCCGAAGGCAGGCCAGGCGAACACAGGTATCCCTGAAAATGGCCACACTGCATCTGCTGCAGCACGGCGCGTTGGGCAGATGTTTCCACACCCTCTGCCACCACTTCGATATGCAGCGCGCGCCCCATGCTGATGATGGCACTGACAATGGCACGGTCCCCATCGTCTTCGGGCAGGCCCCGCACGAACGACTGGTCGATCTTGAGCTTGTGGATGGGCAGCTTCTTCAGATAAGCAAGGCTGGAGTAGCCCGTCCCAAAGTCGTCGATGGCGAGGCTCACACCAAGCTCCGACAGGGCTCCCAAGCGCAGCTCCATTTCGTGCGCATCCTGCAGCAAGATTGTTTCGGTCAGCTCCAGTTCGAGCAAGGTCGCTGGCAACTGGTGCACTGCCAGCAGACGCGTCAGACGTTCCACGAAATCGGCCTGGCGAAACTCCAGCGCAGAAACGTTGACGGACACCACAATGGGCATGCCATCCCGCATCCACTGCGCAGCTTCGCGCACGGCCTGCTCCATCACCCATGCCCCCAGCGTCACGATATAGCCGGACTCCTCAGCCAACGGCACAAACTGTGCGGGTGATACGGCACCAAACTCAGGGTCCGTCCATCGGATCAGCGCCTCTGCCCCGATGATCCTGCCGGTAATGCGGTTCACCTGCGGCTGATAATGCACAGACAGGCGCTGCTCACCCAGCGCCTGGCGCATGGCGTGCTCGAGCTTCATGCGCGAGAGCAGGTTGGCGTTCATCTGTGGCTGGTAAAAGCCATAGCTGCCACGCCCCCGCTCCTTGACGCGGTACATGGCCGTGTCGGCCTGCTTGATGAGATCGTCCAGCGTGACCCCGTCTTGCGGATACAGCGCCATGCCAATGCTGCACTGGATGGAGAACCCCATGCCATCCAGCAAGAACGGCCTGAGCATGTCGTCCAGTATCCGGCCTGCCACGCTTTCCGCCACCACGGCGTCGGCGCCATGCAAATAAATCACGAACTCGTCGCCACCGAGGCGGCACAACATGTCGGTCTGTCGCAGGCAAGCCTGCAGGCGCTCGGCAACCAACTGCAATACCCGATCACCAAAGGGATGGCCCAGAGAGTCGTTGATGACCTTGAACCGGTCCAGATCCAGGAAAAGGATGGCAAAGCCGGTGTCGCTGGCCCGCCCGCCCTGAATCGCGGTGTGCACCCTCTGCGATAGCAGCAACCGGTTGGGCAAACCGGTCAGCACATCGCTGTAGGCAAGTTCTTCAATGCGTTTCTGGGCCGCGTGCTGCAACGTGAGGTCGCGCATGAAGCCAATGCTTTGTACAACCCGGCCTTCATCATCGCGCAGCGCAACCCATGAAAGATGCACGGCGCAGTAGGCACCGTTGTCGCGTGGCAACCAGAGCTCGCCCTCCCAGAAGCCTTCACGATCCCATCCGGCCAGCACCTGTTCCATGAAGGATGCGTCCGAACCACTACCAAACAAGGACGCCGCCAGGCATCCCTCAAACGCTGCAGAGCAAGGCCCAACCAAACGCTCGCAGCCCGGATTCATGCGCATGAGCTGGTGCTGGCTATCTGCAATGAAGATGGCGTCCAGGCTGGAATCAAAAACCCGTGCCGCCAGACGCAGGCTAGCCTGCACCTCGGTCTGGCGGGTGATGTCCCGAAAGGAATACACACGTCCCACGGGTCGTCCCTTGTGAAGCTGGGGCACAACGCGGCGCTCCACCGTCATGCCGCCGTGCAACTCCAGGATGTCGGTGCGCTCCAGCAGCGGCTCACATTCAATGGCGGCAAGGCGCGCCTGATAGTCCTCTACATCCACCACCATGGATGAGAGATGCTCGTGCACCGCAGCGTCATTGCGCTGCAGCAATAGCGCCCGCGGAATATTCCAGATTTGCGCCAGCCGCTGGTTAAAGGCACGCACGCGCCCGTCAAGCCCGCACACCAGCATGCCGTCGGCAGCGGAGTCGAGGGTGGCGCGCAATTCGGAGAGCAAGGTTTCCAGCTCCTGCTCGGTAGCGTTCTGGGCACTGCGGTCCAGCATGGTGAGCATGAGAACAGTGTGCCCATCGCCCGGGTTCACCCATGTGACGCGTCGATCCACAGGCACCAGCACACCATCTGCTCGCAACATGCTGGTGTGAGAGTGAATGCCAGCTGCAAGGGTGGCCTTGGGCTCGGCCCAGAAGGCATGGTCCTGGGGCGTCGCTGCCAAGCTTGTCACGGGCTAGCCTACCATGTCGCTACTTGGCAGTCCAGCCAACCGCTCCGCCGCCTTGTTCACCTGCAAGATGCACAGGCTCTTTTCGTCCACGAGCCAAACGGCCTCCAGCAAGCCATCCAGCCAGGCGTGCGTCGGAAAAAGACTCACGCTTGCGCCTTATCGGAACCGGGGTCTACGGCGCGCTCAAAAAAATAACAGATCCGCTTGCGAGGCGACAGGTAATCGAGTGCATCGCGAGGCAACTGGGCAGGCTTCAGACTGCGTCGTATACCCAGTTCGGGCATCTCCTCCAGGTCCAGCACCGGCGCCTCGTCCTTGGGAACGCGGATGTCGTGAACAATCACCTTGGGGCGCAGCGGCCTGGAAGAGTTGACCAAAACCACAATCGCGTAACGGTCATTCACCAGCTGAACTACGGATCCTGGCGGATAAACCCCCATCATTCGGATGAAGGCTCCCAGTACCACCGGATCAAAGCGCGACTTGAGCTGGGCAAAAATCGCCGAAAGGGCTTCGTGGGGAGTCAGGACCTCCACACTTCCCACCGGGTTGCACATGCGGTCGTAGTGATTGACCAAGGCCAGAATCTGGCCCGCGCGCCCCATATCTTCGCCCACGAGACGCAGGGGGAATCCGCTACCGTCTGCCATTTCATGGTGCTGGGCTATTGCGGTCAGAACAGCATCTGACAGTCCCATTTGCTGGGCAAAAGCGACTGAATGCCCCACATGCGCCTCATAACGCTCTCGCGCGGCCGGAGTGAGCCCGGCGTCAGCTGGTGCGTTGAGCTTGCCCAGATCGTGCAGCAACGCAGCAATCCCGAGCTGGTGCATTTCCGGGGTTTTCATGCCCAAAGCCTTGCCCAGCAAGAGGCTGACCACCATGACATTGACGGGGTGCAGCGCGCTGCTCTCGCCCACGCCTTCTGACAGGAGACGGATCACTACGTCCCCGTTCTGCAGCAATTCCTTCAGGCAGTCCGCCACCAGCGCTTCGCTGTGATGGCGAGCCAGGTCTGGCTGCGCGCCAACTGCACGCTCTACGGCCTGATACTGCCGTGTCGCGTCCTCGAAACGCTGGTTGCATGCGGCCAATAGCTGGTTCTGACGCTGCAAGTGGGCGCGATTCTGGGCGGCGATGGAATCTGCAATTACAGCCGGGACAACCGGGTCTGCTGCCAATTCCGGTTCGTCCACATCAGGCACCTTGGCCACGACCGCGTCCAGTGCGGGATCACTTTTATGGGGATAGTAACGAACTTCGGAAAGGCCAAGCTCCCTGAGCGTGGCAATCTGGCTCGCCGAAACGATGCGAAAGCGGCTCACTGGGAAAGGATGGTGCAACCAGCCCACGTCCAACTGAACGTACATGCCGATGCGAAGCTGACTGATGTCAATGAGGAGGGAAGAATTCACAGCACATAAAAAGATACATGGTGAGATGAATTCCACCAATAGTTACTGCAATTGTCGCCCGATCACCGATTCCAACACGGTTGCCTTGCAGCTAACGGCACCACAAGGAGGGTTTGTAGATCAGATCCATCCACAGGGCCCAACCCGCAACCCCCACCAGTAGCGCCCCCGCCAGCCGGGTTCCCCAGCTGGCGCGCACCGCATTGATGCGTGTACGCAAGCGGCCCCACAACCAAGGGCCACCCACAAGCCAAAGACCGCTGCCCACTCCGAAAAGCAGCATGGTGACGGCGCCCTGCAGTGCACCACCGCTGAGCGCGGCAACCAGCAGCGCCGAATAAAGCAATCCGCAAGGCATGAGGGCCCAAAGCAGCCCCGCCACCATCAGCCCTCCAGGTGCACGGACAAGAGGTTGCACGCGGCGCCAAGCCGTGCGCCCGGCCCGCTCCACCCACACCGGCTGACGCGCCTGCACCATCATCATCAAGCCCCAGGCCATGACAGCAACGTGCATCAAGGTCCATACCGGACTCAGGGCCATGGTTTGCTGCGTCAGCCAGGCCAGGCTCTCCATGGCCAGCGCTGCCAGCGCGCCCGCCCCGGCATAGCCAAACAGGCGCCCAAGGTGAAACGCCAGCAACCGGCGCGGCATGCCGCCTTGCGGAACCCACTGCACTGCCTGAACCGCAACGTTGCCGGTTTCGTCCGCAGTGGAACGCGCCCCACCCTGCCCCACCAGCGCACCGCAAGGTGCAGCGCACATGACCAAGCAATGGGGCCCGCCTGCGAGACCCATGAACAAGGCAGTTACGGCGAGAGGCGCAAGCATTTATTAGGGTGCACAGTCCATTCAGTCAACGCTAGATGATGCGTGAGAACCTGGCCCGATTGCGGTCCGCCTGCAAATAGCGGTCAAACACCATTGCGATGCCGCGCACAAAAAACCATCCCATGGCCGTCACCTTGATGCTCTCTGAATTCAGCACAACAAGACCTTGTTCGGCCATGGTCTCCAGCTGCTCCAGCTCGGGCGCAAAATACTTCCGAGAATCAATAAGCCACGCTTGGTCAATGGGTTCAAACTGCAATTCACCTTGGCACATGAGCGCCATGATGACAGCCCTTCGGACCAGATCGTCACGGTTCAGCGCCAATCCACGCACCACAGGCAAACGTCCCTGGTCCAGATGGTCGTAATATTCCTCGAGCGACTTGGCGTTCTGACTGTAGGTGGCACCCACCCTGCCGATCGCCGACACCCCCAAGCCAATGAGGTCGCAATCGGGTTGGGTGCTGTAACCTTGAAAATTGCGGTGCAGTCGCCCTTGCCGCTTGGCAACGGCCAAAGCATCGGTGGGCAAAGCAAAGTGGTCCATGCCCACATAGACATACCCGGCTTCCATGAAAGTGTCCAGCGAGCGCGAGAGCATGGTCACCTTGGCTGACGCCGCGGGCAGTTCTGTCGAGAGAATGCGCCGCTGAGGCTTGAAGCGATCTGGCAAGTGCGCATAGGCATACAGAGCAATCCGGTCTGGGTGCAACTGGACCACCTGAGCCAAAGTGCGGTCGAACGACTCGGGTGTCTGGCGTGGCAGCCCGTAGATCAAATCGACATTGACCGACTCAAAGCCCAGCGCGCGCGACGCCTCCACGAGCGCGAAGACCTGCTCTGCGGGCTGGATGCGGTGCACGGCCTTCTGAACCTCGGCATCGAAATCCTGAACGCCGAAGCTCAGACGATTGAAGCCCAACTCGGCCAGCACCGCCAGCCGATCTGCCGTGACAGTGCGTGGGTCCACTTCGATGGAGTACTCTCCGCCCGGGGCGAAAGTGAAGCTGCGCCGCAGCGTGGCCATGAGCTGCCGCAATCCATCGTCCGAGAGGAACGTAGGTGTTCCGCCCCCCAAATGCAGCTGACTGACAACCTGCCCGGTGCCGCAATGGGCCGTGTGCAGATCGATCTCGCGGCTCAAGTAGCGCAAGTACACATCCGCACGGTCGTGGTGCTTGGTGATGATTTTGTTGCAAGCGCAGTAGTAGCACAGCGATTCGCAAAAGGGGATATGGACGTACAGGGACAATGGCAACGCCATCGCCGTGGTGCCAAGCCGACGCTGCGAAAGCGCGAGGGCATAATCCTCCTGCCCAAAAGCTTCGACAAACCTGTCGGCCGTTGGGTATGAGGTGTAACGGGGCCCTGGCACGTCAAAACGGCGCAGAAGTTCTGGTGAAACAGCGGTCATTGGAAAATATCCTTGCGTGCAGCAGTACTGTGCCGTACCCTTCGCCCAACGTCCTTGACTTTAATCAAGAGGATGGTCGGACGTAGCGGCGACAATTTGATTCATGTCAGCAGCCGAGCGCACAAATCGCGTCCCGCCAGCCACACACCAATTATCCCTGCCCAACCAGACTCCAGTGTCCATGAATCCGCAAACCATCAAAGTCGCCTGCTCCAACTGCAACCTGCGAGAACTCTGCATGCCCGTTGGTCTGAACGAGCAGCAGCTGCAACGGATTGATGAAGTCGTGGCTGTACGACGAAAAATCAAACGGGGAAGTACGCTGTTTCGCAATGGCGAGTCGTTCACTTCGCTCTATGCCATCCGTACCGGGTTTTTCAAGACCTGCGTCGCCACGGAAGACGGACGCGATCAGGTCACGGGCTTTCAGATGGCCGGTGAAATCATCGGACTGGATGGCATCGTCAACGATCACCACACCTGCGATGCCGTCGCGCTCGAAGACGCCGAAGTGTGTGTCATGCCTTTCGATCGCATCGAAGAGCTGTCGCGCGAAGTCTCTGCACTGCAGCACCACGTTCACAAGATCATGAGCCGTGAAATCGTGCGCGAGCACGGCGTGATGCTTTTGCTTGGCAGTATGCGCGCAGAGGAGCGCCTCGCAGCCTTTCTTCTCAATCTGGTGCAACGCCTTCATGCCCGCGGGTTCTCTCAATCAGAGCTGGTGCTGCGAATGACACGAGAGGAAATCGGCAGCTACCTGGGTCTCAAGCTGGAAACGGTGAGCCGAACGTTCTCCAAATTTGTGGAAGACGGCATCGTGGAAGTCAAGCAGCGCCACGTTCGCATTCTGGACACCGAAGCCCTCAGGCGAATCGTCAACAACCAACAGGCCTGCCACTGATCAGCCACCAGAAATCGCGCCCCTCACACTGAGTCGCCTCACTGCAACGGCATGGCGGCTACGGGCAGGGCGTCACTTTGTGACAATCGTCGGGCCGAGCATGCGCAGGCACAGGACAACGATTGAGCTCAAAAGGTGACATGGACAGCAGGGTAGTCAACGCACTGGCAACCATGGTGATGATCCAGAACACGAAAAAAGCGAGGGTGTAGACACCCTCGCGAGACAGCGTCAAGGGCTGGCCAAACCAATGCAGATCCTGCGGATCCACCATGGCAAAAACCAGCATTTCGAGAATGCCCGCCACCATGAAGGCAGGCCATGCAATCCACATCAGGCGTTGTGTCCACATCGTCTTGTTTCCTTTAATCTTGGCAAAAGATTGCGCATGCGGAGTGCCAACTCAGCGGGGCTGATCTCCGGCAGGAGTCGCCGCGTGGTTCCGGGCTTTCAGTGCAGGAGCCAAGCTTTTTTCTGGTTGCGCCAGCGTCTGGTTGATTTCAAGCCCCTTGCGGTAATAGTCTTCGGCCACAACGGGGTCTGGGCGGCTGATGGCCAGCCACAAGGTGACAAAACCAGCGATCACCACAATGACCGGCCCGGCAATCACCAGCCAGACATGACCGAATCTCCACCAAGGTTGCGGTTCACGATTGACAACGGGGTTGGACGACATGGAATCTCCTTGAAACATCAGCAATACAGCGCACAAACCACCATGTAGGGCACAGTGACTTTCACTCAGCGTGGAACCAGGAAAATGGATTTTTCAGCCACCTTGCCGCCGCTTTCCAGCGCTGAAATGTCGAAATGAATCGCGTGAGAACCTGGAGGTGCCGATCCATAGGGGATTTGCAACCGCACTGCGACCCAACGAGACTCCGCAGCGCCTATGTCTACCTCTTGCTCCGAGGCCACCTCAAGGTCATCCAGGCCCGATGCTGAAATGCGATAGCGCTGCGTAGCCTCTGTAGCGTTCATGATTTGCAGCCGATAAACATTTTCAAGCTTGCCCCCCGCCACAATGCGGGACAAGGCGGCGCGATCCCGCACAATATCCACTTTGAGCGGTGTCCGTGTTGTGAGGCTGACTAACATACCCACGCACAATGCGACCAGAACGGCGGTGTAGATGAGCACACGAGGGCGCAAGACATGTCGCAAAATTTGCGACTGATTCCAGCGATTGAGAACACCATTCTGGGTTGAATACCGTATCAAGCCCTTGGGGTAGTGCATCTTGTCCATCACGGTATTGCAGGCATCCACGCAAAGGCCGCAGCCAATGCATTCGTATTGCAGACCCTTGCGGATATCAATACCCACCGGGCACACTTGAACACACAAGGTGCAGTCAATGCAGTCGCCCAGCCCCTTGGCCTTGTAGTCCACCGTCTTGACTCGGGGGCCACGCGGCTCGCCTCGGGCTTCGTCGTAGGTGACGATGAGCGTATCTCGATCGAACATTGCGCTCTGGAAACGGGCATAGGGGCACATGTATTTGCACACCTGCTCCCGCATAAAACCGGCATTGCCGTAGGTGGCCAATCCGTAGAAAAGCACCCAGAAAATCTGCCAGCCGCCAGCAAAAGCCAACAGCTCAGGACCCAGCTCCCGAATCGGCACAAAATAACCCACAAAGGTGAAACCGGTCCAAAGGGACACGGCCACCCATACGGCCTGTTTCAGGAACTTCTTGCGGATTTTTTCAAATGTCCAGGGGCCCGCATCCAGCCGCAGACGCGCACTGCGATCTCCCTCGATCTTGTGCTCGATCCACATGAATATCTCGGTGTAGACCGTTTGTGGGCAAGCAAATCCGCACCATAACCGGCCCGCAACCGCAGTAAACAGAAACAGCGAAAGCGCCGAAATGATCAGCAGCCCCGTCAGATAGATGAAATCCTGTGGGTACAGAACCAAGCCGAAAATATAGAAACGGCGAGCACCCAGATCAAACAGCACCATCTGGCGCTGGCCCCACTCAAGCCAAGGCAACCCATAAAAAACGATTTGGGTCAGAAACACCATGGCCCACCGCCAACGCGCAAAGTACCCACTGATGGATCGCGGGTAAATCTTCTTTTGCGCCTCGTAGAGGGAAACAAATTCGCCCTCTGCCGATGGATCGGGTGTGGCCGCCGCAATGGGAATGACCTTGCGCGGTGGCCTGTCAGATGATTTCATGGTGCTGGCGGTGGAGGCAGAAAAACAAACACTTCAGGACGACGACCCCAGCCAGTGGTGGCGGGGTCGCCCCGATTTCAGCGGGCGGCGGCGGGCTTGTTGGACAAGCCCCATACATAGGAAGCCAGCACGCCGATCTGCGCTTCTGACAGCTTGTCTGCTTGCGCAGGCATCTCGTTGACCTTGCCGCTATTGATCATGGTGGTGATGGCCGCTTCGCCCCAGCCATGCAACCAGATGTCGTCCGTCAGGTTGGGGGCACCCAGAGCCTGGTTGCCCTTGCCGTCCATACCGTGGCAGGCCGCGCATGAGACAAACTTGGACTTACCCAAGGATGCCCGCACGGAATCATGGGGGCTGCCCGAAAGACTCAAGACATAGTGCGACAGATTGCGGACATCTTCCGGAGATCCGACCGCAGCAGCCATGGGAGGCATATTGCCGATGCGCCCCTTTTCAAGGGTTTCGCGGATCTTTTCGGGGTTGCCGCCATGCAGCCAGTCGTTGTCCGCAAGATTGGGGAAACCCTTGCTGCCACGAGCATCCGAACCGTGGCACTGGGCACAGTTGTTCATGAACAGGCGCTCGCCAATGGCATGTGCCTGCGGATCCACGGCCACGTCTTCAGGCTTCATGGACGCAAAGCGTGCATACAGAGGCTCGATTTCCGCCTTGGCTTTGGCCATTTCGGCCTCGTACTCGCCCTTTTGCGTCCAGTTCAGCTTGCCTGTGAAGGTGCCAAGACCGGGATAGGCTGCCAGATAGCCCAGACCAAAGACGATGGTGATAACGAACAGCCACACCCACCAACGCGGCAGGGGGTTGTTCATTTCGACCAGATCCTCGTCCCAGACGTGGCCGGTGGTGTTGTCGGCCGTGGCCGAGACTTTCTTGCGGCCCGCCATCCAAAGCAGAATGCCGCAGGCGATGATGCCGACAAGGGTCAGCGTGGTCACAAAGACCGACCAGAAATTGCTGGTGAAGTCACTCATGGGATGTTCTCGTTCTGGTGAAGGTCAATCTTGCTTGAAGGGCAGCTGGGCTGCCTCATCAAACCTGGACTTGTTGCGGCCCCTGTAGGCCCAGACCCAGATGCCAATAAAGCAAGCCATCGATGCCAGTGTGGCGACGATGCGCATGGTCGTGATGTCCATGGCAAATTTCCTTTACTTGAGCGCACGGCCCATGACTTGCAGGTAAGCCACCAAGGCATCCATCTCGGTCTTGCCCTTCACATCAGCGGCAGACGCAGCGATCTGCTCATCGGTATAAGGCACGCCCACGGTTCGCAGCGCATTCATGCGCGGGGCTACATCGGCTGGATCAAGGGTGTTTTTCTCAAGCCATGGATACGCGGGCATATTGGACTCGGGCACCACGTCGCGCGGATTGTTCAGGTGAATGCGATGCCATTCGTCGCTGTACTTTCCTCCCACACGATGCAGATCAGGGCCGGTGCGTTTGCTGCCCCACTGGAACGGATGGTCGTACACGTATTCGCCAGCAACCGAGTAGGGGCCATAGCGCAAGGTTTCTGCGCGGAAGGGCCGGATCATCTGCGAATGGCAGTTGTAGCAACCTTCACGAATGTAGACATCGCGCCCCATCAGCTGAAGCGACGAGTACGGCTGCACGCCGGTTACCGCCTCGGTTGTGGACTTCTGAAAGAACAGAGGCACGATTTCCACCAGGCCGCCGATGGCGATCACCAGCAGGATCAGCACGATCATCAGAAAATTGTTGGTTTCCACCTTCTCATGGGTGAAGCCGACAGAAGCATTTTGGTTTTTATCAGACATGAATGGGCTCCTTCGGGCTCAGGCGTGGGCAGCGTTCACGGCGGGAATGGCTACCTTGACCGAACGACCAGAAATAGCGGTTGCCCACACGTTCCACGCCATGATGATCATGCCGCCCAGATACAGCAGCCCACCGGCCACGCGGATCACGTAGAACGGATAGGTTGCCTTCACGCTTTCAACGAAGGTATAGGTCAACGTGCCGTCCGCATTGATGGCGCGCCACATCAGGCCCTGCATCACACCGGCAATCCACATGGCGGCGATGTACAGCACGATACCGATGGTGGCCATCCAGAAGTGCAGCTCAATCGCCTTGATGGAGTGCATCTTTTCGCGCCCGAACAGGCGGGGAACCATGTAATACAGCGAACCCATGGTGATCAGACCCACCCAACCCAAGGCACCCGAGTGCACGTGACCCACGGTCCAGTCGGTGTAGTGGCTCAGGGCATTGACGGTCTTGATGGACATCATCGGACCCTCGAACGTGGACATGCCGTAGAACGACAGCGACACGATCAAAAAGCGCAGGATAGGGTCGTCACGCAGCTTGTGCCAGGCGCCCGACAGGGTCATGATTCCGTTGATCATGCCGCCCCAGCTCGGGGCCAGCAGAATCAGGGAGAACACCATGCCCACCGATTGCGTCCAGTCAGGCAGCGCGGTGTAGTGCAGGTGGTGTGGGCCCGCCCACATGTAGGTGAAGATCAGTGCCCAGAAGTGCACGATGGACAGGCGATAGCTGTACACCGGACGGCCCGCCTGCTTGGGGATGAAGTAATACATCATTCCCAGGAAGCCGGTGGTGAGGAAAAAGCCCACAGCATTGTGGCCGTACCACCATTGCACCATGGCATCCTGAACACCCGCATAGGCCGAATAGCTCTTCATGAAACCTGCGGGAATGGCAGCACTATTGACAATGTGCAGCAAGGCTACCGCCAGGATGAAGGCCCCAAAGAACCAGTTGGCCACATAGATATGCTTGACCTTGCGCGTGCCGATCGTGCCAAAAAACACGATGGCATAGGACACCCAGGTCACGGCAATCAGGATGTCGATAGGCCATTCCAATTCGGCATATTCCTTGCCCTGGGTGTAACCCAGGGGCAAGCTGATCGCCGCAGCCACAATGACCAACTGCCAGGCCCAGAAGGTGAACGTAGCCAGCGACGGTGCGAACAGGCGCGTCTGGCACGTACGCTGCACCACGTAATAGCTGGTGGCAAACAGGCCGCAACCACCGAACGCAAAAATCACCGCGTTGGTGTGCAGTGGACGCAAGCGCCCATAACTAAGCCAGGAAATACCGAAATTGAGTTCTGGCCAAGCCAGCTGGGCGGCGATGAACACGCCCACCAGCATGCCAACCACCCCCCAGACCACGGCCATGATAGAAAACTGACGCACAACCGTGTCGTTGTAGTGCGCAGTCATTGTTTTTGGAGAATCCATCGGGCACCTCGTTTTATTACTGGAATAGTTTTATTTAAGTAGGGTTATTTGACATTGATGCATGTCAATCGTCCCGAATAATACGCTCGCCCTCTTGCTCCACGCTCTCGAACTGGCCGTGATAGATCGCCCACCACAGACCTGCCAGGACCATCAAGACCAAAATAACAGACAAGGGGATCAGCAAATACAGGATGTCCATCAGACCGGGTCCAGGGAAGATTGGGAAGCAGTGGTCATGGGGGCTGGGCCTTTCACCTGTTCTGGCATGTACGGGCCAGATGCCTGCGCACCCGGCAAGGCACGGGACAAACGGGCAGCGTTCAGCACCACCAGCAGCGAACTGAGCGCCATGCCCAGCCCCGCTAGCCAGGCCGGCATCCAGCCGACCAGCGCCAAGGGCACGCACAGCGCGTTATAGCCTGCAGCCCACCATAGATTCTGCCTGACCACGCGCAAGGTCTGACGCGCCAGCAGCACGGCCTGCGCAACCAGCGACAGGCTACCCCCCAGCACCACGAAATCAGCACGCGATTGTGCCAGCGGCACCGAACGCCCAAAGGCGAACGATACATTGGCCCCGGCGAGAACCGGGCCATCGTTGAGGCCATCGCCCACCATGGCCACATGGCGCCCCTGCGCCTGCAGCCCCTGCAAGGCAACCAGCTTGTCCTGGGGGGTGCATTCGCCCTGCGCCTGGGATATGCCTGCCTGCGTGGCCACCCGCTGCACCGCGCCCAGACGGTCTCCCGACAATATCTGCACCGACACTCCCGCCTGTTGCAGCGCACGCACCACCTCTGCTGCCTCGGGCCGTACATCTTCAATCACATCAAACCGCGCCAGTTCAGTGAACTGGCCGTCGCTCCCCTGCCCCGAAAGCACCACTTGCAGCGCCTCGCCACCATCTTGCGCGGGCACCCCCGCGTGGCGAGCCGAACCCAAGCGCAGCCAGCGCGGGGCGGCGTTGCCCGATGCGTCGTGCACTTCGGCGGTCAACCCCTGGCCCGCCTCTTCACGCAGGCTCAACGCGCTCCAGCGAGTGCTGTCCGCCGGTGCCGCCGCCACAATGGCGCGGGACGCGGGGTGCATGGACTGCCGCGCCAGCGTGGCGGCCAGAGCCAGGGCCTCGTCCCGGTCCAGCCCTGGTGCGCACCGCACCGAATGCACAGCCATGCCGTCCCGGGTGAGCGTGCCTGTCTTGTCAAACACCAGTGCATCCACGCTGGCCAGGGCCTCCAGCCCCTGCAGGTTGCGCACCAGCACGCCATGGCGGGCCAGCGTGCCCGCCGCCGTCAACATGGCCACCGGCGTAGCCAAAGACAAGGCGCATGGGCAGGTGACGATAAGCACCGCCACGGCCACCATCAGCGCGTGGCCCGGATCAGAAGGCCACCACCAAACAACCGCCAGCCCGGCCGCCAGCAACACAGCCAAGAGGAAGGGCCGCGCAATGCGGTCCGCCAGTTGGGCGAGGCGGGGCTTTTGCAATGAAGCGCTTTCCATCAAGGCCAGAATCTGGGCAAAACGGGTCTGACCACCAATCCCCTCCACCCTCACCTCGACCGGCGCCTGAAGGTTGTAGCTGCCCGCCGTTACCTGGCTGCCTTCGGGGCGCTCAACCGGGGTGGATTCGCCCGTGAGCAGGGCTTCATCGGCCTGGGTGTTGCCTCGCGTAATGCAGCCATCGGCAGGAAAAGCCTCGCCCGGCAGCACACGAATGGTGTCCCCCACAGCCAGCCGACGGGCGGCCACGCGTGCAAAGACACCATCGGCCCCCAGCCGCTCCACGCTGTCGGGCAGGCGGTTCATGACGGCCTCCAGCGCACCGGCCGTGCGGTCTCTTAAACGCAGCTCCAGCCACCGGCCGGTCAGAAGAAAAAAGACAAACATGGTCAGCGAATCGTAAAAAACCTCGCGGCCAAAGATTCCCGAAGGGTCGAACGTCCCTGCCGTGCTCACCACAAAGGTGATGCCCATGCCCAGAGCCACCGGCAAGTCCATGCTGATGCGGCGCTGGCGGATATCCCGCAGCGCGCTGGTGAAAAACGGTCCGCAGGCAAAGAACACCACCGGCAGCGTCAGCACCCACGAGGCCCAGCGCAGTAATTGCTCCATTTCGCCGGTCAGATCGCCCGGCTGCGCCACGTAGGCGGGCCACGCGTACATCATGACCTGCATCATGCAAAAGCCCGCCACCAGCCAGCGCCACAGCGCAAGCCGGCTCTCGCGCTGGCGCTGTTCGCGGGCGTGGGAGTCCATGGCAGGCAAGGCACGATAGCCCGCCTTCTGAACCGCTGCCATCCACTGCGATGGCAGCACCTGGTTGGGGCGCCAAACTACACGCGCCCGGTGCGTTGCGCCACTCACATCCACCTGCTCCACACCCGGAACCGCCCGCAGGGCGTCTTCAATGGTCAAGGCGCAGGCGGTGCAGTGCATGCCCTCCAGCACGACGTTGGACTCCCACACCGGGTCGGACACCACATCTTCTGGCGCCTCAGGCGCGGTCGGCGCAGCCGCCGCATCTCGGGTATTGCTGCCCGAAGACCGGCGCATGCGCCCAAAGGCCGCCCATTCCTGGGGGTCGTCCAGCAGCACATGGGCCGCCATATCTGGCAAAGTGGAGGAGTTAGTGGACATGGTTCTAGCCTACCGAAGGTAGCATGACACGCACATTGACGTGGATCAAGCGGCGAATCGTGGTCCTCTCTAAGCTCTCATCATCCCTATTTCGAGGAGTCAAGCATGTACAAACGCATTCTGGTTGCCACCGACGGTTCTGCACTGTCCAACAAGGCGGTTGAAACTGGCCTGTCCCTGGCGGCCCTGTCGGGCGCCACGGTGGTGGCACTCAAGGTGGTTCCGCGCTACCCGCGCAGCTATTTTGAGGGCGGCATGCCGGTTGACATGGTTGACGTGAAACGCATCGAGCAGCAATGGAGCGACGCCGCCCAGGAACTCGTTGACAAAGTGAAAGCCCAGGGCAGCGCCGAGGGCGTGACGGTCAAGGCCGTGATCGCCAAGTCCGACCTGGTGGCAGAAGCCGTGATCTCGGCTGCCAAAAAGCACAAGTGCGACCTGATCGTGATGGCATCCCACGGCCGCAAAGGCATCAAGCGCTTGCTGCTGGGCAGCGAAACCCAGCATGTGCTGACCCACTCGCACATTCCTGTGCTGGTGTTGCGTTAAGCATTAAATAAGCCTCTAGCCCTTTACCCATAAGCGCTAGCAGCTATTAAAAGTAAAGCAAAACGGGGCCACAATGGCCCCGTTTTTTCATGGTCGGCAAGCCGGGCGTTCAGGCAAACAAACCCTTGTGCTGCTCGCGCAGCAGGTTTTTTTGCACCTTGCCCATGGTGTTGCGCGGTAACTCTGTGGCCACAAAGCAGCGCTTGGGAATCTTGAAATTGGCCAGCTGCGACTTGAGTTGCGCCAGGATGGCGTCGCCGTCGAGCTTTGCGCCCGGCTTGGCAATGACCACGGCCACGCCCACCTCGCCAAAATCGGGGTGCGGCACCCCCACCACCGCGCTCTCGGCCACGCCCGGCATATCGTTGATGGCGCTCTCGATCTCGGCGGGATAGACGTTGTAGCCGCCGCTGATGATGAGGTCCTTGCTGCGGCCCACAATGCTCACGTAGCCGCGCTCGTCCACCTTGCCCACATCGCCGGTTTTGAACCAGCCGTCGGCGCTGAACTCTTCTTTCGTCTTCTCGGGCATGCGCCAGTAGCCCTTGAACACATTGGGCCCTTGCACCTGGATGTTGCCGATCTCGCCCACCGGCAAGGCCTTGCCCGCGTCATCGACCACGCGCAAGCCCACCCCCGGTAGTGGAAAACCCACGGTGCTGCCGCGCCGCTCGCTCTGGCCACCATGGCGCGCGTCGCCGCCATAGGGGTTGGAGGTGAGCATGATGGTCTCGCTCATGCCATAGCGCTCCAGAATGGTGTGGCCGGTGCGCTCGCGCCAGGCATTGAAGGTTTCGATCAGCAAAGGCGCCGAGCCTGCGATGAACAAGCGCATGTTCTTCGTGGCGTCCTTGTTCAACCCCGCCTCGGCCAGCAGGCGCACATACAGTGTGGGCACCCCCATGAACACGGTGGCGCGCGGCATGGCCGCCAGCACGGCCTTGGGGTCGAACTTCGCCATCCAGATCATCTTGCTGCCATTGAGCAGCGCGGCGTGAATGGCCACGAACAGGCCATGCACATGAAAGATGGGGAGCGCGTGGATAAGTA
Organism: Acidovorax defluvii; assembly: GCA_003268905.1. GTDB lineage: Bacteria > Pseudomonadota > Gammaproteobacteria > Burkholderiales > Burkholderiaceae_C > Acidovorax > Acidovorax defluvii. Next base: position 62,222 of record QLTU01000013.1, read on the forward strand.
CATCGCCGGGTTGGAAGCCCCAGTAGTCCTTGAGCGTGACGGCATTGCTCAGCAGGTTGCCGTGCGTCAGCATGGCCCCCTTGCTGCGGCCCGTGGTGCCACTGGTGTACAGAATGGCGGCGAGGTCATCCACCCCCTTGTCAACAGGCTGGTGAACGTCGACATGGGGCGCGGCACGATCGAGCAGGCTGCCCGTGCGGTCGTCGCCCAGTGTGAAGACATGCTGCGTGCCCGCCTTGAAGGCGATCTTGGACACCCAGCCAAAGTTGCCCGGCGTGCACACCACCACAGCGGGCTCGGCGTTGCCCACAAAGTATTCAATCTCGCCGCTTTGGTAGGCGGTATTGAGCGGCAAAAACACATAGCCCGCGCGCAGCGTGGCCAGATACAGCAGCATCGCCTCGACCGACTTTTCGACTTGGACCGCCACGCGGCTGCCCGAAGGCAACTTCAGTGACGCCAGCAGATTGGCGATGCGCGCGCTGGCGTGGTCCAGGTCGCGCCAGGTGTAGAGCAGCGGCTCGCCCTGGGGCGAGGTGGTTTCGACGGCGATCTGGTCCAGGTCGCCAGGAAAAGCGGCGCGCAGGGCGCAAAACAGGTTGGAGTTGCTGTTCGGTTGGGTCATGGCAAATCAAAAAACAGGAGAACGTTTGGCCAAAAAGGCGGCAATGCCTTCGCGGTGCTCGGCGCTGTCGGCGTAGGCATAGGGGTCGGGTGTGCCATTTACTATATTTTCAATAGCTGCTTGCGCTTTACCATCGGGCGCTTGCGGCACTTTTAATACCCGAAAAGTCTGCTTATTCATGCGTGCAGCACCAGGCGCCAGCGCTGCCACGCGGCAGGCCGTGCCCAGCGCATCGGCGGCCAGCAGTGCGGGCTCGGTCACGCGGCTCAGAAACCCGCGTGCCAGCATCTCTGCTGCAGAAAAGGTGGCTGCCTCCAGCAGCATCTGGCGCGCGGTGACATCACCCACCGCGCCCGCCACCAGCTGCGCTTCACGCGGTGCCATGGGAAAACCCAGCCGGGCGATGGGCGCGCCAAAGCGTGCGCTGCTGCCGGCAATGCGGATATCGCAACAGCTGGCAATCTCCACGCCAGCGCCCATGCAGGCTCCGGTGATGTGCGCCACGATGGGCACGTCGCAATCGAGCATGGCCTGCAGCGCACCCCAGACGTCGTTTTCGTGGAAGTCGCGCAGCGCGGCGGCGTCGAAACGGAACGCCGGATATTCCGAAATATCGCCGCCAGCGCAGAAAGCACCATCTGCCCCCTCTATTTGCACGCAGCGCACATCTGTATTGCGCTGAATGCTCTCAAAAACAGAGCGTAGCTGGCGCCACATGGCGCGTGACATCGCGTTGAGCCGGCCGGTGTGGCGCAGCGTGACCTGCACCACACCCGCTTCGCCGGCCGCTCCTGCGGCCCGCGCCGCGACAACTTCCCCAGACATACGATCCCTTTCTGCGTGCTTCAGTCCAGCTTGGCGCCAGCGGCCTTGACCACCTGCGCCCAACGGCCCACCTCGGCGCTGACAAAGCTCGCAAACTGCGCCTGCGTCATGCCTCCGTAGTCGGCACCGTTGCTGGCCCAGATGGTCTTGATTTCGTCGACTGTGCCGATGCGGCGAATGTCTTCGACGATGCGCGCCTGCACATCGGCCGGCGTGCCCTTGGGCGCCCACAGGCCGTACCAGGTGGTCACGGTGTAGTCGGGCAGGCCCACCTCGGCGGCGCACGGCACATCGGGGAAGGCAGGGTTGCGCTGGTTGCCCGACACCATCAGCGCCTTGATGCGCCCGCTCTTGATGTGCGTGGCCGACGAGCCCAGGCCGTCAAACATCATGTCCACATTGCCAGCAATCAGGTCTTGCAGCGCCGGGCCTGCGCCGCGGTAAGGAATGTGCGTGATGAAGGTGCCCGTTTGCTGCTTGAACAGCTCGCCAGCCAGATGGTGCGAGGTGCCGGCGCCGGCCGAACCGGAGTTGAGCTTGGCGGGGTTGCGCTTGACGTGCTCCAAAAACTGCTTGAAATTGCTGACCGGCACGGCCTTGGGGTTGATGACCAGCACCTGGGGCACATTGGCCAGCAGCGCCAGCGGGATGAAATCCTTCTCGATGTTGTAATCGAGCCGGGGGTACATCGACGGCGCAATGGCGTGGTGCACAGCGCCCATGAACAGGGTGTAGCCATCGGGGGCGCCCTTGGCCGCGTAGCTGGCGCCCACGGTGCCGCCCGCCCCACCCCGGTTGTCGATCACCAGCGTCTTGCCCGTGACCTTGGAAAACTGTGCGGCCAGGGGGCGGGCAAAGGCATCGGTGCCACCCCCGGCGGGAAACGGCACCACCAGGTTCACAGGCTTGTTGGGCCAGGCCGACTGCGCCCAGCTGCCGCCTGTGGCCATTGCCAGCCCGGCTGCGGTGGCGCCAGCCAAAAGCGTGCGGCGTTGCATGCGGTGCTCTTTCATTTTGTCTCCTGTCGTCGTTGTAAAAATGGAAAGAGAAAGCCCCCCAAAGCCCTGGCGTGCTGCCTATCCGCCGCGGCACAGGCTATCGATGTCCCCCGACACCGGCACCTTGCCTTGGGCCAGCAGGTTGCGGTGCTTGTCGATGCGCTTGAGGTCGTACAAATAATTCACCATCAGCCCAAACGATTGTTTCATTCCCTTGGCCGACGGATCGCCTGCCCAGTTGATGCGCTCCACACGGGCGCCGTTGCCCAGGTGAAACCGCGCCACTGCGTCCACGGGTTTGCCATCTTGCAGCTCGCGCCCCAGATAGTAAGCGGCACATTCCATCAACATCTGGCGCACGGGCGAGCGCGCGTCCAGCTCCAGCGCCTTGTCTGCGGCAGCAAGCAGATGGGCAGACTGCGGCGGCTCGGCCCCCACTGCCCGGCCCAGCTCGGTGCGCCGTTTTTCGTCAAGGCGCTCCAGCATGGCGCCTGCATTCTTGCCCAGCCAGCCCCGAAAGCCCGGAACGGGCGACAGCGTGGCAAAAGTGCGCAGGCGCGGAAACTCGGCTGTGAGCGTTTCGACCACATGCTTGATGAGCGAATCGCCAAAGCTCACGCCGCGCAGCCCCGGCTGCGTGTTGCTGATCGAATAGAAGATGGCGGTCGTGGCCTTTTTCAGATCGGCAGGTGCCGCCGCCTCGTCCAGCAGCGGCGTGATGCTGCTGGATATGCGGTCCACCAGCGCCACCTCCACAAAAATCAGCGGCTCGTTGGGCAGGCGCGGGTGAAAGAAGCCGTAGCAGCGGCGGTCGCTGTCGAGCCGATTTTTCAGGTCTGCCCAGCTGCGGATGTCGTGCACGGCCTCGTATTTGATGAGCTTTTCGATCAGCGAGGCCGGCGAATCCCACGACAGGCGCCTGAGCTCCAGAAAGGCCACGTCGAACCAGGTGGTGAACAGGTGCTCCAGATCGGCATCGAGCGCCACCAGCCGTTTGTCGGACTTGAGCTGGGGCAGCAGCTCGGCGCGCAAGTCCACCAGAAAGCGCATGCCCTCAGGAAAAACGGCAAAACGCTGCATCAGCCGCGTGCGCGGCGACACCAGGGCCCGGCGCAGGCTGATTTCGGCCTGCCCTTCGTCGGCTGTGCCGGCGGCGGCTTCGTAGCGCTGGCGCGCCGATTGAAAGCGCGTGGCATCGGGCGCAAACTGCTCGCACAGCAGCAACCACATGTCGCGGCGCTCTTCGGGCTCGGCCTGGCCGTACCAGCCGGCGACCACCTGGGCACGGCGACCACCTTCCAGCTCGCTGACCTGTGGCGCCACTACGTCTTGCAGATCGGCCAGCAGGCGGCGCAGGGCGCGGGGCGACAGCGACTCATTGCCGCGCCGCAGCGTGGCCTGCAGGCGCTCGTGCGTGGAGCGCGGCGCTGGCACCTTGGTGGCTGCGCCATCGGCCACCTGCTTGTCGGCCAACGGTTTGTCGGCCGCGGGTTTGGACGCCTTGGGTGCCTTGTCGGTGGACGGCGCCCCGGAACGCAGCCGCGACACGCTGCGGGTGATCCATTCGGTGGTGTTGGTCATGGGTTCAACCTGGATTGTTGATTGCGGGCCACATCACGCAGCGCCTCGCGCTGGTGCAGCAGATGGGTGCGCATGGCGGCCTCCGCCGCTTCGCTGTCGCGGCGCTTGAGGGCGTCAAACACCGCCAGATGCTCGGCCAGGCTTTGCTGCAGGCGGCCCGGTGCATGCAGTTGCTGCAAACGGGCCAGGCGCAATATCTTGCGCAAATCGCCGATCGCCTGGGCCAGCCAGCGGTTGTCGGCCAGCGTGATGAAAGCTTCGTGGATGGCGTGATTGGCGGCGTAGTAGTCGGTAATGCGCCCCTCGGCGGCACACTGCTGCAGGCGCTGGTGCAGCACTTGCAGCGCTGCCACATCGGCATCGCCTGCCCGGCAGGTGGCCCCATGCGCCGCCCGGCCCTCCAGCAAGGCAATCACGGGGAAAATTTCGTCCAGATCTCGCTCGGTGACCTCGGCCACAAAGCAGCCACGGCGCGGCTCGTGGCGCAGCAAGCCTTCGGCCACCAGCACCTTGAGCGCCTCGCGCAGGGGAGTGCGCGATATGGCCAGTCGCTCGCACAGCGCGGCCTCGTCCAGAAAACTGCCCGGCGGCAACGACCCCGCAAAGATCTGCTCGCGCAGCCGCGATGCGGCTTCGTCGTGCAGAGAGTTGGGAACGGGGCGCATGGCGGCAAATGGCTCCTGGGTTGACCGGGCCCGGCATGGGGTGCTGCCACCCCGACACAGGCCCAAGACGCATCATCCAGCAATCGCATCGAACACGACGCCAAGGCAGCACATTCAATGTAATTTTTCATAATTATGGAAAATGATGCGAACTAAATCCATCAGGGCTTTCCAGCACGAGGCGTTATAGGCCAAGGCCCCAACGGCCCGCGGTGGCTGGACACCTTGTCCAGTGCCGCCCCCACCCTCTTTCGGTAGCGCACTGCCAAGGCCCCCGGCTGACGGCCAGCACCGGCCTGCACCGCACCCCGTGCACCTACAATGCCGCCCCTGCCCTGCCCACCCATACCGCCATGAACATCGTCATCAACCAAGACCTCAAAGCCTATATCGACCCGCTGACCCCCGAGGAGCACGAAGCTCTGGAGCGCAGCCTGCTGGCCGAGGGCTGCCGCGACGCCCTGGTGCTGTGGGGCGATGTGCTGGTGGACGGCCACAACCGCTATGGCATCTGCCAAAAGCATGGACTGCCGTTCCAGACGGTACAGAACACGCGCTTTCAGTCGATGCAGGACGTGCACCTGTGGATGATCGACCAGCACCTGGGGCGGCGCAGCGTTTCGGATTTTCAGCGTGGCGTGCTGGCACTGCGCAAACGCGAGATCGTGGCCGAGCGGCGCGCCGCAGCACTGGCGGCATCCAGCCCTTCGCAAATCCCCGCCGGGCACGACGCACACAACGAACACGATGCGACCGGCAACGCAGAGCCCTCGGCCCCTGTCACCCAGCAGCCGCCCACCGACCCCCTGAGCAGCCGTGAAGCCATTGCCAGGGCCGCACGGCTGAGCAGCAGCCAGGTGGTGATGATCGAAAAGATCCGCAAGCAGGCGGCCCCCGAAGTGGTGGCGGCGGTCAAGTCCGGCACGATCTCGATCAACGCGGCCGCCGCGGTGGCCAGCCTGCCCGCCGAAGAACAGGTGGCAGCCGCCATGGCCGGCAAGGATGAGCTGAAGCAGGCAGCCAAGCGCGTGCGCGAAGCCCAGCGCAAGCCACGCGCAGAACCGGTGGTGTCGGCAGGCGAACCCGCCCCCGACACCGTGGCCGCCCTGCAGCAGCGCATTGCCGAGCTGACGGCCGAAAACGCTGCCCTGCGCCAGCAGGTGGCCGAACTCAGCGCCCGGCAGTAACTATGCTTTTAATAGCTGCTAGCGCTTACCCATCAAGCGCTAGAGCCTTATTTCACCCAAATTTCCGAGCAACCACTGGCTGGCGTTGCGCCCACAGCCACAGGCCCACACCGCCCGCGATCATGGGCAGGCACAGCCACTGGCCCATGCTCATGCCCAGCGAAAGCAGACCCAGGTAGGCATCGGGTTCGCGGAAATACTCGGCAATGAAACGGAACGTGCCATAACCCACCAGAAACGCTGCCGCCACCTGGCCTGGGCGGCGCTCGCGGCGCGCATACAGCCACAGCAGCACAAACAGCAGCAGGCCTTCCAGCAGAAACTGGTACACCTGCGACGGATGGCGCGGCTGCATCGACCCACTGTGCGCAAAGACCATGCCCCAAGGCAAGTCGGGGCTGGCAAAGTGGCCCCACAGCTCACCATTGATGAAGTTGCCCACCCGCCCGGCCGCCAGCCCCGTGGGCACGCAGGGCGCCACAAAATCGGCCACCTGCAGCCAGGGCCGCTTGCGCGAATGGGCAAACCACAGCATGGCCACAATCACGCCCAGCAGCCCTCCATGAAAGCTCATCCCGCCTTGCCACACGGCAAAGATCTCCAGGGGATGGGTGAGGTAATAGCCGGGTTTGTAAAACAGGCAGTAGCCCAGCCGCCCGCCCACAATCACACCCACCACACCCAGGAAAAGAATGTCCTCCACGTCCTTGCGCGTCCAGGCGCCCGCGCCGGTAATGGAGGAAAAGGGCTCGTGCCGCAGCCGCCGCAGGCCCAAAAACATGAACAGGCCAAAGGCCGCAAGATAGGTCAGGCCGTACCAGTGGATGGCCACGGGGCCGAGCTGGAGCGCGACGGGGTCGATGTGGGGATAGGTCAGCATGGTGGCGGGTATTGTGCCCGGCGCTGCGGGCCGGGGTGGAAACCACAGCGGCAATCCCCGGGTTTTTGAGCCAAATAAGGATCTAGCGCTTATGCAGCAAGCGCAAGCAGCTATGGTTTTTGATTAATCCGACGATGTCTTGCCTGCCGAGGCATCGCGTGGCGCCGCGCCGCCCTGGTGCACTTTGGCAAAAGTCAGGATGACTTCGCGGATCAGTTTGCGCTGCGGGGCGGGCAACTGCAGGAAGGCGTCGAAGGTTTCGCGCTCCAGATAACCGACTCCTTCGTCCCAGCGCTCGCGGTGCTTCTGCACCGATTTGCGCACGGCATCGCCAAAGCGCAACACCTCAGGTGCTACCTTGAGCCACTCGGCCAGCACCTGAATCTTTTCCTGTGTTGGTATCGCCTTGCTGTTGAGCCAACTCCACGCCGCCTGGTTGCTGATGGAGCGGCCATACCAGCGCAAATTGAACTCATGCTCCAACACCGAGGGGCTGGCCGCATAGCCCGCATCCGTCATGGCTTGGCGCAAACGGCTGCTGAATTCGATCTTCTCGTTCATTGAGCGCAAGCTACGGAACGCTTGAAAAATCAATCAACATTTGATTGATAATGAAATCAAAAACCGCTTGATTTCATCGCTCAACCGCCAGTTGAGGCCGTCGTCCTCCCCATGCCCAAATCCCTGCTCGAACAACTCCCCGAAATCGTCGCCAACGGGCGCAAACAAGCCGAACGCATCCTGGAAGGCCTGGAAAGCCGCCAGCGCGTGCGCCTGCAAACGCGCGAAGTGGTGCTGCCCGCCAAGGACAGCGCCGCGCAAGACTGGGTAACGCAGCAACAGCGCAGCGCGCAGCAGGCCGTGTTTGAACCGGGGCAAGGCAGCCTGCTGCCCAGCCCGCAGGCCACGCTGGGCACCACGCCCGAACCGCAGGCCCCCTGGGCCAACCGCCTGATCTACGGCGACAACCTGCTGGCCATGGCCGCGCTGCTGGCGGGCGATGAAGACACGCCCAGCCTGCGCGGCAAGGTCGATTTGATCTACATCGACCCGCCGTTTGACAGCAAGGCCGACTACCGCACCAAGGTCACGCTACCGGGCGTGGAGCTGGAGCAAAAGCCCACGGTGATCGAGCAGTTCGCGTATTCCGACACCTGGAGCGACGGCACCGCCTCGTACCTCGCCATGATCACGCCGCGCCTGGTCCTGATGCGCGAGTTGCTGGCGGACACCGGCTCGATGTATGTGCATCTGGACTGGCATGTGGGGCATTACGTGAAGCTGGTGATGGATGATGTTTTCGGGAAGAAGAACTTCCGCAACGAAGTCATCTGGCACTACTCAGGCTGGAACAAGCAGCTTCAGAACAGCTTCGAGAAACGCCACGACACGCTATTCCTCTACGGTAAGACCGACGCGCAGCACTTTTCATCTTTCTTCGAGATGTGGGACTCCAAAGAGGAGTACGTCAAGAAGCGAAAGCAAAAAGTCCATCTCGACGCTGACGGGCGTGAGTACGTTCTGTCCGACGCTGGGAACGGCGAGCGGATCAAGCGATTCCTGGACGACGTGATGCAAGAAGGCGTTGTCGTTGATGACGTTTGGCACATGGACAAGCTCAACAACTCCGCCAAGGAATCGGTCGGTTATTCGACCCAGAAAACCGAAGAGCTGCTGGGCCGGATCATGGCGGCGTCATGTCCAGACGGTGGGCTGATCGCTGATTTCTTCGGCGGCTCCGGCACCACCGCCGCCGTCGCCGAAAAACTCGGCCGCCGCTGGATCACCACCGACCTCGGCAAGCCCGCCTGCATGATCATGCGCAAGCGCCTGATCGACCTCGAAGCCAAGCCTTTCCTTTACCAAGCCATCGGTGATTACCAGGTCGAAGCCGCCAAGGCCACACTGGGGCGCGATTTCCGCATTGGCGATCTGTCCCAGATCGTGCTGTCGCTCTACGGCGCCCTGCCCCTGCCGCCCGAGGCCAACCCGCAGCGCAACCTGGGCCAGATTGCCGGGGTGGAGCTGAACGGCAGGCGCGGCAGCAAAACCCTGGTGCTGGCCGATTCGCCCAACAAGCTCACCGGCACCGCCACCCTGAAGAAAGCCATTGCCCAGCGCGACAACCTGCTGGGCGGGTGGGATCGCGTGGTGGTACTGGGCTGGAACTTCGAACCCAGCATTGGCGAAACCATCACCGCGCTCAACGACAACCGGCTCGAAGTGCTGGTGATTCCGCCCGACCTGATGGACCGCCTGAAGAAAAAGGGCGGCATTGACAAGCTGCGCGGGCAGGTGCGGTTTTCCAGCTTGCAGTATTTGACGATTCACCCGATCGAGCGCAAGGCTTCGACTAGCTCAGCCCGAACGGATGGCGCGACCGAAGAAACCCTGAGCGTGCGCCTGAAAAACTATGTACTGCTCTCGCCCGAGGCCATCAACCTCGACGACGCCAACCGCGCCAAGCTGCAGGCCGTGGCCAACGCCGAGCCGCTGGCGCTGATCGAATACTGGGCGGTGGACCCGGACTACGACGGCAAAGTATTTCGCTCGGTGTGGCAAGACTACCGGGGCAACACAGCCAACGATGCCGACGCACTGCGCGTCGTGACGCAGGCCACTTTGAGCGTGCCCGCCCACAGCGGCCCGCGCCGGGTGTGCGTGCGGGTAGTGGATGTATTTGGCTTTGAGGCCGAGGTGGTGACCACGGTGGAGGCCGCATGACGAGCGCGCTGCAAACCCCGCACGACCCCATGGCCCTGTCCACCGGGCTGACGGCCAGAACCCGGCAACTGAGCCTGGGCCTTGAATCCGGGGCTGCCGACATACTGGATCTCGTCACCCCCACCACGGCGGACCTGCTGCGATGGTGGTTTGGCGAAGACATGGTGGCTGCGCGCGGCGGGCTGAACTTTCATGCCGGGCAAAAGCAGGCCATCCTGAATGCCATCGTGGCGCACGAGGTGCTGGGCGCGGCATCGTTGCAGGATTTGTACCAGCAGGTGGCGCCCGATGCGCTGCTGGCGGGCACCCGGCTGACCGAGGTGTCTGCCGCGAAGCACGCGCACCCCAAATACTGCTTCAAGATGGCCACGGGCACGGGCAAGACCTGGGTGCTGCAGGCGCTGCTGATCTGGCAACTGCTGAACAAAAACGCAGCGCTGGCCGAGGGGCAGGACGATGCGCGCTTTACCCGTCAGTTCATGGTGGTGGCGCCGGGGCTGATTGTGTACGAGCGGTTGCTGGATGCGTTTTGCGGAAAATTGATAGCAGGCAGCGCAAGCGGGGCAAGAGATTTCGCCACTTCAGACATGGCGCAGTTTGCCGACCTGTTCATCCCCGAGGCGCACCGCGACGCAGTGTTTGCCTTTGTGCGCGGCAATGTGTGCAGCAAGGGCGAGGTCGGCCTGAAGGCCACGGGCAACGGCATGATCGCCATCACCAACTGGCATTTGCTGGCCGAGGGCGAGGTGGTGGACGACGTGGAAGCAGTGGAAGCGCCTGGCGCGCCACTGGAGCCGCAGCAGGTGGTGAACGCCGTGCTGCCCCTGACGCCCGGCCGCGCCACGGGCAACAGCCTGGACGTGCTCGACCGCCGCTATGCGCGCGGCGACGTGCTGGAGTTTCTGGCCGCTCTGCCTGAGCTGATGGTGTTCAACGACGAGGCGCACCACATCCACGAGTTCAAGCGCGAGGGCGAGGTGACCGAGGTGGAGTGGCAAAAGAGCCTGAGCCGCATTGCCGAAACCAAGGGCCGGCGCTTTGTGCAGGTGGACTTTTCTGCCACACCGTACAACGACGTGGGCAGCGGCAAGAACAAAAAGAAGCTGTACTTTGCGCACATCGTCACCGACTTTGACCTGAAGGCCGCCATGCGCGCCGGGCTGGTCAAGTCTTTGGTGCTGGACCGGCGCAAAGAGATAGGCGCATTGCCGCTGGAGTTCAAAGCCGAGCGCGACGAGGCGGGCAACCCCGTGTTGAGTGAGGGCCAGCGCGTGATGCTGGGGGCCGGCCTCAAAAAGCTGCGCAAGCTGGAGGCGGACTTTGCCCGCATCGACCCGAAGCGCCACCCCAAGATGCTGGTGGTGTGCGAGGACACCACAGTGTCGCCCCTGGTCGCGCAGTTTCTGCAAGAGCAGGAAGGCTTGCAGCCGGACGAGGTGATGACGATTGACTCGGGCAAAAAAGCCGAGCTGGGCGAGAAGGACTGGGCGCCGGTGCGCGAACGGCTGTTCAGCGTGGACAAACATGCCACGCCGCGCGTGATCGTCAGCGTGCTGATGCTGCGCGAAGGCTTTGACGTGAACAACATTTGCGTCATCGTGCCGCTGCGCAGCTCGCAAGCGCAAATTTTGCTGGAGCAGACCATTGGCCGGGGCCTGCGGCTGATGTGGCGCGACGCTGAATATGCCGACCTGAAACGCGAGAACCGCGAGCGCATCAACGCCGGGCAGGAACCGGCCAACCTGATCGATGTGCTGAGCATTGTCGAGCACCCGGCCTTCCAGTCGTTTTACGAAGATCTGCTGAAAGAAGGCGTGGCGGGCACCACGGGCGACAGCATGGACGACACCTCCAGCACCGGCGACGTGATCGCCGCCGAGCTGCGCGAGGGCTTCGAGAAATTTGACTTCGGCATTCCATTCATCCTGCGCGAGGCGGACGAACTGCGGGGCCACGCCGCCGTGGATGTGCTGGCGCTGCCCGCCTTCACGGCGATGTCGGCAGACGCCTTACGCGGCTTGCTGGGCAAGGGCGACACCTTCATCTCGCAAGACCTGCAAAGCGCCACACTGTTTGGCGACTACCGCGTCGATGGTGCGGTGATGAACGTGGGCGGCTACAACGATTATTTGGCGCGCCTGACGCGGCGCATCAGCCAGGCGCTGAGCGAGCCATTGCCGAAGGGCAACAAAATTGCCACGCACCTGGCCAAGCCCTATTTGCAGGTCAATACCGCCGATTTGACTGGCTGGCTGGACGACTACATCTGGACGCGGCTGTTTGGCGCCGCCTTCAACCCGCTGGAAGATGAAAACTGGCGCCTGTTGCTGCTGCAGCCGGTGGTGGAGCACATCACCAAGGTATTTGCCGTGGCGCTGCTCGAATCCGAAGAGCAGCACCCCAGCGGCCACACCGAGGTGCACGCGCGCTACCTGAGCGAAGTGCCGCGCCTAATGCTGCGGGAGGCCCATTCGGTGGAGGTGAGCAAGTGCATCTACACCCGCCTGGGTTGGCCCGCGCGCAATGGAGGGCTGGAGCGCGCTTTCATCCACTGGGCGCAGGCCGATAGCCAGGTGCTGGCGTTTTGCAAGATCAGCGAAAACCGCCACACTTTTGCCCGCCTGCGCTATGTGAAGGACGATGGGCTGCCCGCGTTCTATTCGCCGGACTTTCTGGTGCGCACGGCCAGCGGTATTTTTCTGGTGGAAACCAAGGCGCAGCAGCAGGCGATTCACCCCAACGTGCAACGCAAACTGAAAGCGGCCATCGCGTGGTGCGAGCGCATCAATGCCTTGGCACCAGAACACCGGCAGGGCCTGCCTTGGCATTACGTGCTGCTGGCCGAGAACGTGGTGCACGAATGGCAGGCCAAAGGGGCACTCTTGGCAGAGTTGCTGGACTACGCAAGGCTGCGGCCACTGGCCAGCGCATCGCTACAAGCCAGTTTGCTTTGATTGACAGGCAAAACAGCCTCTGGCGCTGATGGAATAAACGTCACCAGCTATCAAAAACAAAGCACCATAAAAAAAAACCCGCCGTGCGAGCCACCGGCGGGTTTTTGTGCGCAGCGCCTGCGCGCCGGGCGGTGTCAGTCGAGCAGCGACAGGTCGCGCACGGCACCTTTGTCGGCCGACATCACCAGCTTGGCATACGCCTTGAGGGCGGCGGACACCTTGCGCGGACGCGGCTGCGCGGGTTTCCAGCCCAGCTTGTCTTGCTCGGCGCGGCGCTTGGCCAGCTCTTCGTCCGACACCAGCACGTTGATGGAACGGTTGGGAATGTCGATGCGGATACGGTCACCATTGCGCACCAGGCCAATCGCGCCACCGGCTGCGGCCTCGGGCGAGGCATGGCCGATGGACAGGCCCGAGGTGCCACCCGAAAAGCGGCCATCGGTCAGCAGCGCGCAGGCTTTGCCCAGGCCCTTGGACTTGATGTAGCTGGTGGGATAGAGCATTTCCTGCATGCCGGGGCCGCCCTTGGGGCCTTCGTAGCGCACGATCACCACGTCACCTGCCTTGACCTTGTCGGCCAGGATATTGGCCACCGCTTCGTCTTGCGACTCGACCACGTGGGCTGGGCCTTCGAACACCATCAGTGCGTCATCAACCCCGGCCGTTTTCACCACGCAGCCGTTGAGCGCGATATTGCCCACCAGCACCGCCAGGCCACCTTCTTGCGAGAAAGCATGGTCCGCAGAGCGGATGCAGCCCTTGGCGCGGTCGATGTCCAGGCTGGGCCAGCGGGTGCTCTGGCTGAACGCCACCTGAGTGGGGATGCCTGCGGGGCCGGCCTTGTAGAAGGTCTGAACCGCTTGCGACGGGTTGCGGGCGATGTCCCACTGGTCCAGTGCGTCCTTCATCGTCTTGGCGTGCACGGTGGGGGTGTCAGTGTGCAACTTGCCCGCACGGTCCAGCTCACCCAGAATGGCCATGATGCCACCTGCGCGGTGCACGTCTTCGATGTGGTATTTGTCGGTATTGGGTGCCACTTTGCACAGCTGGGGCACGACGCGCGAGAGGCGGTCAATGTCGGCCAAGGTAAAGTCGATCTCGGCCTCTTGGGCAATGGCCAGGATGTGCAGGATGGTGTTGGTGGAGCCGCCCATGGCGATGTCCAGCGTGATGGCGTTTTCGAAGGCCTTGAAGCCCATCGAGCGCGGCAGCACAGTGGCATCGTCCTGTTCGTAGTAGCGCTTGCACAATTCCACTGCAAGGTGGCCGGCGCGCTTGAACAAGGCTTCGCGGTCAGCGTGCGTGGCCACCACGGTGCCGTTGCCGGGCAACGACAGGCCCAGCGCTTCGGTCAGGCAGTTCATCGAGTTGGCGGTGAACATGCCCGAGCAGGACCCGCAGGTGGGACACGCAGAGCGCTCCACCTCGGCCAGGTCGGCGTCTGAAACATTGTCGTCAGCCGCCATCACCATGGCGTCGATCAGGTCGAGTTTCTTGAATTCGAGCTTGTGCGTGCCGGGGTTGGCCAGCTTGACCTTGCCCGCTTCCATCGGGCCACCCGAGACAAACACCACGGGGATGTTCAGGCGCATGGCAGCCATGAGCATGCCGGGCGTGATCTTGTCGCAGTTGGAGATGCATACCATGGCGTCGGCGCAATGCGCATTGACCATGTATTCCACCGAGTCGGCAATGATGTCGCGGCTGGGCAGCGAATACAGCATGCCGTCGTGGCCCATGGCAATGCCGTCGTCTACGGCGATGGTGTTGAATTCCTTGGCCACGCCGCCAGCCGCTTCGATCTCGCGCGCCACCAGCTGGCCCATGTCCTTGAGGTGCACATGCCCCGGCACGAACTGCGTGAACGAATTGACGACCGCAATGATGGGTTTTTGAAAGTCGTCGTCCTTCATGCCGGTGGCACGCCAGAGCGAGCGCGCACCTGCCATGTTGCGACCGGCGGTAGAGGTTTTGGAGCGGTAAACGGGCATCGTGATGTGGGGTAAAGGGTTACGCGGGAATCAGGGGCAATGTGTACGCAATTATCGCGACAGCTGGCGGTCGGGCATCGCCACCATGCCTAGCGCGGCTTGCGCGGCTGGATCCCCAGCGCTTCTTTGTGCTTGTTGATGCGGTCTTGCTTGCGCTGGTCCATTTTCTCCATGGCCTTGCGCTTGGTGTAGCCCGTGGAGTCGGCCCATGCCCACCATAAGGTGGTGATGGCAAACGGCGACAGCACCCACCACCAGGACCATGCAGCGACGGGTCCGATTTCAAGATATTTGAGCAACGCCAGAACGAGACCGAGACCTAACAGATACATGGTTATCTCCAAAAAACACAATTCTGATGAATGAATTGACAAAAGGCGTGGCAATGTCAACCCAAGTCACTACAATTTCGTTGAAAGCACTGTAACTCAACCTCAGGAAACCCACCATGAAACGTACGCTGATTACTCTTGCCATGACACTGTCGGTCGCAGCTCCTGCAATGGCTGACTTGGCCTTGGCCACTTCGAAGAATTGCATGGCTTGCCACGCTGTCGACAAGAAAATGGTTGGTCCGTCCTACAAGGATGTGGCTGCCAAGTACGCCGGCCAAAAAGACGCGGTGGACAAGCTTGCCACCAAGATCATCAAGGGCAGCTCTGGCGTGTGGGGTCCCGTTCCCATGCCCGCCAACGCTCAAGTTGCTGAAGCAGATGCCAAGAAGCTGGCTGCCTGGGTGATGACGCAGAAGTAATTCGGCCCGTGCCCGCTGCGGAGCGCAACGCTCCGCATCCTCTGGCCGCGCTTTCCCTCCGGGAAACGCGGCCATTGTTTTGGGCGCTTCACACCGCGCACTCCTTAATTTGGCAGTGCACAACCGGCAAGGCGTTGCCTCACACCACGCTGGTGCCAGGGCGTCCCAGCAACTGTTGCTCGAGCTGTCCCACATAGGCGGCAGTGGTGTTGTCAGACTCTTCTGCCCTGGCCGCGAGGTGCGACTCCAGGATGTCCAGGCGCGCCAGCAAATCGGTATGGGATTTCAAGTGCTGGGCCTCAAGGAAGCTGCGCAGTTCCGTGAAACGCGACGCTTCAGCCTTGTCCGCCAGTTCGCGCTGGGCTTGCAGCTCCTTGGTGTGGCGACGTGTCTCCATGAGCACCGAGCCCTGCAAGGACAGCACATAGGCCACAAAGAACACGCCGAGTAGTGTGGTCAAGCCCAACATCAGCAACCCCAGGGGTGCCTCAAAGGTCATCAACCCCACGGAAACCAGCGATGAAGCGGCCAGTATTTCCCAGTTGAGCGCGGCCAGTGCGGCGATGGCCAGCACGATGAACAGCAAGATGGTTGATCGCATGTGCATGAAAGTACTCCGGTAGGCAAGCATCACCCCGGCCGACATGGCCAGGGTGCAGAAGCTGTGTTGTACCTCATGACCACGTCACCCGGCCTGGAACTTTGGAAGGTGCCGGTGCCGTCCTACAGTGGCAAGTGCAGGTGGCACTCTGTGCAAGCGCTGCGCGCGGGCGCCTGCGGCGCCCTTCTGGATCAGTTGGTCTGCGACAACTGATCCAGAATTGCGGGATTTTCCAGCGTGCTGGTGTCCTGGGTGATGGCTTCGCCCTTGGCGATGGAGCGCAGCAGGCGGCGCATGATTTTGCCGCTGCGGGTCTTGGGCAGGTTGTCGCCAAATCGGATGTCCTTGGGCTTGGCAATCGGCCCGATTTCCTTGGCCACCCAGTCGCGCAGCTCTTTGGCAATCGCCTTTGCCTCGTCGCCGGTGGGGCGCGAGCGCTTGAGCACCACAAAAGCACAAATGGCCTCGCCGGTCACGTCGTCGGGGCGGCCCACCACGGCGGCTTCGGCCACGAGGTCGGTCTTGGCGACCAGGGCCGATTCGATTTCCATCGTGCCCATGCGGTGGCCCGAGACGTTGAGCACATCATCAATGCGGCCGGTGATGCGGAAATAGCCACGGTCGGCGCTGCGCACGGCGCCGTCGCCGGCAAGGTAGTAGCCCTTGAGTTCTTCAGGGAAATAGCTCTTCTTGAAGCGCTCGGGGTCGTTCCAGATGGTGCGGATCATGCTGGGCCAGGGGCGCTTGATGACCAGGATGCCGCCCGCGCCATTGGCCACGTCGTTGCCCGTTTCGTCCACGATGGCAGCAGTGATGCCGGGCAGCGGCAGCGTGCAGCTGCCGGGCACCAGCGGCGTTGCACCGGGCAGCGGCGTGATGACATGGCCGCCGGTTTCGGTTTGCCAGAAGGTGTCCACAATGGGGCAACGCTCGCCGCCCACATGCTTGTAGTACCACATCCAGGCTTCGGGATTGATGGGCTCGCCCACGCTGCCCAGGATGCGCAGGCTCGACAGATCGGAGCGCGCGGGGTGCACTGCCGCATCGCCCTCGGCTGCCTTGATGAGCGAGCGGATGGCCGTGGGAGCGGTGTAGAAAATGGAGCACTTGTGGCGCTCGATCATCTGCCAGAAGCGCCCGGCATTCGGGAACGTGGGGATGCCTTCAAAGATGATCTGCGTGGCGCCTGCGGCCAGCGGGCCATAAGTCACATAGGTGTGGCCCGTGATCCAGCCAATGTCGGCCGTGCACCAGAAGATGTCGTCGGGACGCAGGTCAAACGTCCATTCCATCGTGAGCTTGGCCCACAAAAGGTAACCGCCCGTGCTGTGCTGCACGCCCTTGGGCTTGCCGGTAGAGCCCGAGGTGTAGAGGATGAACAGCGGGTGCTCGGCACCCACCGCCACGGGCGGGCAGTCGGTGCTCTGGCCGGCCAGTGCCTGGGCAAAGGTCTTGTCGCGCCCCTCGACCATGTTGCACGCCGTGGGCGTGCGCTCGTACACAAACACGTTGCGCAGGGTGTCGCAGCCGCCAGTGGCCAATGCTTCGTCGATGATGGCCTTGAGCGGCAACTCTTTGCCGCCGCGCATCTGGTAGTTGGCCGTGACGATGGCCACGGCACCCGCGTCGATGACGCGCTCGTGCACCGCCTTGGCGCTGAAGCCGCCAAACACCACGCTGTGCGTGGCGCCAATGCGTGCGCAGGCCTGCATGGCGACAACGCCTTCGATCGTCATGGGCATGTAGATCAACACCCGGTCGCCCTTCTCCACCCCGTGGGCCTTGAGGGCGTTGGCAAACTGGCTCACGCGGGCCAGCAGCTCTTTGTAGGTGATGCGGGTTACCGCGCCGTCGTCGGCCTCGAAGATGATGGCCGTCTTGTTTTCGGTGGGGGTGCCGATGTGGCGGTCCAGGCAATTGGCCGATGCATTGAGTTCGCCATCGGCAAACCACTGAAAAAACGGCGCATTGGATTCATCCAGGGTGCGGGTGAAGGGCTTGGTCCATTGCAGGTTTTCGCGTGCCAGGCGAGCCCAGAAACCTTCGAAATCCTTGTCGGCCTCAGCACACAGCGCTTCGTAACCCGCCATGCCCGAAATGCGGGCTGCCTTGGCAATCGCGTCCGAGGGCGGAAACACGCGGTTTTCGACGAGCACGGACTCGATAGAGGAATTGGGCGAACTCATGGTGTTGTCTCCTGGGTCTGATGGAACTGTGCGGTACTGTCTGCCACACCACTTACAAGCCACTGACGGGCCTCAGCTTAAAGCTTGTCAGCCCGCGCGCAACCTAAAATCCGGCGTCATTCCATTTCCTGCTCAGGCCTTCATGTCCACCCCAACGCCCAAACCCCCGTCTCCCCTGCGTCCCCTGCCTGCGCTGATTTTTGCCAGCCGATGGCTGCAGCTGCCGCTTTACCTCGGGCTGATTGCGGCGCAGGCCGTATACGTATGGCATTTTTTACTCGAACTGTGGCACCTGGTCGAAGCCGTGTTTGGCAGCCAGACGGCGCTGCAGGCCCTGGTGACGAGCATCGGCTACAAGCCCGAGGTGCAGATCACCGCGCTGAACGAAACCGTGATCATGCTCGTGGTGCTGGCGCTGATCGATGTGGTGATGATCTCCAACCTGCTCATCATGGTGATCGTGGGCGGCTATGAAACCTTCGTGAGCCGCCTGGGCCTGGACCACCACCCCGACCAGCCTGAATGGCTGGGGCACGTGAATGCCTCGGTGCTGAAGGTGAAACTGGGCCTGTCGATCATCGGTATCAGCTCCATCCACCTGCTCAAGACTTTCATCAACGCCGCCAATTACGACGTGAAGGTGCTGATGTGGCAGACCATCATCCACGTGGTCTTCCTTACCAGTGCACTGGCCATTGCCTACACCGACAAGCTGCTCAACAGCGGCCACGACAAGCACTGAGCTCTTGTCTAATATTAAGCAAAATGGGCTTTAAGCGCTTATAAAACAAGCGCAAGCAGCTATTGATTTGATAGTGAATAGCGACTTCCCCGGCAGAAAAACTTCACTCCAACGGGGTGGCGCTGGGGCCTGTCACAACCGACTTTGCGCGCGCACATACCCGATTTCGAATAACCGGTGTTTTGACTGAAAAACATTGAATTCGTATAATTCGGGCCTCATTCACAACCTGCAACGCAGGTAATTCATCCCCAACGGGGTTGAAATGTGTCGCTGGAGCGCCCCTTGCGGTCGCTCCAATCCGTCAAAGTTTGTCCCCGATGTCCCGCCGCCGTGCCTTTTGCCCGGTGGCAGCCGTGGTCCCCGAGTTATCGCCCCGACAGCTCCAGGAACACAGCTCTGGCCCTTGCGCACCACCTCGCGTGCCATTCGGGCCAAGCTGGCACTGCCAGTGCCTATCCATTTCGTGCCCTCCCGTGTGCTGATCTCAGCCAGGGTTGGCCGCCGCATCAGGGCCTCACAAGGGCTTCGAACCTGTCCGCCAATGGCGGGCGGGCTGTGTTCCACCCATTCAACGAGGGAGATCCACCAGCGTGGCAAAAAAAATCACCATCGACCATGTATTCAAAATCTTCGGCGAAGCACCGCAGAAGGCGCTGGAGCTGGTCCGCCAGGGCTGCAGCAAGCACGAGATTCTGGAGCGCACCGGCAACTCGATCGGCGTATTCGACGCCACTTTCACCATCGAAGCCGGTGAGATCTTCGTGGTCATGGGTTTGTCGGGATCGGGCAAATCCACCCTGGTACGCCTGCTCAACCTGTTGATCGAGCCCTCGGCCGGCCGCATTCTGGTGGACGACACCGACATCAGCAGCCTGACCAGCGGGCAATTGCGCGCACTGCGGCGCAAGGACATCAGCATGGTGTTCCAGTCGTTCGCGCTGATGCCGCACATGAACGTGCTCGACAACACCGCCCTGGGGCTGGAGCTGGCGGGCGTGGGCCGGGCCGAGCGCCAGGCGCAGGCAGCGCAGGCACTGGAGCAGGTGGGCCTGGCCAGCTGGGGCGCGAGCTATCCCGACGAGCTGTCGGGCGGCATGCAGCAGCGCGTGGGCCTGGCGCGCGCGCTGGCGTCCGATCCATCCATCCTGCTCATGGACGAGGCCTTCTCGGCACTCGACCCCATCATCCGCACCGAGATGCAAAGTGAGTTGCTGCGCCTGCAGCAGATCAGGCGGCGCACCATCGTTTTCATCTCGCATGACCTGGACGAGGCCATGCGCATCGGTGACCGCATCGCCATCATGAAGGACGGCCAGGTGGTGCAGGTGGGCACGCCCGACGACATCCTGCGCAACCCGGCCAATGACTATGTGCGCAGCTTCGTGCGCGGTGTGGATGCCGCTGCCGTGTTCAAGGCCGGCGACATTGCGCGTGAGCGCTTCACCGTGGTGTCCGAACACAACGACCGCGGCTCGCGCGCCGCGCTCAAGCAGCTGGAAGACCAGGACCGCGACTTTGCCTACGTGGTCAGCCCCACGCAGCGCTACCTGGGCACCGTGTCGGCCGATTCGCTGCGCACCGCACTCGAGGGCCATGTGGGGCCAAGGGGTTTGCAACACGCCTTTTTGCCCAATGTGGAGCCCATCGCCGCCGACATGGCGGTGGCCGACCTGTTTGGCCAGGTGGCGCAGGCGCCCTGCGCACTGCCGGTGCTGGGGCCGCAAGGCGAATTTCAGGGCGCCATCAGCAAAACCACGTTGCTGAAATTTCTGGACCGCGACACCCCGCCGGTTCCGCCCTCGGCACCGCCTGAGGAAACCCTCGCCCAAGAAAGGAGCTTCGCATGACCGATGCACTGCACACGCCCGCGCCAACCGCGCTGCCACCGCCCGCCGATACCGACCCCTGGGCCACAGCGGGAGATTCCGGCGCAGCCGTCACGCCCTGGGATTTGCCTGCCGCAGCGTCGGATGCGCCCTCTACGGCAGCAACCACCGACAACGCCGACCCATGGGGCGCAGCCCCGGCCGGCAGTGACGCCACCGACAGCACCGGCAGCTGGCTGGATGCCCCGGCACAGGCCGCAACCACACCATTGGACAGCACCGATGCCGCGTCCCGTGGCTGGCACATCCAGCAACTGTGGGATGGCTCTTTGCCCATCGAATCGTGGATCAACGAGGGACTGGGCTGGGTGGTAGAGAACTTTCGCCCCTTCTTCCAGACGGTGCGCGCGCCGATTGACGGCACGCTGACTTGGGTGGAAGGCCTGCTCACCGGCGTGCCCACGCTGGCCATGGTGGCGTTGCTGGGTCTGCTGGCGTGGCAGTTTGCGGGCCGCGCCGTCGCCTTGGGCGCCGTGGCCTCGCTGCTGGTGGTGGCCATGCTGGGCATCTGGTCCGAGGCCATGGTGACACTGTCGCTGGTGCTGACCTCGCTGGCATTTTGTATCGTGATCGGTCTGCCACTGGGCATTGTGCTTGCAGCCAGCGACCGCGCCCAGCGCTGGATGCGCCCGTTTCTGGATGCGATGCAGACCACACCCGCCTTTGTTTACCTTGTGCCGGTGGTCATGCTGTTTGGCATTGGCAACGTGCCGGGGGTGATTGTCACCATCGTGTTTGCGCTGCCGCCGCTGGTGCGCCTGACCAACCTGGGGTTGCGCCAGGTGCGCCCCGACCTGATCGAAGCCGCGCGTGCTTATGGCGCTTCACCCTGGCAGTTGCTGGTCAAGGTGCAGCTTCCGCTGGCAATGCCTTCCATCATGGCGGGCATCAACCAGGCGCTGATGCTGTCGCTGTCGATGGTGGTGATCGCTTCGATGATCGCCGTGGGCGGCCTGGGCCAGATGGTGTTGCGTGGCATTGGCCGCCTGGACATGGGCCTGGCCACCGTGGGCGGTCTGGGCATTGTGCTGCTGGCCGTCACGCTGGACCGCATCACCCAGGCCATGGGCCGGCCGCGCCGGGGCGTGCGCCATTGGTGGCAGACCGGACCGGCCGGTCTGGCGTGGCGCCTGGTGCGCCGCACTGCCACCACCGCCACCACACCCGCAGCGTCGGCGGCACCTGAAGCCCCCGCCGATTTGGCACCGGCCCGCCGCTAGGGCTTGGGCCGCATACCACCATTGATCGAATTTCCCGCACCCTCATTCAAGGAGTCCGCAGCCATGTCCAATCAGCCACTTTTCACCCACGGCGCCAAGACCGCCATCGCTGCCAGCTTGCTGGCCCTCGGCCTGGCAGGAGCCGCCCATGCGCAAAACCTGCCCGGCAAGGGCGTGAGCGTGCAGCCCCTCAAGAGCTCGCTTGCCGAAGAGGCCTTCCAGACCCTGCTGGTTGCGCGCGCCCTGGAAAAACTGGGCTACGACGTGCAGCTCATGAAAGACCTGGAGCCCGCTACAGAGCACCTGGCCATTGCCAATGGCGACGCCACCTTCATGGCAACGCACTGGAATCTGCTGCACGCCGATTTCTACAAAAATAGCGGCGGCGACGCCAAGCTCTACCGCAAGGGCGTGTACTCCGACAACGCCGCCCAGGGCTACCTGATCGACAAGAAGACCGCCGAGCGTTACCAGATCACCAACCTCGCCCAGCTCAAAGACCCACAACTGGCCAAGCTGTTTGATACCGACGGCGACGGCAAGGCCGACCTGACCGGCTGCAACCCCGGCTGGGGTTGCGAACTGGCCATCGAACGCCACCTCAAAAACTACCAGCTCGGCGGCTCCATCACCCACAAGCAGGGCAGTTATGCCGCGCTGATCGCCGACACCATTGCCCGCTTCAAACAAGGGCAGCCCATCCTTTATTACACCTGGACGCCCTACTGGGTGAGCGCCGTGCTGCGCCCCAGCACCGATGTGGTCTGGCTGGAGGTGCCCGATTCCCCCACGGCCGCAGCGCAGGACGACACCCGTTTGTCCAACGGCAAAAACTACGGGTTCAAGGTGAACCAGCAGCACATCATGGCCAACAAGGCCTTTGCCGACCAGAACCCGGCGGCCGCCCGGCTGTTTGAGGTGATGCAGCTGCCCGTGGCCGACATCAACGCCCAGAACCTGCGCATGAGCCGGGGCGAAAACAAGGCCAGCGACATCGCACGCCACACCGACGGCTGGATCAAGGCGCACCAAAAGACGTTTGACGGCTGGATTGCCCAGGCCATTGCCGCGGCAAAATAGTACGCAAATTAATGACAAAAACAGGCTCTAGCGCAATACCATAAAGCGCTAGAAGCTATGTTTTTTATAGCATTTCAAGTCCCTGCATGACTGCTGGCGTGCAGCACCACGGGCGCTGGCGGGTGTCGGCTATCGGCCCACCATGTCTTGCGGCACCACCCAGGCGTCAAACTGTTCGGCCGTGACGTGGCCCGAGGCAATGGCCGCATCGCGCAGGCTGCTGCCTTCGGCGTGCGCCTTCTTGGCAATCTGTGCCGCCTTGTCGTAGCCGATGTGCGGGTTCAGCGCTGTCACCAGCATCAGCGAACGCTCCAGCAGTTCGGCCATGCGCTCGCGGTGCGGCTCGATGCCTGCGGCGCAATGGTGGTTGAAACTGACCATGCCGTCGGCCAGCAGGCGCACGCTTTGCAGAAAATTGTGGATCACGAGCGGACGAAACACGTTCAGCTCGAAATTGCCCGACGCCCCGCCGATGTTGATGGCCACGTCGTTGCCCATGACCTGGGCGCACAGCATGGTCAGCGCCTCGCACTGCGTGGGGTTGACCTTGCCCGGCATGATGGACGAGCCCGGCTCGTTCTCGGGGATGGTGATTTCGCCCAGCCCGCTGCGCGGCCCGCTGGCCAGCCAGCGCACGTCGTTGGCGATCTTCATCAGGCTGGCCGCCAGGGTTTTGAGCGCACCGTGGCCATGTACCAGCGCATCACAGCTGGCCAGGGCCTCGAACTTGTTGGGCGCGGTGATCAAGGGCAGCCCCGTCAGGTCGGCCAGTTCGCGCGCCACCGCCGCGGCATAACCGTCGGGCGCATTGAGCCCTGTTCCCACGGCGGTGCCGCCCAGCGCCAGCTCGCACATGTGCGGCAGTGCCGCACGCACATGCTGCTCGCCATGCTTGAGCTGCGCCACCCAGCCCGATATTTCCTGCCCCAGTGTGAGCGGTGTGGCGTCTTGCAGATGGGTGCGGCCAATCTTGACGATGCCTTCAAAGGCTGTGGCCTTGTCCGCCAACGTGGTGCGCAGTTGCTGCAAGGCAGGCAGCAGCCGGTGCGTCAGCGCCTCCACCGCGGCCAGGTGCATAGCGGTGGGAAAGACATCGTTGCTCGACTGGCTCTTGTTCACATCGTCGTTGGGGTGCACCAGGCGCCCCTCGCCGCGCGGAGCGCCCAGCAGCTCGCTGGCGCGGTTGGCCAGCACCTCGTTCATGTTCATGTTGGTCTGGGTGCCCGATCCGGTCTGCCACACCACCAGCGGAAACTCCTGCAGGTGGCCACCGGCGATCACCTCGTCCGCCGCCGCCACGATGGCCGTGGTCTTGACGGTATCGAGCAGGCCCAAAGCGTTGTTCACATAGGCGCTGGCCCGCTTGACCTGGGCCAGGGCCCGAATCAGCTCCGGCGCCATGCGCTCACCCGAAATATCAAAATGCTGCAGCGAACGCTGGGTCTGCGCGCCCCACAGGCGCTGGGCGGGCACATCAATGGGACCAAAGCTGTCTTTCTCGGTGCGGACTGCGGTCGGGTCGGGTCGGGATGTCATCACAGTTCTGCCTTGCTGCTCTGCGAGCCAATGGAATGAAGGGATAGAAACACCAGGGCGCAGCATACCCATGCAACGCTGTGCTGCGCTACCCATTGGGGTCGCAGCCGCCGCCTCTTGCGCCAGCCACCGCCCCACCATCGTGCCTGACAGCACCGCGCAAGCCCGCAGGGGGATAATTCAGGGTTCGCGATTTACCCCACTGACCCCACCTGCCATGACCACGACCTCCATTCGCCAAGCAGACCTGATCGAGTCCATCGCCGCCGCGTTGCAGTACATCAGCTACTACCACCCCACCGACTACATCGCCCACCTGGCCCGCGCCTATGAGCGCGAAAAAAGCCCGGCGGCCAAGGATGCGATCGCCCAGATCCTCACCAACAGCAAGATGAGCGCCACCGGCCAGCGCCCCATCTGCCAGGACACCGGCATCGTCAACGTCTTCCTGAAGGTGGGCATGGACGTGCGCTGGGAAGGCTTCGATGCTGGTGTCGATGGCAAGCCCTGCAGCCTGGACGACGCCATCAACGAGGGCGTGCGCCGTGGCTACAACCACCCCGACAACACCCTGCGCGCCAGCGTGGTGGCCGACCCCCAGTTCGACCGCAAGAACACCAAGGACAACACGCCTGCCGTGATCTTCACCGAGATCGTTCCCGGCAACACCGTGGACATCACCGTGGCGGCCAAGGGCGGTGGCTCTGAGAACAAGTCCAAGATGTACATGCTCAACCCCAGCGACAACGTGGTGGACTGGGTGCTCAAGACCGTGCCCACCATGGGCGCTGGCTGGTGCCCGCCCGGCATGCTGGGCATCGGCATCGGCGGCACGGCAGAAAAAGCCGTGCTCATGGCCAAGGAAAGCCTGATGGACGACCTGGACATGTACGAGCTGCAGGCCAAGGCCGAAGCCGCCAAGACCGGCGGCCCCGCGCTCGACAAGGTCGAAGCCCTGCGCCTCGAACTGTTTGAAAAGGTCAACGCCCTGGGCATTGGCGCCCAAGGCCTGGGCGGCCTGACCACGGTGCTCGACGTCAAGATCAAGATGTACCCCACGCACGCGGCCAGCAAGCCCATTGCCATGATCCCCAACTGCGCCGCCACGCGCCATGCGCACTTTGTGATGGACGGCTCGGGCCCCGTGTACCTCACGCCCCCCAGCCTGGACCTGTGGCCCAACGTCGACTGGACGCCCGACTACAACAAGAGCAAGAAGGTCAACCTCGACACCCTCACCAAGGAAGAAGTGGCCAGCTGGAAGCCCGGCGACACGCTGCTGCTCAACGGCAAGATGCTCACCGGCCGCGATGCCGCACACAAGCGCATTCAGGACATGCTGGCCAAGGGCGAGAAGCTGCCGGTGGACTTCACCAACCGCGTGATCTATTACGTGGGCCCGGTCGACCCCGTGCGTGACGAGGCCGTGGGCCCCGCCGGCCCGACCACCGCCACGCGCATGGACAAGTTCACCGACATGATGCTGGAGCAGACCGGCCTGATTGCCATGATCGGCAAGGCAGAGCGCGGCCCGGTCGCCATCGAGTCCATCAAGAACCACAAGAGCGCTTACCTGATGGCCGTGGGCGGTGCCGCCTACCTGGTCAGCAAGGCCATCAAGACCGCCAAGGTGGTGGGCTTTGAAGACCTGGGCATGGAAGCCATCTACGAATTCGACGTGGTAGACATGCCCGTCACCGTGGCCGTGGACGCGGGCGGCACCAGCGCCCACATCACCGGCCCCGCCGAGTGGCAAAAGCGCATCGCCACAGGCGAATTCAAGGGCATCGAAGTCGCAGCAGCCTGATGCCGCCGGGCATGGCGGCATGCCATTAGCGCAGAAGCGCCATCCGCACACAGCGGGTGGCCCGCCGCCATGCCCCCTTTTTCCTATCCGCCCTGACACCATGAACCGTGCTGCGCAACCCATCGGCGTTTTCGACAGTGGCATCGGGGGCCTGAGCGTGCTGCAGGCGCTGCGGGCCGAATTGCCCCACGAGCGCTTTGTCTACCTGGCCGACAGCGGCAATGCGCCCTATGGCGACGCGCGGGGCGACGCCTTCGTGAGCGCCCGCACGCACGCCATTACGCAACACCTGCGCGAGCAGCACCACATCAAGGCGCTGGTGGTGGCCTGCAACACGGCCACGGCCGCCGCCATCCATGAAGTGCGCAGCAGCCAGCCCGACCTGCCGCTGGTGGGGCTGGAGCCCGCCCTAAAGCCCGCTGCAGCGTTGAGCAAAACCGGGCGCATTGGCGTCATCGGTACGCGCGGCACGCTGACCAGCGAGAAATTTTCCAGGCTGCTGGCGTCGCTGGCCGGACAGGCTGAATTCATTGTCCAGCCCTGCGATGGCCTGGCACGTGCCATCGAGGACAGCACGGCGCAGCCCTTGCCTACCGACCCTTTTGCTACCGAAACCAGAGCGCTGTGTGCACGCTACATCAGCGCCATGGGCACATTTGGTACCGAAACGGGCCACATCGACACGCTGGTGCTGGGCTGCACGCACTATGTGTTTGTGGCGGACGAGCTGCGCTCACTCGTTGGCCCGCAGGTGCGGCTGATTGAAACCGGCGAGCCGGTGGCACGGCAAACGCGGCGCCTGCTGCACAAGGATGCGCTGCTCACCCCCGAAGATTCAATAGCCGAGGCGCCCGCCTCCATCCGCTTGCTCACCACCGGCGCACTCGCACCATTGCAGGCGGCCGCAGAACGCTGGCTGCAGCTGCCACCCGACTGCTGCGCCACTGTCTCCATCCCGTAAATACAGATCAAATCAGGCTGTAGCGCTTGCTGGTAAAGCGCGAGCAGCTATTTAATTGATAGCTATTCCGGCGCCCACAGACGCTCGCCAGCGTGCTCGAGGTACGTGAGGTAAAGGCGCACGTCAAACTCGTACTGGTGGTATTGAGGCTCCATGTGCTCGCACAGCTTGTAGAAGGCCTTGTCGTGGTCTTTCTCGCGCAAATGGGCCAGTTCGTGCACCACGATCATGCGCAAAAACTCGTCCGGAACCTGTTTGAACATGGCTGCAACGCGAATCTCATGCTTGGCCGCCAGGCGGTTGCCCTGCACGCGCGACACCGAGGTATGCAACCCCAGCGCATGGCGCACGACATGGATCTTGCTGTCAAAAACCACCTTGTTCACCGTGCCTGCGTTGCGCAGATGTCGGGCCTTCAGTTCTGCAGCGTAGTCATACAACGCCTTGTCGCTGCGCACCGCGTGCGGCTGGGGGTATTTGCGCAGCAACACAGGGCCCAGCCGCCCCTCGCCCAGCAGTTGCCGGGCCTGGTCTTGCAGCGACTCGGGGTAGGTGCGCAGGTAAGGCAGATCGGTTTTCATCCAGTCACCGTCAATCGCGCAGCGCAGCAAGCCGGGCCAGGCCGGTGGCGCAGCAACTCAAAAACTCGCGTTTTCAGTGAAGGTGGCGCGGGCGACGTCCGCCACCGTGTCCGCCACCCGAGCCGCCAGGCCCACCCGATCCACGCGGGGGCTTGCCAATTTCCAGCGAATTGACCAGGGCGTCGAAACGCTGGGTGAACAACTTGTCGATCTCGGCCACCACGCCACCGAGCTCGGCGCCATCAAAGTGGCGCTCCATCATGTTCACCACATCCTGCACCAGCAAATCGCGCTGCACCTGCATGATGGCCGCAGGCGTAGGGCCCACGAACAGCATCACAAAATCGTCGCGCGACTCGGTGCCGTCGTCTTCCTCGTCCTCATCGAAATCGGCGTCGTAAAACGTCACCTCGATGGCGGCGCCCAACTCGGCCAGCTCGTTGAGGCTCATGCACATTTCATCGAGCGACTGGCGAAAATCGTCGTCGCCACGCACCGTCCAGCACATCTGCAGCATGTGCTCCTGGGCATCGAACTTGATGCCGGGCTCTTCTTCGTAGGCACTGGCCGCGCCATCGGCCAGCGAGCGGGCACCGGCGTATTTCCACAGGGGTTTGAGCGCCTCCTGGAGCTGTTCAAAGCTGGTATCGGCGCGCAACTGGACCTGTCCGTGGACATGGATTTCAAAGGGAGCGTTGTAACTTGACATGATTGAATCGTAGTGGTGCCCCGAGCCGGGGTCGAACCGGCACGCCCCTTTTCAGGAAAGCGGCGGATTTTAAGTCCGCAGTGTCTACCAATTTCACCATCGGGGCGCCGGCTGCCCAACGCACACCTGCGTCACAGCGTAACCCGGGCCGCGCGGACACGCAATGCCCCTGTCTTATCCGGTGAACGCAACGCCCGATCAACCGGACTATCGCCATCACCAAGAAAAAAGGGAAGCCGAAGCTTCCCTTGCATATCTGGAGCGGGAAAAGAGTCTCGAACTCTCGACCTCAACCTTGGCAAGGTTGCGCTCTACCAACTGAGCTATTCCCGCATTTACTTTTACACCCTGTAGTCACCTTCAGCGTGCATCAGCAAGTCTCAAATTATAGCGTTATTTTTTAGCTCTCCAGAAGCTGGGAACATTTTTTTTGAAAAATTTTCTCAGACCGTCCACTGAAGCGACCCAACAAATAGGCCCCGAAGGACCTTGTTGCATCGGATTGAACCAATGGTGTTCTGGAGGCGCGGTCCGGAGTCGAACCGGACTAACCGGATTTGCAATCCGGGGCATAACCGCTTTGCTACCGCGCCAAAAAATCACTTTCCTCCGACAAAAAAGGGAAGCTAACGCTTCCCTTTTTTTGGAAATTGGAGCGGGAAAAGAGTCTCGAACTCTCGACCTCAACCTTGGCAAGGTTGCGCTCTACCAACTGAGCTATTCCCGCATTTACCGAAGCTTCACATTATACAACGTTTGCTGCGATGAAGTGTATTGTAGCGCAATTTTCAAGGGCTGCCAGCATTTTTTCATCAATGCTTCAACGGATCGGCGTTGGCCGCACCCACAACCGATTTTTCTGCCGCCGATGCCACCACGACAGCCGCATCTTCATCACTCAAAGGAACCGGTTTGCGCTCCAAAGCAACTTCCAGCACCTTGTCGATCCATTTGACCGGCACGATCTCCAGACCGCTCTTCACGTTGTCGGGAATCTCCTGCAGGTCTTTCATGTTCTCTTCAGGGATCAGCACCGTCTTGATTCCGCCGCGCAACGCCGCCAGCAGTTTTTCCTTGAGGCCACCAATCGCAGTGACCTCGCCGCGCAGGGTGATTTCCCCTGTCATCGCCACATCACCCCGCACTGGAATCCCCGTGAGGGCCGACACAAATGCAGTGGTCATGGCCGCGCCCGCGCTGGGGCCATCCTTGGGTGTGGCGCCGTCGGGCACGTGAATATGAATGTCGCGCTTTTCAAAAGCCTCGTCCTTGATGCCCAACATGCGTGCCCGGCTGCGCACCACCGTACGGGCGGCTTCAACCGACTCTTTCATCACGTCGCCCAGCGAACCCGTGCGGGTGATGACACCCTTGCCCGGCATGGCAGCCGCCTCAATGGTGAGCAAATCGCCGCCAACTTCCGTCCACGCAAGCCCAACCACCTGGCCGACCTGGTTCTGAGACTCCGCGCGGCCGTAGGTGTATTTGCGCACCCCCAAAAAGTCGGGCAGGTTGTCTTCATTCACGACGACCTGCGGCTGCAGCTTTTTGAGCTGCAACCCCTTCACCACCTTACGGCAGATCTTGGAGAGCTCGCGCTCCAGCGAGCGCACACCGGCCTCGCGGGTGTAGTAGCGCACCATATCGCGCACAGCACCTTCGGTGATGAGAAGTTCCTCGTCCTTCACGCCATTGTTCTTGAGCTGCTTGGGTAGCAGGTACTTCATGGCGATGCTGGTCTTCTCGTCTTCGGTGTAACCCGACAGGCGAATCACCTCCATGCGATCAAGCAGGGCTGGTGGAATGTTCATCGAGTTCGATGTCGCCACGAACATGACGTCGCTCAGATCGAAGTCCACCTCGACATAGTGGTCGCCAAAGGTGTGGTTTTGCTCCGGGTCCAGCACCTCCAGCAGCGCACTCGACGGGTCGCCCCGAAAATCGGTGCCCAGCTTGTCGATTTCGTCCAGCAGGAACAGGGGGTTGCGCACTCCTACCTTACCCAGGCTCTGCAGCACCTTGCCTGGCATGGCGCCGATGTACGTGCGGCGATGCCCACGGATTTCCGCTTCGTCGCGCATCCCGCCAAGCGCCATGCGTACATACTTGCGCCCGGTCGCTTTGGCAATCGACTGCCCCAGCGAGGTCTTGCCCACACCGGGTGGCCCCACCAGGCACAGGATGGGCGCCTTGACCTTGTCCACTCGCTGCTGCACTGCAAGATATTCAAGGATGCGGTCCTTGACCTTGTCGAGGCCGAAATGGTCTTCATTGAGCACCGTTTCGGCATTGCCCAAATCGTGCTTGATCTTGCTCTTCTTGCTCCAGGGCAAGCCCGTGAGCACATCGATATAGCTGCGCACCACGGTGGCTTCTGCCGACATGGGCGACATCAGCTTGAGCTTTTTGAACTCGGCCTCGGCCTTCTTGCGGGCCTCTGTCGGCATCTTGGCGAGTTTGATCTTCTTGTCGATCTCTTCAATATCGGCGCCGTCTTCCCCCTCGCCGAGTTCTTTCTGGATGGCCTTGACCTGCTCGTTGAGATAGAAGTCGCGCTGATTCTTCTCCATCTGCCGCTTCACGCGGCCGCGAATCTTCTTGTCGACATTCAGGATGTCGACTTCCCGGTCAAGCTGCTCGAACAAATTCTCGAGGCGCGCCTTGACGTCAGAGAGATCCAGAACCACCTGCTTGTTCTCCAGCTTGAGAGGCAGGTGGGCCGCAATGGTGTCAGCCAACCGACCGGGGTCGTCGATGCTGGAGATGGACGTGAGAATCTCGGGTGGGATCTTTTTGTTGAGCTTGACGTACTGGTCAAACTGCTGCATCACCGCCCGGCGAAGCGCCTCGATTTCACTCGATTTGTGCTTTTCCTGGTCTTGCTCGACAGGGGTCACGGTCGCCGTGAAATGGGTTTCCGCATCGGCAATGGATGTCACCAGAGCGCGCTGCTGACCTTCAACAAGCACTTTGACAGTGCCGTCGGGCAACTTGAGCATCTGCAAGATGGTGGAGACACAGCCCACGTCGAACATATCCTCAACGGAAGGCTCATCCTTCGCGGCCGCCTTTTGCGCCACGAGCATGATGCGCCGGTCGGACTCCATCGCCAACTCAAGCGCCTTGATGCTCTTGGGTCGACCCACAAAAAGCGGAATGACCATGTGGGGGAACACCACCACATCGCGCAAAGGCAACAGCGGCAGATCAATGGGAGTGGCTGGCAGGGGGGTATGTCCGGACATGGAAATCCTCAAAGTACTCTGTGGAATATGGTCCACATGTGGGGATTTTCAACCCTTGCGCACAGCCGCACTGCAGCAAGGGTTGATGGGTTTCAGGGGGCCGCGAAAGTGCGCCCGCTCCGGTCGCTTCAGGCTTTCTTGGCCGCCTCGCGGTAAACGAGCAGAGGTGGCTTGTTTTCCTCAATCGTGGACTCGTCCACCACCACCTTTTCGACATTGCTGGTATTGGGCAGGTCGAACATGGTTCCGATCAGGGATTGCTCCAGAATCGAGCGCAGACCGCGGGCACCCGTCTTGCGCGCCAACGCCTTGCGGGCAATAGCCTTCAGCGCGGCGGGGCGGATCTCCAGATCCACGCCTTCCATGGCCAACAGCTTGCTGTACTGCTTGACCAGCGCATTCTTGGGCTCGGTCAGAATCTGCACCAGCGCGTCTTCGCTCAGCTCGGCCAGTGCCGTCACCACGGGCATGCGGCCCACCAGCTCGGGAATCAAGCCAAACTTGATCAGATCTTCTGGTTCGATCTCGGTAAACACCTCGGACAGCGAGCGCTGCTTCTTGCTCTTGACCGATGCGCCGAACCCGATACCCGAAGCCTCGGTGCGGTTTTCGATTACCTTTTCAAGACCTGCGAACGCGCCACCGCAAATGAACAGGATGTTGGTCGTGTCGATCTGTAGGAAATCCTGATTGGGGTGTTTGCGCCCGCCCTGAGGCGGCACGCTGGCCATGGTGCCTTCGATGAGCTTGAGCAACGCCTGCTGCACGCCCTCGCCCGACACGTCGCGCGTGATGCTGGGGTTGTCCGACTTGCGGGAAATCTTGTCGATCTCGTCGATGTAGACAATGCCGCGCTGGGCGCGCTCCACCTCGTAGTTGCAGCTTTGCAGCAGCTTCTGAACGATGTTCTCAACGTCCTCGCCCACATAGCCCGCCTCGGTCAGCGTGGTGGCATCGGCCATGACGAAGGGCACATCCAGCATTCGCGCCAAAGTTTGCGCCAGCAGCGTCTTTCCCGACCCCGTGGGGCCGATCAGCAGAATGTTGCTCTTGGACAGCTCCACGTCGTCCTTGTGGGCCTTGTCTTTATGGCGCAGGCGCTTGTAGTGGTTATAGACGGCCACCGCCAGCGTACGCTTGGCCTGATCCTGACCAATGACGTAGTTGTCCAGGTTGGTCTTGATCTCTACAGGGGTGGGCAGGTCGCTGCGCCCCTCACCCGCAAGATCACCCGCCGGAAGCTCGTCGCGAATGATCTCGTTGCACAGGTCGATGCACTCGTCGCAGATAAAGACCGACGGACCCGCGATCAGCTTCTTCACTTCATGCTGGCTTTTGCCGCAAAAAGAGCAGTAAAGGGTTTTTTCGCTGGAAGAGCCTTTTTTCTCGGCCATGGGGGCAATGCCTTGTTACGGAAAGTTGTCGGGATGATACCCAAATAAAAAGCGGCGTCTTCCCAGCGGGAAAACGCCGCGTGGCCACCACGGGCCGACTCAGGAACGCTTGTGAATCACCTGATCGATGATGCCGTAGTCCTTGGCTTCGTCGGCTGTGAGGAAGTAGTCGCGCTCGGTGTCTGATTTGACCTTTTCCAGAGGCTGTCCTGTGCGCTCGGCCAGGATGCGGTTCATCTGGTCCTTGGTGCGCAGGATGTCGCGCGCATGGATCTCGATATCGGTAGCCTGGCCGCGCGCGCCGCCCAGCACCTGGTGAATCATGACCTTGGAGTTGGGCAACGAAAACCGCTTGCCCTTGGCGCCAGCCGCCAGCAAGAAAGCGCCCATGCTGGCCGCGAAACCCACGCAAAGGGTGGATACATCCGGCTTGATGAACTGCATGGTGTCGTAAATCGACATGCCTGCCGTGACGCTTCCGCCGGGAGAGTTGATGTAGAACGAAATATCCTTGTCTGGGTTTTCACTTTCCAGAAACAGCAACTGGGCCACCACCAGATTGGCCGTCTGGTCGTTGACCTCGCCCACCAGGAAAATCACGCGCTCCTTCAGAAGGCGCGAATAGATGTCATAGGACCGCTCGCCGCGGCCCGACTGCTCGATGACCATGGGGACCATGCCCAGGCCTTGTGTTTCCAATGCGCTCATTATTTCTCCAGTCAGGCAGCTACTGTACCCAGAAATGAATTGGGGCTTGTGCACCAAAGCACAAGCCCCTGATGGCTGGCTGGCGCGAGATCATCCGCAAGGGATGGACTCGGCCGCCCGGTCTCAGCCTTGGGCCATCAGTTCGTCAAACGAGACGGCCTTGTCGATCACCTTGGCCTGGCCCAGCACGAAATCGGTCACGTTGTTTTCGATGACAACGGCTTCGACTTCGGCCAGACGCTGGCGGTCACCGAAGTACCAGCGCACCACGTCTTCAGGCTTCTCGTAGCTGGCAGCCAGCTCGTCGATGTGGGCCTTGAGTTGCTCGGGCTTGGCGAACAGCTCATTGGCGCGAACCAGTTCCGCCACCACCAGGCCCAGGCGCACGCGGCGCTCAGCCTGGGGACGGAACACGCCTTCCGGAATCTCGGCCTTGTCGGCGTCCTTGATGCCGCGCTGCTTGAGTTCGGCACGGGCACCTTCGAGCAGGCGGGCGATTTCAGCCTGCACGCTGGCGTTGGGCAGGTCGAGCTCAGCCTTGGCAACCAGGGCGTCCATCACAGCTGCCTTGTTGCGGGCCAGCAGGCGGAACTTGACTTCACGCTCCAAGTTCTTCTTGATGTCGGCGCGCAGGCCTTCCACCGAGCCGTCAGCAATGCCCAGTGACTTGGCCAGGGCATCGTTCACTTCGGGCAGATGGGCGGCTTCGATCTTCTTGACGGTGACCAGGAAGTCGGCCGTTTTGCCGGCAACATCCTTGCCGTGGTAGTCGGCTGGGAAAGCCAGGGGGAACGTCTTGCTTTCGCCCGACTTCATGCCGCGCACTGCGTCTTCGAATTCCTTGAGCATCTGGCCTTCGCCAACCAGGAACTGGAAGTCTTCAGCCTTGCCGCCTTCAAAAGGCTCGCCGTCGATCTTGCCTTCGAAATCCACCGTCACACGATCACCGTCCTGTGCGGCTGCGTCCAGGGCGCGCTGGGCAAAGCTGCGACGCTGCTTGCGCAGAATATCAATGGTTTTGTCGATGGCAGCATCGGTCACTTCGGCCGAGAGCTTTTCCACTTCCACGCCCGCCAGATCAGCGATCTTGACTTCAGGGAACACTTCAAAGATGGCGTCAAAGGTGACCTGGCCTTCTGGGGCGCCTTCCTTCTCGGTGATGCGTGGCTGACCCGCCACGCGCAGCTTGGCTTCGTTGGCGGCCACGGCAAAGGCCTCACCCACCTTGTCGTTCAGCACTTCGTACTGCACAGAGTAGCCATAACGCTGGGTGACAACATTCATGGGCACCTTGCCAGGACGGAAACCGTCCATCTTCACGGTGCGGGCCATGCGCTTCAGACGCGAGTCAACTTCGGTCTGGATGGTGGTCAGGGGCAGGCTCAGCGTGATCTTGCGCTCGAGCTTTTCAAGGGTTTCAACAGTAACGGACATCGCTATTCCTCGTATGGATGTGGATCGTGCTGGCTGCAGCGCAGCGGCGCCGTGTTCCGCAAAGTCTCACAGGGGTGGTGCGCGGGGGGGGACTCGAACCCCCACACCATTGCTGGCGTCAGGACCTAAACCTGGTGCGTCTACCAATTTCGCCACCCGCGCGGTTCTACAAACAAACAGGCGGCAAACTGAGCTGCCGCCTGTGTGAAATCGGTCAACCTTCTATTTTACCCTGATGTGGGAAGCAGTTTGAATACATGCGTTCATGCCACCTCGGGAACCGGGCGGCGCACACGGAACCAGGCGGCATACATGGCCGGCAGGGCCAGCAATGTCAGCACCGTGGCCACCACGAGTCCGCCCATGATGGCAACGGCCATGGGCCCCCAGAACACGCTGCGCGACAGCGGAATCATGGCCAGCACCGCCGCCGCTGCCGTGAGCACGATGGGCCGCAGCCGCCGCACCGCCGACTCCACGATGGCGTCCCACGCGGGCACGCCCCGGGCGCGGTCCTGCTCGATCTGGTCGATCAGGATGACCGAATTGCGCTGGATCATTCCCATGAGTGCGATCACGCCCAGCAACGCCACAAAGCCAAACGGCCGACCCAGCAGCAGCAAGGCACCCGCCACTCCCGCCAGGCCCAGCGGCCCGGTCAGAAACACCAGCATCGCGCGACTGAAGCTGTGCAGTTGCAGCATGAGCAGCGTGAAGGTGATGAACAGCATGATCGGAATGCCCGCTGCAATCGACGCCGAGCCCTTGGAGCTTTCTTCCACGGCCCCCGCCACTTCAATGCGATATCCCCCCTGCCCCGTAGCGCGCCATTGGGCCTCTATCTCCTTGAGGGCCGGAAGCAGCGCCGCCGTCACCGTGGCGCCTTGCAGACCTTCGGTCACGTCGCCCTGCACGGTGATGGCGTAGTCGCGGTTTTCGCGCCACATCACGCCGGGCTCCCAGGTGAACACCGGCTTGGCGATCTGCGTGAGCGGGATCGACTTGCCCGAGGCCGTGGGCAGGTAGGCGTTGGCAATGTCGGTGATGGCATTGCGCTCATCGAGCGGCTGGCGCAACACGATGTCGATGAGCTTGTCGCCCTCGCGGAACTGGCCGACCTGCGTGCCCGACAAAATGGTCTTGGATGCCTGCGCAATGGACTGACTGGTTACCCCCAGCGCGCGCGCTTTGGCCTGATCCACCTCCAGGCGCAGCACCTTCACCGATTCGTTCCAGTTGTCGTTCACGCCGCGCATGTCAGGGTTCTGGCGCAGCACGGCCTTGACCTCGTCGGCGCGCTCGCGCAGCACCAGCGGGTCCGGCCCCACCACGCGAAACTGCACGGGATACGGCACTGGCGGCCCATTGGGCAGCAACTTGATGCGGCCACGCACTTCGGGGAACTCCTGTGCCAGCAGTGCAGGCAACTTGTTTCGGAGCGACTCGCGGATTTTCAGGTCTTGCGGGACCACGATGAACTGCGACACATTGGTCTGCGGAAACACCTGGTCGAGCGGCAGGTAAAACCGCGGCACACCCGAACCCACCCAGGTGCTGACAGTGCTCACGCCGGGTTCGGAAAGCAGACGCTGCTCCACCCGCTTGGTGACCTCTTCATTGCCCGCGAACGAAGTGCCCTCGGGGAACCAGATGTCCACCATGATTTCGGGGCGACTCGAATCCGGAAAGAACTGCTGCTGCACCTTGCCCATGCCCACAACGCCCAGAGCAAAGGTCAGCACCGTGGCGCCAATGGTCAGCCAGCGGTGCTCCACGCACCAGTGCACCAGCCGTCGAAAAGCGGTGTAGAAAGGGCTGTCGAACACCTCGTGCGGGTCGTCCGTGATGCCTTGGCTGGCCTGCGCCGCCGCCACATGCGGCGGCACCTTCAGCAGCAGCGTGCCCAGATACGGCACAAAGTAAACCGACACGATCCAGCTCAGCACCAGCGCAATCACCGTCACGGCAAAGATGGCAAAGGTGTATTCGCCCGTCACGGACTTGGCGATGCCGATGGGCAGAAAACCGGCGGCGGTGATGAGCGTTCCTGTCAGCATGGGCATGGCCGTGAGCTCATAGGCAAAGGTGGCGGCACGCACCTTGTCGTAGCCCTCTTCGAGCTTGAGCACCATCATCTCCACCGCAATGATGGCGTCGTCCACCAGCAGGCCCAGCGCAATGATCAGCGAGCCCAGCGAGATCTTGTGCAGGCCGATATTCCAGTACCACATGGCCAAAAAGGTCACGGCCAGCACCATGGGAATGGTGATGCCCACCACCAAGCCCGGGCGTGGGTCGATGTACCAGCGCTTCCACAGGGGGTGGTTGCCCGGGCGCTTGTGCAGCCCCAGGCTGATAAAGCTCACCGCCAGCACAATCACCACCGCCTCGATCAGCACCTTGACGAACTCGTTCACCGAGGTGGCCACGGACTTGGGCTGGTCCTGCACATTCACCAGTTTCACCCCTGCCGGCAGCGTGCCATTGATGCGTTCCGCCCCTACATGCAAGGCCTTGCCCAGCGCAATGATGTCGCCCCCCTTGGCCATGGAGACGCCCAGCGCAATCACCTCGCGCCCCTGGTGGCGCACCTTCACCGTG
Organism: Acidovorax defluvii; assembly: GCA_003268905.1. GTDB lineage: Bacteria > Pseudomonadota > Gammaproteobacteria > Burkholderiales > Burkholderiaceae_C > Acidovorax > Acidovorax defluvii. Next base: position 100,100 of record QLTU01000013.1, read on the forward strand.
GCGGGGTCCACATAACCGCGCTTCACATCGGCAATGTCCGACAAACGCAGCTGCGCACCTGATGGCCCCCTAATCGGCATGGCGCGCAGGTCTTCTATGGCGTTGAACTGCCCGCCCACACGCACCAGCACCTGGTCGTGCGGCGTCTCAAAGGCGCCAGCGCCCTCGACCGCATTTTGTTGCCCCAGTTGCGCCAGCACCTGGTTCATGTCCAAACCCAGCTGCGCCAGGCGTTTTTGCGAGATCTCAATGAACAGCTTTTCGTCCTGCACACCAAAAAGCTCAACCTTGGCCACATCGGGCACGCGCAGCAGCTGCTGGCGCGCGTCGTCGGCAAATGTTTTGAGTTCTGCGTAGCTGAAGCCCTCGGACTCCAGCGCGTAGATCACGCCATACACATCCCCAAAGTCGTCGTTGAAAAACGGCCCCTGGATGCCACCGGGCAGCGTGTAGCGCATGTCGCCCACCTTTTTGCGCACGCTGTACCAGACGTTGGCTACCTCGCTGGCCTTGGACGAATCCTTGATCTGAAAAATGATCTGCGACTCGCCGGGCTTGGAATAGCTGCGGATCTTGTCGGTGTAAGGCACCTCTTGCAGCGTGCGCTCGATCTTGTCGGTCACCTGCTCGGCCACCTGCTGCGCCGTGGCACCCGGCCAGTAGGTGCGCACCACCATGGCCCGAAAGGTAAAGGGCGGGTCTTCGTCCTGCCCCAGCTGAAAATAGGCCGCAAAGCCCAGCAGCATCAACACCACCATGAGGTAGCGGGTGAGCGCCGGGTGGTCGAGTGCCCACTTGGAGAGGTTGAACCCCTCTTTGGGTTGTCGTTGGGTCATGGCCTGCCTTACTTTGCGGAAGAGGCCGCAGCCGCTGCAGATGCGGCAGGCGCTGCCGAAATAGCTACTGAATTGGTAGCTGTCTGCGCTTTAGGCACGGGCGCTACAGCCGTTTTTTGCTGATAAATCATGACTTTCTGCCCCGGCGAAAGCACATGCACGCCGGTGGCCACCACCTGCATGCCGGGCGTCAGGCCCGAGGCCACCACGGCATCGTTGCCATCGGCGGTGGCGATCTGCACCACCTGCGAATTGACCGTGCTGGTGGCCGGGTCGTACACCCACACCGCCGTGGCCTGCCCTTCCTGGCGCAACGCACTGGTCGGCAGCTTGATGGCCGCAACCCCCGCATGACTCAATGCCTTGGGCGTGACATACACCGTGGAGCCCAACGCGGGCATCTCGGCACCTTCCAGCGCCACCTTGACCTGATAGGTACGCGTGGCGGCATCGGCACTGGCCGCCACCTCGCGCACGCGGCCCGCCAGCGGTGCGCCGCCCGACCAGCCGCGCACCGTCACGTCCTGGCCGGGCTGGATTTGCCCGACCTTGTCTTCAGGCACGGCAAACACCACATCCCGCGCGCCATCCTGCGCAATGCGCACCACGGGCGTGCCCGCTGCCACCACCTGGCCCGGTTCGGCTTCAATGCCCGTGACCACGCCCGCCACATCGGCCACCAGCGTGGTGTAGGTCGTCTGGTTGCCCTGCGAGGAGAGCTGTGCACGCGCCTGGTCCAGCGTGGCCTGCGCAGCCTTGAGGGTGGCCGAGCGCCGCTCCAGCTCGGCGCCACTGATGAAATTCTCGTCTTTCAGTGCCTGAAAGCGCTTGAAGTCGGCAGCGGCCAGATCACGCTGCGTGGTAGCCGAGGCCAGCTGCGCACGCGCTGCATCTGCCGCCAGCTGGTAGTCCCGGGGGTCCAGCTGCGCCAGCACCTGCCCGGCCTTCACCCGCTGGCCCAGCTCGGCCTGGCGCTGCACGATCTTGCCAGCCACCCGAAAACCCAGGCGCGATTCGACGCGCGCGCGCACCTCGCCAGAATATTCGAGGCTGGACTGCATTGACCCGACCCCCACCGTCAGCAGCTTGACCGAACGCACGGGCTCTTCGGGGGGCGCTGAGCGGGAACACGCCGCCAGCAAGGCCGCAGAAGCGACAAGAAACAGATACCGCAGCGAAGGCCGCCGGGCGAAGGGTGTGCGCATGGAATATCCGGGGTAGAGGCGGTGGGCTGCCCCGCGCACGAGAGCCGACGAATACCGCCGACACAGCGCGCCCCCCCCTTTGCGACGGGACGAGGCAACCCAACCGTGAAATTTTTACTGACTGGCCGGTTAGTAATCTAGAGGGTCACCCTGACAATGTCAAGCGACAATGCCCGCCGTGAACCCTCGCCAGCCCCCCTCTCCTTCGACTGCCCCCCCCGCTTCTGAGCCTGGTGCTGCAACGGCGCCACAACCGCCGGTGCCCGTGCAAGCCGCACCCGTAACGCATTACGAGAACTTCCCCGTCGCCTCGCTGCTGTGCCCGCCACACCTGCGCCAGCCCATTGCAGCCATCTACGCCTTTGCCCGCACGGCCGACGACATTGCCGACGAAGGGGATGCCACCCCCGCACAGCGCCTGTCAGAGCTCGCCGCCTACCGCGCCGAACTGGCCCGCGTGGCCGCAGGCCAGACGCCCGCAGCGCCCTGGGCCGCCGTGTTCGGCCCGCTGCAAGCCGTGCTGAACAAGCACGCGCTGCCAGTGCCGCTGCTCGACGACCTGCTCAGCGCCTTCATCCAGGACGTGGAAAAAACCCGCGACGCGCAGGGCTACGCCGACCGCGCCGAGCTGCTCGACTATTGCCGCCGCTCCGCCAACCCCGTGGGCCGTCTGCTGCTGCACCTGTATGGCGTGACCGGCGCGCAAGCGCTGGAAGAAAGCGACGCCATCTGCACCGCCCTGCAACTGATCAACTTCTGGCAAGACCTGAGCGTGGACATCCCCCGTGGCCGCCATTACCTGCCCCACGCCGACTGCGCCCGCCACGGCGCCAACCCGGCGCAGCTGCACACACTGCAAAGCACCCCCGAAACCACGCGCCTGATTACCGACTGCGCCCGCTGGGCTCGCGACAGCATGGAGCATGGCGCCCCCCTGGTGCACCGACTGCCCGGCCGCGCCGGGTGGGAGCTGCGCCTGGTGGTGCAAGGAGGCTTGCGCATCCTCGACAAGGTCGATGCCCTGCAGGGCGCCAGCCTGCACACCCGCCCGCGCCTGCATGCATGGGACTGGGGCGTGATGCTGGGTCGGGCGCTGGTCATGTAAGAAAGATTCATGGGCGGCAAGGCGATCTGACATGTGCGATGCGCTCCAACGCAATACTTCAAGCAAAAATAGCCGCTAGCGCTTATGCAGCAAGCGCGAGCAGCTATAAGATTTGAAGCAATCAACCTGCCCGCCGCCAGGGGTGCGCCCCGAGCCACGCCCCCACTGCAGGGATTGCGAGCATGCTGCGGCGATGCTGCCCGGTTAGCCTCGCAACCATGTCCTCCCCCACCCTGCCCGTCAGCGTTTTCGATCTGTTCAAGATCGGCATCGGCCCGTCCAGCTCCCACACCGTGGGGCCCATGATTGCCGCGCGGCAGTTTGCCGTGCACCTGCAGGCCAGCGGGTTGCTGGCGGCGGTGAACGGCGTCACCGTGGAGCTGTTTGGCTCGCTCTCGGCCACTGGCGTGGGCCACGGCACCGACCGCGCCGTGCTGCTGGGCCTGGCCGGGCACGAGCCCGACCGCATCGACCCCGAACACATTGCGCCCACCATTGCGCAGATCCGCAGCCGCGGTGCGCTGGCCCTGCTGGGCGAGCACAGCGTGCCGTTCATCGAAAAAGACCACCTGCTGTTTCGCCGCAAAAGCCTGGCGCTGCACCCCAACGGCATGGCGTTTCACGCGTTCGACGCACAGGGCAACGAAATCGCGGCGCATGAGTACTACTCGGTGGGTGGCGGTTTTGTGATTGACACGGCGGGCGAGCGCGTGCTCAACACCGCCGCCACCGCGCAGCCCGACGCCGCAGGCCACGGCCGTGGCCTGCCCCACCCTTTTCGCACCGGCGCCGAACTGCTGGCGCAATGCAAAGCCACGGGCCTGACCATGGCCCAACTCATGGCCGCCAACGAGCAGCATTGGCGCAGCGCCGCCGAAGTGCGCCGCCAGCTCATGGCCATCTGGCAGACCATGGCCGGCGCCGTGCAACGCGGCTGCGCCGCCACCGGCACATTGCCCGGCCCCCTGCATGTACGCCGCCGCGCTGCCGAGCTGCACAAAAATCTCAGCAGCCACCCCGAGGCCGCGCTGCGCGACCCGCTCGCCATGCTCGACTGGGTGAATCTTTATGCCATGGCCGTCAACGAAGAAAACGCCGCCGGTGGCCGCGTGGTCACCGCGCCCACCAACGGCGCAGCGGGCGTCATTCCGGCCGTGCTGCACTATTACGTCAACTTTTTGCAGGGCGCTGGCCAGCCCAGCGAAGACGGCATTGCCAACTTTCTTCTGACCGCTGGCGCCATCGGCATCATTTACAAAGAAAACGCATCCCTGTCGGGCGCCGAGGTAGGCTGCCAGGGCGAAGTGGGCGTGGCGTGCTCCATGGCTGCGGGCGCTCTGGCCGCTGTGATGGGCGGCAGCCCTGAGCAGATCGAGAACGCCGCCGAGATCGGCATGGAGCACAACCTGGGCATGACCTGCGACCCCGTGGGTGGGCTGGTGCAAATTCCCTGCATCGAGCGCAACGCCATGGGCGCCATCAAGGCCATCAACGCCGCCCGCATGGCCCTGCGCGGGGACGGCCAGCATGTGGTGTCGCTCGACAAGGTCATCAAGACCATGATGCAGACCGGCGCCGACATGAAAGCCAAATACAAGGAAACCTCGCGCGGCGGGCTGGCGGTGAATGTGGTGGAGTGCTGAGGAAGCATTCAAGTGGCGGATTCCAGAACGAAGTGCACCAAGCAATAGGTTGGGCCAAGAGTGCATAGGATGCTCTCTTGTTGACCGGCCAGTCGCAAAGGAAAGCACT
>QLTU01000014.1 GCA_003268905.1 Acidovorax defluvii
CTGACACCTGGGCGGGAAAATCGAGTGTCTCAGCCGGCTTGATGGCGCTTCCGCGGTGCGATACTTGGCCTCATGCGGTTAAAACGCCTATCCGTTAAAACGCCTATCCGTGTCCGGTATACTGGCCCAAGGGGACCACTCGCAGGGGATACTTGATGCGACAGGACGACGACGCTGCACTCGCTTCCGGTACTACATCCGATGGCTGGTTCACCCGGCTCCGGCGTTCGCTGCTGGCGCGCCTTGGCAATACCGGGCTCGTGCTGGGGACGTTGTTCTTCGCCGCCTCGCTCACGCCCAGCCTCACGCCACGGATCACGGTCGCGCAGGCGGTGCTGTCGGGCATGTGCCTGGCCGCCGGCTACGGCCTGGGCGTGCTGCTGCGCTGGCTGTGGGGATACCTGGAGCTGCCGCTCCCCGGGCCGGCGGGACAGCCGCGTCGCCGCCGTATCGCGGTCGTCGCCTGCGCGGTCATCGCCGCGCTCGCGCTTTGGCGCAGCCAGCATTGGGAAAACATCGTCCGCGAACTGATGCACCTGGCTCCCGCCGGTCCATCGCGCATCCTGGGCGTACTCGCGGGTGCGGCGGTCGTGGCGCTGCTGCTGGTCGTGCTGTGCCGCATCGCGCTGATGATCATCAAGGCGGTGATGCGCCTGGTCACCCGCAAGGTGCCGCGACGGATCGCGCACGTGGTCGGTGCGATCGCCGGCGTGCTGCTGCTGGTGGGCCTGGTCAACGGCGTGATCCTGTCCTCGTTGCTGGACACCCTGGACGCCTCCTATCGCCAGGCCGATGCACTGATCCCGCCCGACATGCCGCCGCCGACCGAATGGGACAGCCCCGGCAGCGCGCAGTCGCTAGTGGCCTGGAACCAGCTCGGGCGCATGGGCCGGCGCTACGTCGATGCCCGCCCCACCGCCGACGAACTCGCCGCCTACGCCGGTCCCGGCGCCAAGGCGCCGCTGCGCGTGTACGCGGGCCTGCCCACCGGCGACACGCCCGAAGAGCGCGCCCAGCTGGCGCTGGAAGAACTCAAGCGCGTCGGCGGCTTCGAGCGCAAGGCGCTGATCATCATCACTCCGACCGGCACCGGTTGGGTCGACCCGTCCGGCATCGACGGCATCGAATATCTCTACCGCGGCGATGTGGCCAGCGTCGCGGTGCAGTACTCGTACCTGTCCAGTCCGCTGACGCTGTTCCTGGATCCGGACACAGGCGGGGTCACCGCGCGCGCACTGTTCCGCGAGGTCTACGGCTACTGGCGCACGCTGCCGCCCAAGCGGCGGCCGAAGCTGTACCTGCACGGCCTGAGCCTGGGCGCGCTCAATTCGGAACGCTCGTTCGAGATGTTCGAGCTGCTCGGCGAACCATTCGATGGCGCGGTCTGGAGCGGACCTCCGTTCGCCGCCAGCAAGTGGGCCGGGCTGACCCGCTCGCGCAATCCCGGTTCGCCGGTGTGGCTGCCGCAGTTCCAGGACGGCTCGTTCGTCCGCTTCATGAACCAGGACGGCAGCTCCACCCCGCCCGGCACGCCGTGGGGCCCGATGCGCGTGGTCTACCTGCAGTACGGCAGCGACGCGGTGACGTTCTTCGACCGTCACGGCTTCTTCCGCGAACCGGAACTGCTCGATGCCCCGCGCCCGCCGGACGTATCCCCGGCGATGCGCTGGTATCCGGTCGTGACGATGATGCAGATGGCAATGGATACTTCGCTGTCGATGAGCGCACCAATGGGTTTCGGCCACGTCTACGCGCCATCGCACTACATCAACGCCTGGCTGGAAGTCACCGGCATCGACGACTGGTCGCCCGAAGACGTGGCCCGCCTGCAGCGCCACCTGGATGAGCGCCGGGCCGAAGAGCTGTCCAAGGATGGCGGCGAGGAGACCGTGGACGGCTGAACGTCGACGGTCTTGCGTGGACCGGCACCCTCAGTACATCCCGACCACGTTGAGGAACCAGCCCTCGTGGTCGTAGTCGAAGTCGGTCAGGTCGTCGCTGAACTCGGTGAAGTTGTAGCCGGCGCCGATGCGGAAGTTCTTGCCGATGTCGCGGTCCAGTCCGACCAGCCAGCCCTGCCGCGTGCCGCCGGCCTTCACGTCCAGCCAGCGGTATTCGGCCAGAGCGTGCCAGGCGTAGACCACCTCGTAGCGCAGCTGTAGCGCGGCGAAGTCGGTGGCCGAGTCGAACCACGGCCCGCTGCCGCGTCCGTAGCGCACCTCGCCCTCGCGCCGGGCGAGCTTGCCGGCCACTTCCCAATGCTGGTCGTGGCGGTAGACGCCTTCCACCGACAGCACCTGGGTTTTCTGGTCGTAGTCCTGCTCGCGCTGGCCCAGGCTGGAGAGGTCGTACAGGTAGGTGTAGCGGCCGAACATTTCCCAGCGCGCGCTATCCCACGGCCGCCAGGCGAAGCCGGCGTTGCCTTCGATGAAGCGCGCGTTCGCCAGGCGGTCGCGATGGTCGTCGGTGTCGGCGTAGTTCAGCCGGCCGGCGATGCGGAAGCTTTCGTTGAACTTGTGCACGAGCCGGTTGGTGGTGACCCAACCAATGGCCCGCCCACCCGGTGCGCCATGGTGCTGTGCTCGTGGTGACCACGGTGGTGGCGTCCTGGATTGCGTTGGCACTCACACGCAAGCGGTTCAAGGGGAAACAAACACCCCCAGGGCTTCGCTGCGCTCTCTCCGCCCCTCGTACAGGCCTGTCCTGAGCCTGTCGAAGGGGGCCGGCACCAGCAGCCTGGCCGGATCGAGCGAGGGCCGCACACCCAGGTTGGCCACGCCGGCCAGCGGCTGGTCGGTCAAGCCGTGCACCTGCACCACGAAGATGCCGCTGGCGGCGGGCTTCCACGCATGGGCGCGGCGTGAAAAGCGCAGGTTGAGGGTGCGAAAGCCGTCCGCCGCAAGGCGAGCCGGATTGGGATCTGGCAGCTCAACCCGACGAGGTAGACCAGCGCGTCAATTGGTGACCCAGTGAAGCGGCGGTATCCATCGCTGCGGGGAAGCAGCTGCGCGCGCGCCAGGCCCAAATGCATACTGCCTCCCAAGCTCTTGCCATTGAGCGGCAAGCGAGCGCTCAACCTTCCTTGGCCGAACGTGTTTCGAGGCCCAAAACTCGTGCCATACTTGGCCTCATGCGGTTGAATTTCCTATCCGTGTGTATGGCAAAATGGTTTCCATCATTTCGCATGCAAAGCATGTCACGTCCAGGAAAATATGCCAACGCCCACCCCCAGTACTCCCGCTGCACGTTCCAAACCTTTGCTGGTGGATTTTGCTTTGCAAGGTGGGGGATCCCATGGCGCTTTTACCTGGGGGGTTCTGGACCGCTTATTACAAGAGCCTTGGCTGCAGATTGATGGCATTTCGGGGACTTCTGCCGGGGCCATGAATGCGGCAGTTTTGAGTGACGGGTATGCAGAGGGCGGGGCGGAGGGAGGGCGTGCCGCGCTGGAGGCGTTCTGGCAGCGGGTGTCCAAAGCGGCAGTGATGAGCCCTTTTCGCCGTGGACCCATGGATATACTGCTGGGGCGCTGGACGATGGACAGCTCGCCGATGTTTGTCGCTTTCGACCTGGCATCCCGCCTTTTTTCTCCGTACGACCTGAACCCCACCGCTTTTAATCCGCTGGCGGACATTCTTGCGGAAAGTATCAACTTTGAACGCCTGGTGGCATCTCCCATCAAGGTTTTTGTGACGGCAACCAATGTACGCACGGGGCGCGGACGTATTTTTCGCAACGCGGAGTTGTCGCCGAATGTGCTCCTGGCGTCGGCCTGTTTGCCCACCATATTCCAGGCCATCGAAGTTGATGGTGACCCTTATTGGGACGGTGGCTACCTTGGCAACCCCACGATCACGCCCTTGGTGCGTGAATGCCAGTCACGGGACACAATTTTGGTGCAAATCAACCCGGTCGAGCGCTCTGGCACACCGCGCTCTGCGTCGGAAATTCTGAACCGCCTCAACGAAATCTCTTTTAATGCGCCCTTGTTGAAGGAGCTTCGCATGATCGCGTTGCTGCGTCAGGTGGCCGACCCAGGCCAGACAGAAGGTGCGCAGTGGGCGGGTATGCGTATTCACCGGGTGGCCACCGAGGCCATGGCTGACCTGGGTTCTTCGTCCAAGATGAACGCAGAGTGGGACTTCCTGTGCATGCTGCGGGACCAAGGGCGCCGCAGCGCCGAAGAATTTTTGAAGAACCATGGTGCCGACCTGGGCAAACGGTCATCGCTGGACCTTGACGCATTGCTGGAAGGAACCTGATCTATGTTGATGGGTCTGCTTGGTATTCTTCTCGCGCTGGCCCTGCTGATTGGTATGGCCTACCGCGGATGGAGCGTTTTGTTGCTCGCGCCTGCCGCGGCTTTGGTGGCGGCAGGTGTCGCGGGCGAGCCGGTGCTGGCGCATTGGACCCAGACCTTCATGCCTGCGGCGGCAGGGTTTCTGGCCCAGTTTTTCCCGATCTTTCTGCTGGGCGCGCTGTTTGGCAAGCTGATGGACGACAGCGGTTCGGTGCGGGCCATCTCGGCCTTCATGGCTGAAAAAATGGGGCTGCGCCATGCCATTCTGGCCGTGGTGCTGGCGGGCGCTTTTGTGACCTATGGCGGGGTGAGCCTGTTCGTTGCATTTTTTGTGCTGGCCCCCATGGCGCATTCGCTTTTTAAAGCCGCCAACATTCCCAACCACCTGATGCCTGCGGCGATTGTGCTGGGAACCTCCACGTTCACCATGTCGGCATTGCCAGGCACGCCCTCTATCCAGAACGCGATTCCCATGCCGTTTTTTGGTACCACACCCTTTGCTGCACCGGGCTTGGGCGTTATTGCCTCACTCATCATGATGGGGTTTGGCATGTGGTGGCTGGGGCGGGCCGAGGCGGGGGCCCGCCGTGCAGGTGTGGGTTATGAAGAGGTCTCTGCGGCGACGCATGAAAAGGCAGCCGACGATGCACTGGTGCGTGAGCGCGCAGTCGCCTCGCATGAGTTTGACCCGCAGGAAATGGGCCACGGAAAACGCAGCGCAGAGCTGCCCGCCGTGTGGGCGGCTGCGTTGCCGCTGGTGGTGGTGGTGGCGGTCAACCTGGTGATGAGTTTTTGGGTGCTGCCGCGGATGGACGTGGCTTTCTTGCAGGAACCCCAGTGGGGGCAAACCACACTGGCGGGAGTGGGGGGCGTCTGGTCGGTGGTGGTGGCACTGGCGGTGGCGATTGTTTTGGTCATCGTGCTCAACTGGTCACGCCTGACCAATCTGCGCGACAGCATGGATGCAGGTGCCAATGCATCGGCTTTGCCAGCCTTGAGCGTGGCCAGCCTGGTGGGTTTTGGCGGTGTGGTGGCGGCCTTGCCGGCATTTGCGATGGTCAAGGCCTGGGTGCTGGGTATCGAAGGGGGCCCGCTGGTTTCTCTGGCGGTCTCGACCAATGTGCTGGCGGCTCTGACGGGCTCTGCATCGGGCGGTCTCACCATCGCACTGGAGGCCTTGGGTAGCACCTACATGCAACTGGCCTACGAACTGGGCATTGACCCATCCCTGATGCACCGGGTGGCCGTGATTGGCGCCGGCACCCTGGACAGCCTGCCGCACAACGGGGCAGTGGTGACCCTGCTGGCGGTCTGTGGTTCAACCCACCGCAAGAGTTACTTCGACATTGTGGTTGTGGGCATCATTGGGCCTATTCTGGCGCTGGTAGCAGTGATTGTTTTGGGCACTGCGTTTGGCTCGTTCTGAGTGTGTGAACCGTAACCCTGGGGTCAACGCGACATCCAACTGATCACCAAAGCATTCACCAGATCGATGAAAAAACCTCCCACCAGGGGGACGATGATGAAGGCGCGGTGGGCTGCGCCATACTGGCGGGTGACAGCACTCATATTGGCCACGGCGGTGGAGGTGGAGCCCAGTGCAATACCGCCAAACCCGGCGCACAACACGGCGGCTTCGTAGTCTTTGCCCATAAAGCGAAAAACAATCCAGAGTGTGTACACCACAGTCAGCACCACCTGCAGCACCAGGGTGGCAAACACAAAGCTGAACACACCCTTCAGTGCCCACAGCTGCAGCCCCATCAGGGCCATGGTCAGGAACATACCCAGGCAAATGTCAGAGATCAGGGCCAGGCCCTGGGTGGTTTTTTTCCAGTTGCGGGCAGACTGTTTCGGTAGCAGCAAGGGCAGGGTGTTGCGCAGCACGATACCGGCCATCAGGCTGCCGACAAAATCGGGCAGATTGAGCCCGGTGTAACCAAGCACCCTCGTCAGGCCCTGCCCCAGCAACAACGCCAGATTCAGCCAGAGCCAGGCGCGTAACACGCCGTAGTAATCAAGGCGTGTTTCGCTGCTGTCGGCGTTGTGTGCCACGCCAATGTCCAGCCGGGTGTCATGGGACGGCGTGAGTTTGTGTTCCCGCATGAGGTAGCTGGCAATGGGCCCCAATGATGCAGGCAATGATGAGCCCGAGCATGCTGCCCGCAGTGCCAATCTCCAGTGCGTTGTGGATACCCAGCCGCTCGACGAAATCAGGCACCCATGCCAGCGTGGTACCGATACCCCCGACCAGCGACACGGAGCCGACCAGTAAACCCGCCCGGGGGTCGAGTCCAAAAATATTGGCAATTCCCATGCCAAGCATGTTCTGCAGCACGATAAAAGTGGCGGACAATGCAAGTCATCGCCGGTGAACTGCAGGGCAACAAGGAACTGGCCAGCGCCGCTTTCAACGCCCGCGTGATCCCCAGCGTGGCGTACACCGACCCCGAAGTGGCTTGGGTGGGCCTCACCGAAGACCAGGCCAAGGCCCAGGGCGTCAAGGTCAAGAAAGGCCTGTTCCCCTGGGCCGCCTCCGGCCGTGCCATTGCCAACGGGCGCGACGAAGGCTTCACCAAGCTGCTGTTCGACGACAGCCCCGAAGCAGGATCAGGAGACGGCCATGCTGGCCGGGGCCACGGCAAGATCCTGGGCGGCGGCATGGTCGGCACGCATGCGGGCGACATGATCGGCGAGATTGCCCTGGCCATCGAGATGGGCGCCGATGCGGTGGACATCGGCAAGACCATCCACCCGCACCCCACGCTTGGGGAATCCATCGGCATGGCAGCGGAAGTGGCGCAAGGGTCGTGCACCGACGTGCCCCCTGCGCGCAAGTAGGCCGGAGCACAGCCACCGGAGCCTGGCCATGGCAGTCAAGAAGTTCCCCCAGGCCCCCGCCCACCCCGAGCGGGTGTGCTGGGGCTGCGACTTGTACTGCCCTGCCAAGGACATGCGCTGCGGCAATGGGTCGGACCGCACGCAGCACCCGGCGGAGCTGTTTGGGGACGATTGGGACCAGTGGGGCCTGCTGGACGACCGGGGTACGCCGCCCGATGCCACGGCAGAAATGGGAAAACCCTCTGTGCGTTGAATGCGGTATCGTGGCTGGGCGTATTTGCGGGCGGTCCCTTTTTTCTGCGTTTGACTTATCGTGCTTCGACTTTCATTGCTGACGGGCCTGTTCGGGGTCCTGATTCTTTTTGTCGCCACCCTGTGGCCTGCCCGGTTTACTGCAGCAGAGCCGGACGGGAACGGCCCGGTGCTGACCGTTTTTGTGCGCGATGACTGCCCGCACTGTGCGGATGCCAAGGCCTATCTTGCCGGGCTGGCCCGCGAGAGACCCGCGCTGCGCATTGACTACCGCGCCATCGACCGCGACCCGCAAGCACGCCAAGCACTGGAGCAGGTCTCGCGCCAGGCCGGTATCTGACCGCCGGGCGTTCCGACCTTTGTCGTCGGCGAGCGGGTGATGATCGGCTTCGGGGACGCCGCAGACAGCGGCCCTGAGCTGCTTGCGCTGCTCGATGCGGCGCCGCCTGCCGCGTCTATCCCGCAGGCATCGCCTGCACCGCGCCAGGCGATCGACGCGCCGCTTGTTGGCACGCTCAGCGTCGCACAGCTCGGCTTGCCGCTGTTCACGCTGGCCATCGGTCTGCTCGACGGCTTCAACCCCCTGCGCCACCTGGGTGCTGCTCTTCCTGCTCTCGCTGCTGGTGCGGCTGCACGACCGCCGGCGCATGGCGCTGATTGCCGGCACCTTTGTGCTGGTCAGTGGCGCGGTTTACTACGCGATGATGGCGGCGTGGCTCAACCTTTTCCTTGCGGTCGGCCTGTCAGTGCCGCTGCGCGTGGGGCTGGCCCTGCTGGCCATCGCCATTGGTGCCATTAATACCAAGGATTACTTTGCATGGGGACGCGGTGTCTCGCTGTCGATTCCCGAAAAGACCAAACCCGGCCTCTTTGAGCGCATGCGCCGGGTAATGAACGCGCCATCGCTGCCAGCGGCCATGGCCGGTGTCGCGCTGCTGGCCATCGCCGTCAATCTGATCGAATTGTTGTGCACTGCAGGTCTGCCAGCCATCTACACGGCAATCCTGACGCAGCAGGACCTGGGACACCTTGCCTACCACGGCTACCTGGGCTTGTACATCATTGGCTACATCACCGACGACGCACTGATGGTCACGCTTGCGGTCAGCGCACTCTCCAGCAGCAAGCTCACAGAGCAAGGTGGGCGCTGGCTCAAGCTGCTGTCCGGTCTGGTGATGCTTGCGCTCGGCCTGGTCATGCTGTTGCGGCCGCAGTGGCGGGGGTGAGGCTTGCCGCGCAGCGCCATGCGCCAGATTCCCATTGACCTGCCCCCCGTTTCGTGTAGTTCTTACCCCACGATTCACGCGGCTTTTTGCGCTCCGCCGCCCAGCAGCGCCTCGGCCATCTGGCCGGTGCCGCCGGTCATCGACTCGTAAGCGATGAGCAGGGTTTTGGGTATTGCGCAGGGTAAAGCAGGGTTTTTACAGGGGCTGTGGCGGGCGAGGGGGTTGTAGCCTGTAGCGGCGCAACGCTCTGCCTGCGCAGCACGCGCTGGCGTGTGAACGGATGCCTCTCTCATGGTCCCTGCCTCTGGTCAATGGAAATGCAGTCTGCCCACCTGGGCGGCGCAGCAGTGGGTGGCGCTGCGGCAGGATGCTGCGGACACATGGCCCGGTGAGGAGCCGCTGGGTCCACACTGGCAAGGCCAGGTGATGCAGCGCCTGAATGCTTTTGCCCCAGCGCCGGACTGGGGCGACTCTCAGGCAGTTGTGGGGCAGATGCTCTGGGCTGCACAGGCGGCGCGCAACCGGGGCCAGTCTGAAGCCCCCTTGCTGCACCGCGCCGACCAGGCCATGTACCAGTCCAAGAACCAGGGTGCAACCGCGTCACGGCGGCACCCTGCAACCCCTGAACGCCCATGGACATCCACAGCAAACCCATAGCCCAGCGCATCGACTGGCTTTTTGAGCGCGCACGCGACCACTCGGCCCGATTCTGCAGCCCCGAGAACTGGCTCGCCCGCGAGCGCTACCTGGCCTTGCACCCCACGGCCATTGGCGTGCTCAAGTGCATGGACGGGCGCATCAACATTCCGGTGGCCACGCACACGCCACTGGGCATCATCCAGCCGTTTCGCAACCTGGGGGGCATGTTCGACCTGGGCTGGCCGCACCTGGGCGAGGTGCTGGCCGGGTATGTGCAGCGCTGCGTGCGTGAGGGGCGGCGGGTGCTGCTGCTCATCACTTACCACTTCTCGCGCGGCAGCGTGCACCGGGGCTGCGCCGGGTTCCATGGCGACACGGCAGCGGCCATCGAGCACACCCGGCGCATCAAGCAGCAGGTGGAAACCGTGTTCGGGCTGGGGCGCGACACCGTGTACCCCGTGCTGTGCGGCTTTGAAACCGACGAAGACGCCCTGCTGGTGCATGGCGAGCAGGGCGGGCTGCTGGACCTGGCGCAGTGCGCAGGCATGGCCGAAGACGCCCTGGCACAGCACCTGGCGGCCCTGTTTCCCGACATGCCCCGCCAGATGCGTGACGACCTGCTGCCGCTGTTGGCGGGCAATCTGCGGCGCATCGACGAGGTGCGGCAGATGCACCGGGCGGCCAACATCGAGCACCGCGAATGGATGATTTGCCTGGGCCAGGGCTTTGACTTTCTGCACATGCCCAACATCGCCTTGATCGTCGGCCCCTACAGCCCCGAGCTGGCCGAACCCGTGGGACAGGCGGCGGCCATCATCGAAGCCAACATGGCCAAAGGGCGCATACCGGACGATGGTTTTTTGTTGCTGGCTTCGGTGCCCTACGAGGAACTGGGGGTGGACAGCGCCCGGGCAGGGCTCAAGTCGGCCTTTCTGGCGGACTTTGCCGCTGGGGTGATTGCCCGCCAATCGCCCGCCCTGGCGGGCAAGATGCATGTGCGCACCGCCGTGCTGGACTGGCGCTCGCGCAGGCTGGAGCCGGTTTGAGCCTGCGCACCTGTGGAGGCGGGCTTGCCCATACCGCATTTGCGGTATCAATGAAAACCCCGACACCCTCTAGCAGGCTGCTGAAATACTCCCCTGCGCCCGTCCAGATTCATAGGCCCTCCCGCGACAATCAAGGCACCCCTACCGACCAGACAGACGAGCCATCCATGCGCGGAGCCGACACCTTCACCGAGAGCCTGTTCACCATGCGCCACCTCGATGACTTCGTGCCCGCCGATCACCCCTTGCGCGTGATCCGTGTGATGGTCAATAAAGCCCTGGCCAACATGGACGAGCTGTTTGCCCGGGTGTATGCGGCCGACATCAAGGGCGGGCGCCCCAGCATTGCCCCCGAGAAGCTGCTGCGCGCCATGCTCATCCAGGTGCTCTACAGCGTGCGCTCGGAGCGCCAGCTCATGGAGCAGACCCAGTACAACCTTCTGTTTCGCTGGTTCATTGGCCTGGCCATGGACGATGCCGTTTGGGTGCCCACCGTCTTCAGCAAGAACCGTGAACGCCTGATCGAGCACGATGCCGTCATCGAGTTCTTCAACCAGATCGTGCAACAAGCCCAGGAGCAGGAACTGCTCTCGGGCGAGCACTTCAGCGTAGATGGCACCCTGATCCAGGCCTGGGCGGGCCACAAGAGTTTTGTGCGCAAAGACCGCCCAGAGAGCGATGACCCGGATGCGGGTAACTTCAAAGACCAAAAGCGCAGCAACGACACCCATGAATCCACCACGGACGCAGACGCAAGGCTGTACCGCAAGGGTAAGACGGCCAGCGAGTTGCGCTTCATGGGCCACACACTCACCGACAACCGCCATGGGCTGGTGGTCAGCGCCGTGGTCACACAGGCCGACGGATATGCAGAGCGCGAAGCGGCCAAGGCCATGATCAACGATGCGCGCCAGGCACTGCCCGGCGATGACCCCATCACGATCACGCTGGGCGCAGACAAGGGTTACGACGCCAGGGAGTTCATCGACGCGCTGCAAGAGATGAACGTGCTGCCCCATGTGGCGCAGAACAAATCAGGGCGTCAATCGGCGGTGCCTGACAGGATCGCGGGCAGCGAAGGCTACGCCATCTCGCAGCAAAAGAGAAAGCTGATCGAACAAGGCTTTGGCTGGGCCAAGACGGTGGGTCGCATGCGCCAGGTGCTGGTGCGCGGGATCAAGAAAGTGGACCAGATGTTTGTGCTGACGATGGCGGGCTACAACCTCACGCGACTGCGCAGCTTGGGGCAAATCCGTCTGCAGGGGCAGGTGTGAAGGCAAAAGGGGCAAAAAAACCGTGCTTTGCGACTGAAAGCAGGCGATTTTGAGGGGTTGACTTTCAGGATACGGAAAAATGCGGCTACAGCCGCTGAACAGGTTCGGACGCTGGGGAGTATTTCAGCAGCCTGCTAGGCGGCTGCGTCTAGAGGCAGGGGGCTGGTGCGTGCGATAGTCGAAAAATGCAAAGACGAACTTTATTGAAGCTGGGCCTGGTGTCGGGCGCTGTGCTGGCGCTGGCGGGCGGGGCGGCCATGCTTCTGCAGCCGGGTCTGGTGCAGGGACGCCTGTCTGACGCGGGGCGGGGGCTGTTCATCAGCGCGGGCCGTGCCATTCTGCAGGGCACACTGCCGCAAGACGCGGGCGCCCAGCAGCAGGCGCTGCAGGGCATGGCAGACCGTGTGGACGCCCTGGCGCAAAACCTGCCACCGCATGTGCAGGCCGAACTGTCGCAACTGGTGGGACTGCTGTGCACCAGCGCCGGACGCCGGGGGCTGGCCGGCCTGTCCAGCGACTGGCTTGATGCCGACCCGGCACAGGTGCTGGCTGCACTCGAGGACATGCGCTTTTCGCGCCTGGCGGTGCGCCAGCAGGCCTACCAGGCGCTGCACGAGATTGTGGGCGGTGCCTATTTTTCTGACGAAGCCACCTGGTCGACCCTGGGTTACCCAGGCCCTGTGGATATCTGAGCGGCTGAGAAGTCTTTTGCCTGTGCCCGCCTTGCACGCCAAAACACCCCTGCTCCGTGTTGCAAATGCTCGCCATAGCACGTGCGATGGCTGTGCTTTGCGCCTTGATCAGGGCTGTTTTGACGCAACTTTCGGGCACGAGCAAAAAACTCTCAGCCTCTGACACCCCGAACCGGTGTGAACCCATCCGTTCGTCACACCTTATGAACCAAACACCATGAGCAAACTCCCCGATCCCATTCGCAGCGGCCTGCAGCGCGGCTGGAAAGTGCTGGGCGGCCCCCACGGCGCCGCGCCGCAAACCATCGCTTGCGACGTGGCCATCATCGGCTCGGGCGCGGGTGCGGGCATCACGGCCGAGCTGCTGACCCGCGCCGGTCTGTCCGTGGTCATCGTCGAAGAAGGCCCGCTGCGCAGCAGCAGCGATTTTCGCCAGCGCGAGTCTGAGGCCTACCCCCAGATCTACCAGGAAAGCGCCGGCCGCAAGACCGAGGACAAGGCCATCTCCATCCTGCAGGGGCGCTGCGTGGGGGGCTCCACCACGGTGAACTGGACCAGCTCCTTCCGCACGCCGCCCGCAACCCTGGCGTACTGGGAGCAATACTTTGGGCTGAAGGACTACAACGAGCAGGCGCTGGAGCCGTATTTCGAGCAGGCCGAGCGCAGGCTCAACGTGTCGTCATGGCAGGTGCCGCCCAACGAAAACAACGAACTGCTGCGTTCTGGCGCGGTCAAGCTGGGCATTCCGGTCGAGTCGATCCGGCGCAACGTGCAGGGCTGCTGGAACCTGGGCTCCTGCGGCATGGGCTGCCCCACCAATGCCAAGCAGTCCATGCTGGTGACCACCATTCCGGCTGCGCT
This sequence comes from Acidovorax defluvii, assembly GCA_003268905.1. Lineage (GTDB taxonomy): Bacteria > Pseudomonadota > Gammaproteobacteria > Burkholderiales > Burkholderiaceae_C > Acidovorax > Acidovorax defluvii. The sequence goes on from QLTU01000014.1 coordinate 13,132, forward strand.
CGACAAAGGCGCCACGCTACTGGTGCAGACGCGTGCCGAGAAGCTCGATCTGGCCTCGGGCAAGGTGCAGGCACTGCGCTGCGTGGGCGTGCAACTCAACGGCGCGGTGACGGCAGACGCCGTGCGCACCACCATCACGGCGCGGCATTTCGTGCTCTCGGGCGGGGCCATCAACTCGCCCGCCGTGCTGATGCGCTCGGGCGTCCCCGACCCGCATGGCCGCCTGGGGCAGCGCACCTTCCTGCACCCGGTAGTGATGACGGCCGCCGTGATGGAGAAGCGTGTGGAGGGCTGGGCGGGTGCACCGCAGTCCCTGTACTCCGACCACTACCTGCGCACCCAGCCCATCGACGGCCCCATGGGCTTCAAGATCGAGGCGCCGCCGCTGCATCCACTGATTCTGGCCACGTCGATGCCCGGCTCGGGGCAGCCCCAGGCTGACCTGCTGAGCCAGTTTCCGCACACACATGTGCTGCTGGCGCTGCTGCGCGACGGCTTCCACGACCAGGCCCGGGGCGGGCACGTCAAGCTGCGCGGCGATGGCTCGGCCGTGCTCGACTACCCGCTCACCGACTATGTGATGGACGGTGCACGCCGCGCCATGCTGGCCATGACCGAAATCCAGTTTGCCGCCGGTGCAAAGCAGGTGCTGCCCGTGCATGAGAGGGGCCAGCTCTACACCTCCTGGGCGCAGGCCAGGGAGGCCATCGGGCAACTGCCCATGAAGCCGCTGCTGACCAGGGTGGTCAGCGCCCACGTAATGGGCGGCTGCGGCCTGGCGGCCGATGAGCGGATGGGCGTGGTGCGGCCCGATGGCGTGCACTGGCAGCTGGAAAACCTCTCGGTCCACGACGGCTCGCTCTTTCCCACCAGCGTCGGGGCGAACCCGCAGTTGTCGGTCTACGGTGTCGTCAACCGGCTTGCGCAGGGGCTGGTGCAGCGCCTGACCGGCCAGGCCGAGGCGCAGGCGCTGGCCTGAGAGCGATTACCGCCCGGGTACGTCCACCATCTCGCGCATGCGCTTGCGCAGTGTGCGCTCGCGGCGTTGCTCTTCGTTCCAGTCATTGCGCACGCCGCGCCACAAGGCAATCGCCAGCAGCATCACATCGGCAAAGGGCAGGGCGAACACGATGGTGGCCGTCTGCACCGCCGCTACGCTGCCCGCGCTGGTGCTGGTGCTGGTGCTGGTGCTGGTGCTGGTGCTGGTGCTGGTGCTGGTGCTGGTGCTGGTGCTGCTCATTGTGCTGGGCACGGTGTTCGGCAGTTTTTGAACGCGCGCTGCCTGTGGTCACAACGCAGTGGAGGCCTCTGGCAGACCCCGCACCGGGCCACGGCAACCTGATTGATAGTGGTTTGAGATGCTACGTTATTTATAGCTATCTGCGCTTATCCAGTAAGCGCTAGAGGCCTGAAACATCTAATATTTTTATGCAGCCCTTGCTCGACGCCATTGCCGCCATGCCCTTGCCCACCGACGCCTGCCGCATCTTTCACGGCCGGGGCGGGCGCTACCCCGGCTGCGAGCAGTGGACGCTGGATGCCTACCCGCCCGTTTGGGTGCTGACCAGCTTTCTGCCCGCGGGCGACGAGACCGAGGCGCAACTGGCCAGCATTGGTGCCGCGCTGGCCAAGCGCTGGGAGGCCCTGGCGCTGGGCCAGCCGCTGAACTGGGTGTTTCAGTGCCGCAACGAGGCGCTGCGCACCCAGGGCCGCACAGAAACGCGCTTGATGGCGGGCAGCGTGCCCGACCCCCATGTGGTGACCGAGCAGGGCGCCCAGTTCAAGGTGCATGTGCTGCGCGGCCAGAACCACGGCCTGTTTCTGGACATGGCCGAGGGCCGCCGCTGGGTGCGCGACTACGCGGCCGCGCACAGCGCCGACCGCTATGGCCTCAAGGTGCTGAACCTGTTTGCCTACACCTGCGCGTTCTCGGTGGTGGCGCTGCAGGCGGGCGCCAGGCAGGTGGTCAACGTGGACATGAGCCACGGCGCCATGGCGATTGGGCAGCAGAACCACCAGCTCAACGGCATCACCACGGGCGCCAGCTTTCTGGCGCACGACATCTTCAGCAGCTGGGGCAAGATCACCCGCAGCGGGCCCTATGGCCTGGTCGTCGTGGACCCGCCCAGCTACCAAAAAGGCAGCTTTGTGGCCACCAAAGACTACGCCCGCCTCATGCGCCGCTTGCCGGATTTGCTGGCGCCCGGCGGCCACGCGCTGCTTTGCCTGAACGCACCCGAGCTGGGCGTGGACTTTTTGCAAGACCAGATGCGCGAGCTGGCGCCCGAACTGGGTTTTGTAGAGCGTGTGGCCAACCCGGCGGTGTTTGCGGATGTGCAGGACGGGCGGGCGCTGAAGGTGCTGGTGTACCAGGCGCCAGAGCTGCCCGGCCAGGGCGGGTGAGAGCGCAACGCCTGTTCGCACATCCGCAAAAAACCCGTCAACCAGCCCTGCTGCCACCGCCTTGCGCCGGGCGCTGCGGTGCGCCAGCGCTTTCGCACAGCGTTCTGGCCACGGCTGCTGGCGCAACCAGCGGCCGTTTTCAGGCGCAGCCTTTGCCGAGCAGGGCCACGATGTGGTTCCAGTGCACAGCGTCCACCGGGGTGATGGAAAGGCGGCTGCCTTTTTGCAGCACGCGCAGGTCGGCCAGTGGAGGATGGCTGCGCAGTTCAGAAAGGGGCAGCAGCCGTGTCTTGCGCAGCGCCTGCACATCCAGCAGCAGCCAGCGGGGTGCATCGGGTGAGGATTTGGGGTCGTGGTAGGGCGATGCGGGTTCGAACTGCGCGGGGTCGGGCCGCGTGCCGCTGGCCACGCGCGCAAGGCCGGCGATGCCTGGCTCGGGGCAGCTGGAGTGGTAGAACAGCACGCCATCGCCCACCTGCATGTCGTCGCGCATGAAGTTGCGGGCCTGGTAATTGCGCACGCCGGTCCAGGGCACGGTGGCGTCCTTTGCCGCCAGTGCGTCGTCAATCGAGCACTCTGCGGGCTCGGACTTCATGAGCCAGTAGCGCGGGGCGCGGACTGGGGGGCTAGAAGGAGTAATGGCAGGCGCGGTCATGGCGCCATTGTGGCAAACGGGCAGGTGGGTTGCCCGGCTTGCTGAGGCCTGCGCTGGTGCGGTGATAGGCCTCATTAGATTCAATTTTGATAGCTGCTTGCGCTTATTAAATAAGCGCTAGAGCCACAAAACACTCAAACTTCTGGCGGTTGCATCGGCCGGGTCCGCCGCTGGCCGGTGCCGCCCCAGCGCAGCGCGTCTTCGCCCGGCAAGCCCAGCGGGTTGTTGGCCGGCTCGCTCAACGGCGCCAGCAGCGCGTGCAGGTCGGCCTCGCTAAATTTCACTGCGCCCTCGGCGTCGTGCCCCAGCACCCCCTGCGCCAGCGCGGCCTTGCGGGTCTGCAGTTCCAGAATGCGCTCTTCGATGCTGCCTTCCACCACCAGCTTGTAGACAAACACCGGCTGGTCTTGCCCGATGCGGTGGGCGCGGGCGGTGGCCTGTTCTTCCACGGCGGGGTTCCACCAGGGGTCGAGGTGGATCACGGTGTCGGCGGCGGTGAGGTTCAGGCCCACGCCCCCCGCCTTGAGGCTGACGAGCAGGATGGGCGCGCTGGTGTCGTCCTGCGCCTGGAACTGCCGCACCACCGCGCCGCGCTGGCGGGGCGGCGTCTGGCCGGTGAGGGTGAGGTAGGGCAGGGCCAAAGCGTCCAGCAGCTCGGCAGCGAGCGTCAGCATTTCGGTGAACTGAGAGAACACCAGCACGCGTCGGCCCTCATCGACCAGGGCGGGCAGCATGTCGGCCAGCAGTTCGAGCTTGGCGCGTTCCATCGTCTGTGCGGTTCTTTTTGCCGCTGGGCCGCCCCCAGGCAAAAAGGCCTCCCCTTCACGAAGATGCGGCGGAGCGTGGGGGCCTTGTTGGATGCCTTTCACCAGGCGCGGGTCGCAGCAGACCTGACGCAGTTTCAATAACGCATCCAGGATGGTGATCTGCGCACCCTCGAAGCTCTGGCGCTCCAGCGCGCGGCGCACCTGTTTGTCGGCGGTGGCGCGCACGGCCTCGTACAGGTCGCGCTGCTTGCCTTGGAGCTGCACACGCAGGATGGTTTCGGTGCGCGGCGGCAATTCGGTGGCCACGTCCTGCTTGCGGCGGCGCAGGATGAAGGGGCGCACGCGCTGGGCGAGCAGCTGGGCGCGCAGGGTTTCGCCGTTCTCCTCGATGGGCTTGCGCCAGCGGGCGTTGAAGCTGCGCACGTCGCCCAGAAAGCCGGGCATCAAAAAATCGAACTGCGCCCACAGCTCGCCCAGGTGGTTTTCGAGCGGCGTGCCCGTCAGGCACAACAGGTGCGGGGCCTGCAGCTTGCGCAGGGCGCGGGCGCTGCGACTGCCCGCGTTTTTCACCATCTGGGCTTCGTCCAGGATGAGCAGGTGAAACGGCTGGGCAGCCAGCGCGTCCACATCGCGCCAGAGCAGGGGGTAGGTGGTGAGCACCAGGTCGTGTCGGGTGATGTCGGCGTAGCTGTGCGCGCGCCGGGGGCCATGCAGCGCCAGCAGACGCAGGCCGGGGGCCATGCGCGCGGCCTCGGCCTGCCAGTTGAAGAGCAGCGAGGTGGGCAGCACCACCAGGGCGGGGCGGGTCAGGCGCCCGGTATTTTTCTCGGTCAGCACATGGGCCAGGGCTTGTGCGGTTTTGCCCAGGCCCATGTCGTCGGCCAGAATGCCGCCCAGCCCTTGTGCACGCAGGTATTGCAGCCAGGCCAGTCCTTCGAGCTGGTAGGGGCGCAGTTGCACCTGCAGGCCCTGCGGCGCATACACCGGCTGCGGGGTGCCGATGGTGCGCAGGCGCTGGGCCAGTTGCGCCAGGCCGGCGTCGCCCTGCAGTTGCCAGGCGTTGTTCCAGCCATTCACCGTGCCCACGCGGTGGGCCTGCACCAGCCCCGCACGCAGGGCTTCGACGCGGCGGGCCTCCCATGCGCCCAGGTGCAGCGGGTCGCCGTCCTTGCGCTGGTTGCGCGTGGGGTCGGTCAGCAGGTCCACCATCGCGCCCACGATGGCTTTGAGCGGGCCGGCGGGCGCATCGATGCGTTTGCCGCCGGGGGCGCGCAGCGAAATGATGGCGATGTCGTCGATGGCGGCCATCTGCTGCGCATGGAGCCAGCGGGCATCACGGCGCAGCAGATCGGCCAGCATGGGCGCCAGGTCCAGCGTTTCCCCGTCGATCTCTATGCCCAGGCTCAATAGCCAGGCGCCTTCGCGCTCGGGCAGCATGAGCTTTTGCACGGGGCGCTCGCGCACGCCCAGAGGGCCATCCACCTCCTTGCCCAACAGCTCGCCGGTGTCGGGGGCGATGTGCAGCTTCCAGCGCTGCACGGGCACGCTTTCGTGTGCAAAGCCGGGCTGCACCACCACGCTCCAGCCTTCGGCACGCAGCTTTGGAATCTGCTCGGCCCAGAAGTCGCCAAAGTGCGCCTCTTGCGCCAGCGTCCACACGGGGCCCAGTGCGGCGGCGGCTGCGCGGTGGCGCCATTGCAGCTTGTTGGCGTCCACAGGGATCAGGCCCAGGTCCCACACGCGGTCCATGGCGTCGGCCTCGGCAGCCAGGTTGCGCTGCATGCGCAGCACCGGGCCGCCGGTGTCAAACAGCTGTTGTATGGCGGGTGGGCGGGAGTTGAGCACCGAGGTAGGCGCAGGTGTGTGCCAGGCGATGGTGTTGGGCGCCGCGCTCTCTCCCGCATGGGTGGTGTACGTCCAGTCGATCTGCGCCAGCGTCACGCTGTCGCCACGCGGGCCCAGCGGGCCTTGCGGGCCTTGCGGGCGCAGGCCCAGCAGGCCGTCGCCCCGCCCCAGGGTCATCAGGGTGATGCGCGGGCGAAAGTGGCCCGTGGCAATGCCGGGCGTGGCGGCTGGCTGTGTGGGGTGTGCGGGAGGCGTGGCACCTGGCGTTTCGTGGCGCAGCCGTGCCATCACGCGGGCGGCGTCGGCATCGGTCAAGGGCGGGAGCTGCTGCAGCGTGGCGGCGTCCGCATGGCTGCGCAGGGCTGTCAGCCACATTGCCACGGCGTTTTCGTGCACCGCGGGGTCTTGGTTTGAGAGGGAAGGGGCACTTTTGCCTGCGGTGGCCATGGGCTGCGATTTTGCCTTGGGGCAGGGCGCTGGCGGGCGACCTGGTGCGACGCAGCGCGTGCCACTGGCCCCTGGGCGATAAGTTAATGGCTAAAAGTGCCTCTGGCCATTGCGCATAAAGCGCCAGTAGCTCCTTTTTCAGGAGCAATCAGCGGGGCACGGGCAGCTGCAATTGACTCTGTTGCACCACCAGAACGCAATCGCGCAGGTGCTGCTCTCCCAGGTAGCGCAAAGTGGCATAGCCCACAGTGGCGGCCACCGCCTGGCCTGCCAGGGGAACATATTTGGCGAGCTGCTTGGTGGTGAGGCGCAGGCCCACCGTGCGGGTGATGCGCAGCACGAGCTCTTTGGTAATCAACTTGCCAATCAGCACCGACCCCACCAGGGTGACCGCTTTTTGTACCTGTTCGCGCTTGCCGGGGTCCAGCTGATCGAGCTGCTCGGGGGTGAGCCCGAATTGGGCACTGATTTGCGGCAGCAGCCGCGACAGCAGGGCGGCATCCACCGCCCAGTCCAACCCCGGCACCGGAACGGTGCTGGCCGCTGCCGCCACCAGCGCGCGCCGGTGCAGCAGGCGGCGGCTGCGCTGCACGGCCGCAGCCAGTTGGGGGTTGTCAGCAGCCATTTGTTGGGCAGATGCCATGAAGCGTGCCTTGCCTGTGGTGGTTGAACTGGGGTCAGAGCCCGTTCTTTCGAACGCAGCCGTGGGTCAGGACTTGCCTTTGACCATGCTGTAGATCACCAGCAGCACCACGGCGCCCAGCACCGAGGCGATCCAGCCTGCGGCGTCACCTTGCGCATACCAGCCCATGGCGGTACCCACGTAACTGGCAAGAAAAGACCCCGCCACGCCCAGCAAGGCGGTCATGATCCAGCCCAGCTTGTCGTCGCCCGGTTTGACCGCCCTCGCGATGAAGCCGACAACGAGTCCGACAAGAATGGTTCCGAGAATAGAAAGCATGTGTGCACCCGATGAAAAAGATGGGTGTCACTTTAAGACATATCTGCACGGAGGGTTGTCAGACAAGACCGTTTGTGCGGGTGCGAAGCGGTTGTATCCGCCGGATTGGCAGGCGAGGCGCTTCGGGTATGCGGCAAGGGGTATGGAGGCCGCAAAGGCTCCCGGGTGGTTGTTTTGTAGCAGCCTTAGGGCAGCGGCATGGCAGCGGTGCGTGGGTGTTTGTCTGACAGCCCGGCGCGCTGCTCGCCTTCGCTGGGCTTGGGGGCTGGCCTAGGCGTGCGGTGCAGTGCGGCCCCTAGAGTCAAGCACTCTGATGGAATCAAAAGGAAACCGCATGAAGAACTATTCGACCACCGGCCTGTTGGCCACCGCAGCGTGGGTGGTGGCGGGCGTTTTTTCAATGCCAGCATTTGCGCAAGGTGGCGATGAGGCATCACTGAAGCGTGGTGCGGCACCCGATACCACCGCACAGCAGCGTTACCAGTCTGCTATCCGCGAGGCGGGAGGCGGGCTCAAGATCAGCCTGCAGGAGTGCAAGACCCTGCCCGCAGGCAAGGATCGCAAGGCGTGCGAGGGTGATGCCCGGTCGCGCTATCAGCAGGACATGGCCGATGCGCGGGCCATGCGCAGCAACCCGAATCTGGGCCCGGTCAATATCACCGGTGGATCCATTCGAAGCACTGAAACGGTGACGGTAGTCAAACCCTAACCGGGGTGAGCGCTGCACAACGGCAGCGCTGCAGGCACTGCAGTCCGTGCCTTAGGGCTGGGCCTTTGCTTCGACCGTGACACGGCGCGCGCCGTCAAAGCGGCGCTGCCAGTAGGACTGGCGCATGTCTTCCACGCGCACTTCACTGCCTGTGCGGGGTGAATGGATGAATTTGCCGTCGCCCACATAAATGCCCACGTGGCTGAAGGCGCGGCGCATGGTGTTGAAGAACACCAGATCGCCGGGTTGCAGTTCTTTTTTGTCGATGACCTGGGTGCTGGCAGCTTGCTGAGCGGCCTTGCGCGGCAGGACCATGCCCACGGTTTTTTCGTAAACAGCGCGCACGAAGCCGCTGCAGTCAAAACCAGTGGAGGCGCTGGTGCCGCCACGGCGGTAAGGCACGCCAATGAATCCCATGGCGTTGCCAATCAGATCGGCGGTGCGGTCTGCGACCACATGGGCTTTGTCTGCGACCGAATGGCGCACATCATCGAGTTGCACCAACAAACCTTTGTCTGTCAGAAATCGTTCGATGCGCTCAATTTCTTCGGGGGAAGCCGTTGCAGGCGCAGCCTGCGCAGCAGAGGCACAGGTGAGAAGTAAGGCAATGATCCAGCGAGACATGGGGGCGGAGGGTAACACGCTTTGCGCAAGGGTCTGTAACCGGATGGCAGCGCTTGATGTGCATCATCGTTTTCCCGCTTGGGTGCCCGTCATTCCGGTGTAGGCTGATGCCCATGCATATCGAGACCAGCGAACCCCAGGATCTTCCCCCTGCACCCGTTACCAACCAAACCCCCTCACGACTGGCCTTGCGCCGTGTGGCCATCGACACCTGGCGCGAAAACGTGGCCTACCTGCACCGCGATTGCGCGGTGTACCGGGCCGAGGGTTTTCAGGCGCTGTCCAAGATAGAGGTGCGCGCCAACGGGCGCCACGTCCTGGCCACCGTGAATGTGGTGGATGACGCCTCCATCGTCGGCTGCAACGAACTGGGGCTGTCGCAAGACGCCTTTGCCCAACTCGATGTGGAAAACGGCCACACCGTATCGGTCACGCAGGCAGAGCCGCCCGAATCGATGGGCGCGCTGTTTCGCAAAATTGCCGGCGAGCGCCTGACACGGGCCGATTACGCGGCCATCGTGCGCGACATTGCCGGCCACCACTATTCCAAGATTGAGCTGACGGCCTTTGTCGTGGCCTGCAACCGCGACGAACTGGACCGCGAAGAGGTGTTCTTCCTGTCTGACGCCATGGTGGCCAGCGGCCGACGGCTCGACTGGCACGAGCCGCTGGTGGTGGATAAACACTGCATCGGCGGAATTCCCGGCAACCGCACCACCATGCTGGTCGTGCCCATCGTGGCAGCGCACGGCATGTTGTGCCCCAAGACCTCATCGCGTGCCATCACCTCCCCGGCTGGCACGGCCGACACCATGGAGGTTCTGGCCAAGGTGGAATTGCCGTTTGAACAGCTGGCCGACATCGTGCGGGACTACCGCGGCTGCCTCGCCTGGGGTGGCACGGCCAATCTTTCCCCGGCCGACGACGTTCTGATCTCGGTGGAGCGCCCCCTGTCGATCGACTCGCCCGGGCAGATGGTGGCCTCCATTTTGTCCAAGAAGGTGGCCGCCGGTGCCACCCATCTGGTGCTCGACATTCCCATCGGCCCCACGGCCAAGGTGCGCTCCATGCCCGAGGCCCAGCGCCTGCGCCGCCTGTTTGAATATGTGGCGCGGCGCATGGGCCTGTCACTGGACGTGGTCATCACCGACGGCCGCCAGCCCGTGGGCAACGGCATTGGCCCGGTGCTGGAGGCGCGCGATGTGATGCGCGTACTGCAAAACGACCCGCGTGCGCCCGACGACCTGCGCCAGAAGGCCCTGCGCCTGGCGGGCCGCCTGATCGAGTGCGACCCCGACGTGCGCGGCGGCGACGGCTACGGCATCGCGCGCGACATCCTCGACTCCGGCCGCGCCCTGGCGCGCATGCGCGACATCATCGCCGCGCAGGGCGCCAAGGAGTTCGACCACAACAGCCCCAACCTGGGCGCACTGCACTTCGAGATCTGCGCACCCGCCGCCGGCGTGGTGGCGGGCATAGACAACCAGCAGATCGCCCGCATCGCCCGCCTGGCCGGCGCGCCCAAGGTGCAGGGCGCGGGCGTGGACCTGCTGTGCAAGCTCGGCGACGCCGTGGCCCCGGGCCAGCCCATGTACCGCGTGCATGCGGGCTTCCCGGCCGACCTGGAGTTCGCCCGCCAGGCCAGCCAGCGCGCCAGCGGCTACCGCATCGGCAGCGCCGACGAGGTGCCCCACGTGTTCGTGGAGTTCTGAGCATGGCCGCGCCCGACGCCCCCGCGGCCTGCCTGCTGCACTTCGGCGACGAACGCGCCGCCGCCGCCCGCCTGGCCGCCGCCTGCGGCCTTCCCGCGCTGGAGATCGCGCGCCACCGCTTCCCCGACGGCGAGCTCAAGCTCACCCTGCCCGTGGACGCCGCGGGCCAACTGCCCGCGCGCGCCGTGCTGCTGCGCAGCCTGGACCAGCCCAACGAAAAGCTCATCGAGCTGCTGCTGGCCGCGCGCAGCGCGCGCAGCCTGGGCGTGCGGCAGCTCACGCTGGTGGCGCCCTACCTGGCCTATATGCGCCAGGACATCGCCTTCCACCCCGGCGAGGCCGTGAGCCAGCGCATCGTCGGCCCCTTCCTGGCCAGCCTATTCGACGCCGTGGTCACCGTGGACCCGCACCTGCACCGCGTCGCCACGCTCGACGAAGCCGTGCCCGCCGCGCGCACCGTGGCCCTGAGCGGCGCGCCCCTGCTGGCCGACTGGATCGTGCAGCAGCGCCCCGGCGCGCTGCTGGTGGGCCCCGACGGCGAATCCGCCCAATGGGTGGCCCAGGCCGCCGCGCGCCACGGCCTGGAGCACGCCGTCTGCACCAAGGAACGCCACGGCGACCGCAGCGTCACCATCCACCTGCCACCCGTGGCCGTGCAGGGCAGGGCGGTGGTGCTGCTCGACGACATGGCCAGCACCGGCCACACCCTGGCCCAGGCGGCGCGGTTGCTGCTGCAGGACGGTGCTGCCTCGGTGGACGTGGCGGTGACGCACGCGCTGATCGACGCAGAGGCCTTGGCCGCGCTGCACGCGGCAGGGGTGGGAGAGTTCTGGAGCACGGATTGCGTGGCGCACCCTACGAACGCGGTGGCGATGGCGGTGGAGCTGGCGCGGGGGGTAGGGCAGTTGTGGGGCTTTGGGGCTGATATTCCCGGTTGAATGTGTTTGCCCGACTGGATATGTAGCACTGTCGGCCATGGTTCAGCAGCCGGTTTTCTGGTGGCCGGCTTGTGTGAAACGACGGTTTGCAGCAGCCGACTCGTTCCAACTGCTCGTCGATTTTTGGCGAGCGACCGCTTGGGCAAGCATCGGGGGGGGCCAAAACTCCAAATTCATCGGCCCGATTTCACCCAACCCTTTGGGCAATTGCCTTGCCGGGCGGTCTGCGGCGTTACGGCGCTTGTGGATAGCCGAGCTGTACGCAGCGCCCCGTGCCTTGCATCCCAACCCAGCAAAGGACTCGTGCAACTCCAAAAAGACTTTGAACCAAGGCTCTTGGAAGATTTAGCGTGGCCCACAAGGGGCTCTCAGTCATGCAGATGCTCGGCTACAAACTGGCGAAAAATTCCCATGGCAGGCGCTTCAGTACGGTCGGCCAGGGTAACGAACGCAAAGTGTGCGCCCTCGTTCAACGCCGGAGTGATGGGCAACTCCACCAAGCTACCGTTGGCGATGGCTTCACGCGCGGGGCTGACGAGGCCGAGGAACACCGCGTCACTGCCGTGTACCGCGTGTAGCAAACTGTTGACATCGTTGCAGCGCAAGGTCACCGCGACCTGGGGATCCGCTGCGGGTCCATAGCGGGTGATCAGAAGACGTGCCAACTCCGGATTGAGTGAAGTCGACGCTAACGGATAGCGTTGGAGGTGTGCAAATGTAATGGGGGTGTTGAGTTTGGCAAGGGGGTGACCCACGCGACAGATGAAACCACCGCGCATTTGGCCCAAATCTTCGATCAACAGGTCATCAGCTGGCGTGACGCTGCGTAGATCCACGACCAGTGCGTCGAATCCACGTTCGCGCAAGCGGTTGGTCTGCAACTCGGGGGGGCCGGATTCGAGGCTGACCTGCACTCTCGGGTGCATGCTGGCCATGTAACGCAGAAAGGGCTGCATCAGCAGTGCAGTAGGCCCCGCGCCGAGCCCAATGCGGATGACCCCCAAGTAGCCCTCTTGCAATAGCTGTGCGCTGCGTTTTAGCTCAACGGCATCCAGCACCATGCGGCGCGCCCGGCTTGCAACGGTCTGGCCGAACGGCGTCAACTCGTTGCGCTTGCCCATTCGGTCGATCAGACGTGCTCCGAGGTCGTCTTCGAGGGTCTGGATGCTGCGACTCAGGGCGGACTGGGTGATGTGGCACCGCTCCGCGGCGCGGCTGAACGAACCGGTGTCCGCCACAGCCAGCAGGTACTCCAGATGGCGCAGGTTCATTTCGTTCGTTGCATGAGTTTTTTGAATGCATTCAGAATATATTACGCATTAGACGCATTTGATCATGATTCCTATGATTTCGCACGCTGTCGTCCAAGGCAGCAGCAATCATCCGGAGACAAATTCATGGGCGTTCAAAATTCCAGTATGGGCGACGTTGCGTTGCCGCCCACATCCCAGCGCGTATCGAACAATTCAACTGCCGCGAAGAGCAAGGTGCATCCCCGCGTCGTGGCTGCAACAGTGGCGGGCAACGCGCTGGAGTTCTTTGATTTCACCACCTACGCGTTCTTCGCGGTGTATATTGGCCAGACCTTCTTTCCTGCTGACGAGCCGCTGGTCACGGTGATGCTGTCGGTAGCAGTGTTTGGCGTTGGCTTCATCACGCGTCCTTTGGGCGGGCTGCTGATCGGCTCTTTTGCTGATCGTGTCGGACGCAAGCCGGCCATGCTGTTGACCATTGCGCTCATCACGATCGGCACGATCGGCATGGCGCTCACCCCCTCATACGCAAGCATCGGATTGGCGGCACCCATCATCGTCATTGTTTGTCGGCTGGTGCAGGGGTTGGCCCTGGGCGGCGAGGTCGGGCCGTCTACGACGTATCTGATCGAGATCGCACCCCAGGGGCGGCGCGGCCTGTATGGCAGCTGGCAGCTTGCCAGCCAAGGCATAGCCTCGCTGGCGGCTGGCGTCGTCGGCATTGTGCTCACGCTGGCGCTAAGCAAGGAGCAGATGCTGGCGTGGGGTTGGCGTATCCCTTTTTTGCTCGGTCTGGCATTGATCCCCATTGCTTTCTTTTTGCGCCGCCACATGCCTGAGAGCCTCGAGCATCCCACGCATAGCGGACCCATCAAGAGCCCGCTGGTCGATATCCGGCACCATCTGCGACCGATCATGCTGGCGCTCATGGTCATCCTGGGTGTGACGATCTCGACCTATGCGGCGATCTACATGACCACTTATGCCGTGACCACGCTCAAGCTCTCCGCGACGATCGCCATGTCGGCGACCATCGTATTCGGCGTGGCGACCTGGGCGGGTGCGCTGCTGGGGGGCTGGCTGTCAGATATGTATGGGCGCAAGCCTGTGATGCTCTGGGCTCGCGTGGCATTGTTTGTTCTGGTCTATCCGGCTTACATGCTGCTCATTGAGCACACCAGCTTTGCCACTCTGGCACTGGCGACTGCGCTGCTGGCGTTGCTCACGGGCATTGGTGGCGCGCCAATGCTGGTGGCCATCCCGGAGCTGTTCCCTGGTCATGTACGCGCGCTCGGGCTGTCGATTTCCTATGCCTTCGGTGTGGCGCTGTTTGGCGGCACCGCGCAGCTGGTGATCACCTGGCTCATCAAGGTGACCAACAACCCGGCGGCGCCAGCGCTCTACGTACTTATCACCAGCTTGATCGCCATCGTCGGCATTCTGCTCATGCGCGAAACCGGCGGTGACAAGGAACTACAGAAATGATCACCAGGCGAATTTTTCCGGACTGTGAGTTCATAGCATGACTGTTCAAGACACCTTGCAGGCGGTACGCGCACACGAAGACGAATTCATCGCTTTGCGCCGTGATATCCATCAGCACCCCGAGCTGCCATTCGAAGAGCTACGCACCAGTGATTTGGTGGCTGCGCGACTGCGGGACTGGGGTTACCACGTTGAGCGCGGCCTGGGCGGAACCGGTGTGGTCGGGCAACTCAAGCGTGGCGACGGCAAGCGCACGCTGGGTCTGCGCGCGGACATGGATGCACTGCCGATCCAGGAAACCACGGGGCTGCAGTACGCAAGTCGCAACCAGGGCGTCATGCACGCCTGCGGCCACGACGGACATACGGCCATGCTGCTGGCGGCAGCCAAGGTGCTGGCAGAGCAGGGTGACTTCTCAGGGACACTCAACCTGATCTTCCAGCCCGCAGAGGAATACGGCACCAGCGACTGTGGCGCCGTACGCATGATCAACGACGGCCTGTTCGACAAATACCCATGTGACGCTATCTTCAGCATGCACAACATGCCCGGCTGGCCGCAGGGGCACTTGATCTTTCGCGAAGGCCCAATGATGGCCTCCTCTGACAAGGTCTACATCACGCTGGTAGGCCACGGTGGTCACGGTGCTGTGCCGCACAAGACAGCCGATCCGGTGGTGGCGGCTGCCAGCCTGGTGATGGCGTTGCAGACCGTGGTCTCGCGCAACGTCGATCCACTGCAAACAGCGGTGGTTACCGTAGGGGTGCTGCAATCCGGGCGCGCCAATAACGTCATCCCCGACAGCGCATATCTCGAGCTGAGCGTGCGCGCGCTCGATTCTGAGGTGCGCAGCCTGCTGCAGCAGCGCATTACCGAAATCGCCCACGCACAGGCGCAGAGCTTTGGCGTCAAGGCTGAAATCGACTATCGGCGCGGCTACGCGGCACTGGTCAACAGCAAGGACGAAACCGACTTCGCCCGCCAGATTGGCACCGAATTGGTTGGTGCCGAGCGCGTCGTGCCGCAGGCCCCGCCACTCACCGGCAGCGAAGACTTCGCTTTCATGCTGGAGAAGTGCCCCGGCAGCTACCTGTTGATCGGAAACGGGGATGGCGACAAGCTGGGCGCCTGCATGGTGCACAACCCGGGTTACGACTTCAACGACGCCAACCTGGCCATTGGCGCTGCATACTGGACGCTGCTGGCGCGGCGTTATCTGGTTTGAACGATGGATCGCGCCGCTTTGGAAAGCTCCAGGGCTTTCTGGTAGCGCTCGACGCGCGCATGAAGCGCGCACACAAACGCGGCCAGGTGGCGCACTACATTCCGCAACTGGCTAGCGTTGATGTGCATCAGTTCGGGATCAGTGTGTGCCTGGCCAGTGGTGAGCAGCTGAGCGCGGGCGACGCTGCGACGCCGTTTTCGATCCAGAGCATCTCAAAGGTCTTCTCGCTGGCGATCGCATTGGGCCGTCACGGCGACCGGCTCTGGAAGCGGGTGGGCAAGGAACCATCTAACTACACCTTCAACTCGGTCATTGAGCTTGAGCAGGAAGGCGGCAAACCGCGCAATCCTTTCGTCAATGCGGGTGCACTGGTCACCACCGACGCCATGCTTGATGCGCCTGACGCGGGCGGCGGACTCGACGAATTGATGGATTTCGTTCGCACGGCGGCTGGAGATGACCGGATCTCGATTGATGAACAGGTTGCCGCCTCGGAATACCGCACGGCCTACCGCAACTTCTCCCTGGCGTACTTTCTACGCTCGTGCGGCAATCTGCACACGGAATGCGAACGGCTGCTGCAGATTTACTGTCGCCAATGCGCGATCGCGATGAACTGCCAGCAATTGGCCAGCGTCGGCCGGTTTCTGGCCGGCTTCGACTCCGCAGCCCACCTGCTGAACCCAGCTCAGGCACGCAGCATCAACGCCTTGATGCTGGTCGCGGGGCACTATGATGGTTCAGGGGACTTCGCCTATTCGGTCGGCTTCCCCGGCAAGAGTGGCGTCGGAGGCGGCATTCTTGCCGTCGTTCCGGGACATGCATCGATCGCGGTCTGGTCTCCTGGCCTGAATGCGTTTGGCAATTCACTGCTCGGCACGCGCGCGCTGCAAGAGTTGTCAGAGTTCACCGGCTGGTCGGTGTTCTGACGTGCAGGCTTTATCGTTTGCCCCGACATGAACAGCCCCGGATTTTGAGCAGGCTGGTTGGTTTGAATGGAGGTCGGTGAGACTGCCTCGCTGGCCCATTGCCGCCAGACTGCTTGGAGTGCCGGCATGGTCGGCCTGCCTGAGCAAGGCAATCCCAGCGGCTCTGCGATGACGTTGCACTCCGGGTTGGCAAGGCATTCCTGAATCAAGGAAGGCCAGGCAAGACCGGCCCATGATGTTGCCCTTTGCGTCATCCCGGGTGGTCATGACGACCGCCGGCCCGGATTCCAGCGGGTAAAAGCCTTGTTCAGAGCCAAGGGTTGCATGAAGCTACCTCCCATGCTCCTGCCCGCCAAGCGCGCTGGGGCCTGCCCACAAAGTTCAAGATACGCCTGCTGGCGCAAAGCCCCCGGCGCTGCGCTACGGCTGCGACAATCCGGCCCTTGCACCCACACGAGAGAAAGACCCTGCCATGCTGCTTGACGCCGCCGAATCCCAACTCGTCCTGGTCGACTACCAGGAGCGCCTCATGCCCGCCATCTTTGAGGGCCCCGCCGTGGTGGCCAACGCCCGCCGCCTTGCCGAGATCGCCCGCATGCTGGAAGTGCCCGTGTGGGGCACCGAGCAAAACCCCTCCCGCCTGGGTGCCAACGATGCCGCGCTGCGCGCCCTGTGCCAGAAGACCCTGGCCAAGATGCACTTCAGCGCCGCCGAAGAAGGCCTGGGCGAATGGCTGCGCCCCCCGGCCAAGCCCCAGGGCGGCAACGCACGCAGCCTGCCCAAGCACCTGCAAAAGCCCGCCCAGCAGGCGCCCGAGCGCGGCACCATCGTCATTGCCGGGTGCGAAGCCCATGTCTGCCTGCTGCAAACCGCGCTTGACCTGATCGACGACGAGTTTGAAGTGTGGGTGGTGACCGACGCGTGCGGCTCGCGCACCGAACGCAACCGCGACGCTGCCTTTGACCGCCTGGCCGGCGCAGGCGCCGAGCTGGTGACCACCGAGATGGTGGCGTTTGAATGGCTGGGCAGCTGCGAGCACCCGGCGTTCAAGGACGTTTTGGGGTTGATCAAGTAACCGGTTCTTGGTTATTTTTGGCCTTCAGGGCTTTCTCAGAAAGCGCGAGCAGCTATGTAAGCTATAGTAATTGCAATGCTCGGACAGTGCTGCCATCAACGCTGCGAGGGCCTTCGCGGGTCCGTCAGCAAAGCCCTGTGGTGCCCACAATTCATCGACGCTACAGGGTGGAGGAGTGCACATGAAATGGGTGGTGTCGCTAGAAAAGTGGCGTTTTCTGATGCGCCGCATCCGCGAGCGTTTGTGGGTCAAGCCGCTGTTGATCTGCGCTGTCTCGATCATTGCGGTGTTCGGCGCCAAGGTGTCGGACACCTTGCCACTGGCGCGCCTGGCACCCGACGTGTCGAACGGCTCGTTGGAGAGCCTTCTGTCCATCATGGCGGCCAGCATGCTGGCCATTGCCACCTTTGCGGTGGCCTCCATGGTGGCAGCGTATTCCTCCGCCAGCACCACGGCGACTCCGCGCGCGTTTCCTCTGGTGATTGCAGACGATGTGTCGCAGAACGCGTTGTCCACGTTTGTGGGGGCCTTCATTTTCAGTGTCGTGGCCCTCGTGGCCATGAAAAACGGCTACTTCGACATCGCCGGGCGCTTCACGCTTTTTTCGATGACGGTGTCTGTTCTGGGTTTCGTAGTGTTCACCTTTGTGCGCTGGACAGACCGCATCGCGCGCCTGGGGCGGCTGGGGGCCACGGTACAACAGGTGGAGGCTGCAACCGCCTCAGCCCTGCAACGCCGCCTGAAGGCACCCGCGCTCGGCGGCATTGCGCGCGACCCACAGGCCCCGGCGACGGGGGTGGCGGTTTATGCCTCTGAAGTGGGCTATGTGCAGCAGATTGACACGCAAGCCCTGCAGGCATTTGCGCAGGACATCGGTGGTTGGGTCGTGGTGGATGCGCTGCCTGGCACGTTCGCCATGCCGGGTACTGCGCTGGCGCACGTCGTCCAAGGCGCGGTCTCGCCAGGCGATACGGATGCACAGCGGGTGGTCTCGGCGTTCACGATCGGGCGTGACCGCATTTTTGACCACGACCCGCGCCTGGGCCTGATCGTCCTGTCCGAGATTGCCGGGCGTGCGTTGTCTCCAGGCGTCAATGATCCTGGCACGGCCATCGGTGTCTTGGGTACGCTGGTGCGTTTGTTCACACTGTGGGCACAGCGGGATGAAAACCTTGCAGGGCCGCCTGTTGAGTTCGACCGGGTAGTGGTTCCCTTGCTGCAAGTGGGCGACCTGTTCGATGATGCTTTCACCGCCATCGCCCGCGATGGCGCTGGCGCGGTGGAAGTGGGCGTACGGCTGCAAAAATCGCTTCGATCGTTGGCGTCTGCGGGCGACGACGCCATGCGAGTGGCGGCCGTGAAACACGCTCAACATGCGCTCGCCAGGGCGGAGCAGGCGCTGTCCCTGCCGCACGAGGTTGGCACGATTCGCGCACTGGCGCAAAGCGTGGGCGTGCCGCTGGCCACGGACGGGTCGTCGAATACTCTGCGGTAAAGCCGTGCGATAGTGGCGTCCTTTCTTTGAGTTGACAGTCTTTTTTGCTCTGACGCCGATGGATAAAGCGCGAATAGCTATAAAAAACGCAGCAATTGCTGTCGTCGATCCTTGAAGGTCGACGGACTCGGCCACGCACAACTGCGTCAGCTTCCCGCAAGCCCGTCATGAATAATTATGAATTCAAAACCTGCTGTCCCGGCAGGGGGAGAGAGTTGAGGAGACACCACACCATGACCGCATACGCTGACTTTTACCGCCAATCCATCGATCACCGCGACGCGTTCTGGAGCGAACAGGCGAAGTTGATCGACTGGAAGACCCAGCCTGCGCAGGTGTGCGACTACAGCAACCCGCCGTTTGCCAAATGGTTTGTGGGCGGCACCACCAACCTGTGCCACAACGCGATCGACCGCCACCTGAAGGACCGTGCCAGCCAGCCGGCGCTGGTGGCCATCTCCACCGAAACCAATACCGAGCGCAGCTACAGCTTTGCCGAGCTGCACGCCGAGGTGCAGCGTATGGCCGCCAGCCTGATTGCGCTGGGCGTCAAAAAGGGCGACCGCGTCCTGATCTACATGCCCATGATCGCCGAGGCGGCCTTTGCCATGCTGGCCTGCGTGCGCATTGGCGCCCTGCACTCGGTGGTGTTTGGCGGCTTTGCCTCAGGCTCGCTGGCCTCGCGCATCGAAGACGCCGAGCCGGTGGCCATTGTCAGTGCCGACGCGGGCTCGCGCGGCGGCAAGGCCGTGCCCTACAAGCCGCTGCTCGACGAGGCCATTCGCCTGTCGCGCCACAAACCTGCCGCCGTGCTGCTGGTGGATCGGGGCCTGGTTCCCATGGACCTGGTGGCCGGGCGCGACCACCTCTGGGCCAGCTTGCGCGAGCAGCACCTGAACGCCACCGTGCCCTGCGAGTGGGTGGAATCCACGCACCCCAGCTACACGCTTTACACCAGCGGCACCACCGGCAAGCCCAAGGGCGTGCAGCGCGACACCGGTGGCTACACCGTGGCGTTGGCGGCCAGCATGAAGCACATCTTTGATGCCAAAGCCGGACAGACCTACTTTGCCACCAGCGACATTGGCTGGGTGGTGGGGCACAGCTACATCATTTATGGCCCGCTGATTGCCGGCATGACCACCATCATGTATGAAGGCCTGCCCACGCGGCCCGATGCGGGCGTGTGGTGGAGCATTGTCGAAAAATACAAGGTCACGCACATGTTCTCGGCCCCTACGGCGGTGCGCGTGCTCAAGAAACACGACGCTTCGTGGCTGAAGAAATACGACGTTTCCACCCTCAAGGCCCTGTGGCTGGCGGGGGAGCCGCTCGACGAACCCACGGCACAGTGGATCAGCGATGCGCTCTCGGTGCCCATCATCGACAACTATTGGCAGACCGAGACCGGCTGGCCCATCCTGACGCTGGCCAACGGCGTGGAGCAGCAGACCACGCGCTTTGGCAGCCCCGGCAAGGCCATGTATGGCTACCACGTCAAGCTGATCGACGAAAGCAATGGCGAAGAACTGACCCAGCCCAACCAGAAGGGCGTGGTCGCCATCGAAGGCCCGCTGCCCCCCGGCTGCATGCAGACGGTGTGGCGCGACGACGAGCGGTTTGTGAACACCTACTGGAAAAGCATTCCGGGCCGCATGATCTACAGCACCTTTGACTGGGGCATCCGCGATGCCGACGGCTACCACTTCATCCTGGGCCGCACCGACGACGTGATCAACGTGGCCGGGCACCGCCTGGGCACGCGCGAGATCGAAGAATCCATCTCTTCGCACCCCAACATTGCCGAGGTGGCCGTGGTGGGCGTGGCCGACAGCCTCAAGGGCCAGGTGGCCATGGCATTTGCCGTGCCGCGCGATGCCTCGGGCCTTACTGACGACGCCGCGCGCCTCAAGCTCGAAGGCGAGGTGATGAAGCAGGTGGACACCCAGCTCGGCGCCGTGGCGCGTCCATCGCGCGTGTACTTTGTAACGGTGCTGCCCAAAACCCGCAGCGGCAAGCTGCTGCGCCGCGCCCTGCAGGCCGTGGCCGAGCGGCGCGACCCGGGCGATTTGACCACCATGGACGACCCCGCCGCGCTGCAGCAGGTCAAAGACCTGGTGGGTGATTGATGGCCCGATAGCCCGGCTGCCGGACAACGCCCAGGCCTGCCGTGGCCTGGGTTTTGTCAAAAAATCTTGTCAAAAACAATAGCTGCAAGCGCTTGATGGATAAGCGCTGCGGCTATTTTCATATCGAATAATCCTCGGCATGCTGGTGCTGCCACTGCACAGGCGGTTGCCAGCGGCGGGCCCAGTCGATGAAGGTGTCGATGGGCATGGGGCGCGCAATGCAGTAACCCTGGCCATGGGCGCAACCGAGCTGCTGCAGCATCTGTCCCTGTTCGATGGTTTCCACGCCCTCGGCAACCACCTGGTAGCCAAACGAGCGGGCCAGCCCGATCACCCCCTGCACAATGGCCCGGTCGCCCGTGTCGTCCAGCATGCCCTGCACGAAGCTCTGGTCGATCTTGAGTGTGTCCATGGGCAGGCGGCGCAGGTAGGTCAGTGATGAGTAGCCGGTGCCAAAATCGTCCAGCGCAACCGACAGGCCCAGAGCGCGCAGCCCGGCCAGGGTGTCGGCCACGGCGGCCAGGTCGTACAGCGCCGCGCTTTCGGTAATTTCGAGCTCGACCCGGCTGGGCGCTACCCCGGGGTAGCGGGCCAGGCATTGCACGATCCACGCCCCGAAGCCGGGGTGCTGCAGGTGCCGGGCCGAGATGTTGATGCTCACGGGCATGTGCAGGCCCGCCTCCTGAAGGAGTTCAAGCTGGGCCAGCGCCGCTTCGACCACCCACTGGCCAAAAACGATTTCGAGGGCGGTTCCGTCCAGCAGCGGCAAAAAGGCGCCTGGGGGCAGCAGGCCGCGTTCGGGGTGCTGCCAGCGTGCCAGGGCCTCCGCGCCCACCACCTGTCCGGTCTGCATGACCACCTTGGGTTGCAGAAACAGCACGAACTGCGCCTGCGTGAGCGCTTCGCTCAGGAGCAGGCCCTGCTCATGGTGTTCGCGCTGGGCGCGCTCTTGCGCTGCGTCGAACTGGTGAAACCGGTTGCGCCCCGCCTGTTTGGCGGCATACATGGCCTGGTCGGCGTGGCGCAGCAGGGTGTCGGCGTCCGCGTCGTCACAGGGAAATACCGTGTAGCCAATGCTGGCCGTTACCGCCACGCGCTCGGTGTCCAGGGTGTAGGGCGAAGAAATGCTTTCCATCACGCGCCCCAGTAGTCGTTCGCCATCCGTGTGCGTGTTCAGGCCCGGCATGAGGATTACGAATTCGTCGCCGCCCAGGCGGGCCACGCAGTCTTGCGGGAGCAGCGCGCGCGAAAGCCGGCCCGCCACCACCACCAGCAGCCGGTCGCCGGCGCCGTGGCCCAGGCGGTCGTTGATGGGTTTGAAGCCATCCAGATCCAGATAGGCCACGCCCAGCTGGGTGCCGTGGGCGCGGGCCTGGGCCATGCCGGCCTGCAGCCGGTGCGCCAGCAGCACGCGATTGGGCAGGCCCGTGAGGGCGTCGTAATGGGCCAGTTTTTGCAGCAGCTCTTGCTGCTCATGCTGCGGTGTGACGTCGATGGCCACGCCCAGCATCCGCGTGGGCTGCCCTGTGCCGCCCGGTCCGATGATCTTGCCCACGTTGCGTATCCAGCGGGCGCCTCCCTGGGGCAGCACCACTTTCCAGGTGGCGTCGAACGGAGTGGCTGGATGGTCCGTGTGGCGGGCCAGTTCCGCCGAGATGCCGGCCAGCGCCTCGGCCGCCACTCCTGTCGTCCAGTGCACTGGGGGCGCGGAGGCATCGCCGGTGGGAGCACCGCGCAGGGCGCACCAGCGCGCATCGCCGTGGACCATGCCGGTTTGCAGTTCCCAGTCCCACAGCCCCAGCGCGGCTGCCGATATGGTGAGCGACAGCAGCGCCTCGCGTTCGCGCACCTGCTCCTCGCTGCGCTTGCGGTCGGTGATGTCGTGCACGGCGAACAGCCAGCAGGGCTCGCCATCGAACTCCGTGGCGCGCATCGACTGCAGCGCGGTGCGCTCTTCGCCACTGCGCGTGATGATCTTGACCTCGTAGGCATCGAGCTGGCCGGTCTTTCGGGCCTCGTCAATGAGGCGGATACGATCCTGCGCCTGAAAGATACCCAGCTGGATGGGTGAAACGCCCACCGCTTGCGCCCGGGTGTAGCCCAGCATTTGTTCCCACGCAGGATTCACCTCGACATAGCACCCGTCGCTTTGGCGTGTCATCCCCATGGGGTAGGGCATGAGCTGGAAGATGCGCGAGAAGCGGTCTTCTGACTGGCGCAACCGCTGCTCGGAGCGCTTGGCCTCGTCGATGTCCTGCAGCACACCGCGCATGCCGGTGACGGTGCCGTCCTGCAACACCGGTTCGCCGCGTGCACGCACCCATATCTGGCGTCCATCGGCACGGATGATTTCGTGTTCCAGGCTCCATTCAGTTTGGTGGTGGTGGCAGTCGTGTAATTTGGCACGCACCATTTCCTGCCAGGCGGGCGCCACGAAGCGCTGAACATAATCGTGGGGTGGCGGGGCGCCCGGGGGCAGGCAGTGGATGTCACAGCAGACATCCGACCAATAGACCATGCCTGCTTCGCGCGTGCTCTCCCACGCCCCCAGGCGCGCCATGCGGCCGGCCTGCTGCAGCAGATTGTTCAGCGCACGCAACTCGTCGCTGGCGCGCTGCGCCTCGGTCGTGTCGTGAAAGACGAACAGGAAACAGTCTTCGCCCTCCACCACCACAGGGCGGGCCGACATCAGGCCGGGCACGCGCACACCGTCACGATGGGCCGCCATGGGCAGGCGGTCCACCTTGCCTTCGCGCTGGTAGGTTTCCAGCATGCGTGCGCGCTCCTGGTCCGAGGCCCAGACATTCAGCTCTCTGGAGGTGCGCCCCAGCACGGCTTCGCGTTCAGCACCCAGCAGTGCACAAAAGGCGGGATTTACGTCGATATAGCACCCGTCCGAAATCCGCGAAATGCCCGCAGCGTCGGGCAGCGTCTGGTAGATGGTGGTGTATTTGGCTTCCGAGGCGCGCAGTGCATCCTCGACCTCATGCTGGGCCGTGATGTCCACGTCCATGCCAATCAGCGTCAAGGGGCGGCCGGCGGCATCGCGCTCGCCCACCAGGCCCCGCGACATCACCCAGCGCCAACGGCCCGCCGTGTCAAGAATGCGGAACTCGGCTTCGTAGGTGGCCAGCTGCCCCCGCTTGGCCCGCTCCATCTTGTCAGCAAGGCGGGCAGCATCGGCCGGGTGCCTGCGGGCGTGCCAGCGTTCCCAGGCGTCGTCACTGTCGGCGGCCTCCATGCCGAAGGCGGCATAGAAACGACCGTAGCAGCTGAGTTTCTGGTGCGCAATGTCCCATTCCCAGCGCCCTCCGCCCAGCGAATCGAGCGCCAGGCGCATCTGCTGGTCGCGCTCGCGCAATTGGTGGTTGGCCAACTGCGAGGCCACGAGGCATTTTTAGAGGGCCGGCACAACATCCATGCAGGGAGTTTAGGTCCGTTTCGCAGCCTCTAAAGGCTTGCGCGACGTACTGATAAGCCCCGTTGACAACATGGTGCCGCACACAATGACCAGCCCGCAGCCAATCATCCACGGCGTGATGGCCTCGTTCAGGAATACGGTGCCGTACAGCAGTGCAAACACAGGCGCCAGAAACGTCACCGCCAAAGCCCGGCTGGGGCCGGCGTGGGCAATGAGGCGAAAGTAAAGGATGTAGGCGATGCCGGTGCAAAGCACCGCAATGGCCACGATGGCGGCCCATGCGCGCGGCCCCGGCATGGTGGCGGGCCAGAACCACAGCATGGGCACCAACAGCCCCAGCGCCGCACCGAGTTGGCTGCCCGTCGCCGCGGCCAGGGGCGGCACGCCCACCAGGTAGCGCCGGGCATAGCTGGCCGCAATGGCATAGCAGGTGGTGGCGCCCATGCAGGCCGCAATGGCCCAGGGCGCATAGTCTGACTTGATGCCCGCTCCCCCCGGCGCGCGCCAGGCCAGCAGCGCCACCCCGACAAAACCAATGGCCAGCCCCAGCCCGCGCAGGCGGTTGATGCGATCGCCCAGCCACACCCAGGCCACCAGGGCGCCAAACAGCGGCACCGTGGCGTTGAGGATGGAGGCCAGCCCCGTGGTGATGTGCAGCACCGCCCACGAATACAGCGCAAACGGAATGGCCGAATTCACCAGCCCCGACAGCAGCGCAGGCTTCCAGTGCTGGCGCAGCTGCGGCCACTGGCCCTGGTACAGCAGGATGGGCCACAGGAACACCGTGGCCAGCAGCACGCGCATCCCGGCCGTGGGCAGCGGGCCAAACTCTGACGCACCCATGCGCATGAACAGAAACGAGGCGCCCCACAGGGCCGCCAGCACGACAAACTCGCCGATCCACGCGGAAACCGGTTGGGTGACGGGTGCTGCGCTCATGCAGCGGCCTTTGCCGGGGCCTTGGCCCGTCCTGTTGGCTGTGCTTTGGCATGCGCGTGTTCTGGTTGCGTGGCCCGTTTTTCTGGCTCGGAGGGCAGGGCGCCCTCCAGCTGCAGCAATGCCGCCTTGCGCTCCAGCCCGCCGGCGTAGCCCGTCAGGCTGCCGTCACGTCCCAGCACCCGATGGCATGGCACCAGCACGCTGACCGGGTTGCGTCCCACGGCGGCACCCACGGCGCGCACCGCGCCCGGGCGGCCCAGTTGCTGGCTGAGCGCGCCGTAGCTGGTGGTGCGGCCACACCCGATGGACAGCAGCGCGCGCCACACGTCCTGCTGAAACGGCGTGCCGCCCGCCAGGTCCAGCGGCAGCTCGAACCCGGTGCGCTCGCCACGCAGGTACTGGTGCAGTTGCTCGATGGCGGCCACCAGCACCGGATGGTGCAGGTCTTGCGGCCAGGCGTGGGGCCCGTCGAGTTGCGCGGGCTGGTGGCGCTGGCCGTCAAACCACAGGCCGACCAGGCCCTGGGGAGATGCGGCCAGCCGCACAGTGCCCAGGCGGGTAGAGGTGCTCGTCTGCACGGTGGAGGGGTGGTATTGCATGGTCAATCAATATTGAATGAAATTGACTTGTAGCGCTTATGGGATAAGCGCAAACAGCTATTATTTTGATATTAATTCCAGCGCTGTCGCACTGGGGTTGCTGGCGATGCTGCCCGCCGCCCATGCGCGCACCACGGCATAACTGCGCCAGGGTTGCCAGGCCAGCGAGGCCTGGGTGGCCGCGCGTGCCGGGTTTTTGTGCGCCTGCACGCCCAGGGATTTTTGCAGCGCCACGTCGCCCGCCGGAAACGCATCGGGCCAGCGCAGCACGCGCATGGCGATGTACTGCGCCGTCCAGTCGCCAATGCCGGGCAATGCGCACAGCGCCGCCGTGGTGGCGGCCACGTCTGCGCCACCTTGCAACTGCAACTGGCCGCCGTCCACCGCCCGCGCCAGCGCCACGATGGCCGCTTGGCGCTGGCGCACGATGCCCAGCTGCCCCAGGGCTTCGCCGGGCGCCTGCGCCAGCACGGCCGGGGAGGGGAAAAGCCGTGTGAGTTCAGGCCAGGGCGTGGCGATGGGCTCGCCAAACCGCTCCACCAGCCGCTGCCCCAGCGTGCGTGCGGCCGCCACGGTGATCTGCTGCCCCAGCACGGCACGCACGGCCAGCTCAAAACCATCAAAGGCGCCGGGCACGCGCAGGCCATCGCCCTCGGGAAAACTGGCGTGCAGCACGGCATTGATGGCCGCAGGGTCGGCGTCCAGGTCGAGCATGGCGCGCACGCGGCGCATCACCAGTGGCAGCACGGGGTACAGGCTGTCGCTGGTCTGCACCAGCACCTGGTGGCGGTCGGGGTCAAAGTGGGCATTCAGCCAGCCGCAATGGTCTTGCAGCCCGCCAGCACCCCGAGTTTGCAGGCGCACCGTGCGGCGCAGCGCCGGGGTGGCCGCGTCGCCCGCCCACTCCACCCCGTGAAACTGGCGGCGGGCAAAAAAGGCCAGCAAGGCCGGCACATCCAGCGGTGGCCGATAAGCCAGCCGCAGCGTGGCCGCCTGCACGCCCGCGGCCCGGGTGCCGCCCCGGCGCAGCGCGGTCGGGTTGAGCCCATAGTGCTGCGCAAACGCAGCATTGAAACGGCGCACGCTCGCAAAACCACTGGCCAAGGCCACCTGCGTGACAGGCATGGGCGTGTCGGTCAGCAACTGCTTGGCGGTCAACAGCTGCCGCGTCTGCAGATATTGCAGCGGCGACACCCCCAATGCCGCCTCGAATATGCGGCGCAGGTGCCGGTCGCTCACGCCAAGGCGAGCCGCCAGCCGGGCCACGGTGGCATTGCGGCCTTCGCTGGGGGCGTGGCTTGCATCCCAGGCGTCGGGGGCATCCAGCAGCTGCACGGCCTGCTGCACCAGAATGCCGCTGGCGTCCTGCACCGACCACGCCAGTGCCTGCGGCGCCAGCTCGGGCCGGCAGCGCAGGCAGGGCCGAAAGCCTGCGCCCTCGGCCTGCGCGGCCAGCGTGAAGAACCGGCAGTTTTCGCGCCGGGGTGTGCGCACGGCACACACCGGGCGGCAGTAAATGCCGGTGGAGGTGACGCCAGTGAAAAACCGCCCGTCAAAGCGCGCATCCCGGGCCTGCAGGGCACGGTAGCAGCCATCGTCAGCCGACGGGTCGACTGCCGTGTCGGCTGGCGGGGCGGGGCGAGGGGCGGGCGTTGTCATGGGCTCGATGATAGGCCGCCGGTGCGGCCGGGCTGGCCGTTTTCGGACCTGTGCCTGCGCTCCCCGGGCTTGGGTGGGGTACTGCGCGGGGCGCCCCTACAATGCAGCGGACATTCGACCCCCCTCGCAGCGAAAGACCTTTCCGTGCAACCTACACCCGCCATCTTCAAGGCCTACGACATCCGCGGCATCGTGCCTTCCACCCTGAACGAAGAAGTGGCCCTGGGCCTGGGCCGGGCCTTTGGCACCGCCGCCCGCGCCGAAGGCCAGACCACGGTGGCCGTGGGGCGCGATGGCCGGCTCTCCGGCCCCGCTATCAGCAGCGCGCTGGTGCAAGGCCTGATCGAAGCGGGCATCGAAGTGATCGACGTGGGCCTGGTCACCACGCCCCTGCTGTATTTCGCGGCCAGCACGCTGTGCACCAGCGGCATCCAGGTCACCGGCAGCCACAACCCGCGCGACTACAACGGTTTCAAGATGGTGCTGAACGGCCGCGCCATCTATGGCGATGAAATCCAGGCGCTGCGCCGCACCATGGAGGCCGAGACCTGGCAACTGCTGCCCGGCGGCAGCGTGCGCACGGTGGATGTGCTGCCTGCCTATGCGCAGCGCATCACCGGCGACGTCAAGCTGGCACGCCCCATGAAGATCGTGGTTGATTGTGGCAACGGCATTGCCGGCGCGTCGGCCCCGGCCATCTTTCGCGCGCTGGGCTGCGAGGTGATCGAGCTGTTCTCCGAGGTGGATGGCAACTTTCCCAACCACCACCCTGATCCGAGCAAGCCCGAAAACCTGCGCGACCTGATTGCCGCCCTGCAGGCCAGCGACGCCGAACTGGGCCTGGCCTTTGACGGTGACGGCGACCGTTTGGGCATCGTCACCAAGGACGGCACCAACATCTTCCCCGACCGCCAGATGATGCTTTTTGCGCAAGACGTGCTCAGCCGTTCGCCGGGCGGGCACATTCTGTTTGACGTGAAGTGCACCCAGCGCCTGGCGCCCGCCATTGCGGCGGCGGGCGGCCAGCCGGTGATGTTCAAGACCGGCCACTCGCTCATCAAGGCGCGCATGAAAGAACTCGATTCGCCGCTGGGCGGCGAGATGAGCGGCCATATCTTCTTCAAGGAGCGCTGGTTCGGCTTTGATGACGGCACCTACGCCGGCTGCCGCCTGCTCGAAATCCTCTCGCGCAGCGCCGACCCGAGTGCGGTGCTCAACGCGTTGCCCACCAGCCACAGCACCCCTGAGCTCAATGTCACCTGTGCCGAGGGCGAGCCGCACCGCCTCACGGCACAGTTGCAGGCCCTGGCGGCAGGCACCTTTGCCGCGCCGGCGCAGATCAACACCATTGATGGCTTGCGGGTGGACTGGCCCGATGGTTTTGGCCTGATCCGCGCCAGCAACACCACGCCCGTGCTGGTGCTGCGCTTTGAAGGCCACACGCCCGAGGCGCTGGCCCGCATCGAAGCGGCCATGCTGGCCCTGTTGCACCGCGTCAAACCCGACGCCCAGGTGGGCAGCGCGGCGCACTGAAGTGAAACAACCGCCTGAGTCGCTTCGCGCCTTCCCCCCGCTCTTGCAGCGCTGTGCGCTGCGGGCAGGGGGACGCAGCCAGCGCCTACGCGTTGTGATGACGGCCCTTGCGCGGCTGCCCGCGCATGGGCTGCGTCAGTTTCATCGGTCACGGGTGGCATGTGGAATCCGGTATCCCTGAGATGTCCCTCGCCCGCGCCCTCTATTCCGTCCTGACCTGGGCTGCCCAACCGTTGCTGCTGCGCAAGCTTCGGCGCCGCGCCGTGGCCGAGCCCGGCTATGGCCGCGCGGTGGGCGAGCGGTTTGGCCGCTATGCACGGCCCATCGACAGCCTGATGCCCCCAAGCAGCACCGACCCGCTGCACAGCTTTGTTTGGATCCACGCCGTATCGCTGGGCGAAACCCGGGCCGCCGCCATTTTGCTGGCCGAGTTGCGCCAGCAGCTGCCTGGCATGCGGCTGCTGCTCACCCACGGCACCGCCACCGGCCGCGCCGAGGGCGAAAAGCTGCTTTTGCCGGGCGATGTGCAGGTGTGGCAGCCCTGGGACACGCGGGGGGCGGTGCGCCGCTTTTTGCGCCAGTTCCGGCCCGCCATCGGCATCCTCATGGAAACCGAGGTCTGGCCCAACCTCGTGGCGGGTTGCCAGCAGCGCGGCATACCCCTGGTGCTGGCCAATGCGCGGTTCAACGCCACATCGCTGCGCAAATCGCAGCGCCTGGGCGCATTGGCCCGGCCGGCCTATGGCGGGCTGACGGCCGTCTGGGCACAGACCGATGCCGACGCCGAACGCCTGCAGCGCATGGGCGCGCCGGTGCAGGGTGTATTCGGCAACCTCAAGTTCGACGTGGTTCCGGATGCCGCGCAACGGGCGCGGGGGCGAGCATGGCGCGCGCGCAGTGCCCGGCCCGTGGTGATGCTCGCCAGCAGCCGCCAAGGCGAAGAAGCCATGTGGCTGGATGTTTTTAAGCGAAATTGGCACCCAGCCCTTTCGCAGCGAGCGCCTGCAGCTATCAATAGTGAAGCAAACCAGGGCGCCAGCCCGGTGCAGTGGCTGGTGGTGCCGCGCCATCCCCAGCGCTTTGCCGAGGTGCAGCAGCTGCTGCGCAGCGCCGGCCTGACCGTGTCCAGCCGCAGCCAGTGGGCTGATGCGCCCGAGCCGGCCGATGTGTGGCTGGGCGACTCGCTGGGCGAGATGGTGCTGTATTACGGCCTCGCCGATGTGGCCATGCTGGGCGGCAGCTTTGCCCCGCTGGGCGGGCAGAACCTCATCGAGGCCATTGCCTGTGGCTGCCCCGTCGTGCTGGGGCCACACACCTTCAATTTTGCCGAGGCGGCCACGCTGGCCTGCGAACAGGGCGTGGCACACCGCGTGGCTGACATCGGCCAGGGCGTGCAGCAGGCCTGCGATCTGGCCACAAACGCCCCCCGGCTGGCCGCTGCCCGTGGCCTGACCCAGGACTTCACCCTGCAGCACCGGGGCGCTGCGCGCCTGACGGCCACCGCCATCCGGGCCCTGCTGGGCACTCCTGCCACGCACTGAACAGGGTTGCGTGGGGGCCGAATGCCCTGCGCCCGGTGTTTTGGGCCATCTTGTACCCTGACAATGTCACCTCGGGCACTCGGCTTTGTGTGGATTGGGCGCGAGCTGTGCCACAGTCACACCCAAACGCCGCAAGTTTTTTGATGGCCCCACCGACGCTGCTGCAACACCCATGGACAAACACTACCTCACGCCGCTATTTGCGCCTGCTTCCATTGCCGTTCTGGCGGGCAGGGCCGACAACCCCGAATCGCTGACCTCGTATGCGCAGGCACTGCATCCGGCCCTGCGGGCGCAGCGTTTTGCCGGTAGCCTGCAGTTTGTGGACACCCACACCAGCGGCACGCTGGCCGACCTGGCGCAAAGAAAGTCGGACCTGGCCATCATCGCGCTGCCCCCGGCCGAAGTGCCCGCCGCGCTGGAAGTGGCGGGGCGCATTGGCTGCCGCGCCGCACTGGTACTGTCCAGCGGCATGGACGCAGACCAGGCCGCCAATCTCAAGAAAATAGCGCGGCGTGAGGGCCTGTATCTGCTGGGCCCCAATTCACTCGGGTTCCAGCGCCCGCACCTGCAGCTCAATGCGAGCGCGGCCGGCCCCCTGGCCAGCGATGGCCCTCTGGCGCTGGTGTGCCAGTCGGGGGCACTCACCTCGTCCATCCTCGACTGGGCCAGCAACAACGCCGTGGGGTTTTCTGCCGTGGTGTCGCTCGGGCCCAACACCGATGTGGACATTGCCCAGGTGCTCGATTTTCTGGCCCACGATGCGCGCACGCAAAGCATCGTCGTGTACATGGAAGGCATTTCCAACGCACGCCGTTTCATGAGCGCGCTGCGTTCGGCGGCCAATGCCAAGCCGGTGGTGGTGCTCAAGGCCGGGCGCAAGCCCGCGGGCAACGAGGCAGCCCAGACGCACAGCGGCACCATTGTGGGCAGCGACGATGTGTTTGATGCAGCCCTGCGCCGCGCGGGCGCGGTGCGCGTGCGTTCGTTTGTCGAGCTGTTTTCGGCGGCCAAGTGCCTGGCGTCGCGTTACCGGCCGGTGGGCAAGCGCCTGGCCATCGTCACCAATGGCGGTGGGCCTGGTGTGCTGGCGGCCGACTGGGTCAATGAAATTTTGCTCAACCTGGGCAAGCTGTCGCCCGAATCGGTGCGCGCACTCGCGCCGCAGTTGCCGCCCTTGGCGTCGCTGTCAGACTTGATCGACCTGTCGGAAGACGTCGGCGCAGAGCACTTTCGCCTGGCCATCGAGGCCGCCAGCAAAGACCGTCAGGTGGATGGCGTTCTGGCCATCTATTCGCCCAAGGTGGGTTCGGACTCGTGCGGGGTGGCCACCGCGCTCGCCGAGGTCAAGAAGCACATGAGCAAGCCGCTGCTGGCCTGCTGGATGGGCGATGCCTCGGTGGTGCCAGCGCGCGCCATCCTTCGCGATGCGTCCATCCCGAGTTTTCGCACGCCGGAGGCCGCCGTGGGGGCCTTTGGCAACATCGCATCGTTCTACCAGAACCAGCAACTGCTGCAGCAAACGCCGCCGCCGCTGTCCACGCTGGCCAAGCCCGACATTGAAGGCGCGCGCCTGGTGATCGAAAGCGTGCTGGCCGAGCGGCGCAAGGTGCTCACCGAGATGGAGTCCAAGACGCTGCTGGCGGCGTTCCATATTCCGGTGACCAAGACCATCCTTGCGCGCAATGCGCACGAGGCCATGATGATCGCCACGCAGATGGGCTTCCCGGTGGCGCTGAAGATCGATTCCCCCGATATCAGCCACAAGTCGGATGTGGGTGGCGTTGCCCTCAACATCCACAGCGGCACTGCCGCCCGCGACGCCTATACCGATATGGTTCAGCGCGTGGCGCGTCTGCAGCCGCAGGCACGCATCAATGGTGTGACCGTGCAGAACATGGCGAGCGCCCGGCGCGGGCGCGAGATCTGCATCGGCCTCGTCACAGACGATCCGTTTGGCCCGGTCATCACCTTTGGTGCGGGCGGCACCATGATCGAGCTGATCGACGACCGCGCCACGGAACTGCCGCCGCTGAACCAGTTTCTGGCGCGCCGGCTGATCGAACGTTCCCGCGTGGCCGAGACACTGGGCGAGTGGCGCGGCGCCAGCGCGGTCGATCGTGACGCGCTGGAGCAGGTGCTGCTGCGCGTGTCGGAAATGGTGTGTGCCTTGCCCCAGCTGCGCGAGATGGACATCAACCCGCTCATCGTGGACGAGCAGGGCGCCGTGGCGGTGGATGCGCGCATTGCCATTGACCAGGCGGCCAACACCTCGGGAGGGCGGACGGACAACTTCAGCCACCTGGCCATCCTGCCCTATCCCGCGCGCTATGAGCAGCTGTGGCCCATGCGCGGGGGCGGTGAATACCTGGTGCGCCCCATTCACCCCGACGATGCGCAGATGCTGCAGCAATTGGTGCAGAACCTGTCGCCCGAAAGCCGGTATTTCCGTTTCATCTCGTCCATGGTAGAGCTGCCCGCCTCTATGCTGGCGCGCTTTACGCTGATCGACTACGACCGCGAAATGGCCCTGGTGGCCGTGTTCCGCGAGCGCACGGTGGGTGCTGACGGCGAGATCAAGGAAACCGATCGCATCGTGGGGGTGTCGCGCTACGTCACCAACCCCGATCAGTCGAGCTGCGAGTTCGCGCTGGTGGTGGCCGACGACTTCAATGGCAAGGGCCTGGGCTCGCGCCTGATGCTGAGCATCATGGATGTGGCGCGCGACAAAGGCCTGGCCGAGATCGACGGCCTGGTGCTGGCCAACAACCCCGGCATGCTCAAGCTGATGCGCAGCCTGGGGTTTGTGGTCAAGCCCTTCCCGGAAGATGCCGATTTCAAGCTGGTGACGCACACGCTGTAGTCCATCACGCGCCTGTCCTGCGACCCTGGCGCGTCGCGTCCCGGCCATTGGTGCCGGGCTGGCGCGGCGGTCAGGGCTGGAGCAAAAGGCGGTTGATGGCGGCCACGTCGTCTTCGCTCAGCGAGCCTGCCGCCTGGCGCAGCTTGAGGGTGCCCAGCAGCACGTTGTAGCGCGCCTGGGCCAGGTCACGCTTGGTCTGGAAGAGCTGGCTTTGTGCATTGAGCACATCAATATTGATGCGCACGCCCACCTGGTAACCCAGCTTGTTGGCATCCAGCGCGCTCTGGCTGGATGCTTCAGCGGCCTCCAGTGCCCGCACCTGGCCCTGGCCAGACTGCACGCCAAAAAATGCCGCCCGCGTGGCCTGCGCCACGTTGCGGCGCGTGGTTTCAAGGTCGGCCTGGGCCTTTTCTTCGAGGGCCAGCGTTTCCTTGATGCGGTTTTGCACCGCAAAGCCCGCAAACAAAGGCAGGTTGAGTGCCACGCCCACGCTGGCATTGTTGGTGCGGCTGTTCATGCCCGGTGTGGTGACGGTGCCGTTCGGGTTGCGCGCAATGTTGTAGCCCGCCTGCAGGTCCACCGTGGGCAAATGCCCGGTGCCCGCCTTGCGCGTTTCAAGGCGCGCAATGTCCAGGGCGATCTGGGCCTGGCGCACGCCGGGCTGCTGGTCTTGTGCCGTTTGCACCCAGGCTGCCACATCGTCTGGCTGCACGCTGGGCAACTGCACCGGCTGGGCCAGTGCCACGGGGTGGGTGCCGGTGATGCCCACCAGCTGGTCAAGCGCCAGCTTTTTCACGCGCAGGTCGTTCTCGGCAGCGATTTCCTGGGCAATCACCAGGTCGTAGCGGGCCTGGGCCTCGCGGGAATCGGTGACGGTGGAGGTGCCCACCTCGAAATTGCGTTTGGCAGAGGCCAGCTGCTCGGAGACCGCCGCTTTTTGCGCCTGCACAAAGGTGAGCGTGTCTTGGGCAGCCAGCACGTCAAAGTAAGCCTGGCTCACGCGCACCAGCAGGTCCTGGGTGGCGGCGTCGAGCTGGGCACGGGCCACGTCGATACCGCGCTGGCCCTGCTGAAAATTGATGCGGTTGGCCGGGCGGTACAGGGGTTGCGATGCACTCAACCCCACGTTCTGCGCGCTGCCACTGAAGTCCACCGGGGGGCGGGTGACTTCGGTGTTGGCGCGGGACACTCCTGCAGACAGGCCCACGCTGGGCAGCAGGCCGGCACGGGCTTGTTCAGCGCGGCTGGAGGCCGCATCCAGCTGAAGCTTGGCTGCCTGCCACACCGTGTCGTAGCCACGCGCGGCATCCACCAGCTGCAAAAGGCTCTGGGCGTGCACCGGCGCGCAAAAAACGGCACTGAGTGCCAGGGACAGGGGAAGAAGCCGAAGCGGGTTCATGGAGGTCCTTCAGGTAGTTCTGCGCGGGCAAGGGGTTGTGAACCAAGGGCTGTGGTGAGCACGGGCAACAACGAGCCGGCGGTTTTGGGCAAGGTGGGCGCACATGATCAAAACACTCACCGCCGCTCAATACCGAGGCACGCTGGTGTCGCGTTCGCGGGACCAGGCATCAATGCCACCCGTGATGTTGGCCAGTGTTCCAAAACCCTGCTGATCCAGGAAAACCGCCACATGCAGGCTGCGCACGCCATGGTGGCACAGACACGCCAAGGGGCGCGACGGGTCCAGTTCGCTCAGTCGGCCGGGCAGCTCGCCCATGGGAATCGCAACCAGTTCAAAGCCGTCTGTTCGCACGCTGGCGGTCTGCAGCTCCCAGGGCTCGCGCACGTCCAGCACCAGGGGCTGGCCTTCGGCAGCGGCCTGCGCAAACCAGTCGGACAGCAGCGCAGGGCGGACATGGTCGATCACGCAGAACTCCAGGACGCCAGATCAGAACGAAAAGCCCGAGGGTTCGGCAAAGCCGACCAGGCGCGGGGCAACGGTGTCCCAGGGCGAGGTGGTGTCAAAACGATCACCGGTGCGGCGCACCAGCGTGAAGCGCATGACGGGTTCCTGGCCCACGATGGCAGCCAGGCGGCCGCCATCGCGCAGCATCGACAACAGGTGTTTAGGAATTTCAGCCACGGAGCCACTGAGCACGATCACGTCGAACGGACCTTCGGGCACGGCATCGCGGGAACCGTCGGACACGCGCACATGGGCGTTGGTGACACCGGCGCGCTGCAGGTTGTCTTGTGCCATTTCAGCCAGGGCGGGCAAGATTTCGAGCGAGACCACGCTTTGCGCACGGTGCGCCAGCAGGGCGGCCATATAGCCCGAGCCCGCACCGATTTCGAGCACACGGTCGGTGGGCAAAATCTTCACGTCTTGCAGGATGCGTGCCTCAATCCGGGGCTGCAGCATGCTGTGACCCAGGCGCACGGCCTCTTCGGCATCGGTGCCCAGAAGGGGGATTTCGATGTCCATGAACGCCATGCTGCGGCAGGCCGGGGGCACGAAGTCTTCGCGGTGCACCACAGCCAGCAGCTCCAGCACGTCTGCGTCCAGCACATTCCACGGGCGGATCTGCTGCTCGATCAGGTTGTAGCGGGCCTGTTCAATAGGGTCGCTGATGTTGGCGGACGTGTTCAAAGGCATGTTCATGGAATCTCTCCAGGGGAAGGCGGGTCAGGACAAACCCTTGATTTTAGGGGGCACGGGCGCGGGCTGGCCGCGGCCCATGCGGGCACGTGCCCAGCGGGCCAGATCGTCCATGTAGCAATACACCACCGGAACCACCACCAGCGTCAAAAGCGACGAGGTGATGACACCGCCAATCACGGCCTGGCCCATGGGCGCGCGCTGCTCCGAACCCTCGGACAGCGCAAACGCCAGCGGCACCATGCCGAAGATCATGGCCAGCGTGGTCATGAGGATGGGGCGCAGCCGCACGCGGGCGGCCAGCAACAGGGCCTCGGCACGGGGCAGGCCGGGCACGGTGCGGCCGGTGTCGTCAATGAATTCCTCGCGGGCGCGAATGGCAAAGTCCACCAGCAAAATGGCATTCTTGGTGACCAGGCCCATCAGCATCACCACGCCAATGATCGAGAACATCGACAGCGTGGAGCGGAACATCAGCAGCGCCAGCACCACGCCGATCAGCGTGAGCGGCAGCGAGGTCATCAGCGCCAGCGGCTGCAAGAAGCTCTTGAACTGGCTGGCCAGGATCATGTAGATGAACACGATGGCCAGCACCAGCGCCGAGATGGCATAGCCAAACGACTCGGCCATGTTTTTGGTGGAGCCACCAAACTGGTAGCGGTAGCCCGGTGGAAACACCACGCTGTCGAGCGCCTTCTTGATGTCGTTGGATACCTCGCCCGCAGAACGGTCGGCCACGTTGGCGGTGACGGCCACCTCGCGCGTGAGGTCACGGCGGTTGATCTGGTTGGCGCCAGTGGACTCCGTCACCCGGGCCACCTGGTTCAGTCGCACGATGCGGGTGCTGCCGTCGGCCGCCGTCAGGGCAAAGGGCAGGCGCTCCAGGTCTTGTGGGGTGGTGCGGGCTTCCGGCGCCAGGCGCACATTCACGTCGTAGGTCTGGTCATCGGGTGCACGCCAATTGCCCACCGTGGTGCCGGCCACCAGCATGCGCAGCGATGCGGCCAGCTGGGCCACGGAAACCCCCAGGTCGGACGCTGCGTCACGCTGCACATCGAGCGCAATCACCGGCTTGTCTGGCTTGGCGCTCGTATCCAGGTCCACCAGGCCCGGAATATCACGGATCTTCTCGTTGACGATGCGGGTCAGGCGCTCCAATTCCTGCAGATCAGGCCCCTGCAGCGAGAACTCCACCTGCTTTTGGCCACCCACCGGGTCCAGCAGGCCCACATGGGTCACGGTAATGCCTGGCACCTGCTTGAGGCGCTCGCGCAGCACGCCCGACATGGCATCCACGCTGCGGCTGCGGTCCTTGCGGTCGACCAGGCGCACATAAATGCTGGCGTACATCTTGCCCTGCGCGCTGCCGGTGTTGATGGTGGACAGCGTGTAGCGCACCTCGGGAAACTCGCGCAGGATGCCTTCCACCTGCCGCGCCTTGGCCTCGGTGGCCTCCAGCGACGAGCCCACGGGCGTATAGAAGTTGACGGTGGTTTCCGAAAAATCGGCCTTGGGAACGAACTCGGTGCCCAGCAGCGGCACCATGAAAACGCTCAGCACGAAGATGGCCAGCGCAATGCCCAGCGTGGACAGCTTGTGTACCAGCGACCAGCGCAGGATGCCCTGGTAGCCTTCGGCCAGGGCATCGGTGGCGCGGTCAAACCAGCCGGTGACACGGCCGATGGTCTTGTCGTAAAAAGTGACGGGCTCAGTGCGCTGCCCGTGCGCGTGGATGGTGGGGTCGTGCCAGATGCTCGACAGCATGGGGTCGAGCGTGAAGCTGACAAACATCGAGATCAGCACCGCAGCCACGATGGTGATGCCGAACTCGTGGAAGAACTTGCCGATGATGCCGCCCATGAAGCCGATGGGCATGAACACCGCCACGATGGACAGCGTGGTGGCCAGCACGGCCAGGCCAATCTCCTGCGTGCCATCCATGGCCGCC
Organism: Acidovorax defluvii; assembly: GCA_003268905.1. Classification (GTDB taxonomy): domain Bacteria; phylum Pseudomonadota; class Gammaproteobacteria; order Burkholderiales; family Burkholderiaceae_C; genus Acidovorax; species Acidovorax defluvii. The sequence goes on from QLTU01000014.1 coordinate 50,886, forward strand.
TGGTAGGCACCTTTGCCCATCTGCACATGGCGCACGATGTTCTCCCGCACCACGATGGCGTCGTCGATCAGCAGACCCACACACAGGCTGAGCGCCATCAGCGTGATCATGTTGATGGTGAAGCCGAACATGTTCATGAACAAGAACGTGCCGATCAGCGCAATCGGCAGCGTGAGGCCCGTGATGACGGTGGAACGCCACGAGTTCAGAAACAGAAACACAATCAGCACCGTGAGCAGGGCGCCCTCGATCAGCGTCTGGCGCACGTTATCCACGGCCACGCGAATGGGGCGGGCACTGTCGCCAATGGTCTCGAGGCGCACACCGGGCGGCAGCTGGCTCTTGAGTTCGGCCACGGCGGCATTCAGGCCGTCTACCACCTCGATGGTGTTTTCGCCCTGCGACTTTTGCACCGACAGCAGCAGCGTGCGTTGGCCGTTGTAAAGCGCCAGGCTCTCCACCTCTTGCGCGCCATCTTGCACGCGGGCCAGTTGCTCCACCCGCACGGGCGCGCCCGCGCTGGCCTGGCCTGCGGTTCCGGTGCCCTTGCGCGTCACGATGATGCGGCCAAAGTCTTCGGGCCGCTGCATGCGCGCATCGATCTGCACCACGCGCTCCTGCGCCAACGAGCGGATGGCGCCCACAGGCAAATCCTGGTTTTCGTTGCGCACCGCAGCGGCCACCTGGTCGGGGGTGACGCCAAAGGCTTCCAGCGCCTGCGGATTGAGGTAGATATTGATCTCGCGCTTGGTGGCGCCCACGAGGTTGACAGCGCCCACGCCGCGGACGTTTTCGAGCCGTTTTTTGAGAATCTGTTCGGCCCATGTGGTCAGCTCCACTGCAGAGGGAGCCCCCACGCTTCCCGCTGCGCGTGGTTCGCTGCTCCCCGAGGGGGCCTTCGCGCCTTGGGGCGGCACGGCGGCGCTCACGCTGCGCTCTGTTGCCCCGGCCTTGTCATCCGGCAGCACCGCCAGCGACCACACGGCGCGGCTGGCCGGGTCAAAGCGCAGCACGCGCGGCTCTTTCACCTCGGTGCGCAGCGTTGGGCGAACAATGGCCACCTTCTCGCGCACGTCTTCTGCGGCCTTGCGCCCATCAATGTGCAGCTGAAATTCGATGATGACGACGGCCGTGCCCTCGTAGCTGCGCGAGGTGAGGGCGTTGATGCCCGCAATGGAGTTGACGCCTTCCTCGATTTTCTTGGTGACTTCGCTCTCCACGATTTCGGGCGAAGCGCCGGGGTAGTCCACCGTGACCACCACCACCGGAAAGTCGATGTCCGGAAACTGGTCTACCTTGAGCCGCTGGTAAGAAAACAGACCCAGCACCACGATGGCGAGCATCACCATGGTGGCGAACACCGGGTTTTTCAGACTGACCTGGGTGAACCACATGGCGGGTTACGGCGCGGGGCGCGATGCAGGGGTTGCGGCGGCAGCAGGCGCGGCTGGCGCATCCTGCACGCGAACCGGAGTGCCTTCGCGCAGCGACCCCATGCGCCCGGCCACCACCGCCGTGCCTTCGGCAACGCCCTCAATCGCCACCAGCGTGTCACCCGCCACCACGGCCCGGGCGCCCGGTTTTACCGGCACATACACCACGCGGCCGTTTTGCACCGCCTGCACATAGGGCGCCGGCCTGTCGGTGCGCACGGCATCCAGTGGCAAGGCCAGCACATCGGCGTGGCCCGTGTCGAGCGTGCCCTGCACAAACAGACCCTGGCGCAGCACCGATGCCGCTGCGCCTTGTTCGATGACAAGGTACACCGGTACCGTGCGGCTGGCGGCCTGTGCACTGGGGTTGATGCGGGCCACCGTGGCCTCGATGGGGGCGGCCACACCCTCGATCTGCAGGCGGGCCTTCTGGCCCACACGCACGGCCAACGAATCGGCAGGGTTCAGCAGGGCCTCAAGCTCCAGTTTTGACAGGTCCACCACCTCGACAATACGGGTATCCATGCCCACGCGCTCGCCGGGCTGCGCCAGCCGCTGCGACACCTGGCCCGTCAACGGGCTGCGCACAACCGTGTCGTCGAGCGATTTGCGCGTCACATCGGCAGCGGCCAGCGCCGCCCGGTAGGTGGACTGCGCGGCGTCCAGGCTGGCCTGCGAGGTGGCAAGCGCCGTGGCAGAGATGAAGCCCTGGTCCACCAGCGCGCGGTTGTTGGTGAACTGGCGCTGGCTGATGTCCACCTGGGCCTTGGCGGCATCGGCTTGCTGCTGGGCCTGGCGCAGGCGTGCGCGCGCCTCGGTGCTGTCGATGCGGGCGATTTCCTGCCCGGCGCGCACGCTGTCGCCCTCGCGCAGGGTCAGGCCCTGCAATTCGCCTGCCGCGCGGGCCTTGACCATGGCCGATTCGACGGCGCGGAGCGAGCCAGACACGGGCACCCCCAGCGCAATGCGCTGGCGCAGCACCGTGACCATTTCACCGGGCGCCAGGTCCAGGGTGGCTTCTTTGCGTTGCGCGCTGGATTCGGCCAGGGCCTTTTGCTGCGCCTGCCGCGCGGCCAGGGCACGCCAGACGCCACCGCCCACCAGCACCACAGCGATGGCGACAGCCACCCAGAGAATCCAGCGTTTCATGGTGTCAGAGCGGTGTAGGGGACGGGGAGGGCGCAGCCGCATACAGGCCGTGCAGAAGGTTGTCGGCCTGCATGGCCAGGTATTTTTCGGGGTCCAGGTCCAGGGCATCTGGCACGCAGGCGCCCATGGAGTGTTTCCACAGCGTAAGAAAGATCATCGGGGCCAGTACCAGATACACCGCGTAGTCCATGTCGAGCGGGCGAAACTCGTTGCGGTCCACGCCCCGCTGGAGTATCCGGCGAATCAGCATCTGGCCAGGGCGCATCACTTCGCACTGATAAAACTCGGTGATCTCGGGGAAATGGTGCGCTTCGCTCAGCATGAGCTTGGTGATGCCCGAGGTTTTGGTGTTGCCAATGCGCTCCCACCACACCTTGTAGCAATAGCGCAGCAAGTCGTCCGTGCTGCCCTCAAAAGCGTCCAGCTCCAGCGTCCATTCGGCAAACCGGCCAGCAATGTTTTCGCGCACGGCGGCCTTGAACAGCTCTTCCTTGCTGGGAAAATACAAAAACAGTGTGCCTTTGGACACCCCCGCACGCGCCGCCACTTCATCCACCCGCGTGGCCGCAAAACCCTTTTCGACAAACAGCTCCAGCGCGGCTTCGATGAGTTCGCCGGGGCGCGCTTCCTTGCGACGTTCGCGTTTGACCGCAGTGGTGGGATGTGAAGAGGTGGGGACGTGCATTTTTACTGACTGACTGGTTAGTAATGTAGCAAGCGCCTGCTACAGCGTCAATTCATAATGCGGTGTTGCACAACCACCTTGGCAAGGAAACATCCATGACACAGCAAACCATCACCCTGGGAGGCGGATGCTTTTGGTGCACCGAGGCGGTTTTTGACCGCGTGCGCGGCATCACCGATGTGGAAAGCGGTTACACCAACGGCCACACCATCCATCCCAGCTACGAGCAGATCTGCCAGGGCGACACCGGCCACGCCGAGGTGGTGCGCCTGACCTTTGATGCCGACGAGATCAGCCTGCAGGAGGTGTTGGAAATCTTCTTCCACACCCACGACCCCACCACCCTTAATCGCCAGGGCAACGACGTGGGCACGCAATACCGCAGCGGCATCTATTACGAGTCCCCCGAGCACGGCGACATCGCCAACGACATGATCCGCCAGATGTCGCAAGACAAGCTGTTTGGCGCGCCAATCACCACCGAGGTGAAGCCACTGACCAACTACAGCGCGGCCGAGGCGTACCACCAAGACTATTTTGCGAACAACCCCAATGCCGGGTATTGCGCGTTTGTGGTGGGGCCGAAGGTGGAAAAGTTTCGCAAGACATTTGCGCGGTATTTGAAAGCGTAAGGCTCGCAGCGAGCGGGCCAACGTCCACTCGCTGCGACACGCAGCGCCGCCCGGGCACCAGGCGCCTGTGGGCAATCTGCGCACCAGCCCAGTCAGAGCAGCAGCGCGAGGTGGTTGTCGGGGGCCAGCATCTCGGGCCAGGGCAGCATTTGTGCTTCACCTGCCTGCCACCGGGCCAGGCCGCGGCCTGCGCCCATCAACATGCCCATGCCACGCGCGTCGCGCCAGCTGCCCAGGGCGCAGACTTCCTTAAGCTCCCCCAGCGGGATCAACCCGTCGGGCGCATCGGGGTGCCACAACAGGGCGTTGCCACTGCGCTGGGCACTGAGCAAAAAGCTGCCGCCGGGGCCGGCGCAAATATCGCCTGCATAACCTTGATGGTCGATGGCGGGGCAGGGGGGCAGCGTGAGCGTACTGCCGTCCCACACGGCGATCATGGGCGCGTTGCGGCGCTCCTGGCGTTCGTCGTGCTGCGCCTGCAGCGCAATGCCCAGCAGGCGCTGGTCTCCGTCCACTGACCATGCCATGTGGCGCACGCTCAGGCGGGGGTCTTCAAGCGCCCAGCGCTGCTGCACGGTGCCAGAGTCCGTGTCCAGGCGCAGCAGGGCAGGCGCCAGGCGCTTGTGGGGCACACGGCGGCCGCGTTCGTCGCGGGGTATGCCGCCCAGGGCGACGAGCACATGGCGTTCGTCGGCGTCAAACAGCATCTGGTGCGCATCCACGCCCGGCAGCTGCCACGCGGCAACAGCGCGCAGCGTCTGCGCATCGCGGCGAACCACCCAGGCGCTGCCGTCAATGCGCCCGGTCTCGCTGCTGTAAAGCCAGCGGCCATCCGAGCTGAGCAGCAGGTGCCCATTGAGAGTGCGGGTCGATGCCTCGTCGCGGCCGGGGTGCAGCCAGCGCGGCGCCTGTGCCGCATCGGCTGGCAGGTGCACCAGCCAGTCGCCAGGGCGCGCGGACACTGCATAGAGACCACCCCGCCCGTCGGGCGTGAGCCCGTGTGCCCGGTTGGGCACAGGCTGCACGCGGCTCCAGGTGCTGCGCCGCTGGTCCCAGTCAACCTGCAGCAGCCCGATGCGATGGGCTTTGGGGTCGCTGTCTTCAGCGGGTGCAGCGCCGGCACGCCAGGCCATGGCCACTGTTTGCGGGGCAAGCGGGTCGGCTTTGCGGTCCGGATGGGATGAAGTGGCCAGGGCGGTGGTCTGTGCCGAGGCAAGCGCTGTCCAGGCGCTGATGGCGCCCATCACACGCAGGCTATGTCGACGATTCAGTGAGGAGAGCATCTTCAGATTCATTCATTTCAAGCGAAGCTGCAGACTATAGGCAGCGTGTGCGCGTCCCGCACTGGAGAGCAGCGAAGTGTTTTGCGGTGGCTCAAACGAGAGCTTTGACACAAGGCAGCCGCCAGCGCCGCCTGAGATGACGCAAAACCGTGCCGGCAACGAGGGCGGCAGGCATCCACCCGCAAGGCCGACGGGATGAATCTGCTGACGGATTGCATCAGGGCATAATGCAACCCGATTGCGTTACACGCGCTTGCCGCCTATCCGTAACCCATGCCGAGCTCATCCACCTTTTCTACCTCCCGCCTCGGCACGCCCTGGACGTTGCCGCCCGGCATGCGCGCCACCCGTGCCACGCGGGCGCTGGCGCAGCTGTACGAAGCCCGCCCAGACGCAGCGCTGTCCGAAGCCGAAGTCGAGACAGCCCTTGCCACCGCAGGTGCCGCCGTCAACAAAGTCACCGTTTACCGCCTGCTCGACCGCTTTGCCGCCGCAGGCCTGCTGCACAAGCAGGTGGATGCTGCCCGCGTCACGCGCTATGCGCTGGCGCCGCAGGGTGGCGATGGCGCGGCGCCGCGCTTTGAGTGCGACGACTGCCACCGCCAGTTCCGCCTGTCGCAGGGTTCGGCCAAGGTGCAAACCGCCCTCAAGCAGGTGCTGCAGGCGCTGGCCACGGCCGGGCATGAGAGCCTGGCGGTAGACATTGCGGTGCATGGGCGCTGCGCAGACTGCGCCCACCCGGCCGGGGGTGCCGCCGCATGATCCGCACCCGGGGCCTTTCTTATCGCTATGCCACCGACGGCACCGCGCCGCTGCGCTTTCCCGATGTGGACCTGCGCCAGGGCGGCACGCTGCTGCTGCGCGGGCGCTCGGGCTCGGGCAAATCGACCTGGCTGTCATTGATAGCCGGGCTGCGCGGGGCCAGCGGGGGCGACCTGTTTGTTGCGGGCACGCAGCTGGGCACGCAGCGCGGGGCCGAAATGGACGCCTGGCGCGCCCGCAGCATCGGGTTTTTGCCGCAAAAGTTGCACCTCTCGAGTGCGCTCACGGTGGCCGACAACCTGGTGCTGGTCTACTTTGCGGCCGGGCTGCCGCGCGACGATGCGGCCATCACACGCGCGCTGGCGCAGGTGGGTGTGGCCGAGCTGGCCGCGCGCAAGCCGCACCAGCTCTCGGGCGGGCAGGCGCAGCGCGTGGCGCTGGCGCGGGCCGTGCTGCTGGCGCCGCAACTGCTGTTGGCCGACGAGCCCACGGCCAGCCTGGACGATGAGGCCGCTGCCGACGCGCTGGCGCTGCTGCAGCAAAGCGCCGCCGCTTGCGATGCCAGCCTGGTGATTGCCACGCACGACCAGCGTGTGGTGCAGGCCCTGGCCGGTGTGCAGCAGCTGAATTTGAATGAAATTGGCGCCCAGCGCTTATTGGATAAGCGCGAGCAGCTATGAATTCAGGAGTCTTCAAACTGGCGCGTCTGTCATGGCGCTACCTGTGGTCCCGCCCGCTGGCGGCGGTGCTCAACCTGCTGGTGCTGACGCTCGGCCTGGCCGCCATCACGCTGGTGCTGCTGGTGGCCACCCAGCTCGACAAGGCATTTGAGCGCGACCTCGCAGGCATCGACCTGGTGGTGGGCGCCAGGGGCAGCCCGCTGCAGCTCATCCTGGCGGGCGTGTTCCACATCGATGTGCCCGCGGGCAACATCCCGCTGCAAGAGGTGCAGGCCCTGCAGAAGAACCCGCTGGTGGCGCAGGTGATTCCGCTGAGCCTGGGTGACAGCTACCAGGGCTTTCGCATTGTGGGCACCACGCCCGACTACGTGGTGCACTACGAGGCCACGCTGGCGGAAGGCGCGCTGTGGCAGCAGCCCATGGACGCGGTGCTGGGCGCCAGCGTGGCGCGCGGCATTGTCAAAGCCAGCCATGCGGGCGCGCCGCTGGTGGGCGCCACCTTCATCGGCAGCCACGGCCTGGGTGGATCGGGTGGGGGAGGGCACGCGCACGGCAACCACCCCTACCGTGTGAACGGCGTGCTCGCGCCCTGCGGCTGCGTGCTCGACCGGCTGATCCTGACCGGCTCCGAATCCGTCTGGATGGTGCACGAGACCGCCACGGCCAACGACGCCGAAGATCTGGAAATATTGAAAGAAGAGCGTGAAGTGACCGTGGCCCTGGTCCGCTACCGCACGCCTATGGCCGCCATCACGCTGCCGCGCCAGATCAATGCCGACACCGCCCTGCAGGCAGCGGCGCCCGCCATCGAGGTCACGCGCCTGCTGCGCCTGCTGGGCGTGGGCGCCGACGTGCTGCGCGCCTTTGGCGGCGTGCTGCTGGCGGTGGCGGCGCTCAGCGTGTTCATTGCGCTGTGGAACGCCGTGCGCGAGCGCCGCGCCGACCTGGCCATGCTGCGCATGCTGGGCGCGCCCCCGGGCCGCGTGGCCGGGCTGGTGCTGTGCGAGGCGCTGTGGCTGGCCGCGCTGGCGTCTGCCCTGGGCCTGCTGCTGGGCCACGCACTGGCCCACGGCCTGGGCTGGGCGCTGCAGGCGCAGGGCCTGCTGCCGGTTACCGGCTGGATCTGGCTGCCCGCCGAAGCCGGTGTGCCGCTGCTGGCCGCAGGCGTGGCCGCGCTGGCGGCGCTGCTGCCCGCCGTGCAGGCCTACCGCACCGACGTGGCCGACTTGCTGAGTCAGCCCTGACCCGCCCGGTGACTCCTGTTTTCAACCCAACCTACCTGAAAGGCTCTCCATGAAAAAGCTCCTCACCGCATTGGCCCTGGCCCCCCTGTTGCTGGCTGGTGCCCTGGCACATGCCCAGACCCACAGCGACAAGGAAACCAAGGCCGACATCGAGCGCCACCGCGCCATGGCCGCCGCGCACGAGGCCGCTGCCAAATGCCTTGAGACGGGCAAGGGCCACGACGTTTGCCAAAAAGAACTCCAGACCGCCTGCAAAGGCCTGGGCATTGGCAAAAACTGCGGCATGCGCCACAGCCACTGAAGCCCGCACCTGAGCCCTCCTGCGTTGCTTGCAGCGCCTTACCCCGAGGGGGACGCCACCGGTGTCCTGGCCGCAAGGAGTGAATACCATGGCAACCGCAGCGCCTTACCCCGAGGGGGACGCCACCGGTGTCCTGGCCTCGGTGGCATGGGCTTGAGGCGCCCACGCACTTATGCGCGTTGAAACTGCGCAAAATAATCCGGCCCTGTTGCTGCAACGCAGTTCACTGAAGGTTATTTCCATGCCCCATCCCGCAATGGTTTGTTCCCGGCGATACGGCTCTGCCCCACGGCGCGCTGCCGCACTGGTGGTGGCGCTGGCCGCGTGCTTTGCGGCCCCCGCGCAGGTGGGTGCGCAGGGCGCCAAGCCTGCGGCCGAGGCACCGGCGCCCGGCGCTCCGTTGCCCGGCGCCGGTGGTGCAGCGGGGGCGGCTGCAGGTGTGCCAGCGGGCGCGGGCGCCGGTTACCACAGCCCCAGCAGCCCGATTGCGCCGCTGCCCCAACGCAACGACGTGGTGCCATGGTCGGTGCTGACCGACCTGACCAAGAAAACCACCAAAGACCGCATCGTGCCCATGTTCAACGACGCGCAAAAGGGCCTGGACAAGACCACGCAGCGCATCCAGGGCTTCATGGTGCCGCTGGACGCCAAGCCCACGCAGACCCACTTCATCCTCACCTCGGTGCCGCTGACCTGCTCGTTCTGCACGCCGGGCGGGCCGGAGAGCATGGTCGAGGTCAAGGCCAAAACCCCCGTACGGTATTCGCTGGAACCGGTGGTGGTGGAGGGCAAATTCACCGTGCTCCCCAACGACCCCTACGGCCTGTACTACCGCATGGTGGATGCGGTGCCGGTGAAATAACCGCCGCCTTTTTCTTTTCTGCTGCCCATTCGCCCCGGCCCCGTGACCAGCCCTGTGACCCGCGCCCACCCCCATCCGCACGCCCCAACGGCAAGCCTTGCACCCAGGCAAGCCCAAGCCGTTGCCCGCCGCAGGGCAGGGCTGCGCGCACCCGGAGCGCTTGGCACGCCTGGCACATCTGGCAAGTGCGGGCGGCGTTACACCCATTGGGCGCAGGCCGCGCTGGTGTGGCTGCTGCTGGCGTTGGTGGTGGTGCCTTCGCTGGGGCGCCTGCACCAGGTAATGCACGCCCCGGCGCTGCAGGCGCACGCACTTTCACCAGCCGCAGCAGGGGCGGGCGCACCCATCACCGCCGCGCACACCGGCGAATCCAGCCACACCGCCCACGCACAGGGCCTGCTCGATTTGCTGTTGGCCCACCACGCGCCGGTGGATTGCCTGTTGCTCGACCAGCTGGCGCTGGGCGACGCATTGCACAGCGCCCCCACAGCGCTTGCCGCCCCGACGCCCGCGCAGGCGCCGCTGGTGCACCCGGCCGCCACCGCAGCGGCCCGCCATGTTGCGCTTTTTCAGGCCCGCGGCCCGCCTGCGGTCGGGTGACGGGTTCAGCCGGTTGAGCGTGTTGGCTGCCCTGCGCTGCGTTGTCAGCGTGTGGGCGGGCAGGCCACTTTCATCGGGCTTGAATCCATACGCCACCCCGGCGCAGCGCCAGGTGCCAGGTCTGCACTCCCCCGTGCCGGTCGGAAGCCCTTTGCGCGCACCGCAATGGCCGCCTTTTGCTGCAAACGCTCCTTATTTCATAGCTGCTAGCGCTTATCCATAAAGCGCTAGAGGCACTTTTTACTCATATTTTTGGTGGTTTCCTGTCCCCGGACCGGAAAGCCGCGTGCCGCCCGGCACGCCCACCTATTTCTATTGCAACGCAGTCATGACACACCACACGCACCCCCTTTGCCCAGCCGATCGCACTGCACATCGCCACCCAGCCCTGCACCCTGTGGCCCTGGCCGCCATCCTCACGCTGTGGGGCACCGGTTTGGCACATGCACAGGCCAATGCGCAGGCAGCACCACCAACCGCAGGCAGCCTGCCCCCCGTCACCGTGTCGGCCAGCGGCCTGCAACTGGGCGCCAATGAAATGACCACGCCCACCGCCGTGCTGGAGGGCGACGAACTCGTGCTCCGCCGCGAGGCCACGCTGGGCGAAACACTGGGCAGCGAGCCCGGCATCACCAGCAGCCACTTTGGCGCCGGTGCCAGCCGCCCCATCATTCGCGGCATGGATGGCCCGCGCGTCAAGGTGCTGAGCGACGGCGCCGAGCTGCACGATGCCTCCACCATCAGCCCCGACCACGCCGTGGTGTCCGAGCCGCTGCTTGCCACGCAGATCGAAGTGCTGCGCGGCCCCTCGGCGCTGGTGTATGGCGGCGGCGCCGTGGGTGGCGTGGTCAACGTGCTCGACGGCAAGGTACCCACCGCCATCCCGCAAAAGGGCATTGAGGGCAGCGCTGAGCTGCGCGCCAACACCGGCGCGGGCGAGGGGGCAGGGGCCTTCTCACTGACCGGCGGCGCTGGCAACCTGGCCGTGCACGCAGAAGGCGTGGCGCGCGACGCGGGCGACTACCGCGTGGGCAAAGGCTGGGCGCCCGATGGCGAGCCCACCCGCAAAGTGCCGGGCAGCTTTAACCGCACCGACACCGGCAGCGTGGGCCTGTCGTGGGTGGGCGAGCGCGGTTACCTGGGTGCCGCCTACACCCGCCAAGCCGCCCGCTACGGCCTGCCGGGCCACAACCACAGCTTTGAAGGCTGCCACACCCACGGCACCCACCTGCACTGCGGCGCCCACGAAGAAGAGGAAGACGGCGGCCACGACCACGGCGCCGAAGAGCATGGAGATGTGCCCGTGGTCGACCTGCGCAGCGAGCGCTTTGACATCCGTGGCGAGCTGCGCAACCCCTTCACCGGCTTTTCGGCCCTGCGCCTGCGCGCGGGGGTTACCGACTACGTGCACGACGAAGTCGAAGACGGCGCTATTGCCACCACCTTCAAAAACAAGGCCTACGACACCCGCATCGAACTGCAGCACGAGCCGATTGCCGGGTTCAAGGGCGTGGTCGGCCTGCAAACCTCGCGGCGCAAGTTCAGCGCCATTGGCGAAGAGGCCTATGTGCAGCCCACAGTTACCCGCAAAACCGGCCTGTTTGTGCTGGAGGAATACCGCCTGAACGACTGGTATGGCGACTGGCGCTTTGAAGCCGCCCTGCGCCACGACCGCCAGACGGCCGAGGCCTTAGCGTCAGGTTCGGCCGGCGGCACCGAACGCAGCCACAACGGCACGTCCGCATCGCTGGGCGCGGTGTGGAAGTTCACGCCCGGCTACCAGGTGGGTACATCCTTCACCCGCGCCAGCCGCGCCCCGTCGGCCGAAGAGCTGTATGCGCGCGGCCTGCACATGGCCACCAGCACCTACGAACGCGGCAACGCCAACCTGCGCTCCGAAACATCGCAAAACATCGACCTGAGCCTGAAGAAGACCAGCGGCGACACCACCTTTGGCGTCAGCGTCTTTCGCAACCGCATCAGCAACTACATCTACGGCCGCACGCTGGATGAAGTGGATGGCCTGCAACTGCTGCAATACAGCCAGGCCGACGCCACCTTCACCGGCATCGAAGGCCAGGTGCGCCAGCGCGTCACGCGCAACATGGGCGTCACCCTGTTCGGCGACACCGTGCGCGCCAAACTCGACGGCGGCGGCCTGCTGCCCCGCATCCCCGCCACCCGCGCAGGCGTGCGGCTGGATGCCAACTGGAACGCCTGGGAAGGCCAGGTCGAATGGGTGCAAGTGGCCCGCCAAAACCGCGTGGCAGCGTTTGAAACCGCCACGCCCGGCTACGGCATGCTGAACCTGGGGGTGAGCTACCGCGGCCAACTGAGCAGCGGCACGCCGTGGCAGGTGTACCTGAAGGCCAACAACCTGACGGATCGCTTGGCGTATGCGCACACCAGCTTCATCAAAAACGCAGCGCCGTTAATGGGGCGCAATATCACCGTGGGGATGAAGGTGGCGTTTTGATGTGGATGACGGTTTGATGTGATTTGGCGCGACCGGGCTGGCAGTGGAGAGAAATGCGCTGCTGGCGCCGGTTGCAATTGGTGAGTTTGGGTTGAACTTGTGTGGGGGAGTCGGATGGAGAGACGGCTTTCGACCCGTTGTAGTCAGTCGTATCGCGTCTAAGCAGACGTTCGCAAGTCGTTAGCTCGCGCATCACATGTACCTGTCGATTGACAGCGGCGGAGTCACTCAAGCCGGGGTCGGCCGCGCGCAGACCGGCAAAGAAGCTGCACGCTACGGCATCGAACTGATCATCAGCGCGGCTGAAACATGATGAGGCCCATGCCCGTCAGCGCGACGGCGACGCCCGCCACGTCCCATGCCGTCGGCCTGATGCCGTCCACGATCCACAGCCAAAGCAGCGCGACGCCGATGTAGACCCCGCCGTACGCCGCATACACCCGCCCCGCCGCAGTCTCGTGCAACGTGAGCAGCCAGGCGAAGAGGGCCAGGCTCGCCGCCGCCGGAACGAGCAACCATGCGGACCTGCCCTGCTTCAGCCACAGGTAGGGCAGATAGCAGCCAACGATCTCGGCCAGGGCCGTGGCGATGAACAGGGCAAATGTCCTCATGCGGTCATCGTACCGTCAAGTCGGCCACCAGCCTGGCCTTCAGTGCGCGCTCGCGGATCGCGTCATCGGACTCGGTCGCCCTGGTGAACGTGCTCTTCCAGGACCAGACCATGCCGTCGAGCCGGACGAAACGCACTTCGCCTGCCTTGCCCGCGACCGTCGTCGCTGGACGCTGCCCCTCGAAATCGAAGGCGATCGTGTGCGAGCCCGGCTTCAGCCTGTATCGCACCATCGTGTTCGGCAGGGTCTCGACGGTGGCTCCGTCATCTGCCTGGACCTTCACGAAGTTGCGGCCGTCGCCCCAGTTGCGCCGAACGACGTACACAGTGAGCGCATTCGGGTCAGGCGCGAACTGCTTGGCCTGCGCATCGGCGTTCAGGCTCGGTACCGGGGCCGTGGTGCAGGCGATCACCCGGCCCTTGTTGGTCTTGTGGCAGTAGGGGATCTCAGCGGTGGGATCGGGTGCCGGCGGTGTGGCGCAGCCCGCCAGCAGCCCAGCCACCAAGACCACTGAGGCACAGGTCAGTCGGCTGGCAGTCATGGCGGTCACTTCACGGTGAAGCGTGCGGTGGCCGGCTTGCCGCCGACGGTCACGACCGCGACGGCCTTCGTCCCGGGGCCGACCTTGAAGCTGCCAGAGGCTTCGAGCTTGTCGCCAACCGGCTTTAGCTCGACTTCCTGCTTCTCGGTGCCGGTGAGCAGCGTGAGCTTCGCGCTGGCCTTGGACACGTCGGCCGGCTTGCCGTGGTCACGCAGGTACAGCTGGATCACGGTGGGCTTGGCCACCAGTTCGTAGTCCATGTCCTTGACTTCGACCACGACGCCGCCGTGCAGCGGCTTGTGCTCGTGGGCGTGGTGGTGCTTGTCACCGGCGGCAAAGGCGGAACCAGCCAGGACGAGGGTGATGGAGGCGAGGAAGGCTTGCGTCTTCATGGGAATCCTTTCGGGGTGGTGGGTGCGGCCGGGGAAGAGATCAAAGCGCCTCGGCGTCCTTGTCGTCCATCAGCGCTTCGGTCGGCTTGCGCCCGAAGAGCCAGAACATCGCGGGCGTGAGGAAGGTGTCGAGCAGGGTCGAACTGATCAGGCCGGAGAAGATCACCACGGCCACCGGGTGCAGCACCTCGGTGCCGGGCTGCTCGGCCTCGAACAGCAGCGGGGCCAGCGCGAAGGCGGTGACCAGTGCAGTCATCAGCACCGGGCTCAGCCGCTCCAGAGAGCCGCGCAGGATCATCTTCTGGTCGAATGACTCGCCCTCGAAGCGCATCAGGTTGATGTAGTGGCTCACCTTCAGGATGCCGTTGCGCACCGAGATGCCGGCCAGCGTGATGAAGCCGACGAGAGCTGCCACGCTCAGTGGCTGGCCCGACAGCCACAGGCCGATCACCGCGCCGACCAGGGCGAGCGGGATGTTGACCATGATCAGTGCCGACAGCGCCGCCGACTTGTAGCGGCTGTAGAGCACCACGAACATCAGCGTCAGCGACACGATGGACAGCAGGCCGACGAGCCGCGAGGCCTCCTCCTGGGCCTGGAACTGGCCGCCCAGGGTGATAAAGTAGCCCTCTGGCAGCTTCGTCTCGGCGACCACCTTGCGGATGTCGGCGACGATCTCCGACAGCGCACGCCCGGACGCGTTGGCCGACAGCACGATGCGCCGCTTGCCGTCGTCTCGGCTGATCTGGTTCGGGCCGTCGCCGTCCTCGATCGTCGCAATCTTCGACAGCGGGATGCGTCCGTTCGGCGTCTCGATCAGGATCTGGCCCAGCCCTTCGACGGACCGCGCCGACTCCGGCAGCTTCACCACCAATGCGAATCGACGGCTGCCTTCGACGATCTGCGTGACCTTCTCGCCCTCGACCAGCGCCTGCAGCGCGTTCAGCACCTGCGGCGCCGGCACGCCGTATTGCGCTGCCGCGGCATAGTCGATGCGCACCTTGATCTGTGGCGCCAGCACCTGCTTCTCGATCTGCAGGTCGGCGATGCCAGGGATGGCCGCCAGCTTCGCACGCAGCGCATCGGCCTGGCCGCGCAGGGCGTCCAGGTCCTCGCCGAAGATCTTGATGGCGATCTGCGAGCGCACGCCCGACAGCATGTGGTCGATCCGGTGCGAGATGGGCTGGCCGATCTCCAGCGCGGCCGGCAGATTGACCAGCCGCGCGCGGATGTCGGCCTTGATCTCGTCCATGCTGCGCGTCAGCTCGGCGGTGGGCTTCAGGCCCACGTCGAGCTCGCTGACGTGCACACCTTCGGCGTGTTCGTCCAGTTCAGCCCGGCCGCTGCGGCGACCGACGTGGGTCACTTCCGGCACCTGCTTGACCAGCACTTCGGCCTGGCGTGCCAGGGCCGATGACTCCGTCAAGGTGACACCCGGGTTCAGGCGCAGGCCGATCAGCAGCGTGCCTTCGTTGAAAGGCGGCAAGAAGGTTGTCGGGAAGAACGGCACGGCCACTGCGGCCACCAGCACCGCGGCACCCGCGGCCGCCATGGCGGCCCTGGGTCGATTGAGCACGCCCTGAAGGCTGCTGCTGTAGCGCGCCTTCAGCCAGGCCAGCACCTTGGTGTCGCCGTGGTCGAGGTTCTTCATGCGCGGCAGCAGGTAGAAGCTGAGCACCGGCGTCACCGTTACCGAGACGATCAGCGAGGCCAGCGTCGAGACGATGAAGGCGATGCCCAGCGGCACGAACAGCTTGCCCTCCAGCCCCGGCAGCGCGAACAGCGGGATGAAGACGAGCACGATGATGACCGTGGCATACAGGATGGCCGACCGCACTTCCATCGTGGCGTGCGCGACGACCTCGATCGGGTGCAGGCGACTGTGCGGATGGTTCGCGCGGTCGGCCTTCAGCCGCCGCAGCACGTTCTCGACGCCGACCACCGCGTCGTCGACCAAGCCACCGATGGCGATGGCCAGCCCACCGAGCGTCATCGTGTTGATCGACAGCCCGAAATACTTGAAGACCAGCGCGGTGATGAAGATCGATACCGGGATGGCCGTCAACGCGATGATGGTCGGCCGCAACGTCCCCAGGAAGAAGAAGAGGATCACCGCGACAAAGATCGACGCACCAATCAGCTTGCCCTGCAGCGTGGTGATCGAGGCCTCGATGAAGCTGGCCTGGCGGAAGGTCACGCGCGGCGCGTCCATGCCGGCCGGCAGCGAGGCTTTCAGGCCGACCAAAGCGTCTTCGATGGACTTCGTGAGTGCGATGGTGTCGGCGGTCGGCTGCTTCTGGATGCCCAGGATCACTGCCGGTTTGCCTTCATACCCGGCGTCGCCGCGCTTGAGCGCCGCGGCGAAAGTCACCTCGGCGATCTGGCGCATCAGGATAGGTTGTCCGTCTTTGGAGGTGAGCGCCAGGTTCTTCAGGTCATCGAGGCGCGAGGTGCGACCGAGGTTGCGGATCAGGTATTCGCGCCCGTTCAGCTCCAGGAAGCCGCCCGAGGTGTTAGACGAGTAGCCCTTTAGCGCCCCTTCGAGTTGGTCATGCGTGATGCCCAGCTCCGCCATGCGGGTGGTGTTCGGCTGCACCTGGAACTGCCGCACCTCCCCGCCGATCGGGATCACCTGTGCGACGCCCGGCACCGACAGCAGCCGGGGGCGAAGCACCCAGTCCGCGTACTCGCGCACCGCCATCGCGCTGATCTTGCTCGGATCGACCGGAATGGCGATCTGCATGATCTCGCCCATGATCGAGCTGATCGGGCCCATGCGCGGCACCACGCCTTCGGCAATGCCTTCCTCCATCGACGACAGCCGCTCCGACACCAGCTGCCGGGCACGGAAGATGTCGGTGCTCCAGTCGAAGGTGACGTAGAGGAAGGACAGGCCGGCTGACGAGGTTGAGCGCACGCTCTCCACGCCGGGCAGACCGTTCATGGTCGTCTCCAGCGGGAAGGTGATGAGCTGCTCCACCTCCTCGGCGGCCATGCCACCGGCCTCCGTCATGATGGTGACGGTCGGCTTGTTGAGGTCGGGGAACACGTCCACCGGGGTGGTGGACAGCGTGAACGCGCCGTAGGCCATCAGCACGACGCTGGCGATGATCACCAGCAGCCGGTTCGTCAGGCTGTTATCGAGTAGCCACTTGAACATGTCAGCGCACCTGGTTGATCAAGGTGGCGGCTTGCGTCGCAACCCGGTCGCCGGGTTCCAGCCCCGAGGTGACCGCAGCATTGACGCCGTCCAGCGGCTCCGTGGTGACGGTGCGAGGCTCGAAGCGTTCCGGCGCTGTTTTGACCCAGACCACGGTCTGGTTGGCCGGGTTCTTCATCAGCGAAGCCACCGGCACCGAGACGCCCTTGACCTTGTCCTTGGTCTGCACGAACACGCGCACAGGCTGGCCGACGGCCAGCAGGTTCAGAGCATCACCCTGAGCCCGAAAGGCGAGCGGCAGCGCCTGCTCGCGCAGGCTGCGCGACGCGCCGATGAAGGTCAACGGCACACGCTTGTCGCCGACAGCCATCGTCGCGGCTCCGATGTTCGAAGCGATGGCAGCGTCGAAGGCGAGTGCCTCGATGCGCAGGCGGGACGGGTCGACGATCTCGAAGATCAGTTCGCGTGCATCGACCACCTGGCCGGCCACCACGTTGGCGGAGGCGATCACACCGGACACCGGTGCCAGCAGCGCTTCGCGGGTGGCTAGGCCACCACCGACGGCAGAAATGCGTGCCATCAGACTGGCAGCCTCGCTCTCGGCCGCCTCGATCTCCTTGCGCGGCACCGTGTCGGCCAGCTCCTGCAGGCGCGCGATGCGCTTGTCGGCCAGGGCCTTGGCGGCACGCAGCTCGGCCAGTTGTGCAGCTTGGTTGGAGCGTTCGATGGGCGCCGCCGACGGCACGACGTAGGCCAGCACTTCACCCTTGCGCACCGCTTGCCCGGGGTTCGGCAGGCCACGCGGCCCCGGCTCGATGCGGCCGGCGTTCAGCGGCTGCACCTTGCCACCGGCATTCGGGTCCATCAGCACCTTGGCGCCCAGTTCCACCGTGCGCGGCAGTTCGGCGGCCTCGGTGGCGAAGGTGCGGACGCCCAGCTGGCGCTGCGCGGGCTTGGGCAGGAACACGCTGCCATCAGGCTGGCGCTGTGGGCCGTTGGCGCTGGGCGCTGCGGGCGCGCCGCCATGGTCATGACCTTCACCGGCATGGACGGGGGACAGTGCTGCCAAGGCGAACCACAGCGCAAGGCTGGTGGCGATCAGTGTGCGTTTCATGCTGCACCCCCCGCGCGAACGCTGCGAGCACTCATGGCGCGACGTCCACCCCAAAGGAGCAGAGCCAAGACCGCCACGCCGCCGGCGCCCCAGCCTGCGTATTGCGGCCAGGCATGGTTTGCAACAGCCTCCTCGGTGTGCGCCTCCTCGTGGATGTCGAGTTCACCGGCCAGGAGGTCGACGTCGTTGCCGGCGGTCACCGTGGCGGTGACGGGCAACACACCTTCCTTGGGGGCGTCGGGCAGCACGACCTCGTACTCGTCTTCACCCTGTTTCTCGGCCTTGAACTTCGCGCCGCCGATCTCGAGCTCGATCTGCGCGCCGCGCACCGGGCTGTTGTCGGCAAAGCGGTCGAGGTACAGCGTGATCTGCTTGCCGTTGAGCACGCCGACAAGTTCAAAGGTCTCGGACACGGCCGAGAAGCGCGGGAGCGCCTGGCCGACGGCCGCGGGTGCAGCGTCACCGTGGTCATGGCCTTCGCCGGCCCAGACAGGGAAGGCGATGAGTATGGCCGCTGAGAGCAGTGCGGCCGAGAGATGCGGGAGGTTCATGGAGGGGTTCCTGAAGAATTTGATGGGCAGCGTCATGGCCGGATTGCCGGGGCTTCGCTGCGGCGTCACTGAGGGAGAAGGCCGAGGGCCTGGCGCCAAGCAGAGATCGCTGCCGAGAGTTCGATGCGGGTGCGTGCCGCTTGACGGTCGGCCTCGGCGGCTTCGGCCTCGATGCGCAGGCGTGTCGGCAGATCGGTTTCGCCGAGTCGGAACGACTTGTCGAAGAAGCCGCGCGACTCGCGGGCCAGTTGCGCGCGCCTATCGGCGGCGGCCAGCTGGGCGTGCGAGGCCTCGACCCGCACGCGCGCCGCTTCCCGTTCTGCGATGAGACGTTCACGTTCCAGGGCCAGCTGGGCCTGGATCTCGGTGGCCTCGGCGCGCGCATTGGCGCGTCGGGCGTCAGAGCGCGGGCCTGCGCCGAAGGGGATGCGGATGCCCAGAGTGATGGTCTGCTGGGACGCCTCTCCGCGGGCACCGCGGTCACTCGTTGTCGCCAACATCAGCTCGGGGTTGGCGCGCGACTGGTTCGCAGTCAGTGCGACGGTTCGCTCGGCAACGGCAGCCCGATCCTTGAGTTCCTGCAGCGCGGCGTGGGCTTCGAGGTCAGCTGCTGCCGCGCCGGGATCCGGCTCTGCCAGGGTGTCGCCTGCCTCGGACAAGGCGGGTGCGGTGCCCGCGAGCGCACGCAGATGCTGTCGAGCGGCCGCGAGGCCAGCCTCCGCCTGGGCCAAGGCGGCCTCAGCGCTTGCCACGGCGCCATCGGCCTGGTGCTGGTCGGCGCGGGCCAGATCGCCAGCCTTCGCACGCCGGGCCACGTCGGCGGCGATGAGGCGGGTGTTGTCCAGCTGATCGCGGGCAGTTCCGACCTCGATACGCGCACGCTGCCACTGCCACCAGGCGTCGCGGACGGTGGCGGCCACGCGCAGTTGCGCCGCGATAGCCCTGCTCTCGACGGCGGCACCTTCGGCGTCGGCCAGCGCCGCGCTGCTGCCACGCTCTCCAGGCAACCACAGCGGCACAGCGATACCGACCTCGACTTCGCGCGCTCCGTTGTTGTTGCCCATGCGGTCGGTCTTGTTTGAGAGTTCAAGGGCTGCCGGCTCGGGCGTCCACGCCTTAGCGGCGCCTTGTTGAGCACGCGCGGCGTCACGGCGCGCCTGCAGTGCCAGCGCCTCGGGCTGGCGGGCCCAGGCTGCTTCAAACGCTTGGCGCAAGCTCAGAGGGCTGGTGGCGCCGGCTGCGCTGACCATGCCAGGGGGGGCAGTGGTCGCTTTGGCTGTCTGTGCCTGAGTGCCCAGGCCGCAGGCGGACATGGCGGCAGCCACGCTGGCGGGCAGCAGCCAGGCCTTCGTTCGATTTCTAGGTGTCATCCGATGCTCCAGTGTTGAAAACAACTCACGGGAGATCGGCAAGCGGCGACCAAGCGGTCGCGTCGTGCCCGGAGGCGCCGCATGCTGCGGCGCGCACTCAGGCGCGAACGGGCTTCAGAAAGGGAAGAGACCCGCCTCGCCGATCAGGCGAGGGGCAGCCACTGAGGGCGTTCGGGTCGGGTTGGAGCGTGCGCACCACCGGATTCGTCGAGGGTGGCGCTCGGGGGCGCCGTCGAGAGCGCGCCGGGCAGCGCCGACGGCAGATTCAGCATCATGCTGCAGGTGCCGTGGCAATGACCGCAGTCCAGGTCCATGGCGCCGAGCGCTTTGCCGTCACCGGCATCCGAGTTCACATCGGGGATGGTGGTTGGATTGGCGTCCAGCCCGGCTCCGTCGCTGGCGTCTGCATGGTGCTGGTGGTCGTGGTGACCGAAGTGCTCGACGCCGGCCTGGGTCTCATGCCCGCAGTAAGACGCCACGGCCGCCCAGCTGAACTGGAACGGCAGAAAGGCGAGCAGGACGATGGCAAGAATTCGGCGCACAGGCAAGAGTCTAGCGGCTACAGGGTTTTCTGCGCCGGGGGCAAGGCGACCGGACCGTGGGGTTTCACCACTTCGAGGCACGGATGCGTGCGACGTTGCGGTTCATCGCATGGCGAATGACACGTTCGTAGAGCCAGCGTTTGAGGCCCGACAGGTTTGAACCGTGGCGCGCGTAGAAGGCGTCTGGACTGTCGAAGATGCCGAAGTCGTCGGCGATGCCTTCCTTCTGGATGTAAGTGTCCTTGCCTTGCCATTCGACGCCGGGCGCCGACAGGTCAGGCGTGGCGGCGCCGTAGCCGCAGAAGCGGCGCGCCTGCGGGAAGCGGCGCTGCAGGCTGGCCAGGTAAGGCGCATCGAGGATGAAGCCTTCGAGTGCGATCCAGCGGCTTTCCAGGCCGATTTCGACCCAGCTGTGGATGATGCGTTGCGGCGCCAGCCAGTAGGCCAGGCCGGTGATCGCGCCCTTCTGCAGCGGCTTGTCGATGGTGAAACCGTGGAAGCGGCAGGGAATGCCCACCGCGCGCAGCAAGGCCATGAGCAACGTGCTCTTGGTGTTGCACTGGCCAATGCCGTCGGCCAGCACCCGGGATGCCGGCAGTTCGTCGCCTTCGTTGTAGCCGAAGGCGATCTCGTTGCGGACGAAGTCGTAGACAGCGCCGATGCGTTCGAAAGGCGCAAGCTGCCGCCAGCCGCGCTGCGCGACGAGGCCCTCGATGGCGGGGTGCGTGAAGTCGAGCAGCCGCGTGGGCAGCAGCAGACGGGGTTGGGCATCCATTGTCGTCTCAGCCCCGTTCGGCATTGCGCAGCAAGCGCAGCCCGTTGAAGACCACCAGCAGGCTGGCCCCCATGTCGGCGAACACGGCCATCCACATGCTGGCGTTGTCGAACAGCGCGAGCCCCAGGAAGACAGCCTTGATGCCGAGAGCCAGCGCAATGTTCTGCCACAGCACGGCGTGCGTGCGTTGCGACAGGCGCACCGTCTCGGCGATGCGGCGCAGGTCGTCGTTCATCACCACCACGTCGGCGGCTTCCATCGCAATGTCGGTGCCGGCCGCGCCCATCGCCACGCCGATATCGGCCTGCGCCAGCGCGGGAGCGTCGTTGATGCCGTCGCCGGTCATCGCGGTCGCGCCGTACTGCTTCTGCATGGCCTGGATCGCGGCGAGCTTGTCCTCGGGCAGCAGGTTCCCGCGGATGTCCGTCAGTCCCGCCTGGCGGCCGATGGCCTCGGCGGTGGCCTGGTTGTCACCGGTCAGCATCACTGGCGTGATGCCCATGACCTTCAGCTCGCTGATGGCGGCGGCCGACGAGGGCTTGATCGTGTCGGCCACCGCGAAGAGCGCCAGCACGCCGGACGCGGTGGCCAACAGGCTGACCGTGCGGCCGGCTTGCTCGTGGCGGTGAAGGACGGCCTCGATTTCGGCGGAGCACTGGCCGCACTCCTCGATCAGGCGGTGGTTGCCCAGCACATAGCGCTGGCCGCCGATGTCGGCCTCGATGCCGCGACCGGACAGCGCAGAGAAGTTGCGGGCCTCGACACTGTTGGGCGTCAGGCCTGCAGCGATGGCGCGCGACACCGGGTGGTCGGAGTGCGCGGCCAGCGCGGCAGCGATGTGTTCGGCCTGCGACCTGTGCAGGCTGGCGGTCAGCATCTCCCACTCGACGAGGCGCGGCTTGCCCTCAGTGATGGTGCCGGTCTTGTCGAGCGCGACGGCCTTGAGCAGGCGTGCCTGTTCCAGGTGGACGCCGCCCTTGATCAGGATGCCCCGCTTGGCCGCCGCCGCCAGCCCGCTGACGACGGTGACGGGCGTCGAGATGACAAGGGCGCAGGGGCAGGCGATGACCAGCAGTACCAGCGCCTTGTAGACCGCGGCCAGCGCGGTCCAGCCGAAGAACCACGGGCCGGCGATGGCGACGGCCAGCGCCAGCACGAACACGGCCGGCGTGTAGACGGCCGCGAACCGGTCGACGAAGCGCTGCGTGGGTGCACGACTGCCCTGCGCCTGCTCGACCGCGTGGATGATGCGGGCCAGCGTCGACTGCGAGGCCGCGGCGGTGACGCGGCACTCGATGGTGCCGGTCTGGTTGATGGTGCCCGCGAAGACCGGATCGCCGGGCCCCTTGTCCACCGGCAGGCTCTCGCCAGTGACGGGCGCCTGGTCCACGGCGGTGCTGCCGTCGGTGACGATGGCATCCATAGCGACGCGCTCGCCCGGCTTGACGCGGACCGCGGCGCCGACGGGCACGCTGCCGACGGGCGCGGACTTCCAGGTGCCGTCGGGCTGCCGCAGGTCGGCGGTGTCGGGTGACAGCGCCAGCAGGCCGCTGATTGCATTGCGCGCGCGGTCGACGGCGCGCGCCTCGATCAACTCGGCGATGGCATACAGCGCCATGACCATCGCCGCCTCGGGCCACTGGCCGATGACGAAGGCGCCCGCCACCGCCACCGACATCAGCGCATTGATGTTCAGCCGGCCGTGCCGCAGGGCGGACAGGCCCTTGCGGAACGTGCCGAAGCCGGCCAGTCCGATGGCCGCAGCGGCGACGGCCAGGCCGACCCACTTGGACCAGGTCCCGTCCGGCGCCAGGAAGGACAGGGCCTCGGCCGCCGTGGCCAGAGCGAGTGCAGCCAGCAGGCGGGGCAGGCCGGACCCGGTTGCCGCGTCGTGATCGTGGGCCTGGTCTGGTGCGCCGCTGGCGTCGCCCGATGCGGGCACCTCGGGCCAGACTTGCACCTCGAATCCGGACCTCCGGATCGCTTCTGCGGCCTCCAGAGCGGCCTGCGGATCCCCGTCGATGCGAAGGCTGCGCTCGCCGAGCTGGAAGCGTAGACCCAGGATGCCGGGAATGCCCTCGACGGCGCGGCGGATCTCGGACTCCTCGCTGGCGCAGTCCATCGCCGGGACGCGGAAGCGCTGGCCGCCACCCAGGGGGATCGGGGCAGCGGCAGCGGGTGCGTGTTCGGAAGCGCCGCAGCAGGCGCCGCAGCCGGCCGATTGCGAAGTTCGGGCCGGAGCCGGCTTGATGTCGAGGGGGTGATCGTGAGCCATGTCGACATTGGAAACCCTGAAGTGGGTATAGAGTCAAGCTGCATCGCGAACTGTCACTTGCAATAGCGGATCCGCCCATGCGCATCGGCGAACTGGCCCAGGTCAGCGGAACGCCCATCGAGACGATCCGCTTCTATGAGCGCGAGGGGCTGTTGCCGGCCGCCGCGCGCACGGAGGGCAACTACCGCATCTACACCCCGCAGCATGCGGACCGGCTGGGGTTCATCCGCCAGTGCCGCAGCCTGGACATGACGCTTGACGAGGTGCGGGTGCTGCTGCGTTTCAAGGACCAACCCTTGGCCGATTGCGGCGAGGTGAACAGCCTGCTGGACGAGCACATCGGCCATGTGGCCGAGCGGATCAAGGCCCTGCGCGCCCTTGAGAAGGAGCTGAGGGCGCTGCGGGCGGCCTGCCCCGTGCCTCATGCCTCTGCCGACTGCGGCATCCTCCAGGGCATCGATCACGCAGGTGCGAAACCTGCGGCGGCTTCCAAGCGCCATGTGCGCGGCGCTCACTGAGCATTGCCTGGGGTCGGTGAGCGACGGGTTTCTGGTGCTGGCGGGGCCGACCGCTTGTGGCCGATTCCAGCCCCTCCCAAACACATCGAGCGGGCAAGCCGTCAAGCGCCGCATTCGGCTGGTGGAGTCGAGGTATTCGTCTTTACCAAGCATTCCCGCTATCAAAGTGCAGCAGGCGCAAGAAAGACGGACTGCGCCGCCATGCTCCATCTTTTGGCCTAAAGCTTCAAGCCTTTTAGGTCTCTAGCGCATATTCATCAAGCGCTAGTAGCTATATTTTAAATAGCATGTCTATCAGTAAGCCGTGCGCCTGCCGGGAAGCCTGCACGCTAAAAATCAAACCGCACGCGGCCGTTGAAAAACGTGACCCGGTCGCGTGCGGTGTGGCAGTGCCACTGTTCCTACCAGCCCTCTGGCGTGACCATGGCCAGACTCCGTGGGTCAAAAACCGCTGGGTAGGTTTGCCCGGGCGCGTACACCGAGGTTCACCGAACCCACGCCACATAGCCAGTGTCCTGAACCAGCTCACCCAGCTCCTGTGTTTCGGTGCGGCCCAGTCCACGCGGCCGTGGTCATAGTGCTGGTGACTTGCCGGTCGTGTCAGCCTTCATTGACGGCGGCCGGGATCACTGGCTTCCATATGGTTTTTTACGAAATGTCCGGCGGGTAGTCACAGGTTTTAAGGGGCGCGCCACTGACGCTCCTTGTCGGAGCTGGCCTACTTATCAGCGGGCAGACGCTGCGTATCGTGGTATTTGGTCAGCAAGCAACGACGAAACGCTGACCAGCAACCGGCCATACATATGAACTCAGTGCGGCAGGTTGTGCCAAGCATGGCAAAGATATTCCCCGTCGAGCACACCAGGAGTTAGAGATGAACAAGGATCAAGTCAAGGGCGCTACCAAAGACGCAGTGGGCAAAGTACAGGAAGCTGCGGGCAAGCTGGTCGGTAACAAAGAGCAGCAGGCAAAAGGCATGTTGAAACAGGCCGAAGGCGAAGCCCAGAAGGCCTACGGCGATACCAAGGAAGTCCTGAAAGACGCGACGAAGTAATTCTTTGCGGCCGGCTTGGCTGCATTGCCGCGGCTTGGCCACATCATTCACTGTGGCCGGGCTTTCGGCACTGCTGCTGCGGCTGCAAGTCTGTTTTCAGCAGATCGCAGGTTTTTAGATGCCTGCAGGTCTGTGGCATAGCATGGAGCGCTGATGGAAAGTGGCGTTTCCAACGGCCGCTATACTCGGCGCCCCGATGACAGCACGATCCTTCGGCATGCGCCTGCCCGTCTTTCCGCGTCCGCTGGCGTTGCTGCTCGCGGCCACCCTGACCGCGTGCGGCAGCAACCCGCCCGGACCACACCCAACTGTCGCCGAAACCACGGCAACTGCCACCCCTGCACACCCCATCAAGATCGGCATCGCGCTGGGCGGGGGCGCGGCCAAGGGGTTTGCGCACATTGGTGTCATCAAAATGCTGGAAGCCAATGGCTTTGCGCCTGCCGTGGTGGCGGGCACCAGTGCGGGCAGTGTGGTGGGGGCGCTGTATGCCAGCGGCATGGATGCGTTTGCGCTGCAGGAAAAGGCCGTGGCGCTGGACGAGGGCAAGATTCGCGACCTGCAGTTTTCTACCGGCGGGCTGGTGCAGGGCCAGAAGCTGGAAGACTACGTGAACGAGCAGGTGCGCCGCAAGCCGCTGGAGCAGTTGGCCAAGCCCTTTGTGGCAGTGGCGACGCGGCTCGAAGACGGCGAGCGCACGGTTTTTGCGCGCGGCAACACGGGGCAGGCGGTGCGGGCCTCCAGCAGCGTGCCCGGTGTGTTTCAGCCCGTCACCATTGGCAAATACCACTTTGTGGACGGCGGCATCGTGAGCCCGGTGCCGGTAGACGCGGCGCGCCAGCTGGGCGCCGATGTGGTGGTGGCGGTAGACATTTCCAACAAGGCGCGGGGCAAGTCGCCGGGCGACATGCTGGGCACGCTGGGCCAGTCGATTGCCATCATGGGCCAGAAGCTGGGGCAGGCTGAGCTGGCGCGGGCCGATGTCATCATCCGCCCCCAGGTGCTGGACATGGGCTCGACAGATTTCAGCCAGCGCGCCAATGCCATCGTAGAGGGCGAAAAAGCCGCTCTGGCCGCCATGCCGCAAATCCGCGAGCGCGTGGCAAAGCTGCAGGCCGAGCGCGCCCAAGCCGCAAGCCTGGCGCAGCAAAAAACGGCCGACGCCCAGCACCAGGCCTGCCTGGACAACCGCTCGCGCCTGCAAAAGCTGGCGGGCACGGTGGGGCTGGACAGCGCCTGCGCCCAGCCCTGACGCTCTGCCACCGCTGCGGCGGCGGCCCCGCCGCGCATACCCGGGCGCCGCAGTGCGGTACCTTTGCGCTGCTACCATCCGCCCCCATGCCTTTCTTGCCCTCATCCAACCAACCAGGCCTGCTGCGTGGCTGCCTGTGCGTGGGCGGGGGTGCCGTGGTGCGTGAGATCTGGCCCTACAAGCCGGTCGCACATTCCTTTGCCCGGCGATAAACCTTCTTTTCCCTCATCTGCGCAGAACATCCATCGCCGGGCACCCGCCCAGCGCGATGGCGGCCGGTCGCTTTGTAGCGCACACCGCGCCGCTCCTTCAGGAGATGCGTCATGTACCCCCCAAACCTTGCCGGTGGCGCCACGCCCACCGTCGCGTTGCTTGCCACACCCGCCATTACCGCTAATCCCGCCCAACTTTTGGTAGCAGCCGCCGCGCTGCGCACGGAGTGATGGCCATGGAATTCACCAAGAAGTTTTTGCGGGCAAAAAGTCCGTGCGCAGACGGATTTCGGTGGTTCAGCCGCCATGTGGAAGACGGCACCGATTATCAGGAGGCGCTGGACACGCTGGTCAACGCGGGGCGGGTGGAGGACGCCTGCTGGCTGCTGGGCCAGTTTGGCCCGACCAACGCGGTGCTGGAGGTGGATGCGCTGGAGGCCGAGGCCATTGTGTTTGCCGGCACGGTGGAGGTGCGCGGCTCGATTGACGTGGCTACGGTGATTCAGGCCGGGCGGTCGATCCGCGCGGGCGGCGGGCTGCGCGCGGGCAGCGCCATTGTGGCGGGCGAGGACATTCGCGTGGCGGGCAGCATCATCAGCCAGGGCACGCTGCAGGCGGGCGGCGACGTGCGCGCAGACTGGGGCGTAGAGGTGCAAGGCGACATCACCTGCTTAGGCGACCTGCGCGGCGCATGGGATGTGGTGTGCCACGGCAAGTTGTCGCTGAAAGGCGGCGCCTTTGTGGGGCAAGACCTTATCGTCGACGGTCTGGTGGAGTGCGGCAAGGGCCTGCGTGTGGGCGGCCACCTGACGGGGGCCGATAGCCTGCGGGCCGGACAGGGCATTGTGGTGGGCGGTGCCATTACCGGCGTGGCGCACCTGGAGGCGGGCTGGGGCATCAAGGCCGGCGAGTGCATTCACACCCAGGGCGCCATCAAGGCCGGCGAAAGCCTGTGTGCGGGTGAAGACATCCGCGCGGGGCATGGCTATGGCGTGTATGCCGGGCTCAATGTGCAGCAGGAAACCTGGGATTCCAGCGCACAGGTGTGGTCGCCGCAGCGGCCCGAGGGCTTGCGCAGTGGCTTGTGGCTGGGGGCCAGTCCTTTGAACCCCTGAAGTCGACAGGAGCAGACGCACCTGTGATGTCCGACAAAATGTAAGCAATAATTTCAGCCTTACTGACCAGGGAGGGATTGAACATGTCCGACGTGAGCGACCTCAGCAAAGACGACGCGGTTTACAGAACCCTTCTGGAATCGACCAAGGCCATTCCGTGGAAGATTGATTGGGACACCAAGAAGTTTGCCTATATCGGCCCCCAGATCGAAGCGCTGCTGGGCTGGAGCCCCGAAAGCTGGATGACCGTGGAAGACTGGGCGACGCGCATGCACCCCGAGGACCGCGAATACGTAGTGAATTTCTGCGTAGCGCAATCCCAGGCCGGGATCGATCATGAGGCGGACTACCGGGCACTGACCAAGGACAACGGCTATGTGTGGCTGCGTGATGTGGTGCATGTGGTGCGCAAGGACAACGGCGAACCCGAGGCGCTGATTGGTTTCATGTTCGACATCAGCGAGCGCAAAAAGACCGAAGAGAAGTTGCTCGCTCTGCAAAAAGAGCTGGAGGCGCTTTCGTTCAAGGACGGACTGACAAACATCGCCAACCGGCGCCGGTTTGATGTCAGCCTCGAAGTGGAATGGGAAAGCGCACGCAGCAACGGGCAGCCGCTGTCCCTTCTGTTGTTCGATATCGATTTTTTCAAGCAGTACAACGATCTTTACGGGCATGTGCGGGGCGACAAAGCCCTGATCGAGATTGCGCAAACGCTGAGCCTGGCGCTGGATGGCCCGCGCGACGTGGTTGCGCGCTTTGGTGGCGAAGAGTTCGTTGTGCTGTTGCCGCAAGCGGATGCCTCGGTGGCACTGAAAGTTGCCGAACGCTGCCAGCGGCTGATTCAAAAGCAAGCCATCACCCACGCGCAATCACCGCTGGATCAGCGCGTCACCGTCAGCATTGGCGTTGGCACCGTCACGCCAGGCGCCCACATGCAACCCTCCAGCTTCATCGAGGCAGTGGACCAGCAGCTCTATGCGGCCAAGAAAAACGGCAGAAACCGGATCGAGACGGTTCAGGTGGCGGCTTGAACGCGACGGCCCGGTGCATGCCGCAATGGCGTGCTGAAGTGAACCTCGCTGGTGGCCACGGCCGTTGTGTATGCCGACCAGGGCGGGATGGGCGCGCCTGTGCTGGGCGCGGCGCTCACCGTTCTTTTTGATCCCCATGCCTCAACACCCATCGACAACGGCCGCAACGCCCTCGGTTCACACCTGTGCATGGCAGGTGTTCTGGATCTTTCTGCGCCTGGGCCTCACCTCGTTTGGCGGCCCGGTGGCGCACCTGGGCTACTTTCGCGATGAATTCGTGCAGCGCCGCCAGTGGCTGACCGAGCACAGCTATGCCGATCTGGTGGCGCTGTGCCAGTTTCTGCCCGGCCCGGCCAGCAGCCAGGTGGGTATGGCGCTGGGGTTGATGCGGGCGGGCATGCCGGGGGCGCTGGCGGCCTGGCTGGGGTTCACGCTGCCTTCGGCGCTGGTGCTGGCTTTGTTGGGGCTGGGCCTGGCGGGCGGGTATGCGGTGTTGCCGGCGGGCGCGATCCACGGGCTCAAGGTGGTGGCGGTGGCCGTGGTGGCGCAGGCGGTGTGGGGCATGGCGCGCAGCCTGTGCGTGGGGCGTGCCAAGGTCACGCTGATGGCGCTGGCGTGTTGCGCCGTGCTGCTGGTGCCCGGCGTGTGGGGCCAGGTGGGCGTGATGCTGGCAGCGGGCGGGGCCGGTTGGTGGCTGTTTGGGCGGGGCAGGGCTGCGGCGCCAGAAGCGCCCATTGGTGCGCCGATTGGCCTGCAGGTGCCGCTGCGCAAGCGCACGGGCACACTGCTGCTTTTGGTGTTTGCCACCTTGCTGGTGCTTCTGCCGCTGGCAGCGCAACTGTGGCCGGTTTCGCTACTGGCCGTGGTGGATGCGTTTTACCGTGTGGGCGCGCTGGTGTTTGGCGGCGGGCATGTGGTGCTGCCGCTGCTGCAGGCCGAGGTGGTGGGGCCCGGCTGGGTGTCGGCCGATGCGTTTCTGGCCGGCTATGGCGCCACGCAGGCGGTGCCGGGGCCGCTGTTCACGTTTGCGGCGTTTCTGGGTGCGTCCATGCAGGTCTGGCCGGGCGGCTGGCTGGGGGCGGTGGTGTGCCTGGTGGCGATTTTTGTGCCGTCATTTTTGCTGGTGGCCGGTGCCTTGCCGTTTTGGGAGCCACTGCGACGCAACCCGCACGCCCAGGCGGCGCTGGCGGGCGTAAATGCGGCAGTCGTCGGGCTGCTGCTGGCGGCACTTTACAACCCGGTGTGGACCAGCGCCATCCGCGGCGGCGCTGATTTTGGCCTGGCGCTGACCGCCTTTGTGGCGCTGGTGTTCTGGCGCGCGCCGCCCTGGGCGGTGGTGCTGGCCTGCGGTGTGGGCAGCGCCGTGTTGGCCGCATGGTTGTGAATTTTGAGTCAAAATGGCCTCTGGCGCTTGATGGATAAGCGCTAACAGCTATCAAAATAATAGTTACGGCACACGCAAGGTGCCGGGCTGATCCCGTCGTTTTCAGCGCACCGCGCCCGCCACACCGTGAACTCTCCCGTTTTTGCGTCCCTGATTCCGGTCATTTTGTTCATTGCGCTGGGTTTTTTTGCGGGGCGGCGCGGCTGGATCCGGGCCACCTCGGTCAAGGATTTGTCCAACCTGGTGTTCATGGTGCTCACGCCCGCGCTGCTGTTTCGCACCATGAGCACGGTGCATGTGCAAGACCTCGACTTTGGCCCCGTGGCCATCTATTTCGCCGCCGCCGGTCTGATTTTTGCCGCCACGCTGGGGGTGCAGGGCTTTAGCACCCTGGCGGCCGCGCGCGGCCTGGCCAACACCTTCAGCAACACCATCATGATCGGCGTGCCGCTGGTGGGTTTGGCGTTTGGCGAGGCCGGGCTGGTCACGCTGTTCACGCTGATCTCGGTGCACGCCCTTATCTTGCTGACCGGCGCCACAGTAGTTTTTGAGCTGGCCGCCGCGCGCGAACACGCGGCCAAAGACGGCGACGGCGGCGGCACGCAGCAGCCCATGTGGCGCACCGTGTTGCAGGCCGTGCGCAACGGCATCGTGCACCCGGTGCCGCTGCCCATCATTGCGGGCCTGTTGTTTGCACAAACCGGGCTGGTGCTGCCCGAAGTGGTGGGCAAGCCGCTGCAGTTGCTGGGCCAGGCGCTGGGGCCTATTGCCCTGCTGCTGGTGGGGGTCACGCTGGCCTTCACCAAGGTGGGCCACCAGTTTGGGGCGGCGCTGCGCATCGCGCTGGTCAAATGTGTGGTGCACCCCCTCGTGCTGGCCGCGCTGGGGTGGTCGCTCGGGCTGTCGGGCATGCCGCTGGCCGTGATGATTGTTGCGGCGGCGCTGCCGGTGGGCGCCAATGTGTTTTTGTTTACCCAGCGCTACGAGGTGGCACAAGAAGAAGTCACCGCCAGCATTGCGGTTTCCACGGCGCTGGCCCTGGTCACGGTGCCGATGGTGATTTTGGCCGTGGCAGGTTTGTAAGGGCGCATGGCGCTGGCGGCCGTCGGCCGCCGGGCCAGCCCGGCGCGCAATGCGGCGCCGGGGTTCGGGGCCGGTGCCAGGCGCTCATGGCGCCAAGCGCTCGCGCACCCAAGCGTCGCCTTCCTGGCGATAGCGCAGGCGGTCGTGCAAGCGGCTCTTGCGGCCCT
Organism: Acidovorax defluvii; assembly: GCA_003268905.1. Lineage (GTDB taxonomy): Bacteria > Pseudomonadota > Gammaproteobacteria > Burkholderiales > Burkholderiaceae_C > Acidovorax > Acidovorax defluvii. The sequence goes on from QLTU01000014.1 coordinate 82,140, forward strand.
GCCAGAACTCCCACTGATCGGGCTTGAGGCGGTAGCCACCCCAGTGCGGCGGGCGCGGCGGCATCAGCATGAACTGCGCGCCAAACTTGGCGGCATTGGCCACCAGCACGCCGCGGCCCGAGATCACCTGGCTTTGCGGGCTGGCCCAGGCGCCAATGCGCGAATCCAGCGGACGGCTGGCAAAGTATTCGTCGCTTTCGGCGTCGCTCACTTTTTCGACAATGCCCTCGATGCGCACCACGCGTTCCAGCTCTACCCAGTGGAACTGCAGTGCCACATAGGGGTTGCCGGCAATCTGGCGGCCCTTGCGGCTGTCGTAATTGGTAAACCAGACGATGCCGCGCTCGTCAAATCCCTTGATCAGGACCACGCGCGTGCTGGGGCGCATGTCGCTGCCCACGGTGGCCACGGTCATGGCGTTGGGCTCGGGCACTTCCGAGGCAATGGCTTCTTTCAGCCACTGGTCAAACTGCTGCAGGGGGGCTGCGTGCGAGGCGTCTTCGTTGAGTTCGGCGCGCTCGTAGCTCTTGCGAAGGTCGGCGATAGAGAGGGTCATGGGCACGATTGTGCACGTCGCCAATCATTGGCGGCCATCGTATTTCGGGGTTTCGGGTCGGACCGATTGTGGTCGAATTTATATTCGCTTATATTGGCGCGGCAATGAAACCCAAAGACGACGAAAAACAGCGCGCCATCGCCCAGGCCACCTTCGAGTTGGTGGCCCAGACGGGCCTGAGCGGCCTGACCATGGCCGACATTGCCCGCGCTGCGGGCATTGCCACCAGCACGCTGTATGTGTATTACCCGTCCAAGGACGAGCTCATCAGCCAGCTCTACCAGGACGCCAAGACGGTGACCGCCGCCCGCATCATGGAGGGCGTGGTGCCCGGCCTGCCTTACCGGGCGCGGGTGCGCCGCGCCTGGGGCAACCTGCTGAGGCACCGGCTGGACCAGTACGCCGAGGTGGTTTTCCAGGAGCAGTACTACAACTCGCCCTGGTTTACCGAGGGCAACCGCGAATTCTCGACCCGCCTGATGTCGGGGTTTTTTGCCTTGATGGAAGAGGGCCAGCGGCAGGAGATTTTGAAGGCCGTGCCGATACCGCTGCTCACGGCCAGCCTGGTCGGCTCGGTGCGCGAGACGGGCAACCTGATACGCACCAAGGTTCTGCCCGACGAAGAGGCCGTGCACCAGATGGCTTTTGGGCTGTGCTGGGATGCCTTGAAGGCCTGAGCAGACAAGGGTGCGCTTATCTGCCATAGATACGTTTATTAACCGAATTAATATTCTTTTAAAAATGCCATCCATCACACCTCAACCCCTTCGTGACCGATGGCGTCGCTGACGCTGCCCCCATCTGTTTGCTGATCGGCCATACAACAACACCTTTCCCACGGAGAAACCACGATGCCCACCCTCCACATCAATGGCAAAGACACGGCTGTGGATGCCGATGAATCCACCCCCATCCTCTGGGCCCTGCGCGACACGCTGGGCATGACCGGCACCAAGTTTGGCTGCGGCCAGGCCTTGTGCGGGGCGTGCACGGTGCTTCTGGATGGCGTGCCCGTGCGCTCGTGCACCACGCCCATTTCGGCAGCGGCCCGGCAAAAAATCACCACCATCGAGGCCGTGGGCCAGGACAAGGTGGGCCGGGCCGTGCAGGCCGCCTGGGTTAAGCACGACGTAGCGCAATGCGGCTATTGCCAAAGCGGCCAGATCATGAGCGCCACCGCCTTGCTGAAGGGCACAAAAAAGCCCAGCGACGCCGACATTGACGCTGCCATGGCGGGCAATGTGTGCCGCTGCGGCACCTATGTGCGCATTCGTGCCGCCATTCATGACGCTGCCAAAACTCTGGCTTGAAGGAGATCACCATGCACTTCGACACCGACGCCCTGCAGGGCCAGGCACACCGTTTTATCCCAAAACACCTTCAAGCGCTTATGGGTAAAGCGCAAGCAGCTATCAGTTCAGGAGTTGATGATGCAATGGAAGGCGTGGCGCGCCGCACCTTCCTCAAGGTATCGGCGGCTTCGGGCTTTGCGCTGGGCGCGTTTCCGCTGGTGGCCGCTGCGCAGGGCGCGGGGTCGGCCACGGCGCCCGCAGGCCTCAAACCGTTTGAGCAGCCCTCGGCCTTTGTGCGCATTGACGCCGACGGCACCGTCACTGTCACCATCAACCGGCTGGAATTTGGTCAGGGCGTGCAGACCGGCCTGCCGATGATCCTGGCCGAAGAGCTGGACGCCGACTGGAGCAAGGTGCGCAGCGTGCACGGCGACGCCAGTGCGGCCTATGCCGACCCGCTGATGGGCATGCACCTCACGGGCGGCTCCAACTCCATCAAGAACTCGTACACCCAATACCGCGAACTGGGCGCGCGCACCCGCGCCATGCTGGTGTCGGCCGCTGCGGCGCAGTGGGGCGTGGATGCCTCGGCACTGCGCACCAGCAATGGTTTTGTGGTGGGCCCCGGTGGAAGAAAGCTGGGCTACGGCGCGCTGGCCGAAGCCGCCATGAAGCAGGCCGTGCCCGAAAAGGTTGCCCTGAAGGACCCCAAGCAGTTCCGCCTGATCGGCAAGCCCACCGGGCGGCTGGATGCCCAGGCCAAATCGAGCGGCCAGCAGGATTACGGCATTGACGTGCGCCTGCCCGGCATGCTTACGGCCGTGGTGGCACGCCCGCCGGTGTTTGGCGGCAAGGTGAAGTCGCTGGACGACAGCGCCGCCAAAGCCATCAAGGGCGTAAAAGCCGTGCTGCGCGTGCCCACCGACCGGGGCGGGGAGGGCGTGGCCATCGTGGCCGATGGTTACTGGCCCGCCAAGCAGGCGCGCGATGCGCTGAAGGTGGAATGGGATACCAGCGCAGTGGGCAAGCCCGACACCACCGCGCTGCTGGCGCAGTACCGCAAGCTGGCCACCCAACCCGGCAACATGGCCATGCAGGCCGACATGGCGCCGCTGGCGGGTGCGCCCCACAAGATCAGCGCCGAGTTTGTTTTCCCCTATCTGGCGCACGCGCCCATGGAGCCGCTCAACTGCACCATCCAGCTCGATGGCGACAAGGCGGAGCTGTGGATGGGCACGCAGATGCCGGGCCTGGATGCGATGGCCGCCGCCAAAACACTGGGCCTGCCGCCGCAGAACATCCAAGTGCACACGCAGATGGCCGGTGGCGGTTTTGGCCGCCGCGCCATCCCCAGCAGCGACTACGTGGTCGAGGCCTGCGGCGTGGCCAAGGCCGTGCGCACGGCGGGCATCAGCGCGCCGGTGCGCACGCTGTGGAGCCGCGAGGACGACATCAAGGGCGGCTACTACCGCCCCATGCACGTACACCGCGCCGAGATCGGGTTTGACGCAAAGGGCCGCATCCTGGCGTGGGACCACACCATCGTGGGCCAGTCCATCATCAAAGGCTCGCCGTTCGAGGCTTTCATGGTCAAGAACGGCATCGACGCCACGGCCATCGAGGGCATGAAAGAGCCCTATGACGTGCCCATGAAACTCTCGGTGCACCACCCCGAGGTCAACGTGCCCGTGTTGTGGTGGCGCAGCGTGGGGTCCACGCACACGGCCTACGTCATGGAAACCCTCATCGACGAGGTGGCCCGCGCCACCCAGCAAGACCCCGTGGCCTACCGCATGGCCCTGATGGGCGACAAGCACCCGCGCCACAAGGCCGCGCTGCAGCTGGCCGTGGCGCAGTCGGGCTACGGCAAAAAACAGCTGGCACCCGGCCGCGCCTGGGGCGTGGCGGTGCATGAGTCGTTTGAATCGGTGGTGGCCTATGTGGTCGAGGCATCGGTAAAAGACGGCACGCCCAAGCTGCACCGCGTGACGGCGGGCGTGCACTGCAACCTGGCCATCAACCCGAAAAGCGTGGAGGCCCAGGTGGAGGGCTCGGCACTGATGGGCTTGTCGATGTGCCTGCCGGGGGCGGCCATCACGCTCAAGGACGGCGTGGTGGAGCAAAGCAACTTTGGCGACTTTGCCGTGCCCCGCATCACCGACATGCCCCAGGTGACCGTGCACATCGTGCCCAGCGCCGACCCACCCAAGGGCATGGGCGAGCCAGGGCTGCCGCCGCTGGCACCGGCATTTGCCAACGCCATTGCCCAGATCACGGGCAAGACACCGCGCGAGCTGCCGTTTAGGTTGGCGTAACTGGAATGAGAACGCCGGGCTTTAAGGGCCCGGCATGTGAGGGCGCGACCCTAACCAACCGTCACGTTGGGGGCGTAGTTCCTTTTGGGTTTGAACTTAGCATGTCCTGCTTTCGCGACCCCTCGGGTCAAACCTGCCCACCGACACCTTTGAACTTTTCAACAAAAGCCGCGATTTTCTGAAACACGGTCTGTTTCTTGGTCAGGTACTGGGGATTCAGCGGGCTCATCTTGGGCAGGACGGCGTTGAGTTCCGTGCCGTTCTCGCTGGCGAACTCTCGCTTGAGTGAAGTGGCGATGTAGCGTCTGGCGGCCTCGGCATTGAGGTTTTCGGTGGCGATCAACTCCTGCGCTTCACGCTGCTGTTCCGCTTGGGCAAAAACGAAGAAGGTATCTATGACGCTGACCTTGTCGCCAATCTTGTCCAGATCGGTCTGATTGATGAAGTCCACCAGCAGGCTCTCTTTCGCGCGGTTGCCCAGGCTTGCCCGAATCACCCGGCGCACCTCATCCACCAACTCCGACTTGCTCTTGATCTTCTTGTTGTGCTCGAAGATCAGTTCAAGGATGTAGTCCAGGTTGATTTCCTGTGACTTCAACAGGTCCACCTCAAAGACCACATCATCCCAGTCGATGGTCGACTTTTCCTTTTCGGCCCCGGCCTTCTCACGGCGTAGCCAATCGCGCACGTCGTTGTAGGTCGAGCGGTAGTCCTGAACCTTCCGCTCGGCTGGGAGCGTGATGGCCTGCAGCTCGGTCAGATCGTCTTCGCTTAGATAGTGTTTGGCCTTGAACGCCTCCACCGCAGCAGAGTCCGTCATATCGACACTTTGCAACTCTTTAAGGCTGGCGAACTCATCATAGTTCTGCAGCACGTTTTCGATGCGCAAGTATTCGCCAAACAGCTTGGCGAAGGCCTTCTTGTCGGCTTCCTTTTCAATGGCTGCTGGGTCTGGGAAGCGTGTTTCCAGTTCCTGCACCACATCCATGAAGCCTCGCCGCGCCTCACCGGTGGCCGCGTCGGTGAAGCCTTCCATGTACTCCTTGTAGCTTTTCTCCAGCACCACGTTCTTGGTGTTGGTGTCACCGAACAGGGTGATGGCATCAATGGTCGCCTGCTCCAGGTCGCGGAAGGTGACGATGTTGCCGAAGGTCTTGGTGGCGTCGAAGATGCGATTGGTACGCGAATAGGCCTGCATCAGCCCGTGGTAGCGCAGGTTCTTGTCCACAAACAGGGTGTTGAGTGTGGGAGCATCAAAGCCCGTCAGGAACATGCCAACCACGATGAGCAGGTCAATTTCCTTGGCTTTGACCTGCTTGGCCAGGTCGCGGTAGTAGTTCTGGAAGCCGTTGCTGTCCACGCTGAAGTTGGTCTTGAACAGCGCGTTGTAGTCCGCAATCGCTGCGCTCAGGAACTCCTTGGCGCTGCTGTTCATAGCAGACACATCAAAGCTCTCGTCCTGAATGTCGCCAATAGCGTCCTGCTCCTCGTTGGCCGCGAACGAGAAGATGGTCGCCACCTTCAGCGGCTTGTCGCTGGCCTTCTGCAACTCCCTGAAGCATTCGTAGTACAGCTTGGCGGCATCCACGCTGCTGACGGCAAACATGGCATTGAAGCCCTTGTTGCCCGCGTGCAGTCGGTGGGTCTTCTGGCGGAAGTTGTTCAGGATGTACTGGGTGATCTCGCGGATGCGGTCAGGGTGCAGCAGGGCTTGCTTGTTCTCCGCTGCGCTCAGCTTTTTCTCGTCCTGCTCGGTTTCGATGGCCTTAAATTGTGGGCGTACATCGTTGTAGTCCACCTTGAACTTCAAGACCTTCTCGTCTCGAATCGCATCAGTGATCACGTACGAATGTAGTTCACGACCAAACACGCTGGCCGTGGTCTCGGCGCCCAGGGCGTTCTCCGGGAAGATGGGCGTGCCGGTGAAGCCAAACTGACAGAACTTCTTGAACTTTCTCCTCAAGTTCTTCTGGGCTTCGCCAAATTGGTTGCGATGGCACTCGTCAAAAATGAATACCACTTGCTTGCCGTAGATTGGCAAGTCAGCCTCGCTCTTCATCAGGTTGTTGAGCTTCTGGATGGTGGTCACGACGATCTTGTTGTCCTCCTTTTCCAGGTTGCGCCTCAGCCCCGCCGTGCTGTCCGACCCGTTCACGCTGTCCGGTGAAAAGCGCTGGTATTCCTTCATGGTCTGGTAGTCCAGATCTTTGCGGTCTACTACGAAGAACACTTTATCGATGAAGTCCAACTCGGTGGCCAGGCGTGCCGCCTTGAAGCTGGTCAGCGTCTTACCCGAGCCGGTGGTGTGCCAGATGAAGCCGCCGCTTTCCGTGTTGCTCCAGTTCTTGGCCTGATGGCTGCTTCTGATCTTCCACAGAATGCGTTCCGTGGCGGCAATCTGGTACGGGCGCATCACCAGCAACGTATTGCTGACATCGAACACCGAATAGTGCAGCAGCACATTGAGCAACGTGTGCTTTTGGAAAAAGGTAGCCGTGAAGTCCTTCAGGTCCTTGATCAGGCTGTTGTCCGCCTTCGCCCAGTTCATGGTGAAGTCGAAGCTGTTTTTATTGCGCTGGGTGGTGTTGGCAAAGTAACGGCTGTCCGTGCCGTTGGTAATCACAAACAGCTGCAAATACTGGAACAAGGAATGCAAGCTGTTAAAGCTCTCCTTGCTGTAGCGGTGCACCTGGTTAAAGGCTTCACGAATTGCCACTCCGCGCTTCTTCAATTCCACCTGCACCAGCGGCAAGCCGTTGACCAAAATGGTCACGTCATAGCGATTGGCATGTGAGCCCGCTTGCTCAAACTGCTTGATGACCTGAACCTTGTTGCGGGCAATGTTCTTTTTGTCCAGCAGGTATATGTTCTGGATGCGGCCATCGTCAAACACGAAATCGTGCACATAGTCGTCGTGAATCTTGCGGGTTTTCTCAACGATGCCATCGCTGGACTTGTCCAGCCAAGTTTCCACAAAGCGCTTCCACTCAGACTCTGCAAACTGCACGTTGTTGAGCGCTTGCAGTTGCGCACGCACATTGGCCAGCAAGGCGGCAGGCGTGTTCAAGCCTGACGGGGCCTCATAGCCTTGGTGCACCAGGTCCTGAATGAGCTCTCGCTCCAGATCGCCCTCGCTCTGGTAGCTCTCGTTAGCCTGCCATTCCTTTGTGTACTTGTCCAGAACGATGAAGTTTTTGGATTCGGCAATGGTCTTGTAGTCACTCATTCGGCTTGCTCTCATCGTTGTGCATCAGCGCGGTCAGCTCGCTCTCAATCTCCTGCACGGTCGGCAATTGCGACTGCACCGATAGGGGAATGTCTTTGGTGATGAATGAACTCACGCCCATGGGCTTGTGAATATCGCGCAGCGCGTATTCCACGTCCAACTTGTCTTTGTCTTTGCACAAGATCAGGCCGATGGTCGGCTGGTCCCCGTCGGCGCGCAGTTGGTCGTCTACCGCCGACAGGTAAAAGTTGAGCTTGCCCACGTACTCGGGTTTGAACTCACCCGCCTTCAGCTCAATCACCACATAGCACTTCAAACGTGCGTGATAGAACAGCAGATCCAGAAAGTAGTCCCTACCATTTACCACCAAAGGGTATTGCCGTCCAAGAAACGCAAAGCCCTTGCCTAGCTCCAGCAAAAACCGGGTGATCTGCGCCACCAGCTGGTTCTCAATATCACGCTCCACCGCCTGTGGGGTCAGCGTCAAGAAGTCGAACACATACGGGTCTTTCAGGCTTTGCTGCACCAGCTCTGACTGGGGCGCTGGCAGAGTCTGCGCAAAGTTGCCCACCGCCTTGCCCGCACGCTCATGAAAGCGCTGCTCAACCTGCCACTCCAGCACCGTGCGGCTCCAGCCATGCTCGATGCAGGCCTGCGCATACAGCAGCACAAGCTCTACGGACTTGACCTTGGCCAGCAAGGTGCGCACATGCCCCCACGGCATTTGTCCCACAGGCTGTGGGACAACTTGAAACTGCGGGCTGAAGAAGGCATAAAACTGTCGCATGGCAAACAGGCTGGTGCGCGAAAAGCCTTTCATGCCAGGGTAGCTGGCCTGCAGATCTTGTGCCATTTGCTCCACCACCGCCGAACCCCAGGCGCGCTCACGCTGCCAGGCATCCAGCTGCCGGCCAATGTCCCAATACAGGCCCAGCAGTTCGGCATTCACCGCCAGCACGGCGCGAGTTTGCGAGCTCTGGATGCGTTGCTTGATGGCCGCCAGCGCCAGGCGGTAATCGCTGTGGTGGGTGATATTGCCCATGTTATGCCGTGGCCTCCAGCTCTGCGAAGCTCAATAGCTTGTCCCGGTAGTGTTCGTATTGCTGACGACGCGCTTTGATTTCGGCGGGCAGGCCGGAAGAGAGGTCGTTCACCAGCGCGTCGAACTTGTCGAGGATGGCGACGATGCGGGCTTGTTCAGTAAGTGACTTTTCTGGATTGTTTGGATAAGGGACAGGAATTTTGGTTTTCTTTATGTTGTCGTTGTAGAGTCGATCAATGGTCCCGCCACCGGAAACGAACCAATTAACGATCTTGTAGCAGTGCCATAGATATCTATTGCTCACGATACTTTCGTCGTTATCTAGCCACACAATATTGCTGTCTTGGAAATATGCTGGTTTACCGTCATACACCACGGCACGTCCAATTGTTCCTGCTGCTGAAATCAGAACATCGCCTGTCTTTGGGAAGGAGTATCTGCTTTTGTATGACTCATAAATCTCTTCGGAAATAAAGGCATCAGCTTGCTTTCCAAAAGTGCCAATCTTGTAAAAAGGTACATCGCCTTCGGACTGGGTTTCGCTTTTCAAGATACGTTTGCACATCTTCACGTCCCCAATTTCCCCCAACGCCTTCCACTCCACTTCGTCTCCTTTAAAACGCAACAACTGGTCTCGGTAGTAGTGATATTGTTTTTTGCGGGCTGTAAGCTCGGCTGTAAGCTCGGCTGTAAGCTCGGCGAAGGCGTCCAATATGCGGACGATTTCGTGCTGTACTTCAAGTGGCGGGACGGGGATTGTCAACTCGTTCAAGACAGATTGAGTTTGGCTTGGCACGCCGCCCGCTTGGTTCATATCTCCAAGACCTGCCGTTGTCAAGAAATAGTAAAGAAATTTCGGCCGAATTTGTACTTCGTCAATTTCCGTATAGAAGATGGTGTCAACATTCCAGAACGGAACATCGACGAAGAACAGATTACCAAGCGAGCCCTTCCGCGGAATCAAGACCGAAGGTTTGTTGTAGGCGTAGGTGTCGGCATATCGCATGATTCCACCGGAGCCATAAACTGGAAACTCGCCATCGCCAAGCGTCTTGTGATCCTTGCCGTTCTTGATGCGCACAATGTCGCCAAGACGCTTGAGCTCCACCCCACTTGGGCAGTGTTCGGCAATGAGGTCATCAATGCGACTCATGCCTCTGTCTCCACGCCATCAATCTCGGCCACGATGGCATCAATCTCCGTCCGCAGTTTGTCGATCCTGGCCACGGTGGTTTTCAGCTCGGCATTGAGCTGGGCAATGTCCACCACCTCGCGGTTGTCCTTGGCATCGATGTAGCTGCTGACCGAGAGGTTGTAGTCGTTGGCGGCCACCTTCTCGAACGGCACGGACAGGGCGAAGTGCTCCACGTTCGCCTTGCTGTCGAACACCGCCATGACCTGCTCGATGTGCGTGTCCAGCAGCACGTTGTTGTTGGTTCCTTTCTTGAACAGTCCGCTGGCGTCGATGAACTGGGTGCTGGTGTCCGCCTTGTGCTTGGACAGCACCAGAATGTTCACGGCAATGGTGGTGCCAAAGAACAGGTTGGGGGCCAGCGAAATCACCGTTTCCACATAGTTGTTGTCCACCAGGTATTGGCGGATCTTCTGCTCTGCCCCACCCCGGTAAAAAATGCCGGGGAAGCAGACGATGGCGGCGCGGCCTTTGGCTGAGAGGTAGCTGAGTGCGTGTAGCACAAAGGCAAAGTCGGCCTTGGATTTGGGCGCGAGCACGCCGGCCGGGGCAAAGCGGTCGTCGTTGATCAGGGTGGGGTCGTCCGAGCCTTTCCACTTCACCGAGTAGGGCGGGTTGGAGACGATGGCGTCAAACGGCTTGTCGTCCCCAAAGTGCGGCGCGGTCAGGGTGTCGCCCAGCTGGATGTTGAATTTGTCGTAGTTGACGTTGTGCAGGAACATGTTCATCCGCGCCAGGTTGTAGGTGGTGTGGTTGAGTTCCTGGCCAAAAAAGCCGTCTTCGATGATGTGTTGGTCGAAGTGTTTTTTGGCTTGCAGCAGCAGCGACCCCGACCCGCAAGCCGGGTCGTAAATCTTGTTGATGCTGGTTTGTCCGTGCATGGCCAGCTGGGCAATCAGCTTGGAGACCTGTTGCGGCGTGAAAAACTCGCCGCCCGATTTGCCTGCGTTGGCGGCATAGTTGGAGATGAGGAATTCGTAGGCGTCGCCAAACAGGTCGATGTGGCTGTCGTCAAAGGTGCCAAAGTCCAGGTCGGCTACGCCTTTGAGCACGGCGGCCAGGCGGGCGTTTTTGTCTTTGACGGTGTTGCCCAGGCGGTTGCTGGTGGTGTCAAAGTCGGCAAACAGGCCCCGGATGTCGCGCTCTGACGGGTAACCGATGGCAGAGGATTCAATGAGAGAAAAGATTTTGGCCAGCTCGGTGTTCAGGCTTTCGTTGGTGCTGGCTTTGGCCGCGACATTGACGAACAGCTGGCTGGGGTAGATGAAGTAGCCTTTGGTTTTGACGGCGTCGTCGCGGATTTCGGGTGTGATGACGACGTCGGACAGCGCTGCGTAGTTAACGCTGTCGTCCCCGCCTTCGATGTAGGCCGCAAAGTTTTCGCTGATGAAGCGATAGAACAGGGTTCCCAGCACGTATTGCTTGAAATCCCAACCGTCCACAGCGCCTCGGACGTCGTTGGCGATTTGCCAGATGCGGCGTTGGAGTTCTTTGCGTTGTTCGATGCTGGTCATGGTGTGCTCTTGTTGGGGAAGCGTTGGTGCGGCTAGAAATGATCTTGGGGAACGTTACATTATCGAGAGCAAAAAGTGCTCCACGCTGATTGGAGGCCCCGTTAACGGCGGATCTGCTTTTTTATGGCGAAAAGTGCTGCTAGCGCTTTCAGTCAGAGCGCTAGCAGCTATCAATTTTGAAGGGTTTTACCTTTCTACGGTGACGGCTTGAACCTCGTCCGCTCCGCACTGCATCACAGCCAACCTCGCACATGTCGCCAGTGACGTCATGTGCAAAGGGACATATCGATAAATTTCGATTGGGGCGACGTGGGGTTGCCCATAGTTCTGGACGGCTGCTTCAGGCTGAAGTAAGCGCGGCTGTGCCCCACACATTGCTTAGAAAATGCCTTTATTCTTTAGCAATCGCCTGAAATCCCCATAAAACGCTATGGCGCACGCATCCCGTGCCGCGTCATCGCATCTTTCACCGCCTCCACCATCGCGTCTTGCAAGTGATGCAGCCGCTCGCCGGGTGCAGAGATGTCGGGCTGGTCGTGGCACAGTTTACCGATCACAGCCCAGCCGTTGCTGCGCAGGGATGCAATGATGCGGTTGGCTTCAGCATCAGGCACTTCCATTCATTCATCCATCCACACTCATGCCACTGACATCACCCACCGTCCTGGTGCTGGCCTCGGGCCGGGGCGAGCGCTTTGCGGCATCGGGCGGCATGGTGCACAAGCTGCGCGCCGCCTTGGGCGACAAAACAGTGCTGGAGCACACGCTGGCCGCCGTGCGCGCCAGCGGCTTGCCCTGGCACCTGGAGGATGCAGGGCACCCGGGCATGGGCGATTCGATAGCGGCGGCGGTGCGCGCCACGGCGGGCGCGCCTGGCTGGCTGGTGCTGCCGGGCGACCTGCCGCTGGTGTTGCCCGAAACCCTGCGCTCCATCGCTGCCGCCCTGGCGGACTGTGCCGTGGCCGTGCCTTTGTACCAAGGCGAGCGCGGCCACCCCGTGGGGTTTGCAGCCGAATGCCAACCAGGGCTACTGGCCCTGACCGGCGAGCAGGGCGCCGCCAGCGTGGTGCGCCAGCAGGCGCAGCAGGGCAGGGTGCGGTCGGTGGAGGTGGACGATGCAGGCACGGTGACCGATGTGGACACCGTGCAGGACCTGGAGCGCGCCGCGCAGAGGCTGGCGGCGCGCGGGTAACGTGGCTAACGCAAAACGTTGCAACCCGTCGCCGCCCGTTACTTGGCCGTGATGACGGCGCAGGCCAGGCGCGGGCCTGCATTGCCGGTGGGCTGGGTCTTGAAGTCGTCGGGGTCGCGGTGCACGATCAGGCCCTTGCCCACGATGTCGTTGGCGCTGCCGCCCACGCGGATCGTGCGCGATTCAAAGTGGATTGCAGCCACGCCACTGGCGTCGGCCTTGAGGCTGGGCAGGTCGCCCGTGTGGTGCTCGCCCATGCCATGGTGACCATGCGGCTTGCCACCCGGGTTGAAGTGGCCGCCGGCACTCAGGCCGTCGCCGCTGGAGCAATCGCCTTTTTCATGCACATGAAAACCATGCTCGGCGCCCGGCTTGAGACCACTGATGGAGCCCGACACCTTCACCACCTCGCCCCACTGCACAAAGGTCAAAGTGCCCGCTGCGGTGTTGCCGCGCGTGGGCTCCAGTTTGGCCGTGGCGCTGGGGCCTGACGAATACCCGGCGCAGCCGGCCAGCGAGGCCACCACGGCGGCCGACACGAAAACGGTGTGAAAGGACATGGCGAAGACTCCTGAAGTGGGTTGAGGGAAACCACCGGCATTCACGGAGATGGGGGGCTTGCCCCAGGCGCTGCCGGTGGGCGCCTTGGTGTCTGGGGCACATTCTCCATCCGGCAACCCATAACCACAACTGCTCTCAGCCACAGTGCGCAGTCAGCCGAATGTCGTGCGGTGGCTGTGCGCGGCGTTCACACCGAAATCAGCACGTCGCACTGCGACTGGGCCAGGGCATAGCGCGTGACGCTGCCCAAAAGCATGTCTTCCACGGAGCTTTCCCCTTGCTTGCCCATGACGATCAGGTCGCAATCGAACTCCTGTTCTTGCTGAACCAGCACGAGTGACGGGTCCCCGTGCATCACCAGCGCCGGGGTCAATGCCGGGTTCAGACCTGCCTGCAGGCACAGCGCCTCCATATTTTGCCGTGCTTCCTGGCGCGCGTTGGCGCGGTACTGCTGGATCTGATCGGTTTGCACACCGGCGAATTCCATCATTCCCTCAAAAGGCACGTCAAAGGCATGCAGCAAGATGAGCGCTGCGCCCGGCGCAACCGCCTGCGCGAGGCGTATGGAGCGCAGGGATGCCGCAGAAAAATCCACAGGCACCAGCACCGTCTTGTAGGGCTCGTGCGGCGCCTGTTTGACCACCAGCATGGGGCGCGTGGCCCTGCTCACCATGCGGTCGGCCGTGGAGCCCAGCAGCATGTGCCGCATGAAACTGGCGCCCCGCGCGCCCAGCACCACCAGGTCGGCGTTGATCGTTTCGGTGTGCTGGCGCAGCTCAGCAAGCAACGAGCCACTGGCCACATGCACCTGCGCCGTAACGCCATGGCGCCGCGCCACTGCCTTGGCCAGCTCTTGCATGGCGTTGTGCGGGGCATCCAGCATGCGTTTTTCCAGATCCGACGGAATCTGCCCGGCCAGGCGCCGCAGCCTTTCTATGGGCGCGGGCGTGGCAACGTGCACCAGATCGAGCTGCGCCCCGGTTGCCTGTGACACGCTGGCGGCACGCTCGACCGCATGGCGCGCGGGTGCGGAAAGATCGGTGGCGGCGACAAGCCGGTTCAAGGTGGCCATGGTGATTCTCCAACGGGCAAACGAGGGCTGGGGCGTTTCATTCTCTTGGACGGGCAGGTACAGCCCGGCACCGCAAAGGAGCCTGCAGCGCACGATGTGCAGGTTTGTCTTCCACTGCCAGGCTGCTCGGGGGTGTTCATGCGCGCCAGAAAATCAGCGTGCCCAGATACACCGCATAGGCTGCCACAAAGCAGGCACCCTCCTTGCGAGAAATGAGGCGGTCGGACGCGAACACCGGCACACACACTAGCGCCACCAGTGCGGCCAGCGGAAGGTCAATGTAGCGCAGCGATGCGTCTACCGGCACTCCGGCGGGACTCGCCAGACAGGTGGCTCCAAGAATGAACAGGATGTTATAGGTGCTGCTGCCGATGAGGTTGCCAATGGCAATGTCCCGCTCGTTTTTCAGCGTTCCCATGATGGTGGTGGCCAGCTCGGGGGCCGAGGTGCCAATGGCCACGATGGTGAGGCCCACCACGGCATCCGAAACACCCAGTGATTTGGCAATGTCTACTGCGCCCGATACCAGAAGCTCAGCCCCCACCACCGCTACCACGATACCGGCAGCGAGCATCAGCACACTTACCGTGCCCTGCAGCGTGGCAACTCGGGGCAGGATGTTTTTGGCGCTGTACTCGCGCGAAAACTCTTGCTGGATGGGCAGGCTTTCACGCCGGCTCAGGCGCACCATGGCAATGGTGTAGAGCACGGATGCAGCCACCATCCAGGCGCCCTCTTGGCGGCTGAGCAGGCCGTCCCACGCCATCCACAGCAGCGCCAGCGCCGAGCCCACCATCACGGGCAAATCGAGTTTCAGGCTGAGCAGCTGCACCTTGAGCGGCATGATCCACGCGCTCAACCCCAGAATCAGCAGGATGTTGACGATGTTGGTGCCGGCAATGTTGCCCACCGCAAGGCCACCATTGCCTTCTGCCGCCGCCGTCAAACCCACGGCCAGCTCGGGCGTGCTGGTGCCTATGGCCACCACCGTCAGGCCAAGAACCATGGGTGAAACCCCCAACAGGGCACCCACCCGTGATCCGCCACGAACGATGAGCTCCGCCCCCACGATGACAACAATGAGTCCGGCGATAAAGGAGGTGATGGCAACCAGGTGCATGCGCTCCATTATGGGAGGCGGTACGGGCCGTCCGCGAGACCATGCACCACGCGCCATCGGCAAATGGCAGGTGGCTCAGCTTTTGGGGAGGGACAATGCAAGCAGCCGCGCCAGCGCCCGGTCGTGAATGCCCTGGCGGCGCAACTCGTCAAAGGTGGCCTGCGCGTAGTCGCGTGTGGTGCCATAGCGCCCGCTGGCCTGCAGAAAAATGCGCCGGTATTCGTCCTCGTGCAATTCCCCCGTATGGCTGGGGCTTTGGCGCGACAAGGTAAATGCCAGCGCCTGCACCGGGCCTTGCATGGTGTGGCAGGTGAGCCAGCGCGGGTCGTAGACCGCAAGAGGCATTTCTCGCTGCCAGAGGTTGACCATGACATCGTGCGCATGGGCGCGCTCCACCCGAAACACCATCCCCCGGCAACTACCGCCCGAGAGCATGCCAAACACCAGGCCAGGGCATTCGGGCGTGCCCCGGTTGATGCGGCTCCACATCTTGAGCGCCCGATGCCAGCCGTGCACCCGCGCGCTTCTGCGCTCGGCAAAGTCGAAGTCAGGCCGCCAGATCAGCGAGGCATAGCCAAACACCCACAGATCGCTGCGGCCGCCCCATTGCTGCAAGGCACGCTCCAGCATGGGTGCCGGATCACGGGTGGGCGCGGGGAGCATCGTCATGGCAACACTTTACAATTGTCGGTTGGGCCAACAGGTCATTATTTACGGAGTTTTCCCCATGTCATTCAACAGTTCTGACGACGACAGCCAGCAGCGTTTTGCCCTCGGTTTCCTGATTGCGCTGATTGCGCTGTTGATCTCTGTGGTGGTGGGCACCGTGGTGGTCAAGCAGCTGGGCGGATCGGCCCAATCCCAGCCTGCGGAAACGGCTGTTGCAGGCACCGCGCCAGCAGCGGCGGCCGTAGACGCTGATGCAATGGCAGCCGACGGCGCCAGCGTGCGCGTGGAAAACGGCGTGGTGAAGTTCTACTTTGCCAGCGGCAAGGCCGATCTGGCTGCAGGCGCCAACGAAGCTCTGGCCGATGTCGTCAAGGGTGTAGCCGACGGAAAAATGGCCGTGGTGTCTGGTTTTCATGACGCCACGGGCGACGCCGCCCTGAATGCCGAGCTGGCCAAGCAACGCGCCCTTGCCGTGCGCGACGCGCTCAAGGGCCTGGGCGTGGCCGAAGACAAGATCGAGCTGAAGAAGCCCGAAGAAACCACCGCCACCGGCAGCAACGCCGAAGCCCGCCGTGTGGAAGTGGTCCTGGGCGGCATGTAAGCCCAAGTTCTGGTGGGGCAGGGGAGCCGTGGATGCCACCCCTGCCTGCCCCCATGAAGAAGCCCGGCATTGCCGGGCTTTTTTGCGGGTGTACTGCGGATTTCCCGCGCTGGGGGTGCGGTGCCCACCAGCAAGCGGTGGCGTCAGAAGAACCACTTATTTGTATAAAAAGTGCCTCTAGCCCTTATCAATAAAGCGCCAATAGCTACTATATTAATAGCAAAATGGGTCTACTGCCCGTCAACCGCTTGAACGCACGATTCAACGCAAACCCGTACCGCCCGCGCCCTCTGTGCGCTGGATCAACTCAATCTTGTAGCCATCGGGGTCGGTGACAAACGCGATGACGGTGCTGCCGCCTTTGACGGGGCCTGCTTCACGCGTCACATTGCCGCCAGCGGCCTTGATTTTTTCGCATGCTGCGTAGGCGTCTGGCACGCCCAGCGCAATGTGGCCATAGGCGTTGCCGTGCTCGTAGCTCTCGGTGCCCCAGTTGTAGGTCAACTCGATTTCGGCCTGACCGGGGTTGCCGCCATCAAATCCCAGAAACGCCAGCGAGTATTTGTACTCGGGGTTTTCGGACTGGCGCAGCAGTTGCATGCCCAGCACCTGGGTATAGAAATCAATCGAGCGTTGAAGGTTGCCAACGCGCAGCATCGTGTGGAGGAATTTCATGCCCTCGATTGTGCAGGCAAGTCAAAAACCAGGCAGGTGGTGGTGGCGTGGGCATACAGCGTGCCGTCCGGGCCCACCAGGCGCGCTTCGGCCGTGGCCAACTGGCGCCCGCTGTGGATCACGCGGCCTTCAGCGCGCACGCGTTGCACCTTGGGCGTGACGGCCTTGACCAGGTTGATGCCCAGCTCGGCCGTGGTGTAGCCACGCCCGGGCTCCATGCGCGTGTGCACGGCGCAGCCCAGCGCCGAGTCGAGCAGGGTGGCAAACCAGCCGCCGTGCACGGTGCCCATGGGGTTGAGGTGCTCGGCGCGCGGAGTGCCCTGGAAGATGGCCGTGCCTTCTCCCACTTCCACAATCAGAAAATCCAGCGTCTTGGCGATGGCGGCGTAGGGCAGCTCGCCGCGCAGCATGGCCTGCATCTGTTCCAGGCCGTTCAGGTGGGCAATCTGTTCACGCTGCGCCACGCCCGGGCCGGGGCCGACTTCCAGCCGCTCCAGGATCTCGCGTTCTTGCGCAAGCCAGTGTTCAAGGTGGTTGTGTTGGGTCATGGGGTGTCGTGGTCGGTGGTGGAGTTTGAATGTAGATATTGCATATGCAATTATTGCAGATACAATTAAATTCATGCAAGCCGACACAACCTCCATGGACTCTGCCCGAGCGCCCGCTTCCCAGGCGCCCCAGGCGCTGCCGCAAGGCTGTACCAACTTCAAGCTGCGCCAGCTGATGCGCCGCGTGGCAACCCACTACGACGCCGAAATGGCGAAGTGCGGGCTCAAGACCACGCAGTATTCGTTGCTGTCGCATGTGCTCAAGCTGGGGCCAATCCGCCCAGGCGACCTGGCGGTGGCCATGAAAATGGATGCCTCCACCCTCACCCGCAACCTGCGCCCTTTGGTAGATGCCGGTTGGGTCACGCTGGAGGCCGGCGCCGATGCGCGCAGCCGCCTGGTGCACATCACCGACACCGGCCGCGACAAACGCGCCGAAGCGCAGCGCCACTGGAAGGCGGCCCAACTGGCGCTGAACGAAACGCTGGGCGCCGAACGCGTGATGGCGCTGCATGCACTCGTGGATGAATCCATGGATCTGCTGGCGGCGCTTCCCATGCAGGAGGCTGGCCATGACGAATAAGTCCCCGATGTGCTGCAACTGTTTACCGTGCGCATCGTGGGGCCGCGCAAACCCCGTGCTGCTGCAGCGGTGACGACATGACCGACACCCTGAACCCGCGCACCCGCATGCTGCTGGAGGCGCCCATTGCGCCCACGCTGCTGCGACTGGCTGCGCCCAATGTGCTGGTGATGCTGGCGCAGGCGGGCGTCGGGCTTATCGAGACCTACTTTGTCGGCAAGCTGGGCACCGATGCGCTGGCGGGCATGGCGCTGGTGTTCCCGGTGGTCATGCTGATGCAGATGACCTCTGCCGGTGCCATGGGCGGCGGCATCGCGTCGGCCATTGCCCGCGCTTTGGGCGCGCGGCGGCGGGACGATGCCGACGCGTTGGTGCTGCACGCGCTGGCGATTGCGGCGGTGTTCTCGCTGATCTTTACGGTGGGCGTGGTGGGAGGAGGGCGCTGGCTTTATACCCGCATGGGCGGCACCGGAGGCGCGCTGGATGCTGCACTGGTCTATTCCAACTGGGTGTTTGCGGGCGCTTTTCTGGTGTGGCTGTTCAACACGCTGTCGGCCGTGATCCGGGGCACGGGCAACATGGCCGTGCCCGCGTATGTCACGGTGCTGGGTGCGGTGGTGCTGGTGCCGCTGTCGCCGCTTTTCATCTTTGGCTGGGGCCCCATGCCCGGCCTGGGCATTGCCGGGGGTGCGATCGCGCTGATGTCGTATTACCTGATCGGCAGTGTGGTGCTGGCGGCATATCTGTGGTCCCCGCGCAGCTTGCTCCAGCCCTCGTTCAAGCACATCCGGTTTCGTTGGATCTTGTTCAAGGACATTCTGCGGGTCGGGCTGGTGGGCACCGTCTCTACCGTCGCCACCAATCTGTCGATTGGCGTCACCACCGCGTTGGTGGGCGGCTTTGGCACGGCGGCCATCGCGGGCTATGGAACTGCGTCTCGGCTTGAATATCTGCTGGTGCCACTGGTATTCGGCCTGGGCGCACCGCTGGTGGCCATGGTGGGCACTTGTATTGGTGCAGGCCAGCGCGAACGAGCGCTGCGCGCCACTTGGATCGGCGCGACCATGGCGTTTGTGATCGCCGAAGCGATAGGGTTGTGGGCAGCGGCGTTTCCGGGCGTGTGGCTGTCGCTTTTCAACAGCGACCCCGCCATGCTGGAGGCGGGCGCGCAGTATCTGCGCACCGTCGGGCCGGTGTACGGTTTTTTTGGCCTGGGCCTGGTGCTGTACTTTGCCTCGCAAGGGGCAGGGCGCTTGCTCTGGCCGGTGATCGGCAACATCGTGCGCCTTGCCGTCGCGGTAACGGGAGGCTGGCTGGCGCTGCGCTGGGGCGGTGGTTTGGCGGCGGTGTTTGCCGCGCAGGGCGTGGCGCTGGTGCTGTACGGCGTGGTCAACGCCTGGGCGATCGCGGGTGGTGCCTGGTTCGGCCCGGTGGGTTGGCCGCGCAGCATGGCGGGCTTGCTGCGGCGCATGCCTCAGGTTTAAAAAATATGATCAAAATGGCCGCTAGCGCTTATCCATAAAGCGTTAGCAGCTATCAATTCAGTAGTTTTTGTTGAATCAAACTGGAACGGTGTAGTTCAGCGTCATGCGCCCGCCATCTACCGTCACGATCTCGCCGGTCACATAGCTGGCGGCATCGCTGGCCAGCCAGGCCACCACATCGGCAATCTCCGACGGCTCGCCGAGCCGCTTCATGGGGGTGCGGCTCATGATTTTCTTACGGGCGTCATCACTGGTCAGCACGGCCTTGGCAGCCAGCTCGGTGGCGATGGTGCCGGGGGCCACGGCGTTCACGCGGATGTTCTTGTCGGCCAGCGCCAGGGCCATCACGCGCGTGAGCTGGTTCACGCCGCCTTTGCTCACGTTGTAGCTGGAGATGTTGGGAATGGTCAGCACACCGTTGACCGAGCTCATGTTGACGATAGACCCACCGCCCGAAGCGACCATGGCCCGCGCCACGGCCTGGCCGACCAGGAATGAGCCCTTGAGGTTGACGCGCAGCACAGCGTCAAAGTCGGCCTCGGTCACATCCAGAAAGTCGGCCGCGCGGAAGATGCCCGCGTTGTTCACCAACACGTCGATGCGCCCCAGCGTTGCGAGTGTCTGGGCCACCAGCGCATCCACCTGCGCCTTGTCGCCCACGTCACAACGTATGTAAAGCGCATCCAGTTCCAGTGCCAGCGCCTGGCCACGCGCATCGTCCACATCCACAATCACCGGCTTGGCGCCATCGGCAGCAAACCGGCGCACACACGCCTCCCCAATACCTTGCGCACCGCCGGTGACGATGCAAACCCGACCTTGGTGGCCGAAATGGATAGAAGAAGTCGAAGGTGCGGGGGGCGAAAGGGTCATGGACATGGATATGGACATGGACATGGATGGTAGCGGGTCGGAAAAGCTATGGAACAAGCAGCGGTGTGCAGATGCAGGAGTGTGTCCGACAGGCCAATTGGGAAGCTGCGTGCTATGCGTGTGCGTCTAGCCTTGGATAGATACGATGTATAAAGTCATTAATGACATACCCCAAATAATAATCTTCTTTTGCGAATAAAAAAAGGGGTGCAACGAGGTTGTCCACATAATAAAAGCACTAAATGTCGCATCCCGGACGATTGCATAGACTCTAAACGCTATCCACTCTTCATAGCCCGATCTGTTTTGAAGGAGTTGATAGAGTCCTTGCAATCGCC
>QLTU01000015.1:0-30563 GCA_003268905.1 Acidovorax defluvii
TTCATGCTCATCTTGACGTTGGCTGTGTCCACACCGCTGCCGTCCGATTTGACGCGGACTTTCACGTTGTAGTCCACCACGCGTTTGACAGGGACAAGAATTTTCATGGGGATCTTTCCTTGGGGGGTTCCAGAAATAAACGGGCTAGGCCGTCGGGCGCAACAGCCCGGCCAGCCGTTCGCTGATGAGCGCATCGGCCTGGGCCATGATGGAGTCGATCAATTGCTGCACGGTGGGCACGTCGTGGATCAAGCCGGCCACCATGCCGCACGACCAGACGCCCGCCTCCATGTCGCCATCCTGCATGATGCGCGGATAGACACCCGCCACCTCGGGCGCAATGTCCGCGAAGGTGATGGCCGCGCCCAGTTCGCGCTCTTTTTGCAGCAGGCGCTCGGCGGCACCATTGGTCAACACACGCTCGGTATTGCGCAGCGGGCGCATGACCAGGCGGGTGTCGAGCTCGCTGGCCGCCACGATGGCGCGCTTGACGTTGTCGTGCACGGGCGCCTCTTGCGTGGCAATGAAGCGTGTGCCCATGTTGATGCCCTCGGCGCCCAGCGCCAGCGCGGCCACCAGCGAGCGGCCATCGGCCATGCCGCCCGAGGCGACGAAGGGAATCTTCAACGCCTCTGCCGCACGCGGCAGCAGGATGAAGTTGGGCACATCGTCCTCGCCCGGATGGCCACCGCATTCAAAGCCATCGACGCTGATGGCGTCGCAGCCAATGGCCTCGGCCTTGAGTGCGTGGCGCACCGAGGTGCACTTGTGGATGACCTTGATGCCCGCCTCCTTGAGCGCAGGCAGCCATTTTTGCGGGTTGTTGCCCGCTGTCTCGACCACTTTCACGCCGCCATCGATGATGGCTTTCACGTAGCCGGGGTAGTCGGGCGGGTTGACCGATGGCAAAAAGGTGAGGTTGACGCCGAAGGGCTTGTCGGTCATGGCGCGGCAGCGCGCAATCTCGCGCGCCAGCAGCTCGGGTGTGCGCTGCGTGAGGCCGGTGATGATGCCCAGGCCGCCCGCGTTGGAGACCGCCGCAGCCAGCTCGGCCAGGCCGACATGGTGCATGCCGCCCTGGATGATGGGGTGCGCTATGCCAAACAGCTCGGTAATGCGTGTCTTCATGGCGGCGTTACTCGGTGGCAATGCCCTTGTCGCGGATCAGCTGGCCCCAGCGGGTGTAGTCCTGCTGCACGCGCTGGCCCAGCTGCGCCGGGGTCTGGAAATGGGCGATGGCACCGGCGTTCAGCAGCTTGTCCTGCACTTCCTTCTCGGCCAGGATCTGCTGCACCTCGTTTGCAATGCGATCGACCACCGCTTTGGGTGTGCCCAAAGGCGCCAGCAGGCCGCCCCACGACACGGCGTCATAGCCCTTGATGCCCTGCTCGGCAATGGTCTTGACGTCGGGCAGCATGGCCACGCGCTGGGGCGAGCCCACGGCAATGGCGCGCAGCTTGCCGGCCTGGATGTGTGGCAACGCAGCCACCAGGTCGGCATACATCACGGGCACCTGGCCGCCGATGGTGTCGGTGATGGCCGGCACGCCGCCCTTGTAGGGCACATGCTGCATGTCAAAGCTGGCCATCTGCTTGAGCAGCTCCATGCTCAGGTGGCCAAAACTGCCCGCGCCCGAGCTGGTGTAGTTGAGTGGCGTCTTTTGCGCCTTGGCGTTGGCAATCAGGCCCTTGAGGTCGGTCACATCGGGCAGCAGCTTGGGGTTGACCACCACCACGATGGGCAGGTCATACACCGTGGCCACGGGCGTGAAATCTTTCACCGTGTCGTAGCCCGCTTTCTTGTACAGGTGCGGCGCCAGCATGGTGGGTGTGGCCAGCATCATCAGCGTGTAGCCGTCCGCAGGGCTTTTGCTGACCTGGGCGGCGGCAATCGACCCCGAGGCGCCTGCCTTGTTCTCGATGAGCACGGTCTGCTTGAGGCGCTCGCCCAGCTTCTGTCCGACGATGCGCGAGGCCGTGTCGGTGGGGCCACCCGCCGGGAAAGGCACCACCAGCTTGACCATTTTGTCGGGCCAGGCCGCCTGCTGGGCCATGGCGCTGCCGATCAGCAGCGGCGCGGCGGCCAGCGCCAAAGCGGCGCGGCGGGTGAAACGGGCGAGGGGTGCGGTGCGGGAAATGGTGGAAAAGGTCATGGTGTCTCCTGAAAACAATGGGGGTCTCAATCCAGCCGGGCGCCAGCGGCCTCGACCAGGGCTTTCCAGATGGGCATGTCGCGCTGGTAGTTCTGCTGAAACTCTTGCGGGCTGTTCATCATGGGCAAAAAGCCCGCAGCTGCAATGCGCTCAACCACCTTGGGGTCTTTGGCCACTTCGCGCAGGTGGGCAGAAAGCTGGTCCACGATCTCTTTCGGGATGCCCGCCGGCGCGCCCATGGCCACCCAGCCAAAGATGGAATAGGCGTCGTCCTGCACGCCTTGCTCAAAGATGGTGGGCACCTTGGGCAGGATGTCCATGCGCTGCTTGCCGGTGACGCCAATGGCCTTGACGCGGCCCGAGTCGATGAAGGGCTTGGTATTGAGCGCGCTCGAAAAGCACAGCTGCAACTGGCCGCCAATCAGCTCCTGGATCATGGGCGCCTCGCCCTTGTAGGCGACGTGCACCATGTCGCTGTCGGTGGTTTTGCTCATGTACGCGCCCGCCAGGTGGGCATACGAGCCCGTACCCCAGGAGCCATACGACAGCTTGCCCTTTTGGGCCTTCACATAAGCCAGCAGCTCTTTCATGTTGTTGGCAGGCACCGAGGGGTGCACCACCAGCGTCACGGGCGCCGCGGCCACCTGGGTGATCAGTGCCAGGTCCTTTTGCGGGTTGTAGGGCAGCTTGGTGTACAGAAACTGGTTGATCAGCATCGAGGTACTGAGCGTCAGCAGCAAGGTGTGGCCATCGGCCGGCGCCTTGGCCACGGCATCGGTGCCCAGAATGCCTGCCGCGCCGCCCTTGTTGTCCACCACCACGGGCTGGCCGATGCGTTTGGACAGGGCCTCGCCCACGGTGCGGGCAATGATGTCGGTGGCGCCGCCCGCGTTGAAGGGCACCACCAGCCGGATCGGCTTGGTGGGCCAGGCGGCCTTGCCCGTTTGTGCCAGTGCCGTGCCCAGCAGGCCCGTGCTGCCCAGTGCGGCCATGCCTTGCAGCACGCTGCGGCGCTTGATTGGCGAAAGGTTCATGCAAGTCTCCTCTTTTATATAAAAAAACAGGCTCTAGCGCTTATGCAGCAAGCGCTAATAGCTATGATTTTTGAACCGCTTAAATTTGCGGAAGTGTCAGCACGCCCTTGTCGCGCAGGGCCTGCAACTCGGGCTCGGACAGTTGCAGCAGTTGCTGCAGCACCTCGCGGGTGCCCTCGCCCAGCGTGGGCGGCGCGTTGCGAATGGGCAGGCGCTGGCCGTCCAGCCGATAGGGCGGCGCAAACACATGCGTGCTGCCCGCCACCGGGTGGGGCAGCTCTTGCAGCAGGCCGCCCCGGCGGGTGCGCTCGCTGGTCAGGGCCTCGTGCAGGCCCGCCACCTTGCCGCAGGGGATGCCAGCGGCCGTCATGCGCTGCAGCAGCACATCGCGGGCAAATCCGGCGATCAGCTCCTTGAGCATGGGCCCCAGCACCAGTCGGTTCTTGGCGCGCTCCACATTGGTGGCAAAGCGCGGGTCTTCCACGATGTCGGGGCGCTCGATGACCTGGCGGCAAAACTTGTCGAACTGGGCGTTGTTGCCCACGGCAATGATGAGCGGGCCGTCGGCCGCGTCGTACATGCCGTAAGGCACGATGGACGGATGGGCGTTGCCATAACGTTGCGGGTCGTGGCCCAGCAGCATGGCATCAAGCCCGTAGTAGCCGGTGATCATCAGGCCGCAGTCGTACAGCGCCATCTCGATGTGGCGGCCCTTGCCGGTGCGCGTGCGCTGAAACAGCGCCGCCAGCACGGCCTGGGCCGCGTACATGCCGGTCATCAGGTCCACCACGGCCACACCAAACTTGAGTGGTGGCGTGTTTGCCTCACCGTTGAGGGCCATCAACCCGGACTCACCCTGGATCACCAGGTCGTAGCCTGGGCGCTTGGCCTCGGGTCCAGAGCTGTCGTAACCGGCCACCGAGCAATAAATAAGGTCGGGCTTGATGGCCTTGAGCTGCTCGTAGCCCAGGCCCAGCTTTTCGGCGCCGCCGGTCTTGAAGTTTTGCACCACCACGTCGCACTGGGGCAGCAGGTCGTGGATGATTTTCACGCCCTCGGGCGTCTGCAAATCCACCGTAATCGACCGCTTGTTGCGGTTCATGCTGTTGTAGTAGGTGGTTTCGGTCTTGCCAATGCGCATGCCCCAGTCGCGCGTGTCGTCGCCGCGCCCGGGGTGCTCCACCTTGATGACCTCGGCGCCGAAGTCGGCCAGCACCATGCCGCACAGCGGCCCGGCAAACACGCGCGAGAGGTCGAGCACGCGCACGCCTTGCAGGGGAAAGTCCATGCCGTCCGGCGGAGTGGTGGGTGTTGTTGTCGTTGTGGTGGTCATGTGTGTTTGTCTCCTTGCCAGCGCTCAGGCCGGGGGTTGGCGCAGTGGCGCGAAATCGGGCAGCCGCTTTTCCAGGAAAGCACCGATGCCTTCGCGGGACTCCTCGGTCTCTTGCGACTGCACCATGCACTGGGCTTCCTGCTCCAGCTGTTCTTGCAGTGTGTTCGCATAGGCGTTGCGGCACAAGGTCTTGATACGGGCCATGGCCAGCTCGGGGCCAGCCGCCACCTGGGTGGCCAGGGCCAGCGCCTGCGCCAGGGCATCGCCGGGCTCAGCCAGGCGATTGACCGGCCCCAGCGCGTGCAGGCGTTCGCCACTGATGCGCTCGCCCGTCAGGCACAGCTCGGTCAACAGCTGGCGCGACACGAACTCGGCCAGGAAGGCCGTGGCGCCGCCATCGGGCGTGAGGCCCACCTTCACATAGGCCACCGAGAACACCGCGTTTTTCGCGGCCACCAGCATGTCGCAGGCCAGCGCCAGCGATAGGCCTGCACCCGCGGCCGCGCCTTCGACGGCAGCAATCACCGGCTTGCGGCAATCGCGCACGGCGCGAATCAGGTCGTGCAGGCCTTCGAGCTTGGCCCGGCGCTCTTCAACAGGCAGCTCGCGGCGCCTGGCCAGTTGGCGCAGGTCACCGCCCGAGCAAAAATGCCCGCCCTCGCCCGTCAGCACGATGGCGCCCACGGCGGGGTCGGCCTCGGCCTGTGCCAGCGCCTGGGTGAGCGCCGCGTAAAACTCGGGCGACAGCGCATTGCGGGCCGCCGGGTTGTTGTTGGAGAGCACCAGCACGGCGCCTTCGCGGCGGGTCAGCAGGACTTCGCTCATCTTCGTTCTCCAGTTCTATGCCTGTAGCCGGCCTGCTTCGCCAGGGACAGCAAGCAAGGGCCGCCCCGCAGCGAGGCTGTCGTCCCCTTGCCAGGGGGAAGGCGCAAAGCGACTCAGGGGGTAGCTCATTTCAGCCCAGCGCGATGTAGCGCGCCAGGTGGTGGTCTTCGTCGCCCAGCTCGTGGTCGATCATGACCAGGCGCTTGGCGTAGTGCGACAAGGGCAGCTCCCAGGTCATGCCAATGCCGCCGTGCATCTGGATGCTTTCTTCCGACACCAGCGCGCCAATGCGGCCAATGGTGAACTTGGCCGCCGACAGCGCGCGCTCGCGCTCCACGCGGTCGGCGCTGTCCATGGCGGCAGCGGCGTTGATGACCGCCGAGCGCGATTGCTCCACCTCCAGCAGCAGGTCGGCCATGCGGTGTTGCAGGGCCTGGAAGCTGCCAATGGGCACGCCAAACTGCTTGCGCGTTTGCAGGTATTCGAGGGTGTCCTTTTTGGCCACTTCCATCGCGCCCAGCGCTTCGGCGCACAGCGCCAGCACGCCCCAGCCCATGGCCAGCTCCAGCGTGGCAAAGCCCTGGCCTTCGGTGCCCAGCAGCGCATCGGCGCGCAGTTGCACGTTGTCGAGCGTGATTTCGGCCACCCGGCCACCGTCGATGCGACCCATGCCGCGGCGTGCAACGCCCGCGCTATCGGCAGGCACCAGGAACAGCGAAATGCCGTCTTCACTGCCCACATCGCCCGCCGTGCGGGCCGACACCAGCAAGAGCTGCGCGTTGTCGCCCTGCACCACCACAGCCTTGGCGCCGTTGAGTGCCCAGCCCTCGCCGCTGCGCACCGCACGGGTGCTGACGCGGGCCATTTCGTAGTGGCTGCCGGGCTCGTCGTGCGCCAGGGCGGCCACGGTGCTGCCGTCGATCAGGCTGGCAATCTGCTCTTTTTGTGCGGGCGTGCCCGCAGCGGCCAGGGCGCGCCCCACCACCAGCGCGCCCAAAAAGGGCTCGACCACCAGGCCACGGCCCAGGGCCTCAAACACCACGGCCACGTCAAAGCCTGCGCCGCCAAAGCCGCCTTCGGCCTCGGGGAACAGCGCGCCAATGGCGCCCAACTCGGCAAACTGCGCCCACAGCGCAGGCTGCATGCCCACGTCGCCATAGGCAATGGCGTTGCGGGTTTCAAAACCGTACTGCTCGGCGACAAAACGGTTCAGGGTGTCCGCCAGCATGCGGCGGTCTTCGGTGTGTTCAAAGTTCATGGCTACGGTCTCACAGTCCGAGAATCATCTTGGAGATGATGTTTTTCTGGATTTCATTGGAGCCGCCAAAAATCGACAGCTTGCGGTAGTTGAAGTAATTGGCTGCTGCGGTGGCGGCCTCTTTGGGCCCCACGGGCGCATCGGCATAGCCCTCGTACTGCGCAGCCTCAATGAAGGGCAGCGCATATGGCCCCACGGCGCGGCGGATCAGCGACAAAATTTCCTGGCGGATCTCGGTGCCCCGGATCTTGAGCATCGAGCTCTCGGCACCCGGCACGCTGCCATGGGCCACGGTGGCAATCACGCGCAGGTTGGTGGTCTTCATGTTTTCGAGGTCAATCTCGACCTTGGCCATGCGGGCGGCAAACTGCGGGTCCTGAGCGAGCGGGCGGCCATTGCGCTGCACCTTGCTGGCCACCACTTTGAGCTTTTCCAGCGACGCCACCGAAAAGCCCACGCCAGCGATGCCGGTGCGCTCGTAGGTCAGCAAGAACTTGGCGTAAGTCCAGCCCTTGTTTTCTTCGCCCACCAGGTTCTCGGCGGGCACGCGCACGTCGGTAAAGAACACTTCATTGACCTCGCGGTCACCATCGAGCGTGCGGATGGGGCGCACTTCCACGCCAGGCGTGTTCATGTCCACCAGCAAAAAGCTGATGCCCGACTGGGGGCGCGCTTCGCGGTCGGTGCGCACCAGGCAAAAAATCATGTTGGCGTGCTGGCCCTGGGTGGTCCAGGTTTTCTGGCCGTTGACGATGTAGTGGTCGCCCTGGGCATCCACACCGCGCACCGCCGTGGTCTTGACCGAGGCCAGATCGGACCCCGAGCCCGGCTCGGAGTAGCCCTGGCACCACCAGTCGGCACCGCTCAGGATGCGCGGCAGCCAGTATTGCTTTTGCGCCTCGTTGCCGTACTTGATGAGCACCGGGCCCAGCATGTTGACGCCAAAGGGCACGATGCGCGGGCCACCGGCCACGGCGCACTCGTTGTCAAAAATGAATTTTTCCACTGCACCCCAGCCGGGGCCGCCATATTGCTCAGGCCAGTGGTTGGCCAGCCAGCCGCGCGCGTTGAGGATGGCGTGCCATTCTTCCTGGTCTTCCTTGGTCAGGCGCTGCCCGGCCTTGACCTTGGTGGCGATGCGCGCGGGCAGTTTCTCTTGCAGGAAAGCCTGCACTTCGGCGCGGAAGGCTTCTTCTTCGGGGGTGAAATTCAGGTCCATGTCGTACCTTTGAGTCAGTTGGGCATTGGTCGGTGGGGACAGGGCAACGGTTGTTGCGCAATGTCTGGGGCTGTCCCGAGGTATTCATCAGTGGGGGACAGAGCAAAAATGGCCATGCAATTTCTTGGTCTATCCCGCAAGGAAGGCATTAGTCAGTTGGGGACAGCGCAAAAATTGCTATGCAATTTCTTGGTCTATCCCGCCGGGAAGGCATTAGTCAGTTGGGGACAGAGCAAAAATGGCCATGCAATTTCTTGGTCTGTCCCGCAAGGTCTCAGTAGATCTCAAACAAGCCAGCGGCACCCATGCCTCCGGCAATGCACATCGTGACCACGCCCCACTTGGCTTTGCGGCGGCGGCCTTCGAGCAGCAGGTGGCCCACCAGGCGCGCGCCGGTCATGCCAAACGGGTGGCCGATCGAGATGGCGCCGCCGTTGACATTGAGCCGCTCGCCGGGAATGCCCAGCTTGCGCTGGCAATACAGCGCCTGCGAGGCAAAGGCCTCGTTCATCTCCCACAGGTCGATGTCTTGCACTGTGAGGCCGTGGCGCGCCAGCAGCTTGGGCACGGCAAACACCGGGCCGATGCCCATTTCGTCGGGCTCGCACCCGGCCACTGCAAAACCTCGGAAGGCACCCAGGGGTGACAGGCCCAGGCGCTCGGCCTGGGTGGCCTCCATCAGCACGCAGGCGCTGGAACCATCGGACAGCTGCGAGGCATTGCCCGCCGTGATGAACTGGCCGGGGCCCTTGACGGGCTCCAGCTTGGCCAGGCCCTCCAGCGTGGTGCCGGGGCGGTTGCAGTTGTCGCGCGTGGCCACCACGTCGCGCAAGGTGACTTCGCCGGTGTCCTTGTTCTTTTCGGCCATGCGCGTGGCACAGGGCACGATCTCGTCGGCAAACAGGCCCTGGTCTTGCGCGGCGGCGGTGCGCTTTTGGCTCTCCAGCGAGAACAGGTCCTGGTCTTCGCGGCTGATGCCGTAGCGGTGGGCCACGTTGTCGGCGGTGTCGATCATGGCCATGTAGAGGTCGGGCTTGTGCTGCATCAGCCAGGGGTCGATGTCGGCGGGCAAACCGGCGCGGATGGCCGAAATGCTCTCGACACCCCCGGCCACCATGGCGGGCACGCCTTCGGCCACGATGCGGTCTGCCGCCATGGCAATGGCCTGCAGGCCCGAGGCACAAAAACGGCTGACGGTAACGCCCGCCACCGACAGCGGCAAACCGGAGCGCACCACGGTCTGGCGGCCAATGTTCTTGCCGGTGATGCCTTCGGGGTAACCGCAGCCCATCACCAGGTCTTCAATGAGGGCCGGGTCGATGCCCGCGCGCTCGACCGCCGCTTTCACCGAGAAAGCGGCCAGTTGCGGGCCGGGCGTGGCATTGAATTCGCCCCGGTGGGATTTGGCCAGCGGCGTGCGGGCGGTAGAAACGATAACGGCTTGGCGCATGGTGGTTGCTCCTGTTTTTATAGCTGGTTGCGCTTGCATTGACTGGGTTTTATAGCTAAAACACTACAAAACCCTTTATTTACAAGCGCTAACAGCTATTGATTTGATATCTATGCGACAGATGCTGTGGTGGCGGGTGGTGTGGCGACGGGTGCTCAGGCGAGCTGGTTCAGGCTGTCGAAATTGCGCCCTTCCTGCACCAGCTTGACCAGCAGGGGCGAGGGTTTCCAGAACAGCGCGTCTTCCTTGGCAAATTCCTCGATGTCGGCCAGCAGCCGGGGCAGGCCGTACATGTCGGCCCACTTCATGGGGCCGCCACGAAAGCGCGGGAAGCCATAGCCGGACATGAAGGTTACGTCCACATCCAGCGGGCGCAACGCAATGCCTTCGTGCACCACGTTGGCGCCTTCGTTGGCCATGGCGGCCATGTAGCGGCGCATGATGCCGTCGGCCGTGAATTGGCGCGGGGTGACGCCTTTTTTGGCGCGCTCGGCATCGACAATGGCCAGCACTTCGGGGTCAGGCTGGCCCAAGCGGGCGCCTTCGGGGTACAGGTAAAAGCCGCGGCCGGTTTTTTGACCGAACCAGCCACGCTCGCAGATGCGGTCGGCCACTTCCACATAGCGGGCCTTGGGGTCGCGCGTGGCGGCACGGCGCTTGCGCGTGGCCCAGCCAATGTCGCCACCGGCCAGGTCCGTCACCTGGAACGGGCCCATGGCAAAGCCAAAGCCGCGCACGGCCTCGTCGATCTCGTAAGGGCTTGCGCCGTCTTCCATGATGTAGTCGGCGGCCTGCTTGTACACGGCCAGAATGCGGTTGCCGATGAAGCCGTCGCACACACCGGCGCGCACGGGCACTTTTTTGAGCTTCTTGGCCAGCTCAAAGGCGGTGGCCACCACGTCAGCACCCACCTTGGCGGGCACCACGATCTCCAGCAGCTTCATGATGTTGGCGGGGCTGAAGAAGTGCAGGCCAATCACGTCCTGCGGGCGGCTGGTGACGGCGGCGATGGCGTCGATGTCCAGGTATGAGGTGTTGGTGGCCAGTACGGCGCCGGGTTTGCACACGCGGTCGAGCTCCTTGAACACGGCTTTTTTGACGTCGAGTTCTTCAAACACGGCCTCGATCACCAGGTCCACGTTGGCCAGGTCGTCGTACGAGGTGCTGCCGGTGTAGCGCGCCATGACGGCGGCCTTGGCTTCTTCGGTCATGCGGCCCTTGGCGACCAGGCCGGTGTAGACCTTTTCCACATTGGCACGGCCCCGCGCGATGGATGCCGCATCGCGCTCGACCATGGTCACGGGGTAGCCCGCGTCCAGGGCCGACACGGTGATGCCCGCACCCATGGTGCCGCCGCCAATGATGGCGATGGTGGCAAATGCGCGCGGCGCGGCGGCCTTGGCCTCGGGGATCTTGACCACTTCGCGCTCGGCAAAAAAGGCGTGGATCAGGCCGGCACGCTGAGGGCTGTCCAGGCACTCCAGAAACAGCGCGCGCTCGCGCGCCATGCCTTCGTCAAATGGCAGCTGCACGGCGGCCTGCACGCATTCAATGATCTTGAGGGGCGAAAACAGGCCCCGGGTTTTCTTGGCGGTGTCGGCTTTCAGCACCTCCAGCTCGGCCAGCGCTGCGGCGGGGTCGGGGATGGCGATGTCGCGCGTGCGGCGCACGGGGGCGTTTTGCGCCAGCAGCGCGTTGAGGTAGGCCAGGCCAGCGGCTTGGGCGTCATCACCCTCGGCCAGTTGGTCCACCAGGCCTGCCGCCAGCGCGGCCTTGGCCGACAGGTGCTTGCCGCTGAGCATGAGCTCAGTGGCGGCGCGCGCGCCCATCAGGCGCGGCGCGCGCTGCGTGCCACCCGAGCCCGGCAGCAGGCCCAGGGAGACTTCGGGCAGGCCCAGCTTGGCAGCGGGCAGTGCAATGCGGTAGTGGGCCGACAGCGCCACTTCCAGTCCACCGCCCAGCGCCGCACCGTGCAGCACTGCCACCACGGGCTTGGTGCAGTCTTCAATGCTGCGACACACCTCTGGCAGCGAGGGCGGCATGGCGGGCTTGCCAAACTCGCGGATGTCGGCGCCCGCAATGAAGGCCTTGCCTGCGCCCACCAGCAGCACGCCCGCCACGGCGCTGTCGGCCTGGGCCTGTGCCATGGCGGCGGCCAGCCCCTGGCGCACGGCCACGCCCAGCGCATTGACCGGCGGGTTGTTGACGGTCACGACCAGGATGGCGCCCGCGCGGGCAGTGGTGACAACGGATTCGGGGGTAGCTGCGCCCATGCGGGAGCCTCCTGGTGGTTTCAAGTAACTTTGTATTGTTGATGCGGCAAACAATCTTGACAATTACATTAATGATTGACAGACTGTCAAAAATTATTTGACACACGCGACCGAAAACAGCCAATCGCTGCTGAATCTGGAGCGCCGTTTCTTGCAAAGGCAAGGCACAGGCCGCGCTGGCGCACCACCAGCCGCGCCACCACAGTGCACGGTTTTCAGAACGCAAGCACGTTCCTGGAGAAACAGAAAGACATGGAACTTACCTCCCTCACCGTGCTGGTGGACATCCTGGACGCTGGCAACCTGAGCCAGGCCGCGCGCAACCTCAAGATGACGCGCGCCAACGTGAGTTACCACCTCAATCAGCTCGAAAAATCGGTGGGTGTGCAGCTGGTGCGCCGCACCACGCGCCGCGTCGAACCCACCGAGGTGGGCCTGCGCCTGTATGCGCATGGCCGCGCCATCCAGAACGAAATGCTGGCCGCACGCGAAACCATCACCACGCTGGGCCAGGGCCTGCAGGGCCGCGTGGGCCTGAGCGTGCCCAGCGGCTACGGGCAGATGGTGATGTCCGACTGGCTGATCGACTTCAAGCACCTGTACCCGGGCATCGTGCTCGATGTGCGCTTTGAAAACCGGGTGGACGATTTAATCCGCGACGAGGTGGACATTGCCATCCGCGTCATGCCCGAGCCGCCGCCCACACTGGTAGCACGCGACATGGGCGCGGTGCGCTACACCGCCTGTGCCTCGCGCGGCTACGCCCAGGCGCACGGACTGCCCACGGCGCTGGAGGCGCTGCGCACCGCACCGGTCATTACATCGGGCGTGGTGGGCAAGCAGCTGCGCCTGCGCGGCTACCGGGGCGGTGAGCGCCACGAAGTGATGCTGGAGCCCACGCTGATTTCAGAGCACTTTCCGTTTCTGCGCCAGGGCATCCTGGCCGGGCTGGGCGTGGGGCTGGTGCCCGACTACGTGGTGCAGGACGCCGTGGCCAGCGGCGAGGTGCTGACCACGCTGGACGACTGGCGCCTGAGCATTTTTGGCACGCAGATGTTCATGCTCTACATGCCCGACCGCCACCAGACGCGGGCGGTGCGCACCTGCATCGAGTATTTGCTGGGGCGTGCCCTGCCCGGCGCCGAGCCGCCCGCCAGCCCTGCGCCAGCCTCCGCCCTACCCGCCCCCTGAAGGCGCTCAGGGCCGGCCGTAGGTGGCCGTGAAGCTGGCCTTGGCCAGCGTGTGGGCGTTGACCATGAAGCCCGCCAGTGCGGCGGTGGCGTCGTCGGGAATGTCCAGCCGGGGCACGCTGAGCGCATGCACGGTGAACACATAGCGGTGCGGCTTATCGCCCGGCGGCGGGCACACGCCGCCCCAGGCAAAAGCGCCGTAGTCGTTGCGGATCTGGCGCGCACCCGCAGGCAAACCGGCACCGCCCTGGGCGCCCGCGTTGGGCACCAGCTGCGCGGTGGTCGCCGGCAAGTCCACCACAAACCAGTGCCACCAGCCCGAACCGGTGGGCGCGTCGGGGTCGTACACGGTGACGGCAAAGCTTTGCGTGCCCACGGGCGCGCCGCTCCACTGCAGGATGGGCGACTGGTTCTGGCCCGAACAGCCAAAGCCGTCAAACTCGAAATGCGGCGGCACGGTGCCGCCGCTGGGGATGTCGGGACTGGAGAGGGTGAATACGGTCATCGTGCAACTCCTGGGTTGAAGACAGTCGTTTATACAAAAAAGGCCTCTAGCGCTTTACCAGCAAGCGCCAACAGCTACTATTTAAATAGCATCTCATCTAGATTCGGCCTTCCTCCACCGCATGGCAGGCGATGCGGATGCCGCCCAGCGTGAGCAGCTGGGGCCGCTCGGTGCGGCAGCGCTCGTTGACATGCGGGCAGCGCGGGTTGAAGGCGCAGCCGGGTGGCGGGTTGAGCGGGTTGGGCACCTCGCCCTGCACGGGGGTGCGCGCCTTGCCGGTGTCGTGCATCTTGGGAATAGCGTCGAGCAGCATGACCGTATAGGGGTGGCGCGGCGTGTCAAACAGCGTGTGTTTGTCGGCAAGCTCCACCAGGCGGCCCAGGTACATCACGCCGACTTGGTCGCTTACGTGGCGCACCACGGCCAGGTTGTGGCTGATGAACAGGTAGGTGAGGTGCCGCTGGCGCTGCAGGTCCTTCATGATGTTGAGCACCTGCGCCTGCACCGACACATCGAGCGCGCTGGTCGGCTCGTCGCACACCAAAAACTCGGGTTCGGTGGCCAAGGCGCGGGCAATCGAGATGCGCTGGCGCTGCCCGCCCGAGAACTGGTGCGGGTACTTCACCATGTCCAGGGGCGACAGGCCCACCGATTGCAGCAACTCGCCCACGCGCTCTTTCAGCTGCGCCTTGTCAGTGATGAGGCCGTGCTCCTTGAGCGGCTCGCCAATGATGTCTTCCACCAGCCAGCGCGGGTTGAGGCTGGCGTAGGGGTCCTGGAAGATCATCTGGATGCGCCGGCGCATGGCCTTGGCGTTGCTGCCCTTGAAGGCCGCGTGTGCATCCTGTCCGTCAAAGGTGAGGCCGCCGCGCGTGGGCTCGTACAGGCCCACCAGCAGGCGCGCCACGGTGCTCTTGCCGCAGCCCGATTCGCCCACCAGGGCCAGCGTTTTGCCCTTTTCGATGTCGAAGCTCACGCCATCGACGGCATGCAAGAGCGTGCGCGGCTTGCCTTCGAGCACGCGGTTGAGCCAGGGGGCCGAGACATCGAAAGTCTTGGCGAGGTCGTGCGCCTGCACCAGGGGCGTGCTGGCCGGTGTGGTTGCGCTCATGCTGCCACCTCTGGGGCGTGCAGCCAGCAGGCCGCACGGGTGGCGCCTGCCTCCAGCAGTTCGGGGCGCTCGGTGGTGCAGCGGTCAAAGCGGCGCGGGCAGCGCGGGTTGAAGGCGCAGCCCGGGGGAATGGCGTTCAGGCGGGGCATGGCTCCGTCAATCTGGTTCAGGCGCTCGCGGTCTTGCGCCATGTCGGGGATCGAGGCCATGAGGCCCGCGGTGTAGGGATGCGCGGGGTGGTTGATGACCTCGTGCACCGGGCCGATCTCGACCACGCGCCCGGCATACAACACCGCCACGCGGTCGCAGGTTTCGGCAATCACGCCCATGTCGTGGGTGATCAGCATCACGGCTGCGCCGCGCGATTTGCAGATGGATTTGAGCAGCGTGATGATCTGCGCCTGGATCGACACATCGAGCGCCGTGGTGGGCTCGTCGGCCACGATGAGTTGCGGCTCGGCCGCCAGCGCCAGGGCAATCACCACCCGCTGGCGCATACCGCCCGAGAACTGGTGGGGGTAATGGTCCACGCGCTGCTCGGCCGCCGGGATGCCGGTGTCCTGCAGCAGCGCAATGGCGCGCCGCCGGGCCTCTGCCGCATTCACTGGCAGGTGCGCCTGGATGGTTTCGGTGAGCTGCCGACCCACGGTGTACAGCGGGTTCAGCGAGGTCAGCGGGTCCTGGAAAATCGCGCCGATGCGCCGACCCCGGATGTGGCGCATGTGCGCGTCGCTGAGGTTGTCGATGCGCTCGCCTTCCAGCAAGATCTGACCCGAGGCCACGCGCCCGGGCGATTCCAGCAGGCCGATGATGGCGGCGCCCGTGAGCGACTTACCCGCGCCCGACTCGCCCACCACGCCCAATATTTCGCCGGGGGCGATGGAAAACGAAATGTCATCCAGGGCACGCAGCGTGCCGCGCCGACCCGGGAATTCGACAACGAGGTTTTTGACTTCTAGAAGGGACATGTCAGCGATTCATTGCAAGGGCACGGCCCGGACCAGCAGACGCCGTGGAACCGGCTTTGCCGGGCAACTGGGGGCGTCCCCCTGGGGGGATGGCGCGAAGCGACTCAGGGGGGTCATCTCAATCTCGGGTTGAGCGCATCGCGCAGCCAGTCGCCCAGCAGGTTCACCGACAGTGCAATCAACACCAGCATGAGCCCCGGGAACACCGTAATCCACCACTCGCCCGAGAACAGGTAATCGTTGCCCACGCGGATCAGCGTGCCCAGCGAGGGCGATGTGGGCGGCGCCCCCACGCCCAGAAACGACAGCGTGGCCTCGGTGATGATGGCCGTGGCCACCTGGATGGTGGCCAGCACCATCACCGGGCCCATCACGTTGGGCAGCACATGCTTGCGCATGATGCGCAGGGGGGCCACGCCGGTCACGCGCGCGGCCTGCACATATTCCTTGTTGCGCTCGACCAGGGTAGAGCCGCGCACCGTGCGCGCATATTGCACCCAGCCGGTCAGCGAGATCGAAAAAATCAGCACGCCAAAGGCCAGCGATTCGTGGGCATTGGGAAACAGCGCACGGCCCACCCCCGCGATCAGGAGGGCCACCAAAATGGCCGGAAACGACAGCATCACGTCGCACAGGCGCATCAGCACCGCATCGATCCAGCCGCCCCGAAAACCGGCCAGCAACCCCAGCGCCACGCCCACCACCACCGACAGCAGCACAGAGGCCAGCCCCACCACCAGCGAGATGCGGGCGCCGTAGATCACGGCCGAGAGAATGTCGCGCCCCTGGTCGTCAGTGCCCAGCAGGTATTTGCTCGAACCCTCGGCAATCCATGCCGGCGGCAGGCGCGCATCACTGAGCTCCAGCGTGGACAAATCGAACGGGTTGTGCGGTGCCACCCAGCCCGCAAACAGCGAGCAGAACACACACACCACGGCAATCGCCGCCGCCAGCATGGCCATGGGCGATGTGCGAAAGCTGTAGCCAACATCGCTGTCAAACCAGCGCGCAAGGGTTTTTTTCATCGGAGGAAACAATAAACAGGCAGCAAGGCCCGGCGCGCCGTGCGGCCTTGCCTTGCAGCCCATTGGGAGGGTGGCGGGAGGCAGATCAGTTCTTGCTCATCCACTTGAAGGGCATGTAGTTGTCTGCCAGTTGCACCAGCTTGACGTTTTTGCCCACGCCCCAGGCCAGGGCCTGCTGGTGCAGGGGCAGGTGCCCCACGTCGGCCGAATGCAGGTCAAACGCCTCTTTGATCATGGCGTTGCGCTTGGCTTTGTCGGTCTCGGCCTGGATTTTCTTGGTCAGCTCGTCCACCTTGGGGTTGCAATAGGCGCCCAGGTTGAACTGGCCCGCGCCCTTGTCGTCTACACAGGCCATCAGGGCATTGAGGGCGTTGTGCGCGTCGTAGGTGGAAGGCGTCCAGCCCAGCATGTAAAAGCTGGTGTCGCGGCGCAAGATCTTGGGGAAATAGGTGCCCTTGGTCTCGGCCTGCAGGTTGATCTTGACGTTGATGCGCGACAGGTTGGCCGCCACCGCCTGGCAGATGCGGCCATCGTTCACATAGCGGTCGTTGGGGCAGTTCATGGACACCTCAAAACCACTGGCGTAGCCTGCTTCGGCCATGAGTTTCTTGGCGGCTTCCACGTCATACGGCAGGCGCTTGGCGTCGGGCTGGAACCCGTTGATGCCCGGGCCCACCATCAGCGCCGAGGGGTTGGAGGCACCGCGCATCACCGTTTTCTTGATGCCGTCGATGTCGATGGCCTGGTAGAAGGCCTGGCGCACGCGCTTGTCCTTGAACGGGTTCTTGCCCTTCACGCTCGAATACAGCAGCTCGTCGCGCTTTTGGTCCATGCCCAGGAAGATGGTGCGCAGCTCAGGGCCGGTGATGGCGCGGGTTTTGGCGCCGTTGTTCACGCGCTCGATGTCCTGCACCGGCACGGGCTCCATCACATCCACCTCGCCCGACAGCAGGGCCGCCACGCGGGTGGCGTCGTTGCCGATGGGCGTGAAGATGACCTCGGCCGCATTGCCCTCGATCTTGCCCCAGTAGGTGCCATTGCGCGTGAACACCGTGCGCACGTTGGGCTGGCGCTCGCGCAGGCGAAACGGCCCGGTGCCGTTGGCACGGAACGACGCGGCATTCTCTATGCCCTTGCGGCGGTCAACCGGCGCGAGGGCCTGGTTGGCCTCGCACCACTTCTTGCTCATGATGCCCACTTGCGAGATCACGTCCGGAAGAATGGGGAAAGGCGTCTTGGTCTCGATCTCCACCAGAAAATCGTTGATCTTGCGCACTTCCTTGAAGTCGTTGGTGTAGCTCTTCATGTCAGAGCCATCGACCTGGGTGCGCGCAAAGCTGAACAGCACATCGTCGGCCGTGAACGGGGTCCCATCATGGAATTGCACCCCCTTGCGCAACTCAAACTGCCACACGGTGGGCGCGGTTTGCTTCCATGCCGTGGCCAGCGCGGGCGCCAGGCTCAGGTCTTTGTTGCGGCCCACCAGCGGCTCATACACGTTGCCCGTTGTGCTCAACTGCAACGACTCGTTGAGCGAATGGGGGTCCATGGAGAGCGCATCACCCTGGTTGGCGATCCGGATGGTTTGGGCATTAGCTACCAAAGTAGTAGCTGCTAGCGCAGACAGCATAAGGGCCAGAGCAGTTTTCTTCTGATATTTCATGCAAATCTCCTGAGGATGGACGGGAACAAGAAACCAGTCTTTCAACCGGAACGCGAGGGAGCAATCAGGGCATGGGTAGCGGCATGGCCTGCTCGATCAGGCTGGCGTGCAACGCCGACCCGAGGGGCAGAATCTCGTCATTGAAGTCATACCGGCTGTTGTGCAGCGCACTGCCACTGGCACCCGTGCCCTGCCCCAGCCGCAGGTAGGCGCCGGGCTTGGTCTGCAGCATGAACGAAAAATCTTCCGCCCCCATGCTGGGCTCCAGGTCGCGCACCACATGGTCTGCGCCCACCAGCGATTCGGCCACGTCGGCCGCAAACACGGCCTCGCTTTCGGTGTTGATGGTGGCGGGGTACATGCGCTCGTAGTGCAGCGTGGCCGTGGCGCCAAACCCCAGGGCAATGGCGCTGCAAAGCTCTTTCAGGCGCTGCTCCACCATCTCCTGCACCGCCGGGTCGAAGGTGCGCACCGTGCCCACCAGCGTGGCGGTGCCCGGCAACACGCTGAAAGCGCCCAGGTCGCCGGCCTGAATGGCGCACAGGCTGACCACGGCGCTTTCGATGGGCCGCACATTGCGCGAAACAATGCTCTGCGCCGCGGTAATGATGTGCGCCGCCACCAGCACCACATCGACCGTCTGGTAGGCATGGGCGCCGTGGCCGCCGCGCCCGGTGATCTCGATGGTGATGCGGTCTGCCGCCGCCATCATGGGCCCGGTGTTGATGCCCACGGTGCCCGGCTTCATGGCGGGCCAGTTGTGCATGGCAAAAACCGATTGCACCGGAAACCGGTCGAACAAGCCGTCTTCCATCATGACGCGGGCGCCGGCAAAGCCCTCTTCGCCGGGCTGGAAGATCAGCACGGCGGTGCCGTCAAAGTTGCGGGTTTCGGCCAGGTAGCGGGCGGCGCCAACCAGCATGGCGGTGTGGCCATCGTGGCCGCAGCCATGCATGAGGCCTTGCTTGCAGGATTTCCAGGAAAAGTCGTTGTGCTCGGCAATGGGCAGCGCGTCCATGTCGGCGCGCAGGCCCACCATGCTGCCGCTCGATTGGCTGCGCCCCCGCACCACAGCCACCAGGCCCGTGCGGCCAATGCCTTCGTGGATTTCGTCCACGCCGCACAGTTGCAAAGCCTCTTTGACGCGCCGGCCGGTGTACAGCTCTTCAAAACCCAGCTCAGGGTGCGCATGCAGGTCGCGCCGCAGCGCCGTCAATTCCGGGTGAAATTGCGCAATGTGGGCAAACGCCCTGCCCCCAGCCTTCCATCGCGGGTTGTGCATCAGTGCCCTCCGGCGTGGCCCACGCGCAGTCGGGGGTCCACCACAAAATACAGCAGATCAACCACCAGGTTGATCACCACAAAAATCAGCGCAATCAGGCACAGGTAGGCGGCCATCACCGGAATGTCGGCAAACGTTACCGCCTGGATGAACAGCAGCCCCATGCCCGGCCACTGGAACACCGTCTCGGTGATGATGGCAAAGGCAATCAGCCCGCCCAGCTGCAGCCCGGTGATCGTCATCACCGGCACCAGCGTGTTTTTGAGCGCATGGCCGAAATGGATGGCCCGGTTGGACAGGCCCCGCGCGCGTGCAAACTTGATGTAGTCGGTGCGCAGCACCTCCAGCATCTCGGCGCGCACCAGGCGCATGATGAGCGTGAGCTGAAAAATCGCCAGCGTGATGGCTGGCAGCGTGATGTGGTGCCAGCCCTTGGCCGTGAGCAGCCCCGAAGTCCACCACCCGATATGCACCACCTCGCCCCGGCCAAAGCTGGGGAACCAGCCCAGCACTACGGCAAACACCAAAATGAGCAAAATGCCGATCAAAAAGGTGGGCAGCGACACACCCAGCAGCGACAAGGTCATGAACGCCTGGCTGATGAAGGTGCCGCGCTTGAGCGCCGCATACACCCCCATGGGCACTCCGATCAATAGGGCCAGCGCTGCGGCCACCAAGGCCAGCTCCAGGGTGGCCGGAAACCGCTCGGCCATCAAGCGGGACACCTTGGCGCCCTGGCGCAGGCTCAGTCCAAACTCGCCCTGCGCGGCATTCACCAGAAAGTGCCAGAACTGCACAAAAAAGGGTTTGTCGAGCCCCAGATCGGCGCGCAGGCTGCGAATCTGCTCGGGGGTGGCATCCTGCCCCAGCAAAAACACCACCGGATCACCCACATACTGAAACAGCATGAAGGCAATGAAGGCCACCGTGACCATCACCATGACCGCCTGAATCAGGCGCCGCAAAATAAAGGCAAGCATCAGAAAAGCAAAGAATGATGGACCATGCTAACAGGGAAGTTTGTGGCGATGACCCATGGTTTTCGAGCGCACGACGCCGAAAACGCCCGTGCCGCTCAGCCCTCCCATGCAGGAAAGGTGCCAACCGCTTCTACCCCGCGGGCACCTGAAAAAAGCACTCTCTCGCGCCCTTGCGGGTTGGGATGGGCTTTTTGGGTATTTCTTGGGTTTTTCTTGAGGTGTCCTGGAAATTGGGGTCGTTCTGAAAAAGAAAAAAACCGGATCACTATCGCTAGCGACCCGGTTTTCCCTTGGAAACCTGCGCCACTCTGTTGCCAGAGCAGCGCTTTTCCCCCACCAGTGATTAGAAGCGGTGACGAATACCCATGGTGACACCGGTACGGCTGCGGGCGCCGCTCGCTGCGTCGAGCACCAGCGCAGTGCCGCCGCTGATGCTGGTGTGGTCTACGCCAAAGTAGGCGTCGGTGCGCTTGCTGAATGCATAGTCCGCCACGGCGACATAGAAGTTGACGTTGCCATTAGACGTGCCGTTGACCGAGCCTGATTGCTTGCCGCGGAAGTAATGCGCACCCAGGTTCAGTTGAGGCGTCAGCTGGTAGCCAACGCCCACCTTGAACAGTTGGCGCTTGTCGGCATCACCCGGCTGGAAGCCGCCGTTGGTCTGACCCGCCCAGAATTGGCCCAGGAGTGCTCGGTCTACGTTGTTACGGAAACCCTGAACGGTGCTGGTCACCGCAGCGTATTTCGCCTTGTTCAGGCCGTAGCCGGTGCTGACGTACCAAGGGCCGGTGCGATACGAACCGCCCAGGGTCCAGGCATCGACATCGGTGCCGCCAGGCAGCGTCGTGCGCATGAAGCCGCCACCCAATGCGAAGCCGTTGGCGGCGTAGCGCAGATAGCCGCCAGCTGTCTGCCAGGCGCCGCCACCCAGCGTGCTGCCCACATAGGCAGGCACCTGCGCAGCAGAAGCAGGCAGACCCGCTTCCAGAGCCTTGGTATCGTTATTCTCATCGAACGAATATTGCAGCGAACCCACGAAGCTGCGGTCCGGCGTTGCGAAGGTGTACTTCAGCATGTTGCTGGTGCGCCCTCCCATGGCCATGCCCAACTCAGGTTTGTAGGCTTCCATATACGGCGAATAGGGGAACGAAGCGTAGGTACTGGTCACGACGTCGAACAGGACGTTCCATTGACGGCCTGCGGTCAAGCGACCGTAAGGGCCCTGCAACCCCACATAGGACAACTGGAAGAAGGGAGTGGAAACACTGCCGTCATCCGCATTCAAACGATTTTCCAAAACAACCAGAGCCTTGGAGCCACCGCCCAGATCTTCGTCCACGTTGATACCCCAGCGGCTTTGCGACATGCCGCCACCAATCATC
Source organism: Acidovorax defluvii (assembly GCA_003268905.1). Taxonomy (GTDB): domain Bacteria; phylum Pseudomonadota; class Gammaproteobacteria; order Burkholderiales; family Burkholderiaceae_C; genus Acidovorax; species Acidovorax defluvii. Next base: position 21,651 of record QLTU01000015.1, read on the forward strand.
TTCGACAGACCATCTTTACCGGCGCCTTCGTTATTGGTGTGGCGATAGGCCATATCAACAATGCCCCATAACTGCACGCTGCTCTTTGGTGCGCTGGCGGTCTGCGCACAGGCAAAGCTCGAAGCCAACGCAACGGCTCCAAAGGCGAACAGCTTCTTCATATCGGTCTTCTTCATGGCTTGTATCTCTTTCTGTGGTTGGTTTGGCGCGAACCCAGCGTAGTGAAGGCGAGCCCTTGTGTAAGCGCTTGTTGCGCATTGCGTACACAGGTTTTCCCTAATAGCACGATCGTTCACTTATAAAAGATTCACGCAGAACCCCTCTTCTGCAAAAGTGGATGCGTGACCCTCATCCACCCACTTCTGCAACGCCAGGCTTCAAGGCCATATCCACCTCCCACAAAGTGGCGAAACAAAGCATCCGTAAAGAAAATAAACACCCATGAAAAAAGCCACCCGTCTTGCGACGGGTGGCTTGGGTCACGTCTGTGAATGCTGGCACAAGGCCAGCATGTCATCAGAAGGAGTGACGGATACCGACTTGCACGCCGGTCTGGCTGTCGCCAGCGCGGGCATCAATGGTACCCAGGTCCTTGGCAGACAGATTCAGTTTCGAGGCATCCTTGTTGTCCATGTATGCCACGGTGCCGTACACAGCGGTGCGCTTGGACAGGTTGTGGACATAACCCAGGCTGATCTGGTGGGCCTTGGAGTCGATGGCCTTCTGGTCATACAGAGCGTATTGCAGCTTGACTTCGCCAGCGCCCACAGGAGCGGATGCGCCCAACATGTAGGCGTTAACCTTGCGCTCGGAACCGCCAGGGACATCATCCTTGGTCTGCTGCAGGATGGCGTTCAGCTTGACAACGTTCAGGTTGTACGAACCGCCCAAGGTCAGACGATTGCGGTCAGCACCATTGACGGCAGTAGCACCGGAGCCCAGGGTCAGGGCGCTGCTCTCGTCATAAGACAGGGCAACACTCAAAGGGCCGTTGTCATAGGCAACATAACCACCAACGTAACGACCCTTCTTCGAGTTCGTCGTGTCAGCCTTTTCGTCGAAGCCATAGCCCAGGCCAGCGGTGAAGCCGCTGAAGTTGGGGGTGTAGTAGCTGATCATGTTGCTCGAACGGATGCCGTTGGCATCGTTGTTGTTGTTAGCCGTGGTTTGGTTGTTGCCATTCCAGTTGCTCCAGCCCATGAATTGGCCGATGCCGACCTGGCCGAACAGGTCGTAGGAGATGAACTTGGAGTAGCCAGGGGTCAGGTCACGGCCCAGGCGCACTTCACCGAAACCACCAGCCAGGCTGACCGTGGAACGACGCTTGAAATTGAAGCCAGAAGCATTGCCGTCGTCACCGAAGATTTCGCCTTCCAGGTGGAAACCAGCCTTCAGGCCGCCACCCAGGTCTTCCACGCCACGGAAGCCCAGACGGCTGGTAGCGTTGCCGCTGGTGCCAATGCCATACTTGCTGTCAGTGTTGGTGCCAGCAGCGTTGGAAACGCCGTCGAGGTAGCTGACGTTGGTATCAACAATACCAAACAGGGTCACGGAAGATTGGGCCATTGCGGCGCCGGAAGCAGCCAGCACAGCCAGGGCAATCAGGGATTTTTTCATTGCGAGTTACTCCAAGGTTAAACATGGGCGCCGGTTCGGAGGTCTTGAGCACAGCATCTGCGCAGTCCTACCGGTTCCCCGGGCCAACCTCCTGGTGGGGAAGTTGTAGTTATTGCACCAGACAGGGCGCAGTTGCGCAAAGGAAATCAGCACGCAGGGTCAATTTCGTTGCGACATTGCAACAACTCGACCTCCTCGCAGAGGTCGTGTGCACCAGGGCACCGTTTCAGTCAGCCCTGGTGTGCCAAAAATGTGGCGCCCGACACCCCGTTTACGGCAAAGACCACCAAAACAACAGCAAATTACCCTGAAACAACCCCTCCTGTCTGTAACAACTGTCGCTTTTCTTCAGGCATCCTCACGCTAGCCTTGGCAATGCGGCAACATTTCGTCGCACTCACCCGAATTCAAACCACGCAAGCGGGGCTACAAAAGCATGTTTCGTGCCCGCAGCCACCAATTTTTATCAACCGCCATGGACTCACTCCTTTGCGCCGCAGACAACGCACTGCGCACCCTGTTTGCAAAACCCCACGCTTCGCAGGCATCCCCGGCCGCCCCTTTTGCCGAAGCAGCGCTTGACCCGGCCCAAAAAAGGCTGGCCGGTGCACTGATGCGGGTCAACCATGTGGGCGAGGTGTGCGCACAAGCCCTTTACACAGCGCAGGCCGCAGTGACGCGTGATGCCCAGTTGCGCAGCCACTTGCTCGAAGCCGCCCGCGAAGAAACCGACCACCTGGCCTGGACGCAGCAGCGGCTCGACGCCCTGGGCGCCCGGCCCAGTTTGCTGAACCCGCTGTGGTTTGCGGGCGCGTTTGCGCTGGGCCTGGCGGCCGCCAAGGTGAGCGACCGCGTGAGCCTGGGTTTTGTGGTGGAGACCGAAAACCAGGTGGCTCAGCACCTGCAGGGCCACCTGGCAAGGCTTCCGGCAGATGACCTGGCCTCGCGCGCCGTGGTCAGCCGCATGAAAGACGACGAAGAGCGCCACGCAGCCAGCGCACGCGATGCCGGCGCCATGGCCCTGCCCGCGCCCGCCCGCGTGATGATGAAAATGGCCGCCAAGGTGATGACCACCACGGCGCATTACGTGTGACCGTTTGAGGGTTACGGGTTGCGGGTTGCGGGTTGCGGGTTGCGGGTTGCGGGTTGCGCCAACAATGCGCATGCTGCAGGGGCCAATGCACCATGCTGGGGAAGGCCGCCGCAGCCGCCCCGAAGAATCTATGAATCGCTGCGGCGTCAGGCCTCGACGATCTCGAACCCGGTGGTGATATGCGCCGTTTTGCCCAGCATGATGCTGGCCGAGCAGTATTTTTCGTGGCTCATGGCAATGGCGCGCTCTACCACGGCGGGCGCAAGGCCCTTGCCCGTCACGGTGAACTGCATGTGGATGGCGGTGAACACCTTGGGGTCTACCTCGGCCCGTTGCGACGTGAGCTTGACGCTGCAGCCACGCACGTCGTGGCGCCCACGCTTGAGGATCAACACCACGTCGTAGGCGGTGCAACCGCCCGTGCCGGCCAGCAGGGTTTCCATGGGCCGTGGGGCGAGGTTTAGGCCGCCGTTGGCGGGGTTGACGGCATCGGGTGCGCCGTCCATCGCCAGGATGTGGCCGCTGCCGGTTTCGGCCACAAACCCCATTCCTGATCGCGTTCCGGCGCCGCCGGTCCAGCTGACTGTGCATTCCATGTCTGTCACTCCTTGTTGGTGCGTGGTTTTTTTGACGAAATGGGCAGGCCATCTCACAAATTTGCCGTGGATTTTGCTGCATTGCAGCACCCGCCGCGCTAAGATAGCGCCATGCGTTGCACCTTGTAACTGGCAAGGTTGGTAGCCCCAAAGCCGCCAACAGCTGCAATGCGCTGATTGTCTCCTCCATCTCCTCAAAGGATGGATTCAGCCCCGGGCCTTACAGCCTGGGGCTTTTTTTTGCCCGCGCCGGGTTGCCGGTGCCGCCCGCCCTGCCCTACGGATGACCGCGCGTCGGGCCGTCAGGCGTTGCGCCTATGATGATTGCCCCGCCACCCCCGCTGTGGCGGCGCACACCCTGCCTCACATGACCCAGCACCTCACCCCTTTCGATTACCTGAAAAAGATCCTGACCGCCCGCGTCTATGACGTGGCCGTGGAGTCGGCCCTGGAACCCGCCAAGAACCTGAGCCGCCGCCTGCACAACAAGGTGCTCTTGAAGCGCGAAGACCAGCAGCCGGTGTTCAGCTTCAAGCTGCGTGGCGCCTACAACAAGATGGCCCACCTGACGCCCGAGCAGTTGCAAAAGGGGGTGATTTGCGCCTCGGCCGGCAACCACGCACAGGGCGTGGCCATGAGCGCGCGCAAGCTGGGCACGCGTGCCGTGGTGGTGATGCCCACCACTACGCCACAGCTCAAGATCGACGCCGTGCAGGCGCTGGGCGGCGAGGTGGTGCTGGCGGGAGACAGTTATTCGGATGCCTACGACCACGCCGTGCGGCTGCAAAAAGAGCAGGGGCTGACCTTTGTGCACCCCTTTGACGACCCCGACGTGATTGCCGGCCAGGGCACGATTGCCATGGAGATCCTGCGCCAGCTGCAAAAGCTGGGCAGCAACCAGCTCGATGCCGTGTTTGTGGCCATCGGCGGCGGCGGCCTGGTGGCGGGCGTGGCCAACTACATCAAGGCCGTGCGGCCCGAGATCAAGGTGATTGGCGTGCAGATGAACGACTCGGACGCCATGATCCAGTCGATCAACGCGCATGAGCGCGTCACGCTGGCCGACGTGGGCCTGTTTTCGGACGGCACCGCCGTCAAGCTGGTGGGCGAAGAAACCTTTCGCGTGGCGCAAGACCTGGTGGACGAATACATGACGGTGGACACCGATGCCGTGTGCGCTGCCATCAAGGACGTGTTTGTGGACACGCGCAGCATCGTCGAGCCCGCTGGGGCCCTTGCCGTGGCAGCCATCAAGCAATATGTCGCCAAAAACAAGACCAAGGGCGAGACCTACGCGGCCATTTTGTGCGGCGCCAACATGAACTTCGACCGCCTGCGCTTCGTGGCCGAGCGCGCCGAAGTGGGCGAAGAGCGCGAGGCGCTGCTGGCGGTGACCATTCCCGAAGAGCGCGGCAGCTTCCGGCGCTTTTGCGAAGTGATTGGCGGCCTGCCCGGCGGCCCGCGCAACGTGACCGAGTTCAACTACCGCATCAGCGACGCCACGCGCGCCCATGTGTTTGTGGGCCTGACCACGCACGGCAAGGGCGAGTCGGAAAAGATCACCAAGAACTTCGAGCGCCACGGTTTCGAGTCGCTCGACCTGACGCACGACGAGCTGGCCAAGGAGCACCTGCGCCACCTGGTGGGCGGCCACTCGACGCTGGCACAGGACGAGCGCCTGCTGCGCTTTGTGTTCCCCGAGCGGCCCGGCGCGCTGCTCAAATTTCTGAGCCTGATGCAGCCCACCTGGAACATCAGCCTGTTCCATTACCGCAACCAGGGCGCCGACTATGGCCGCATTCTGGTGGGCCTGCAGGTGCCACCTGAAGACGCCACGGCGTTTGACGCCTTTCTGGCCACGCTGGGCTACCCCTGCGTGGAAGAAACGCTGAACCCGGCCTACCGGTTGTTCTTGCGCTCAAAATAATGGTCTAAATTGCCTCTAGCGCTTATGCATCAAGCGCTAGCAGCTATTATTTTTGACATTACAACAACCTCTCCCCATGCAAGCCCTGCGCCACTACCTGCTGGCCGTGCAGTTTTTTACCCGCATTCCCGTCACGGGGCGGCTGGCCGACTGGGTGGGCTACAGCCCGGCCATGCTGCGCGCCAGTGCGGCGCATTTTCCGGGCATAGGCTGGCTGGCGGCGGCGCTGTCGGCGGGCGTTTATGCCGCGCTGCATTGGGCCCTGGCGCCCAACCCGCTGGCCCCGGCCGTGGCGGCGGTGTTTTGCACCATTGCCACGGTGCTGATGACCGGGGGCTTCCACGAGGACGGCCTGGCCGATGTGGCCGACGGGCTGGGCGGCAGCTACGACCGCGAGCGGGCGCTCGACATCATGAAAGACTCGCGCATTGGCGCCTTTGGGGCCATGGCGCTGGTGCTGGCCTTGCTGGCCAAGCTGTGCCTGCTGGCGCTGCTGGGGGCCCACAGCCTGCAGGCCGCATTGGCTGCGCTGGTGGGCGGGCATGTGCTGTCGCGGCTGTGGCCGCTGCTCATCGTGCGCAGCCTGCCCCATGTGGGCGACACCGCCCAATCCAAAAGCAAGCCGCTGGCAGACCAGATCACCGGCGCGGCGCTGGTTGCTGCTGTTTTGTGGTGTTTTGTGCCAATAGCGCTTGTATGGCAAGCGCAGTCAGCTCTGTTTTTAATAGCATCCGCAGGCTGCAGCGGCCTGGCCGCCGCCTGGATGGGCCGCTGGTTTGCGCGGCGCCTGCAGGGCTTTACCGGTGACTGCCTGGGCGCCACACAGCAGGTCAGCGAAATCGGCTTTTACTTGGGCGCGGCGCTGGCCCTGCGCTGGGCATGAGCCCACCGCCTGCCGTGCGGCCCCGCGCCCGTCTTTGGCTGGTGCGCCACGCCCAGCCTGTGGTGGCCGCTGGCACCTGCTATGGCGCCCTGGATGTGCCCGCCGATGCAGCTGCCACGCAGGTGGCCGCACAGCGCTTGGCGCAGGCGTTGCCCGCAGGCGCTGCGGCACAGTATTCAACGCTACAAAGATGTGAGCTACTCGCGCTTGCTACACAAGCGCTACAGCCCAATTTGACCATTCATCCCGATGCGCGCCTGCGCGAAATGGACTTTGGCGCCTGGGAGGGCCACGATTGGGACAGCATTGGCCAAAGCGCCATCGACGCCTGGACCGCCGACTTTGCGCAGCACCGCCCCGGCGGCGGCGACAACCTGGCCACCCTGCTGGCCCGCGTGGCCGCCGCCCTGAGCGACGCACGCCAGCAGGCGCAGGACGGCAACGATGTGGTGTGGTTCACCCATGCGGGCGTGGCGCGCTGCGTGGCCTGGTTGCTGGCCCATGGAGAAGGGCCCATGCCCAGGGCCGACGAATGGCCCCTGGCGGCCCCGGCGTGGGGCGAATGGGAAATTCACCACCTGACGTAACGCCCTGCACCGGCGCACCCCGGTGTCAGTTTTTAGCGGGCATGTCCAGCGTCAGCGTAGCGGGGCCATCCACGCTGGCACCCAGCCGGGCCTGGCGCGGGTGGAGCGACTGCAGCACCAGCCCTTCATCCACCACGGCGCCCACGCGAAATGGTTTGGCCGGTTGGCCATCCACCGCGATCAGCGCCGCACCGCCGCCGCTGCTGCGGCCCGCCAGCACCCCGATCAGGGCGAACCGGCTGGTCAGCGATGCCGCCGGCGCCCGGGCAGCGGCCGCACCAGCAGCCGGCACCCCCAGCAAGCGGGCCATGGCCTGGGCATCGGGGGCCACCGCGGCCGGGGCAACAACCGGCACCGTCAGCCCCACGGGCCGTGCCGACAGGCGCAACCCCCAATAGACCACGCTGGCGCCCGCCAGGGCCCAGAGAGCCAGAGTCCCCAGACGCACGCCCCATTTGCTGTATGAATTGGTCATCATCGGGGGATTATGATTCACGCGATCCGACCCTCCCGAGGCTGCCTGCCGTGAACCCATCTCCCGTTTTCCTCCTGCTCCGCGCCCGCCGCCGCCTGGCCACGCATGTGTCGCGGGGCTTCACCCTGATCGAGCTGATGGTGGTGCTGGTCATCATCGGCGTGCTGGCCGCGCTGATCGTGCCCAACGTGCTCGACCGCGCCGACGACGCACGCAGCACCGCCGCGCGCACCGACGTCACCAATGTGATGCAGGCCCTCAAGCTGTACCGCTTGGACAACCAGCGCTACCCCACGGCCGAGCAGGGCTTGCAGGCACTCGTCGCCAAACCCACGGCCGGCCCCGTGCCCGGCAACTGGAAGCCCTACCTCGAAAAGCTGCCCAACGACCCCTGGGGCCGGCCTTACCAGTACCTGAACCCCGGCATCAAGGGCGAGATCGACGTGATGTCGTTCGGTGCCGACGGCCAGTCGGGCGGCGAAGGCAAGGATGCGGATATCGGCAGCTGGCAATAGAGATTTCTGTTCAGAGCATCCCCAGCGCATGAAATTGGCACTGCCCCACGCCAGCGGACGCCGCGCAAGGGCCGCCCCGCCGCGCTGGCGTCGTCTCCCCTCCCGCGAAGCGAGAGAGGGGGGAAGCCGCGCAGCGGCTCAGGGGGGTGTCGCTGCCTCACGCGGATTCACGCTGCTGGAGCTGCTGGTCGTCATCAGCATCATGGCGCTGGCTACGGCGGGCGTGAGTCTGGCGATGCGCGACAGTGGGCAGACCCAGCTGGAGCGCGAGGCGGCACGGCTGGCGGCCCTGCTGGAATCGGGCCGGGCCCAGTCGCGTGGCACGGGGGTGCCCGTGCGCTGGCGCGCCGATGCGCGGGGTTTCCGCTTTGAAGGCCTTCCCGCCAGCACGCTGCCCACCCAATGGCTCGATGCCGGCACCACCGTGCGCGGCCCCGCCATCCTGCAGCTGGGGCCCGAGCCGCTGATCGGCCCGCAGCAGGTGCTGCTGGTCAACCAGGTCTATCCTGAGCGCATGCTGCGCGTGGTCACCGACGGGGTGCGGCCGTTCACGGTGGAGCCGCTGCCGTGACGCCCATGGGGCGCGCGCCCGAGCGCGGCTTCACACTGGTCGAGGTGCTGGTGGCACTGGGCATCGTGGCCATCGCCCTCATGGCGGGCCTGCAGGCCACCACCGCGCTGACGCGCAATGCGCAGCGCCAATCAGACATCGTGCTGGCCCAGCTGTGTGCCGAGAACGAGCTGGTCAAGGCCCGCCTTTCACGCCAGATGCCAGGGGTGGGCGACAGCACCCAGCCCTGCGAGCAGTCGGGGCGCCGCTTTGACGTAGCCGTGATCGTGCGGCCCACGCCCAACCCGAGTTTTCGGCGCGTGGATGCCCAGGTGCTGGATGGAGACATCTCGGTGCTGCGGCTGTCCACCATCGTGGGGCGGTATTGATATGGCCCCCACGCTCCCGCACTGCGTGCCGTCGCTGCCCCCCAAGGGGGCCCAGCCCGCCTTCGGGCGGCCGGGCGACGGGCTGATGGCCCCCACGCTCCCGCACTGCGTGCCGTCGCTGCCCCCCAAGGGGGCCCAGCCCGCCTTCGGGCGGCCGGGCGCCGGGTTGATGGCCCCCACGCTCCCGCACTGCGTGCCGTCGCTGCCCCCCAAGGGGGCCCAGCCCGCCTTCGGGCGGCCGGGCGACGGGCTGATGGCCCCCACGCTCCCGCACTGCGTGC
>QLTU01000015.1:30571-97264 GCA_003268905.1 Acidovorax defluvii
CCGCACTGCGTGCCGTCGCTGCCCCCCAAGGGGGCCCAGCCCGCCTTCGGGCGGCCGGGCGACGGGCTGATGGCCCCCACGCTCCCGCACTGCGTGCCGTCGCTGCCCCCCAAGGGGGCCCAGCCCGCCTTCGGGCGGCCGGGCGACGGGCTGATGGCCCCCACGCTCCCGCACTGCGTGTCGTCACTGCCCCCCAAGGGGGCCCAGCCCGCCTTCGGGCGGCCGGGCGACGGGCTGATGGCCCCCACGCTCCCGCACTGCGTGCCGTTGGGGCTTTCCCCGCGCAACTCAGGTCACTCTCGCGGGGTGCGGGGCTTCACCCTGATCGAGCTGCTGGTGGGCATTTCCATCATGGCGCTGATGGCGGTTCTGGGGTGGCGCGGGCTGGACGGGATGGCGCGGGCGCAGGAAACCACCCGCCAGCGGGCCGACGAATTGCTGCTGGTGCAGGCTGCGCTGGGACAGTGGGGCGCCGATCTGGATGCCCTTCTGGCCGTGCCCAACACCACGCCCCTGGACTGGGATGGCCAGGTGCTGCGCATGACGCGGCGCAGCAGCAGCGTGCCCGATGAAGGCGCCCTGGTGGTGGCCTGGACCCGGCGCGATGTGCAGGGCGCGGGCCACTGGCTGCGCTGGCAATCTGCCCCGGTGCGCACCCGCGCTGACTGGCAACAGGCCTGGCAGCAGGCCGCCCTGTGGGCCCGCAACCCCGGCGAAGCCGAGCGGCGCCGCGAAGTGGTGCTGCTGCCGCTGGACAACTGGCAGCTCTTTTATTACCGCGGGGGCGCCTGGTCGAACCCGCAGTCGAGTGGCGACGCCACGCCCGGCAACGCCGCCGCGCTGCCCGATGGCGTGCGCCTGCAGATCAGCATCAGCCCGGGCCAGGCCCTGGCCGGGCAGGTCACGCGCGACTGGGTGAACCCCTTGCTGGGCGGCGGCAAGTCATGACGCACGGCGCCCGCCCTGCGCAGCCCAACGCCGCCCGCGCCCGCGTCCACCAGCGCGGCGCGGCCTTGCTGGCGGCCATGCTGACGGTGACGCTGGTGGCGACCTTTGCCGCTGCCGCCCTGTGGCAGCAGTGGCGCGCAGTCGAGGTAGAGACGGCCGAGCGCGCCCGGCTGCAGTCGGCCTGGATTCTGGTGGGGGCCCTCGACTGGTCGCGCCTGATCCTGCGCGAGGACGCCATCACCGGCGGCGCCGACCACCTGGCCGAACCCTGGGCCGTGCCGTTGCAAGAGGCCCGCCTGTCCACCTTTCTGGCGGCCGACCGCAACGTGGCCCAGGTGGACGATGCCAGCACCGACACCACCGATGCCTTTCTGTCGGGCCAGATCACCGACATGCAGGCCCGGCTGAACCTGACCAACCTGATGGAGGGCGACAAGGTCAACGCTGGCGCATTGCGCCAGTTCTCCCGCCTGTTCGAGCGGCTGGGCCTGCCCCCGCAGCAACTGGACCAGCTGGTGCAGGCCCTGCGCGAGGCCAAGGCCAGCAAGGGCGCCGACAGCAGCGCGCCCCTGGCGCCGCCCAGCGTGACCCAGCTGGGCTGGCTGGGCCTGCCCCCGACCACCGTGGCCGTGCTGGCCCCCCATGTCACGCTGCTGCCGGTGCGCACCCCCGTGAATCTGAACACCGCCGATGTGGATGTGCTGTGGGCTGCCATCGACGGGCTGGACACGGCGAGCGCGCAAAAGATCGTGCAGGCCCGACAGGCGCGCCATTTCCGGGGGCTGACCGATGTCACCGACCAGCTGGGCGCCAACATTGCGCTGAACACCGACGACCACGCCATTGCCTCGCGCTACTTCGAGGTGCGCGGGCGGTTGCGCCTGGGAGCCACCATGGTGGACGAGCGCTCGCTGGTGTCGCGCCAGGGCACCATCATCACGACCTTGTGGCGCGAACGCGGCGCATTTGACCGTGCCCCCTTGACCGCAGCGCCCGAGTCGGGCCGATGACAACGCGGTCACTCTCTGAGCGCCTCCGTACTGTCAAGTCTGCAGCCTAGAATGGCGCGCAAAACCCGTCCATGAGCACCCTGATCCTTTTCCTGCCCCAGGCCCCTTGCGGGCCCACGACCGCCTTCAGCTACACGCTGACCGCCGACGGCCATACCGAACTTCGCCATGCCAGTGCCCCGGCGGCGCTGCTGCCCGAGCCCGCCCGGCCGGGTGGCGAGGTGGTGGCCGTGGTGCCGGCGCGGGCGCTTTCCTGGCAGCGCGTGCAATTGCCCCAGGGCGTGCCGCTGGGGGCAGGCCAGCAAACGCCGCGCCTGCGCTCGGTGCTGGAGGGTTTGCTGGAAGACCAGCTGCTCGACGACCCCGCCCAGCTGCACTTTGCCCTGGAACCGGGCGCCCGCGCCGGCGAACCCGTGTGGGTGGCCGTGTGCGACCGCGCCTGGCTGCGCGAAGCCTTGCAGGTGCTGGAGGCCGCCGGCCGCCGCGTCTCGCGCGTGGTGCCCGAATTTGCGCCGGGCCCCACCGCCAGCGGCGGGCCCGAGCTGTTTGCGCTGGGCACGCCCGAAGAAGCCCACCTGGTGCTGTGTGGCCACGGCCCCGACCAGGGCGTGGCCGTGCTGCCCCTGTCATCGGTGGCGCTGGGCCTGATCGGCCCGGCCACCGGCCCCACAGACACCGACGCTCCCCCGTTGCCGCTGCACGCCGAACCGGCCGTGGCAGCGCTGGCCGAGCGCACGCTGGGCCGCCCGGCGGCGCTGCACACCGCAAGCCAGCGCGCGCTGGATGCGGCGCGCGGCGCCTGGGATCTGGCGCAATTCGATCTGGCCAGCACCGGGCGCACCCGTGCCCTGCGCAAGGCCGGCAGCGCCGCCAGTGCGTTTTTGTATGCGCCGCAATGGCGGGCGGCACGCTGGGGCGTCGGCCTGCTGGCGGCGGCCCACCTGGTTGGCCTGAACGCGTGGGCCTGGCAAGAGCGCGACGCGCTCGCCGCCAAGCAAGCCGGTGTGCGCAATGCACTCACCCAGACATTTCCGAAGGTGCAGGTGGTGGTGGATGCCCCGGTTCAAATGGAGCGTGAGCTGGCCGTGCTGCGCCAGGCCGCTGGCAGCGTCTCGCCACGCGACCTGGAGCCCCTGCTGGCTGCGGCGGGCGCGGCCCTGCCCGAAGGCCAGCTGCCCAACGCACTGGAATACACCGCGGGTGAACTGCGCCTGCGCGGCATCACGCTAACGGACGAAGAGCACACCGCCATGGTCACCCGGCTGCAGACCGCGGGCTATGGCGCCCGCATGGACGATGGCAGCCTGTCGCTGCGCGCGGAGACAACGCCATGAGCACCTCCACCCACCACACCTTGCAACAGCGCTGGAAGGCCCTGGCCCCTCGCGAGCAAAACCTGGTTCTGGCTGCAAGCGCCATCGTGGCCCTGGCGCTGCTGTGGTGGGTGGCCCTGGCGCCAGCCCTGAAAACGCTGCGCACGGCCCCCGCCCGCCATGCCGCCCTGGATGCCCAGTTGCAGCGCATGCAAAGCCTGCAGGCCGAAGCCTTGCAACTGCAGGCCGCGCCACGCGGCACACCGGGCGACGCCGTGGGCAGCCTGCGCGCGTCGCTGACCCAGCGCCTGGGCGCCACCGCCCAGCTCAGCCTGGTGGGCGACCGCGCCACCATCGCCCTGAAGGGCGCGCCCGCCGACGCCCTGGCGCAATGGCTGGCCCAGGCACGCAGCAATGCGCTGGCTGTCCCGGTGGAAGCCCGTCTCACGCGCAGCGCGCTGGCGGCTGCGGGCGCAACGCCACCCGCCACCCTGGGCAATGCGCCCGCTGCGGCGGCGCCGCGCTGGGACGGCAGCCTGGTGCTGGCACTGCCCGCGCGCTGAACGGCGTCCCTCTCGTGTTTCGCAACGTGTCTTCTTCCCTGCGTCCCCGCCAGCGGTTAGCCGCCACGGCAGCTCCGCGCTCGCCCTGGGGCTGGGCTGCAGCCGGGGTGCTGGTGGGAGTGCTGCCTGCGGTGATCAGCTTTGCGCCAGCACAGTGGCTGGCCCGGGCGGTGGACAGTGCCACCGGCGGGCAAGTGCTGCTGGCCCAGGCACGCGGCACGGTGTGGACCGGCTCGGCCCAGCTGGTGCTGACCGGTGGCGGCGCCAGCCAGGACCGTGCTGCCCTGCCCGGACGGCTGGAGTGGCAGCTGCGCCCCACGCTGCGCGGCCTGCGTGCGCAGGTGCATGCCGCGTGCTGCATGACCGCGCCGCTGCAGGCCCGCCTGGATGCACGCTGGGGCGGCGCGCGGCTGGCTCTGGCCGATGGGCAAAGCCAGTTCCCGGCAGGCCTGCTGACCGGCCTGGGAACCCCCTGGAACACCCTGCAACCCCAGGGCCAACTGGCAGTGCAGACCCAGGGTTTCGAGGCCGCCTGGGCCGCAGGGCGCATGGCGCTGACCGGCACGGTTCAGCTCGACGCGCGGGCGATGTCGTCGCGCCTTTCCACCCTGCGCCCCATGGGCAGCTACCGGCTGGTACTTCAGGGCGGAGATGTGCCCACGCTCACCCTGGGCACGCTTGACGGCCATCTGCAGCTCAGCGGCAGCGGCCAATGGGTAGGCCAGCGCCTGCGCTTCACGGGCGAGGCCAGTGCCACGCCCGAGCGCGAGGCGGCCCTGGCCAATCTTCTGAACATCATCGGACGGCGCAACGGCGCGCGCTCCATCATTACCGTGGGTTGATCCTATGACTTCCAATCTTTCACCCCCGCTGCGTTTTGCTCTTAATGCGATAGCTGCTTGCGCTTTACTGGCAAGCGCTAGCGGGCAAATTCATGCACAAACGGCCATCGGAACCGGCACCAGCAGCGTGCGCCCGGGCGAGCCCGTCACGCTCAACTTCGCCAACGCCGAGATCGAAGCCGTGGCCCGCACCATGGCCACCATCACCGGCCGCAACGTGGTGGTGGACCCGCGCGTCAAAGGCCAGCTCACCCTGATCACCGAACGCGCCGTGACGCCAGCGGCCGCCTTCCAGCAGTTTCTGGCGGCGCTGCGTCTGCAGGGCTTCACGGTGGTCGAGTCCGCCGGCCTGTACAAGGTGGTGCCCGAGGCCGACGCCAAGCTGCAGGGCGGCAGCGTGAGCGTGTCGCGCGGCGGCGCCCCCGGTCCCGGCGGCGGGCAGATCGTCACGCAGATCTTCAAGCTCAACTACGAAAACGCGGCCAACCTGGTGCCGGTGCTGCGCCCGCTGATCAGCCCCAACAACACCATCAACGTGAACCCCGGCAACAACTCGCTGGTGATCACCGACTATGCCGACAACCTGCAGCGCCTGGCGCGCATCGTGGCGGCCATGGATGTCTCCAATGCCAGCGATGTCGAGGTAATCCCGCTCAAGAACGCCGTGGCCGCCGACCTGGCCCCGCTGGTGGCGCGGCTGATTGACGGTGGCAGCGCGGCCGCCCCGGCGGCGGCCCAGGGCCAGAGCGACACCTCGTTCAAGACCACGCTGATTGCCGAGCCGCGCAGCAACGCCCTGATCCTGCGCGCCGCCAACCCCGCCCGCGTGGCCCAGGTGCGCGCGCTGGTGGACAAGCTCGACCAGCCGCCCGTGCCCGGCAGCAGCGCGGCCAGCGGCAACATCCATGTGGTGTACCTCAAGAATGCCGATGCCACCAAGCTGGCGACCACGCTGCGCGCGGCCATGTCGGCCATGTCGGCCACGGGAGGCGGCAGCGGCGCTGCCGCAGCGGGCACTTCCGGCTCTGGAGGGCTGGCGACCTCTGCGGCGTCGTCTAGCACGGCATCGGCCAGCAACTCCAGCAACAGCGCCGGGCTGGGCGGCAGCGGAGGCCTGGGCATGGGCGCGGGCGGCGGCTCCAGCAGCGCCAACAGCAACCAGCCCTCGACCGGCGGGCAGATCCAGGCCGACCCCACCACCAACTCGCTCATCATCACCGCGCCCGAGCCCCAATACCGGCAGCTGCGTGCCGTGATCGACAAGCTCGACGGCCGCCGCGCGCAGGTGCTGGTGGAAAGCCTGATCGTCGAAGTCACGGCCAGCAAGCTGGCCGAGTTCGGCATCCAGTGGCAAAGCGTGCTGGGCAGCAAAGGCGATGGCGTGGTGGGCGCCATCGGCACCAACTCGGCGGTGTCGGGCGGCAACATCCTGAGCCTGGCCGCAGGCATTGCCTCGGGCAGCACCTCGGCGCTGGACTCGGTCGGCAGGGGCCTGAACATTGCGCTGGCGCCGCGCGTCAACGGTCAGTATTACCTGGGCGCGCTGGCCAATTTTCTGCAAAACAGTGGCGATGCCAACGTGCTCTCCACCCCCAACCTGATGACGCTGGACAACGAAGAGGCCAAGATCGTCATCGGCAACAACGTGCCCTTTGTCACGGGCTCGTATGCCAACACCACGGGCAACAACACCGTGAACCCCTTCACCACGGTAGAGCGCAAGGACGTGGGCCTGATGCTGCGTGTGCGCCCGCAGATCAACGAGAACGGCACCGTCAAGCTGGCGATTTACCAGGAAGTCTCGAAGATCGACGGCAACACCCTCAACGACGTGAACGGCCCCACCACCAGCAAGCGCTCCATCGAATCGAACGTGCTCGTTGAAGACGGCAGCATCATCGTGCTGGGCGGTCTGCTGGAAGACAGCTACCAGCAGGCCGAGGACAAGGTGCCGCTGATGGGCGACATCCCCGTGCTGGGCAATCTGTTTCGCAGCGAGAACCGCTCGCGCAAGAAGACCAACCTGATGGTGTTCTTGCGCCCCGTGGTGGTGCGCGATGCCGCCGCCAGCGACGCGCTGATGCTTGACCGCTACGACGCCATCCGCGCGCTGCAGCAGGTTGCGCAGCCCGCCCCCAGCGCCGTGATGGGCTCTGTCTCGGGCGCCCCGGTGTTGCCCGCGCTGCGCCCCGAAACCGCTCTGCCCACACCGGTTTACGCCCCCGCGCCCATCAGCACGCCCATCACCACGCCCTGAGCAGCCCCGCCATGCGCCACCCCCTGCCCTACGCGTTTGCGCGCACCGCCCAGTTGCTGCTGGAGGACGACGGCCAGCAGCTGGTGCTGTGGCACGGCCCCCAGCCCAACGCCAGTGCGCTGTCGGAAGTGCTGCGCAAGCACCCCGTGCAGCAGTTGCTGCCGCTTGATGCCCATGGCATGGCCCAGCGCATCAGCGCGGCCTATGCGCAGGGCGAATCGAGCGCCGCCACCGTGGTGAGCGAGGTGGAAAGCGACGCCGACCTCTCGCGCATGATGCAAGAGCTGCCCGCCGTGGAAGACCTGCTGGAAACGGCCGACGACGCGCCCATCATCCGCATGCTCAACGCCCTGCTCACGCAGGCCGCGCGCGACGGCGCCAGTGACATCCACATCGAGCCCTACGAGCGCCACAGCAGCGTGCGTTTTCGCGTGGACGGCAGCCTGCGCGAGGTGGTGCAACCCAACCGCGCGCTGCACGCCGCCCTGATCTCGCGCCTGAAGATCATGGCCGACCTCGATATATCCGAAAAGCGCCTGCCGCAGGACGGCCGCATCAGCCTGCGCCTGGGCACCCGCGCCATCGACGTGCGCGTGTCCACCCTGCCCAGCGCGCACGGCGAACGCGCCGTACTGCGCCTCTTGGACAAGAGCGAAAGCAAGATCAGCCTGGAGGCCGTGGGCATGCAGGGCGACACCCTGCACCGCTTTACAGACCTGATCGCCCAGCCGCACGGCATCGTGCTCGTCACGGGCCCCACGGGTTCGGGCAAAACCACCACGCTGTATGCGGCGCTGTCGCGGCTGGACGCCACGCGCAACAACATCATGACGGTGGAAGACCCCATCGAATACGAGCTGCCCGGCGTGGGCCAGACGCAGGTCAACAGCAAGATCGACCTGACCTTTGCCAAGGCCCTGCGCGCCATCCTGCGCCAGGACCCGGACATCATCATGATTGGCGAAATCCGCGACTTCGAGACCGCGCAGATCGCCATCCAGGCCTCGCTGACGGGCCACCTGGTGCTGGCCACGCTGCACACCAACGACGCCGCGAGTGCCGTCACGCGCCTGACCGACATGGGCGTGGAGCCGTTTCTGCTGTCCTCGTCCCTGCTGGGCGTGCTGGCGCAGCGTCTGGTGCGCAAGATCTGCACGCAGTGCGTCGGCAAGGGTTGCGACGCCTGTGGCCAGACCGGCTACGCAGGCCGCACGGGCGTGTTCGAGTTGCTGGTGACCACCGACACCATCCGCGCCCAGATCCACAACCAGGCCTCCGAGGCCGACATCCGCGCCGCCGCCCTGGCCAACGGCATGGCACTGATGCGCGACGACGGCGAGCGCCTGATTGCCGCCGGCATCACCAGCCGTGAAGAAGTGGTGCGAGTGACCAGAGATTAGGGGACGCCACCCGTGGCCCGGCAAAGCCGGTTCCACGGTGGCACTGGCCTGGATCGCGCAGGGTGCTGGCGCCGTCGCGCCATGAACCGCAGCTTGCTGCTCCGGAATTAAATGCTATTCATTTAATAGCTGCTAGCGCTTTCTGCATAAGCGCTAGCAGTCAAAAACACCACTATTGAATCTGCAGCGCCACTTGCGCCTGCCGCGCCCTGGCGGGCTGGCGGCCGCGGGCCGCAGCAGCGGCGGGCAGGCCGCCTGGCTGCGCACTCGCGGCAGCGCCATCGTGCAGCTTGAACTGGCTGACCGCGCGCGTCAGTTGCAGGGCCTGCTCGCGCAGCGATTCGGATGCCGCCGTGGACTGCTCCACCAGCGCGGCGTTTTGCTGCGTCATCTGATCAAGCTGCGTGACCGACTGGCTGATGTGGCCGATGTTGTCGCTTTGCTCGGCGGCCGAGGCGGTGATTTCGTGAATGATGCCGGACACGCGGCGCACGCTGCCCACGATTTCGGTCATGGTCTGGCCTGCCTGGCTCACGAGGCGCGAGCCGTCTTCCACGCGCTCGACCGATGAACCGATCAGTTCCTTGATCTCTTTGGCCGCCCCGGCGCTGCGCTGGGCCAGGCTGCGCACTTCGCTGGCCACCACGGCAAAGCCCCGGCCCTGCTCACCGGCGCGTGCGGCTTCCACGGCGGCATTGAGCGCCAGGATGTTGGTCTGGAACGCAATGGAGTCGATCACGCCCGTGATGTCGGCAATCTTGCGCGAACTGGTGGTGATCTGGTCCATGGTGCTCACCACCTGCGACACCACGGCACCGCCGCGTGCTGCCACTTCGGCGGCCGACGAGGCAAAGTCACTGGCCTGGCGCGATGCCTGCGCGCTTTGCTGCACCGTGCTGGTGAGCATCTCCATCGACGAAGCCGCTTCTTCGAGGTTGGCAGCGGTCTGCTCGGTGCGCTGGCTCAGGTCGTGGTTGCCCGTGGCGATTTCGGTGCTGGCGGTGGAAATGTTGCCCGCCGCATCCTGCACCTGGTGCACCAGGCCACGCAAGGATTGCTGCATGCGGCCCATGGCCGCCACCAGCTGGCCCACTTCATCATGGTTCAGCGCCTGCTCATCGCGCGAGAGGTCGCCCCCGGCAATGCGCTCGGCCAGATCCCGGGCCTGTGCCAGCGAGCGGGTGATGGAACGCACGCTCAGGGTGGTGAGCGGAATCAGCACCGCCAGGGCCAGCACCAGCGCCACGCCGATCAGGCCGGACATGGTGGCGGCCAGGGTGTCCACGCCCTGGCGCGCCTCCTGCATCTGCTCGCGGGCCGACGTGGCCAGGCGCGAGAACAGCTGGTCGGTGGCTTCCATGTGTGTTTTCAGCCGGTCGGCATAGGCGCCGCCACCCGCACCGTCGATCTGGGCACGCTCGATCTGGTCAAAGATCGGAACAATGCCGGTCTCGTACTGCTGGATCTCACCGAGCGACTTGTCGATGGCCGCTACAAAGTCCGCGTCACCCGCCTGCACCTGGCGCACACTGGCCAGGCTCTTGCGCAGCGCCGCGAGCGTCTTGCCCCAGCTTTCGCGCAGCGCCGCCACTTCCACGGTGTTGTTGAAGTTGATGATGATGTCTTTCTCGGCACGGCGCAGGTCGCCCAGCGCGGTGCGCAGATCGGACATGTCAGTCAGCGTCTGCACCCGTTGCGAAAACAGCACCTCCAGCGTACCGCGGGTGCGGTCCAGTGCAATGAAACCCATCGCACCAATGATCACCAGCAACACCAGCGAAAAGATCGTGCCGAAATACAGGCGCGTACGAATGGAAAGTCGGCCCAGAGCGTTCATGGCTCACCCTTACAAATTTTGACAAGTACCCTGGCGAAGCAACTTTGATGCCACGCCATCAGCCAGCCTTCTGGGCTGGCGCTCGGGGACTATAAATGCCCCATCCTCCTCTGGCGCACAGGGTATTTACCGGCATTTTTGCCTCCACCGCCGTGCTGCCGCGGCACGTTTTTGTGGCATGGATTTGAAAACACTTTGTCACATTTGGGGCAGACAATGGGTCGCACCGCCGCCCAGGCAGCGGCATCCACAGGGCCGACACCAGCCGCCCTTTGCGCACCCCGGCATAGCCCCGGCCTCATTGAAGAACCCAGGAACACCATGTCTGCCCCCCTGCACTCCACCACACCATCCCGGGGAACCCTGGGCAAGCGGCTGCTGACCACGTTCTGCGTGGCGCTCACGCTGACCCTGCTGGGCTCGGTCATTGGCATCTGGTCGCTTCGCCAGATCCAGCAATCCACTGAAACCATGGTGAGCCAGGGCGTTGCCACCGAACGCCTGGTTGCCGACGCCTACCGTTATCAGGCCATCAACTCCGAGCGCTTCAAGGCCATCGCCCTGAGCTCGGAGCCCGAAGTGAATGAAATTCTGGGCGCCGACATCGCCGCCACCCAGCAGCGCTACGACGGGCTGATCGCCGAGCTGGACAAGGGACTGCAGGCTGCCGAAGACCGCGCACTGCTGGAGGGCATCCAGGCCGCAGGAAAGGATTTTCAGAAAGCCCGCGCCGAGCTGATGGCGGCCAGCGAATCCAACTTTACCGAGCGCATCCGCAAGGTATATGCAGAGCGGTTCCTGCCCTCTTCCGGTGCACTGCTGTCCGCGCTGGGCACGCTGACCCAGTCGCAGCGCAACGCGATGGATGCCGGCGCACGCGAGGTGGAACGCTTGGGCGCCGTGGCCCGCACTGCGCTGCTGGCCTTTGGGGCACTGGCCCTGGTGGTGGGCAGCGTGCTGGCGCTGTGGCTGGTACGCAGCATCACACGCCCGATCGCATTGGCCAGCGTCACGGCCGACCGCGTGGCGGCCCTGGACCTGCGCCACGACATTGCCGGCCATGAAAAAGACGAAGCGGGCCGCATGCTCAACTCGCTGGCGGTGATGCAGCAGGCGCTGCGCACCCTGGTGGTGCAGGTGCGCGGGTCGGCACAGAACGTGAGCTCCGCTGCATCGGAAATCGCCAATGGCAATACCGACCTCTCCAGCCGTACCGAGGAAACCTCTGCCAGCCTGCAGCAGACCGCAGCGGCGCTTGAGCAGATCACCATCCGGGTAATGCAGTCGGCGCAGGCGGCACACGACGCGCAGCAGATCGTGGCCACGGCCACGACGGTGGCGCACGAGGGCGGCAGCGTGGTGGCCCAGGTGGAGCGCACCATGGAAGGTATCCACGCATCGGCAGGCAAGATCGCAGCCATCATCGGCGTGATCGACTCCATCGCCTTCCAGACCAATATCCTGGCGCTCAATGCCGCCGTCGAGGCAGCACATGCGGGCGAACAAGGCCGCGGCTTTGCGGTGGTGGCTGCCGAGGTGCGCAGCCTGGCCACCCGGTCGGCCGCCGCGGCGCGGGAAATCAAGGCGCTGATCAATGAATCGGTCGATCAGGTGAAAGAGGGCACCAGCCTGGCGGGCGTAGCCGGCACCACCATGCAGCGCATCGTGGGCTCCATCCAGAACGCCGAACGCATGATGGGCGAGATCACCTCCGCCACGCAGGACCAGAACCGAGACATTGGCCAGATCAACACCGCAGTAGCGCGGCTGGACCAGATGACCCAGGCCAACTCGGCGCTGGTAGAGCAGTCAATGGCCGCATCGGCCGGCCTGCGCAGCCAGGCCCACGAGCTTTCCACCCTGATCAGCCAGTTTGTGCTGCCCGGCCAGGGCGCCGAAACAGCCCTGCCGCCCATCGGCCAGATGGCCCACGCACACCGGCAACAGGCGCTGCTGGCGAATGGCTAAACAACGGGGTGATGCCCACCCCGTTGTAAATGGCTGGTGAGGGCCGAAAACTGGGTGAGTCCGCCAGAATATGGATAAAAAGTGTCGCTAGCGCATATGTATAAAGCGCTAGCAGCTACATTTTTAATAGCAAATAATCAAACGGGCTTGATCGGCACGTACAGGCTGCCGCCGCCGCGCTGAAATTCTTCAGCCTTGGTTTCCATGCCCGCCGCCAGCGCTTCGGCCTCGGCTACGCCCTTTTGCGCGGCAAAGTCGCGCACTTCCTGCGTGATCTTCATCGAGCAGAACTTGGGGCCGCACATCGAGCAAAAGTGCGCCACCTTGGAGGCATCCTTGGGCAGGGTTTCGTCGTGGAATGCCTGCGCCGTCTCGGGGTCCAGGCCCAGGTTGAACTGGTCCTGCCAGCGGAAGTCGAAACGCGCCTGGCTCAGCGCGTCGTCGCGTGAGCGGGCGCCCGGATGGCCCTTGGCCACATCGGCGGCGTGCGCGGCGATCTTGTAGGCGATGATCCCTTGCTTGACGTCGTCGCGGTCGGGCAGGCCCAGGTGTTCTTTGGGCGTCACGTAGCACAGCATGGCCGTGCCCATCCAGCCGATCATGGCCGCGCCGATGGCGGACGCAATGTGGTCGTAGCCCGGCGCGATGTCGATGGTCAGCGGGCCCAGGGTGTAGAACGGCGCCTCGTGGCAGGTCTTGAGCTGCTCGGTCATGTTGGCCTGGATCATGTGCATGGGCACATGGCCGGGGCCTTCGATCATGGTCTGCACGTCGTGCTTCCATGCCACCTGGGTCAGCTCGCCCAGCGTGTGCAGCTCGGCAAACTGCGCCTCGTCGTTGGCGTCGGACGCGCACCCGGGGCGCAGGCCGTCGCCCAGGCTGAACGATACGTCGTACGCCTTCATGATGTCGCAGATGTCCTCGAAGTGCTCGTACAGAAAGCTCTCGCGGTGGTGCGCCATGCACCACTTGGCCATGATGGAGCCGCCGCGCGAGACGATGCCGGTGCGCCGCTGCGCCGTGAGGTGGATGTAGGCCAGGCGCACGCCCGCGTGGATGGTGAAGTAGTCCACGCCCTGCTCGGCCTGCTCGATCAGGGTGTCGCGGAAGATTTCCCAGGTCAGGTCCTCGGCGATGCCACCCACCTTCTCGAGCGCCTGGTAGATGGGCACCGTGCCAATCGGCACGGGCGAGTTGCGCACGATCCAGTCGCGTGTGGTGTGGATGTTCTTGCCGGTGGACAGATCCATCACGTTGTCGGCGCCCCAACGGATCGCCCACACCAGCTTTTCCACTTCTTCTTCAATGCTCGACGTGACGGCCGAGTTGCCGATATTGGCGTTGATCTTGACGAGGAAGTTGCGGCCAATCGCCATCGGCTCCACCTCGGGGTGGTTGATGTTGGCCGGGATGATGGCGCGGCCCCGGGCCACTTCGTCGCGCACGAATTCGGGCGTGATGATGCGCGGGATGCTGGCGCCCATGGGGTTGCCCATCAGGCGCTGCTCGCGGCCTGCATCCTGCATGTACTGCGCCATCCATTCGCGCTTGCCGTTTTCGCGGATGGCCACGTATTCCATTTCGGGGGTGATGATGCCTTTGCGCGCGTAGTGCATCTGCGTGACGTTACCGGTGTGGTTGGCACCATTCTTGGCGCGCAACGGCTTGCGCTGCAGGGCGGCAGCCTCGGCGCGCAACTGGGCCAGGCGGGTGGCGTCTTCGCTTTTTTGCCCGTCGTCCAGCGCCACCGGGGCGCGGCCCTCGTAGTGCTCCACATCACCACGGCCGGTGATCCAGCCGCCGCGTACGCTGGCCAGGCCCTGGCGCACATCGATCGCAGCCTCGGGGTCGGTGTACGGGCCGGAGGTGTCGTACACGCTGACCACCTCGCCATTGGTGAGTGCGATGTCGCGCACCGGCACGCGCAAATCGGTGTGCAGATGGCCGGGGAGGTGGGCCTTGCGGGATGCGGGGAAGGGCTCGCGCGTCCGCGCCAGCAGTTCGGCAAACTTCTCGGGGGTGGCCAGCTGGGCCAATTCGGCATGTCGGTCGGGGGCGTTCATGGGGCAGGTCTCCTGGTTCCGGTGGCGGGGTTGCTCCGGAATGGACCTGCTCCCCCGCAAGTGCGCGGGGCACCTGGGGCATGGCGTGCATGCCGGATAGGCAGGCACGGGCGCATGGAGGTCGGCTCTTCTTCCGCCGGTATGAACCGGATCAAGTTCGTCGGGTTCGCAGAGGGGCGTGTGTTTCACGCCCTCCCGCATCTCAGTGCATCAGCACACCCCGGAGCAGGCGCGAGTATAGGCCAGCACTGCTTGCGCTGCCGCGACCCAACTTTCGGGCTCAGGCCAGGCGCCCGATGAACATCACGGCAAAGAAGAAAACCGCCGCGATGATGGTCCATTTCAGCACCACCAGGCCAAAGCGCTTGTAGCGTGCCTGGCCGGTGCCCGCATAAAACGCGAAAGAAACCGCCGCAGTGAGCAGCAGTGCCATGGCCAGCCAGCGAAACAGCAGCATGGGTCTGCTACCAGGCTCGCACGGGCTGCAGGAAACCGCTGGGTGCCTGGCGGTCGTCCTCGAACGTCACCTCTTCCCAGGCGTCGCGCTGGGCCAGCAGCTCGCGCAGCAGCAGGTTGTTCATGGCATGGCCTGAACGGAAGGCGCTGTAGGCGGCCAGCAAAGGCTTGCCAACCAGGTACAGGTCGCCCATGGCGTCCAGGATCTTGTGCTTGACGAATTCATCGTCATAGCGCAGCCCGTCGCTGTTGAGCACCTTGTAGTCGTCCATCACGATGGCGTTGTCGAGCCCGCCGCCCAGCGCCAGGCCACTTGCGCGCATCATTTCCACATCGCGCGTGAAGCCGAAGGTGCGCGCACGGGCGATGTCGCGGCTGTAGTTGCCGGAGCCCAGGTCAAACTCGACCCGCTGGCCCGTGGAATCCACCGCCGGATGGTCGAAATCAATCTCGAAACTGAGCTTGTAGCCATGGTAGGGCGTCAGACGCGCCCATTTGGCATGGGCGCCCTCGCCCTCTCGCACCTCGACCGGCCGAATCACGCGGATGAAGCGGCGGGGTGCGTTCTGCAATTCCACGCCCGCGCTTTGCAGCAGAAAAACAAACGATGCCGATGAACCATCCAGGATGGGGACTTCTTCTGCGGTGATGTCCACATACATGTTGTCGATACCCAGGCCGGCACAGGCCGACATGAGGTGCTCGACGGTGTGCACCTTGGCATTACCCGTGCCGATGGTCGATGCCAGGCGGGTGTCGGTAACGGCGGCCGCAGAAATGGGGATGTCCACCGGCTGGGGCAAATCCACGCGGCGAAACACGATGCCCGTGTCGGGCTGGGCCGGCCGCAGGGTCAACTCGACCCGCTGGCCGCTGTGCAGCCCCACGCCTACGGCGCGGGTGATCGTCTTGAGGGTGCGTTGCTGAAGCATGTGAAGATTTTAGTGGGCCAGCCCTGCGGAAACCACCCTGCGCCTTGCTATGACCCTGATAGAAAACGCAGTGGTCGAAACCGGGCGCCACCCGTGCCAGGGATGCCCCGCAAGGGCGCCCCCGCAGCGAGGGCATCGCCCCCCTTCCCTGAGCGCGTAGCGCGCACAGAGGAAGGGGAAGCGGCAAAGCCGCTCAGGGGAATACTCCCTGTCAGTCGGCCTGCTTGCGCAGGAAAGCCGGAATTTCCAGATCGTCCATGCCGCCCGACGACAGTGCATCGACGCGGGCTGCTGCCTGCGTGCGGTTGGTGCGCCAGACGCTGGGCACCGACATGCCGCCGTAATCGGCCTGGGAGCCGACGCCCATGCCGCCTGCCACGCCGACGGCTCCGCCCATCACGCCGCTGGTGGTCATGGGCATCTGGTAGGCCATGTTGTCCGTGCCCGTGCGCAGGCCGCCCTGCACCACCGAGATGGGCTGGCGGCGCGCATTGGGGCGCGACAGGCCCGTGGCCACCACGGTCACGCGGATCTCTTCACCCAGGCTGTCGTCGTAGGCAGCGCCGTAGATGACATGCGCGTCGGGCGAGGCGTAGGCGTTGATGGTGCTCATGGCCAGGCGCGATTCGGACAGCTTGAGGCTGCCCTTTGCGGCGGTGACCAGCACCAGCACGCCCTTGGCGCCCGACAGGTCGATGCCTTCGAGCAGCGGGCAGGCCACGGCCTGCTCTGCGGCGATGCGGGCACGGTCGGGGCCGCTGGCGGTTGCCGTGCCCATCATGGCCTTGCCGGGCTCGCCCATCACGGTGCGCACGTCTTCGAAGTCGACGTTCACATGGCCGTATTCGTTGATGATTTCGGCAATGCCGCCTACGGCGTTTTTCAGCACGTCGTTGGCGTGGGCAAAGGCTTCGTCCTGGGTGATGTCATCGCCCAGCACTTCGAGCAGCTTTTCGTTGAGCACCACGATCAGCGAATCGACATTGGCTTCGAGCTCGGCCAGGCCGTTGTCGGCATTGCTCATG
Source organism: Acidovorax defluvii (assembly GCA_003268905.1). Classification (GTDB taxonomy): domain Bacteria; phylum Pseudomonadota; class Gammaproteobacteria; order Burkholderiales; family Burkholderiaceae_C; genus Acidovorax; species Acidovorax defluvii. The sequence continues at coordinate 47,186 of QLTU01000015.1, forward strand.
CGGCGGCCACCCTCCCAGTCGAAGGGCTTGGTGACCACGCCCACGGTGAGAATGCCCATTTCCTTGGCCACACGCGCAATCACCGGTGCGGCGCCGGTGCCCGTGCCGCCACCCATGCCGGCGGTGATGAACAGCATGTGCGCGCCAGAGATGGCAGCGCGGATGTCATCCACGGCGGCTTCGGCGGCTTCGCGGCCCTTGTCGGGCTTGCTGCCGGCGCCCAGGCCACTTTGGCCCAGCTGGATGGTGCGGTGGGCGGAGCTGCGGGTCAGCGCCTGCGCGTCGGTGTTGGCGCTGACAAACTCAACGCCCTGCACGCTGCGGGCAATCATGTGCTCGACAGCATTGCTGCCGCCGCCGCCCACACCGATTACCTTGATCTGGGTGCCCTGGTTGAATTCTTCGGCTTCGATCATTTCGATGGTCATGTTGGAGCTCCTGTTTCTAAATACGTATTCAATTGCCAAATGGGGAAAGGGGGTCTGTTTCGCGGGACATAGGGCGGTCCGATACATCGCCATCGCCCGCGCGGTATGCGATGGGGACTCCCTCTTGCTAGCCAGATCGCCCCCACGCTTGCAACTGCGTCTGCTGCGCTGCCCCGCAAGGGGGCCTTCGCGCCTTGGGGCGGCCCGGCGGCGCTCATGCCTGGGTATTTCATGGTCAGAAGTTCCCCACGATGAAATCCTTGAAGCGCCCGAACGCGGTCTTCATCGACCCGCTCTTTTGCGCCACCTTGAACCCACGAAGACGTGCCAGGCGCGCTTCTTCGAGCAAGCCCATGACAGTGGAGGCACGGGGCTGGGCGACCATGTCCGACAGGGCGCTGGAATACTTGGGAATGCCGCGGCGCACGGGTTTCAAAAAGATGTCCTCGCCCAGTTCGATCATTCCGGGCATGACCGAGCTGCCGCCGGTGAGCACGATGCCCGATGAGAGCACCTCTTCGTAGCCCGACTCGCGCACCACCTGCTGCACGAGCGAGAAAATTTCTTCGACCCGGGGCTCGATCACGCCAGCCAGCGCCTGCTTGCTGAGCATGCGCGGGCTGCGGTCGCCCAGGCCGGGCACTTCCACCTGGGCCTCGGGGTCGGCGAGCAATTGCTTGGCGTAGCCGCTTTCGACCTTGATGTCTTCGGCGTCCTTGGTGGGCGTGCGCAGTGCCATGGCAATGTCGCTGGTGATGAGGTCGCCCGCAATCGGGATCACCGCCGTGTGGCGGATGGCACCGCCGGTGAAGATGGCCACGTCGGTCGTGCCCGCGCCGATATCCACCAGCACCACGCCCAGCTCGCGCTCGTCATCGGTCAGCACGGCCTGGCTGCTGGCCAGTGGGTTGAGCATGAGCTGCTCGACTTCGAGGCCGCAGCGGCGCACGCACTTGATGATGTTCTCGGCCGCACTCTGCGCACCGGTCACGATATGGATCTTGGCCTCCAGACGGATGCCACTCATGCCGATGGGCTCTTTCACGTCTTGCCCGTCGATCACAAATTCCTGCGGCTCCACCAGCAACAGGCGCTGGTCACTGGAGATGTTGATCGCCTTGGCCGTCTCGACCACGCGCGCCACGTCGGCGGCGGTGACTTCCTTGTCCTTCACGGCCACCATGCCGCTGGAGTTGAGGCCCCGGATATGGCTGCCCGTGATGCCGGTATAGACGCGCTGGATCTTGCAGTCGGCCATCAGCTCGGCTTCTTTGAGCGCCTGCTGGATGCTCTGGACGGTGGCGTCGATGTTCACCACCACGCCACGCTTCAAGCCATTGCTCGGGGCCACGCCCAGGCCTGCGAGTTTGAGCTCGCCATTGGGCAACACCTCGGCCACCACGGCCATGACCTTGGTCGTGCCGATGTCCAGCCCCACCACGACGTCTTTGTATTCTCTTGCCATATCAGTGTCTGCCCTTCATTGTTCTGTCCTGTCGCATCTGCTGCACGCGGCTATTTCTTCGCAGCCGCTTCCGCGGTGACTGTCGTCACGCCACGCAACCGCAGCGCATAGCCTCCGGCATGCCGCAGGTCTGCCGACTCCAGTGCGTCCGCACGGCGCTGGTATTGCGCCGCCACCCCCGTCAGTGTGCTGATGAAGCGCTGCGTGCGTTGCACCACTTCTTGTTGCGTGCCGCCTCCCAGCTCCAGCGCTGCGCCGGTGTCGAGCGTGGCGCGCCAGCCGCCGCGCCCGGTGAGTTCCAGCGCATCCACAGCCATGCCCAGCGGCTCAAACAGTGGCTGCAGTACGCCGTGCATCTGCAGCACCTCGGCCGAACTACCCTGGGGACCCGTGAGGCGGGGCAAGCCTTCTTGCTCGACATCGCCCACATTGGCCTCGAAAACCTCGCCCTGGCTGTTGACCAGTGCCGAACCGGTTTCGCCCCCCCAGAAGGCAACAGCATCGTGTTCCTGCAGCTCCACGCGCAGGCCACCCGGAAACTCGCGCCGCACCAGGGCCTTGCGCACCCAGGGCGCCTGCTCGAAGGCCGCGCGCGCAGCCCGCAGATCGATGGTGAAGAAGTTGCCCGCCAGCTGCGGCGCCACATTGGCGCGCAAGGTCACTGCATTGTTGTGCACCAGCTCACCCTGAACCACGATGCGCGCCACAGAAAAACCGGGATAACGCAACACCCAGCGCGCCCCCGCTGCCAGCAAAAGCAGCACGCAGCACAGGAACAAGACCGAAGCGGTCAGGTTCATGAGCTTGACGTCCAGCGGTGCGGGCAGCGACTGGTTCATGGCGTGGTGGCCTCCTGGGGCTGGCTCTGTGCCGGACTCAGCGTGACACCGGGCGGCGTGTCCAGCGTGGCGGTGGCGAGCACGCCTACGCACAGGTCTTCGTAGCTGATGCCCAGAGCCCCTGCCGACATGGGAACCAGCGAATGACCGGTCATGCCCGGCGAGGTGTTGATTTCCAGCAGGAAGGGTTTGCGGTCACTGGCGCGGATCATGATGTCGGCCCGCGCCCAGCCCCGACAGCCCAGCGAACGGAAGGCCTGCACCACCAGGCGCTGGATCTCGCGTTCTTCCGCCTCGGGCAGGCCGCTTGGGCAGTGGTATTGGGTGTCGTCGGTGAAATACTTGTGTTCGTAGTCGTAATTGCCTTGCGGCGCCACGATACGGATCACCGGCAGCGCATGGGCGCTGGCGCCTTCGCCCAGGATGGGGCAGGTGGTTTCATCGCCCTCGATGAACTGTTCGCACAGCACCTCGGGGTCGTATTTCGACGCCAGCGCATAGGCCTGCTCGCACTGCTCGGGCGAGGACACCTTGGTCAGCCCGATGGTCGAGCCCTCGCGCGCGGGCTTGACGATCATGGGCGCGCCCAGCGCCTGCAGCGCCATAGCCGTTTCCTCGCCGCTGGCCACAAGACGCCAGTCGGGCGTGGGCAAGCCCTCGGCACGCCAGATGCGCTTGGTCATGATCTTGTCCATCGACATGCTGGACGCCATCACACCCGAGCCGGTGTACGGAATTCCGAGCAACTCCAGCGCGCCTTGCACCGTGCCGTCTTCACCGTGGCGCCCGTGCAGGGCAATGAAGCAGCGGGCGTAACCGCCGCGCTGGAGTTCGCCCAGTTCGCTCTGTGCCGGGTCGAACGCGTAAGCATCCACACCGCGCGAGCGCAGCGCCTGCAGCACGCCGCGGCCGGACATCAGGGACACATCGCGCTCGGCCGATGCACCACCCATCAGCACTGCCACCTTGCCCAACGTGCGGGCGTCAATATTTGAGCCAAATGTGTTCATTGCGCCCTCCCTGCTTGCGGCAACCGCTCATTATTTTGTAGCAAATCAACCACCTTTCCGGGCACGGCACCAATCGAACCCGCACCCATGCACATCACCACGTCGCCATCTTTTGCGTTGTCTGCAATGGACTGGGGCAGGTCGGCCACAGCGTCAACGAACAAGGGCTCTACCCGGCCGGCCACGCGCAGCGCACGCGCCAGCGAGCGGCCGTCTGCGGCCACCACGGGCGCTTCGCCAGCGGCATACACCTCGGTGAGCAGCACGGCGTCGGCACTGCCGATGACCTTCACAAAATCTTCAAAGCAGTCGCGCGTGCGGCTGTAGCGGTGCGGCTGGAACGCCAGCACCAGGCGGCGCCCAGGGAAAGCCCCGCGGGCCGCTGCCAGCGTGGCGGCCATTTCGACGGGGTGGTGGCCGTAGTCGTCGATCAGCGTGAACTGGCCACCGTCCTTGGCGGGCAGTTCGCCATAGCGCTGAAAGCGCCGGCCCACGCCCTTGAAACCGGCCAGCGCGCGCTGCACGGCTTCGTCCGGAATGTTCAGCTCCACGGCCACCGCGATGGCCGACAGGGCGTTGAGCACGTTGTGCTCGCCCGCCAGGTTGAGCACCACCTCCATATCGGGCAGCGTGACGCCGTTGCGTCGCTGCACCGTAAAGCGCATTTGCCCCGCCTCGGCCTGCACGTTGATGGCGCGCACCTGGGCGTCTTCCGAAAAGCCGTAGCTCGTGATGGGGCAGGTCATGCTTTGCAGAATGTCGCGCACCGCCGGGCTATCGACGCACAGGATGGCAGTGCCATAAAACGGCATGCGGTGCAGAAAATCGATGAAGGCCCCCTTGAGGCGACCAAAGTCATGCCCGTAGGTTTCCATGTGGTCGGCATCGATGTTGGTGACCACAGCCATCACGGGCAGCAAATTCAGAAACGAGGCATCGGACTCGTCGGCCTCGACCACGATGTAGTCGCCGCTGCCCAACTTGGCATTGGCGCCCGCGCTGTTCAGGCGCCCGCCAATCACAAAGGTGGGGTCGAGTCCTGCCTCGGCCAGCACACTGGTCACAAGGCTGGTGGTGGTGGTCTTGCCGTGCGTGCCGGCAATGGCGATGCCCTGCTTGAGGCGCATCAGCTCGGCCAGCATGAGGGCGCGTGGCACCACGGGAATCTTCTTGTCGCGCGCGGCCAGCACCTCGGGGTTGTCGGCCGTGACGGCGGTGGAGGTGACCACCGCATCAGCCCCCTCAATGTGCGCTGCCGCGTGACCCAGGCAGGTCTTGATGCCCAAGCCCGCGAGGCGGCGCAGCGTGGCGCTGTCACTCAGGTCCGAACCCGAGATCTGGTAGCCCAGGTTGAACAGCACCTCGGCGATGCCGCTCATGCCGGCGCCGCCCACACCGACGAAATGAATATGGCGAACAGCGTGCTTCATGCAGACAACTCCTCGCACGCTGCCACCACTTCGCGGGTGGCATTGATTTTTTGCATGTTTTTGGCCTTCTCGGCAATATCGACGAGCGCTGTGCGCTCTGAATTCAATAGCATTTTTGCCAACCCTTCGGGTGTCAGGTCGCTTTGCTGCACGAGCCAGCCGCCGCCCGCATTCACCAAAAAACGAGCGTTGGTGGTCTGGTGGTCATCCACTGCGAAGGGGAACGGCACAAAGACGGCGGCAGCACCCACGGCGGCAATCTCGGTCACAGTGCTGGCGCCCGCACGGCACACGATGATGTCGGCCGCCGCGAAGGCGCTGGCGGTGTCATCAATGAAAGGGGTGAGCTCGGCCTGCACGCCGGCTGCCTGGTAGTTGGCGCGCAGGGCATCGATCTGCGTGGCGCCGCTTTGGTGCGTGACCAACGGACGGTCTGCAGCGGGAATCAGCGCCAGTGCCCGGGGCACGATGTCGTTGAGCGCCTGCGCACCCAGGCTTCCCCCCGCCACCAGCAGGCGCAGGGGCCCCGTGCGGCCCGCAAAACGCTCGGACGGCGCTGCCTGGCGCGTGAACGCCGAGCGCAGCGGGTTGCCTACCCACTGGGCTTTCTTGAGCACATCCGGAAACGCGGTGAACACCCGGTCGGCCACACCGGCGAGCACCTTGTTGGCCATGCCGGCCACCGAGTTCTGCTCGTGCAGCACCAGGGGCTTGCCGCACAGCACGCCCATCATGCCGCCCGGGAAAGTGATGTAGCCACCCAGCCCCACCACCACATCGGGCTGGACGCGCCGCACCACCTGCAGAGCCTGCCAGAAGGCGCGCAGCAGGCGCAGCGGCAGCAAGGCCAGCGTCACCAGCCCCTTGCCGCGCACACCGGAAAAATCAATCAGTTCGAGGGGAAAGCCGTGCTGCGGCACGATGCGCGACTCCATGCTGCCCGGTGCACCCAGCCAGTGCACGCGCCAGCCGCGCGCGCGCAGCTCTTCGGCCACGGCGAGGCCCGGGAAGATATGGCCGCCGGTACCGCCGGCCATGATGAGTGCCGTTTTCTGGCTCATACACGGCCTCCGCGCATGAGCAGTTTGTTTTCGTAATCGACGCGCAATACGACCGCGAGCGCGACGAGGTTCATCAGGATGGCAGAGCCGCCAAAGCTCATCAGCGGCAGCGTGAGTCCCTTGGTCGGCAGCGCGCCCAGGTTCACGCCCATGTTGATGAAGGCCTGAAAGCCCATCCAGATGGCCACGCCCTGCGCCACCAGGCCAGCGAATACACGGTCCAGGGCGATGGCCTGGCGGCCGATGTGCATGATGCGGCGCGTCATCCAGACAAACAGCACGATGAGCGTGAGCACGCCCACCAGGCCAAACTCTTCGCCGATGACAGCCAGCAAAAAGTCGGTGTGCGCCTCGGGCAGCCAGTGGAGCTTTTCAACGCTGCCGCCCAGCCCCACGCCAAAGATTTCCCCACGCCCGATGGCAATGAGCGAATGCGAAAGCTGGTAACCCTTGCCCAACGCGTGCTCTTCGCTGAACGGGTCGAGGTAGGCAAACACGCGCTCGCGCCGCCATGGCGAACTGGCGATCATGACGGCGAAGGCCGAGACCAGCACGCCCGCAATCAGGAAGAACATGCGCGCATTGACGCCGCCCAGGAACAGGATGCCCATGGCGATCACCGCCACCACCATGAAGGCGCCCATGTCCGGCTCGGCCAGCAGCAGCACGCCCACAATGGCCACGGCGGCGCCCATGGGCAGCACGGCGCGAAAGAAGCGCTCTTTCACATCCATCTTGCGCACCATGTAGTCGGACGCATACACCAGCACGGCAAACTTGGCCAGCTCCGAGGGCTGGAAGTTCATGATGCCCAGCGACAGCCAGCGCCGCGCACCATTGACCACAATGCCCACATGCGGGATCAGCACCGCCACCAGCAGGACGATGGAGACCACGAACAACCACGGCGCCACACGCTCCCAGTTGGCCATGGACACCTGGAACGCCAGCAGCGCCACTACAAAACCGACAACCAGCGCACGCGCGTGAAGCATGAGGAAGTGGGTGGGCGCGATCTTGCCGAAACGGGGGTTGTCCGGCATGGCAATCGACGCCGAATACACCATGACCAACCCCCAGGCCAGCAGCGCCACCACCACCCACAGCAGGGTCTGGTCAAAACCCAGCACGGCGGCGGGCGTGCTGCGGGTGGGGCTGTAATCGGTGCCGCCCACGCGCACCGGCAGCACATCGGCGGCCTTGCCAGACAGCCCTCCCAGCCAAGCCGTAAGGCGTTGCCATGCACTGGTGGCGGCGGTCATTGCATGCCCTCCAGTTCCTGTCCGGCATCGTGTGCCAGCTCGCGCACGGCGTCGCAGAACACCTGCGCGCGGTGTGCGTAGTCCCGAAACATGTCAAAGCTGGCGCAGGCGGGAGACATCAACACCGCATCGCCCGGACGGGCGTGCTGCGCGGCCAACTGCACGGCGTGCGGCAGCGTCTGCGCATCGACCAGCGCAACACCCGCACCCTGCAGTGCAGCGCGAATCAACGGTGCATCCCGGCCCATCAGAACCACTGCCCGCGCAGAGCGCGCCACCGGCGCTGCCAGCGGCGAAAAGTCTTGCCCCTTGCCCTCGCCGCCCAGAATCACCACGAGGCGGCGATCTGCCCCCAGACCGGACAGCGCCGCCACCGTGGCGCCCACATTGGTGCCCTTGCTGTCGTCGAAATATTCCACGCCTGCCACCACACCAATGGGTTCCACACGGTGCGGCTCGCCGCGGTACTCGCGCAAGCCATACAGCATGGGGGACAAAGCGCAACCCGCCTCACAGGCCAGCGCCAGGGCTGCCAGGGCGTTGATGGCGTTGTGGCGCCCGCGAATGCGCAACGCATCGGCCGGCAGCAGGCGCTGGATGTGCAGCTCGGGCTCTTCGCTGCGGCCGCGCTTGCGGGTTTCGTCCGACTCCAGGGCACGCACCAGCCAGGCCATGCCGCTCACCATTTCGATGCCGAAGTCGCCCGGGCGCCGGGGCATGTCGCCGCCAAATGTGGTGTGCGCGCGCTGCTGAGGTTTTTGCAATTTCACGCGCACGGGCTCCGGCAGCATGGCCATCACCGCTGGTTCGTCGCGGTTGAGCACCATGACTGCGCTCTGCCCGAAGATGCGTGCCTTTGCAGCGGCATAGGCCTGCATGTCGCCATGCCAGTCCAGGTGGTCCTGCGTGATGTTGAGCACCGTGGCGGCCGTGGGCTCAAAGTCCACCACGCCGTCGAGCTGAAAACTCGACAGCTCCAGCACCCACACCTGGGGAAGCGTGCCCGCGTCGATATGGGACGCCAGCGTATCGAGCAACGTGGGGCCGATATTGCCGGCCACGGCCACGGTTTTGCCCGCGCGCTCGACCAGCTGGCCCGTGAGCGACGTGACCGTGGTCTTGCCATTGGTGCCGGTGATTGCCAGCACCGCTGGCGCATACCCGTGCGCAGCGCGCAGTGCGGCAAGGGCCATGGAATACAAGCTTAATTCGCCTCCAGTGCTTATACCCATTGCGCTAGCAGCTACGAAAACAGGAGCAATTGAGTCAGGACTCAACCCTGGCGAGCGGTACACCGCGTGCAGGCCCTGCCCTTGCACCAGATGCGCACCAAAGGCGCCCGCCACGAAACGCACCTGTGGCAGCTCTTGCTGCAAGGCAGCCAGCTGGGGAGGCAACTGCCGCGTATCGGCCACGGTGACATGCGCGCCGCAGCGCACGCACCAGCGCGCCATGGCCAGGCCCGAAGCACCCAGCCCGAGGATGAGGATGTTCTGGTCTTGCAGCGGCGCCATGCCTTCGCCTGGGCGACCGGCCGGCTCGGCAGGGGCCTGAGCGGGGTCGGCCGCCGATTCGCCACCGTCTTGCGCAGCCATTGGCAACACGGCGGGCGTGGGCTCTGGCGCGGCCACTTCGGCAAAGATCTGCGCCACAAAATCGGCCGCAGCCTTGGCGGCAGAAATGGCCGGGGCCTTGTCCAGGCTCCAGGTGCTGCCACTGCGACCAGCACTTGCTGCGACGCCCGGGGCCTCGTCTGTGACCGCACGCAACTCACCAGCGCCTGCGGCTGGCGCAAGCGGGGAGCTGGGCGCACCCGCCTCTGCCTCCAAAGGCGTGGCCACGGGGTGGGCAGGAAGAATGGGGTCGTTGTCGCTCATCGCAGTTTCAGGGTAGACAGGCCTACCAGGCACAGCAGCATGGTGATGATCCAGAAGCGCACGACCACCTGCGTTTCCTTCCATCCGCTCTTTTCAAAGTGGTGGTGCAGGGGTGCCATCTTCAGCAGGCGGCGGCCTTCGCCATAACGCTTTTTGGTGTACTTGAACCAGGCCACCTGCAGCATCACCGACAGCGCCTCGACCACAAAAATGCCGCCCATGATGGCCAGCACGATCTCCTGGCGCACGATGACGGCGATGGTGCCCAGCGCAGCGCCCAGTGCCAACGCGCCGACATCGCCCATGAACACCTGCGCCGGATGGGCGTTGAACCAGAGAAATGCCAGGCCTGCGCCCGCCATGGCAGCGCAAAAGATCAAGAGCTCGCCGGAGCCGGGGATGTGCGGAAAAATCAGGTATTTCGAATACACCGAGCTGCCGGTGACATAGGCAAACACACCCAGGGCCGAGCCCACCATCACTACCGGCATGATGGCCAGGCCGTCCAGACCGTCGGTCAGGTTGACGGCGTTGCTGGAGCCCACGATGACGAGGTAGGTGAGGATGACAAAACCCAGCACACCCAGCGGGTAGCTGATCTCTTTGAAGAACGGCAACTGCAACCCCGCCTTGGGCGGCAGGTCGAGCGAGAAACCCGACTGCACCCAGCCCACGAAAAGCTCCCACACCTTGGCGTTGGAGCTCTCGGAAATGCTAAACACCAGGTACAGCGCTGCAATCAGGCCGATGACCGACTGCCAGAAATACTTCTCGCGCGAGCGCATGCCCTCGGGGTCCTTGTTGACCACCTTGCGCCAGTCGTCCACCCAGCCAATGGCACCAAAACCCAGCGTGACCAGCAGCACGATCCAGACAAAGCGGTTGGACAGGTCAAACCACAGCAGCGTGGATATAGCAATCGACAGCAAGATGAGCACGCCGCCCATGGTGGGCGTGCCGCTCTTGGACAGGTGCGACTGCATCGCATAGCCGCGAATCGGCTGGCCGATCTTGAGCGAGGTGAGCACGCGGATCACCTTGGGGCCCGCCACCAAGCCAATGAGCAGCGCCGTCATGGCGGCCATCACGGCGCGGAAGGTGAGGTACTGGAACACCCGAAAAAAGCCGAACTCGGGCGACAGACCCTGCAGCCATTGCGACAGCATCAGCAGCATGGGCCACCTCCTTGCACGGTACGGCGGACATCAATGGCTTGCATCATGCGGCGCCTCCGAATGGACGATTTCTTGTTGTTCTGCGTTGGCGACCATCGCGTCCACCACCTGTTCCATCTTCATGAACCGCGATCCTTTCACCAGCACGCTGCCCACCTGGGGCAATGCCTCGAGCACCGCCGCCTGCAGCGATGCCATGTTGTCAAAATGCCTTGCGGCGCCGAACGCCTGGGCGGCGTTGGCCGACTGCACGCCCAGCGCATACAGGTGCGCAATGCCCGCCGCGCGCGCATGGGCGCCAGCCTCGGCGTGAAACTGCGGGCCCTGGTCACCCACCTCGCCCATGTCGCCCATCACCAGCAGCTGCGGTGCGGGCAGTGCGGCCAGCACATCGATGGCGGCGCGCATGGAGTCGGGGTTGGCGTTGTAGGTGTCATCCACCACGGTGATGTCGCGCCCCGCATGCCGCACGCTGAGCGCGCGCGAGCGCCCCTTGACGGGGCTGAATGCAGTTAGGCCGCGCGCAATGGCATCCAGCGAAACGCCGGCCGCCACGGCGCAGGCGGCAGCCGCCAGCGCATTGGTGACGTTGTGCAGTCCCGCAATCTGCAGGGTGCACGACAGCGCCCCGACGGGTGTGGTCATCTCGACCTGCCATTTGCCTTGCTCCCAGCTGGCGCGCCCACACTGCACATCGCCCCCCGCGCCAAAGGTGATGCACCGGCGCGGCGCAGCAAGGCGCGCCCACAGGCCGGTGTAGGCATCACCTGCAGGGAACACCGCCACGCCATCGGCGGGCAGCGCCGCCAGCACCGAGCCGTTTTCTTCTGCCACGGCCTGCACCGTGTGCATGAATTCGAGGTGTTCGCGTTGTGCGTTGTTGACCAGCGCCACCGTGGGCTGCGCGATGGCGGCCAGGGTGGCAATTTCGCCGGGATGGTTCATGCCCATCTCGATCACCGCGGCGGCGTGCTCTGCCCGCAGGCGCAGCAGCGTCAGGGGCACGCCGATGTCATTGTTGAAGTTGCCCTGTGTGGCAAAGGCCGCGTCACCCTTCCAGGCGCGCAGGATGGACGCCACCATCTGCGTCACCGTCGTCTTTCCGTTGCTGCCTGTGATGCCAATCAGGGGCAGGCTGAACTGGGCACGCCACGCGGTGGCCAGCGCGCCCAGCGCAGCCAGGCTGTCGGGCACCTCGATGCCGGGCAGCCCGGCAGCTTCGAGCCCGCCATGGGCCACGGCGGCCACGGCACCCGCATCGCGGGCGTCGGCCAGGAAGGCATTGGCATCAAAGCGCTCGCCTTTGAGCGCCACAAACAGGTCACCCGGCTGCAAAGTGCGGGTGTCCGTGTGCACGCGTGCCACCGGTGTTGCCCCATCGCCCACCAGGCGCGCCTGGGGAATGCTTTGGCGAAACCAGTCGAGCGCTTGCTGCAGGTTCATCATGCCCATGTGCTGGCTCCCCGGGCGGTCAAGGCTGCCTGCGCCTGCGCCATGTCGTCGAACGGCCGACGCACACCGGCCGTTTCCTGGTAATCCTCGTGGCCCTTGCCGGCAATCAGCACCACATCGGCCGCATCGGCTTCGCCAATCGCCAATGCAATGGCGGCGGCGCGATCGGGCTCGGCCCGCACAGTCTCGCCTGCGATCGTGCCTTGCAGAATCTGGTGCAGGATGGCCACGGGCTCTTCGCTGCGCGGGTTGTCGCTGGTCACCACCACCCAGTCGGCATGCTGCTGCGCCACCGCACCCATCAGCGGGCGCTTGCTGGCATCGCGGTCGCCGCCGCAACCGAACACACACCACAGCTGGCCACCGCGCTCCACGGCCAGCGGGCGCAGCGCCTGCAAGGCCTTGTCCAGGGCGTCGGGGGTGTGGGCATAGTCCACCGCCACCAGCGGCTGCCCCGGCGCCACCAGCCGCTGCATGCGGCCCGGCACGGGTTGCAGTCCAGCGCAGGCCTGCACGGCATCCAACAGCGGCACACCCTGGCTGCGCAGCGTGGCCAAGACACCCAGCAGGTTCAACACGTTGTAGTGGCCAATCACGCGGGTTTGCAATGTCTGCTGCTCTGCGCCTTCCACCACGGTGAAGCGCAGCCCCTGGTCGCCCAGGGCAATGTCCTGCGCCGCCAACCGCGCCGGTCCGTGGGCCGAGATGCTCCACAGATCCAGCGCCCCCCCCGACAATTCAGAATGCAGCTGCGCTCCGGCCGGGTCGTCCACGTTGATGACGGCCGCCTGCAGACCCGGCCAGTCAAACAAGGCCCGCTTGGCCAGCCAGTAGTCGGCCATGCTGCCGTGGTAGTCGAGATGGTCCTGGGTGAAATTGGTGAAGATGGACGTGCGAATTAGCGTGCCATCCAGGCGCGCTTCGGCCAGCCCGATGGAAGACGCCTCGATGGCGCACGCGCCCAACCCCTGATCGACATACTGGCGAAACGCGCGCTGCAGGCGCACCGGGTCGGGGGTAGTCATACCCGTGGATTCAAGGGCTGGCGCAACACCCATACCCAAAGTACCCACCAACGCACAGCCAGCAAGCGCAGGTAGCTCTCTATTTGATAGTGCATTCAGGGCGCCCGCCAGCCACCACGCGGTGCTGGTCTTGCCGTTGGTTCCCGTCACTGCCAGCACGGCGAGTTGACTGGTGGGGTGATCAAACCACTGTGCGGCAATGGGCCCGGTGGCGCCCTTGAGGCCATGCAATGCGGCCATGTGGTCGCCCGTGAACCCGAACGCCTCCACACCCGACTGCTCCACCAGACAGGCTGTGGCGCCCCGCACCATGGCATCGGCCACATGGGCACGCCCATCGGTGGCGGCGCCCGGCCAGGCAATGAATCCGTCACCCGGGCGAATCAGACGGCTGTCGGTCTGCAAGGTGCCGGTGACGCGCTCACGCAGCCATTGCACGGCGTCATGGGCAGTGGTCAATGTATGCATCACAGCGACTCCTCCACCCCGTCGGTCATGATCTGCGGCTTGACGGCCACGTCCGGCTGCACGCCCATCATGCGCAAGGTCTGCTGCACCACCTCGCTGAACACCGGCGCAGCCACCAGGCCGCCATACACCTGGCCGTTGCTGGGCTCGTCGATCATCACGGCCACGATGATGCGCGGCTTGTCGATGGGTGCCATGCCGGTAAACCAGGCGCGGTATTTGCCGGCGGCGTAGCTTTTGCCCACCTGCTTGCGGGCGGTGCCAGACTTTCCGCCCACCGAGTAGCCCACGGTCTGTGCCTTTTGCCCCGTGCCGCCGGGCCCAGCGGCCATCTGCAGCATCTTGCGCACCTGGTCGGCCGTGCGCTCGGAAAACACGGGCACGCCGATGGCGGGCTCGGTACTTTTGAGCATGGTGGCAGGAATGACGCGCCCACCGTTGGCGAATACGGTGTACGACCGCGCCATCTGGAACAGGCTGGCCGACAGGCCGTAGCCATAGGACATGGTGGCCTGTTCGATCGGGCGCCAGGTCTTGTAGGGCCGCAGACGGCCACTCACCACGCCAGGAAAAGCGAGTTGTGGCTTCTGGCCGAATCCGGCGGCAGAGAAGGTCTCCCACATCTCGCGTGCGGGTATCTGCATGGCGATCTTGGTGGTGCCCACGTTGCTGGACTTCTGGATGACGCCCTCGACGGTGAGCGCACCGTAGTTGTGCGTATCCGAAATGGTGGAGCCGGTGATGGTGAGCCGGCCCGGCGTGGTGTCGATGACGGTGTCTGGCCGCATGCGGCCCGATTCCAGCGCCAGACCGATGGTGAACGGTTTCATGGTGGAGCCGGGCTCGAACACATCGGTCAGCGCACGGTTGCGCAATTGCTCGCCGGTGAGGTTCTGGCGCTTGTCGGGCACATAGCTGGGATAGTTGGCCAGCGCCAGCAATTCGCCGGTGTGCGCATCGAGCACCACCACGCTACCGGCCTTGGCCTTGTGCGCCGCCACCTGATCGCGCAGCTTTTGATAGGCAAAAAACTGCACCTTGCTGTCGATGGACAGCTGCATGTCGCGGCCATCCACCGGCGGCACGGTCTCGCCCACGCCTTCGACCACGCGGCCCAGGCGGTCCTTGATCACGCGGCGCGAGCCGGCGCGCCCGGCCAGCTCGCTGTTGAAGGCCAGTTCCATGCCCTCCTGGCCCTTGTCTTCCACATTGGTGAAGCCCACCACATGCGCGGCCGATTCACCCTCGGGGTACTGGCGTTTGTATTCCTTGCGCTGGTAGATGCCCTTGATGTCCAGCGCCGCAATCTGCTGGCCCACGTCCCAGTCGAGCTGACGCTTGACCCAGACAAAGGACTTGTCCTCGTCCGCCAGCCTGGCGTTCAGCTCGGCCTGGGACATGCCAAGCAGACGGGCCAACTGCTTGAGCTTGGCACGCACCTCGGGCTTGTCCTGCTCCACGTCTTCGGGGATGGCCCAGATGCTGGCCGCCGGCACACTGGAGGCCAGAATGAGCCCATTGCGATCGAGAATCTTGCCCCGATTGGCGGGCAGTTCGAGCGTGCGCGCAAAGCGCACCTCACCCTGCCGCTGAAAAAATGCGTTGCCAAACACCTGCACATAGGCCGCACGCGCTGCCAACCCGGCAAAGCCCAGCGCAATCATGGCAACAATGAACTTGCTGCGCCACACGGGCGTCTTGCTGGCCAGCAGGGGGCTGGAGGTGTAGAGCACGCTGCGGCTCATGGCTGCGACTCCGGCGCGGACGTGACGGCGCCCGCAGGATCAGCGACATACTGAGTGATGGCGGGGGTAGCGGTGCGCATGTGCAACTGGGCCCGTGCCAGCTTTTCCACCCGCAGCGGCGTGGCCTGCGCGCGCTTTTCCACCTGCAGCCGCTGGTGCTCGGTCTCCAGGCGGCGCGACTCAGACACCGCGCGGTCCAGCTGGGTAAACAGCCGGCGCGATTCGTACTGCGTGTGCACCAGATACAGGGCACTGGCCATCACCGCCACCAGCAGGACGAGATTGAGCCGGGTCATGCGGCGACTCCCCGGCTTGCATTGGCGCCAGCGGCGTGCATTGTCAGGCCTCCGTGCGCTCTGCAACGCGCATGATGGCGCTGCGCGAACGGGGGTTGGCTGACACTTCGGCCGCGCTCGGCTTGATCCGGTCCAGCGCGACCAACTTCATGACCTTGGGCGGAGCAAAAGGCATCCGGCGGTCGTAAACCTCCTTGGAATGCTGCGCAATGAACTGCTTGACGATGCGGTCTTCCAGCGAATGAAAGCTGATCACCACCAATCGCCCGCCAGGCTGCAGCACCGACAGGCTGGCTTCTAGGGCTTGCTGCAGCTCTTCAAGCTCAGCGTTGATGAAAATCCGCAAAGCCTGAAATGTGCGCGTTGCAGGGTTCTGGCCCGACTCGCGGGTCTTGACCGCGCCAGCCACGAGATCGGCCAGTTCGGCGGTGGTTGCAAGAGGCCCCCGTTCCTCGCGCCGAGCAACAATCGCCTTTGCAATGGGGCCAGCAAACCGTTCTTCACCGTAGTCACGTATCACCTCCGCAATCTGTTGAACCTCGGCAGTGGTCAGCCACTGGGCCACGCTTTCGCCCCGCGTGGTGTCCATGCGCATATCCAGCGGGCCATCAAAACGAAAACTGAAACCGCGCTCGGGGCTGTCGATCTGGGGTGAGCTCACCCCCAGGTCCATCAGCACCCCGGCCGCGCTGCCCGGCGGCAAATCCGCCAGATGGCGAAAACCTTCGTGCCGAATGGAAAAACGCGCATCGGTGATGCGCGTTGCCTCGTGGATGGCTTCCGGGTCCTTGTCGAACGCCACAAGGCGCCCCCGCGGCCCCAGCCGCAGCAAAATTCGCCGGGAGTGGCCGCCACGCCCAAAGGTGGCGTCCACCCAGGTGCCGGCAGGCTCGGGGCCCGCGCCGCCCAGCAGCGCGTCCACTGCTTCATCGAGCAGGACGGTGGTGTGTTGCAGTTCAGAAGTCACCACGGGCCTTAGAAAGAGAAATCCTTGAACACATCGGGCATTTCGCCCTGCATGGCCTGTGCTTCCTGCGCGTCGTAGGTGGCCTTGTCCCACAGCTCGAAGTGGTTGCCCATGCCCAGCAAGATCGCATCCTTGGCGATACCGGCCGCCTGGCGCAACTCGGGCGACACCAGCACGCGGCCGGTGGCATCCATCTCGACATCCATGGCGTTGCCCAGAAAGATCCGCTTCCACCACTGGGCCGCCATGGGCAGCTGGCCAATGCGTTCGCGAAACTTCTCCCATTCGGGGCGGGGAAACACCATCAGGCAGCCATGGGGGTGCTTGGTGATCGTGAGTTGGCCGGCCGCAGTCGCGCTCAGGACGTCACGGTGCCGGGTCGGCACAGACAGCCGACCCTTCGCATCGAGACTCAGCGACGAGGCACCTTGAAACACTTAACGATTCCCCTACTCGGTTGATACCCCGGAATCCGAAAAACGGAGTCCAAGGGCACTTTTCACCACTTAATTGCACTTTTTTGCACTGTAGCAGGAAAAGCACTCATGACAAGAGGGCTTGCAACAAACTTTTGCAATGAAATCAAGGACTTAGGAGCGTTTTTAGAAGAAGGAAAACAGTAAAACCTGTTATCCAATAAGCACTTACAAGTGCCTACTCAAGTGATACCTGAAGGCAGAACATGCCTCTGCGGGAATGGGCAATCCGATGCAGCACGGGGGAGCGAAGCCGCAGACAGCGCTGCGGGGCGCCAAGGCAGCGCAGCGCAGAGGCCGGAACCGCCCAGGCTGCGAATCTGCGTCAGAGGATGTAGCGCGACAGGTCTTCGTCCTGACTCAGGGTTTGCAGCCGCGTGTCGACATAGGCCGCGTCCACGGTGATCGTCTGGCCAGAAAGGCGCGCCGCATCGAAGCTGACATCGTCCAGCAGCCGCTCCATCACGGTGGACAAGCGGCGTGCACCGATGTTTTCCGTGCGCTCGTTCACATCAAAGGCAATGTGCGCCAGGCGGGTGATGCCTTCAGGCAGGAAGTCGAGCGCAACCCCTTCAGTGGCCAGCAGCGCCTGGTATTGCTTGACGAGCGAGGCGTGTGTCTGCGTGAGGATGGCTTCAAAATCCTGCACCGACAAGGATTCGAGCTCCACCCGGATCGGAAAGCGCCCCTGCAGTTCGGGAATCAGGTCGCTGGGCTTGGACAGGTGGAACGCGCCGGAAGCGATGAACAGGATGTGGTCCGTCTTGACCATGCCGTATTTGGTGGACACCGTGGTGCCCTCCACCAGGGGCAGCAGGTCGCGCTGCACGCCCTGGCGGGACACATCGGCGCCGCTGGTCTCCTGGCGCGCCGCCACCTTGTCGATCTCGTCAATGAAAACGATGCCGTTCTGCTCGGCATTGGCGATGGCGCGGGTGCGGATCTCTTCCTCGTTCACCAGCTTGCCGGCCTCCTCCTCGGTGATCAGCTTCAGGGCCTCGGCGATCTTGAGCTTGCGGGTCTTGCGCTTGTCCTGCCCCATCTGGCTGAACATGCCACGCAACTGCTCGGTCATTTCCTCCATGCCAGCTGGGCCCATGAGCTCCACCTGCGGGCGGCTTTCGGTCAGGTCAATCTCGATGTCCTTGTCGTCCAGGCTGCCTTCGCGCAGCTTCTTGCGAAACACCTGGCGAGCCGTGCTGTCCGTAGCCGGCTCGGTGCCCGCGGCGGCGCGGGCTGGCGGAATCAGCACATCCAGGATGCGCTCTTCGGCCGCATCTTCGGCGCGCGTGCGCACCTTCTTCATTTCAGACTCGCGCGTCTGCTTGACAGCCATTTCCGCCAGGTCGCGGATGATGGCGTCCACATCCTTGCCCACATAGCCCACCTCGGTGAACTTGGTGGCTTCGACCTTGATGAAAGGCGCATCGGCCAGCCGGGCCAGACGGCGCGCAATCTCGGTCTTGCCCACGCCGGTGGGCCCGATCATGAGGATGTTCTTTGGCGTGATTTCGTGGCGCAGGCTGCCCTCAACCTGCTGGCGGCGCCAGCGGTTGCGCAGCGCAATGGCCACGGCGCGCTTGGCACTGGCCTGGCCAACGATGTGGCGGTCAAGCTCGGAAACGATTTCCTGGGGGGTCATGGACGACATGGGAGAAATTCCAGTCAAATATGGCTCTAGCGCTTATGCAATAAGCGCTAGCAGCTATTAATTATATAGCAACCCAACACCCGCCATCAAAGCGTTTCGATGGTGTGGTTCATGTTGGTGTAAATGCAAAGTTCACCGGCGATTTCAAGCGACTTCTTGACGATCTCCTGTGCAGACAAATCAGTGTTCACCAGCAACGCCTTGGCTGCGGAGTGCGCATAGGCACCGCCCGAGCCGATGGACACGATGCCCTGCTCGGGTTCGAGCACATCGCCATTGCCAGTGATGATCAGCGAGGCACTCGCGTCGGCCACGGCCAGCATGGCCTCCAGGCGACGCAGCACGCGGTCGGTGCGCCAGTCCTTGGTGAGTTCGATGGCAGCGCGGGTGAGGTGCCCCTGGTGCTTTTCGAGCTTGGCTTCGAAACGCTCGAACAGCGTGAAGGCGTCGGCCGTGGCGCCGGCGAAGCCCGCCAGCACCTTGCCGTGGTAGAGCTTGCGCACCTTGCGCGCCGTGCCCTTGACGATGATGTTGCCCAGGGTGACCTGGCCGTCGCCCCCAATGGCGACCTGCAGGCCCTGGGGCGTCTGGCGGCGCACGCTCAGGATGGTGGTGCCGTGAAACACCGGGTGGTTGTCGTTTGATGAGTCCATAGCTGCGGCAGATGGGGCTTGCCGCCCATTTTGCAAGCACGCCTCACACCCTGCACTGGCGAGGCCAGCGGCCGCTGTGCAAGCGAGTGCCTGTGCCTGCACGGTTGCCGGCGTAGCCCCCGGTCCCGCGCAGGGCGCGCGAGGCAGCGGAAGGCTTGAGCCCCTTCAGCGGGGTGTCACTAATTTTTGCGTGGAACCACCCACGCGTGCTCGTTGACACCGATCACGTTGAAGAAAACCGCCACCAGACGGTGCAGATTGTGGAACTGCACCACATGGCCGCGGGACTGCTGCTCGGCCGCCCAGTTGAGCACCGAGCCGGCGGCGCCAAAATCAATGCGGATAAGCCGGTCGCAGGCAATGGTCAGGGGCTCACCGGGGCGCAGCAGCGCCTCAAATGGTTCCAGCAGGGGCGTGGCATCGCCATCAATGTGACCGCTCAGCGCCGCCGTCCGGGCCGCCTCGGGCGCGGTCTGCGCCGCAGAATCGGCCGCTTCGGGGGCCAGCAGATCCTGCCCGTCGGCCTGCGCACCGGGCACCGGTGCGTTTTCGCTGTCGGAATAGCCGCAACGCGGCGCGGTCCACGAGGGCGGCGAGACTTCAAAGGTTACGCAGTAATCCAGCGCAACCAGCTCGAACTCGTCCGGGCTGGCCATGAGCCGCATGGCCGCCATGCGCAGGCGCCACCACTCAGGGCTGTTGGAGCGGTCGCCCGACTGGGTCTTGCTCTCCAGCAGGGTCTTGAGCGCAGACACGCCGGAAAACACAAACTGCCCGCTGCGATCCGCCCATTGGGTGAACTGGTCGGCCAGCAGCGGCACGGCCGCTTCGTCGATGGCGGTCAGCCTGCCCCAGGCCAGGGTCCAGGGCGATGTGGCACGCCCCAGCGCGGCCTGCAACTCAGCCACCGACGACACCGCCACCGTCGAAGGTGCAGCCCAGCTGAAATCACGCCGTGCCGCCACCGGTGCCGCAGCCGGGGCCGCTGCAGGAGCCAGCCCCAGTTGATCGGGCATCGAAAACCACAGCGGAGCCGACCGGCTGAAGCGCGCGGCAAAATCGATGGCCAGGGTGTCAAAACGGTCTTGCTGGCCTGTCGCACGGTACAGGTCAAACAGCGTCATCCAGATTTCCAGTTGCTGCTGCGGGTCGTCCTGCGCGTGCTGGGCGAGAACATCCAGCAGGCCAGACTCAGCGCCCGCATGATCGCCATTGGCAAACCGGATGGCGGCTTCTTCTAGATCGGGTTCGTGCAAGAATTCCTCCGGTTCGACTGCGGGTTCAGACTCGGCACCAGGGGCTTCGGTACTGAAAGACGCCGCAGGTGCGTCAGCCAGCATGGGGGCGTCCTTGCCGCCAAACCCCGCAATGGCCATGCTGTCATCTGCAAACAAAGGGGCCACCGAGGGCCGGGCCTCCAGCGGAACCTGCAAAGTGCCGGGCGTGGTGGGGGCATAAGCGCGCGCAGCAGCGCCCTCATCGCCCTCATCGCCCTCATCGCCCTCGGGCTGCATGCTGGCAGGCTGGGTGGGCGCATCTGCAGACTGCTTGCTCTTCCACCACTGCTGGGACATCTGCGCTTCGATCTCATCGATCTTCTTGAGCGTCACCGCGCGCTCGTCGGGCGAAGCCATGCTGCTCTGAAAGAACGATGGCCTGCCCGTGGGGTCTTCCGCGCGCTGGACTTGCAACACTTCACGCTGGCGCAGTTTGCGCAACTGATCGAACTCACGCCGGCGCACGAAGTCGTTGCGACGCTTGCGCTCGATCATCTCCTTGAGCATCTGCTTGCTGTACTGGCTCTCCCTGTCGCCCTGGATCGAATCGAGCTCCGTCCAGTTGACCGTGGGGTTGCGCACAAACCGCACCACCTTGGACAGCAGGCCGCCGGGTGTGGGTTCTTCCTTGCTCATAAGCAGTCAGACGGTGTGCGCATGAAGAGTTCAGGCCGGTTCGCCTTCAGTCTCCAAACATTTTTTGTTTGAGTTCACGGCGTTGCTGGGCCTCCAGCGACAGCGTGGCGGTGGGTCGGGCGATCAGGCGTCCCACGCCGATGGGTTCGCCGGTTTCGTCGCAATAACCATAGTCGCCCGAATCGATGCGGCCAATGGATTGCTCGATTTTCTTGAGAAGCTTGCGTTCGCGGTCGCGGGTGCGCAATTCCAGTGCGTGCTCTTCTTCGATGGTGGCGCGGTCGGCGGGATCGGGCACCACCACGGTGTCTTCGCGCAGATGCTCGGTGGTTTCACCGGCACTGTTGTGGATTTCCTGCTTGAGATGGACAAGCTTGAGACGGAAGAACGCCATCTGCTTGTCGTTCATGTACTCGCTGTCGGGCATTGCCATCACTTCGGCGTCGGTCAGCTCTTCGGCCGACTTGGTTTTCCAGTTGTTCGCCAATTTGGGGTCTTTTTTGGCTGCCGTATAGGTGGGATGCACTTGCGCAGTCGTGGGCATGGTGTGTAGATAACTGGCTTTGGCAGCGGTTGAAGCCACCGCCTGTGCCATGGATGGTACGGTCAATTGGGCCAGCCGGGAAGAAGGCCGGGTGCTGCGCACAGGTACTTGACTGCCGGCCTGCAAAGGCTGGGCTGGCACATCTGCCACTGCCGGTGGGGCAACTTTGGGGGTGGCCTTGGCAGTAGCCTTTGCAGCAACCTTGGTTGCCGCTGGGGCGGCGGCAGTTTTTGCCGCGGTTGGGGCCGCTTTTGCGGCTGCCTTGGGTTTGCTGGTTTCGGCTTTCACTGACGGGACTCCTCGCGTAACGGGCTGGCCCGGGCTGCACAGGCAGCCAAGGGCGGGTGGCAAGCCTTCCGGGGTTTTACCGGGGCGCGATTGTATCGACCTGCGCCAAGGCAAACGGGAACGTTGCAGATACAACACAAAAGGATGTAGGGCCATACCCGCCCCACCAGGTGCAATCCGGTCAAACCAGACTCTGCTCCAGCCCCTGCAGAAAGATGTCCTTGGGCAGGTCTATGCCAATGAACACCATCTTGCTGGTGCGCGCCTCACCCTCGGCCCACTGGGGGCCCAGGTCACTGCCCATGAGCTGGTGCACGCCCTGGAAAATCACCTTGCGATCGGTGCCCTGCATGTTCAGCACGCCCTTGTAGCGCAACATGCGCGGACCATAGATGTTGACGATGGCACCCAGAAAATCCTCCAGCTTGGCCGGATCGAACGGGCGGTCTGAGCGGTAAACGAAGCTTTTGACGTCATCGTCGTGATGGTGGTGGTGCCCGTGGCCTTCGTGGCCGTGCTGGTGCGATGGGTGGTTGCACTGCTCGCCATGCACGTGGTCATGGTCGTGATGATCGTGCGCCTCTTCTTCCTCCTTGAGGAAATCGGGGTCGATATCGAGCTTGGCATTGAGGTTGAAGCCCCGCAGGTCCAGCACCTCCTTGAGAGGCACCTCGCCAAAGTGCACGGCCTTGATGGGCGCACGCGGGTTCATGTGCTTCAAGCGATGGATCAGCGCATCGGTTTCCCCGGCGCTCACCAGATCGGTCTTGGACAGGAAGATCTGGTCGGCAAAGCCCACCTGGCGGCGCGCCTCCTGGCGGTCATTGAGCTGCTGGGCGGCATGTTTGGCGTCCACCAGCGTGATGATCGAATCGATCAGGTAGGTTTCGGCGATTTCTTCGTCCATGAAGAAGGTCTGCGCCACCGGGCCGGGGTCGGCCAAGCCGGTGGTTTCGATCACGATGCGGTCGAATGCAAGCAGGCCCTTGCGCTTTTTGGCTGCCAGCAACTGCAGGGTTTCGCGCAGGTCTTCGCGGATGGTGCAGCAGATGCAGCCGTTGCTCATCTGCACGATCTGCTCCTTCGAGTCGGTCACCAGGATGTCGTTGTCGATGTTCTCTTCGCCAAACTCGTTTTCGATGACGGCGATTTTCTGGCCATGGGCTTCGCTCAGCAGGCGCTTGAGCAGCGTGGTCTTTCCGGAACCCAGAAAGCCGGTGAGGATGGTGACAGGAATGAGGGACATGGGAAACCTTGGGAGATGCAACGGGCCGTGCAACCCGCTGCCAAATGGTGTGGCGCTGGGGAGCCAGACCGCAAAAGGGAAGAGTTTAGCGGGGGACCAAAGCCCGTGCCGGACACTGCCAAACCGTGCCACTTGCTGCCGGTACAAGCAACATTTCCCCTATTTCGCTGGCGCCTCGTCCACCGCGCGCAGCATGCGCAGGCCGTTGAACACCACGATCAGGCTGGCGCCCATGTCGGCAAACACGGCCATCCACATCGATGCGCCGTTGAACAGCGCCAGGAACAAAAAGACCACCTTGATGCCCAGCGCCAGGGCAATGTTCTGCCAGAGCACGGTGCGGGTCTGGCGCGACAGCCGGATGAGCTGGGGAATGCGCCGCAAATCGTCGTTCATGATGACCACGTCGGCGGCCTCCATGGCCGTGTCGGTACCGGCGGCCCCCATCGCGATGCCGATGTCTGCCCGGGCCAGTGCAGGGGCATCGTTGATGCCGTCCCCCACCATCGCCGTGAGGCCATGGCGCGCCTGAAGGGCCTCAATGGCCGCCAGCTTGTCTTGTGGCAGCAGGTTGCCCTGCACCTCATTGAGGCCTGCCTGGGCGGCGACGGTGCGGGCGGTCACGGTGTTGTCACCCGTCAGCATGACCGGCACCACGCCCAGCGCATGCAGCGCGGCCAGTGCTTCGCGCGAGCTGTCCTTGATGGTGTCGGCCACGGCAAACAAGGCCAGCACAGCGGCATCGGTCGCCAGCAGCGTCACCGTGCGCCCCTGTGCCTCGTGGGCGGCCAGCCGCGCCTCGATGCCGGGGTTGCACAGACCCAGCTCCTCCATCAGGCGGTGGTTGCCCAGCACCAGTCTCTGCCCTGCGACACGGGCCTGCACACCACGCCCCGGCAGCGCCGTGAAGGCTTCCAGCGCACCGCCAGGTGCCGCGCCAGGGGCCGCCCCCTGCGCTGCGGCCAGCCCCTGCGCAATGGCCCGCGATACCGGGTGGTCGGAATGCCCCGCCAGATCGCCCGCCCAGCGCAGCACCTGAGCCGAAGCCACCGGGGCGTTCCCCTCTGGCGACGGCAGCACCTCGGTGGCCACCAGCCGGGGCCTACCTTCGGTGATGGTGCCCGTCTTGTCGAGCGCTATCGCCTTGATCTGGTGGGCGGTTTCCAGATAGACCCCACCCTTGATAAGAATGCCGCGCCGCGCGGCCGCCGCCAGGCCGCTCACCACCGTGACGGGCGTGGCGATGACCAGGGCACACGGGCAGGCAATCACGAGCAGGACCAGGGCCTTGTACAGCGCCTGCGTCCATGCCACATCCACCAGCCAGGGCATGAGCACTGCCACTGCCACGGCCAGCGCAAACACCACGGGCGTGTAGATGGCGGCAAACTTGTCCACAAACTGCTGCGTGGGCGCGCGGCTTCCCTGGGCCTGCTCGACCGCATGGATGATGCGGGCCAGCGTGGTGTTGCTGGCCGTGGCCGTGACCCGCATTTCCAGGGTGCCGGTGTCGTTGATGGTGCCGGCAAACAGGGTGTCGCCCACGGTCTTGTCCACGGGCATGCTCTCGCCCGTCACCGAGGCCTGGTTCACCGCACTCGCGCCCGCGATGACCACGCCATCGAGCGGCACGCGCGCGCCCGGCCGGATGCGCACCACTGCGTCCAGCGCCACGCTGGCCGCCGCGGCCTGCTGCCAGGCGCCGTGGGGCTGGCGCACCTCGGCCGTGTCGGGGGCCAGGTCGAGCAGGCCCTTGATGGCGTTGCGCGCCCGGTCCACCGAACGCGCCTCGATCAGCTCGGCCAGGGCATACAGCGCCATCACCATGGCGGCCTCGGGCCACTGGCCGATGACAAACGCCCCGGTCACGGCCACGGTCATCAGCGCATTGATGTTGAGCCGACCCCGCCCGAGCGCAGCAACGCCCTTGCGGTAGGTCGAAAAACCGGCCAGCCAGATGGCGGCAGCGGCCAGCGCCATGCCCGCCACCTGAAACTCCCGCGTCTCTGGCGCCCAAAAAGCCAGCAGCTCGGCGGCCACGGCCAGCCCCAGCGCCAAGCCCAGGCGCCCCAGGCCCCCGGCGCCCAGCTGGTGGCTGTGCGCCTGCGCGCCCTTGCCCACAACGTTTTGTGCCAGGGGCTGCGGATCAAACCCTGCCCGCCGGATGGCCGCCAGGATTTGCGGCATGGCCGACGGCAGCGCATCGATGGCCAGCGTGCGGGCAGCCAGCTGAAAATGCAGGCCGCGCAGGCCCGAAACACCCGCCAACGCGTGGCGAATCTCGCTTTCCTCGGCCGCGCAGTCCATGGATGCGATGCGAAAAACAGTTCCATGGCCGGCACCCGGCGCGGTGCTTTCAGCGCCCTGCCCGGCGGCCGGTGCAGGGGGCGGAGCGGACGGCGTGCACGAACAATGGCCGCAGGCATCCGCCGGAGCGGGAGGTGTGTGGGGAGATGGGCTCATGGTTGCTTTCCTTGCTTGCCGCTATTGGAAACCCTGATGCCACTTCAGAGTCAAGCACGCCCGAGGCGTACCATCGCCGCACCTCCACCCCTGCGGCGCACCCCATGAAAATCGGCGAGCTGGCCACCCTGACCCACACTCCGGTCGAAACCATCCGGTATTACGAACGCGAGGGCTTGCTGCCCCAGGCCGCCCGCACCGGGGGCAACTACCGCATCTACAACGAGGCCCAGGCCACACGCCTGTCGTTCATACGGCATTGCCGGGGCCTGGACATGACGCTGGACGAGATCCGCACGCTGCTGCGCTTCAAGGATGCACCCACCCGCAACTGCGGCGATGTCAACGCCCTGCTGGACGCGCACATCGGCCATGTGGCTGCGCGCATCCGTGAGCTGCGCCTGCTGGAAAAGCAGCTCAAGAGCCTGCGCGAGCATTGCCACGAGGCGCAGGACGCCGCCCACTGCGGCATCCTCAACGAGCTGACCGACATCGCCAGCCGGCCGGGCCGCCCCAACGCGGGCCATGTGCACGGCACGCATGCCCGCTCGGCGGCGCACAAGGCGGCGCCGGCGCCGGCGCTGCAAAAAACGGGCAGCTAGCCGGCTCCGTCAGCCCTTGCGCATCACCACCAGGCCCTTGAGGTATTCGCCCTCGGGAAACTCCAGCGTCATCGGATGGTCGGGCACGCCGCCCAGGCGCTCCAGGATGTAGCCGTCCACCCCGGCATCGGCGCCTGCCGACGCCACGATTTTGTGGAACAGATCGGCGCTGATGCCGCCTGAGCACGAAAACGTGAACAGCACCCCGCCCGGCGTCAGCAGTTGCAGCGCCAGCCGGTTGATGTCCTTGTAGGCCCGCGCGGCGCGGTCGGCATGGGCGGCGGTGGGGGCAAACTTGGGCGGGTCGAGCACGATGGCATCAAAACGCTGCCCCTCCTTGAGAAACTGGCGCAGCGAGGCGTTCACATCGGCGTCCATGAAACTCGCCCGGTTCACGTCAAAACCATTGAGCGCCACATGCGCCCGTGCGCGCTCCAGCGCCGGACCGGATGAATCGATCGAGACCACCTGACCACCCGGCGCGCCGCCTTCTGCCTCCGCCGCGCGCATGCCCGCCAGCGCGGCCACGCTGAAGCCGCCGGTGTAGCAAAAGCAGTTGAGCACGCGCTGAAAACCCAGGCGCCGGGCGTAGTCGGCAAAGCGCTTGCGGCTGTCGCGCTGGTCCAGATAAAAACCGGTCTTGTGGCCCTCTGCAATGTTGAGGGTGAGCTGCCACTGGTGCTCATGAATGGTCAGCTCCACGGGCGGCGCCTCGCCCCCGGCTACCGGCCCGCCGCGCAGCCAGCCCGTGGCTGGCTCCAGGCCTTCCGGGGCGCGCACGCTGGCGTCCGAGCGCTCGTACAGGCGGGTGAGGCCCGTTGCCTGGAGCAGTGCGTCCGCAATCACCGCCCTCCAGCGCTCGGTGCCCGCGCTGGTGAACTGCGCCACCAGCGTGTCGCCATAGCGGTCCACGATCAGGCCGGGCAGGCCATCCGATTCGCCGTGCACCAGCCGCACGCCATCACTTTGCACATCAAAACGGGCTCTAGCGCTTATATAACGTGCGCAAGCAGCTATGAAAAACGGAGCATCAATGCGCTGCGCTTCGTCAAAGCTCCACACCCGCGCACGGATGCGCGACGCAGGGCTGAACGCCGCCCAGGCCAAAAACTGCCCCTCATGCGACTCCACGCGCTCCGTCTCGCCACTGTCGCCACTGCCTTTGGCGATGGCGCTTTCAAAGATCCAGGGGTGGCGGCGCTACAGCGAGCGCTCTTTGCCGGGGCGTAGACGGAGGGTTTTCATGGGGCAATTGTCGGTGGTTTGCGCCCGGCCATGCCACCCCGCCCCGGCGCTGTGTCTGCGATTACTTGCGCCGCGCCCGCGGGTGCGCCGCGTCATACACCTTGGCAAGGTGCTGAAAGTCGAGCCGCGTGTAGACCTGCGTGGTAGTGATGTTGGCGTGGCCCAGCAGCTCTTGCACGGCGCGCAGGTCGCCGCTGCTTTGCAGCAGGTGGCTGGCAAACGAGTGGCGCAGCATGTGCGGGTGCACGGGCGTGGTCAGGCCCGCCTGCTGGCTGCGCTGGCGCAGGCGCAGCCAGACCGACTGGGCCGTGAGGCGCGCACCGCGCTGGCCCACGAACAAGGCCCCATCGAGCCGCGCTGATTCCTCACCGCCAAACGGCGTGGCGCGCAGCGCCAGCCAGGCCTGCAGCGCCGCCACGGCGGCGCTGCCTACAGGCACGCTGCGGCGCTTGCTGCCTTTGCCGAACACATGGGCCTCGCAGGCCTGCAGGTCGATCCAGCCGCGGCCGTGGCGCTGGGTGTCGGGGCCGGGCACGGCATCCAGCCCCACCAGCTCACCCACGCGCAGGCCGCCGCCGTACAACAGCTCGACCATGGCGGCATCGCGCGCCTCCAGCCAGGGGTCGGCGCCGGCGTGGTCAAACTCGGCCAGGCGCACGGCGTCGTCCACGCCCAGCGCCTTGGGCAGGGGCTTGGGTGCCTTGGGCGCACGCACGTCCTGCACGGGGTTGTGGGCCATCAGGCCCTGCCGGCCGGCCCAGGTGAAAAAACCGCGCCAGCCCGACAGGATGAGCGCAATACCGCGCCCGCTGCGCCCTGCGCTGTGCATCTGGGCCACAAAGCGGCGGATGTGCGCTGTCTGCAATTGCAGCAACGGCACATTCACGCCCGCTGCCAGCTGCGCAAGCCGCTCCAGATCAAGGGTGTAGAGCGTGAGGGTGCGCGCGGCCAGCCGCTTTTCGAAGCGCACATGGGCCAAATACCGCTGCACATCGGAATCGGCAGGGAGCGGCGTGGCCGGTGCTTCAGGCATGGGCTCAGTGCCCGTAAAGCGGCATTGGGCGCCCCAAATCCACCACGGCACCGCACTGCAGCAAGGTGCGTACCGGGCCGCTGGTGGCGCCTGCCTGGGGGGGCCGCGCGAAGTGCCGCAGAGGGGAGTTCACCGCAAGCGCATCAGTGCGGCGCTGGCCAGCTCGGCCAGGCGCGTCAGAAATTCGGTGCCCATGGTGGCATCAAAACGCTGCGGGTCGGGGGAGCCCAGCACCAGCAGGCCAAAGGCCGGCGTGGCGCTGTCCACGGTGCCCTCGCGCAACGGCAGCAGGGCCAGCGACTGGGCGGCCTCACCGTCGCCGTGCGCCAGCCAGGCCGCAGACTCGAAACCCAGGTTGGGGCCGCAAAACGGCATGGTCAGCGAGGTGGCAAAGGCCCTCGAATCCTCGCTGGCGCCCTGGGTGAAATCGGCGTCAATATACGGCCCCGCCACACCCCACACGCGCACGGCAGCCTGCGGCACATCGAACAGGGTTTGCAGGCCGTCCACCAGGGCGTGGGGCAGGTCCATGGGGTCACGCACCTGCAGCAGGGCACCGGTCCATTGGTGCACCTTGGCGGCGATGGCCGCATTCTCGTGGCTGTGGCGCACCATTTCCATGATGCGCAGCTCCAGCCCCTTGATCTTCTCGCGCAGCATTTCGGCCTGGCGTTCTTGCAGGCTCACGGCGCGGGCTCCGTGCGGGCTGGTGATTTGTACGCTGGCCAGCACCTCGGCGTGGCGCTCGAAGAATCCGGGCGTCTGGGTGAGGAACTGGGCGATGTCGTCTTCGGTGATCGGTGGGATGTGGGAGCTGGTGGTCATGGCGTGTCAGGGAGTTCGATCTGGCCTTCAAATACCGAAGTGGCCGGGCCAGTCATGAAAACGGAATCGGCCTCCTGGCCGCTCCAGGCGATGGTGAGCAGGCCGCCGCGCGTTTGCACGTCTACCTGCGCGTCAAGCAGCCCCAGGCGTATGCCCGCTGCCACGGCGGCACAGGCGCCGGTGCCGCAGGCCAGGGTTTCGCCCGCGCCGCGCTCGAACACACGCAGGCGCACATGGCTGCGGTCCACGATCTGCAGGTAACCGGCATTCACCCGCTTTGGAAAGCGCGGGTGCGATTCGATCAGCGGGCCGGTCTGGGCCACGGGCGCGGTGTCCACATCGGGCACCAGTTGCACGGCGTGTGGATTGCCCATGGACACAACCGCTATCAAAATAGAAGCATCTTGCGCATATCCAGCAAGCGCTAGAGGCCATTTTTGCCCTGAACCCTGCGCCACGGGCGTGAGGCCGGTCGCGTCAAAGGGCACCAGCGCGGCATCGAACACCGGGCGGCCCATGTCCACCGTCACGCGGCCGTCGGGCGTGAGCCGGGGCGCAATCACGCCGGCCAGCGTCTGCACGCGGATGGTGTCCTTGGCGGTCAGGCCCTTGTCATGCACATAGCGCGCAAAGCAGCGCGCACCGTTGCCGCACTGCTCCACCTCGCCGCCATCGGCGTTGTGGATCACATATTCGAAATCAATGCCTTCGGCCGGCGAGGGCCGCACGGTGAGGATCTGGTCGGCACCCACGCCAAAGTGGCGGTCTGCCAGCAGGCGGTAGTGCGCCGGTGTCAGGCCCAGGCGGCCCTGGGTTTCGTCGAGCACCACGAAATCGTTGCCCGCGCCCTGCATTTTGGTGAAGCGAATCTTCATGGGCCGGATTATCGTCGGTGGGCTGCCAATCACCTCGGCCAGCGCCGGTTTCGCTGCCGGGCTAGGCTTGGGCTCTTTCGGCACCGCTGTGGCCGCCACCCGCAAGGAGTCCTCCATGCCCCATCTTTCCGCCTTTGCCATCACCCACAAATGGCCCGCCCGGCACCCGGATCGCATCCAGCTGTATTCGCTGCCCACGCCCAACGGCGTGAAGGTGTCGATTGCGCTGGAAGAACTGGGCCTGCCCTACGAGCCGCATCTGGTGCGCTTTGAGACCAACGACCAGACCTCACCCGAGTTCCTGTCGCTCAACCCCAACAACAAGATCCCCGCCATCCTCGACCCCAACGGTCCCGGCGGCCAGCCGCTGGCGCTGTTCGAGTCTGGCGCCATCCTGCTGTATCTGGCCGAGAAAACCGGCCGGCTGATGCCACAGGATGCCGCGGCGCGCTACCACGCCATCCAGTGGCTGATGTGGCAGATGGGCGGCCTGGGGCCGATGTTCGGCCAGCTCGGCTTCTTCCACAAGTTTGCGGGCAAAGACTACGAAGACAAGCGCCCGCGCGACCGCTACGTGGCCGAATCAAAGCGCCTGCTGGGTGTGCTGGAGCAGCGCCTGACGGGCCGCCGCTGGGTGATGGGCGATGACTACACCATCGCCGACATCGCCATCTTTCCGTGGGTGCGCAACCTGGTGGGTTTTTATGGCGCGGGCGAGCTGGTCGAATTCGACCGCTTCCCGCAGGTGCAGCGCGCGCTGGCGGCGTTTGGGGAGCGGCCTGCCGTGCAGCGCGGCCTGGCCGTGCCCAGCAAAAGCTGAGCGGCGCAGGCCGCCCGGCAAGGCTCAATCGTCCGACGAAAATCCCGACGCAGCCACCACCGGCGCCCAGCGGTCGCGCTCTTGTGCGAGCTGGCGCGCATAGTCCTCCGGGCCAGACGCGATGGGCTCGAAGCCCAGCTTCGCCAGGGTCTCGATTACCGCCGGATCTTTCACGGCTGCGCGGGCCAGCTCGGCCAGGCGTTCGACCTGCGCGGCCGGCGTGCGCGCTGGCAGGAACAGGCCGCAGCTCTCCACACCCTGGATACCGGCAAAGCCCTGCTCCTCGAACGTGGGCACCTCGGGCAAAAAACGCGAGCGGCGCGCATCTGTCACGCCCAGCACCCGCACCCGTCCAGAGGGCAAATGCGGCAGGCAGTCGCCCACGCTGAAGCACCCCGACGCCACCCGCCCACCCATCAGGTCCTGCAGGCCCAGGGCTGCGCCGCGGTAGGGCAGGTGCGTGAGCGCAACGCCCGCTGCCCGCGCAAACTGGTTGCCCAGGAAGTGCGGCATGGCACCGGCGGCCGGTGACGCATAGCCCTGCGGCTCGGGCTGTGCCTTGGCCCAGTCGGCAAACTGGCGCAGCGTGCGCACCGATTCGGGCACTTTGGGCCCGACCATGAAGCCGCAGGTGGACAGCGCCACGGGCGACACCGCGATCGCATCCGTGGCCGGCTGGTACTGCAAACGCTTGAACACATGGGGGTAGATGGTGAACATCGACGAAGGGCTGAGCAGCATGGTCAGGCCGTCGGGCGCCGCATCCTTGAGCGTGGTCACGGCGATGCGGCCGCCGGCGCCCACCTTCTGTTCCACCACCACGGTGCCCATGCGTGGGCGCCAGGTTTCCGCCAGGCGGCGCGCCGTGGCGTCCACCGAGCCCCCGGCCGGAAAGCCGACCAGGATGCGGGGCGAGCCCGTCTGGGCGCGGGCGCCGAGCCCGGCGGAGGCAAGAGCGGCCGCGCCCAATGCGCGGCCCAGGTTCCAGCCGAGCTGGCGGCGGTTGATCGGATGCATGCAGGGGTCTCCTTGAGGGGGTTTTCAGGGTGTGGGAACAAACCCGGAGGGGCGAGCGCCGTTGCTCACCCGGACGGTGGCATGGGGGTGGCGAGTGCGTTGGCGGCGGCAGCCAGCCGGTCGAGCAGGCGGCGCAGCTGCGGCCCCTCGTCGCCCAGCGCGGCCAGCAGCGCCTCGTCGTGGGTCCGCACCTGGGCGGTCACGCTCTCCAGCAACGCCAGGCCGGCCGGGGTGGGGTGAACAGTCCAGGAGCGGCGGTCCAGAGGGTCGTCGGCACGCTGCACCCAGCCTTGCTCGCATAGCCAGTCGGTCAGACGCATGCCGCCACTGCGGTGCAGGCCCATGGCGTCGGCCAGCAGGCCCTGGCGCAGGCCCGGGTTCTGCGCCACCAGCACCAGGGCCGCAAAGCGCTGCGGGCTCACATCCGCACGGTCCACGCTGCGTTGAAAGTGCAGGTACAGGGCGTTCTGCGCCCGGCGCAGCGCGTAGCCCAGCAGCTCGTCGAGCACGCCATAAGCCAGGCCGGGCAACGGCCGCAGCTCGGCCTGGGCCCGGTCGGCTGGCTGGGCGCTGCGCGCGGGCCTGGCGGCAGCGGTGCGGCCCGCAGGTGCGCTGAACCGGGGTTTGCGACGGTTTGCATTTTTTAGTTGCATAGCGCAACAATATCGGTGAATTTTGATGTGCGTCAACCCCAAAAACCCGGAGACACCCTATGAACCCCTCCCGCTCCATCGTTGTGGCCGGCGGCGGCATCGGCGGCCTGACGGCGGCCCTGGCCCTGGCCGCGCGCGGCCACCACGTTACGGTGTGCGAAGCCGCCGTTCAGCCGCACCCGCTGGGCGTGGGCATCAACCTGCTGCCGCATGCGGTGCGCGTGTTCGCCGGCCTGGGTTTGCTGCCCGCGCTGGAAGCCATGGCCGTGCACACGCGCGCGCTGGTGTTCGCCAACCGGCACGGGCAAACCATCTACGAAGACCTGCGCGGCCTGGCTGCGGGCAGCAGCCACCCGCAGCTGAGCATTCACCGCGGTCACCTGCAGATGCGGCTGTGGGACGAGGCCGCGCAGCGCCTGGGCCCGGCCCAGGTGCGCACCGGCGAGCGCGTGGTGGCCGCGCGCGAAACAGCCAACGGCGCGGTGGCCGAGATCCTGCACGCCGACGGCACGCGCAGCGAGCGGGCCTGCGAGATCCTGGTGGGGGCCGACGGCATCCACTCGGCGCTGCGCCAGCAGTTTTACCCCGACGAGGGGGCCCCGCGCTGGAACGGCATGATGATGTGGCGCGGCACCACGCTGGCGCGGCCCTTTCTGGACGGCCGCACCATGGTGCAGGCCGGTCACCGGCGGGCGAAGTTCGTGGTCTACCCGATCGAGCCGGTGCGCCCAGACGGCCTGCAGCGCATCAACTGGATCTGCGACCGCCGCCTGCGCGAAGACGGGTTTGGCGGCGGCCTCACGGCCCCCAGCCGCGAGGACTGGAGCAAGCCCGGCTCGCTGGACGACCTGCTGCCCACTTTCGGCAGCTGGCGCTTTGCCTGGCTCGACGTGCCCGGACTGATCCGCGCGGCCGAGCAGATCCTCGAATGGCCCATGGTGGACCGCGACCCGCTGCCGCGCTGGCGCCATGGCCACACCACGCTGCTGGGCGATGCGGCGCACCCGATGTACCCCATCGGCTCGAACGGTGCGACGCAGGCCATTCTGGACGCAGCCGCGCTGGCCGATGCGCTGGACGGCCATGCCAGCATCACCGCCGCGCTGAATGCCTATGAGGCCGCCCGCCTGCCCATGACGCGCGACATCGTCGCCATGAACCGCCGCGAGGGGCTGGATGCCATCCTCGACATGGTGGAAGAAGCAGCGCCCGAAGGCTTTGCACGCATCGAGGACGTGACCGACCCGCGCGTGCTGGCCGAATGGGTGCAGGCCTACAAGAAGGCCGCAGGCCACCAGGTGGGACGCCCCCAAGCCGCCCCTTGAAGCTGTGGGTCAGCACGCGGCTGAGAGGCTGAGACGTTTTCAGCCTCTGCCCCCGGCAATCATTCGAGCCGCAGGACGTCGATGCGCGGCACCACGGCCAGACGCGCAGGCAGGCCGATGGTGCCGATGCCCCCGGTGACGAACAACGGACCCGCCTGCGTGGTGTACAGGCCCTCAAACCAGCCCTGCGCGCTCATGCCCGGCAGCACCAGTTGGCGCGTGACCCAGGGCAACATGATCTGGCCGTCGTGCGTGTGGCCGCTGACCACCAGGCTGGCGCTGCCCGCTGGCAGCAGTGCTGCCGTGTCGGGCTGATGGGCCAGCACCAGCCGGGGCGCCGTGGGCGTGCCCGGTGGCAGCAGCCGGGCCATTTCGCCACGCGGCTCCCCGCCCCACAGGTCGCTCAGGCCCATCACATCCCAGCCCTGAAATTGCAGGCGCCGGCCATCCAGCACCTGCACGCCGTGGTCCTGCAATGCCTGGCGCAGCGCCTGTGCCAGCGGTGGCCCGGGCGCCCCGGTATCGTGGTTGCCCAGCACGCCCCACACCGGGTGGCGCAGCCGGGAAAACGGCTGCAGCAGCGCATGCAGGTCGCGCGGCGGGTCGTACGTCCAGTCGCCAGCCACCACCACGGCATCCACGTCCAGCGCATTGAGCCGGTCGACCAGCCGCTCAACCTGCCAGCCTCGCACAAACAGACCGGCGTGCACATCGGCCACCAGCGCCAGCCGCAGCGGCGGCAGCTTTGCGGGCGTCTGCAGGCGCAGCCGGTGTTCGCGCACGGTCAGCAGGCGCGGCTCCACGAGGCCGCTGTAGGCCACCAGGGTCAGCGCCCCCAACCAGGCCAGCCGCCGCACGCTGCGCCCCGCCGGCTGGCGCAGGCACAGCAGCGCGGAGCCACACCAGGGAATCACCGCCCACACGGCCCAGAAGATCCAGAGCTTGAGCAGCACGACACCTTCGCGCCCGGCATCGATCCAGCGTCCTTCCCGATCCAGCCAGGCCAGCACCACCGACAGCAGCAGCCATGCCCAGCCCACGCCTGCCAGCGCGCGACGCACCTGCGCGGTGCGGGAAGTAAAGGCCGAAGAAAACGGGGGTCGATCCATCGTGGGTTGTCGCTTCATCAATGAGGGCGACGCATTGTGCCCGCGCCCCTGCAGCCGCCCTGCCCATAATGCAGCCCATGACACGTCCCAGCCAGCTACTGCACCCCCACCGCGAACCCGTTGCCACCCGCCCCGCCGCTACCGTGCTGCTGCTGCGCGATACGCCGGACAACGGCGGTCTTGAAGTGCTGATGACCCGGCGCTCGGGCACCGCCAGCTTTGCACCCGGCGCCTACGTGTTCCCCGGCGGTGGCATCGACGCGCTCGATGCTTCGCCCGAGACGCACGCTGCCGCCGACCGCCGCCCGGCGCAGGGCGACCTGCATCTCACGCAGGCCATTGCCGCCATCCGCGAGAGCTTTGAAGAGCTGGGCGTGCTGCTGGCGCGCCACACCGATGGCCCCCGCAAAGGGTTGATGGCCGACGCACACGACATTGCCGCCATCGACCGCCACCTGCCCTTTGCCGCGCAGTGCCAGGCCCGTGGCCTGCGCCTGGCGGCCGACAGCGTGTACCTGCTGGCCCACTGGACGGGTGACCGCGACCTGCCGCGGCGCTTTGAGGTGCCGTTTCTCGTGGCCCGTATGCCCGAGGGCCAGGAGCCCGTGGCCGACGAAACCGAGCAGTTCGAGCCCGTGTGGGTGCGCCCGGCCGATGCGCTGGCGCGGCACGAGGCGGGCCAGTTCTTCATGATCTATCCCACCATCCGCACGCTGCAGCGGCTGGCCAAGTTTGGCACCACCCAGGCCGTGCTGGATGCCGTGGCGCACGAACAGCCTCTGTGGGTGAGCTGCCCGCGCGCCGGTTTGCTGGGCGGCACGGAAGCGCGCTACATGGAGGACGAGATGCCGTTTGGCGAACTGGCGCTGGTGTGCCCCGACGGGCAGATCGTGCACCCGCTCGACTGGCAGACCGAACGGGCCGTGCCGCTGCTGCGCAACGTGCAGCGCCTGACCGCCCCCAACCCCGGCGTGATGACCGGCCCCGGCACCAACACCTACCTGGTGGGCGACCCGGCCACCGGCTTCATCGCCATCGACCCCGGCCCGGCCGATGCCGAGCACCTGGACAAACTCTGGCGCGCTGCCGGGGGCGACATCTGCATGATTGTGTGCACCCACTCGCACCCCGACCACTCGCCAGGCGCCGCGCCGCTGCAGGCGCTGTGCGTGCAGGCGGGCCGCGCTGCGCCGCCCATTCTGGGCCTGCCCTCGGCCCCCACCGCACGCGCAGCCAGCGCCTTCACGCCCGACCGGGCGCTACAAAATAATGAGCTGCTGGCGCTTTCAGGACAAGCACCAGAGGGCAAAATCACCCACACCCTACAGGTCATCCATACACCCGGCCACGCGGCCAACCATGTATGCCTGCTGCTGCAGGAAGATGGCCTGCTCTTCAGCGGCGACCACATCCTGAACGGCAGCACCACCGTGATCGACCCGCCCGACGGCAACATGGCCGACTACCTGGATTCGCTGGACCGGCTCGATGCCTTGTGCGCCGAACACAACGTGGAATTCATCCTGCCGGCCCACGGCCATGTGCTGGGAGGCCCGATCAACGGCGCACGCAGCGCCATTGCCAAGCTCAAGGCCCACCGCCTGGCACGCGAGGCCAAGGTGCTGGCCGCCATGCAGGCGCTGCCCGATGGCAGCATGGAAGACTGGGTGCAGCACGCGTACGACGACGTACCCCCGCGCATGTGGCCGGTGGCCCAGCGCTCGCTGCTGGCGCACGTAGAACGTATCCGCTCACAGCAGCCCGGCAACAACTGAACCATAAGAACAACACACCCAACCGCATTCATTCAATGACCGACAAGAACCCCGACCCCACCCACATCCGCCTGGCCAAGCGCGTGGCCGAACAACTGAACTGCTCGCGCAGCACGGCCGAGCAATTCATCGAAGGCGGCTTTGTGAGCGTGGACGGCCAGGTGGTCGAAGCCCCCGGCGCCCGCGTGCGCCCCGACCAGGCCGTAACGGTGGCGCAAGACGCCAGCCTGCTGGAGCTGACCCCGGTCACGCTGCTGCTGCACAAGCCGGCGGGGTTTGAAGCAGGCCTGGGCGTGCCAGCCGGGCAAGCGGCCCACGCCAGCCGCAGCCAGGGCGCCACCCCGGCCACCACGCTGCTGAATGCGGCATCGCACCTGGGCGACGATGCCTCGGGCATCCGCGTGCTGCAGCGCCACTTCAAGCAGCTCGAATGCTTCACCCCCCTGCCCACCGAGGCCAGCGGCCTGGTGGTCTACACGCAGGACAAGCGCATTGCGCGCAAGCTGGCCGAAGACATCGAATCGCTGGAGCAGGAGTGCATCGTCGAGGTAAAGGGCAACATCGCACCCAACGGCCTGCAGCGCCTGTGCCACGGCCTCTCATTCAACGGCCGCCCGCTGCCCCCCATCAAGGTGAGCTGGCAAAGCGAGACCAAGCTGCGCTTTGCCCTCAAAGGCATCCGCCCCGGGCAGATTCCGGCCATGTGCGATGCCGTGGGCCTGACGGTGGTGGCCCTCAAGCGCATCCGCATCGGCCGCGTGCCACTAGCCAAGGTGCCCGAGGGGCAGTGGCGGTATCTGCAGCCGTGGGAGAAATTTTAATCGGCCCGCGTGGGATCGTCAGTACCAAGTCGCAGTATTAGCGCTGAGCCATAGCCAGTGCATCGCCTGATCGCAAACCCCTAACCGCCACTCTTTCAATGTCGGACGCTTCAATACCATCGACCGTCGCGAATTCGTCCTCTCCGAT
This sequence comes from Acidovorax defluvii, assembly GCA_003268905.1. Taxonomy (GTDB): domain Bacteria; phylum Pseudomonadota; class Gammaproteobacteria; order Burkholderiales; family Burkholderiaceae_C; genus Acidovorax; species Acidovorax defluvii. Next base: position 85,168 of record QLTU01000015.1, read on the forward strand.
ACGTATCGCCTGCTGCTCGATAGCGGATTCAAACAACGTCCGCATCGCCCTTGCATTGCCGAAGCGGCCGTCCCGCTCTTCCAGCATTCGTGCAACGACCGGCTGCAACGCGTCGCGCGCGCTGTCGCTAAGACGATAGCTGTTGTCATTGGCCATGCGCTCAAATATCTGCACTAATTCCTCGGCCGTGTAATCAGCAAAAGTAACATAGCGCGTAAAGCGCGAAGCCAATCCGGGATTGGAGTCGATAAATAAATGCATCGGCTCACTGTAGCCAGCCACGATCACTGCCAACCGATTGCGGTTGTCTTCCATCAACTTAAGCAGGGAGTCGATGGCCTCGCCGCCATAATCGCTCTCGCCACCAGTCGACAACGTGTAGGCCTCGTCGATGAAAAGCACACCGCCATAGGCCTGCTCGACTTTGGCCTGGGTCTTGACAGCGGTCTGGCCGATATAGCCCGCCACAAGATCGCTGCGCTGCACCTCCACCACATGGCCCTTCTCCAGCAGACCCAGCGCAGCGTAAAGCTCGCCCACCAGACGTGCCACAGTGGTCTTACCAGTACCCGGGTTACCAGCGAATACGAGGTGCAACGAAACAGGCGTCCAGTTCATGCCTGCTTCACGACGACGATCCTGTGCACGTACCAAGCTAGCAAGCTTGCGCACCTCGGCCTTCACCTCGGCCAGTCCAGTCAGCATATCCAGCCGCGCAAGCAAAGCGCTGAAGTCCAGCTCCTCGCGGCGCCCCAGCGGGGGCAGATCAGCCACATCCAATACCACCGGATCGGCCTCAGACTGCTCACTCAATCGCTGTGCCTGCCGCTCGATCGCTCTGTCCAAATAGCTGCGCACACTGCGCGCATTGCCAAAATTCTTGCCTTTGGTCCGCACCATCTGCTCAAACATCTGTCCTGCACGGGTCTCCGCTTCGAGCGTCAGACGCAATTGGCGCTGCACAACCAGTCGCCGGAACACTTCGGTCAACTCCGGTGCGTTGTAGTCAGGAAAGTCGATGTAACGATTAAAACGCGAACGCATACCGGGGTTGGCATCAAAGAAAGTTTCCATCTCGCGTTCATAGCCAGCGACGATCACCGCCATGCTACCGCGACGATCCTCCATTTCCTTCATCAGCGTAGCGATGGCTTCGGGTCCAAAGTCTCGGGGCGAATCGGGCACATACAGCGTGTAGGCCTCGTCAATAAAAAGAACACCATCCTTGGCTGAATCGATGATTTTTCGCGTCTTAGGCGCGGTTTCGCCAATGTGCACTGCGACCAGGCCACTTCGGTCCGTCTCGACTAAATGCCCTGACTTGAGTAACCCCAGCGCCGAAAAAATGTGGCCAACGATACGCGCCACTGTCGTCTTTCCTGTGCCGGGATTGCCCGTGAATACCAAGTTCAGACCAATGACATTGCCAGCCACCCCAATTTCCGTGCGTCGGCGTTCAGCCTCCACCAGATTGATCAACTTACCCACCTCAGACTTCACCGAAGCCAAGCCCACTAGCTCATCAAGTTCATTGAGCGCCGTTTCAAGCGCGCTGCCATCGTGCAGATCACAGTGATGCAGGTCAATCTGCGCCTCGGGATCGCGCGACATACGTCCTTTGCGGTGCCCCGCAATACGGCAACGCACCGCCTTGATCTTGGAACGACCCTCGGCCACTAGCGCTACTTGCTCGCCGCCATGCAACGTGCAGTCAGTAAGCTTGACCTCTGCGCTGTCCTCCGACTCCACAGCCGCTTCAGAGGTACCACTGATCGACAGGCCTACCACCTCGCATACGCTCTCGCCCCGGATCCAAATTCCATTGGATTGCGTGTCTACAATTCTTCCGCCATGCAGGCTGATGTGCGCCTTGCCATTGGCAATCACTGCAGGATAGGTCGGACCTCCTCCCACCAATTCGCACTCCTTGAGCACAGCTGAGCCGTTATCGATAACACACAGACTGTTCTTTAGACTTCCATTGACACGACAGCGATTGGCCTCCAGTCGCGCATCGCCCTTCACAAGAAAACCTACCCCTTGCCCATCAGATAGAGTTAAGTCCTCAACCTGCATCTGTGACTTGCCTATGGCGACTAGACCATGTTGCCAACCACCTTCCAACTCACAATTAGTGAGCTTGAGTTGGGCGCTGCCCTCCGTTGTCGCTGCGGCGCTAGACGTGCCTTTAATCTTCATCTCCCTGATCTCGCACACACTCTCGTCCGTGAGCCTAATGCCTTGTGCAGAAGGGTTGGTGATATTGCCACCATGAAGAGTGACACGCGCCTTTTGATTGACGCACACAGACGGAAACTTGGCTCCACCGCCACGCAAATCACAATCCTTAAGCACCGCAGAGCCGTTTTCGTAAACCCACAGATCGTTCTTGCCGCCGTCACTGAAGCTGCAGCGAATGGCTTCCAGCCGTGCATTTCCCTGCACATGTAAACCTACCTCTTGACAGCCTGAGATAGTTACATCCTCCACCTGTGCATAAACCGACCCGCTCAATTTCAGCGCATCCTTCACTGCCGCACGGATCGCTGAGGCGCGAATGTCCAGCTTGCCCCCATCTGCTGAAACCCCCGCGCCTTCCAAATCCAAGCCCTGAGCATCAAGCTGGCCTTGAACCATAACCACCCCCGCACCCTCATAGCCCTTCCATTGGGTATCGCGCACAACCAGTGATGTCGGACGCGAGTCTGCACCATTGACGCGGATCACGCCCCGGCCTTGTACCTGCAAGAAGTCGGCACGCGCACCGGCCTTAATCACCATTACGTCACCATCCCCCTCCAGACGGCACCGCTGCATTTGCAGTTTGGCCCCGGACTGAAGCGTAATCGGCGCTACGACGACCATGTCTTGGAGAACAAGCTCCACACCAGACACGACTTCGATGGGGTCCCGCAGCACCACCTGCTCACGTCGCTCACGCGGAGCCAGGGTCATCGACTTGGTGAAAGTGATGCGATCACCACTGCGCTGGATCTCTGGCGAAATGCTCAGTTGATCGCCAGGCTGTGCCTTCTCCACAGCATCGCTCAAATTTTTCGGGCTGAATAGGCCGTAGCCAACTTTTCGGATGCTCATGTAATGAACAGGGTAGTTGAAGATAAGGGTTACACATCGTGATGTTACACATGGCGAAAGCACCACCAAAAAGATATACAGCAGCACAACGACCACCCGTGATCCTCAATATGCCTATCGTCGCTCGCGGGAGGTACCGCCCTTCCTTGTCCGCAGTTATCAAACCATGGACACAGCGCTGAGTACCGCGGGCTGAGGCAACTGATGACTCTTGGAATACCATCGATCTGTGAGGCCGTGGGCCTGCGGGTGATGGCCCTCAAGCGCATCCGCATCGGCCGCGTGCCACTGGCCAAGGTGCCCGAGGGGCAGTGGCGCTATCTGCAGCCGTGGGAGCGGTTCTAAGACGTTTTTGGCACATGGCGCCATAGCGCGACGCGGTTGCGCAGCACCATCAAAAACAATAGCTGCAATCGCTTACTCCACAAGCACAAACGCCCATTTTGATGAAGACTTTTTACCACCACCGCTGATACACTGCGCTGCAACTCTGGAGGGAGTTCATGAACCACAACGATTCAGGCAGTGCAGCGCAACTGCCCCCCAACCTGGCCCTGCAGAGCATCGAGGCCCATCCCCTGGAATTCACGGGCAGTGGCGGCGAATATTTCCGCGTGTGGATCGTGAATGTGCTGCTGGGCATTCTCACGCTGGGTTTCTACACCCCCTGGGCACGCCGGCGCACGGCCCAGTATTTCTATGACCACAGCATGGTGGCCGGCAGTCCGCTGGAGTTCACTGCGCAGCAGCGCAAGATGGTGATGGGCTTTGTGATGCTGGTGCTGCTCACCGTGGCCTACAACATTGCCGCCGAGTCGGGGCAGGACACGGCGGTGGCGCTGTTTCTGTTGGCTGGCGCGGTGCTGGCGCCCTTCATCTGGGCCAGTGCCATGCGTTTTCGCCTGGGGGCCACGCGCTGGCGCGGCTTGCGCCTGCAGTTCACCGCCAGCTGGCGCGAGGTTTATACCGCCAGCTGGCCGGTGTTTGCCCTGGCGCTGGTGTGGATGGCCGTGGTGTTCGGGCTGCAGGCCCTGGCGCCAGAGGTGGCGCAAGCGGCCCCGGGCCTGGCGGGCGAGAAAGTGCGCAAATCGCTGCCGGCCTTCACCGCGCCCATGGGGGCCTTGCTGGCGCTGGGTCTGGTGCTGTCATTGCTGTGCATCATTCGCCTTGAATACAACTACAAGAGCCTGCTGGTGCTGCGCGCCCACCTGGGCACCGAGCCGGGCCGCTGGAAGCCCGTGTACATGGATTTCGTCAAGATCTGGCTGGCCACGGTGGCGGTGTTCATCGTATCGGCCCTGGCGATGGGCGCCCTGCTGGCCGCGCTGGCGGGCGGCTCTTTCGCACTGTTAAGATTCGCCGCCATGAGTTACACCGCCCAAGACATCTTGAACACGCTGGACGCGACCGGCCTGGACGACATGCCCATGTTCGACGCCGGCACCGCCTTCATTGCGCCCCGGCTGGACATCTTTCGCGACGACGCGCACTGGGCCATCGTCTTCAACATGGTGGGTTGGGACCAGGATGTGCACACCCACGTTTACCCGCTGGGCCCGCGCATGCGCATGCACACCTGGATGGGCTACCTGAATGCGCAGCATGGCGACTGGCAGGCCAATGCCGAACAGCAACTGCGCGCCCATGCCGACGACCCGTTCGCCCTGGCCCAGGCCATGATCGAGGGGCATACGCTGGGCACGGGTTTTGTGGGCGAGCAGGTGCAGCAGCTGCAGGACATTCACCAGCATTACCACCAGTCGGTGGCGCCCAGCGGGCCGTCGGAAGACGACAAGTTTCTGCACCCCGGCGAGCTGGAAATCGACTACGTCAGCGACGATGCGCTGGAAAACGGCCTGCCCGTGGCCGCCAGCGTGCGTGGCCAGCCAATCGATGCGGCCGAGCTGGCAGAGCTGCAGCGCCTGGCGCGCAGCAACCAGAGCGAGGGCATCGCGCCCAGCTTCGTCATCGCCTTCATTCAGAAGCACCACGAACAGCTGTGGGCGCGTCCCGAAGAGATGGCGATCTTCTTCGAAGGCGGCCTGCCGCCGCATTTCATGACGCTGACCGAATGGGAAACCCCGGACGTGTCCGGCGAACAAAAACCCGGCAGCATGCCCAGCTGGCAAAGCCTGGCGCAAGCCATTGCGCAGAATGACCGCAGCGCCTACCAGGCAGGCCCACCCAATACGGACTGGCGCCGCTGGGAGAACCTGTGAGCGCCTTCATTCAGATGGCTGCGCGCTCACCCCATTAATATTAATTTGATAGCTGCCACCGCAGTGTAGACGGGCGCTAGAGAGGCTTTTTATTCAAATCTGGGGGTAGGCGCTGGATCAGCCGCAGATCGCGCGGCACTACGCCCGCAAACACTGTGGCCCGTTGCGCCGGCCGCAGGCCGAACTGGCGCGCAGACACGGCGGGCGAACACGGCGGGCGGACGATCTTTGCACGTTCATGCCAAGTTCATGCCGCCTTCAGCTGCCCTGCGCACGGGCTTACACGCGGGCTTACAAGGCGCGCTGGATGATGATCTTTTGCACGTCGCTGGTGCCTTCGTAGATCTGGCACACGCGCACGTGGCTGGTGGTGGTGATTTTTGTGGCCATCGTGGGCGGTATCTTCTTGCTGTTGCTGGCCTCGGCACCGGCCCGCGCCTACCGTGAGGCGCGCATGTTCCAGCTGATGTGGAGCAACGTGGGCGTGAGCCAGGTGGCACGCTTCAAATGCCAGCTGGGCACGGGCCGCTATGTGCTGCTGCGCCTGAAAAACATGCTGCTGACCCTGCTCACCCTGGGCCTGTACCGGCCCTTTGCGCGGGTCAGCGAATACCGCATGAAGTTCGAGTCGGTCACGCTGCACATCAAGGGCGGCGTGGACCAGATCGCCGGCATCCTGGTGCGCCAGCAGCAAGGCGGCCTGGGCGATGCCCTGGCCGATGCCGCTGGGCTGGACCTGATTGGATGAGCAAGAACACCTCCCTGAGCGGCTGCGCCGCTTCCCCCCGCTCTCACATCGCTGCGGGGCGGCCCTTGCGCGGGGGCCGCTGGGCTGGGCCGCGCCAGTTTTTGGGGTTGGTGCGCTGCGCGGACGAGGCGGCCAGGTGAACAGTTCTCACGAATCCACCGGCGCGCCGGGCGATCTGCTGCCCGCACGCTGGTTTGATGGCCTGAGCAGCAAGGCGCAGCCGGTGATGGTGGGTCTGCAGCCCACGCCCAAGGGCCCCTCGCTGCTGCTGCACCCGATGGCGGCGCCGGGCGCGGCACCCCGTGTATTCACCCATGACCAGGTGGCTTGGCCGCAGGCCTGGAGCGCACACCGGTCGCCGCGGCGCGTGGTGGTCGATTTGCGCGACCACGGCAGCCTTGAAATCGACGCCACGGCGCAGTGGCACGCCGCACTGGCCGCGGCGGGTGCGCGCCCTGGCCTGGCCCAGCGCATGCAGATCCACTGGCCCGTGCTGCTGGCCGTGGCGGTGGCCGCCGCCGTGGCTGTTGCGCTGTTTTACCGCTTTGGCACCCCTTGGGCAGCCACCCAGCTCACGCGGTATGTGCCGCTGTCGTGGGAAACCAGCCTGGCCGAAAACGCCTTGCAGCAGATGGACGAGGGCACGCTCAAGCCCAGCAAGCTGCCCGCCGAACGGCAGGCCCAGCTGCGCGCCCGCTTTGACCAGCTGGCGCAGCAAACGCCACCGGCGCTGCAGCGCTACCGCGGCTATGCACCCCGGCTCACGCTGGCCTTTCGTTCGGGCATGGGCGCCAATGCCTTCGCACTGCCCGGCGGCACGGTGGTGATGACGGACGCCCTGGTGCGGGTTGCTGCCGAGAAGGGCCTGGACGACAACGCGCTGATCGGTGTGCTGGCCCACGAAATCGGCCATGTGGCGCACCGCCACACCACGCGCATGCTGGTAGAGCAAGGCGTGCTCAACGTGGGCCTGGGCCTGGCGCTGGGAGATGTGTCGTCCGTGCTGTCCACGGGCGGTTCGCTGCTCACCGGCCTAGCCTACCGCCGCAACCACGAGCGCGAGGCCGACTGCTTTGCCATCGCACTGATGGGCCACGCCGCGCTGCCCACGGCGCCCATGGGCCAGTTGCTGCTGGCCATTGCGCACGGCGAAGAAAATGCGCAAGAGAAGGCCGAAGCGCAGGCACAAGCGAAGGGCGAAACGAAGGCCGGCAAGCCCGCCGATACCAAGCGAGCCCCACCCGGGGAGCAAGGCGTGTGGTCGTGGCTCAGCAGCCACCCGGATACGGTGGAGCGCGCCACCGAGCTGGAACGCGGCCATGCACCGCGTTGCGCTGCGCCTTGATTGAACGCCGCGATTTACTTCAGAATAATCAAAAACAATAGCGCACTGCGCTTATTGCATAAGCGCTGGCGCCTGTTTTCATGAAAAGTGTGAAGCGCGCCGATAAGCCGGATTCTGTGCACTGCCGGCCCTCTTGCGAAGACCCGCAGCGTGACCGCCATTACTCTGGGCCGGGTGTCGCCACCACGGCTCGATGCTACCTACCCGCCAACTCTGCGGAACCACATCAACGTTGGCCTACTTGGTATTGCTGCGCGTAGAGATTGCCCGTTTCACCCGAAGCGGGCACCGCCCGCTTCGGGTGGCTATGGTCTTGGAGGCTTGCGCCTCCAACCGTCTGGCTTGCGCCAGCCGTGCCCGCTTGCGCGGGCAACCGATAGAACACCTTCGGTGGCTTGCAGCCTGCTCCGACTCGTCTCTGTTGCTCTGATCCTCACCTCACGGTGGGCAGCCGTTAGCTGCTACGCTGTCCTGTGCAGTCCGGACGTTCCTCCAGTGCCTGGTTTCCCAGATTGCACCAGCGGCGGTCTGGCGCGCTTCACGGGGGCGATTGTCCCAGATTTCGCCGTGCAGGCCGGGCACGCCCGCTGTGGCGCACGTTTTACGCAAGCTTTAGACACCATGACCACTACGCATCCACCGCAATCCACGCCAACCACGCCGTCGTCGCATTTCGACGCTGCCGCCCGCGACTGGGACCAGCGCCCCATGTCGCAGCAACTGGCCGCTGTGCCGCCGCTGCTGCTGGCGCATCTGCCGCTGTCGCCCACCGACCAGGTGCTCGACTTTGGCGCGGGCACCGGCCTGCTGGCCACGCAGATTGCACCCAAGGTGGCGCATGTCACCGCGCTGGACATGTCTGCCGCCATGCTGCAGGTGCTGGACGAAAAAGGCGTTGCCAACATCACCACGCACCATGGCGACATTTTTGACGGCCTGCCGGGGCGCTACCACGCCATCGTGAGCTGCATGGCCCTGCACCATGTGGCCGACACCGCCGCGTTGATGCGCGCCTTTGCCGCTGCGCTGCACCCCGGCGGGCGCATTGCGCTGGTGGATCTGTATGCCGAAGACGGCAGCTTTCACGGCGACAACGCCGCCAAGGGCGTGCAGCACCTGGGTTTTGCGCCCGAAGCCTTGCAGGCGCAGGCCGAGCAGGCGGGCCTGCAAGGCATCGTCTTTACCGGCATCCTGCACATGCAGCACCGCAATGGCCAAAGCTATCCGCTGTTTTTGATGACGGGGCACAAACCATGATTCAACATTGATAGCTGCACCCGCTTGATGGACGGCGGTTACAGCCCGTTTTCATCTATAAATTTGGCCGAGGCCGCCCGCCTGCGGGCACTGCACACCGCCCGCAGGCTGCGATGCCCCTGCGCTGTGCATATCCATATAGCCGCTGCGCAGAACAAGTGGTTCAGAATGCGTGCCAACCCCTTTTCACTTCCCCTTCAGGAGACGCCATGAAAGTCGACAACGTTCTGCAAACCATTGGCAACACGCCGCATGTGCGCATCAACCGCCTGTTTGGCGCGGGCGCCAACGTGTGGATCAAGTCCGAGTGCGGCAACCCCGGCGGCTCCATCAAAGACCGCATTGCGCTGGCCATGGTGGAAGACGCCGAGAAATCGGGCGCCCTGCAACCGGGCGGCACCATCATCGAGCCCACCAGCGGCAACACCGGTGTGGGCCTGGCCATGGTGGCGGCCGTCAAGGGCTACAAGCTGGTTCTGGTGATGCCCGACAGCATGAGCATCGAGCGCCGCCGCCTGATGCTGGCCTATGGCGCCAGCTTCGACCTGACGCCGCGCGAAAAGGGCATGAAGGGCGCCATTGCCCGCGCCGAAGAGCTCAAGGCCCAGACGCCCGGTGCGTGGATTCCGCAGCAGTTCGAAAACCCCGCCAACGTTGACGTGCATGTGCGCACCACGGCCCAGGAAATCCTGGCCGACTTTCCCGACGGGCTGGATGCGCTGATTACCGGCGTGGGCACCGGCGGCCACCTGACCGGCGTGGCGCGCGTGCTGAAAGCCAAATTCCCCAACCTCAAGGTGTTTGCCGTGGAGCCCACGCAGTCGCCCGTGATCAGCGGCGGCCAGCCGACACCGCACCCCATTCAGGGCATTGGCGCGGGTTTCATCCCCAAAAACCTGGACACCGGCGTGCTGGACGGCGTGATCCAGGTCGATGCCGAACCCGCCCGCGAATACGCCCGCCGCAGCGCCCGCGAGGAAGGCATGCTGGTGGGCATCTCCAGCGGCGCCACGCTGGCGGCCATTGCGCAAAAACTGCCCGAGCTGCCCGCAGGCGCCAAAGTGCTGGGCTTCAACTACGACACGGGCGAGCGCTACCTGTCGGTCGAAGGCTTTTTGCCGACGTGAGGCAAAATTTGAGCCAAATAGGGCTCTAGCGCTTATCTATCAAGCGCGAGTAGCTATTAATAGAGGAGCTTTCGAGCTCCTTTTTTTCGCCCGGTGCAGAGCGTCACGCCTTCACCGGCCCATCCGCCGCCATGAGCGCAGCCACGGCACGCTGCACCTTGGCATGGATTTCGTCGTGCGTGATGGGCTGCAGGGTCTGGAACAAAACCGGTCCTGCCATTCGGCCTCCAGCAGCGCGCGCGGGTGCGGGGCGGCGACCCCCCTGCTGCTGGGCAGCGCGACGCAGAAGGTGCTGGCGCATTCCAGAATTCCGGTGCTGGTGTACCGGAAAAGCGCAGCCCACCGCACGCAGGCCAAACCATGCGGCGGTCGGTAAAATCACCCTCCCCTGCATTGCCCTTCGCCCGATAACCACGGGCCGCAAGACCATGATCCGCCTTTCTGAAATCCGGCTGCCGCTGTCCGCGCTGCCGTCCGACCCCGACACCCAGCCCGAAGCCGCCCTGCGCGCCCGCGCCGCCCAGGCACTGGGTCTGGTCGATGCCGCCGACATTGCCACGCTGCGGGTTTTCAAGCGCAGCTTTGACGCGCGCAAGGTCGATTTGCTGGCGGTGTACATCGTCGACATCACGCTCGCCGACCCCACGCAGCAAGCCGCACTGCTCGAAAAATTTGCAGGCAACCCGCACATCCAGCCCACGCCCGACATGGCCTGGCACCCCGTGGGCCAGGCCCCGGCCGAGCTGCCCCTGCGCCCGGTGGTGGTGGGCTTTGGCCCCTGCGGCATTTTTGCGGCGCTGGTGCTGGCGCAAATGGGTTTCAAGCCCATCGTGCTGGAGCGCGGCAAGAACGTGCGCGAACGCACCCAGGACACCTGGGGCCTGTGGCGCAAGCGCGAGCTCAACCCCGAAAGCAATGTGCAGTTTGGCGAAGGTGGCGCGGGCACCTTCAGCGACGGCAAGCTTTACAGCCAGATCAAGGACCCGCGCCACCTGGGCCGCAAGGTGATGGCCGAGTTCGTGAAGGCGGGCGCGCCCGAAGAAATTTTGTATGTGGCGCATCCGCACATCGGCACCTTCAAGCTGGTGAAGGTGGTGGAGAGCCTGCGCGCGCAGATCATTGCGCTGGGCGGGGAGATCCGTTTCGGTCAGCGCGTGACCGATCTGGTGGTTGAAACCGGCCCGCAAGGCCGGCATGTGCGTGGCGTGCAGGTGCTGGACCAGGCCTCAGGCACCACCACCGAGCTGCGTGCCGACCATGTGGTGGTGGCCCTGGGCCACAGCGCGCGCGACACCTTTGCCATGCTGTACGAGCGGGGCGTGCAGATGCAGGCCAAGCCGTTTTCCATCGGGTTTCGCATCGAGCACCCGCAGGGCGTGATCGACCGGGCACGGTGGGGCCGCCATGCCGGCCACCCCTTGCTGGGCGCCGCCGACTACAAGCTGGTGCACCACGCTGCCAATGGCCGCGCCGTTTACAGCTTTTGCATGTGCCCCGGCGGCACCGTGGTAGCCGCCACCAGCGAACCCGGCCGCGTGGTGACCAACGGCATGAGCCAGTATTCGCGCAACGAGCGCAACGCCAATGCGGGCATGGTGGTGGGCATTGACCCGGGCGATTTTCCGCGCGCACCCGCAGCCTATGAAGCCGCGCTGGGCGCCACGCACGGGGTCGAGGCGCTGGCCGCCGGCCAGCACCACCCGCTGGCGGGCATCGTGCTGCAGCGCCAGCTCGAATCGAACGCCTATGTGCTTGGCGGCAGCAACTACAGCGCGCCCGGCCAGCTGGTGGGCGATTTCATCGCGGGCCGGCCCTCCAGGGAGCTGGGCAGCGTGCAGCCCTCTTACCAGCCCGGCGTGACGCTGGGCGACCTGCATGGCGCACTGCCCAGCTATGCCATCGAAGCCATGCGCGAGGCCCTGCCGGTGTTCGGCCGCAAGATCAAGGGCTACGACATGCCCGATGCCGTGCTCACCGGTGTGGAGACGCGCACGTCGGCACCGCTGCGCATTGACCGCGGCGACAACCTCCAAAGCCCCAACACCCCCGGTCTGTATCCGGCGGGGGAAGGGGCAGGCTTTGCCGGTGGCATTCTTTCGGCAGGCGTGGACGGTATCAAGGTGGGCGAAGCCGTGGCACGCAGCTTGTTGTCAGCCCTTGCGTGAGCGCCGCCTTCCTATCCCCGCGGACCAAAGATACTGTATGCTTAAAAGGGGTATCCACTTAGCTCCAGTGGCACCCCGGATGCTGTGTTTTTATCCAGCAATAATATCTGACTCCCGCTCGTCTGTCTTCTTGCTCACCA
>QLTU01000016.1 GCA_003268905.1 Acidovorax defluvii
TCTACTTCCGCACGACCGACGTGACTGGCGCCATCGAGCTGCCAGCCGACAAGGAAATGGTCATGCCTGGCGACAACGTGTCGATCACTGTGAAGCTGATCAACCCCATCGCCATGGAAGAAGGTCTGCGCTTCGCCATCCGTGAAGGCGGCCGCACCGTGGGCGCTGGCGTCGTGGCCAAGATCATTGCTTAAAGCGTGTTCATAGGGGTATAGCTCAATTGGCAGAGCGTCGGTCTCCAAAACCGAAGGTTGTAGGTTCGATTCCTACTGCCCCTGCCACTTGAATGTGGTCAAAAAAGCCCGCCATGAATTGGCGGGCTTCGGCGTCTTAGGCGACGCCAGAAATCGAAGTAGGAATTTTACACATGGCCACTACACAAGTTGAAACCGTCAATACCGGGGCGGACAAGGCCAAGCTCGCTGCGGCCGTGGCTTTGGTCATTGCTTCCGTGGCGGGCTTTTATTTGCTGGGCAAGCAAGGTCCGATCGTGCAATGGGCTGCGTTGCTGGTGGGCCTCGTCGTTGCTGCGGCCGTATTTCTGGTTTCAGAATCAGGGCGGCAGTTTGTCGCCTTCGCTCGTGATGCTTGGCGTGAAGTCAAAAAGGTGGTATGGCCTACGCGCAAAGAAACCGTTCAGATGACGGCTTATGTGTTTGCATTTGTCGTGATCATGGCGCTGTTCTTGTGGTTGACCGACAAGACCCTTGAGTGGGTGTTTTACGACCTGATTCTGGGCTGGAGAAAATCATGACAAGCGTTGTGGAGTTGGCTGGGGCAGATGCCCCTGGTGGGGCTGCATCCTCCAATCCTGATTTGCGCTGGTACATTGTCCACGCTTATTCTGGTATGGAAAAAGCAGTTGAGCGCAACATCCTCGAGCGCATTGCCCGCTCCGGAATGCAGGATAAGTTTGGTCGCATTTTGGTGCCCACCGAAGAGGTGGTCGAGATGAAGAACGGCCAGCGCAAAACAACGGAGCGTCGGCTTTTCCCTGGTTATGTGTTCGTCGAGATGGTCATGGATGATGACACTTGGCACTTGGTCAAGCACACCAACAAGGTCACTGGATTTGTCGGTGGCGCGAAGAATCGCCCCGCTCCCATCTCTGAAGAAGAGGTGCAGAAAATCGTCAGCCAGATGCAGGAAGGCACTGACAAGCCCCGGCACAAGGTCGAGTTCATGGCGGGTGAGTTGGTTCGGGTCAAGGAGGGTCCTTTCACGGATTTCAATGGATCGGTGGAAGAGGTGAATTACGAGAAGAGCCGAGTGCGCGTTTCCGTGATGATTTTCGGTCGCTCCACGCCGGTGGAGTTGGAGTTTTCGCAGGTCGAAAAAACCTGATTTGTTGAATTTTTGGACATCACACTTTTCGACTCGGTGTGAATGCAATTTGTGAGTCGTTAGCCCCGGGGAGCCTATTCTTGCGTCAGCAAGTTCGGCGTTATTACCCGCAAGGAGAAAACCATGGCGAAAAAAATCGTCGGTTTTATCAAGCTGCAAGTACCAGCTGGTAAGGCCAATCCATCCCCACCCATTGGCCCTGCGCTCGGTCAGCGCGGCCTCAACATCATGGAGTTTTGCAAGGCATTCAATGCGCAGACCCAAGGTGTCGAGCCCGGCCTGCCGCTGCCGGTGGTCATTACGGCCTTTGCTGACAAGAGCTTCACCTTCATCATCAAGACGCCGCCTGCGACGGTTTTGATCAAGAAGGCCATCAAGCTGGAAAAAGGTTCACCAAACGCACTGAGCACCAAGGTCGGCAAGATCACTCGCGCCCAGCTCGAGGAAATCGCCAAGACCAAGTTCAAAGACATGAATGCCGCCAATGTGGACGCTGCTGTCCGCACATTGGCTGGCTCTGCACGCTCCATGGGCGTGACGGTGGAGGGTTTGTAAATGGCCAAGCTGACAAAAAAACAAAAAGCCCAGCAGGGTAAAGTGGACAGCACCAAGCTGTACGCATTCGCTGAAGCCATCGTGATCGTCAAGGATGCGGCGACCGCCAAGTTCGACGAGTCTATTGATGTGGCAGTGCAGTTGGGCATCGACGCCAAGAAGTCCGACCAGGTTGTGCGTGGCGCCGTGGTGCTGCCCAACGGCACTGGCAAGACCACCCGTGTGGCGGTGTTTGCGCAAGGTGCCAAGGCTGATGAAGCCAAGGCCGCTGGTGCTGACATCGTAGGCATGGACGACCTGGCCGCCATGGTGAAGGCTGGCGACATGCCTTTCGATGTGGTGATTGCTGCTCCGGACGCTATGCGCGTTGTGGGTACCTTGGGTCAGATTCTGGGTCCACGTGGCCTGATGCCAAACCCCAAGGTCGGAACTGTGACCCCTGACGTCGCCACGGCTGTGAAGAACGCCAAAGCTGGTCAGGTGCAATTCCGTGTTGACAAGGCTGGTATCGTGCACAGCACGATCGGTCGCCGTTCGTTCGACAACGACAAACTGCAAGGCAATCTGGCAGCTCTGATCGACGCGCTGTCCAAGGCCAAGCCCGCAACCAGCAAGGGCGTGTACCTGCGCAAGGTGGCAGTGTCCTCCACGATGGGACTTGGCGTCCGCGTGGATACACAGACCATCGCAGCGTAATCGCAAAAAATCTTCGGGCCGGCCCTCGGGTGGGCCTGATGTGGTGGGCTGGGGCTGCTTCGGGAGCCGCAGGCCATCCAAGACCGTTGGTGCGCGACGTTGTCGCGCTTAAAGCCAGACAAGGCGCCAACGCAGATGGCGATCCCGCTGCAGATGGAAATTTTCCTAAACAGTTGGTCGCTGCAACAAGAGCGCGCACGAGGCATTCTGCCGAGTGCGCATTTTAAGGAGTAGACCTTGAGTCTTAATCGCAGTGAGAAAGAAGCGGTCATCAGTGAAGTGACCAGCCTCGCCGCTAAAGCTCAAACGCTTGTGATCGCGGAATACCGTGGCATCACGGTCGCCGACATGACCAAACTGCGTGCCGATGCTCGCAGCAAAGGTGTCAGCTTGAGTGTTTTGAAGAACACTTTGGCTCGCCGTGCTGTAGCTGGAACCGGGTTTGACGTGGTGGCTGACCAGATGACTGGTCCGTTGATCTATGGCTTCTCTGAAGACGCAGTGGCCGCTGCCAAGGTGGTGGCCGACTTCGCAAAAACCAACGACAAGTTGGTGATTCGCGCAGGCGCTTTCGGGGGTAAGGCTTTGGACGTTAATGGCGTCAAACAACTGGCCAACATTCCTTCCAAGGAAGTGTTGCTGGCACAGGTGTGTGGCTTGCTCATGTCCCCCATGTCGCGTACGGCCGTTGTGCTGGGCGCGCTGGCGGCAAAGAAAAGCGAAGGCGCTGCCGAGCAGGCAGCCGAACCTGTCGCGGCCTAAGCGCCCGACAGTTAACCAACAAATTTGTTAGGAAATCAAAATGGCATTCGACAAAGACGCATTTTTGACCGCGCTGGACAGCATGACGGTTCTGGAACTCAATGAGCTGGTAAAAGCCATTGAAGAGAAGTTTGGTGTGAGCGCTGCCGCTATGGCCGCTCCTGCTGCTGGTGGCGGCGGCGCTGCTGCTGCTGCCGAAGAGCAGACCGAATTCAACGTTGTGCTGCTCGAAGCTGGCGCCAACAAGGTGTCCGTCATCAAGGCAGTTCGCGAAATCACCGGCCTGGGCCTCAAGGAAGCCAAGGACCTGGTGGATGGCGCTCCGAAGAACGTCAAGGAAGCTATTGCCAAGGCTGATGCCGAAGCAGCAGTCAAGAAGCTGGTGGAAGCTGGCGCCAAGGCTGAACTGAAGTAATTCAGTCTCCTTCAAGGGCTGGAGTGCTCCTATCGGGCCTCCAGCCTTTGGTGCTTTCAGAGTGCACCCGAAAACCACGTTGAACGGTTTCCCGAAGACACAAGGTCGACGGAAAACGCGCAGCAGATTTTCGAGTGTCTTCTGACAACCCCGACAGCAGAAGACGCCTTGGTTCGGGTGATGTGCAACGCATCACCGTCCGCCATGGTTGGTAGTGGCCAACCGCCAAGCCCGTAAGGACGTATCTCCTTGCGGGTCAGTCGTCGAAGACCCAGGACTCATGTCTTTGCCCGGAGATCTCATGGCCTATTCCTACACCGAACGCAAGCGAATTCGCAAAAGTTTCGGCACCCGCGATAGCGTGCTTGAAGTTCCTTATCTGCTGCAGATGCAGAAGGACGCATACACCGCTTTCCTGCAGGCTGATAAAGCACCCCAGAAAAGAACCATCGAAGGCCTTCAGGCTGCATTCGACGCTGCCTTTCCTATCGTCTCCCACAACGGTTTTGTGGAGATGAAGTTCATCGAGTACAACCTTGCCAAACCCGCATTCGATGTGCGTGAATGCCAGACACGCGGTCTGACTTTTGCGTCCGCTGTCCGGGCCAAGGTTCAGTTGATCATTTATGACCGCGAGTCCTCAACCTCGCAGTCCAAGGTGGTCAAGGAAGTGAAGGAGCAAGAGGTGTACATGGGCGAAGTGCCGCTCATGACCGAAAAAGGCTCGTTCATCATCAATGGCACCGAGCGCGTGATCGTCTCGCAGCTGCACCGTTCGCCCGGTGTGTTCTTCGAGCACGACAAGGGCAAGACCCACAGTTCGGGCAAGTTGCTGTTTTCGGCGCGCATCATTCCGTACCGCGGATCGTGGCTCGATTTCGAGTTCGATCCCAAGGACATCTTGTATTTCCGGGTTGACCGTCGTCGCAAGATGCCGGTCACCATCCTGCTGAAGGCCATCGGCCTGAACCCCGAATCGATCCTGGCGAACTTCTTCGTCAACGACAACTTCCGCCTGATGGACAGCGGCGCACAAATGGAGTTTGTGTCCGAGCGTCTGCGTGGCGAAGTGGCCCGTTTTGACATTACCGACAAATCCGGCAAAGTGGTCGTGGCCAAGGACAAGCGTGTCACCGCACGCCACACGCGCGAACTCGAGCAGTCGGGCACCACGCACATCAGCGTGCCGGAAGACTTCCTGATCGGCCGCGTCGTGGCCCGCAACATCGTGGATGCGGACACTGGCGAAATCATTGCCAAGGCGAATGAAGAGTTGACCGAAGCACTGCTCAAAAAGCTGCGCAGCTCGGGTGTACAGGATGTCCAATGCATCTACACCAATGAACTAGATCAGGGTGCGTACATGTCGCAGACCCTGCGCATCGACGAGACGGTGGACGAATTCGCTGCCCGCGTGGCCATCTACCGCATGATGCGTCCTGGCGAGCCGCCTACGGAAGACGCTGTACAGGCCCTGTTCCAGCGCCTGTTCTACAACCCCGACACTTACGACCTGTCGCGCGTGGGCCGCATGAAGTTCAACGCCAAGATCGGTCGCGGCGAGTCCACCGGTCCCATGGTGCTGTCCAACGAGGACATCCTGGCCGTGGTCAAGATCCTGGTGGATCTGCGCAATGGCAATGGCGAAGTCGATGACATTGATCACCTGGGCAACCGCCGCGTGCGTTGCGTGGGTGAACTGGCCGAAAACCAGTACCGCACCGGTTTGGCTCGTATTGAAAAGGCTGTGAAAGAACGTCTGGGCCAGGCAGAGCAAGAGCCGCTCATGCCTCACGATCTGATCAACAGCAAGCCCATCTCGGCCGCACTGAAGGAGTTCTTCGGTGCCTCGCAGCTGTCGCAGTTCATGGACCAGACCAACCCGTTGGCTGAAATCACGCACAAGCGCCGCGTGTCTGCCCTGGGCCCAGGTGGTCTGACGCGGGAACGTGCAGGCTTTGAAGTGCGTGACGTGCACGTGACCCACTACGGACGCGTGTGCCCTATCGAAACGCCAGAAGGTCCAAACATTGGTCTGATCAACTCGCTGGCACTGTATGCGCGTCTGAACGAATACGGTTTCATTGAAACCCCGTATCGCCGCGTGGTGGATGGCAAGGTCACCAACGACATCGATTACCTCTCGGCCATCGAAGAAGGCAAGTACGTGATCGCGCAGGCCAATGCCGTGCTCGACAAGGACGGCCGTCTGACGGGTGAGCTGGTGTCTGCTCGCGAAAAGGGTGAATCCATTTTGTGTGGTGCCGACCGCGTGCAATACATGGACGTGTCGCCTGCGCAGATCGTGTCGGTTGCTGCCTCGCTGGTTCCGTTCCTGGAGCACGACGATGCAAACCGCGCACTGATGGGCGCCAACATGTCCCGCCAGGCTGTACCTGTGCTGCGCCCTGAAAAGCCGCTGGTTGGCACGGGCATCGAGCGCGTGGCTGCTGTCGATTCTGGCACTGTGGTCACCGCAACCCGTGGCGGCATTGTGGATTACGTCGATGCGACGCGTATCGTGGTTCGTGTCAATGACGCAGAAGCACTGGCGGGTGAAGTCGGTGTGGACATCTACAACCTCATCAAGTACCAGCGTTCCAACCAGAACACCAACATTCACCAGCGTCCCATCGTCAAGAAGGGCGACAAGCTGGTCAAGGGCGATGTGATTGCCGACGGTGCATCGACGGACTTCGGCGAAATCGCCATTGGCCAGAACATGCTGATCGCCTTCATGCCCTGGAACGGCTACAACTTCGAAGACTCGATCCTGATCTCCGAACGCGTGGTCTCCGAAGACCGCTACACCTCGATCCACATCGAGGAGCTGGTGGTTATGGCGCGCGACACCAAGCTGGGCGCCGAAGAAATCACGCGCGATATCCCTAACCTGTCTGAGCAGCAACTGAACCGTTTGGACGAGTCCGGCATCATCTACGTGGGTGCCGAAGTGCAGCCCGGCGATACGCTGGTGGGCAAGGTCACGCCCAAGGGCGAGACCACGCTCACGCCTGAAGAGAAGCTGCTGCGCGCGATCTTCGGCGAGAAGGCCTCCGACGTGAAGGACACCTCGCTGCGCGTGGACCAGGGCTCGCAAGGCACCGTGATCGACGTGCAGGTGTTCACCCGCGAAGGCATTCAGCGCGACAAGCGCGCCCAGCAGATCATCGACGATGAGCTCAAGCGCTTCCGCCTTGACCTGAATGACCAGCTGCGTATCGTGGAGGCCGACGCCTTTGACCGTATCGAAAAATTGCTGAATGGCCGTGTTGCCAACGGCGGCCCGCAGAAGCTGGCCAAGGGTACGAAGATCGACAAGGCCTATCTGGCCTCGGTCGAGAAGTTCCACTGGTTCGACATTCGCCCTGCAGAAGACGAAGTTGCCACGCAGCTCGAATCCATCAAGAACTCCCTGGAGCAGACGCGCCACAGTTTCGACCTGGCTTTTGAGGAAAAGCGCAAGAAGCTCACGCAAGGCGACGAGTTGCCAGCGGGCGTGCTCAAGATGGTCAAGGTCTACCTGGCCGTCAAGCGCCGCCTGCAGCCTGGCGACAAGATGGCCGGCCGCCACGGTAACAAGGGCGTGGTCTCGAAGATCGTTCCGGTCGAAGACATGCCTTACATGGCCGACGGCACGCCTGCCGACATCGTTCTGAACCCGCTGGGCGTGCCTTCGCGGATGAACATCGGCCAGGTGCTTGAAGTTCACCTGGGTTGGGCCGGCAAGGGCATTGGCCAGCGCATCGGCGACATGCTGCAGCAGGAGGCCAAGGCGTCTGAACTGCGCAAGTTCCTCGAAGAGGTCTACAACTCCCGTGGTCGTACCGAAGACTTGTCGCAATTGAGCGATGACGAGCTGGTTGCCATGGCAGAGAACCTCACCAACGGTGTGCCGTATGCCACGCCCGTGTTCGACGGTGCGTCGGAAGACGAAATCAAGGCCATGCTGAAACTGGCGTATCCCGATGATCTTGCCGAGCGCAAGGGGTTGACCGCTGAACGCACCCAGGCCTATTTGTTTGACGGCCGCACGGGTGATCAATTCGAGCGCCCCACCACCATCGGCTACATGCACTACCTGAAGCTGCACCACCTGGTGGACGACAAGATGCACGCCCGTTCCACCGGTCCGTACTCGCTCGTCACGCAACAACCGCTGGGCGGCAAGGCCCAGTTCGGTGGCCAGCGTTTCGGGGAAATGGAAGTGTGGGCGCTGGAAGCGTACGGCGCCGCCTACGTGCTGCAGGAAATGCTGACCGTGAAGTCCGACGACGTGGTGGGCCGTACCAAGGTGTACGAATCCATCGTCAAGGGCGAACACGCCATCGAAGCCGGCATGCCGGAATCGTTCAACGTGCTGGTCAAGGAAATTCGTTCCCTGGGCCTGGACATCGAACTCGAACGCTCCTGAACAGGATCGGGATTATTAAAAAAGTGAGCTGCTAGCGCTTGTTGATAAAGGCTTTTCGTGTGTTTAAGCATCCAAAGCCCCGTGTATCAAGCGCTGGTAGCTATGATTTTTGACGAAAAGGAAAGAGTCACATGAAATCGCTACTCGACCTGTTCAAGCAATTCACGCCGGACGAGCACTTCGATGCCATCCGCATTGGCATGGCCTCGCCCGAGAAGATCCGTTCGTGGTCTTTCGGTGAGGTGAAGAAGCCTGAAACCATCAACTACCGCACGTTCAAGCCCGAGCGCGACGGCCTGTTCTGCGCCAAGATTTTTGGTCCCATCAAGGACTACGAATGCTTGTGCGGCAAGTACAAGCGGCTGAAGCACCGCGGCGTGATCTGCGAGAAGTGCGGCGTGGAAGTCACGCAGACCAAGGTGCGCCGCGAGCGCATGGGCCACATCGATCTGGCCGCGCCTTGCGCCCACATCTGGTTCCTGAAGTCGCTGCCATCGCGTCTGGGCCTGGTGCTGGACATGACGCTGCGCGACATCGAACGCGTGCTGTACTTTGAAGCCTACGTGGTGACCGACCCCGGCATGACCCCGCTGAAGAAGTTCAGCATCATGTCCGAGGACGACTACGACGCCAAGCGCAAGGAATACG
Source organism: Acidovorax defluvii (assembly GCA_003268905.1). Classification (GTDB taxonomy): domain Bacteria; phylum Pseudomonadota; class Gammaproteobacteria; order Burkholderiales; family Burkholderiaceae_C; genus Acidovorax; species Acidovorax defluvii. The sequence goes on from QLTU01000016.1 coordinate 8,835, forward strand.
GCGACGAATTCATCGCCAAGATGGGCGCTGAAGGTATCAAGGACCTGCTGGAATCCATCGACATCGACATGTCGATCGAACGCCTGCGCGGCGACCTGACCGGCTCCGAAGTCAAGGTCAAGAAGAACGCCAAGCGCCTGAAGGTGCTGGAAGCGTTCAAGAAGTCGGGCATCAAGCCCGAGTGGATGGTGCTGGAAGTGCTGCCCGTGCTGCCACCGGACCTGCGTCCGCTGGTGCCGCTGGATGGCGGCCGCTTCGCCACGTCTGACTTGAACGACTTGTACCGCCGCGTCATCAACCGCAACTCGCGTCTGCGCCGCCTGCTGGAGCTCAAGGCCCCTGAAATCATCGCCCGCAACGAAAAGCGGATGCTGCAAGAGGCTGTCGACTCGTTGTTGGATAACGGCCGCCGTGGCAAGGCCATGACGGGTGCCAACAAGCGTGCCCTGAAGTCCCTGGCCGACATGATCAAGGGTAAGTCGGGCCGTTTCCGCCAGAACTTGCTGGGCAAGCGCGTGGACTACTCCGGCCGTTCCGTGATTACCGTGGGCCCAACGCTCAAGCTGCACCAGTGCGGTCTGCCCAAGCTGATGGCGCTGGAGCTGTTCAAGCCTTTCATCTTCTCGCGCCTCGAAGCCATGGGCATCGCGACGACGATCAAGGCCGCCAAGAAGGAAGTCGAATCCGGCACCCCCGTGGTGTGGGACATCCTGGAAGAGGTCATCAAGGAACACCCCGTGATGCTGAACCGTGCGCCTACGCTGCACCGTTTGGGTATCCAGGCCTTTGAGCCCATCCTGATCGAAGGCAAGGCCATCCAGCTGCACCCCCTCGTCTGCGCGGCCTTCAACGCCGACTTCGACGGTGACCAGATGGCTGTCCACGTACCGCTGTCGGTGGAAGCGCAGATGGAAGCCCGCACGCTGATGCTGGCCTCCAACAACGTGCTGTTCCCCGCCTCGGGCGAGCCCTCCATCGTTCCTTCGCAGGACGTGGTGCTGGGTCTGTACTACGCCACCCGCGACCGCATCAACGGCAAGGGTGAAGGCCTGGTGTTCGCCGATACGGGCGAGGTGCAACGTGCGCTGGACGCTGGCGAAGTGGAGCTGGCCGCCCGGATCACCGTGCGCATGACCGAGTGGACGAAAAACAAGGAAACCGGCGAATTCGTGCCATCGACCTCGCTGGTGGAAACCACCGTGGGCCGTGCACTGCTGTCCGAGATCCTGCCCAAGGGCCTGCCGTTCTCCAACATGAACAAGGCGCTCAAGAAGAAGGAGATTTCCAAGCTCATCAACGTGTCCTTCCGCAAGTGCGGTCTGAAGGAAACGGTGGTGTTCGCCGACAAGCTGCTGCAAAACGGCTTCCGCCTGGCCACGCGTGCCGGTATCTCGATTGCCATCGACGACATGCTGGTGCCGCCCCAGAAAGCCGGCATCATCGAGCGCTCCGAGAAGGAAGTGAAAGAGATCGAGCAGCAATACGTGTCCGGTCTGGTCACCGCTGGTGAGCGCTACAACAAGGTGGTGGATATCTGGGGCAAGGCCGGTGACGAAGTTTCCAAGGTGATGATGGCCCGGCTCTCCAAGGAGCAGGTCATTGACCGCCATGGAAACGAAGTCTCTCAGGAGTCCTTCAACTCCATCTACATGATGGCCGACTCCGGTGCCCGCGGCTCTGCTGCCCAGATCCGCCAGGTGGCCGGTATGCGGGGTCTGATGGCCAAGCCAGACGGCTCGATCATCGAAACGCCTATCACCGCGAACTTCCGCGAAGGTCTGAACGTGCTGGAGTACTTCATCTCCACCCACGGTGCCCGTAAGGGTCTGGCCGACACGGCGCTGAAGACCGCCAACTCCGGTTACCTCACCCGCCGTCTGGTGGACGTGACGCAGGACTTGGTCGTGACCGAAGAAGATTGCGGCACGGCCAACGGTTCGCTGATGCGCGCCATCGTTGAAGGCGGTGAAGTGATCGAATCGCTGCGCGAACGTATCCTGGGCCGCACGGCTGCGGAAGACATCCTGCACCCCGAAAACCGCTCGGTGCTGGTGCCTGCCGGCACGATGCTGGAAGAAGACCTCATCGAAGAGATCGAGTCTGTGGGCGTGGACGAAGTCAAGGTGCGCACGGCACTGACCTGCGAAACCCGCTACGGCCTGTGCGCCAAGTGCTATGGCCGCGACCTGGGCCGTGGTGGCCTGATCAACCTCGGCGAAGCCGTGGGTGTGATCGCTGCCCAGTCCATCGGCGAACCAGGCACGCAGCTGACCATGCGTACGTTCCACATCGGTGGTGCTGCTTCGCGTGCCGCCATCGCGTCGAGCGTGGAAGCCAAGTCCAACGGCGTGATCGGCTTCAACGCCACGATGCGCTACGTGAGCAACACCAAGGGCGAGCTGGTGGTGATTGCACGTTCGGGTGAAATCATCATCCAGGACGAGCATGGCCGCGAGCGCGAACGCCACAAGGTACCTTACGGTGCGACGCTGACGGTGAAGGCTGACCAGACCATCAAGGCTGGCACCATTCTCGCTAACTGGGATCCGCTGACGCGCCCCATCATCACCGAGTTTGCCGGCCAGACCAAGTTCGAGAACGTCGAAGAAGGTCTCACGGTGGCCAAGCAGGTCGACGAAGTGACCGGTCTGTCCACCCTGGTGGTGATCGATCCGAAGCGCCGTGGCGCTGCCAAGGTCGTGCGCCCGCAGGTGAAGCTGATCGATGCCCAAGGCAACGAAGTGAAGATTCCTGGTACCGACCACTCGGTGACCATCGGCTTCCAGGTGGGCGCTCTGATCCAGGTGCGCGACGGCCAGGACGTGGGCCCCGGCGAAGTGCTGGCGCGTATTCCGGTCGAAGGTCAAAAGACCCGCGACATTACAGGCGGTCTGCCGCGTGTGGCCGAGCTGTTCGAAGCCCGTACGCCCAAGGACAAGGGCACGCTGGCCGAGATGACCGGTACTGTGTCGTTCGGCAAGGAAACCAAGGGCAAGGTCCGCCTGCAGATCACCGATCCCGAAGGCCATGTGTTCGAAGAACTCGTGCCCAAGGAAAAGAACATCCTGGTGCACGAAGGCCAGGTGGTGAACAAGGGCGAATCGATTGTGGACGGCCCCGCCGACCCGCAGGACATCCTGCGTTTGCTGGGTATCGAAGAGCTGTCTCGCTACATCGTCGATGAAGTGCAGGACGTGTACCGCTTGCAGGGCGTGAAGATCAACGACAAGCACATCGAGGTGATCGTTCGCCAGATGCTGCGCCGCGTCGTGGTCGAGAACGTTGGTGAGTCGAACTACATCGGTGGTGAACAGGTCGAGCGCTCCGAGATCCTCAACACCAACGATGCACTGCAGGCAGCGGGCAAGATCCCCGCTACCTACAGCAATCTGCTTTTGGGTATCACGAAGGCATCGCTGTCTACCGACTCGTTCATCTCGGCCGCTTCCTTCCAGGAAACGACCCGCGTGCTCACCGAGGCCGCCATCATGGGCAAGCGCGACGAGCTGCGTGGCCTGAAGGAAAACGTGATCGTGGGTCGCCTGATTCCGGCAGGCACGGGCATGGCCTATCACCAGGCCCGCAAGGCCAAGGACGCCATGGACGACGCCGAGCGCCGCGCCATTGCCGAAGCGGAAGCCGCTGAAATGGAGGCCTCTGCCGAAGCCTCCGTGACGGAAGGTGCTGCTCCCGACGCGGCAGCCGACTAAGCCCCCGGGCCGTCACTGATGCGCTCCCGCCCTGTCGCCCGACAGGCCGGGAGCGTTTTTTCTGGAATCCTCAAGGACCGGCCGCATGGCGCATGCGGTGTCGGTGTTAGCGCATGTGGTCATCGCCGCTCATCTGGATCGTCATTGCCATCGCTCTTTTCTGGGCCGTAGGCGCCTACAACCGCCTGGTGCGGTTGCGCTCCGCCGTGGTTCAGGCATTCGGAAGTCTGGATGCCCACCTGGTTCGATGGCTGGCCATGCTGGGCGAATTTGACGCTGCGCAAGTTACCGCCGGTACCCTGGATCGCCATGCGCGCAGCCTTCTGCAAGGTGCGACCACGCAATTGACGGCTTGCCTGGCGGTGGCGCGGGCTCGCCCGTTAAAGGCGGATGCGGTGGCGGCACTGTCGGCCGCGTGTGCTGTCGTCGACACGGTGTGGCCGACACTCCTGCCGGACGCAGATGCGGATGACAACCACCGCAGGATGGCGCCCTGGCGCGCGCGGTGGGACGAGTTGCGCACCCATAACGAACAGGCCGCACGGATCTTCAATGATGCGGTGACCCGCTACAACGCCGGGATCGCACAGTTTCCTGCGATGCTGCTGGCCTGGATTTTTGGTTTCACCCCAGCGCGTGTGCTGTCCATCGCACGAGAAGGCAATTCATGACACGAGCCGGTTCACATCAACAGCCTCGCCATGGGGCCCCTGCGGGAGCACCCGGTATCCGCGCTTCTTCACATGCAGAGTTGGGAGCAGACCCCCGCCCAGCGGTGGGGATTGCGCTTTGGCAGCAACTAGCGGGTGTCGCGTCGGCGCTGCAGGCCATCCGGGCCGGGCAATCGGGTACGGCGGCATTGGCCGCCGTGGATTCGGGCTTGCGGCCCGGAGTGCAGGCGCTGCTGTTTCAGGTGTTGCGCTCACTGGGGCGTGCAGAGGCGCTTCGGCGCAAGCTGGTGTCCCGTGCACCGCCACCCGCCGCCGATGCCCTGTTGTGCGCAGCGCTGGCGCTGTCGTGGCAACCCGAAGTGGCGCCATACGAGCCCTTCACCCTGGTCAACCAGGCGGTAGAGGCTGCCAAACGCAGCGTTGCCACGCGCGCCCAGGCGTCGTTCGTCAATGCGTGCCTGCGCCGTTTTCTGCGAGAGCGCGATGCCTTGGTTGCTGCAACGGATGCCGACCCCGTGGCGCGCTGGAACCACCCGCTGTGGTGGGTAAAAAAGTTGCAAAAGGACCACCCGACGCACTGGGAACAAATCCTGCAGGCCAACAATGCCCATGCACCCATGATTTTGCGTGTTAATGCATCAAAAGGCACTGTAGCCCAATACCAGCAAGCGCTAGCTGCTATGAATGTTGATTCATCTTCGGTGGGTGAGCACGGCTTGATCCTGCAGCAGCCCCTGCCGGTGACCGAGCTGCCGGGATTCGCCCAGGGGATGGTTTCGGTGCAGGATGCTGCGGCGCAACTGGCCGCGCCACTGTTGCTGCAGGGGCTGGATCTCACGCAGCCCTTGCGGGTGCTGGATGCCTGCGCCGCACCAGGAGGCAAGACGGCACACCTGCTGGAATACGCGGGCCCGTCCAGCGCCATGCAGGTGACCGCACTGGAGGTGGACTCGGTGCGCAGCGCCCGCATTCATGAAACCCTGCATCGAATCGGTCTGCACGCGCAAGTGCTAGTGGCTGATGCAGCGCGGCCGCAAGACTGGTGGCAGCAGCACTGTGCAGGTGTGCCGTTTGATGCGATCTTGCTGGATGCACCCTGCACCGCCTCGGGCATCGTTCGCCGCCACCCCGATGTGCGCTGGTTGCGCCGCGAAACCGACATTGCGCAGCTGGCGGTCCAGCAGGCGCGCCTGCTTAGGGCATTGTGGCCGTTGGTGCGGCCGGGCGGGCGGCTGCTGTATTGCACCTGTTCGGTGTTCCGCGCAGAAGGCGATGCGCAGGTACAAACGTTTCTTGCGCACCACACCGATGCCCGGTTGTTGCCCTCGCCGGGGCATTTACTCCCAGGCAATGACACCAATCACCGAGCTGTCCCGGACAATGCAGCGGGTGAGCACGACGGATTTTTTTACGCACTGTTGCAAAAAGCCCCTGGGTGAGCGCCGCATGGCTCGCTGGGTCTTGTTGTGGGCGATGGCGTGGCTGTGGTTGCTGGCCTGGCCAGTGAATGTGCAGGCGCAGTCTCCGGCGAACGAGGTGGTGGACCTCGGCCTGGAACAGGCCGATGATGGCCTGTACCTGAATGCGGCCTTGCAGCTTGCACTGCCCGCGCTGGCCGAAGATGCGCTGTACAAGGGCATTCCCGTGTTTTTTGTGGCGGAAGCCCAGGTGCTGCGCGAGCGCTGGTACTGGTCAGACCGCCAAGTGGCCGCAGCCACGCGCCATATACGGTTGAGCTACCAGCCCCTGACACGGCGCTGGCGTCTGAGCACATCGCCCGTTCCGTTTTCCAACACCGGGCTGGGCGTGGTGCTGGGGCAGAACTTTGACGACTTGCGCGATGCATTGTCTTCCATGCAGCGCATTTCGCGCTGGAAGATTGCGGATGGAGAAGCAATCGATGCCGATGTTGTGCATACGGTGAATTTCCGGTTCCGGCTGGACCTGTCGCAGTTGCCCCGTCCTTTGCAGATAGGCGCTGTGGGCAGCGCGGGCTGGAGTCTCATGGTCACCCGCAACCAGCGGCTGGTGCCCGAGGTGGCGCGGTGATCAGGCAGCCACCCCGCCTACCTGTCGGCGAGCCAGGATCGGCCCAGGCCCTGGCCCGGCAATCGCGTGCGGTGCGCTGGACCGTGGGCGTGGGGGCCGCCATCATGTCGGCCATCGGAATGGTGCTGCTTTTCATGCTCACCCTGGCCACCAACAACCGGGCACTTTACGAGCGCAACTATGCGTGGCTGCTCGGGGTCAATGTGCTGGTGGCCGTGTTGCTGCTGGCGGTGCTGCTGTGGGTGGGCGTGCGCCTGGTTGTGCGGCTGCGGCGTGGGCGCTTTGGCAGCCGTCTCCTGGTCAAGCTGGCCGCCATTTTTGCGCTGGTCGGCCTCTTGCCCGGTCTGTTGATCTATGTGGTGTCGTACCAGTTTGTCACGCGGTCCATTGAAAGCTGGTTCGACGTGAAAGTGGAGGGCGCGCTGGTGGCGGGTGTGAATCTGGCGCGGGTGTCCCTTGATTCCATGGCCGAAGACATGGCCACCCAGGCGCGGACCGCCAGTGTGCAGCTGGCCCAGGTGCCCGACGCCGCCGCCGGACTGGTGCTGGAGCGCATCCGCGAGCAGCTTTCCGCCAGCGATGTGATCTTGTGGAATGCGGCAGGCAACGCCGTTGCCAGTGCCGGCCAGTCGCGCTTCAGCCTGAGCCCGGAGCGCCCGGGCACGGCCCAGTTGCGCATGGTGCGCCAGCAGCGCACCCTGACCCAGATCGAAGGCCTGGACGACCTCACCGACACGGTCGCTACGCAGAATGCCCGGGTGAAGGTTTTTGCGCTGGTCGCCAGCCCCCGGGTTGGGCTGCTGCTGGAGCCCCGGTTTTTGCAGGTCACGATGCCATTGCCCCCGGCCCTGGTGGCAAACGCGCTCGCGGTGCAAGAGGCCAACCGTGAATACCAGGAGCGCGCCCTGGCCCGCGAGGGTTTGCGCCGCATGTATGTGGGCACATTGACGCTGGGCCTGTTTCTGGCGGTGTTTGGCGCGGTGTTGCTGGCGGTGTTGCTGGGCAACCAGCTGGTGCGGCCGCTGTTGGTGCTCGCCGAAGGTGTGCGGGAGGTGGCCGCTGGCAACCTCAGCCCCAAGGCCGCATTGCAGGGCAAGGATGAGCTCGACGGATTGACCCGATCCTTTGCCACCATGACGCAGCAGATTGCAGACGCGCGGGGTGCGGTGGAGCAGAGCATGGGGGCGGTGGATGCCGCGCGCGCCAAGCTGCAGACCATTCTGGACAACCTCACCGCAGGCGTGATGGTGCTGGATCCGCAGAGCCTCATCCTGTCCTTCAACCCGGGCGCCACGCGCATTTTGCGTGTGCCCATGGCCGCCTATGCGGGCCAGCCACTGGCGGCGGTGCCGGGTCTGGCCGATTTTGCGGCCGCGGTGCAGAAGCAGTTTGACGAGTTTCTGGGGGATCGCCACCACCACGGGCTGGACCATTGGCAACAGCCCTTTGAGCTGCATGGCTCACCCAGCGGGGCCGGGCACCATGCGACAAGCCTCGTGGTGCGGGGCGCAGAGCTCCCGGATGCGACGCGTCTGTTGGTTTTTGACGACATTTCTGAAATTGTTTCAGCCCAGCGGGCCCAGGCCTGGGGAGAGGTGGCGCGGCGCCTGGCCCATGAAATCAAGAACCCCCTCACGCCTGTGCAACTGTCCGCCGAGCGCCTTGAAATGAAGCTCACGGGCAAGCTGCCTGCCCCCGAGCAGGCCATCCTCACCAAGTCGGTCAAAACCATCGTCGAGCAGGTGGACGCGATGAAGCGGCTCGTCAACGAGTTTCGTGACTACGCACGCTTGCCCGCTGCCGAACTGCAGGCGCTGGACCTGAACACGCTGGTGACAGATGTGCTGTATCTGTATGGCGCGGAAAACGCCACCGTGCCCGTCGAATCCGAGCTGGACGCGCGGTGCCCGCCAATTGCAGGCGACGCCCAGCAACTGCGTCAGGTCGTGCACAACCTGCTGCAAAACGCCCAGGACGCCACCGAACAGGCGCGTGGGGAGGGGCCCGCATTGCCGCCCGTGCGCATCACGACACGCTGGAGCGAATCGACGCGCCGCGTCCGCCTCACCGTGAGTGACAGTGGGCCGGGCTTTCCCGCGCACATCCTCCAGCGCGCGTTTGAACCGTATGTCACCACCAAACCCCGAGGTACCGGATTGGGTCTGGCCGTAGTGAAAAAGATCGCCGATGAGCATGGTGCGCGTATCGAGTTGTCGAATCGGCTTGACGACGGCGTGGTGCGGGGGGCGCAAGTGTCGTTATCATTCGCCACTTACCCATCGGTGGCGTCATAACAACACCCACTGCAGCATCCAAGGCGTTTCATACACATGGCAAACATTCTGGTGGTTGATGACGAACTCGGCATTCGTGACCTCTTGTCGGAAATTCTGAATGACGAGGGCCACAGTGTCGACCTTGCAGAGAATGCAACCCAGGCACGTGCAGCACGCGCCGCAGGGGTGTATGACCTGGTGTTGCTGGACATCTGGATGCCCGATACCGATGGCGTATCACTGCTCAAAGAATGGGCGACGGCCGGCGTGCTCACCATGCCCGTCATCATGATGAGCGGCCACGCCACGATAGACACCGCCGTCGAAGCCACCCGGATTGGCGCATTCTCGTTTCTTGAAAAACCCATCACCCTGCAAAAACTGCTCAAGGCTGTGGAACAGGGACTGGCACGTACTGCCGTGCAACAAGCCCCCGTGGTCGCCCACCAGCCCACCGCTGCAGGGCCTGTGGATGGCGGCTTCGTGCCCGCACCGATCATCACCACCGCCATGGTGGGCGAGGTCGGCCCTCACGCGCACCAAGGGTTCGATCTGGATCGCCCCTTGCGTGAAGCCCGCGACGGCTTTGAAAAAGCCTACTTTGAATTCCATCTCGCGCGTGAAGGCGGCTCGATGACCCGCGTTGCAGAAAAAACCGGGCTGGAGCGCACCCACCTGTACCGCAAGCTGCGCCAACTGGGCGTGGACCTTGGCCGCGGAAAACGCAATTAATCTTGGGGTTGCTGTTTTTATCGCGTCAATTTTTGGTTTATAATTTGAGGCTTAGGCCCGGTAGCTCAGTCGGTAGAGCAGAGGATTGAAAATCCTTGTGTCGGTGGTTCGATTCCGCCCCAGGCCACCAAACCTAAAAGCCCTTGATTTGTAAAAGTCAGGGGCTTTTTCCATTGGCTTTTCCTCACTGCAGGCCTTGGGGTGCGGCTCATTTCCGCGCCTTTCTGCATCGCCCTGGCCCCTGGGCGGCAATGTCACCCGTTGGCACAAGTCCGCATCTTTTGGAGCCGCGCCTGGTTTCGGGCATTTCTCTCCATATTTTTCACGATGGCATTTTTGACGGACACAACCCTGGGCATTGACTTTGGCACTTCCAACTCGGCGGTGGCGGTGCGCCAGGGGAATTCACCTGCGCGCATGTTGCGCCTGGAGGGCGAGAACAACACCTTGCCGACAGCGCTGTTCTTCAATGCCGAAGACCATCGCACGCACTACGGGCGCGATGCCGTTGCGCAGTATCTGTCGGGCACCGAAGGGCGTCTGATGCGCTCGCTCAAAAGCCTGCTGGGCAGTTCGCTGCTGCAAGACAAGACGGCGGTGCACAACGCGCTGGTGAGCTACCAGGACATCATCAGCCTGTTCTTGCGCATGTTGGCCCAAACGGCGCGCGAAACGCTGGGCGGTATGCCGGGCCGGGTGCTGCTGGGGCGCCCCGTGCATTTTGTGGATGGCGATACCGTGCGCGACCAGCAGGCCGAAGATGCCTTGCGGCAGGCGGCGCGGGATGCTGGGTTTGTAAACATTTCGTTCCAGCTGGAGCCCATTGCCGCAGCGCTGGATTACGAACAGCGCATTGAGCGCGAATCGCTGGTGCTGGTGGTGGACATTGGCGGCGGCACCTCTGATTTCACCGTGGTGCGCCTGGGGCCCGAGCGCAGGGCCCGCACCGACCGCGCCAGCGACATTCTGGCCACCACTGGCGTGCATGTCGGGGGCACCGATTTTGACCGGCGCCTTAGTCTGGCGCTGCTCATGCCATTGCTGGGCTTGGGGCACACCGGGCCTTCTGGCCGCGAGGTGCCCAGCCGCGTATTTTTTGACCTTGCGACCTGGCACCTGATTCAGTGGCTGTATGCGCCGCGCGCGCTGCGCGAGGCACAGGCCCTGCGGCCCGATTATGCGCAACCTGTGCTGCACGACCGCCTGATCGCGGTGCTCAATCAGCGCCTGGGGCACCGCCTTGCCAACACGGTGGAGCAGGCCAAGATTGCGGCTTCCGTGGATGCGGTGGATACCCCGATGGTGCTGGACTGGGTCGAGCCGGGGCTGGGGGCGCTCATCACTTCTGAAGGCCTGGCCCGCCACCTTGCCGCGCCTTTGCAGCAGGTGGTGGCCTGCGCCACCGAATGCGTGCAACTGGCCGGGCTGGTGCCTCAGGATTTGCAGGCCATCTACCTCACTGGTGGATCATCGGCACTGCGCCCGCTGCGTGACGCGCTGCGTATGGCGTTCCCTGATACCCCGCAGGTGGAGGGCGATCTGTTTGGGGGAGTCGCGGCGGGGCTGGCGGTGGCAGCGCCCTGACCACAGGCGGTTTTGCAGACCCATCAGGGGGATGCAGGGTGGTTGAACGCTATTAATACAATAGCTGTGCGCGCTTATCTATAAAGGGCTACGGGGCAATTTGACGTAAAAACAGGCGCAGGCTACGCATTCCCGGCTTCCGGGGCGCTGCGCTTCCATTCCAGTGCGGTGTCATACAGGCTGTTGCGCGATGCGCCCGTCACTTCGGCAGCCAGGCGCACGGCCGTCTTCAGGGGCAGCTCCTGCAGCAACAGGCGCAGCACGCGCAGGCTGTCGCCGTCGTCTGCGGCAGGAGCCGTGGGGTGCAGCAGCACCACAAATTCACCGCGGGACCGCTGGGGTGAGCCTTGCAGCCAGGCCGTCAACTCGCGGGCTGGGTGGGTGGCGATTTCTTCGAATTGCTTGGTGAGTTCGCGTGCCAGCGTCACTGGGCGATCGCCCAGCACCGCCAGCGCCTGGGCCAGCTCGTCAATGCGGTGGGGGGCCTCCAGCAGCACAACGCAGCGGGGCTCGCTGGCGAGTTGCTGCATGGCAGTGGCCCGCTCAGCGTTCTTCACCGGCAAAAAACCCGCAAATAGAAAGCCACTGCTTTGCGTGCTGTGCGCCACGGCGCCCGCCACGCTCAGGGCCGTGGTGATGCTGCTGGCACCGGGCAGCGGCAGGGCGCGCAGGCCAGCCGAGTGCACTGCAGCCACCAGGCGCGCGCCGGGGTCGCTGACCCCGGGCGTGCCCGCATCACTGACATAGGCCACGCGCAGGCCCTGCTGCAGCCGCTGCACCACTGCCAGCGCGGCTTCGGCCTCGTTGTGCTGGTGCACAGCCAGCAGTTGTGCGCTGGTTTTGTCGATGCCATAGGCGCGCAGCAGCGCCTGGGTGTGGCGCGTGTCCTCGCAGGCAATGGCGTCGGCCAGCTGCAGCACATGCAGCGCGCGCAGGGTGATGTCGGCCAGGTTGCCGATGGGCGTGGCCACGATATACAGCGCACCCTGCGGATAATGCTGTGCAGCCGCCGCATCGCGTGCGGCGTTCAAGGCAGATGCGAAAGATGCGCTCAATGAATTTCCTTGGAAAAAAGCCAGCCCATACCCGCCCGCCTGCGCCTGACGCCGCAGGTAGCAGCACCACGCGGCAGCGGGGCAATGCGGCCGAAGACCAGGCGTTGGCCTTTTTGCAGGCTGCGGGCCTGAAGTTGCTGGAGCGCAATTATCGGACGCCCGGGCGCGGTGGGGGCGAGATTGATCTGGTGATGCGCGATCGTGACGGCACGCTGGTGTTTGTTGAGGTGCGCAGCCGTGCCGGCAATGCCTTCGGAGGTGCGGGTGCCAGCATTGGCGCCATCAAGCAGCGGCGCATCGTGTTTGCGGCGCGCCATTACCTGCTGCGTATGTCGGTGCCGCCGCCGTGCCGCTTCGACGTGGTGCTGGTGCAGGATTCGGTGCAATGGCTCAAGGCTGCCTTCGACGCCCAATAAGCGCAGCGCCCAAAAGGCCTGCACACCACGCTGGTGACTACGGTTTGCTACAAAACCTATAACAACCCGCGGGTATCATCGGGCCTCCATGCTAGAGCAACGCATTCAACAGCACTTTATCGACAGCGCCGACCTGAAATACCAGGCCGCGCAAGCCCTCAGCGCGCCCATCGCTGCAGCCGTGCAGGCCATTCTGGCCTGCGTGACCAGTGGCGGCAAAGTGCTGGCCTGCGGCAACGGGCCTTCGGCCGCCGAGGCGCAGCAGTTTGCAGCCTTCTGTGTTGCGGGGTTTGAGCGCGACCGGCCTGAACTGGCTGCAGTGGCCCTGACTTCTGACAGCACCCTGCTCACGCTGGCCGGGGGCGGCAGCGACGGGGCCCAGCAGTTTGCCCGCCAGGTGCGCGCACTCGGCCAGGCGGGAGATGTGTTGCTGGCACTGTCCGTCACGGGCAATGATGCCAACGTGATCGCTGCCACCGAGGCCGCCCACGAGCGCGACATGACGGTGGTGATCCTCAGCGGTCGCACCGGCGGCAAGCTGGCCGCACTGGTGCGCGAGACCGATGTGCTGATCAGCGTGCCGCACGACCGCGCCGCGCGGGTGCGCGAGGTCCATGCGCTGGTGTTGCACTGCCTGTGCGATGGCGTGGATGCCCAGTTACTTGGAGAACAGGAAATACCGCAATGAAGCTGACCATGAACCGTACCGCCTGCACCCTGCTGGCTGCCGCTGCGCTTGCCGCAGGCCTGTCTGCTTGCGCCCCTCTGGTTGTTGGAGGAGCGGTGATGGGCGGCATGATGGCCACGGACCGCCGCACCACCGGCACCCAGGTGGAAGACGAAGGGATCGAATTGCGCGCGGTCAACCGCATCCGGGAAACGCTGGGTGATCGTGCCCATGTCAACGTCACCAGCTTCAACCGCCAGGTCTTGCTGACCGGCGAGGTGCCCACGGCGCAGGACCGTGCCACCGTCGACCAGATCGTGGCGGGGGTGAACAATGTGCGCTCGGTGGTGAACGATCTGGCCGTGATGCCCAGCACCTCACTGGGCCAGCGTTCGAATGATGTCCTGATCACCGGCAAGGTACGGGCCAGTTTCGTGGACGCCAAGGACGTTTTTGCCAGCGCCTACAAGGTGGTGACCGAACGCAACGTGGTCTACCTGATGGGACTGGTAACCCCCCGAGAGGCCACGCGTGCCACCGAAATCGCGCGCGGCGTGGGGGGCGTGAGCAAGGTGGTGCGGGTGTTCGAGATGATCACCGAAGACGACCTGCGCCGCGCCAGCACGCAGCCGCCCCCGACCGTGACCACTGACAGCCCATCGTCGCAGGGCAACTGATGCCTGTTTGACGGCCGGGTTCTGAATCGCAGTCCGGCGATTACGGCGCGGCTTTGCGCAGCTTTCTGGCCGATCGCAGACTTGCAGGGGGCTGCAAGACGCCTGTGCCGCCCGCATCCGGCGTCAGGTCAGGCGCTTGATCAGGCTGGACGTGTCCCAGCGGTTGCCGCCCATCTTCTGCACATCGGCATAAAACTGGTCCACCAGTGCGGTCACCGGCACGCGCGAGCCGTTGCGTCGGGCTTCGTCCAGCACCAGGCTCAGGTCCTTGCGCATCCAGTCCACGGCAAAGCCGAAGTCGAACTTGCCGTCCACCATGGTCTTGCCGCGGTTGTCCAGCTGCCAGCTCTGCGCTGCGCCCTTGCCGATCACGTCCAGCACCTGCTTCATGTCCAGCCCGGCATTCTGGCCAAAGGCCACTGCTTCAGACAGGCCTTGCACAAGACCCGCGATGCAGATCTGATTGACCATCTTGGCCAGCTGGCCCGAGCCACTGGCACCCAGCAGCGTGAACGCCCGCGAGAATGCCATCGCCACCGGCTGGGCTGCGTCAAACGCGGCCTGGTCTCCGCCACACATCACCGTCAGTTGGCCGTTTTGCGCCCCCGCCTGGCCCCCGGAGACCGGGGCATCGACAAAGTGCAATCCCAAGGTGCGCGCGGCGGCATACAGCTCCCGCGCCACTTCGGCCGAGGCCGTGGTGTGGTCCACAAAGATCGCGCCCGGCTGCATGCCGGCAAATGCGCCGTCAGCGCCCAGCGTCACCGAACGCAGGTCGTCGTCGTTGCCAACGCAACAGAACACGATGTCCGCACCCACTGCGGCCTCGCGCGGCGTTGTGGCATGTTTTGGGGCTTTGGTGCTTGCGTACTCTGCGCACCACGCTATTGATTTTGTAGTGGTGCGGTTGTACGCCGTGACCTCATGGCCCGCCAGCGCGAGGTGGCCGGCCATGGGGTAGCCCATCACGCCCAAGCCCAAAAAGGCCACCTTGCGCGAAGGGGTTGCGTCGTAGTTGCGGGGGTTGGTGCTTGGCATCGCGATGAATGAAAAGTGGGTTGGAAAAAAAGAAAACCCGCCCAAGGGGGCGGGCTTCAAGCGGTGAGGAAAAGCAGATAAATGCGGGTGGCAGACCGAGGCTAGACAATCGCGAAATGTTCGGTGCCCGAAGCCAGGTCGGGCGATTTGGCACGCTGGCTGTTGAGCTTGATCTGCAGGCGCAGGTCGTTGAGCGAGTCGGCGTTGCGCAGCGCATCTTCGTAGCTGATCACGTTGGCCTCGTAGGCATCAAACAGTGCCTGGTCGAAGGTCTGCATGCCCAGATTGCGGCTCTTTTTCATGACCTCCTTGATCTCGGCGACTTCGCCCTTGAAGATCAGGTCGGCAATCAGAGGGGTGTTGAGCATGATTTCCACCGCCGCAGCCCGGCCCTTGCCGTCCTGCTTGGGGATGAGCCGCTGTGACACCATGGCGCGCAGATTCAGCGAAAGGTCCATCAGCAACTGGGCGCGGCGCTCTTCGGGGAAGAAGTTGATGATCCGGTCCAGCGCCTGGTTGGCGCTGTTGGTGTGCAGTGTGGCCAGGCACAGATGGCCGGTTTCGGCAAACGCCACGGCGTGTTCCATGGTTTCGCGGTCGCGGATTTCGCCCATCAGGATCACGTCGGGTGCCTGGCGCAGCGTGTTCTTGAGCGCCGCTTCCCAGCTGTCAGTGTCCAGGCCTACCTCGCGCTGCGTCACCACGCAGTTCTTGTGCGGATGCACAAATTCCACCGGATCTTCCACGGTGATGATGTGGCCGAACGAGTTCTCGTTGCGCCAGTCGACCATGGCGGCGAGCGTGGTCGACTTGCCCGAACCCGTAGCACCCACCAGGATGCACAGGCCGCGCTTGGTCATGGTCACTTCCTTGAGGACCTGAGGCACACCCAGACCGTCAATGGTCGGCAGCGTGAGCGGAATGGTCCGCAGCACCATGCCGACCTTGCCCTGCTGAATGAAAGCGTTCACGCGAAAGCGGCCAATACCGGCGGGCGAGATGGCGAAGTTGCATTCCTTGGTGCGCTCGAAGTCGGCCACCTGCTTGTCGCTCATGACGGCGCGCGCCAGCGTGAGGGTGTGGGTGCCGGTCAGTGGCTGGGGCGACACCTTGGTGACCTTTCCATCGACCTTGATGGCCGGTGGAAATTCTGCCGTGATGAACAAGTCGCTGCCATTGCGGCTCACCATCAGTTTGAGCAAGTCGTTGATGAATTTACTGGCCTGATCGCGTTCCATCAGAGATCCTTCCGGGGGGGCTTTGTCTGCAGGACAGGGGTCATTTCTGGTTGTCGCTCAGCCGGGCGCTCACCACCCGCAGGCGCAGCGACAGCTTGCGCGCCAGCAATGCAATCAGGCTGGCGGCCAATTGCGGGTCCTTGGTCATCATGTCGTCCATGGCCTCGGCGCTCAGCACGGCGATTTCGCAGTCGGTAAGGGTGGTGCAGGCTGAAAAACGGATGCCGCCGTCCAGCAGCGACATCTCGCCCAGGATGTCACCTGGCCGTGTCTCGGCCAGGCGCAATTGCTCGCCCCAGGGCTGAACACGGTCCACCGCGATGGTGCCGGTGAGCAACACCACCATGAAGTTGCCGTATTCATCTTGCCGGATGACGTCGCGGTTGGCAGGGATGGCTGCAAATTCAAAGAAGCGCTCCATGCGCTCCACCGCGTCCTTGTCGAGGTGGACCATGTAGTTGTCTTTGGCCCACAACGCCTGCAGCAGCTTGCCGCCTCGACTGATGGGCAGGCGCTTGGCACCCACTTCCACGGCGCGGGCCTCCCACGGTACGAGCATGGATGCGTCAACACCCTGGCCAGCAAACGCTGTGGAGAACAGCACGGAGTCGGTGTGGTCCTCCGTAGGCTTGCCTGCACGGGTGTTGCGGCGCAGAAGGCTGAGAATGCCATTCATTGATTTCTCCAATGCGCGGCAAGCGCCGTCGCGGTGTCAGAAGGGTGGTGTTGGCCGCAGCGTGCGATCAACCCGGGAAGTTCTCGGGGATCTTGGCCTTGCTGCGGGCCTCGGCGGGGCTGATGATGTTGCGCCGCACCAGATCGGTCAGGTTCTGGTCGAGCGTCTGCATGCCCACGCTGTTACTGGTCTGGATGGTGGAGTACATCTGCGCCACCTTGGCCTCGCGGATCAGGTTGCGGATGGCGCTGGTGCCCAGCATGATCTCGTGCGCGGCTACGCGGCCCGAGCCGTCTTTCAGCTTGCACAGCGTCTGCGAGATGACGGCCTGCAGCGACTCCGACAGCATGGCACGCACCATTTCCTTTTCTTCGGCCGGGAACACGTCGATGATCCGGTCGATGGTCTTGGCGGCGCTGGATGTGTGCAGCGTGCCAAAGACCAAGTGACCCGTTTCTGCGGCCGTCATGGCCAGGCGAATGGTCTCGAGGTCGCGCATTTCACCCACCAGAATGGCGTCCGGGTCTTCGCGCAGCGCCGATTTGAGCGCGGCGGCGAACGACAGCGTCATGGGCCCCACTTCGCGCTGGTTGATCAGGCACTTCTTGGACTCGTGCACGAACTCGATCGGGTCTTCCACCGTGAGGATGTGGCCGTACTCGGTTTCGTTGAGATAGTTGACCATGGCCGCCAGCGTGGTGGACTTGCCCGAGCCCGTGGGGCCGGTCACCAGCACCAGACCGCGTGGCTTCAATGCCAGGTCGCCAAAGATCTTGGGCGCGTTGAGCTGCTCCAGCGTGAGGATTTTGCTCGGAATGGTCCGGAACACCGCCGCCGCGCCGCGGTTCTGGTTGAACGCGTTGACGCGAAAGCGTGCAAGGCCTTCGATTTCAAACGAAAAGTCGACCTCCAG
Source organism: Acidovorax defluvii (assembly GCA_003268905.1). Lineage (GTDB taxonomy): Bacteria > Pseudomonadota > Gammaproteobacteria > Burkholderiales > Burkholderiaceae_C > Acidovorax > Acidovorax defluvii. Next base: position 26,537 of record QLTU01000016.1, read on the forward strand.
AAACTCTTCATACGTCTTGCGCTGCGAGTCGCTCATGATGTCGTACACCATGGCGTGCACGGTCTTGTGGTCGAGCGCGTCCACATTGATGCGCCGCACGTCCCCGTGGACCCGGATCATGGGCGGCAAACCCGAGGACAAATGCAGGTCGGAAGCTTTGTTCTTGACGCTGAATGCAAGCAGTTGGGTAATGTCCACGGTTCCCTCGGTCGTTTGGTACGCTTGGCAAACATTATGACCACGATTGCCGACAACCTCCAACAGGTTCGTGACCGGATGGCGCAGGCCTGCGCCGCCGCCGGACGCGATCCGGCCAGTGTTTCATTGCTGGCCGTCTCCAAGACCTTCGGCCCCGAGGCCGTGCTGGCGGCCGCGCAGGCCGGGCAGCGCGCCTTTGGCGAGAACTACATCCAGGAAGCGGTGGAGAAAATGGCAGCGCTGCGCCAGATGGGTGCGCCAGTGCTGCAATGGCACTGCATTGGCCCGGTGCAGAGCAACAAGACGCGGCTGGTGGCCGAACATTTCGACTGGATGCACACGGTGGACCGGGCCAAGATCGCCGAGCGCCTGTCGGCCCAGCGTCCGGCGCACCTCCCGCCCCTGCAGGTCTGCATCCAGATCAACGTGGACGGCGGCCTGGCCAAGTCGGGTGTGCCGCCCGAGGAGGCGCTGGCGCTGGCGCGGGCCGTGGCGGCGCTGCCACAGTTGTGCCTGCGCGGCGTGATGAGCATCCCCGAGCCGGCCCCGGACCACGCCACCCAGCTCGCGCTGCACCAGCGCGTGCGCGCCGTGTTCGAGCAGATCCGGGCCTCCGGAGGTAGCGGGCTGGACCATTTCGATACCTTGTCCCTGGGCATGACGGCCGACCTTGACGCCGCCATCCAGGCCGGCAGCACCATGGTACGCGTGGGCACCGGCATCTTCGGTGGCAGGGCTCGGCCAGCGGTCTGACGCAGGTTTGAGGCAAAAAGGCCTCTGAAGCCCATCCACTGGGCGCTAGAAGCTATTGAATCAGTAGCGTTCAGCCGTTGAAGCGGCGCACGCAGTCCAGCGCCTGCGCCACATCCTCCGGCCCCACGTCCAGGTGTGTCACCCAGCGCAGGCGCGTCTGCCCGCCGTAGAGGCTGCTGATCACGCGCACGCCGTGTTGCGCCAGCCAGGCCGTGAAGGTGGGCGCCACTTCGGCGTGCACGTCGGTGAACAGGATGTTGGTGTGCGCCGAGGCCACGGCCAGGTGGCCCTGTAGCACCGGGTGGCTGCGCCCGGCCTCGGCCAGGCCCGCAGCCAGCTGGCGCAGCAGGGCGTGGTCGTCGGCGAGGCGGCGTACATGGTGCTGCAGCGCATGCTGCCCGGCGGCGGCGAGCAGGCCGCATTGGCGCATGGCGCCGCCCAGGATCTTGCGCGTGCGCCTGGCCTGGCGGATGAAGTCGGCGCGGCCCAGCAACAGCGAGCCTACGGGCGCGCCCAGGCCCTTGCTGAGGCACAGCGACACAGTGTCAAAGTGCTGGCAGAGGGCGCGGGCCTCGTCGTACACGTCGGTGCCATGCGCCTCGGCGTTGGCCGTGGCAGCGTTGAACAGGCGTGCGCCGTCCAGGTGCAGGGCCAGCCCGCGTGAGCGCGCCAGTTGCGCCACCTCGGCGATGTAGTGCGTGGGCAGCACCTGGCCGCCCGTAGTGTTCTCCAGCACCACGAGGCGGGTGCGCGCGAAATGCGGGTCGTCGGGCTTGATGGCGGCGGCGATGTCGGCGAGGCGCAGCGTGCCGTCGGGTTGGGTTTCCACAGGCTGGGGCTGGATGGAGCCCAGCACCGCCATGCCGCCGGCCTCCCAGCGGTAGGTGTGCCAGCTCTGGCCCACGATGGCCTCGTCGCCGCGCTGGCAGTGGCCCATGAGGGCGATCAGGTTGGTCTGCGTGCCCGAGGGCGCGAACAGCGCGGCCTCGAAGCCCAGCAACTGCGCGGCATGGTCCTGCAGCGCGTTGACGGAGGGGTCGTCGCCGAAGACGTCGTCACCGAGCGGGGCTTTGAACATGGCCTCGCGCATGGCGGGCGTGGGCTGGGTGACGGTGTCGCTGCGAAAGTCGGGCATGGGTGGTTCTCTCGTGAAGAAGCCATCCATGGTATCGGCCGCCGCGCTCCCTTGCCGGCTCAGGGGGGCTTACGGTCTTGCCATCTTGCAGTCCGTGCCCTGCGCCAGTTCGTTGCCGGTGTAGGCCGCGTCGGTGCGGAAGCCGTAGTTCGTGCCTTCCCAACCCACTTTCACCGCCTTGCCGTCCACGGGTGCGATGGTGTTGACCACCTGGGGCAGCAGCAGCTGGTGGTCGTCGCCGCGCATGCGCACCGGGCCGACCACGGAGTCGATCGTCAGGTCTTCCAGGGCGCGCGCGATCTTCACCGGGTCGGTGGACTGGGCCTTGTTGATGGCGGCGGCCAGGAAGCGCGGCGTCATCTCGATGCGCGGCGCCAGAAATTCCTTGCCCGTCCTGGCCTTGTAGGCCTTGGCCAGCGCGTCCACCTTGGGTGTCTCGGCCTGGCCGGGGTGCCACTCGGCCACCCAGGTGAGCTGGCCCAGCTTGGCCTGCGACACCGCCAGCACCGTGCCGGGAATCGAGCCCGCGCTGTGGTTGAAGTAGCGCAGGTTGTAGCCCGCGTCGCCCGCCGCCTTGAGCAGCAGCACCATGTCCTGGCCCCAGTTGCCGGTGATGAGCGAATCGGCCTCGGTGCTCTTGACCTTGGCGAGGTAGGGCGCGAAGTCCTTCACGCGGCCGATGGGGTGCAGCGCCTCGCCGGTGAACTGGATGTCGGGCCGCGCCAGACCCACCAGCTCGCGGCCGTAATGCGCCCACTGCTTGCCGTGAGCGTAGTCCTGGTTGAGCAGGTAGACCTTCTTGATGTCCGGCTGCTTCTTGATGTAGTTGGCGATGGCCTTCATCTTCATGGCCGTGTTCGCCTCGAACTGGAAGTGCCAGAAGCTGCAGGCCTTGCCGGTCAGCTCGGGGTCGATGGAGGAGTGGTTGAGCACCAGGATCTCCTTGCCCGGGTTGCGCTGGTTGTAGCGCGCGGCGGCCTGCACCAGCGCCGTGACCACCGAGGAGCCTGAGCCGCCCGTGACGATGGCGCGCGCGCCCTGGTCGATGGCGGCCTGCAGCGCGCTCTGGCTTTCCTGCGCTGAAAGTTTGCTGTCGAACTGCAGCAACTGCAGCTTCGTGCCCTTGAGCACGCCGCCCTTGGCGTTGATGTCCTCCACTGCGTACTGCGTGTGCGTGAGCATCAGTTCGCCCACATTGGCGAACGGGCCCGAAAGCGGGTCTATGTAGGCGATCTTGAAGGTGTCCTGCGCCAGGGCGTTGCCCGCGCACAGCAGAGCTGCGGCGGCGAGGGGGGTGAACAAGGCTTTCATGGGTTTGTCTCCGTAGGTGGGTTGTGGGGAGTGGCCGCTCGCGCAGGCCGTCGGCGCGCTGTACGCAGGCCCAGCACACGCCAGGCCAGTTGCGAGAGTTCGCGCACCACCTCGGCCGGTGACAGGCGCCCGTCGGGCCGGTACCAGTGATACAGGAAGCCCGGCAGGCTGCAGGCGGCCTGCGCGGTGAGGCGCGTTTCCCTGAAATCGAGCATGCCGTCCGCGCGGGCTTCTTCCATCAGGGCGCAGAGGCGCTCGTAGAAGTGGTTAGCGAGTTTTTTCTGCATGGCCAGGTATTCAGGCCGGAACACCTGCGGCTCGCGGTACGGGAAAAAGGCTGCCGGGTGGTGCTCGATGGTCGCGCGGATCAGCCGCTCCATGCCCTCGGCGACCTTGGTGTGTGCGGGGCGGCGGTCGTCCTCGGGGAAGTCCATCGCCGTGAAGCAGGCCACGGAGGGGCGCCAGCACAGCGTCTCGAAGATTTCCTGCTTGTTGTGGAAGTAGTAGTAGACGTAGGGCTTGGTCACGCCGAGCTGCTGGACGATCTGCTCCATCGTCGTATTGGCGTAGCCCTGCCGGTCGAACAGCGCCTCGGCCGCCTGGAGGATGCGCTCGCGCTTCTCGTCCGTGCTGGGCGTGCTGGCCTTCTGGCGGCCGCGGGCCTTCACGGGGGGCGTGCCCAGCGCGGTGGTCTGTGTGCTTGGTGTCGCTTTGGTTATACCCATGGGTAGCATTGTTCTACCAAGCGGTATATATTGGCAAGACGCTGGCCGGTGCCTGGCCCTATGGCAAACCCTGATGCGGCACCGAGAACCGGCGGTTTTTGACACACCGGAGACACCCATGGCCCCATCCGCCGCCTTGCTGCCCCTGCACGAACATCTGCGCCGCCACGCGCGCGCCATCCCCGACCGCACCGCCTACCTCTGGTACGGCCATGCCCTTACCTGGGCCGAGCTGGACGCCGCCAGCGACGCCTTCGCCGCGCGCCTGCAGGCTCTGGGCGTTCAGAAGGGCGAGCCCGTGGCGCTGTTCATGAACAACTGCCCGCAGTACCTCATGGCGCATTACGGCATCCAGAAGATCGGCGCCATCGTCTGCCCCTGCGGACCGCTGAACAAGGAACACGAGCTGCAGTACCAGCTCGACGACCTGAAGGCGCGCGTGATCGTCGCCGCCGACGTGCTGCTGCCCGTGGTGGAGCAGGTGCGCGCGCAGACGGCGCTGGAGCATGTGTTCGTGGTGCGCTATGCCGAGCTGCTGCCCGATGGCGAGCCGAGCATCGCCGTGCCGGCCGAACTGCAGGCCATGCGCGCCAGCGCGGCTCCGGCGCCCGCCGGCTGCGAGGACTTCCTCGCCGCCGTGCGCGCGGGCGGCCAACCCGCGCCCGTGGAGTTGTCGATGGATGACGTGGCGCTCATGACCTACACCTCGGGCACCACCGGCCTTCCCAAGGGCGCCATGCTGAGCTATGAGAACGCGCGCTTCAAGACGGCGGCCTCGGCCGACTGCAACGGCATGACGCCCCAGGAAGTGCTGCTGGCCGTGGCGCCGCTGTACCACATCGCCGGCATGGTGATGGGCGTGAACCTGCCGGTCTACACCGGCGCCACCTGCGTGCTGCTCTACCGCTTCGACCCCCTGGGCGTGGCCCAGGCACTGGAGCGCCACCGCATCACCTGGTGGTACAGCATCGCGCCGATGAACGGCGCGCTCATGCAGGTGCCCGGCGCGCGCGAGATGGAATGGAGCGCGCTGCGCCGCAACCCGGTGACGAGCTTCGGCATCACCTTCACCGAACAGCTCGCGCAGCAGTGGCGCCAGTTCGCGCCGAACTGCGTCTCGCACGAGGCGGCCTATGGCCTGAGCGAAACGCACACCGTGGACACCGCCATGCCCGTGGACGCCATCCGCTGGGGCACACAGGGTAAGCCCGTGCCAGGCAACCAGATCCGCATCGTCGACCCCGACACCGGCGCGCCCCTGCCCGCCGGCACGGTGGGCGAGATCACCATCCTCGGCCCCGGCAACTTCAAGGGCTACTGGAACAAGCCCGAGGCCACGGCCCAAACGCTGAAGAACGGCTGGGTGTTCACCGGCGACATGGGCCAAATCGACGAGGACGGCTACCTCACCTTCATCGGCCGCACCAAGGAGATGATCAAGGTCTCGGGCTACAGCGTGTTCCCCGAAGAGGTCGAAACCCTGCTCATCAAGCACCCTGCGGTGGCCCAGGCCGCCGTGATCGGCGTGCCCGATGCCGAGAAGGGCGAGGTGGTGCGCGCCTTCATCGTGAAGAAGCCGGGCCAGCAGGTAGACGCCGCCGCGCTCGTGGCCTGGGCGCGCGAGAACATGGCGCCCTACAAGGCGCCGCGCGAGGTGCGCTTCATCGACGCGCTGCCCGCCACGGGCGCGGGCAAGGTGCTGCGCCGCCTGCTGAAGGACGAGTGACACCCCCCTGTGGCGCTGCGCGCCTTCCCCCCGCTCTCACAGCGCTGCGCGCTACGGGCAGGGGGACGCAGCCAGCGCGGCGGGGCGGCCCTTGCGCGGCTGCCCTGGCCTGGGCAGCGACTGTTTCACACGCAGCGCCTAGATCAATGAGATATCAAAGAAATCGGCATCCAGCGCTTATGTAGAAAGCGCCAGAAGCTATCAGAATAGAAGCACAACCATGAACACGCCGTTCTTTTCCAAAGTCCTGATCGCCAACCGCGGAGAGGTGGCGCTGCGCATCGTGCGTGCGCTGCACGACCTGGGCATTGCCAGCGTCGCGGTGTATGCCGACGACGACGCCGCCAGTCCGCATGTCGGGGCGGCCACCCAGGCCGTGGCGCTGGGGGCCACGGGTCCGGCGGCCTACCTCGACGGCGCGCGCCTGCTGGCGATCGCACGCGAGCACGGTTGCGACGCCGTGCACCCCGGCTACGGCTTCCTGAGCGAGCGCGCCGACTTCGCGCGCGCATGTGCCGACGCCGGGCTGCGCTTCATCGGCCCCACGCCCGGTCAGTTGGACCTGTTCGGCGACAAGGCCCAGGCGCGCAGCCTGGCAATGCGCTGCGGCGTACCGCTCATGCCGGGCACGCAGGCGGCGGTTTCGCTCGAAGAAGCGCAGGCCTTCTGGCACTCGCAGCAAGGTGCGGGCATCGTCATCAAGGCCATCGGCGGCGGCGGCGGGCGCGGCATGCGCGCCGTGCAGTCGCTGGACGAGCTGCCCGCGGCCTACGCCCGCTGCCGCAGCGAGGCGCAGGCCGCCTTCGGGGTGGACGGGGTGTACGTCGAGCGACTGATGAACAACGCGCGCCATATCGAGGTGCAGGTGCTGGGCGACGGGCGCGAGGCGATGGCGCTGGGCGAGCGCGAATGCACGCTGCAGCGGCGCTTTCAGAAGGTGGTGGAAATTGCGCCCAGCCCCTCGTTGCCCGGGCCACTGCGCGAGCGCATCATCGGCGCCGCCCTGGCCATGGCGCGTGAGGTGCAGTACGAGGGCCTGGGCACCTTCGAGTTTCTGGTGGATCTGGCCTTCAGCGATTTGCCCTATGTGTTCATCGAGGCCAACCCGCGCCTGCAGGTGGAGCACACCATCACCGAAGCTGTTACCGGCGTGGACCTGGTGCAGACCCAGCTGGCCCTGGCAGCAGGGCAGACCCTGCGCGACCTGGGGCTGAACCCCGACCAGCCCCCGGCGCCTGAAGGCTATGCCGTGCAGTGGCGCATCAACGCCGAAACGCTGGACGCCAGCGGCGGCGCCGTGCCGGGCAGCGGCACGCTCGCCCGGTTCGATCTGCCCGCGGGCCCCGGCGTCCGCGTGGACACCCATGGCGTGGCGGGCGCCGCGCCATCGCCGCACTACGACACCTTGCTCGCCAAGCTCATCGTGCACACGCGCGGCCCCCGCTTTGCCGATGCGCTGCGCCGCTCGCAGCGAGCGCTGCAGGAGTGCCGCATCACCGGCGTGGCCACCAACCTGGGCTTGCTGCAGGCGCTGGCCGAGCGGCCCGAGATGGCCAGCCAGCAGGTGCACACGCGCTGGCTGGAGTCGGTGCTGCCGGACTTGCTGAGCGCTATTGAAAAAATAGCTGATGACGCTTTCCCACAAAACACTGGAGGCCAAAAAGACCTTGAATCCTCTGCCCCGGCACCCGAAGGCGCCGTGCTGGCGCCCATGCCCGCGCGCCTGGTGCAGCTGAGCGTGGCCGAGGGCGATGCCGTCGCCGCAGGCGCCGAGCTGGCCGTGCTCGAAGCCATGAAGATGGAGCATGTGCTGCTGGCCCCGCACGCGGGCCGGGTGCGCCGGCTGCTGGCCGCGCCCGGCGGCTACCTGGCGCAGGGCGAGCCCCTGCTGGTGCTCGATGCCGCCGAGGTGGCGGCGGAGGCGTTGGCGGACGACGCCGCAGTGCACGACCCCGAACACATTCGCTCCGATCTGCAGCGCGTGCGGGACCGCCATGCCTTCACCCTGGATGCCGCGCGCCCCGCTGCAGTCGCCAAACGCCATGCCCAGGGTGGCCGCACGGCGCGCGAGAACATCGCCGACCTGTGCGATGAGGGCAGTTTCATCGAGTACGGCGCGCTGGCCATTGCCGCCCAGACCCGCCGTCGCAGCCTGGAAGACCTGATCGCCAACACGCCCGCCGATGGCATGGTGACGGGCATCGGCGGCATCAACGGTGCCACGTTCGGACCCGAGGCCGCGCGGGCCGTGGTCATGTCGTACGACGCCACCGTGCTGGCGGGCACGCAGGGCATGCGCAACCACGCCAAGACCGACCGCATGCTGGACATTGCAGTGGCGCAAAAGCTGCCCCTGGTGCTGTTTTCCGAGGGCGGCGGCGGCCGGCCTGGCGACACCGATTCGGCAGTGCTGGCCGGCCTGCACATCCACACCTTTGCCCGCCATGCTGCCTTGTCGGGCCAGGTGCCGGTGGTGGGCATTGCGGCGGGGCGCTGCTTTGCGGGCAATGCGGCGCTGCTGGGCTGCAGCGATGTGATCATCGCCACGCGCGGCAGCAACATCGGCATGGGCGGCCCGGCCATGATCGAAGGCGGTGGCCTGGGCGTGTTCAAGCCCGAGCAGATTGGACCGAGCCGCGTGCAGCATGCCAATGGCGTGATCGATGTGCTGGTGGAGAACGAGGCCGAGGCCGTGGCGGCCGCGCGGCAGTACCTGTCGTACTTCCAGGGCCGCACCCCGCAGTGGACGGCGCCCGACCAGCGCACGCTGCGCAGTGTGGTGCCCGAAAACCGCCTGCGTGTGTACGACACCCGCGCCGCCATGGCCGGGCTGGTGGACGAAGGCAGCCTGCTCATGCTGCGCACCGGCTTTGGCGCCGGCATCCATACGGCGCTGGCACGCATCGAAGGCCGGCCCGTGGGCCTGATCGCCAACAACCCGCTGCACCTGGGCGGCGCCATCGACGCGCCATCCGCCGACAAGGCCGCGCGCTTCATGCAGTTGTGCAACGCGCACGGCCTGCCGCTCGTGAGCCTGGTGGACACGCCCGGCTTCATGGTCGGCCCCGACGTCGAGGCGACGGCGCAGGTGCGCCATGTCAGCCGCCTGTTCGTCACCGCGGCCAGCCTGCGCGTGCCGTACTTCAGCGTCGTGCTGCGCAAGGGCTACGGCCTGGGCGCCATGGGCATGACGGCCGGCGGCTTTCATGCCCCTGTGTTCACTGTGGCATGGCCCACGGGCGAGTTCGGCGCCATGGGCCTGGAGGGCGCGGTGCGCCTGGGTTTCCGCAAAGAGCTGGAGGCACAGCCCGAAGGCCCCGCGCGCGACGCCCTGTTTGCCGAGCTGCTGGCGCGCCAGTACGCCAATGGCGAGGCCATGCAGATGGCCACCACGCTGGAGATCGACGCCGTGATCGACCCGGCCGACACGCGGGCGTGGCTGGCGCGGGGCCTGGCATCCGCGCGCGTGGCACCGCTGGCGCACCGGTTTGTGGACACCTGGTGAGTCTTTGGGAGCAATGGGCGTGCTAAGCTGAAACGCTTGTCACCAGCCGCACCCGCGTCCGGGTGCGGCGCTCACGTCCCCTATCTACGGAGTACCTCCCATGCCCGGCCTTCTGCCCGACATCGATCCCGACGGCTTGCTCGAATTCTCGGTCGTCTACACCGACCGCGCGCTCAACCACATGTCCAAGCGCTTCACCGGCGTCATGCAGGACATCCTGGCCACGCTCAAGGAGGTCTACCACGCCCACACCGCCGTGCTCGTGCCGGGCAGCGGCACCTTCGGCATGGAGGCCGTGGCGCGCCAGTTCGCCAATAAGCAGAAGGTGCTGATCGTGCGCAACGGCTGGTTCAGCTTCCGCTGGAGCCAGATTTTTGACGCCGACACCGGCCTGGGCGGCGGCGCTGTGGTCTGCAAGGCACGCAAGCAGGGCGAAGGCCCGCAAGCCCCCTGGGCACCGTGCCCGGCCGAGGAAGTGGCGGCCGCCATCCGCGCCGAGCAGCCCAAGGTGGTGTTCGCGCCGCATGTGGAGACGGCCAGCGGCATCATCCTGAGCGACGACTACATCCGCACCGTGAGCGCCGCCGCGCACGAAGTGGGCGCGCTGTTCGTGCTCGACTGCATTGCGTCGGGCGCCATGTGGGTGGACATGCAGGCTACGGGCGTGGACGTCCTCATCAGTGCGCCGCAAAAAGGCTGGAGCGGCTCGCCCTGCTGCGCCATGGTGATGCTGTCCGAGCGCGCGCGCCAGGCGATTGATGGCACTACGAGCAGCAGCTTCTCGTGTGACCTGAAGAAGTGGATGCAGATCGCCGAGGGCTACGAAAAAGGCCAGCACGCCTACCACACCACCATGCCCACCGACGCGCTGGTGCGCCTGCGCGACGTGATGCAGGAAACCCGCGAATACGGCTTTGCCAAGGTGCGCGAGGAGCAGATCGAACTGGGCGCCAAGGTGCGTGCGCTGCTGGAATCGCGCGGTTTTGCCAGCGTGGCGGCCGAGGGCTTCAAGGCGCCTGGCGTGGTGGTGAGCTACACCACCGACCCCGGCATCCAGAACGCCAGCAAGTTTGCCGCCGTGGGCCTGCAGACGGCCTCGGGCGTGCCGCTGCAGTGCGACGAGGGGCCGGAGTTCAAGAGCTTTCGCATCGGCCTCTTCGGGCTGGAAAAATGGCACAACGTTGAGCGCACGGTGGGCCACCTTTCCAGGGCACTGGACCAGATTGCGGCCGGGTCCTGATGACCCCCAAGGCTGGCCGGGCGGCGCAGTCTGTGCTGCGGCGCATGCCCCGCGTGGTTGACCATGCAGAACGCTGATCAGAGTCCCGCGCACCAGTCCTTGCGCGCCGCCAAGCGGCAGGCCCTCGGCCTGCTATTGCTGGTGACCGCGGTGTTCATCGGCACCAGCCTGGTCGAACGCGGCTTGCTGCTCGACTGTGTGAAAGCCATGGCCGAGGCCGCCATGGTGGGCGCCCTGGCAGACTGGTTTGCCGTGGTGGCGCTGTTTCGACGCCCGCTGGGGCTGCCCATACCGCACACGGCCGTCATTCCCCGCAACAAAGATCGCATTGGCGTGAACCTGGCCGCCTTTGTGCGCGACCGGTTTCTCGACCCGCCGTCGCTGGTGGCGCTGCTGCGGCGTCACGACCCTGCCTTGCGGCTGGCCCAGTGGCTGGGCGATGCAGGCAACGCTGGTCTGCTGGGCCAGCAGGCGGCGCGGTTGCTCAGTGCCGCCCTGGATACCGTGCAGGATGCGCAGATGGAGCGGTTCATCCGCAAGGCAGCGCGCGCCCTCATCGGGCGGGTGGATTTGTCGGGCACCCTGGCCACGGTGCTGGGGGCGCTCACCCACAACGGGCGCCACCAGGCGCTGCTCGATGATGCGCTGGGCCGGCTGATCGTGGTGCTGCAGGAGGAAGACACGCGCCACCTGATTGCCACCACCATCGTGCAATGGCTCAAGAAAGAGCACCCGCTCAAGGAAAAAATGCTGCCCACCGACTGGCTGGGCGACAAGGGTTCGGCCATGATCGCCAATGCCCTGGAAGCCCTGCTGGCCGACGTGGCGCAGAACCCGCAGCACCAGTTGCGCGAACAGTTCGACGCGGCCGTGCAGCGGATGGTGCTGCGGCTGCAGACCGACCCGGACTGGGCACGCAAGGGCGAGGAGATTCGGCGCTATCTGCAGACCAATGCCACCCTGGGCCGCTATGTGCAGGACTTGTGGCAAGGGATGCGCGCAGCATTGCAGAGCGACCTGGCCGACGAGCACTCGGCCGTGGCGCGCAACGTGCACGCCATGGGCGCATGGCTGGGCCGCTCGCTGGCGGGCGATGCAGCGCTGCGCCAGTCGCTCAACCAGCGGCTGGAAAGTTGGGTGCAAGGGCTAGCGCCCGACGTGGCCCAGTTTGCTGCGCAACACATACAGGACACGGTGCAGCGCTGGGATGCGCAGGAGCTGTCAGAGCTTATCGAGCTGAACATCGGCAAGGACCTGCAGTACATCCGGATCAATGGGACGGTGGTGGGCGGGTTGATTGGCTTGGTGTTGTTTGGGGTGTCGCACGCGGGGGAGATTTGGCGGGCGGTGATGTCCGGGTGAGTTTGCGGTAGGTTGTTGCTGTTGCTGTTGTGCTTGTGCTTGTGCTTGTGCTGAGGGCGGGGGGCCGGGTCTCGCCCCGGCGGGCGAGGTACTTGTTCTTTGCTTCGCCAAAGAAAAGTACCCAAAAGAAAGGCGACCCTGCAGTCTGCGACCCCTTCGCGTTGCTACGGGGCAAACCTGCGGCGGGGCGTTTGCGGGGTGCGCCGCATAACTCACTTCGCTGCTGCGCAGCTGCGTTCGGACAAACGCGGCGAGTCAGATAACGAAGCATGCGCGCTCCGACGCGCATGCCACCCCGCAAACGCCCCGCCGCAGGCGCAGCCAGAAGGGGGGGGCAGCCCAAAAGCCGGACAGCCAAACAGCCACACGGGCCATCGCTGCGCTCGGCCCACACCGCCCGGGCGCAAGCGCCGCGCGCTGCGCAGACTGGGCCGAGCGCAGCAATGGCCCGTATGGATGTCCGCTTGCGGGTTCCCTTCAGGATGCGCCGAGGAGCGCAGCGGCCAGCGGATCAGGGCTCGCGATTGTTTGAGCGAAGCGAGTTTGAGCGAGACCCCGCTGGACGCGAGCACCGCAGGTTGCCCGCAGCGAAGCGAAGGGACGCAGCCTATAGGGTCGCTTTCTCTTTGGTGACTTTCTCTTGGCGAGGCAAGAGAAAGTTACTGCGCCGCCGGGCGCACACCCCGGCCCCCGCACTCAGCAAAGGCATACTAAAAGCTATAAAAACAATAGCTAATAGCGCTTGCTGTATAAGCGCTAAAGGCCAAAATCACTCAGAAATTCGCTCCAACAACATCGCATCCCCATAACTAAAAAACCGGTACTCCTGCGCAATCGCATGGCGGTACAACGCCATCACCCGCTCATACCCCGCAAACGCGCTCACCAGCATCATCAGCGTGCTCTTGGGCAGATGGAAGTTGGTCAGCAGCACATCCACCACCTGAAAGCGAAAGCCCGGCGTGATGAAGATATTGGTGTCGCCACTCGCCTGGCCCGAGCGCGCCCAGGATTCGAGCGTGCGCACCGTCGTTGTGCCCACGGCCACCACGCGCCCGCCGCGCTGGCGGCAGCGCTCCAGCGCGGCCAGGGTGGCCAGGGGCACCTCGTACCACTCGCTGTGCATCTGGTGCTCGGCCAGGTTCTCGGTCTTGACGGGCTGGAAGGTGCCCGCGCCGACATGCAACGTGACGCTGGCACGCTCGATGCCGCGCGCTGCCAGGTCGGCCAGCACGGCGTCGTCAAAGTGCAGCGCCGCTGTGGGCGCGGCCACGGCGCCGGGGGCGCGGGCAAATACCGTCTGGTAGCGCTGGCTGTCCTCGGCGGCGTCGGGGTCGTGGTCGGTGTTCTGATTGCGCTCGATGTAGGGCGGCAGCGGCAGGTGGCCGTGGCGCTCCATCAGCTCCCAGGGGCTCTCGCCGGCCGGGCCGTGCAGTGCAAAGCGGAACAGCGGGCCGTCTTCATGAGGCCAACGGCCCAGCAAGGTGGCGTCGAAGCCGCCGCCCTGGCGCCCGCCGGCCATGTGCACGGTGCTGCCGCTCTGGGGCTTCTTGCTGACTTTCATGTGCGCCACCACCTCGTGACCGGTGAGCACACGTTCGATCAGGAGTTCGAGCTTGCCGCCGCTGGCTTTCTCGCCAAAGATGCGCGCCTTGACGACACGGGTGTCGTTGAACACCAGCAGGTCGCCCGCGCGCAGCAGTCCGGGCAGTTCGCGAAAGATGCGGTCGGTGGGGGGTAGGGCGCGGCCGTCAAGCAGGCGCGAGGCGCTGCGTTCCGGGGCGGGGTGCTGGGCAATCAGTGCGGGGGGCAGCGAAAAATCAAAATCGCTGAGGGTAAAAGTGCGGGCGCTGCCGCCGGGGTGATCGATCATGGAGCTTGAGGACCGGACGGGTCCGTGCCAAGAAAAGGGGGAGGTGAGGGAGGCGCCGATTTTCCCACGCCCACGCCCACGCCCACGCCCACGCCTACGCCCACGGTGACGGTGACGGTGACGCGAGAAAGGCAAGTCGGAGGTAAAGCCACACAACCGGCCATGCATTGCGCGGTGTGGTGCCTGGGCTGACAATGCCGCCTTGCATTGACGCATCTGAACGCCCGGCCACTCGAACACAACACCTATCTGCCTCTATGGAAACTTTTGTCTGGGATCAGAACCTGCTCACCGGCCTGCCCCTGGTGGACCAGCAGCACCACGCGCTGGTGGACCTTTTCAATGAACTCAGCAGCTCGTTTTTTCTGGCGGAAGGTAACCGCGAGGTGGTGCTTGCCGATACCTTCCGGCGGCTGGAAGCCTATACCCGCGAGCATTTCAGCGACGAAGAGGCCCTCATGCATTCCGAGGGGGTGGACGCGCGCCACATCGTGGTGCACCACGCCCTGCATGAGCAGTTTGTGGCGCAGGTCAACACGATGTGGGGGCGGCGCGCCGACATGGGTGATCCGGCGGAGACCTTTGTCGGGTTTCTGACGGCGTGGCTGGGTTTGCATATTCTGGGCATCGACCAGTCGCTGGCACGCCAGATCAACCTGATACGCCAGGGGGTTGCCCCGGCCGATGCCTTCGAGCGCGAGGGGGCGGCGCAAGACCACGGCACGCAGGCCCTGATCAAGATGATTGGCAATCTTTACCATGTGCTGTCCCGGCAGAACGCCGATCTGGCGCGGGCCAACCTGCACCTGGAAGACCGCGTGGCCCAGCGCACCGCAGAGTTGGCCCAGACCAATGAAGAACTGAAGCTGGCCAATGTTCGGCTGGAAGCCTTCTCGCGCACCGACGGGCTGCTGCAGCTGGCAAACCGCGCGTATTTCGACACCCGGCTGGCAGAAGCCTGTGCGACCGCTTTTCGGCGCGAGCAACCGCTGGGGCTGCTGATGATCGATGTGAACTATTTCAAGCGCTACAACGACAGCTACGGCCACCAGGCTGGCGATGCGTGCCTGCAGGCGGTGGCTGCTGCAGTGCAGGGTGCCATGCTGCGCGCCAGCGATCTGGTGGCCCGGTATGGCGGTGAGGAACTGGCCGTGATCTTGCCTGATACCGACGCCGCCGGCACCGCCGCCGTGGCTGCACGGGTGGTGGCTGCGGTGGCAGCGCTGGGGCTGGCCCACAAGGCCTCGGGCGTCGCTACGCATGTCTCGGTCAGCGTGGGGGCGGTAAGCGGCATTCCGGCGCAGCGCGATGCCAGTGCACCCCTGGTGGCCCAGGCCGATGCGGCGCTTTACCGGGCCAAGGAGCAGGGGCGCAATCGCTGGGTTATGGCGGAATCGGCCTGACGCGACCGATCAGTGCGTGAGGGCACAAGGGCGCCCGCGCCCAGCTCGCCGTTCGCACTGTTCTCACGCCGGCCACGCCATTCAAACCGGTGATGCGCGCACGATGACCTGCGATTGCAGCCGGTGCACGTCGGTCGCCCGGGCCAGCGCTGTGCCGGGCACCAGCAGCGCGGCAGCGCCCGCCGCCATGCCCCAGCGCAGGGCCTCAGGCGGGGGAGCGCCGCGGTCCAGTGACCAGACCAGCGCGGCCAGAAAGCAGTCGCCCGCACCCGTGGTTCCACTGGCCGCGGACACGTCAAGGGCTGGCGCCTGCCACACCCCATCGCGCGTGGCCAGCACGGCGCCTTGCGCCCCCAGCGATAGCGCAACCATCTCTGTCTGGCCAGAGTGCACCAGCGCTTGCGCGGCCGCGCACTGGTCCGCGGGGTGTTCCAACGGCTGCCGCAGCACCTCGCGCAATTCGCGCAGGCTGGGCTTGATCAGGGTGGTGCCGGCTTGCAGCGCAGCGGCCAGTGGCAGGCCAAACGTATCCACCACCAGGCGCGTGCCGCGTGCGCGGGAGCAGGGGGCAAGCCGGGCATAAAAATCATCCGGCACGCCGGGCGGCAGGCTGCCGCTGGCAATCAGCCAGCGCGGGGCCACGGTGAGTGTGGTCAGGGCATCCAGGCACGCCTGCCATTCCGCAGTCTGCAGGGTGGGGCCGGGCAGCACGAAGCGAAATTCCTGGCCGGTGGCAGTTTCGACGACCGAAAAATTTTCCCGGGTATCGCCCGCAATGGGGCGGATGTCGGCGGCCACACCTTCGTCTGCCAACAACTGGCGCACTTGCGCGCCCGAGGCACCCCCCACCAGGGCCCAGGCCTGCACATCGCTGCCCAGCCGGTGCAGCACGCGGGCCACATTGATGCCGCCGCCGCCTGCAAACCGTTGCGCAGGGCCGCAGCGCAGCTTGTGCGTAGGCTCCACGCGTTCGATGGTGGTGGCCAGGTCGAGTGCGGGGTTCAGGGTGAGGG
The DNA here is from genome assembly GCA_003268905.1 of Acidovorax defluvii. Lineage (GTDB taxonomy): Bacteria > Pseudomonadota > Gammaproteobacteria > Burkholderiales > Burkholderiaceae_C > Acidovorax > Acidovorax defluvii. The sequence continues at coordinate 42,781 of QLTU01000016.1, forward strand.
TGATCAGTGCGGGCACGGGCAAATGCTGGTTTGGCAAGGAGGTCGGTGTGACACTACCAGACCTGTCCGGGAAAGCCAGACCACAGCTCGTTCATGTCGGGGAAATTCCATTGGCCGGGGTCTTCCCGCGCCACGATTTTCTCGGTGGCGCCGGGCGCGGCCAGGTTCACCAGCTCGGCTGGAATGCGCAGGTCGGATTTGGTCGAAAAGAACACTTTGACGACCGGGGTGGTGAGCGCTGCAGGGGCCTGCTCCACCACCACACCCAGGCGGCCTGAAGTCAGCCGCACCAGCGAACCCACAGGGTAAATGCCAATGCTTTTGACGAACGCCTGGAACAGCCGGGCATCGAAATGGTCGTTCGTCCAGTCGGCCATGCGGCGCAGCGATTCGGCGGGGTCCCACCCGCGCTTGTACGGCCGGTCGGAGGTGATGGCGTCGTACACGTCACAGATGGCCGTCATGCGGGCGATAACGCTGATGCCATCGCCCTTGAGCTTGTCGGGGTAGCCCGATCCATCCACCTTCTCGTGGTGGTGCAGGCAGGCATCCAGCACGGCCTCGGGCATGTTGCCACCCTCTTTGAGCATGTGAAAGCCTTCCACCGGGTGGCTGCGGACCACGGTGAATTCCTGGTCTGTGAGCTTGCCCGGCTTGTTGAGCACCTTCAGGGGAATGGCGGCCTTGCCCAGGTCATGCATCAGACCGGCCAAACCGGCCAGCCGCTGCTGGTCTTCCTTGAGCTTGAGCTGTTTGGCCAGGGCGATCATGAGCGCGCACACGGCCACCGAATGCATATAGGTGTAATCGTCCGCCGTTTTCAGGCGGGCCAGGCTGATCAGCGCACCCGGGTTGCGGGTGACGGAATCGGAGATTTCCTCTACCAGGCTCTGCAGTCCCACCGAATCCACCGCGCGGCCCATGCGCGCCTCATTGAACATGGAGACCACTGCCTGCTTTGACTTCACGCAGATGGCGGCCGCCATTTCGAGCTCACTTTGCATGTCCGCAGGCTGGCGGTTGCGCTTGGGCGGAGGCGGCGGGGTCGGCAGGGTGACATGGATGGGGGGCAGATCCGACAGCAGACTGAAGTCGGTTTCGATCTGTGCATCGACCTCTTCACGTGACACCGAGGCGGTGCCGACAGCGACGTCCGCGCCCTTGTCGGTGTCGATCCAGCATTCGCGGATGGAGGTGGCCAGGATACGGGCCAGGTCGTCGGGGTCCTTGAGCAGAAATTTGGCGCGCCAGAAGGGATGCTCCATCCAGGAGCCGCAAAACTCGTGCAGATACATGCCCAGGGTGAGATGTTGGATGTGGATACGCTTGAGCATGACGAAAGCACCGACCTCGAAAGAGCACCGTAACAAGGTGTGAACAAAGGCAAGCATGGTAGCCTTTTTGGCCTGCCACCGTCACTTGCTCCTCTGTCTCTTCTCCTTCCATGCCTGCAGCCCCAAAAATCGTTCCCCGAGCGGCCGCCCAGGCGCCGGCCCCGGCGGCTGCCAAAAGCGGGGCCTCGGTAGCGCAGAAGGCGCTGCAAAAGCTGGGGCTGCGCCGTGACATTGACCTGGCCCTGCACCTGCCCCTGCGCTACGAGGACGAAACCCGCATCACCCCGCTGGCCAATGCGCGCGACGGCCAGATGGTGCAGATCGAAGCCACGGTGACGGCCAGCGAGATCCAGCTGCGCCCGCGCCGCCAGCTGCTGGTGCAGGTGGAGGACGACACCGGCAGTTGCGAGCTGCGCTTCTTCAGCTTCTACCCCTCGCACCAGAAAACCCTGGCGGTGGGCGCGCGCCTGCGCATCCGGGGCGAGGTCAAGGGCGGCTTCTGGGGGCGGCAGATGATGCACCCGGCGTTCCGCGTGGCGGGCGGCGAGCTGCCTGCGGCGTTGACGCCTGTCTACCCCACCACCGCCGGTCTGCCCCAGCCCTACCTGCGCCGGGCCGTGGTGGGCGCGCTGAGCCGGGTGGACCTGTCGGACACCCTGCCGTCCGGCTGCGAGCCGCCGGTGACGCAGGTTTATAGCCAAAATGGCCTGCAGCGCTTATTCAGCATGCGCGAGGCGCTCACTTTTTTGCACCACCCCACGCCCGATGTGGCGCTGTCCACGCTGGAAGACCACAGCCACCCCGCGTGGCAGCGCCTGAAGGCCGAGGAGCTGCTGGCCCAGCAGCTGTCGCAGCAGCAGTCGCGCCGCGCACGCGACATGCTGCGTGCGCCCGTATTGCGCGCCCAAAAAGCCGCCGATGGCGCCTTGCCGCTGCATGAGCAGTTGCTGGCCGTGCTGCCCTTCAGCCTCACCTCCGCCCAGCGCCGCGTGGGCGAAGAAATTGCCGCCGACCTGGCCCGCGCCGTGCCCATGCACCGCCTGCTGCAGGGTGATGTGGGCTCGGGCAAAACCGTGGTTTCGGCCCTGGCCGCGTGCCTGGCCATGGACGCCGGCTGGCAGTGCGCGCTGATGGCGCCCACCGAAATCCTGGCCGAGCAGCACTTTGCCAAGATGATCGGCTGGCTCGAACCCCTGCTGGCCGCACGCGGCCGCCGTGTGGCCTGGCTGGTGGGCGGGCAAAAAAAGAAAGAACGCACCGCCATGCTGGCGCTGGTGGCGAGCGGCGAAGCCGCCCTGGTGGTGGGCACCCACGCCGTCATCCAGGAGCAGGTGCAGTTCAAGAACCTGGCGCTGGCCATCATCGACGAGCAGCACCGCTTTGGCGTGGCGCAGCGGCTGGCACTGCGGCAAAAGCTGGCTGCGGGCGTCGCCGCCGGGCCGCCCCAAGGCGACGCAGCCCCCTCGGGGGGCAGCGACCCGCGCAGCGGCGGAGCGTGGGGGCCTGTGGTCGCTATGGAACCGCACATGCTCATGATGAGTGCTACGCCCATCCCGCGCACGCTGGCCATGAGCTACTACGCCGACCTGGATGTGTCGGTCATCGACGAGTTGCCCCCAGGGCGCACGCCCATCGTCACCAAGCTCATCGCCGACAGCCGCAAGGACGAGGTGATTGCGCGCATCGGCGCGCAGGTGGCGGCTGGGCGGCAGGTGTACTGGGTGTGCCCGCTGATCGAAGAGAGCGAGGCGCTGGACCTCTCCAACGCCACCGCCACGCATGCCGACCTGAGCGAGGCCTTGCCGGGCTGCATGGTGGGCCTGCTGCACTCGCGCATGCCCACCGCCGAAAAGAAGGCCGTGATGGCGCTGTTCACCAGCGGCCAGATGGGCGTGCTCGTCAGCACCACGGTGATCGAAGTGGGCGTGGACGTGCCCAACGCGTCGCTCATGGTCATCGAGCATGCCGAGCGGTTCGGCCTGTCGCAGCTGCACCAGCTGCGTGGCCGGGTGGGGCGCGGCGCGGCGGCCTCGGCATGCGTGCTGCTGTATTCCACCAACGACAGCGGCCGCGTGGGCGAAACCGCCAAGGAGCGCCTGCGCGCCATGGCCGAGACCAGTGACGGCTTCGAGATCGCCCGGCGCGACCTGGAGATTCGGGGTCCTGGCGAGTTTCTGGGCGCGCGCCAGTCGGGCGATGCGCTGCTGCGGTTTGCCGACCTGGCGACCGACACGCACCTGCTCGAATGGGCGCGCGAGCTGGCACCGCAGATGCTGGACCGCTACCCGGAATTGGCGGCCAAACACGTGGCGCGCTGGTTGGGTGGAAAATCGGACTATCTCAAGGCATGACACCATGACCCTCACCGAACTCAAGTACATCGTTGCCGTGGCGCGCGAAAAGCACTTCGGCCATGCGGCCGATGCCTGCTATGTGTCGCAACCCACGCTTTCGGTGGCGATCAAAAAGCTCGAAGAAGAGCTGGACGTGAAGCTGTTCGAGCGCAGTGCGGGCGAGGTGACGGTGACGCCGCTGGGCGAGGACATCGTGCGCCAGGCGCAAAGCGTGCTGGAGCAGGCGGCGGCCATCAAGGAGATTGCCAAGCGCGGCAAAGACCCGCTGGCCGGGCCGCTCACGCTGGGGGTGATCTACACCATCGGGCCCTATCTGCTGCCCGATCTGGTGCGCCAGGCCATCAAGCGATCGCCCCAGATGCCGCTGATGCTGCAAGAGAATTTCACCGTCAAGTTGCTGGAGATGCTGCGCACCGGCGAGATCGATTGCGCCATTCTGGCCGAGCCTTTTCCGGATACCGGGCTGGCCATGGCGCCGCTGTACGACGAGCCTTTCATGGCGGCGGTGCCCAGCACGCACCCGCTGGCCGCGCAAAAATCCATCACGGCAGCCGAGCTCAAGAGCGAGACCATGCTGCTGCTGGGCGCGGGCCACTGCTTTCGCGACCATGTGCTGGAGGTCTGCCCCGAATTTGCGCGCTTTGCCAGCAACGCCGAGGGCATTCGCAAGTCGTTCGAAGGCTCGTCACTGGAGACCATCAAGCACATGGTGGCCGCCGGCATGGGGGTGACGCTGGTGCCGCGCCTGTCGGTGCCGCGCGATGCGCTGCTGACCGTGTCGCGCCGGCGCAAGAGTGACGAGACCTACATCCGCTACCTGCCCATCCGCGAGGAAGACGGCAGCCCGCCGCCCACGCGCCGCGTGGTGCTGGCCTGGCGGCGCAGTTTCACGCGCTACGAAGCCATTGCCGCGCTGCGCAACGCCATTTATGCCTGCGAGCTGCCGGGCGTCACGCGGCTGTCATGACCTGATGCGACCGTGCATCGGGCATCGGCGTTGCGACAGGTATTGAACGGCGGTTGTGCCGTGGGCGCACGGTTTCCTGCGCTACAGTGGGCCATTGCGCTGCAGGTCGGTTTCCCGACGCCCGCAGCCGTTGTTTAACCCGCCCTTTCCAGGAGAAATGACATGGCCAAAGCTTCCAGCAAAACCTCGGCACCCACCATCAACATCGGCATCAGCGAGAAAGACCGCGCAGCCATCGCCCAGGGCCTGTCGCGCCTGCTGGCCGATACCTACACGCTGTACCTCACCACCCACAACTTCCACTGGAACGTTACGGGCCCGATGTTCAACACGCTGCACACCATGTTCATGACGCAGTACACCGAGCTGTGGAATGCGGTGGACCCGATTGCCGAGCGCATTCGCTCGCTGGGCCATGTGGCGCCGGGCTCGTATGCCGATTTTGGCAAGCTCGCCAGCGTGCCTGACGCACCCAGCAAGCCCCCCAAGGCGCTGGACATGGTGCGCGTGCTGGTCGAGGGCCATGAAGCCGTGGCACGCACCGCGCGCAGCCTGTTCTCGTTGGTCGACAAGGCCAGCGACGAGCCCACGGCCGACCTGCTGACCCAGCGCCTGACGGTGCATGAGCAGGCCGCGTGGATGTTGCGCTCTTTGCTGGAAGACTGATTCCCTTCGCTGGATCATGGGGCGTGTCTGCTGCCGGCGCTCATTTCTGGCAGTGGACCTTCACCGTGGCGCCGTGACCTGGCCAGACACACACCATGCCCTCTACCAGCCAGCACGGCCCGGGTGCAGAGCTTGAAATCAAGCTGGCCCTGCCCGCGGCCGACCCCGCTAGCCTGGCCCGTCAACTGGCGCGTTTGCCAGCGCTGGCGCGCCGCAAGCCCGTGCGCAAGCAGGTGGACAACATCTACTTCGACACACCCGCGCAGGCCTTGCGCGCCCAACGCATGGCCCTGCGCCTGCGCCGGGTGGGCGGGGATGACGCGCCGCAGTGGCTGCAAACCTTCAAGACCAGCGACGGCGGTGATTCCGCACTGAGCCTGCGTGGTGAGTGGGAGGTGCCGGTGCCGGGGCCCGCGCTGGTGCAGGCCGCTTTGCAGGCCGCGCCCCCCTGGCAACGCCTGGACCCCGAGGGCGCGGTGTTTGCCGCGCTGCAGCCGTGCTTTGCCACGGCATTTGAACGCACGGCCTGGACGGTGCGCCGGCGCGATGGCAGTGTGATCGAGGTGGCACTGGACTTGGGGCAGATCACCAGCGGACAGCGCAGCGTGCCGATTTGCGAGCTGGAGCTGGAGCTGCTGGCGGGTGCGCCCACCGCGCTGTTCGATCTGGCGCGGCACATCGCGCTGCACATCGCCGTGCTGCCGCTGGCGGCCAGCAAGGCGCAGCGCGGCCACGCGCTGCGCGATGGCACGCTGGACACCCCCCTGCGCGCTCGCCCGCAGCCACTGGGCGGCGACGTCGCCTGGCACCACATGGTGCAGCCCGTGCTGGGCGAGATGTTTGCCCAGTTCACCGCCAACCTGAACGCTTTGCGCCATTGCGATGATCCGGAACTGGTGCACCAGGCCCGGGTGGGCTGGCGGCGCTTTCGCAGTGCCTTGCGCCTGTTCAAGCCGGTCGCCCCGGTGCGGGCGGCTCCTGCGTGGCCGCAAATGCAGCCCCTGCTGGTTTTGCTGGGCGAGTTGCGCGACCTGGATGTGGCGTGCACGCAGACGCTGCCCGCGCTGCAAGACGCCTTTGTGGCTGGCCATGCCGGACGGGCAGAGCGCTGGCAGGCGATGGAGCAGGCATTCCAGCAGGCCGCGCTGCAGCAGCGCCAGCGGGTGCGCCAGGCATTGCAGGAGCCGCCCGTGGGCGCGGCCTTGCTGGCCATCACCCTGTGGCTGGACGAGCTTGCGCGGCCCGAAGCCTGGGGGGCCCAGGACATCTCGGGCAAGGCCGTGCGCCGCTGGGTGCGCCAGCGCATGGTGCGGCTGCATGCGCAATGGAAAAAGGCGCTGCGCGACAGCACCCACGCCGAAAGCCAGCACCGCGCGCGCATTCTGGCCAAGCGCCTGCGCTACAACATCGAGGCCTTGTGCCCGCTCTTGCCCGCCCGCACGCAACGCTGGCTGCAGCAGGTCAGCGGTGTGCAGGCGGGGATTGGCGCATCACGCGATCTGTTGCAGGCCGGTGTGCTGGCCCAGCGGCTGGCAGTGGACCGGGGCATTGTGGCGTTTCTGCGCGGCTATGCCGCCGGCCGGGCGGGTGTGCCCTGGGCATCGCAGCTGCCGGGTAGCGTATAAAGCGCCTTTTCCTGGCAAGCCCGCCAGCGCGTTCGGGTGGCTATGCTCGCCGCTTTCCTCTGCCGTCCTTTCGTCGCTCGCTCTCGTTTGTTTTCCGTTGGTTTCAGCATGACCCCTTCCCCGCGCAGCCGCTTTTCCCTGTACCTTGACCTGATCCGCTGGAATCGGCCTGCCGGCTGGTTGGTGTTGGTCTGGCCCACGCTCAGCGCGCTGTGGGTGGCAGCGGGCGGGTTTCCCGGCTGGCATCTGCTGGCGGTGTTTGTGCTGGGCACCATCCTGATGCGCAGCGCCGGTTGCTGCATCAACGACGTGGCCGACCGCGACTTTGACCGCCACGTCAAGCGCACGGCGCAGCGGCCCATCACCTCGGGCCAGGTCTCGGTCAAGGAAGCGCTGGCGCTGGGCGCGGTGCTGGCCCTTGTTTCGCTCGGGCTGGTGCTCACCACCAACTGGGCAGCGGTGGCCTGGTCGGTTCCCGCGCTGCTGGTGACCATTCTTTATCCGTTCACCAAGCGCTTTTTTGCCATGCCGCAGGCGGTGCTGGGCATCGCCTTCAACTTCGGCATCGTGATTGCGTTTGCCGCCGTGCGGGGCGAAGTGCCGGCCATGGCGTGGCTGCTGTGGCTGGGCAACCTGTTTTGGGTGCTGGCCTACGACACCGAATACGCCATGGTGGACCGCGATGATGACCTGAAGATCGGCATGAAAACCTCGGCCATCACGCTCGGGCGTTTTGATGTGGCGGCCATTGTGTTGTTCTACCTGTTATTTTTGGGGTTTTGGGTGCTAGCGCTTATCCCGCTTGCGCTGGGTGCTATTTTTTATATAGCAATTGCCCTGGCGCTGGCCCAGGTAGGGTGGCACTGGTGGCTGATCCGCACACGCACGCGAGAGGGGTGTTTTCGCGCGTTTCGCATGAACCACTGGGTGGGGTTCACGCTGTTTGCCGGCATTGTGGGCAGCAGCCTGGTGCGCTGATGGCCGCACTTGCCGTGCCTGGCAGGCCTTTGGCGAGCTAATTGTGTTTTGTCCTACAACGGGCCATGGCACTTGTCCCGATGATCCAGGGCTCGGTGTGCTGCCTGGGGTCATCCCGCTGCGCCTAGGGCCTTTCGGCATGGTGCTGCACCCCATTGGCAGCCGATGATTTCATTTCTTGCAGGCTCCTGTCCAGGACAGGGGCAAGCTCATCTGGTGATTTATGCGAATCCTATACGTCGAGGACAACCGTGAGTTGCGCGAGACGATCGGCATGCTGATGGAGGCGGAAGGCCGGACAGTGACGTCGTGCGCCACGGCCGAAGAAGCACTGAAACTGGATGCGCAGCAGGGCTTCGATCTGCTGGTGTCCGATGTCAGCCTGCCGGGCATGTCCGGAACCGAACTTGCCCGCCAGCTGCTGGCCGAAGATCCTGGGCGGCGGGTGGTGCTGTGCTCGGGCTACCCACTGGGTGGCTATCCCGACGCCTGGGGCCCCAACGTGCGCACCTTGCTCAAGCCGTTTGAGCTAGAAGAACTTGAGCTATTGCTCGGCTCCATCCAGCAAGCCGTGGCACGGTCGGACGCCTGACCCCTTTGTGGGTTTTTCTGAGCCCAGATCCGGCTTTCACTGCGGCTCAGGTGTTCGACCACTTTTCTGCCGCTGGTGACACCCGGGGTAACTCCACCACAAAGCGTGTTGTGCCGTCTTGCGAGTGCACATCGATACGGCCCCCGTGCGCCCGAACGACCTGGTGGGCAATGAACAACCCCAACCCCAGCCCCTGGTGGCGGCCCGGTGCGCGGTCGCGGCCCCGAAAGGGGTCGAAGAGGTGCGGCAGCAGTTCTGGCGCGATGGTGCCGCCGTTGGAGACCGCCACCGTCACCACGCTCGCCTGGGTGCCATCCACGGCCACCCGCACGGGCTGGTCGGGGGCGCCGTGGTGGATCGCGTTGCCGACAATATTGGTGGCCACCTGGCACAGGCGCTCACTGTCCCATACACCCGCCATATCGCCCTGCAGCACGGATTCGATGTTGCGGTCGGGGAAGCTCGTCTGCACTTCGTCCAGCGTGCGCTGCACAATGGATTGCATGTCGGCACGCCCCAGTTGCAGCGCCAAACCACCGGCGTGGCGGATGCGGGTCACATCCAGCAGGTCTTCGATCATGCGGCCCATGCGCTGGCTGCTGCTCAGCACCCGGTCCACCAGGACGGCGACCCGGTCGGTGTCGGGCTGCCGCTTGAGCACCGTGGCCGCAGCGCTGATGGACATGAGCGGGGTGCGCAGGTCGTGGCTGAGCACGGCCGTGAACATTTCATTGACGCGCAGCGCCGCCGTGCGTTCCTCCAGTTCGCGCGCCTGTGCCTGCTTGCGGCGCTGCAACTCGAAGAAAACGTTGGCCTTGTTGATCAGCATGTGGGGATCAATGGGCTTGTAAAGAAAGTCCACCGCGCCACTTTCGTAGCCCCGAAACTGCCAGTTGTGTTCGCGCGATCCCGCCGTGATGAAGATCAGCGGAATATGCCGCGTGCGCTCGCTACCGCGAATGAGCTCAGCCAGCTCGAACCCGCTCATCTCAGGCATCTGCACATCCAGCAAGGCCAGCGCCACATCGGAGTGGGTCAGTAACAGTTCCAGGGCCTCGGGCCCCGACTGTGCCTTGAGGATTTCAAGCCCGTCACGCTGCAACAGCGCTTCCAGAGCGATCAGGTTTTCCGGAACGTCATCGACAAGCAGGCATTTGATGCAGTCGGTAGATGGCATGGGAGGTTTCAACGATAGAGGGCGTGTGGAGGTGGAAACTGCCGGCATCACAGCAAGCAATTTTCATGCAGATGGGCCAGCAGGTCGGCAATACCTGCGGGTGGCAAGACATGGTGGACCGCAACGCGTGCCAGGGCGGCATGGGGCATGGCAGGCATGGAAGCGCTGGCGGGGTCCTGCACCACGACCAGCCCGCCTGCGGCGGCAATGGCCTGCAGGCCGCGTGCGCCATCTTCATTGGCACCCGACAGCAAAATGCCCAGCAGGCGCTCACCATACTGGTCGGCTGCGGACTCGAACAGAACGTCGATCGAGGGGCGCGAAAAATGCACGGGCGCATCCACCGACAACGCGAGCCTCGGCCCGGCGTCCACCAGCAGGTGGTAGTCCGGCGGCGCAAAGTACACCGTGCCCGGAGCAATTGCATCCTTGTCGTGCGCCTCCTTCAGGGGTAGGCCGCAGCGGTGGCGGAAGATCTCTGCCAGCAAGCTGGGCCGGTCGCGCGGCAGGTGCATCACCACCAACACCGCCGCGCGCAGGGTGGCAGGCAGGGCAGGCAACATGTACAACAGCGCGTCGATGCCACCGGACGAGCCGCCCACCACGATGGCGTCGTAGCCCGCTGAGGGGGGCCGAGCCTGGGGTGATTGCAAAGAAGTCGGCATCACAGGCCCGCCTTCTTCCGGTAGATGCGGTTTTCCGAAACAAAGTCATCAAACGCTTCCGTGTGCGTAGAAAACCTCAACGACTCTTTGGAGCCCAGGCCCAGGAACCCCCGGTGGCACAGCGCGTCGCGAAACAGCCCGAGCGCGCGGTTTTGGAGCTCGCGGTCAAAATAGATCAGTACATTGCGGCACGACACAAGGTGCATCTCTGCAAACACGCTGTCGGTGGCCAGGCTGTGGTCCGAGAACACCATGTGCTCACGCAGGGATTTGTCAAAAACCACCCGCCCGTAGCGCGCGGTGTAGTAGCTGGACAGCGAGCCGCGCCCACCGGAGCGGGCATGGTTCTCGGTGAAAGCGGCGATACGCGCCATGTCGAACACGCCGGATTCGGCCGCGCGCAGGGCATGGGGGTTGATGTCGGTGGCATAGATCAGCGTGCGGTCCAGCAGCCCTTCTTCCTGTAGCAGGATGGCCAGCGAATAAACCTCTTCGCCAGTGCTGCAGCCTGCCACCCACACCCTTAGCGAAGGGTAGGTGCGCAGCAGCGGCACCACCTCGTCACGCAGCGCGCGAAAGTAGCTGGGGTCGCGAAACATGTCGCTGACTTGGACCGTGAGGTATTCCAGCAGCGCCGGGAATACGGTGGGGTCGTGCAGCACGCGGTCTTGCAGTTGCGACAGTGTCTTGCAGTCAAAATGCAACAGCGCCGAGCCCAGGCGCCGCTTGAGCGACGCCTGGGCATACCCCCGAAAGTCGTAGTGGTAGCGGTGAAAAATCGCGTCGATCAGCAGGCGCTGCTCGATGTCGGCGATGCGCGCTTTTTTCTGGTGCGGCATCGGTGCTTGGTGTGCGGTGGGGCTGGTTGGCGGGGCCTGGCTATTTGGGCATCCACACCCGCAACAGCGACAGAAGTTTTTCAACGTCCAGCGGCTTGGGGATGTAGTCGTTGGCACCGGCGGCCAGGCATTTCTCCTGGTCGTCCTTCATGGCCTTGGCCGTCAGGGCAATGATGGGCAGTCGGCGCCATTCCGGGCGTTTGCGAATCTCGCGCATGGCGGTGTAGCCGTCCATCTCGGGCATCATGATGTCCATCAGCACCAGGTCGATCACCGGGCTGTCCGCATTGCCCGCGCGCGCCAGCTTGTCCAGCGCTTCGCGCCCGTTGCGGGCAATCTCGACCTGAATGCCCGTGGGCTCCAGGATGCTGGAGAGCGCGAACACATTGCGCACATCGTCCTCCACGACCAGCACGGTGCGGCCTTCCAGTGCCGACTCGCGGTTGCGTGCGGTCTGAAGCATCTGGCGGTGCTCAGCCGACAAATCAGACTCCACCTGGTGCAAAAACAACGTGACCTCGTCCAGCAGTCGCTCTGGTGAGCGAGCGTCCTTGATGATGATGGACTTGGAGAACCGAAGCAGCTTTTGCTCTTCATCGCGCGACAGGGCGCCGCCGGTGTAAACGATCACGGGCGGAAACGACACCCCGTCCTGCTCGGTCATCTGCTGCAGCAGCTCGTAGCCGTTCAGGTCGGGCAGGTTCAGGTCCATCACCATGCAGTCGAACGTGGAATCGCGCAGGTGCTCGAGCGCCGCAGCGGCGGTGCCGGCGCCCACAATTTCCACATCCTCGCTGCTGAGCAGGTGCCGCACGCTCTCGCGCTGGCGCTCGTCGTCTTCCACCACCAGCACGCGGCGCAGGTGCTGGGTGAATTTGGCTTCCAGCCGCTGCAGGGCCTGCACCAGCTCTTCGCGTTTGACGGGCTTGAGCGCATAGCCAATCGCGCCTCGTCCCATGGCCTCCTGGGAATAGTCGGCCACCGACACCACATGCATCGGGATGTGGCGGGTAGCGGGGTTGCGCTTGAGCTGGTCGAGCACACCCAGGCCCGAAAAATCGGGCAAATTTACGTCCAGCACGATGGCGCTGGGCAGGCTCTGCGCCGCAAAAGCCAGGCCGTCGGCCGCGTTGTGGGCCAGATGGCATTCAAAGTCCATCTCGCGGGCCAGATCGCACAGGATGTGGGCAAAACGTGTGTCGTCCTCAATCACCAGAATGCTGCGTGGTCCGGCGCGCACCGGGACAGGCTGGGCCACGGCAGCGATGGCGGAAGCTGAAGAGCCTGCGGGAACAGGCGCAGGCTGTCCCGCAGTGGGCCCTGTCTGGACGGTCGACGGTGTGCCGGAGGGCGCTTCGGGCGTTGCCGAGTCGAGAGGCGCCACAGCGCGGGGCTCCGCCGGTTGCTGCGGCACGAGTCGCATAGGCACCATGAGCGTGAAAACACTGCCTTCGCCGGGCACGCTGTGCACCGTAAGGGTGCCTCCCAGAAGGTGCGCCAGATCCCGTGATATCGACAGGCCCAGCCCCGTGCCGCCGTATTTGCGGTGGGTGCTGCCATCGGCTTGGCGGAAGGCTTCAAAAATCAGGGCTTGTTGGTGGGGGGGGATGCCGATGCCGGTGTCCTTCACTGCGAACGACAGCGTGTCGTCGGGGTTGCGCGACACATGCAGTGCCACGGCGCCCTTGTCGGTGAACTTGAGCGCGTTGGACAGCAGGTTCTTCAGGACCTGGCCCAGGCGCTGCGGGTCGGTTTCGAAGCCGGCAGGTGTGTCGGGCGCCACGGTGGTGGTGAGCTCCAGGCCTTTCTCCTGCGCCACTGGGCGCAGTGGGTCGAGCAGCGCCTGGAGCGTCCGGGCGATGTTAACGGGTTCTACCTCTACGGTGGCTTGTCCGGATTCGATCTTCGCCAGGTCCAGGATGTCGTTGATCAGCGCCAGCAGGTCGTTGCCCGCGGCGTAGATCGTCTGCGCAAACTTCACCTGCTCGGGGCTCAGGTTGCCGGGCTTGTTGTCGGCCAGCAGCTTGGCCAGGATGAGCGTGGAGTTCAGCGGCGTGCGCAACTCGTGGCTCATGTTGGCCAGAAACTCGCTTTTGTATTGGCTGGCCAAAGCCAGTTCGCGGGCCTTGTCCGTCATGGCGCTTTGGGCGCGCAGCAGTTGCTCGCGCTGGTGTTCCAGCTGTTGGGTTTGCGCTTCCAGGTTGACATTGGTCTGTTCCAGCTCGGTCTGCTGGACTTCCATTTGCGCTTGCGACTCTTGAAGGATGCGGCTTTGCTGCTCCAGCTCTTCGTTGTTGACGCGCAGCTCTTCCTGTTGGGTCTGCAGTTCTTCGGACTGGCGTTGGGTTTCTTCCAGCAGCTCTTGCAGGCGGTTGCGGTCGATACCCGAGCGTATGGCCACGGCCAGCATCTCGGATGCACGCTCCAGCAGGCTGCGCTCGGCGTCGCTCACGGGGCGATAAAAGCCCAGCTCTATAACGGCAAACACTTCGCCGTTTTCCACGGCTGGCGCAATCAGCAGCTGGGTGGGACTGGCCTGCCCGGTACTGGATGAGACCGGCAGGTAGCCGGGCGGTACATCGCGCACGTCCAGCAGCTGGCGCGCGCGCGCGGCTTGCCCCACCAAACCTTCGTCGCTCAGAAGCTTTTGCGCCAGGCGCTCGCGTGGCAAGGCATAGCCGCCGAACAGCGTAAAGCCGCCGTTGCGGTCCGCCACATACCCGGCACCCACCTGGGCCCTGAGGTAGGTAGCCAGGTATTCGAGTGCCAGCTGGCCCACATCTTCCAGCCGGTGGTCGCCCTGGATGCGCTGGCCCAGGCCGGTAAGCCCTGCGGACACCCAGGACTGCTGGCTCTTGGCTCGGTATTCGCGCGCCGTGATGGCGGCTGACAGACAGATCAGCGCCAGCAGCACCATTGAGCCACCCGCCGAGTACAGGTTGGAGTTGCTCGCGGCGTTGACCCACTCCTGACGCCGCTCGGCCAGTTGCTGGTTTTGCTGGACGCGCAAGCTTTCTGCAACGTCGCGCATCCGGTCCATGATGCTTTTGCCCGCTCCGGAATGCACCAGTCCCATTGCACCCACCGCATCACCGTTTTTGCGCAGCGCCAGAGCTTCATTGAGTTCGCGCAGCTTCAGCTGGGTCAACTCTTCAAGTTGCGTTACCAGTTGCTGGTGGGTTGGGTAGTCTTTTGAGCTGAACTCGAGCTCGGCCAGGTGCTTGGAGAGTGCCGTCACAGCCTGTTGATAGGGCTGCAGGTAGGCCATGTCTCCGGTCAGCAGGTAGCCACGCTGGCTGGTCTCTGCATCCCGGACAGCCACATTGAAAAAATTGAGTTGCCGCATGGCCAGCGATGTGCGGTCCATGGCGTGCACCGCATCGGCGCGCGCTTCGGCGGATCGGAAATTGACGATGGCGATGACGAGGGTGGCGAGGGCCGCCACCACAAAACCTGCCACCAGCGCGCGAGGAATGGCAAAGCGGGTGGCCGCCTGGGGGCTCGAAGATCGGGGCATGCGATGCAGTTGCGTGGGTTGCGGGAACGCGGACTTTACCGGGTTTGCGGTGGTCTGGGCAGCAGGGTGGCCCCCTCTTGACGCATGCACCTGCCTGCGCTCTTGCGGGTGCCCCGCCGGCCGTCACCCCGCTGGCATCTCCCACCCATTGGCCCTTGTTCGGTCCGCGCGCCTGTGCCGGGTGGCCGCCGTCCACCCGGTGCGCAGGCGGATGCCAGCCATGCCGCAGTCGAGTCGGCAACCGGCATGGCCGGCCCGGTCATCAACTGCGGGCCGGCGCACATGTCCACCGCATGGCGCCCCGCCTGGTTAAAGACCAATTTTCGGCTCGGGGCATTGAGGGGGAAGCGCGACGTGCTATTTTTTGCATAGCATTTGCCGCCGACGTTCTGATCGCACTTGCCCGTTGCTGTGGCGCGCCACGCTGATCTGCCCACACGCGCGTGGAGGTGATTCAGCGTGCATCGCCGCAGCGTTTGCGTGCACGGCGGGTGGTCACATGGGGTGCTGGATGCTCACTAAATGATAGCTTTTTGCGCTTTGTGGATAAGGGTTTCGTGGCAAAAACCCTCACATATGTGAGCTCAGGCTCCGAATTCATCGCCCAGCTCGTGGGCCCGATGTTGCGCGGCGCGCATGGCGGCCTCGAAGCTGGCAGCCACGCCCGCTGCCTCCATCGACTGCAGCGCCGCATAGGTGGTGCCGCCCTTGGACGTGACACGCTGGCGCAGCACGGACGGTGGATCGTCCGAGCGTCGCGCCAGCTCGGACGCACCCACAAACGTACCCACGGCCAGCTGGTGCGCCTGCTGCTCGGTCAACCCCATGCCAGTGCCCGCACGCGTCATGGCTTCGAGGAAATAAAAGACATACGCAGGTCCCGAACCCGACAGTGCCGTGACCGCGTCCAGCTGCGGCTCGCTATCCACCCACAGAAACTCACCCGTCGTGGCCATGATGGCCTCGATGCTTTGCCGCTCTGGCGCACTGACGGCGGGGCGGGCATACAGTGCGCTCATGCCCTTGCCCACCAGCGCGGGCGTGTTGGGCATGGTGCGCACTATGCGCTCGGTGCCCAGCCACTGGGCGATGCTGTCCGAGCGGATGCCTGCGGCCACGCTCAGGTGCAGTGCGCCCTGCGTGTGGGCTTTGGCCTGGGCGGCCGCGTCCTTGAAGGTCTGGGGCTTGACGGCCCACACCACGATCTGTGCCCGCTGCAGCGCTGGGCCGGCTTCGGCCTGGGCTTCGATGCCATAGTTCTTGCGCAGTGCCTCACGCGCCTCGGCCCAGGGCTCGACCACCTCGATCTGGCTGGCCGGGTGGCCCTGGTGGATCAGCCCGCCAATGATGGCGCTGGCCATGTTGCCGCCGCCGATGAAGGCGATGGTGGGGAGGAGAGGGGATGCGGCGGGTTGGCTCATGGGACGTGCAAGGTGGCAACAACAGGGGCCACGATGGTAGCGCCGTCGCGCCGGGGTGTTTCGGCGCGCTGCTTATTCACTCTGCTGTCGTTTGCCGCACGGCGTGTTCCCAGTTGGCCATCAGCTCCTGCGCGCGGCCGTTGCCGAGCGTGGGCACAAAGCGCCGGTCGGCGCGCCACAGGTGCGAGAGTTCGTCGGTGCTGGCGTACACGCCGCTTGACAGGCCCGCCAGATAGGCCGCGCCCAGGGCCGTGGTCTCAATCACCGCGGGCCGCACCACCGGGATGCCCAGCAGGTCGGCCTGGAACTGCATCAGCAAATCGTTCACGCAGGCGCCGCCGTCCACGCGCAGCTCGCTCACCGGGGCGCCACCGGCGGCCACGGCGTCGCGGCTCATGGCCAGCAGCAGGGCGGCGCTCTGGTAGGCGATGCTTTCGAGTGCGGCGCGCGCAATGTGGGCAATGGTGGTGCCGCGTGTCAGTCCGGTGATGGTGCCGCGTGCGTCGGGCTTCCAGTAGGGCGCGCCCAGGCCGGTGAAGGCGGGCACCATCATCACGCCGCCTGAATCGGG
The DNA here is from genome assembly GCA_003268905.1 of Acidovorax defluvii. Classification (GTDB taxonomy): domain Bacteria; phylum Pseudomonadota; class Gammaproteobacteria; order Burkholderiales; family Burkholderiaceae_C; genus Acidovorax; species Acidovorax defluvii. The sequence goes on from QLTU01000016.1 coordinate 59,487, forward strand.
CACGCTTTGCGCAAGCGACTCGACCTCGCTGCTGTTGGTGATGGCGCGCAGGCCATCGCGCAGCCACTGCACCACGGCGCCGCCCACAAACACGCTGCCTTCCATGGCGAACTCAGGCTGCTTGGAAGCCTGCGCCGCGCTGGTGGTGAGCAGGCCGTTTTGGCTGGTCTGGAAGGTGCTGCCTGTGTGCATGAGCATGAAGCAGCCGGTGCCATAGGTGTTCTTGGCCATGCCCGCCGTGAAGCAGGCCTGGCCGAAGAGTGCGCTTTGCTGGTCACCCGCCACGCCACCGATGCGGATGGGGTGGCCCAGCAGGTCGGCCGCCGTGTCGCCAAAGTGGGCGCTTGACGGCAGCACCTCGGGCAGCAGGGCCTTGGGAATGCGCAGCAGCGCCAGCAGCTCGTCGTCCCACTGGTTGGTATGCACATTGAACAGCATGGTGCGTGCGGCATTGCTCACGTCCGTCACATGCACCTGGCCGTGGGTTAGCTTCCACATCAGCCAGCTGTCCACCGTGCCAAAGGCCAGCTCGCCGCGCTCGGCCGCTTCGCGGGCACCGGGCACGTTGTCCAGCAGCCATTGCAGTTTGGTGCCGGAGAAGTAGGCGTCCACCAGCAGCCCGGTTTTGGCCTGGATGGTGGCCGCGTGGCCTTGCTCACGCAGCTGGGCGCAGGCGGGCTCGGCGCGGCGGTCTTGCCACACGATGGCATGGTGCACGGGCTGGCCGGTTTTGCGGTTCCACAGCACCGTGGTTTCGCGCTGGTTGGTGATGCCCACGGCCCGCACGGCGTTGGCCGCTATGCCCGCCTTGGCCAGCGCATCGCGTGCGGTGGCGAGCTGGGTGCGCCAGATTTCCAGCGGGTCGTGCTCCACCCAGCCGGGCTGGGGGTAGATCTGGGGCAGCTCCAGCTGCGCCTGCGCCACGATGTGGCCGCGTTCATCGAACACGATGCTGCGGGAGCTAGAGGTGCCTTGGTCAAGTGCGAGCAGGTAGGTCATGGCGAGAAGGGTTCAAAGGGTCAAGCAGCGACGGTGCAGATCACTCCGGCGTCTTGTAATAAAGCGGGAAAAGGCTCAGGCGGCGGCGTATCGGTGAATAGCCGCCCAATCTGATTGAGCGTGGCCAATTGCACCATGGCCGGGCGGTTGAACTTGCTGTGGTCGGCGGCCAGCCACACTTCGCGCGACTGCTCGATGATGGTTTGCGCCACCTTCACCTCGCGGTAGTCAAAGTCGCGCAGCGAGCCATCGGGCTCGATGCCCGAGATGCCGATGAGCGCGATGTCCACCTTGAACTGGCGGATGAAGTCCACCGCCGCCTCGCCCACGATGCCCCGGTCGCGCGCGCGCACCACCCCGCCAGCAACGATGACCTCGCACTCGGGGTTGCTGCTGAGGATGGCGGCCACATTCAGGTTGTTGGTGATGACGCGCAGGCCCCGGTGGTGCAGCAGCGCCTTGGCAATGGCCTCGGTGGTGGTGCCGATGTTCAGGATCAGTGAGCAGTCGTTGGGCACCTGTTCGGCCACGGCGCGCGCAATGCGGGCTTTGCCATCGGCGTGCAGGGTTTCGCGCTGGGTGTGGGCCAGGTTCTCCACCGTGGAGCTGGGCACGCGCACGCCGCCGTGAAAGCGGGTGAGCAGGCCAGATTCCGCCAGGCGCTGCACATCGCGGCGCACCGTCTGCAGTGTGACCCCCAGGGTGTCGGCAAGCTGTTCCACCGTGGCGGATTTGCGCGCACGCACTTCTTCAAGCAGTTGGAGTTGGCGGGGATTGGTGTTCACGGTGGGGGGGCTGGGTGCATGGGTTGTCACCGACTTGTAACAAAGTTGAAATATCTGATCGGCGCGTCGATGGAGCGTTTAAGACTGTAAAGCGAAAAAAAACGAATGCATTAAGGGTAAACCTTGATTCGATTCGAACAAAAAAGAACAAAAATGAACAAGTTCGAAAGTTGTGGGCTGCAGCTTAGGTGTGCAGTCCTTTCACACAGGCCCAAGGGGCGGAAGAGGATGCTTCATGCAGCTGGCGTTGGACGGCATCAGCAAGAAAGTCGGGGCGCAGACCTGGCTGTATGACATGAGCCTGGCGCTGCAAAGCAATGCCGTGACGGTATTGCTGGGCGCGACCCAGGCGGGCAAGACGAGCCTGATGCGCATCATGGCGGGGCTGGACGTGCCCACGCAGGGGCGCGTGCTGGTGGATGGCAAGGATGTGACGGGCACCCCTGTGCGCGAGCGCAACGTGGCCATGGTGTACCAGCAGTTCATCAACTACCCATCGATGAAGGTGGCGGCCAACATTGCGTCGCCCCTGAAGCTGCGCGGCGAAAAGAACATCGACGCCCGGGTGCGCGAGATTGCCAGCCGTTTGCACATCGACATGTTTCTGGACCGCTATCCGGCGGAACTCTCTGGCGGGCAGCAGCAGCGCGTGGCGCTGGCCCGCGCCCTGGCCAAGGGTGCGCCGCTGATGCTGCTGGACGAACCCCTGGTGAATCTGGACTACAAGCTGCGCGAGGAACTGCGCGAGGAGCTAACCCAGCTGTTTGCCGCCGGGCAATCCACCGTGGTGTATGCCACCACCGAGCCGGGCGAGGCCCTGCTGCTGGGCGGCTACACCGCTGTGATGCACGAAGGCCGCTTGCTGCAATACGGCCCCACGGCCGAGGTGTTCCATGCGCCCAATTCGCTGAGCGTGGCGCGCGCTTTCAGCGACCCGCCGATGAACCTGATGACCGCCACCCGCCAGGACGGCGGCGTGCGCCTGAGCGACGGCACCGTCCTGCCACTGCCTTTGCCCCCCACGGCCAGCGCCTCGCTCACTGTGGGCGTGCGCGCCAGTGCGCTGCGCGTGCAGGCCCGTCCGGGCGATGTGGAAGTGCGGGGCGTGGTGGAGCTGGCCGAGATTTCGGGCTCTGACACCTTTGTGCACGTAGACACGCCCTGGGGCGAGCTGGTAGCTCAGCTCACCGGTGTGCATTACTTTGAACTGGGCGCACAGGTTCGCCTGCACCTGAACCCGGCCCAGGCCTATGTGTTCGGTGCGGACGAGGCCCTGGTGCTGGCCCCCCAGCGCGCGGGAGGACGCTGAACCATGGCACATATCCAGCTGGATCTGGCCCATTCCTACCGGCCCAACCCGCAGCAAGACAGCGACTACGCGCTGCTGCCGCTCAAGATGGACTTTGAAGACGGTGGCGCCTACGCGCTGCTCGGCCCCTCGGGCTGCGGCAAAACCACCATGCTCAACATCATGTCGGGCCTGCTGGTGCCTTCGCACGGCAAGGTGCTGTTCGATGGCCGCGATGTGACGCGCGCCACGCCGCAGGACCGCAACATTGCCCAGGTGTTCCAGTTCCCGGTCATCTACGACACCATGACGGTGGCCGAGAACCTGGCCTTCCCGCTCAAGAACCGCAAGGTGCCCGAGGCGCAGATCAAGCAGCGCGTGGGCCAGATTGCCGAAATGCTGGAGATGAGCCACCAGCTCGACATGCGTGCGGCGGGCCTGTCGGCCGACCAGAAGCAGAAGATATCGCTGGGCCGTGGCCTGGTGCGCTCGGATGTGGCGGCGGTGCTGTTTGACGAGCCGCTCACCGTGATTGACCCGCACCTCAAGTGGCAATTGCGCCGCAAGCTCAAGCAGATTCACCATGAGCTCAAGCTCACGCTGATTTACGTGACGCACGACCAGGTGGAAGCGCTGACCTTCGCCGACAAGGTGGTGGTGATGAGCCGTGGCCGTGTGATGCAGCTAGGCACGCCCGATGCGCTCTTTGAAAAGCCCGCGCACACCTTTGTGGGCCACTTCATTGGCTCGCCCGGCATGAACTTTTTGCCTGCGGTGGTGGATGGCGCCACGCTGCAGGTGGCGGGTCAGCGCATGGCATTGCCCGCCCGCAGCCTGCCCGCAGGCGCTTTGCAGGTAGGCGTGCGGCCAGAATACCTGGCGCTGTCTGCCCCGCAAGCTGCAGGCGCACTGCAGTGCCGCGTGGCGCAGGTGCAGGACATCGGCACCTACCAGATGCTCACCGCCCAGGTGGGCGATCACACTATCAAGGCCCGCGTGGCCCCCGAAGTGACGTTGCCCGCGGTGGGCGACAGCATCTGGCTGCAGGCGCTGGGTGAGCACACCTGCTTCTATCAAAACGAGGAGTTGTTGGCATGAGTACAACGACCAAACCCGTCAACCAGAAAGCCTGGTTCCTGATCCTGCCCGTCATCATCTGCGTGGCCTTCTCGGCCATCCTGCCCTTGATGACGGTGGTGAACTATTCGGTGCAGGACATCATCAGCCCCGAGCGCCGCGTGTTTGTGGGCACAGAGTGGTTCGTGCAGATCATGCGCGACGAGGAGCTGCACGCTGCGCTCTTGCGGCAGATCACCTTCTCGCTGGCGGTGCTGGCGGTGGAGATCCCGCTGGGCATCCTGCTGGCGCTGTCCATGCCCGCGCAGGGCTGGAAGTCGTCCGCCGTGCTGGTGGTGGTGGCGCTGTCGCTGCTGATTCCGTGGAACGTGGTCGGCACCATCTGGCAGATTTATGGCCGCGCCGACATCGGCCTGATGGGCCGTCTGCTGCAGGAGATGGGCATTGACTACAGCTACACCGGCAACGCCACGCAGGCGTGGCTCACGGTGCTGTTGATGGATGTGTGGCACTGGACGCCGCTGGTGGCGCTGCTGGCCTTTGCCGGGCTGCGCTCCATTCCGGACGCGTACTACCAGGCTGCGCGCATTGACGGTGCCAGCAAGTTCGCGGTGTTCCGCTACATCCAGCTGCCCAAGATGCGTGGCGTGCTGATGATTGCCGTGCTGCTGCGCTTTATGGACAGCTTCATGATCTACACCGAGCCCTTCGTGCTCACCGGTGGCGGGCCGGGCAATGCCACCACGTTCCTCAGCCAATACCTCACGACCAAGGCCGTGGGCCAGTTTGACCTGGGGCCTGCGGCGGCGTTCTCGCTGATCTATTTCTTCATCATCCTGCTGCTGTGCTTCATCCTCTACAACTGGATGCAGCGCGTGGGCACCGTCAGCGACGAAGGGGCTGGCCATGAATGAAAAACGCTTCCAGAAGCGGACGCTGTTCCTCTTCGCGTACCTGCTGTTTGCCGTGTTGCCCATTTACTGGATGATCAACATGAGCTTCAAGACGAACGAGGAGATCCTTTCGACCTTCACGTTCTTCCCGCAGCACTTCACCTGGGCCAACTACAAGACCATCTTCACCGATGAGAGCTGGTATTCGGGCTACATCAACAGCCTGATCTACGTGAGCATCAACATGGTGATCACGCTCACCGTGGCCTTGCCTGCAGCCTACGCGTTCTCGCGCTACAGCTTTCTGGGCGACAAGCATGTGTTCTTCTGGCTGCTGACCAACCGCATGACGCCGCCCGCCGTGTTTCTGCTGCCGTTCTTCCAGCTCTATACCACCGTGGGGTTGATGGACACGCACATCGCCGTCGCGCTGGCGCACTTGCTGTTCAGCGTGCCGCTGGCCGTGTGGATTCTGGAAGGCTTCATGAGCGGCATCCCGCGCGAGATTGATGAGACGGCGTACATCGACGGCTACAGCTTTCCGCGCTTTTTCCTCACCATCTTCCTGCCGCTCATCAAGGCGGGTGTGGGCGTGGCTGCGTTCTTCTGCTTCATGTTCAGCTGGGTGGAGCTGCTGCTGGCCCGCACGCTGACCAGCGTGAACGCCAAGCCCATCGTCGCCACGATGACGCGCACGGTGAGCGCCAGCGGCATGGACTGGGCGACGCTGGCCGCCGCCGGTGTGCTGACCATCGTGCCCGGTGCCATCGTGATCTGGTTTGTGCGCCACTACATCGCCAAGGGCTTCGCCATGGGCCGCGTCTAACGTGAAGGGAAGCAAACACATGAACCAAAGCAATTCGCAGCGGCGCGCGCGATGCGTCCAGTGCCAGCGGCAGCCGTGGAGCGGGCTTCGCCCGGCCACCGGCTGCGTCCCCCTGGGGGGAAGCGCCGCAGGCGCTCAGGGGGGTAACCATGTTTGACTGGATGGCCTGGACCACGCCCGTGGCCGTGTTCTTCACCTGCATCGTGCTCATGCTCATCGGCATGACGGTGTGGGAAATCAAGTCGCCCACCACCCTGCGCAAGGGCTTTCTGCCCATTGCCACCACACGGGGGGACCGCCTTTTCATCGGCCTGTTGTCGGCCGCTTATGTGAACCTGATTTTTGTGGGCTTGAGCGGGCGTATGGCGCAATGGCTCAGCCTGGAGAACGAGCCTTCGGTGTGGATCAGCTTCGTCTTGTCGATGGCGTTGCTGGGGCTGATTCTGCGCAAGGGTTGACGGATATTTGCTATTGAAATGAGAGCTGGTAGCGCTTTTAAATAAAAGGTTTAAGCATTAAAAGTGTTTTAAACCCTTTGAAATCAAGCGCAAGCAGCTCTCGTTTTTGACGGTGTGCCAAGCGCCGGCCTGATTCCCCCCGGGGCCGGTGTTGTTCTACCCAAGGGGGTTCCATCTGAGGAGACAGCAATGAAGGTGCAGTTCAAGGCGATTGCGTTCGCCGCCGCGACCCTGGTTTTGGGTCACGCCGCCTGGGCCGGCGAAGCAGAGGCCAAGAAGTGGATCGACAGTGAGTTTCAGCCATCCACGCTGAATAAAGACCAGCAGATGGCCGAGATGAAGTGGTTCATCGACGCCGCCAAGAAGCTGCAGGCCAAGGGCGTGAAGGAAATCTCGGTCGTCTCCGAGACCATCACCACCCACGAGTACGAAGCCAAGACCCTGGCCAAGGCCTTCACTGAAATCACGGGCATCACCGTCAAGCACGACCTCATCCAGGAAGGCGACGTGGTCGAGAAGCTGCAGACCTCCATGCAGTCGGGCAAGTCGATTTACGACGGCTGGATTTCTGACTCCGACCTGATCGGCACCCACTACCGCTACGGCAAGATTCTGAACCTGACCGACTACATGGGCGGCGCAGGCAAGGAGTGGACCAACCCCGGTATCGACATCAAGGACTACATCGGCACCAAGTTCACCACCGGGCCTGATGGAAAGATGTACCAGTTGCCCGACCAGCAGTTTGCCAACCTGTACTGGTTCCGCGCCGACCTGTTCGAGCGCAAGGACATCAAGGACAAGTTCAAGGCCAAGTACGGCTACGACCTGGGCGTGCCACTGAACTGGTCCGCCTACGAAGACATCGCCGAGTTCTTCACCAACGACGTCAAGCAGATCGACGGCAAGGCCATCTACGGCCACATGGACTACGGCAAGAAGGACCCATCGCTGGGCTGGCGTTTCACCGATGCGTGGCTGTCGATGGCCGGTACTGCCGACATTGGCGCGCCCAACGGCCTGCCCATCGACGAATGGGGCATTCGCGTGGCTGACGACAAGTGCACCCCTGTGGGCGCCAGCGTGGCCCGTGGCGGTGCGACCAACTCGCCCGCCGCTGTCTACGCGCTCACCAAGTACGTGGACTGGATGAAGAAGTACGCGCCCAAGGAAGCCATGGGCATGACCTTCGGCGAAGCCGGCCCTGTGCCTGCGCAAGGCCAGATCGCCCAGCAGATCTTCTGGTACACCGCCTTCACGGCCGATATGACCAAGCCCGGCCTGCCCGTGGTGAACGCCGACGGCACCCCCAAGTGGCGCATGGCCCCCGGCCCGAACGGCCCCTATTGGAAGCAGGGCATGCAAAACGGCTACCAGGACGTGGGCTCGTGGTCGTTCTTCAAAGGCCATGACGCCAACAAAACCGCAGCGGCCTGGCTTTACGCGCAATTCGTGACGGCCAAGACCACCTCGCTCAAGAAGACCATCGTGGGGCTGACACCAATTCGCGAAAGCGATATCCAGTCCAAGGCCATGACCGACATGGCGCCCAAGCTCGGTGGCCTGGTGGAGTTTTACCGCAGTCCTGCGCGCGTGGCATGGTCGCCCACCGGCACCAATGTGCCCGACTACCCCAAGCTGGCCCAGCTGTGGTGGAAGAACGTGGCCCAGGCCGTGACGGGTGAAAAGACCCCCCAAGGCGCCATGGACACACTGGCTGACGAGATGGACCAGGTGATGGCCCGTCTGGAACGCGCTGGCATGGCCAAGTGCGCGCCCAAGCTGAACAAGAAGGAAGACCCCAACAAGTGGCTGAGCGACAAGCAAGCCCCTTGGAAGAAGCTGGCCAACGAAAAGCCAAAGGGTGAAACCATCGCCTACCAGACCCTGCTGGACGCCTGGAAGGCTGGCAAGGTGCGCTAAGGCGCGGGCCGTTGGATGGCAGAGCGCGGCTGCGGCCGTGCCTGCCGCCCTCCCTGGGGCGATGGTGGTGGGCAGCCCCCGGGACGGTTTTGTCTTTTTTGTTTCTTCTCTGACCTTGCGCCCGCCTGGCGCTGGCGCAAGGTTTGTCACCCAAGCCCGCCACTGGTGTTACAAAATCAAGGGTTAACCCTTAAAAACTGTGGCCTCCCATGGACAATCAGCACCCATGACCAATGTTTCAGCCCCCCTTCCCACCCCGCGTGCCGAACTTCTGGACCGCTTGGCCCAGCCGCACTTGTATGACCTGGCCGTGATCGGCGGGGGCGCCACGGGCCTGGGGGTGGCCCTGGATGCGGCGGCGCGTGGTTTCAGTGTGGTGCTGGTGGATTCGCACGATTTTGCCAAGGGCACCTCATCCCGCGCCACCAAGCTGGTGCACGGTGGCGTGCGCTACCTGGCGCAAGGCAACATCTCCCTGGTGCGCGAGGCCTTGCACGAGCGCACGACGCTGCTGAGTAACGCGCCCCACCTGGCGCAGCCCCTGCCGTTTGTGATGCCGTCCTACCGTTTCTGGGAGACGCCGTTCTACGGCATCGGCCTCATGATGTACGACGCCCTGGCCGGCAAAGCCGGGCTGGGTGCCACGCAGTTCCTGGGGCGCGAACGCACCCTGCAATGCCTGCCCACGGCCCGCAAAGATGGACTCAAAGGCGGCGTGAAATACTGGGACGGCCAGTTCGATGATGCTCGCTTGGCCCTGGCGCTGGCGCGCACCGCGGCCAGCCGGGGCGCGCTGCTGGTGAACTACTGCCCCGCCAAGAAGCTGGTCCACGAAGAGGGGCGGGTGGCAGGGTTCGAGTGTGAAGATGTGGAGTCTGGCCGCGCGTTCACGGTCAAAGCGCGCTGCGTGGTGAATGCCACGGGCGTGTGGGTGGATGGCCTGCGCCAAATGGACGGGGAAGCCATTGGCAAGCCCGTCAAGCCCATCGTGGCGCCCAGCCAGGGCGTTCACATCGTGGTGGACAAGGAATTTTTGCCGTCAGACCATGCGCTGATGGTGCCCAAGACGGCAGACGGGCGGGTGCTTTTTGCGGTTCCGTGGCTGGGCAAACTCATTTTGGGCACCACAGACAGCCCCCGCCAGGACGTGGTGCGCGAGCCTCTGCCCTTCAAGGAAGAAGTCGCCTTCATCCTGAACGAGTCTGCCCGCTACCTGACACGGGCGCCCAAGCCTGAAGACATTCGCAGCATCTGGGTGGGGCTGCGCCCCTTGGTCAAGCCGCAAGACGACGACGGAGGCAATACCAAGAGCATCAGCCGGGAGCACACCGTGCTGGCCAGCCGCAGTGGCCTGGTCACCGTGACGGGGGGCAAGTGGACGACCTACCGGGCCATGGCCGAAGACGTCCTGCAAAAGTGCTTTGAAACGGGTGCCTTGGAGCCCAAGGCTGCGGGCGTAACCAACCAGCTGCCGCTGGTGGGCACCCCGACCGAGGCCGTGCGCCACCGCATCAGCGACGCGCCCGGCATGCATTCTTATGGGGCGGATGCTCCGCAAGTAGCGGGTTTGCCAGGGGCATCCACTGCCCTGGGGGGTAGGTTGACCGAGGCGATGGTGCGGTTTGCCGCGCGCTTTGAGTACGCCCGAACCGTCGAAGACGTGCTGGCTCGCCGCTCCCGCATGCTGTTTCTGGATGCGCGCCTGGCCTTAGAGGTGGCCCCTGCCGTTGCAAAGATCCTGCGAGAAGAATTGGGCGGCGACCCACAGTTGCCTGCTTTTTTGGCATTGGCGCCACAATATTTGCGCCCAGAAATGTGATGGGCGCTTGACTTGGCGCTTTAGGTTTGCAATAATCAAAGGCTTCGCGTTAAAAGCGTGAAGTTTCTGCCCAGCGGGAAGTGCTGCAAATGGTTTGCGGTGCGGACGACGGGCCCAAGACTGACTGGCTGATTTCCAGCCCTTGAGAAGTTCTCTGGGGCTGTCGTCTTCTGGTGCAAGTTGGGAATATTGAAATGATCCAGACAGAATCTCGGTTAGAGGTTGCCGACAATACCGGCGCTAAGTCCGTCCTTTGCATCAAGGTGCTGGGTGGCTCGAAGCGTCGTTATGCAAGCGTTGGCGACATCATCAAAGTGAGCGTTAAAGAAGCTGCTCCGCGTGGTCGCGTCAAAAAAGGCGAGGTCTATAGCGCGGTGGTGGTGCGTACGGCGAAGGGTATTCGTCGTGGCGATGGTTCGCTCGTTAAATTCGATGGCAACGCTGCGGTGTTGCTGAATGCAAAGTTGGAGCCTATTGGCACCCGCATCTTTGGACCCGTGACGCGTGAGCTGCGTACCGAAAAGTTCATGAAGATCGTGTCCCTGGCTCCTGAAGTTCTCTAAGGACGCGCCATGAACAAGATTCGCAAGGGCGACGAAGTCATCGTGCTGACAGGGCGCGATAAGGGCAAGCGCGGCACAGTGTCGCTGCGCAAGGATGACTCGTATTTGGTCATCGACGGCATCAATCTCGTCAAGAAGCACGCCAAGCCAAATCCCATGAAGGGTTTGACGGGTGGCATCGTTGAGAAGTCCATGCCCATCCATCAGTCTAACGTGGCCATTTTTAATGCCGCTACCGGTAAGGCTGATCGCGTAGGCATCAAGGTGCAGGCTGACGGTGCACGCGTTCGCGTGTTCAAGTCCAGCGGCGCTGAAATCAAGGCGGCCTAAGGGGTAAACATGGCACGACTGCAAGAAATTTACCGCGACAAAGTCGCTCCCGAACTGATGAAGCAGTTTGGCTACACATCGCCGATGCAGGTTCCCCGGCTCACCAAGATCACGCTCAATATGGGTGTGAGCGAGGCGGTCTCTGACAAGAAGGTGATGGACAACGCTGTGGCAGACTTGACCAAAATCGCTGGTCAAAAACCCGTGGTGACCAAGGCCAAGAAGGCTATCGCTGGTTTCAAGATCCGCGAAGGCCAGGCCATTGGTTGCATGGTTACGCTGCGCGGCGTGCAGATGTATGAGTTCCTGGACCGTTTCGTGACCGTGGCGCTGCCTCGCGTTCGTGACTTCCGTGGTATCTCTGGTCGCGCCTTCGATGGCCGCGGCAACTACAACATCGGCGTTAAAGAGCAGATCATTTTCCCTGAAATTGAATACGACAAGGTTGATGCCTTGCGCGGTCTCAATATCAGCATCACCACGACGGCCAAGTCCGACGAAGAAGCCAAGGCGCTTCTCGCTGGTTTCCGTTTCCCGTTCAAGAACTGAGGCGAAGCATGGCTAAAGTAGCTTTGATCCAGCGCGAACTGAAGCGCGAAAAATTGGCAGCCAAGTACGCAACCAAGTATGCGGAACTGAAGGCGATTGCTGGCGATGCCAAGCGCAGCGATGAAGAGCGTGATGCAGCCCGTCTGGGCCTGCAAAAGCTCCCACGCAATGCAAACCCTACGCGTCAGCGTAACCGTTGCGCAATCACCGGTCGCCCACGTGGAACATTCCGTCAATTCGGTCTGGCCCGCGCCAAGATTCGCGAACTGGCTTTTGCAGGCGACATCCCCGGTGTCACCAAGGCCAGCTGGTAAGCAGGCAGGAGAGATACAACATGAGCATGAGTGATCCTATCGCTGACTTGCTGACCCGCATTCGTAACGCACAAATGGTCGCCAAGGCCACGGTGCTGGTGCCTTCTTCCAAAGTGAAGATTGCCATCGCCCAGGTGTTGAAGGACGAGGGTTATATCGACGGCTTCCAGGTGAAAACCGAAGCTGGCAAGTCCGAACTCGAAATCGCCCTGAAGTACTACGCAGGCCGTCCCGTGATTGAGCGCATTGAGCGCGTCAGCCGCCCCGGACTGCGTGTCTACAAAGGCCGTGATTCCATTCCACAAGTCATGAACGGTCTGGGTGTGGCAATCGTCACGACTCCCAAGGGCGTGATGACTGATCGCAAAGCGCGTGCTACCGGTGTCGGTGGTGAAGTGCTCTGCTACGTGGCCTAACCCGCGGCATTGAGGAGAAACTGAAATGTCCCGAGTAGGAAAAATGCCCGTGACCATCCCCGCAGGCGTGGATGTGTCCGTGAAAGATGACCAGATCTCTGTCAAGGGTTCTGGTGGTGCGCTTTCGCTTGCACAAAATGTGCTGGTGAAGGTGTCTAGCAATGACGGCAAGCTCAGCTTTGAGCCGGCTAACGAGTCCCGCGAAGCAAATGCTATGAGCGGCACGATTCGCCAGTTGGTCAACAACATGGTGGTCGGTGTTAGCAAGGGTTTCGAAAAGAAGCTGAGCCTGGTGGGCGTGGGCTACAAAGCTGCTGCTTCCGGTGCTCGCCTGAACCTGACGGTCGGTTATTCGCACCCTGTGAATTTTGACATGCCCGCCGGCATTACGGTTGCAACCCCCACGCCCACGGAAGTGGTCGTCAAGGGCGCAGACCGCCAGCGCGTAGGTCAGATTGCTGCCGAGATTCGTGCTGTTCGTCCACCTGAGCCCTATAAGGGCAAGGGTATTCGCTATGCGGACGAAAAGATCACGATCAAAGAGACCAAGAAGAAATAAGGAGCTGCAAAATGTTGACAAAGAAAGAGCAGCGTCTTCGTCGTTCGCGTCAGACGCGCATCCGCATTGCACAGCAAGGCGTGGCACGTTTGACCGTGAATCGTACGAACCTCCATATCTACGCCAGTGTGATTTCCGGCGACGGCAGCAAGGTGCTAGCCAGCGCATCCACGGCCGAGGCCGATGTGCGCAAGTCGCTGGGCGGTTCGGGTAAGGGTGGCAATGCCGCTGCAGCCCAGGCTATTGGCAAGCGTATTGCTGAAAAAGCAAAGGCTGCTGGTGTCGAGAAGGTTGCATTTGATCGCGCAGGTTTTGCGTACCACGGACGCGTCAAGGCTTTGGCCGATGCAGCCCGTGAAGCAGGTCTGCAGTTCTAAGCGGAACGGAATTAAAAATGGCTAAATTTCAACCCAAGGTGCAGAGCGAAGGCCAGGACGACGGTCTGCGCGAAAAAATGATCGCGGTGAACCGCGTGACCAAAGTCGTGAAGGGTGGCCGTATTCTCGGTTTCGCTGCACTGACGGTGGTTGGCGACGGCGATGGCCGCGTGGGCATGGGCAAGGGCAAATCCAAGGAAGTGCCCGCAGCTGTGCAGAAGGCGATGGAAGAATGCCGTCGCAATCTGGTGAAGGTTGCGCTCAAGAGCGGCACCATTCACCACTCGGTGAAGGGCCATCACGGTGCAGCATCGGTGGAACTCCATCCGGCACCCAAGGGTACCGGCATCATCGCTGGCGGCCCTATGCGCGCTGTTTTTGAAGTTGTGGGCATCACCGACATCGTGGCCAAGAGCCATGGTTCATCGAACCCGTACAACATGGTCCGTGCAACGTTTGACGCGCTCGTCAATTCGACCACCCCGTCGAATGTGGCAGCCAAGCGCGGCAAGACAGTCGAAGATATCTTCGCCTGAACCGGAGCTTGAATATGACAACGCAACAAACCGTCAAGATTCAACTGGTGCGCAGCCCGATTGGCACCAAGGAATCGCACCGCGCCACTGTTCGTGGCCTGGGCCTGCGCAAGCTGAACAGTGTCAGCGAACTGCAGGACTCGCCTGAAGTGCGCGGCATGATTAACAAGATCAGCTATCTGGTCAAAATCCTCTGAGAGATAGATCATGGAACTCAATAGCATCAAGCCCGCAGACGGCGCCAAGCATGCCAAGCGCCGCGTAGGCCGTGGTATCGGCTCCGGTCTGGGCAAGACCGCTGGCCGTGGTCACAAGGGTCAAAAGTCGCGTTCGGGTGGTTACCACAAGGTGGGTTTCGAAGGCGGTCAAATGCCTTTGCAACGCCGTCTGCCAAAGCGCGGTTTCAAATCGCATCTGCTCAAGTTCAACGCAGAAGTGACACTGACTGCTCTAGACCAACTCGGCCTGGCCGAAGTGGACGTATTGGCTCTCAAGCAAGCTGGCCTCGTGGGCGAGCTGGCCAAGGTCGTCAAGGTCATCAAGAGTGGTGCTCTCACCAAGGCTGTAAAGCTGAACGGTGTGGGCGCAACGGCCGGTGCCAAGGCAGCTATCGAAGCTGCTGGCGGCAGCGTCGCCTGAGTGTGGCTCTGAAGGAAGACATCTGTGGCTACTAGCGCGGCTCAAATTGCAAAGACCGGTAAGTTCGGCGATCTGCGTCGTCGCTTGGTTTTTCTGTTGCTTGCGCTGGTCGTGTATCGCATAGGGGCTCATATCCCTGTGCCAGGTATCGATCCAGCTCAACTCCAGCAGCTGTTCAGTGGCCAGCAAGGCGGAATCCTGAACCTGTTCAACATGTTCTCGGGTGGTGCGCTTTCTCGCTTCACGGTCTTCGCTCTGGGGATCATGCCGTATATCTCGGCATCGATCATCATGCAGCTGATGACTTACGTGGTTCCCACGTTTGAGCAGCTGAAGAAGGAAGGCGAAGCCGGTCGCAGAAAGATCACTCAGTACACACGCTACGGCACATTGGGCTTGGCCCTTTTTCAGTCCCTGGGCATTGCTGTCGCGCTCGAAAGCTCGGCAGGTCTGGTGCTGAATCCGGGTTTCGGCTTCCGCATGACTGCGGTGGTCAGCCTGACCGCAGGCACTATGTTTCTGATGTGGCTGGGTGAGCAGATAACCGAGCGAGGACTGGGTAACGGGATTTCGATCCTGATTTTTGCAGGTATCGCTGCAGGGTTGCCGAGTTCGATCGGAGGTCTTCTGGAACTGGTTCGCACGGGTGCAATGAGCATTTTGGCGGCGATCTTCATTGTCATTGTTGTGGGTCTGGTGACTTACTTCGTGGTGTTTGTGGAGCGTGGTCAAAGAAAGATCTTGGTGAATTACGCTCGTCGGCAGGTTGGTAACAAGGTTTACGGCGGTCAGTCGTCGCACTTGCCCTTGAAGCTGAATATGGCTGGCGTGATACCTCCGATCTTTGCGTCCTCGATCATCTTGCTGCCGGCAACGGTGGTGAACTGGTTCAGTGCGGGTGAATCCATGCGCTGGTTGAAAGACATCTCGGGTGCATTGACTCCTGGTCAGCCCATTTATGTGATGTTCTATGCCACTGCGATTATCTTCTTCTGTTTCTTTTACACGGCACTTGTATTCAACAGTCGTGAAACTGCGGACAATTTGAAGAAGAGTGGTGCGTTCATTCCAGGCATTCGTCCGGGGGAGCAAACCGCCCGTTACATCGACAAGATTCTGGTTCGCCTGACTTTGGCGGGCGCTGTCTACATCACCTTCGTGTGTTTGCTGCCAGAGTTCCTGATCTTGAAGTACAACGTTCCGTTCTACTTCGGTGGAACATCACTGTTGATCATTGTGGTTGTAACCATGGACTTCATGTCCCAGGTTCAGAACTACATGATGTCGCAACAATATGAGTCGCTGCTCAAGAAGGCCAATTTCAAAGGCAACGCAGGCAGTTGATGATTAGGAAGGCAGCGCGCTTTCATGGCGACGCTGCCTGTAAAGAGCTGGATATCGGTAGAGTTGGCGCCCCACGATTTTTCGCGGGCACAAATTGTGTTCCGTGCAAAGCAGCCGGGACGGATGGAATAGTTTTAGGAGAATGCAATGAGAGTTTCGGCTTCGGTCAAAAAAATCTGCCGCAACTGCAAGATCATCCGCCGCAAGGGTGTGGTGCGCGTGATCTGCACGGATCTGCGTCACAAGCAGCGCCAAGGTTGATTGGAAAGTATTAGAGGACGCATATGGCACGTATCGCTGGCATTAACATTCCGCCGCACAAGCACACGGAAATCGGTCTGACCGCTATCTTTGGCATTGGACGCACCCGCGCTCGCAAAATTTGCGAAGCTACTGGCATCGCTTACAGCAAGAAGATCAAAGATCTTTCTGATAGCGATCTGGAAAAAATTCGCGAGCAAATTGAGCAGTTCACCATTGAAGGTGACCTGCGCCGTGAAACCACGATGAATATCAAGCGACTGATGGACATCGGTTGCTACCGTGGTTTTCGTCATCGCCGTGGCCTGCCAATGCGTGGCCAGCGTACCCGTACCAATGCTCGCACTCGCAAGGGTCCGCGCAAGGGCGCAGCGGCACTGAAGAAATAAAGATTGAAAGATCAATATGGCTAAATCACCTGCCAATAACGCAGCGCAGCGCGTACGCAAGAAAGTTCGCAAGAACGTGTCGGACGGCGTTGCACACGTGCACGCTTCGTTCAACAACACCATCATCACCATCACCGACCGCCAGGGCAATGCATTGTCGTGGGCATCGTCCGGTGGCCAGGGTTTCAAGGGCTCGCGCAAGTCCACCCCCTTCGCAGCCCAGGTGGCTTCGGAAGTGGCGGGTCGCGCAGCCATCGACCAGGGTATCAAGAACCTTGATGTCGAAATCAAGGGTCCTGGTCCAGGTCGTGAATCGTCGGTGCGCGCTCTGGGCGCACTGGGTATCCGTATCACGTCGATCTCTGATGTGACACCGGTGCCTCACAACGGTTGCCGCCCTCAAAAGCGTCGTCGTATCTAATCTCTCTAAGCCCACCGCCGCCTGAGAACGCGCAAGCGCCTCAGGCGGCTCCCGCAATTGTTTGCGGCAGATGACACAAAGGAAGCTCAAGTGGCACGTTACCTCGGCCCCAAGGCCAAACTCTCTCGCCGTGAAGGCACTGACCTGTTCCTCAAGAGCGCACGTCGCTCGATTGCGGACAAGTCCAAGTTCGACTCCAAGCCTGGTCAGCATGGCCGCACCTCTGGCGCTCGTACCTCTGACTACGGCCTGCAACTGCGTGAAAAGCAGAAGGTCAAGCGCATGTACGGCGTGCTGGAAAAGCAATTTCGCCGCTACTTCGAAGCCGCTGAAGGCCGCAAGGGTAATACCGGCGCCAACTTGCTGTTCCTGCTCGAATCGCGTCTCGATAACGTGGTCTATCGCATGGGCTTCGGTTCGACCCGCGCTGAAGCGCGTCAGTTGGTTTCCCACAAGGCGATCACGGTGAACGGCAAGTCTGTCAACATCGCGTCGTATCTGGTGAAGACAGGCGACGTGGTGGCAGTGCGTGAAAAGTCCAAGAAGCAAAACCGCATTGTTGAAGCCCTTCAGCTGGCGGCCCAGGTTGGTATGCCGGCATGGGTGGATGTCAATGCCGAAAAGGCTGAAGGTATCTTCAAGAAGGTGCCTGATCGTGATGAGTTTGGTGCCGACATCAACGAATCCCTGATCGTTGAGTTGTATTCGCGCTAATCGCCCGATACGTATTTTGAGAAACCGTCCCTGAACCGCGAGGCATCGCGGTTTAGGCGCTTCACCAGCCTTACCGGTGTAACGAGCTGGGGGTATTGAGAGGAAGTTGCATGCAAACCAATTTGCTGAAACCCAAGGCGATTAATGTCGAACAGCTTGGCCACAACCGTGCCAAGGTAGCGCTTGAGCCGTTCGAACGTGGCTATGGTCACACATTGGGTAACGCCATTCGGCGTGTCCTGCTCTCGTCCATGGTGGGTTACGCAGCGACGGAAGTCACTATCGCAGGCGTTCTGCATGAGTACTCGTCCATCGATGGTGTTCAAGAGGATGTGGTCAATATCCTGCTGAACCTCAAGGGTGTCGTGTTCAAATTGCACAACCGTGATGAAGTGACGCTGAGCCTGCGCAAGGATGGTGAAGGTGTTGTCACTGCACGTGATATCCAGACACCGCATGACGTGGAAATCGTCAACCCTGATCACGTGATCGCCACTCTGTCCGCAGGTGGCAAACTGGACATGCAGATCAAGGTCGAGAAGGGCCGCGGCTACGTGCCAGGCAATTTGCGTCGCTATGCCGACGAATCGACCAAGTCTATTGGCCGGATCGTTCTGGATGCGTCGTTCTCGCCTGTGAAGCGTGTCAGCTACACCGTAGAAAGCGCTCGTGTCGAGCAACGTACGGACCTGGACAAACTGGTTGTTGAGATCGAAACCAACGGCGCCATTACTGCCGAAGACGCAGTGCGCGCATCGGCCAAGATCTTGGTGGAGCAGCTGGCGGTATTCGCGCAGCTGGAAGGTGGTGAACTGGCTGCATTTGACGCACCTGCAGGCCCTCGCGGCAACGCAACGTTCGATCCTATCCTGTTGCGTCCTGTGGATGAGCTGGAGTTGACCGTACGCTCTGCCAACTGCCTGAAGGCCGAGAACATTTACTACATCGGTGACCTGATCCAGCGTACCGAAAACGAGTTGCTCAAGACCCCCAATTTGGGTCGCAAGTCGCTCAACGAGATCAAGGAAGTGCTGGCGTCGCGCGGTCTTACGCTCGGTATGAAGCTTGAAAACTGGCCGCCTGCTGGTTTGGATAAGCGTTAAGTTATAATTTTTGGTTCCCCTTGTGGGAACAGTGCCTCGGGCAGTACCTGATACGGCTGCCTGATTTAATCAAGTAAAAGGAAAGCACCATGCGCCACGGACACGGCCTTCGTAAACTCAACCGCACCAGCTCGCACCGCCTTGCGATGCTTCAGAACATGATGAATTCGCTCATCGAACATGAAGCCATCAAGACGACCGTCCCCAAGGCCAAGGAATTGCGCCGGGTGATCGAGCCCATGATCACCCTGGCCAAGGTAGACACTGTTGCCAACCGCCGTCTTGCATTCAATCGCCTGCGTGACCGCGACAGCGTTACCAAGTTGTTCAACGATTTGGGGCCCCGCTTCAATGCCCGTCCTGGCGGCTACACCCGTATCCTGAAGATGGGTTTTCGCGTGGGCGACAACGCACCTATGGCGCTGGTCGAATTGGTCGATCGTGCTGCAGAAACCGAAAATAATTCGGCAGCTGCTGAATAATAGGGTATAATTTATTTCTTACCGCGCGATGGAGCAGTCTGGTAGCTCGTTGGGCTCATAACCCAAAGGTCGGAGGTTCAAATCCTTCTCGCGCAACCAAAATAGGCGGTTTCCGCTATCAAAAAAGCCCACTTAACAGTGGGTTTTTTTGTTTATGGGCCAACAGTTGATGTTGTCTCCTGGTCGCAAAGGGGCGGGGACAGGGTAGATGGTCGCATGACCCACACCTCTGGTGTGATTTCCTCTTTGGAGCCACTTAAGTGCGGTATTCAGCCATTGCCTCGTGTCAGCGTAGCAAGGCGGTTCTGCAAAAGATGTCGCTTTCTCGATTGGGGGACTCGTGTCTCTTAACGCCTGTAACCTGATTGGGAGCTGGCACGGTCATTGGGTTACACGGGATGTATCTGCGTCATCGACTCAACAGTTCAAGTCTTGTTGTGCTTCTTCAGCAATGGGCTGGGTCCGAGGGCGAACAGGTGTCACAGCAGGATGTGGCAGAGCAGTTGAGCCTGTGGGTGGATGCGGTGGATGCCATCCATGTGAGCAGGGCATTGCACGCCATTGAGTCTTTGCCGGCCAAGGTGGCGCCGCTTGCGCAAGCCGGGGATGCGGACACGATGGACGCCGTCTTGCAGGCGGCAAAAGCCGATGTCATAGCGCTCATCACGGGCCATGGTGCTCCTTTGAAGCCGATGCGTGCATGTGTCGACGGCACGCCCATTGACAGTCCCGATTCCTGGAAGCGGGATGACTTTGCCGCACAAGTGCAGCGCTATCTCGGCATACAAAAATACATGGACGCAAAACTGGGCGCCGTGCGGGCGCAGATGCGGCAGTGGCTGTCGACTGGAGCACGCAGCGTGCGGCAGCTCGCAATGCTGGATTCCGTCATGGAGCAGATGTTTCACGCGCGGGAGCAGCGGGCGTGGGCCATGTTGTCGGGCTATGTGGAGCGTCGTCTGGTGTATCGGCACAAAGAGCACCAAAAGATGCTGCAAACCACCGGCCGGGCCGATGACCCACAGCGCTGGCGACAGTCCGGTGGGTGGCTGTGGGCCTTTGAGCAGGATCTACAGGCGTTGCTACTCGCCGAAATGCAGGCGCGCCTTCAGCCGATTTACGGGTTGTTGGAGGCCGCACGCAACGACAAAATAGGACAACAGGAATGAACAAGATCGTGATGGCATCCCTATTTGCGGCGGGCCTTGCTGTAGTGGCCTGGGTGGGCTGGGGGTTCGTGGGGTCTAGCTCTCTGGCGCTGGTGATGACGGTGGTGATTGGCGGCGTTTACGTACTGGGTGCATATGAGCTGGTGCAATTCCGGGCCGCCACCGCGTCCCTTACCACTGCGCTGGCTGTTAACCCCGCAGAGCCGTTGGCGGACCTGGACGGCTGGCTGGTCCGCCTTGTTCCTTCACTGCGCAGCCCAGTGCGTCAGCGCATAGAGGGCGAGCGTGTAGCCTTGCCCGGCCCAGCCCTCACACCCTATCTGGTAGGCCTGCTGGTCATGCTCGGCATGCTGGGCACGTTCCTGGGAATGGTGATCACATTCAAGGGTGCCATGTTTGCGCTGGAGACCTCGTCCAGCCTCGAGTCGATTCGCTCTGCGCTGGCGGCTCCGATCCAGGGCCTTGGTCTTTCCTTTGGCACCTCCATCGCTGGGGTCGCTGCATCGGCCATCCTGGGCCTCTTGTCCGCCATGAGCCGTCGTGAGCGATTGGAGGCCGCGCGCCTGCTCGACTCGCGTGTTCCTGCACTGTTCCGGCCATTCTCGGCAGCCCATCGGCGTGATGAAATGCTTCTTGCATTCAAGACGCAGGCGCAGGCCATGCCGCTGATTGCTGAGCGCCTGCAAGACCTGATGCAAGGGCTGGAGCGTCGCAATGACCAGCTCAACCAGCATTTGCTGGCCCAACAGCAGGAGTTTCACCGCGAGGCCGCTTCGGCCTACACGCATCTGGCTAGCTCTGTGGGGGCATCCTTGCAAGAGAGCCTTGAAACCAATGCCCTCCGCGCCGGGGATGCGATCCGTCAGGTGGTCGAGCAGGCGATGGCCGCCATGACCCAGGAGGCCCAGCACTCGCACGAGCGCCTGCGCGAGACCACCGATGTGCAGTTGCAGGCGCTCACTGCGCAATGGGAGGGTACGGCCCACCGGGTGGCCGACACATGGACCACAGCCTTGCACAGTTACACACGAACCCAGGGCGGCTTGGTGGAGCAGCTGGGCGGCGCATTGCAGTCGGTAACGAAAGCGTTTGATGAGCGCTCCAACTTCCTGGTGGCGTCGCTGCGTGAACTGGGTGTGCAATCGCACGCGACTCAGCTGGCCTTTGATCAGCAGCGCCTGGACGGCTGGATCCGCTCCATGGAAACCATGGCCAGCGCGCTCAGCGCCGAATGGCAGCGCGCAGGGGCCCAGACGGCGGCGCAGCAACAGGGCGTATGCCAGGCCCTGGAGGCCACGACAGCGCAGATCACCGAGCGAATGACCGAGCAGGTGACCCGCGCGATCGGCGGTGCGGCTGCGTTGATGGACCAATCGGATGCGCTCCTGCGCACCCGCATCGAGACCGAGGCCCAGTGGGTGCATACCCAGGGCCAGCGCATGGATGAGCTGACTGCCGTGTGGCGCACCGAGCTGAATTTACTGCGCGATGCAGAGGCCGTGCGCGGGCAGGCAGCGGTGGATCGGCTCGACACGCTGCAGGCTGCCGTGGCGCAGCATCTGGCAATGCTGGGCTCGGCCCTGGAGGCGCCCCTCACACGCCTGCTGAAGACGGCCGCAGATGTGCCGCAGGCCGCGGCGGTGGTCATCACGCAGCTGCGCGAGGAAATGACCCGTCTGAGTGAGCGTGACAACGTTGCCCTGGCAGAACGCACGGCCATGATGGAGCAGCTGGGAACCCTGCTGAACTCGGTGAGCGAAGCCGCGATACAACAGCGCGCAGCCGTCGAGACACTGGCAGGGTCCGCAGTCCAGGCGCTCGATCATGCGGGTCAGCAGTTTGGGAAGGTACTCCGGGAACAGGCGGGCACAGTGGGCGACGTGGCCGTACATGTGGCGGCCAGTGCGGTGGAATTGGCCAGCCTGGGAGAATCGTTCAGCCGTGGCGTTGACTTGTTCAGTGGCAGCAATGAAAAGCTCATGGAGAGCATGCAGAGCATTGAGCAGGCGATCGGGCAGTCCATGAGCCGCAGCGACGAACAACTGGCCTACTACGTGGCCCAGGCCCGTGAGGTCATCGACCTGAGCATCAGCGCGCAGCAGGGCATTGTGGAAGACCTGCGCAGGCTCCACGGTAATAAAGGCAGTGTGGGGCGGCCTGCCATGGCGTCTTTGGGAGGCGATGCGTGACCGGCCTGGATGAAGCATTCGACGATGACACGGCGCATACCGCACCGATATGGGCTGTTTTTGGCGACCTCATGGCGGGTCTGCTCGGCGCGTTTGTGTTGATCCTTGTCGGCGTACTCGTGGTGCAGATTGATCTGGTGGCAAGCCTCAAGCAGGAGGTGGAAAAGCGCCAGATCGAAGAGCAGCGGCGCATGGCGCTGGAGAAGGCTCTTGCCATTCCGCTGGCCAGCGGTCGGGTCACGGTAAACAACGGCCGCATAGGCATCAGCGGCAGCGTGCTGTTTGCGGCAGGCTCTGACGAGCTGCGTCCAGAAGGCCGCCAGCTCCTTAAAAGTCTGGTGCAGCCGCTGCAGGTGTATCTTCGCGAACGCGATGAAATGCTGATGGTGAGTGGCTTTACCGACAACACCACGTTGCTGCGTGTCCCCCACCAGCGCTTTGCCGACAACCTGGAGCTGTCGGCCCAGCGGGCGCTCACTGTGGCACGCGCCCTGATCGACGAGGGGATGCCATCTTCGCAGGTGTTTGCTGCCGCCTTCGGTGCCGAGCAACCCGTTGCCGACAACGCGGATGAAAAGGGCCGCGCGCAGAACCGCCGCGTGGAAATGGCCCCGGTGCCCAGGGCCACCAACGCAAAAACCATCGCCCATGAGTGAGCCAAGTGAGCCCACCCTGGAGTCCTTGCGGGCAGAGGGCGCACATCACTACGACCCCGCGCGGTTTCATTACCTGGAGGTGCTGGCCCGGCGCTTGCCGGGCCAGCACGCGGCGGTGCAGCAGGTGCTGGCGAGCCGGTTGCGCGAGGCCGTTGCAGCCTATGCCGGGCGAAGGTCGTTGATCGTTGGGGAAAGCCCGTGCCTTCCAAAGTCTGCAGCGCCCGCTCCAGGCGCTGCTCTGGCGCAACTGAACCGCGAGCTGAATGCCCGCGCACCAGCAGATGCAGGCACCGAACTCGCCAGCGAAGGCGCCAGCCTGTCGGACCTGAGGAGCGTGCGCCAGTTCACTGAGGTCTGGTCAAAAATTTCTGCAGAGCAACAGGTGGTACAGGCGCTGCACCGCGGGCCTGAGAATGCCGGGCCACTCAACTCGCACAGGCTCATGCTGCGCTCACTCAGCCTGATGCAGTCCCTGTCGCCCGACTACCTGCGCCGTTTTCTGTCGCAGATGGATTCCTTGCTGTGGCTGGAGCAGGCAAGCGCCAAGGCCAACAGCTCCACGGCCAAGCCGGTGCGCAAGAGTCGGTCGAAGCAATAGGTTTTCGGCGTTTTTTGGCAAGGCAAGGTCACGGACCTGCGTGTTTGGTCATGCTGCCGCGCGCTCCGTTTCTTCAGCCAAGGTTGGGCAGCGAACCCGCCTTGCGCACTGGTACCCGGGCGCCATCACCAAGTTGGCAGTTCGGTGGCCGCAGCTTTTTAACGCACCGAACGCCGCGCCCACAGGGCCGCTCTGTTCATGCCGTTTTTGGGCAGCGCGCTTACAGCGCAAACAGCTTTGCCCTGGCGGCCCGGGTGATAGCGGAAACACAGGGATGGGTAATGCGACGCTCCACGGAGATGGCAAAAAATTCCTCCACCAGCTCAGAGGTCTTGCCCACCATCTCCACACCGAACTGCGCCATGGTTTCGTCCTCCAGCACACTGGGGGAGGTGAAAACGCCGCGGCCTTCCCGACCAAAGGCATTCATGAGGGCGCTGTCGTCGAACTCACCCACGATGAGCGGCTGGAGCTGGTATTTGTTGAACCAGTGGTCGAGTTGCTGGCGCACGGAAGACGAGAGCCCCTGGATCAGCATGGGCGCGCGGTGAAGGCATTGCGGAAAAGGCCCCTGGAGTTGCCGTGCGAGTGAAGGGGCACAGAAAAAGCTCATGGCGCTGGTCCCGAGGGCATGGTTGAAGGCTTTGACCCCCACCTTTCGGGATACCGGCTCGTCTGCAATCACCAGATCCAGGCGGTGCAGGGTGAGCTGGGCCAGCAACTCCGGGAATTTGCCTTCGTGGCAAATCATGTGCACGCGATCCACCAGGCCCAGCGCCGGTTCCAGCAAGTGATAGGCCACCGGCTTGGCCACCGAATCGGCGATGCCCACGCGAAACTCCAGCGTCTTTGCCTGGTCGCGCGACAGGCGGACGGATTTTTCCAGCTCGTCACCCAGCGCAAAAATCTGCTCGGCGTAGCCCAGTGCAACCCGCCCTTCGCTGGTCAGCTCCAGCCCTCTGCCGCGCTTGCGAAAGAGGTCATGGCCAAGCCATTGCTCTAGTTGCTTGATTTGCCCTGACAGCGTCTGGGGCGTGGTGTGCAGTTGCTCGCCGGCACGCACCACGCCGCCCGCCTTGGCAACTGTCCAGAAGTATTTGAGATGTTTGAAGTTCATGAAGGAACACCATGGTTCGAAAAAACCGCACTATTTTTCTCGATAAAACGAATATACGCGAAGTGTTCCAGCCGCTATATTGTTTTGATGGACCGAGCCGGAAAGGGTTTCCCGGGGCTCGGAGGTATCAGTGTTCACAAGGAGTGAAGATGCGAATTACCACCAGAGGCCAGCTTGCCGTGTCTGCAATGACTGACTTGGCAATGCGACAGAACACCGCGCCCGTTGCGCTGTCCACGATCAGTGCGCGCCAGGGCACATCCCTGTCTTATCTTGAACAACTTTTCAGCGCCCTCAAACGGGCCGGACTGGTGGACAGCACGCGAGGGCCTGGAGGCGGTTACGCCCTGGCCCACAAGCCCGAGCAGGTGTCGGTTGCCGACATCGTATTGGCGGTAGAGAACCACAAGCCCGGTGAAGAGGCTGCGCCGGCCGCAAACGGCTCGTCGCAGATGGTGACCATGACCGGGTCGCTTTTGTCTGCATTCAACGCGCGGGTGCTGGAATACCTCCAGTCGGTCACGCTGCGCGACCTCGTGGCGGAGCAGCAGGCGCGTGGCGTGCGGGTCGAGTCGCCGGTGGTGACGCGCACCAAGCTGGCCCGTCGTCCTGCGCCGCTGATGGCCCGCGCCGGCGTGCCCAATTCGGTCTTTGCGTTAGGTGCTGTGCCGGCGCTGGCCCGCAAATAACCGTGCGCGCGGTGAATCTGTCACCGCATGCTTACGGGCGGAGTTGCGCGCGCAAGCCCCAAGGCGGGGCTGTCTACAGCTGATGGGCCAGTTGCTTGATGCCCCGGATCAGCATCTCCACCGAAATGGCCACCAGGATCAGCCCCATCAGGCGTTCAAACGCCATCACCACGCGTTCGCCCACCAGGCGCTGTATGCGCTCGGCCAGTAGCAGCACCACCGCGCACACTGCCATGGTCACACACAGGGCAGCCACCCATTCCAGCTGCCGCTCGGGCGCCTGGGCCACCAGCAGCATCACGGTGGCCATGGCGGAGGGGCCTGCGAGCGCCGGGATGGCCAAGGGCACGATCAGCGGCTCGCCTGGCAGGTCGGTTGGAGGTCCGGCGTCGGGCGGGAAGATCATGCGCAGCGCGATCAGAAACAGCACAACCGCACCAGCGATCTGCAGCGACAGATCGCTCAGGTTCATGACCTGCAAAAACTGTGCGCCGAAGAACAAAAATACCAGTAGCAGCGCAAAGGCGATCAGCACCTCGCGCAGGATCACCCGGGCCCGGCGTTCGGGCGCCACGCCGCGCAGGGCGTTGGCAAAGATGGGGATGTTGCCCAGCGGATCGGTGATCAGCAGCAGCAGGATGGTGGCCGACGCAAAGGTGTAGCTCACGATGCGTACACCGTGTCCAGCGAGCGAAAGCCCTTGATCTCGATCGGGTTGCCGCTCGGATCATGGAAGAACATTGTCCACTGCTCGCCGGGCTGGCCTTCAAAACGCACCTGGGGTTCCAGCACAAAGGATGTGTTGGCTGCACGCAGCCGCGCAGCCAGTGCGTGCCAGGCGGGCAACTCCACAATTGCACCAAAGTGCGGCATCGGCACCAGGTGGTCGCCAACATGTCCCGTGCGGGCGCTGGCAAACGGGGTGCCCAGGTGCAACGAGATCTGGTGGCCAAAAAAATCGAAGTCCACCCAGGTGTCGGTGCTTCGGCCTTCCTGGCAACCCAGCACGCCGCCATAGAAGCGTCGCGCCGCATCCAGGTCGGTGACATGAAAGGCGAAATGAAAAAGGCTGCGCATCCTGCAAAGGATAGCAGCCAAGGCACCGGCCTGGCGGGGCCGATCAGGCACGCCAGGCTGGCCGGGTTCAGGCCATCGACGGATCGGACGCCATGTTGTCAAACTTCTTGAAGTACTGGCGCGCCATGGCCACCAGCTGAGCGTCCGAGGGATGGTCTGCCGCGACCGAGTCCACCACCGCGCCGGCCACTGCAGCGTTGTGCTTGGCACACCAGTCGCGGAACTGGTTGCGCGCGAGGCCAGGGCCTGCCAGCAGCACTTCACGCGTGCCGGAGAGGGCCTGGGCGATTGCGGCAAAAAACTGGCTGAGGTCTTCTGTCTTGCCCTGGTGCTTGTGGTGGCTGCGGGATTTGATGCGCTGTGCCTCGGTGTGTTCGCGGTCGAACATCACCACATGGGCTTCGGAGTGGTCCATCCAGACAACGGCGTGAAAAGTGCTCATGAAAATGCTTTCTTGAAGTAAAGAAGTGGAGAAAAAAAGGATTGCTCAGGCTGCCCGGCGGTGCTGCTCGGCCTTTTCCTGGCAGTGCACGCAGCGCGCGGCCTCGGGTGTGGCGTGCAGGCGGGCTGCGGTGATATGGGTACCGCAATCGGTGCACTCGCCATAGGTGCCGGCCTCGATGCGTGTGAGGGCCGCAACCACGGCGGCCAGGTGGGCGGTTTCGCGCTCGTCCAGCGCAAATTCCAGCTCGCGTTCAGTGGCCAACTGGGCACGCGGATCTTCTGGCTGCCCAAAATGGTCCGCTGCTGCCTCGGCCCGGCCGATGACGCCCCCCCGTTGCTCTGCCAACTGGGCCAAAAGCGCGGATTGCTGTGCAAGCAGTTGCTGGCGGAAGGGAGCGGCGAGACGGGGGTCCATGCGAGGGTTCCTTGGGAATGGTCTAACACCTCCATGGTGCGCCCGAGGTACCCACCATGCGTTGACAAGGGTCAAGAAGAGGCTGCACAGCCCCTGCGGGGAGCCCGGCATGGCACGGAGGAAGCCGATGCATCTGCCGCTTCTGGCGGCTGCTGCGGCCGGATTTCCCCCTTTCTTTCCAGCGCGTGCTCAGCGCTTGGGTTGGCGGGCCAGCATTTCGGCGGTGCTGGTTTTGCGGTCGGCGTTCAGGCGCTGCACATGGGGGCGTTCGGCCATGCGCGCGAGGTAGTCGCGCACCGGCAGGTCGGCCAGGTAGTCGCGGCCATAGATGATCTTGGTGGCTGCGCTGATAAGCGGCAGATGCACGATGGCGGCGCAGTCGGCCAGCGTGAAGCTGTCGCCCGCCACAAAGGGACTGAACTTTGCCAGCTGGCCGAAGGCGGCAATGTTTTTCTCCAGTTGCACGCCCACTTTCTCGCGGGCCGACTCGCTGACGGTACCGCCAAAGAAGGCTTGTGGGTAGAGGTTGCGCGCCACCAGTTCCAGGTGCAGCTCCATGAAGGTGATCAGCTCACGCACCTTGGCGGCGGCAAACGGGTCGGCAGGCAGCAGGGCGGGCTGGGGGTGGGCGGCTTCGATGTAGTCGGTCATTACCGCCGATTCGCACAGCGTGCCCTGGGGTGTGCGCAGGTAGGGCACCTTGCCCAGCGGCGTGGCGCTGGGGTCGGTCTCGCCCACCCAAGCCCGTTCTTCGGTGAAGGGCAGGCCCTTTTCAAGCAGGGCGAGCTTGACCTTGTTGTAGTAGTTGCTGGCTGAAAAGCCGCAGAGTGTCAGCATGGGGGTTGTCTCCGGTGTCGTGCGGTGGAAGCCCACATCGTAGGCGAGCGCACCGGCGAAGTCCGTCGCACAGATGACCCCGGTCAAGGGCATGGCGGGTTGGCACCCTACAATCAGCGCCGTCATGCGGCACCTCCTGCAAACCCTTCGGCACCTTCGCTGGTTCGCGCGCCTTGCGCTGGCGTGGTTTGCCCTGTCGATCGGCGTGGCCGTGGCTTCGCCGCTGGTCAGTCCGCAGGCCGTAGAGCTGATTTGCGCGGGCTCAGGTGCCATCAAACTGGTGGCGAAAAGCGATGAAGGCGCCCGGGAGACTCCCAGCCACACGCTGGACTGCCCACTGTGCGCCCATGTCGGTGTACCCCCGCCACCCCCGTCGGCAGTGTTGCCGGTCGCCCGCCCCCCGTCGCATGCCCTGGGTTCTGCCCCGCCAGCGCACATTGCGGCCCGCACAGCCGCGCCGCTGCCGCCGCGCGGGCCCCCAGCTGTCTTCTGATTTTGCTATTATTATAATAGCTGTTTGCGCTTTATCGATAAGCGCTAGAGGCCAATTTGGCTTGTAATCAGGAGGCTGCGTGCACCCAAGCTGCGCGGCGCTGGATGTGTCCAGTGCCCTATGCGAATCGACCCCGCGCCCGCGCTACCTGAATGCGCGACGCGCCCATGCCATGGCTGGGCCAGCGCTGGCCAAGGTGTGCAGCGGTTTGCAGGCCGCAAGCCGGGCAGGCAGAAGATTTCCGCGCCTGCGCCGAAGGCCTTGTCTGTGGCAATGTCGACAGCACGCGGCCTCCCGCTGACGTTGTTCCCCTTTCACTGTTTCCCTTTTACTGTTTCCCATTCGTTTTTTACCCAGGAGAACCCCATGACACTGCACCGCATCACCCGCCCCGCACTCTTCGCCCTTGCCCTGCTTGCCGGCCAGGCCCACGCCCAAGCCACTGCCCCCGTGGCGGTGGACGGCGCCTGGGCGCGTGCCACCGTGCAGGGCCAAAAGGCCACGGGTGCCTTCATGCGCCTGACTGCCAAAGACGGCGCGCGCCTGGTGCGCGCCGAGTCGCCAGCAGCCGGCGTGGTCGAAGTGCACGAGATGAAGATGGAAGGCGACATCATGAAAATGCGCGCCATACCCGCGCTCGACCTGCCTGCCGGCAAAACCGTCGAGCTCAAGCCCGGCGGCTACCACGTCATGCTGATGGACCTGAAGGCTCCGTTGGCCAAGGGCTCCAACGTGCCTGTGACCCTGGTGTTCCAGGATGCCAAGGGCGCCGAAACCCAGCTGCCACTGCAGCTGCCGGTGGCCTCGCAAGCACCTGGAGCAGCGGCCTCCGGCATGGGCCAAGGCGCAGCGCACGGAAACAAGCACTGAGCACCGGGGGCTTTCCGGAACGCAAGGCATTGGAGTAAGCTGTGCCAACACGACGCCCTGCGGGGCGCGTGCCAAAGACCCACATATTGCGGAGCGGCCATGAGCGACACATCCAACTTCGGTTTCGGCAAATTCGTCCCCGGCTTTGACTTTCTGCAAAGCCTGGCCAAAGGGGCCTCCAGCAGCATTCCCCAGCTGCCCAACCTGTCGAACTGGGTGGCGCCCACCATCAGCGTCGAAGAGCTGGAAAAACGCATCGACGAACTCAAGGCCGTGCAGTTCTGGCTGGAGCAGAACTCGCGCGCCCTGACCGCCACCGTCCAGGCGCTGGAGGTGCAAAAGATGACGCTGGCCACGCTCAAGGGCATGAACTTCAGCATGGGCGACGTGGCCAGCGCCTTCAAGCTCAAGCCTGCCGACGGCGTGATGGGCAGCATGCAAAAGGCTGCCGAAACCTTTGCCGGCCGGGCAGCTGCAACTGCTGCAGCAACCCCCGCGCCAGCCGCCGCTGCGCCTGCGCCCGCAGAACCCGT
This sequence comes from Acidovorax defluvii, assembly GCA_003268905.1. Lineage (GTDB taxonomy): Bacteria > Pseudomonadota > Gammaproteobacteria > Burkholderiales > Burkholderiaceae_C > Acidovorax > Acidovorax defluvii. Next base: position 89,639 of record QLTU01000016.1, read on the forward strand.
CAAGCCAGCCCAGGCCGCACCGGCCGACGATTCCAAGGGCTCCCAGGCCCCCGAGCCATCCGTGGTGGACCCCATGCATTGGTGGGGCGCGCTGACCAGCCAGTTCCAGCAGATTGCGGCCAACGCCCTGAAAGACGCCGCCAAGCAGACCGGCATCGATCCCGCCCATAACGTGGCCACCGGCCTGGCCAAAGAAGCCATGAAGACCGCCACCGACATGGCCAGCCAGTTTGCCGCCAAGGGCATAGAGACCATGCAGGCCGGCCAACGCGCTGCTGCCGGTGCGGCCAAAGCGCCCGCTGCCAAAAAGTCTGCTGCAAAAAAGGCACCTGCCAAATCTGCCAGCAAGCCCGCCGCGAAACCCGCCGCCAAAAAAGCCACGGCCCGCCGCGCACCGCGCAAGTCGGCGGGCTGAGATCACTGATCTGGCGGTGCTGCGGGCAGCGCCCGTCACTGCCCGAGAGGTCACACCATGAAACTATTTCCCACCGGCCATGCCACCCACCCCCAGTGGCGCATGGCCGCCGCGCTCGTGCTGGCCCAGTTGCGGGCCCAGATGTCCCTGCCCGAATACGCATCCGCACCCACGCTGGGCCTGCTCTACATCACCGACCACTACGCCAGCGAGGCGCAGGCGCTGTTCGACTATCTGAGCAGTGAACTGCCCGAGGTGACCGACTGGAGCGGCACCGTGGGCGTGGGCGTCTCGGCCAGCAACGCCGAGTATTTTGACGAGCCCGCGCTCTCCGTGATGCTGCTGGACGTGCCCGCCGACCAGTACCGCGTGTTTTCCGGTGTGGCCCCGTTGCCGCGCAATCCGGCCAGCGGGTTCGAGGCCTATACCGCGCTGGTGCATGCCGATGGCCATACCGCCGAACTGGCCGAGCTGCTGGACGAGATGGCTGCGCGCACCGCCACGGGTTACCTGTTTGGGGGGCTGAGCGCCAGCCGCAGCAACAACGTGCAGTTTGCGGTGGGGGGTGACGGCAACATGGCCGGGCAGGGCGGCGCCAGCGGGGTGTTTGACGGCGGGCTTTCGGGTGTGGCGTTTGGCGCCGGGGTGGCGCTGGTGTCGCGTGTCACGCAAGGTTGCCAGCCCGTGGGCGTGCAGCACACCATCACCGCCGCGCACGAAAACGTGGTGCTGCAGCTCGATGGCGAACCTGCGCTCGATGTGCTGCTCGACACGCTGGAGGTTTCTCTGGACGGTGGCGACCCGCAACCCGCCCTTCGCAAGGTGCGCGCCACGCTGGCCGGGCTGGTCAATGCGGGCGAGCAGCCCCAGGGCCAGCGCCGCACGGGCCATTTCGGCACCGACACGCGTGTGCGCCACATCGTGGGCCTGGATGCCACCCGCCGGGGCGTAGCGCTGGCCGACCATGTGGAACCAGGAATGCACCTGACGTTTTGCCAGCGCAATGTGGCGGCGGCGCGCGCCGACCTCATGCGCATCTGCGCCGAAATCCGCGAAGAGCTTTCGCCCGAAGAGCTGGAGACCGCACCGTTGGTATCGTCCGATGCGCAGGGCGGACAACAGGCCGCAGCCCCTGGCGCCTCCGGTGCTGGTGCACTGCCACAGACGGGGCGGCGCATCTGTGGCGCGATCTACGTGAGCTGCTCGGGCCGGGGCGGCCCCCACTTTGGCGGCCCCAGTGCCGAACTGCAGATCGTGCGGCATGCGCTGGGCGATGTGCCATTGGTGGGTTTTTTCGCCGGCGGTGAAATTGCGCACCACCACCTGTATGGCTACACCGGCGTGTTGACGGTGTTTGTTGGCGCGTGATGCTGCGCGGGCAGTAGCGCCTGACCTGGCGTACCGTTGGCTTGGTGGTGCGCCGCTGGCCTCAGCCTTCAGGTCAGCAACCCGCGCGCCTGACAGTCATGGGCTTTCTGTCGAAGTTTGTCTGGAGCGCGGGCGATGCCCGTGGCCTCAGCCGCCTTCCGTGGGCAGTCCGCCAGCATCCCATTCGGGCAATCCGCCACGCAGCCAGTACACCGACTTGAAGCCTTTGGCAGCTGCCACCTTGGCCGCCTTGTAGGACTTCCAGCACTCGGCTCCATTGCAGGCAAAGATCACCGGCTTGGTCTTGTCGAGGGAAACCTTGTCGAACGCCTGAAAGTCGTCCTGGGCCGCGTTGAAGGCCACATCCTTGAGGCTTTTCTCCACGTAGGCGGCCAACACTGCGCCCCGGATGCGCTTGGCTTTGAATTCCTTCTCGGTGCGCGTATCCACCACCACGGCGCCCTGGGCCTGCAACTGCTGCGCCTCCTTGGCGGAAATGCGGGTCACGCCGGGCAGGCCGTTGGGTGTGAACAGGCCCAGTTCGGCCACGCGGCGGTATTCCTGGGCGTCGGGGCGCTGGGTGACCGGCGTCAGCCCGCTGGACACCGTGGCCGTGCCGAACCACTGGCCCAGCTTGCTGCGTGTATCGGCGGGCAGATCCTTGCGCACCACGATCGTGAAGCCGCCCGGCACCGGGTGCGAGGTGGCCAGCACGCGTGCCACGCCGGGGTGGCCCGCCGACCACTCGGCCCATTCATCGGCGCGCACCACGGTGGCGTCCGCAACGCCCAGCGACAACGCGGACAGGCCTGCTTGCGGGTATTTTTCATGCTTTACCGATTTCAGGTCCTGGAACGACAGCCCGGCTTCATTGAGCATGCCGCGCGCCATATAGGTGTAGACCGAGTCCTGCTGCGGCAAATAGAGCCGCTGGCCTTTCATGGCCGCCACCGCAGGCACATTGGCTGCGCCGATCAGCAGGTATTGCTCGGATTTTTGCGTGGCACCCACCAGTTCATAGCCCCGCTGCAAGGCCGAGGCAGCAACCTGTGCAGGGCCGATGAACACGTCATAGCCCGCGCTGCGGGTGGCCCGCATCACATCGGCCAGGTCTTCGCTGGTGCTGAGCTTCAGGGGCTGGCCTGCTGCCTGTGTCAGGCCTGTTTCCAGCGCACTGCGGACGATGGTGTGGGCCGCCTTCTTGGCGGTGGGTTCCACCGCCACGATGGCCGTCAGCTGGGCCTGGGCCCAGGGGCTGACGAGCAGACACGCCAGCGTGACAGCGGTCCATTGAAAGTTGCGGGGCATGGCTTTTCCTCTTGAATTGTTGAATGGCGGCGCTTCAATTTCACCGTGGCTTGCCGCAATGGGCGGTGCGGCGCCGGATTCCACCACGGTGCGAGGCCACACCAGGGCACGCCCTGCCTGGACCCCGCCGCAATCCGGCATAGCCCGCGCTTTGGCCTGGCAACTTCCGGGCGTGCGCGTTTGCAACACGGTGAACCGTCTGGCAAATATGCCCCAAGGGTTTGACATTGCGAACACCTGCAGCGGATTTGTTGCACCTGTTTAAATCTGTGCTCCAAAAGCGCTTCGCCAAAAACGGCTTCCCACACAAAATCCGCCCAGCCCCTTCTGTGGCGTCGGGCGATCCGGCGTTGCAAGACGGACTTCACCTGTTTCCTTTATTTCCGGAGAACCCTGCCCATGACGAACCCGATGACACTGCCACGCCGCCACATGCTGGCCGGAAGCGCTGCCGCACTGAGTGCGCTGGGGCTGGCTGGCTGGACTGGCGTTGCACGTGCCCAGGCCGCAGCCACGCCCAAGCCGTTGCCCGGCTACGCCGGCTGGAAGAGCGCCAATGCGCTGATCGTGCACAGCGGCAGCACCCTGGAAACGCGCCGCGCAGCCTTCGGCACCAGCGTGATCACGCCGTCGAACCAGTTGTACGTTCGCAACAATTTGCCCGCACCCGACGCCGCCGTTCTGGAGAACCGCGATGCCTGGACCGTGTCCATCGAGGGCGTCAAAAGCCCGCGCACGCTGAGCCTGGCCGAGCTCAAGACGCTGGGCATCGACACCGTCGCCACGGTGCTGCAGTGCTCGGGCAATGGTCGGGGGTTCTTCCCCAGCAAGCCCAGCGGTACGCCGTGGACGGTGGGTGCCGCCGGTTGTGTGGTGTGGAGCGGTGTGCCGCTGCGCAACGTGGTGGCCGCCCTGGGTGGGCTGGTGGACGGCATGGCGTATGTCACCGGAACCGGTGGTGAAAAGCTGCCCGAAGGTGTGGACCCTCTGACCGTTCTTGTCGAGCGCTCGGTGCCCCTGAAGGCGCTGGACGATGCCATCCTGGCCTGGGAAATGAACGGCGAGCCCTTGTCGCTGGCGCATGGCGGGCCGCTGCGCCTGGTGGTGCCGGGTTACCAGGGCGTGAACAACATCAAGTATGTGAAGCGGCTGGCGTTCACGCCGACACAGTCGCAGGCGCGCATCATGCAGCACGGCTACCGCATGTCGCCACCCGGCACCAAGGCAAGCCCGGACCAGCCCTCGGTGTGGGAGATGACGGTCAAGTCCTGGATCAACGGCCCGCTGCCCGAGCAAGGCCCCCTCAAGGCCAGTGTGGCGCAGATCCACGGCGTGGCATTCGGCGGCATGCACGCCGTCAAGGGGGTTGAGGTGTCGGTGGATGGCGGCAAGACCTGGCAGGCGGCGCAACTCGTGGGCCCCGACCTTGGCCGGTTTGCCTGGCGCCAGTTCGTGCTGCCGGTGCGCCTGGGTGCGGGCACCCATGTGCTGGCCAGCCGTGCTACCGACATGGCAGGCAATGTGCAGGCCCAGCAGCGCGAAGAAAACGTGGGCGGCTACAACAACGCCAGCTGGAGCGATCACGCCGTGACCGTGACGGTGGCCTGACGTGGCGTTGGCGACGAGGCGCTGGCTGCCACGCGCTTTGGCGGCGGGTGGGCTGGCATTGCTGGCGGGCGCCAGCGTGGCGGCCGACCCTGCCGAAATAGCGCGCGGCAAGCTGCTGTTCACCACCCTGCAGCCGGCCTGCGCCGTTTGCCACACCTTGCAGGCGGCCGGGGCTGAGGGGCAGATCGGCCCGGTGCTGGACGAGCTCAAGCCCGATGCCGACCGCGTGCTGCGCGCGTTGCGCAACGGCATCGGCGTGATGCCCTCCTACGCCGAAAAAATCAGCCCGCAAGACATGCAGGCTTTGGCACGCTTTGTCGCGCATGCCACGGGTGCGGCATCGCCTTGAACGGGCCGTCCGCCCGCCACGAGTCTTGTGGCGGGCCTTTTTTGGCGCTGTGGTTTCGCTCTGGCGCCTTCCCTGTGAAGCGGCTGCAGCCGCTTCATCCGTTTTGGGTGCTCATGCCCCCTTGGCTGCCGGCACCAGCGCATGGGCGCCACGTCCTGCGGCCATTCCCTGGAACGCAAAATCCACCTCTGGCACGCGGCCGCTCACGATGTCGGCCAGCGCCTTGCCCGAACCGCAGGCGTGCGTCCAGCCCAGCGTGCCGTGGCCGGTGTTGAGAAACAGGTTGCCCACCTTCGTCTGGCCGATCAGCGGCACGTTGCTGGGCGTTGCGGGGCGCAGGCCGGTCCAGAACTGCGCCTGGCTCGCGTCGCCCGCACCGGGAAAGAGTTGCTCCACGCGGCGCACGATGGCGTCGCAGCGCACCTGGTTGAGGTCGCGGTTGTAGCCGTTGAGCTCGGCGGTGCCAGCAATGCGCAACCGGTCGCCGCCGCGTTCGCTGGTGTAGCGTGAGAACACGAGCTTGAACTCGTCGTCCGTCAGACTCACCTGGTGCGCCATGCTGGCGTCCTTCACTGGCATGGTCACCGAATAGCCCTTGGCGGGGTAAATCGGCAGGCGAATGCCCAGCGGCTGGGCCAGCAGCGGGCTGAACGAGCCCATGGCCAGCACAAACGCATCGCCACGCACGCGCTCGAAGCGGCCTTCGGCGTTGGTCAATTCCACATGGTCGATGCTGCCACCCACTTCGCGCAGCGCAGTGATGTGGTGCCCCAGGCGGAACTGCACGCCCGCCGCCTCGCACAGTTTGGCGAGTTCGCGCGTGAACTGGTTGGCGTCGCCCGACTCGTCCTCGGCCGTGAACGTGGCGCCTGCCAGCTGCGGTCGGATGTGGGCCAGCGCCGGCTCGATGCGCACGGCCTCGTCGGCGCTGATGACCTGGCGCTCGCAGCCCAAACCGCGCATCTGCTCGGCCGGGGCCAGTGCGCCGTCGAATTCCTTTTGGTTGGTATAGAAGTGCAGGATGCCCTGCGTGCGCTGGTCGTACTGGATGCCCGCGTCCGCGCGCAGTTGCTGCAGCACGCTGCGGCTGTAGGTGCCCAGGCGCACGATCTGCTCGATGTTGTGGCGCGTGCGCGCCGGCGTGCAGTTGCGCAAAAAGGACAGGCCCCACAGCCACTGGCGCATGTCGGCGCGGATGCGGAACAGCAGCGGCGCATCCTCCTGCCCCAGCCACTGCAGCACCTTCAGCGGCGCGCTGGGGTTGGCCCAGGGTTCGGCGTGGCTCACCGAAATTTGCCCGCCGTTGGCAAAGCTGGTTTCGGCGCCGGGGGCGCCCTGGCGGTCGATGACGGTCACCTCGTGGCCGAGTTGCTGCAGAAAATAAGCCGAAGTCACGCCGAGCAAGCCGGCACCCAAAACGATCACGCGCATGATTTTCAAAGGGCGGATTCCAGAACGAAGTGCACCAAGCAATAGGTTGGGCCAAGAGTGCATAGGATGCTCTCTTGTTGACCGGCCAGTCGCAAAGGAAAGCACT